>NZ_NSDZ01000011.1:0-654991 GCF_002300155.1 Rhodococcus sp. ACS1
CACCTACTGACCTACCAGGAGTTCACCCATTCCTCACCAGTCACACGCCGATTACCTCGAGTTTTCAGATGCGCTCTCACAGGTATATGCCGCGAGGTTCGACATCGAGCGTGATGCAACGTGGTTCCTTCTGAAGTTGCAGGAAGAGGTCGGCGAGCTGACCCAGGCCTTTCTGATGATGACAGGCCAGGCACGGGAGAAAGGACGATCACCGGAAGAACTGGACGAGGCTTTCCGGCACGAAGTCGCCGACGTGTTCTGCCAGACCTTGCTGCTCGCCCGCTTTCACGACATCGACCTGACGAGTGCAGTGAACGACAAATGGCTGGTGTGGGCGGAACGTGGAATCGGGTCCTGAAACTTTCACGGGTGGTGATGATTTCGACCCCACGTCGAATCCGGTCCGCGCGCGTATTCCCCGGTGTTAATGTGGGAATACTCGTCCTCACCGAAAGGTGCACCTCGATGAGAAGATTCGCTCGAAGAGCCGGTGGAACCCTCGTGGCGCTGACGCTCACCGCGGCCGCTTTCGTCGTGTCACCGCCACCGGTGTACGGATTTGCCGAGGATATTTGCTACACCGAGGACGGTGCCCCGCCGCACAATTGCGCACCACTGCCCCCCGAATGTCTACTCGACGATCCCAACTCGCCGATCTGCGGCGCCGAGGCGTTCCTCCGCTACGGGTTCACGTTGCGCCGCCCGCTCGGCGGACGGAGTCTCGTGCACTCGGACTCGACGTACATCATCGCCCGCACTGTCGGCTTCTCCGAACAGGATGCGTACTGGATCGCGGCGTACGACGAGGCGACCGACCTCGGCACGTTCGTCCCACGCGACCTCTTCGGCCGGCCTGCCCCCGGCGCCGACGCGCTGACCACCAAGGACATCAGCGGCCTGGTGCGCACGCACTTCGACACCGGCGGGTTCCTCTTCCACTTCCTGCCCACGTTGCGCGGGCCGGCGGATCCGCTGCCCAACGGGTTACAACCGAACGTCGACGATCCGCGGCACGAGATCATGCTCACGCACCTGCGGACGTGGGCCATGGCCGGTCCGGGAAGCAACGCGCCGTTGTGCACGGGAGGTTTCACGAATCTCTCCGTTAACGGCGACTATGGCACGGGCGCAACGTGTTACGGAGACGCGAACCCGGTCCCGATCAACGGCACGTACAGTCTCGAGACGCCGGCCGCCATCCCGTTCACGAACATGACCGGGCAGCAGGTCATCACCGACAACGTCCTGTCGTCACAGTTCGACTCGTGGATCGGCGAGAATTCCTGGAACGCCCGGACCGGCATCTACCTTCACGCTCTCGGTGACCGCATCTCGCACCACGTGTGCACCGACGCCGGCACGATCACCCCGCCGGGTCCCGCCGGGCAGGACTTCCGCATCGACCTGAATCAGCCCACCTGCGATCAGGGTCCGCACGCGGTCCGCCACGAATACGAGACGGGTGTGGACTTCGCCGGCCTGAACCCGGAAGACCAGACGACCGAGGCTGCGTTGTCGATGGTGTACGACGAACTCGTCAACTTCGCGCGAGCACGCGGAACGCTGGATGCGCGCGCCACGGCACCCGCGACGAAGAACGCCCTCCTGAACGACGGCCTCCTGCCGGCGCTCGAGATCCGCGAACCGGTCGAGCGGCTGACCGCCGTGACCGACGTCGGCTGCCGCGCGGGCGTTACCCCGTTCCCCGGAAATCCGGCCTGCCGCTGATCGCGCCCGTCGGCCGTCAGCTACCGAAGGGGGACGCGCTGTTGGAGTACCGCGCGAAGTCGCCCTGCGCCCCGCTGTAGACGTTGAGGTCGACGTCGCCGTTGACGCCGGGGATGCGACCGGTGCTGGTGTACTGCCAGAACGTCCAGTTGCTCCAGCCGCCGGGGAGGGGACCGGGCGTGTTCTGACCGTTGTAGTCGGCGATCCACAGGGGGTATCCGGCGAACTCGTTGGTGTTCGCCATCGCCGTCCGCCAGAAGGTCGGGTACGTGTAGATGATCGGCTGACGGCCGGTGAGCGATTGGACCGTGTTGAGGTAGCGGTGCGTCCAGTCGATCAGCGCGGCGGGCGGCAGCCCGGCGGAGTGCTCGATGTCGAGGACCGGGGGCATGTCACCCGGACCGTTGATACCCAGGACCACGGTCGAGTAGAAGGCGGCCTGCGCTTCGGGAGACTGGGTGGGGTCCGCGTAGTGGTAGGCGCCGCGGGCGACCCCGGCGACGCGCATGGCGAGGCAGTCCTGGACGAAGTACGGATTGACGTAGTTGAGGCTCTCGGTGGCCTTCACCATCGCGAAGTCGTGGCCTGCGTTGCGGACGGAGAACCAGTCGATCGGCGACCCGCCCGGGTGTTGCCACGACGCCACGTCCGGACCTCGTACGGGTTCGGCTGCGGCATGCCCCGGCACCGCGGCCGCGAGTGCACCGGCGAGCAGTAGCGGTGCGATCTTGGAGAACCTTCGGACCTTCACCCCGATAGCCATGCGCCCGAGGGTAGTGGTTGCGGCGTCCCAGTTCCGGTCAATGACGAGGGTTGCCGGGACACGCGAACGGGAAACGATCCCCCCGGTCTGTTTTGTCCGAAAATTTGACCACCGCGGTAGGTTATGCGACTCTTCCTTAGTCAAATCCATAGGTTACCCAAACCTAACTAGAGCTTTTCCGTAGTCGGTCCCCGGAGCACGAGTCGTCACCCGCTGCTCCCAGCAGATAAGAGAACGACCCTTGGAACCGGCAGAATTCGCGGCTGGTAGCCCCGCCCGCACCGAGACCAGTGGCAGCGACGACGCTGCGCGCCCCTTCGCACTGACCGCCGCTCAGCGCGGGATCTGGTTCGCCCAGCACCTCATGGGCGACGTGCCGATCACGATCGCGCAATACGTCGACATCGAGGGCGAACTGAATGTCGACGCCCTGCGACGTGCAGGTCAGGCCGCTGCCCGCGAGATCGGCAGCGGCATGCTCCGCATCGTCGAGGTCGACGGCGAGCCGCTCCAGACGGTCGACTTCACCCTCGACGACGGGGTGGAGCATCACGACTTCCGGACCGAGCCGGACCCCCACACCGCCGCCCTGCACTGGATGCGCGCCGACTACACCGCCCCGCTCGACCTGCTCTCGGACCGGCTGATCCGCGGCGCCACGCTGCAGATCGGCGAGCACCACCACCTCTGGTACTGCCGCATCCACCACATCGCGCTCGACGGGTACGGCGCGATGAAGTTCATGAACCGGGCCGCCGAGCTGTACACCGCCGAGGTCCGGGGCGTGGAACCCGCGGTGTCGGTGGCGGGCGACCTCCGGGACGTCTCGGCCGCCGAGGACGTGTACCGCGGTTCGTCCCGGTTCCTCTCCGACCGCGACTACTGGGCCACCCGCTCCCGGGACCTTCCCGCGCCGACCGGGCTCGCGGGCCGCAGTGCCCCGGCGCAGGCCCGGTCGCGATGGCACGGCGGGCCGGTGCCCACCGGCATCGCCCGGGCGGTGGATGGGGCCGTCGAGCGTCTCGACTCCGCCTTCGCCGCCGTCGCCGTGGCGGCGACCGCCGCGTTCGTCGCCCGGATGACGGGTTCCGACGACGTCGTTCTCAGCCTGCCCGTGTCGGCCCGCACCAACGCGGTGCTGCGCCGGTCGGGCGGCATGGTGTCCAACGTGGTGCCGCTGCGGGTGTCGATCACCCCGGACACGACGGTCGCCGCGCTGGTCTCCGCCGTCCAGCTCGAACTCACCGGCGCGCTCCGGCACCAGCGGTACCGCAGCGAGGACATCCGGCGCGACGCCGGCGCCGCCCGGGATCAGCGAGGCTTCTTCGGGCCCGCGATCAACATCATGAACTACCACTCCGAGATCACCCTCGGCGAGCTCACCGGACAGTTCCACGTGCTGTCGACCGGACCCGTCGAGGACCTCTCCGTCAACCTCTACCCGAGTGTCGCGGGGAGTTCGTCGCGCATCGATTTCGAGGCGAACCCGGCCCTGTACGGCGACGGGGAGCTCGCCGGGCACCACGCGCGTTTCCTCGACCTGCTGGCGCGGTTCGCCGACGCGGACCCGGGCGCAAAGGTCGCCGCCCTGGACGTGCTGACCGCGGACGAGCACGCCCAACTCGTGCCCGCGGCCGGCCCGCAGGCACCCGGCCCGGCACTGCTGGCCGACCTGTTCGCGGCGGGTGTCCGCGCGAACCCGGACGGCACGGCGCTGATCCTCGGCGACAGCACGATCGGCTACCGCGAACTCGACGAGCGCAGCACCGCGCTCGCACGGCTGCTGCTGGACCGCGGGGTGGGCCCGGGCCACTTCGTGGCCGTGTCGTTCACCCGGTCCGTCGACTCCGTGGTGGCGGTGTGGGCCGCGGCGAAGTCGGGCGCCGCCTTCGTCCCCGTCGACCCGGCCTACCCGGCCGAGCGCATCGCGCACATGCTGTCCGATTCCGGGGTGACCCTGGGGCTGACGGCGACGGCGCACCGCGACGTGCTCGCGGGAACCGACGTCGACTGGCTCGCCCTCGACGACCCCGCCCTGGCATCGGCGTGCGCGCACATGGCGGTCGCGCCGGTGACGGACGCCGACCGTCCGGCAAAGCTGATGCCGCAGCATCCGGCGTACATGATCTACACGTCCGGCTCCACGGGTACGCCGAAGGGTGTGGTGGTCACGCACACCGGACTGGCCACGTTCGCCGCGTCGGCCCGGCCCGAACTTGGTGTGACCCGCCACTCGCGGGTGCTGCGCTTCTCCTCGTCGAGCTTCGACGCGTCCGTGTTCGAGATGGTGCAGGCGTTCAGTGCGGGCGCGGCGATGGTGATCGCACCTGCCGACGTCTACGGCGGCGACGACCTCGCGGCACTGCTCCGTTCTCAGCGGGTCACCCACATCATCAGTGCGCCCGCGGTTCTGGGCACCGTGGACGCCACCGGTCTCGACTCGCTCGAGGCCGTGGTGGTCGGCGGCGACGTGTGCCCGCCGGATCTCGTCGAGCGTTTCGGCGGCCGCTGCCGCCTGTACAACAGCTACGGCCCCACCGAGTCGACGATCGTCATCACCATGACGGGTCCGCAGACCGACCCCGCGGCGATCACCATCGGCGGTCCGATGCAGGGTGCACGCGCACTCATCCTGGACCGCTGGCTGCGGCCGGTGCCGCGCGGAGTGACGGGAGAGCTGTATCTCGGCGGCCCCGGACTCGCCGAGGGGTATCACGGCCGGTCCGGGCTGACGGCGTCCCGTTTCGTCGCCGACCCGTTCCCCGCGGCCACGGGCGACCGCCTGTACCGCACCGGCGACCTCGTGCGATGGAGCCGCGGCGACAGTCCCGTGCTCGAGTACGTGGGGCGCAGCGACTTCCAGGTGCAACTGCGGGGACTGCGCATCGAACTCGGCGAGATCGACGCGGTGCTGTCGGCACACGAGTCGGTGGACTTCGCTGTGTCCGCCGTGCACGAACGTGACGGTGGCACGCCGGTGCTGGTGTCGTACGTGCGAATCCGGCCGGATCACCGTTTCGATCCCGCCGCGCTGGCCGCGTTCGCCGGTGAATTCCTCCCGGCGCACATGGTGCCGTCGCTGACGGTGCCGCTCGACACCATTCCGCTGACACCGGCGGGCAAGGTGGACCGCAACGCACTGCCCGCACCCGAATTCGACATCACCGCAACGCCGTTCCGCGCACCGTCGACGCCGATCGAGCAGATCGTCGCCGACGCGGTGGCCGAGGTGCTGCACGTCGAGGCCGTGGGCGTCGACGACTCCTTCTTCGCGCTCGGCGGCGACAGCATCGTCGCGATCCAGCTGGTGTCGCGGGCCAAGGCCGCCGGTGTGGTGTTCACCCCGCGGGACGTGTTCGAACGCAAGACCGTTGCCGGCCTCGCCGAGGTCGCGGTCGACCTCGCGGCGGCGCAGAAGTCGCGTCTGCCCGAGCTGCCCGGCGGGGGAGTAGGCGTCCTGCCCCTCACGCCGATCGGCCGCGATGTCCTCGGTCGCAGCCGCGGCAACCGTACCAACCTCGATGCCTTCTATCAGGCCGTGACGCTGACGGCGCCCGCCGACCTCGACCTGCCACGGCTGCACCGGACCGTCGCCGCGATCCTCGACCACCACGACGCGTTGCGCTCCCACCTCCCGGCGGACGGCCGGGAACTGATGGTCGAGCCGGCCGGATCCGTGAGCGCCGACAGCGCCGTCACATACGTACGTACCGAATACCGGCCCGGCACCGAGCAATTCGACGTCGTGCTCGACACCGAGTGCCGGGCCGCGGCAGACCGTCTCGACACGGCCGCGGGTGTGATGCTGCAGTTGGTGTGGATCGACCCCGTCGATGCGCGCGGCGTACTCCTGGTGGTGGCCCATCACCTAGTGGTCGACGGCGTGTCCTGGCGGATCCTCGTGCCGGACTTTGCGACGGCCTGGGCGCAGGTGGCCGCCGACCGTGCCCCCGAACTGCCGCCCGTCGCGACGTCGGCCCGCCGCTGGGCCCATGCCCTCGTCGAGACGGCCGAAACCGACTCGGTGACCGCCGAACTCGACGTCTGGCGGTCCATTCTCGACGGCCCCGTTCCGGCACTCGGTTCCCGTCCGCTCGATCCCGCCGTCGACACCGGCGCGACCACCGGCCGGGTGTCCGCCGAGATCGGACCCGACGTCACCGCCGACCTCCTCACGACCCTGCCGACCGCGTTCCGCGGGAGCGTGACCGACGGCCTCGTGACGGCACTCGGTCTCGCGTTCGCCGCGTGGGGCGGCGACCGCACGCTACTGCTGTCCCTCGAGGGCCACGGCCGCGACGAGGCCCTCGTGCCCGGCGCCGACCTGTCGCGCACCGTCGGCTGGTTCACCACCGCCTACCCGGCCCGGATCGCACTGGGCGCGCTCGATATCGCGGATGCACTGGCCGGCGGGCCTGCCGTCGGGCGGGCCGTGAAGACGGTCAAGGAGCAGCTGCGTCGTATTCCCGGGAACGGCACCGGTTTCGGGCTTCTACGCCACCTCCGCGACGACAGTGCCGAGATCCTGAACTCCCTGCCCTCGCCGCAGGTCAGCTTCAACTACCTCGGACGCGTCGGCGCCGGCGACCTCCCGGACGCGGTGCGCGAGAACGGGTGGATTCCCGACGCCACCCGGATCGACGTCAACGCGTTCAGCGGCGCCGGACTGTCGACCGCCTTCGTCCTCGACATCAATGCGTCGGTCGGCGACGACGGCAGGCTGTCCGCTACGTTCGACTTCCCGTCCGGTGTGCTCACCGCGTCCGACGTCGAGCGGTTGGCGGAACTGTGGCGGACGGCGCTCGAGGCGCTGGCTTCGTACGTGCGGCGTGCGGGGCCCGCCGGACTGACCCCGTCCGACGTTCCGCTGGTGTCCGTGGACCAGGAGCGGATCGAGCTGTGGGAGAACAGTTACGGCCCGCTCGACGACATCTGGTCGCTGTCGCCGCTGCAGTCGGGTCTGCTGTTCCACGCCGGGCTCTCGGCCGGCGCGGTGGACGTGTACACCGCGCAGATCGTGCTGGACCTCGGTGGCGACGTCGACGCGAGCCGGTTGCACCGCGCGGCGCAGCGCCTGCTGGATCGGCACGCGGCGCTGCGGACCGCGTTCGTCTACGACACCGACGGCGTCCCAGCCCAGTTGGTCCTCGATTCGGTGACCGTGCCGTGGCGCGAGGCCCACGTGCAGGAGTCCGGCGGATTGGACGAACTCGTCGCCGCCGAGCGCGCGACGCGGTTCGACATGGCGGCACCACCGCTCCTGCGATTCGTGCTGGCACATTCCGGCGACCGGTCGACGCTGGTGATCACCAACCACCACATCCTGTTCGACGGCTGGTCGATGCCGCTGTTCGTCAAGGACTTCCTGCTGCTGTACGCGCCGGACGCGCCGATCGCGGCACCCGCGCGCCCCTACCGCCGGTACCTGTCGTGGCTCGCCGGACAGGACCGCGCCGGCGCGCTCGACGACTGGGCCGCCGCCCTCGAGGGAGCCACCGAACCGACCGTCCTCGCCCCGCAGCACACCGGCCAGGGGTCGACTCCCCGGGACGTCGACATCCCGGTCACGGCGGAGGTGGCCGAACAGCTAGTCCGCATCGCCCGCGAGCACGGCGTCACCGTCAACACGGTGATTCAGGCCGCGTGGGGAATCCTGCTGGGCGGATTGCTGTCCCGTGACGACGTGGTGTTCGGCGCCACCGTCTCCGGACGCCCGGCCGACCTCCCCGGCGTCGAGGAGACGCTCGGGTTGTTCATCAACACCGTTCCCGTCCGTCTGCGCCTCGATCCGGACGAACCCGTGTCGTCGCTCCTGCGCCGGCTGCAGGACGAGCAGGTGCGGCTGCTCGACCGGCACCACGTCGGTCTCACCGAGATCCAGTCGGTCGCCGGTCCGGGCAGCGTGTTCGACACGCTCACCGTGTTCGAGTCGTACCCCGTCGACCGCTCGGCACTGGACCCCGACACCGACATCGACGGGCTGCGGATCCGCGGAATCGACGTCACCGACGCCACCCACTACCCCCTCGCGCTCGTCACGGTGCTGGAGCCGGAACTGCATCTCACGCTGGAGTACTCGGCGGACGCGTTCGGCGCGGCCGACGCCCGGCGGGTCTCGGAGCGGTTCGCGCAGGTGCTGACGGCGATGACCCGGCCGCACACCCCGGTCGGTGCCGTCGATCTACTCGGGGACGCCGAACGCGCTCGCACCCTGCAGGCGTGGAACGCGACCGATCACGCGATCGACGCCCTCACCCTCGTCGATCTCCTGGGCGACGCCGCGCTCCGCACACCCGACGCGGCGGCGGTCACGGTCGGGCAGGAGACGCTGTCGTACACCGAGTTCGACTGCCGGGCGAACGCCACTGCTCGCCATCTGATCTCGCAGGGGGTGGGCCCCGAATCCATCGTGGCCGTCACGCTGCGCCGGTCGCTCGATCAGCTCGTCACCCTCCACGCCGTCGTCCGCGCGGGCGGGGCCTACCTGCCCGTCGACCCCGACCATCCGCAGGCCCGCATCGCCCACGTAGTCGGCAGCGCCCGCCCTGCGCTGGTGCTCGCGACCGCGGCCGACACCGGGGTCGTCCCCGACGGCCTGCGCACGGTGCGGGTGGACCGGCTCGACCTGTCCACCGTCGCGACGACACCGCTGTCCGACGCGGAGCGTCTCGCGCCGCTGCGCCCCGGCCACCCCGCGTACGTGATCTATACGTCGGGTTCGACGGGACGCCCGAAGGGTGTGGCGGTGTCGCACGCCGCGATCGTCAACCGGCTGCTGTGGATGCAGGACAGCTACCCCCTCGAAGCGCACGACGTGGTGCTCCACAAGACCCCGGCCACGTTCGACGTATCCGTGTGGGAATTGTTCTGGCCGTTGCTGACCGGTGCCCGCACCGTGATCGCCGAGCACGACGGGCACCGGGACCCGCACTACCTGTCCCGGCTGATCCACGACGAGGGTGTCACGACGCTGCACTTCGTCCCCTCCATGCTCGACGTGTTCCTCGAACACGCCGACACCGCGCTCTGCACGAGCGTGCGGCAGGTCTTCGCCAGCGGTGAGGCGCTCCCGCGGACCACCGTCACGCGCTTCCACCGCCGGTTCGGTGCCGCGTTGCACAACCTGTACGGGCCGACCGAGGCCGCGGTGGACGTGACGTTCCACCGCACCGATCCGTCCGCGACCGGTCCGGTGCCGATCGGTGCGCCGGTGTGGAACACCCGGGTGTACGTCCTCGACTCCCGGCTCCGCCCGGTGCCCGTCGGTGCTCCCGGCGAACTGTATCTGGCCGGCACCCAACTCGCCCGCGGGTACGTGGGCCGCCCCGATCTGACATCCGACCGGTTCGTGGCCGATCCGTTCTCCGCAGGCGGTGCCCGCCTGTACCGGACCGGCGACCTGGTGCGCTGGACCGACGGCGGGGAGCTGGAGTATCTGGGCCGCACCGACTTCCAGGTGAAGCTGCGTGGACAGCGACTCGAACTCGGCGAGATCGAGGCCGTACTCCTGAACCATCCCGACGTGGCGCAGGCGGCCGTCCTGGTGCGCGGGGAAGGTTCTGCCGAACGGCTCATCGGCTACGTCGCTCTCCGGTCCGGAAGCACCGCGGACCCCGAGCGGCTGTCCGCTCACGCGGCTGCGGAGTTGCCCTCCTACATGGTGCCGTCGGCGTTCGTCCTCCTCGACGCGCTGCCCCTGGGTCCCAACGGCAAACTCGATCGCCGGGCACTGCCCGAGCCCGCACTCGCGACCGCCACATTCGAACCGCCGGCGACGGCCGCGGAGATCGCCGTCGCCCGGATCTTCGCCGACGTCCTCGGCGTCACGGACGTCGGCGCCACCGACAACTACTTCGACCTCGGCGGCAACTCGTTGACCGCCACCCGGGCGGTCGCCCGGATCAACGCCGAACTGGGTTCCGCGCTCGGTGTTCGGGAGTTGTTCGATGCTCCCACCGTCCGCGCTCTCGCGGCAGCGTCGACCGCGGATCCCGGGCACACCCGTCCCGCCCTCGTCGCCGGCAGGCGCCCGTCGCGGCTGCCGTTGTCTCCGGCGCAGTACCGGATGTGGTTCCTCAACCGTTTCGACACGACGTCCGGCGCCTACAACATCGCCGCCGCGCTGCGGCTCACCGGAGAGCTCGACGTCGACGCGCTCGGCGCGGCCGTCGGCGACGTCATCGCGCGTCACGAGGTCCTGCGCACCGTCTACCCCGATTCCGCCGACGGACCGCACCAGGTGGTGCTCGACAGGACCACCGCTGACCTGGCGCCGGCCCCGACCACGGAGCAGGAACTTCCGTTCGCCGTCGAAGACCTCGTGACCCGTGGCTTCGACGTGACGGCGAACGTTCCGCTGCGCGTGGCCCTGCTCCGCGTCACGCCGGACGAGCACGTGCTGGTTCTGGTGACCCACCACATCAGCGCCGACGGCTGGTCGATGGGACCCCTGGCCCGGGACGTCATGTCCGCGTATGTCGCCCGCGCGGCGGGCACCGCACCCGAGCAGCCACCGCTGCCCATGCAATATTCCGACTACGCCCTGTGGAAGCTCGACGTCCTCGGCGACGAGGGCGACGCCGGATCGCTCGCCGCCCGGCAGATCAACTATTGGACGAACACCCTCGCCGGGTTGCCGGAACGGATCGAACTCCCCACCGACCGTCCGCGACCGCACGTCGCGTCGCACCGCGGTGACACCGTCGACTTCGCCCTCGACCCCGAGACGTACGGCGCGGTCACCGCACTCGCCCGATCCGTGCGGGCGACCCCGTTCATGGTGCTGCACACCGCCCTGTCCGTGTTGCTGTCCCGGCTGTCCGGTAGCACCGACCTCGCCGTCGGCACGCCGGTCAGCGGCCGCGGGGAGGCCGAACTCGACGACGTGGTCGGCATGTTCGTCAACACCCTGGTCTTGCGCACACAGGTCGACCCGGCGCTGACGTTCGGCGCGCTCGTCGAGCAGACCCGCGACACCGACCTCGCCGCCTACGCGCACGCCGACATCCCGTTCGAGCGGCTGGTGGAGATCGCGAGCCCGGCCCGCTCGACCGCCCATCACCCGCTGTTCCAGGTGGTGCTGTCGATCGACGACGTCGCGCCGCCGAGCATCGACCTCCCCGGACTGACCGTCGCGGCTCTTCCGCTCGACGAGGCCATCGCCAAGTTCGACCTGCAACTGTCGGTGACGGAGAACGCGGACGGGTCCGGCGCCCGGGGCAGGTGGACGTTCGCAACCGACCTGTTCGACCGCGCGACCGTCGAGGCGTTCGGGCGCAGGCTCGTCCGGATTCTCGCCGCCGCGGTGTCGGAACCCGCCCTCGCGGTCGGTGACATCGACCTTCTCGACGACACCGAACGCGCCGCTCTCGTCACCCGCACCGACATCCGGAACCCCGGAAGTCGCACGCTTCCAGAGATTCTCGCCGACGGTGCCGCTGTGGGCGGCACGGCGCTGGTCACCGAGGACGGGGAACTGTCCTACGCGGAACTCGATGCCCGCTCGAATCGCCTCGCCCGGGTTCTTCTTGAGCGGGGCGCGGGCCCCGAAACGGTGGTCGCGGTGGCGCTCACCCGCTCCGCGCTGTCCGTGACCGCGGTGTGGGCGGTGGCCAAGACCGGTGCCGCGTTCGTGCCCGTCGACCCGGACTACCCCGCGGATCGCATCGAGCACATGCTGACCGACTCCCGCGCGGCGCTGGGCCTGACCGACTCCCACACGTCGGCGACCCTGCCCGGAACCACCGACTGGCTCGTCGTGGACGACCCGGAACTGGGTGCGGGCGCGTCGGCCGATCCGATCACCGACGCCGACCGGACGCTGCCGTTGCGCGCCGACCACCCCGCCTACCTCATCTACACGTCCGGATCGACCGGAATCCCCAAGGGCGTCAGCATCACCCACGCCGGCCTCGACACGTTCGCAGCCGAGCAGGTGGAGCGATACGCACTCGACCCGCTCAGCCGGACGCTGCATTTCGCATCACCGAGTTTCGACGCGTCCATTCTCGAACTGCTGATGGCGTTCGCCGCAGGCGCGACGCTCGTGATCGTGCCGACCGCTGTGTACGGCGGGGAGGACCTCGCATCCCGGATCCGCGACCGGCGGGTGACCCACGCCTTCGTCACTCCCGCCGCGCTCGCCACCCTCGACCCGAACTTGCTGCCGGAACTCGGAACCGTCGTGGTGGGCGGCGACGCCTGCGATGCGTCTCTGGTGGAGAAGTGGGCACCCGGCCGCCGGATGTTCAACGCGTACGGGCCCACCGAGTCGACGATCATGGCAACCCTGTCGGGTCCGATGACGGCGGGCGACCCGGTGCGGATCGGCGCCCCGATCCGGGGAACCACTGCGCTGGTGCTGGATTCGCGGTTGCACCCCGTTCCCGACGGTGTCGTGGGTGAACTCTGTCTGGCGGGCCCCGCGCTGGCCCGCGGCTACCACGACCGTCCCGCGCTCACCGCCGAGCGTTTCGTGGCGAACCCGTACGCCCCCGGGCGCCTGTACCGCACCGGCGATCTGGTGCGATACACCCCGAACGGTGAACTGGAGTACCTCGGCCGCGCCGATTTCCAGGTGAAGATCCGCGGCTTCCGCATCGAACTCGGCGAGATCGATGCCGCGGTCGCGGCGCACCCGAGCGTCGAATTCGCGGTCACCACCGCGGTAGCCGTCCGAAACGACGCGACGGCGCTGGTTACCTACGTGCTGCCCGCCGACGGATCTGCTGTCGACCCGGTCGAGGTGGCGGCGCACGCCGCCGGCCTCCTGCCCGGCTACATGGTGCCGTCCACCGTGATGGTGCTCGACCGGGTTCCGCTGACCCCGGCAGGCAAGGTGGATCGCACGGCCCTGCCCGAACCCGTCTTCGCGGTTCGCGCGTACGTGGCCCCGCGCACCGACACCGAACGGCTGGTCGCGGCCGCCTACACCGACGTGCTCGGTGCCGAGATGGTGGGAGCCGAAGACGATTTCTTCGACCTCGGCGGCAACTCGCTGAGTGCCACCCGGGTGATCGGCCGGGTCAACGAGTCGGCGGGCACGTCGCTGGCAGTGCGGGTGATTTTCGAAGCGCCCGGCGTCGCCGCCCTCGCCGCGGTGGTCGACACCGCCGAGCGCGGGGACCGCCCGGTGCTGGCCGGCATCGCACGGCCGGATCGTATTCCGCTGTCCGCGGCGCAGTCCCGGATGTGGATCCTCAACCGCTACGACCCCGAGTCCGTGGCCTACAACATCCCGCTCGTGCTGCGACTGTCCGGCGACCTGGACACCGCCGCCCTCGGTGCGGCACTGCGGGACGTCCTGGAGCGTCACGAGGCGCTGCGGACCGTGTATCCCGAGTCGGTCGACGGTCCGTACCAGCGGATCGTTCCCCTCGACGCCCTCGCGGTGGATCTCGAACCGCGCCCGGTGGACGAC
The DNA here is from genome assembly GCF_002300155.1 of Rhodococcus sp. ACS1. Classification (NCBI taxonomy): domain Bacteria; kingdom Bacillati; phylum Actinomycetota; class Actinomycetes; order Mycobacteriales; family Nocardiaceae; genus Rhodococcus; species Rhodococcus sp. ACS1. Next base: position 13,911 of record NZ_NSDZ01000011.1, read on the forward strand.
GAAGACCAGCTGTTCGCACTGCTGACCGCCGAGCTGTCGACCGGATTCGACGTGACGGCATCGGTCCCGTTGCGCAGCCGCGTCTTCCGACTGTCACCGGACGAACACGTCCTCGTCGTGGTGGTGCACCACATCAGCGCGGACGGTGCGTCGATGGGGCCGCTCGCCCGCGACCTGATGCTGGCGTACACCGCACGCGCCGGCCACCAGGCCCCGGATTGGACACCGCTCGCGGTCCAGTACGCCGACTACAGCGTCTGGCAGCGACAGCTTCTCGGCGCCGAAGCGGACGACCGCAGTGTCGCAGCGCGTCAGGCCGCCTACTGGCGTCAGCAGTTGCGCGGTGCCCCGGAGTTGCTCGAACTTCCCACCGACCGGCGACGTCCGGCCGTGGCGTCGCTGCGCGGAGAGGTCGCGACGTTCCGCCTCGACAGCGCACTCGTCGAGCAGGCCACCGCATTCGGACGCAGCCACGGCGCCACCCTGTTCATGGTGGCGCACGCGGCCCTCGCCACCCTCCTCGCGCGCCTCGCCGCCACCACGGACGTGGTGGTGGGCACTCCCGTCGCGGGCCGCGGCGAGCAGGCGCTCGACGATCTGGTGGGCATGTTCGTGGGGACACTCGCGCTGCGCACCCACATCGATCCGGCGCACTCGTTCGCCGAGGTGCTGGGACATGTCCGGGAGACCGATCTCGCGGCGTACGACAACGCCGACCTGCCGTTCGAGCGGCTGATCGATCTGCTGCAACCGGCTCGCTCGCAGGCGTATTCGCCGATCTTCCAGGTGGCGCTGTCGCTCGAGGACCAGACCGTCGACCAGCTCGCGCTGCCCGGGTTGTCCGTGTCCGCCATGGATCTCGGTGTGGTGCCCGCGAAGTTCGATCTGCAGTTGACCCTCCGTCCCGACGGCACGGGGATGGCGGCGTCGTGGATCTTCGCCACCGATCTCTTCGACCGCGCCACGATCGACTCGTTCTCCGTCCGCTTCGAGCGGATCCTGCGGGTCGCGATCACCGAACCGGGGCGCGCGGTCGGCGACCTGGACCTGCTGGACGCCGCCGAACGCGCCACACTGACCGTGCTGCCCGCACCCTCCGCCGTGGCCGCGCGGACGTTGCCGGACATCTTCGCTCGCGGAGCCGAACACGGCGGGATCGCACTCGTCTCGGAGGAGGGCGAACTCTCCTACGCCGACCTCGACGCGCAGTCGAACCAGTGGGCGCGCGTGCTCATCTCGCACGGCGTTGGGCCGGAAACGGTGGTGGCGCTGGCACTTCCGCGGACGGCGCGGGCCGCACTCGCCGTGTGGGCCGTGGCCAAGACGGGCGCCGCGTTCGTGCCCGTCGATCCGAGCTACCCGCGCGAACGCATCGAGCACATGCTCGCCGACTCGGGTGCGACGCTGGGGTTGACCGACACCGCCACCGCGGCGGTGCTGCCCACCGGCGCCGAGTGGCTGTTGCTGGACGACTCCGCACTCGTCGCGTCGGCCGCGCCGGTCACCGACCGCGACCGCACGACGCCGCTGCGCCTGACACACCCGGCGTACCTGATCTACACGTCCGGCTCCACCGGAACTCCCAAGGGCGTCACGGTCACCCACACGGGTCTGAGCGCGTTCACGGCGGAGGCGCGCCCCGAACTGGGTACCACGCCGCAGTCCCGCGTGCTCCGGTTGTCGTCGGCGAGTTTCGACGCCTCCGTGTTCGAGATGATCCAGGCGTTCAGCGCCGGGGCCACCCTCGTGATCGCACCGCCGTCCGTGGTCGGCGGCGAAGACCTCACCGCCCTGCTCCGCGACCAGCGCATCACCCACGTGCTCACCGCCCCGGCAGCACTGAGCACCGTCGACGCCCGTGAACTCGACGACCTGCGCACCGTCGTCGTCGGGGGCGAGGTGTGTCCGCCGCAACTGGTCGAGCAGTTCGCCCCGGGGCGGCGGTTCTTCAACAGCTACGGCCCCACCGAGACCACCATCGTCGTCACCATCGGTGAACCGCTCACCCCGGGTGCCGACATCACCATCGGCAGCCCGCTCGGCGGCGCGCAGGCGCTCGTCCTCGACTCCCGGTTACGGCCCGTGCCGCGCGGTGTCACGGGTGAGCTGTATCTGTCCGGCCCCGGCGTCGCCCGCGGCTACCACGCGCGGTTCGGCCTGACATCGGACCGGTTCGTCGCCAATCCTTGTGGTCTGCAAGGGTCCCGGATGTACCGGACCGGCGACCTGGTGCGGCTGCGCACCGACGGGCAGCTCACGTATGTGGGCCGCGCCGACTCCCAGGTGAAACTGCGGGGTCTGCGCCTCGAACTCGGCGAGGTCGAGGCCGCCCTGTCCCGGCATCCCGACGTGGTCGCCGCGGCAGCGTCCGTCCACCACCACCCTCGGCTCGGCGACCAACTCGTCGGCTACGTCGTGCCCGCGCCGGGAACCAGCCCCGACGTCTCCGACATCCTGGCGGCGGCGGTCGAAGTCCTGCCCCGCGCGCTCGTGCCGGCGACCGTCACACTGCTCGACTCCATTCCGGTCACCCCGGCCGGGAAGATCGACCGCCCGGCGCTGCCCGCCCCGATGTTCGCGGCGCGGACGATGTTCCGGGCGCCGGCGACTGCGTCCGAACTGATTGTCGCGCAGGTATTCACGGATGTTCTCGACGTCGAACGGGTGGGGGCCGACGACAGCTTCTTCGAGATCGGCGGCAACTCCCTGTCCGCCACACAGGTGATCGCCCGCCTGCGCGCGGCCACGGGCACGTCCCTGTCCGTGCGGTCGCTGTTCTACGCACCCACCGTCGCGGCGCTGGCCGCCGCCGTGGACGCCGCCGGACAGTCCGACCGTCCGGTCCTCGAGGCACGTCCGAGACCCGATCGGATTCCGCTGTCCCCGGCGCAGGCGCGGGTGTGGTTCCTCAACCGGTTCGACCCGGCCTCCGCCGTCGACAACCTGCCGCTCGCCCTCCGCCTGACCGGAACGCTCGACGTCTCCGCGCTGCGGACAGCTCTCGGCGACGTCCTCGAACGGCACGAGGCGCTGCGCACGATCTACCCCGACTCACCCACCGGTCCGCACCAGGTCCTGCTCGCCACCGAATCGGCGCTCCCCAGCCTGACCGTGCTCGACGTGAGCGAGAGCGAAGCGTTGCAGCGGGCCCTGGAGTTCGCGGCCACGGGATTCGACCTCACCGCCGAATCGCCCCTGCGCGCCGGTCTGTTCGCGGTCTCCGAGATCGAGCACGTTCTCGTCGTGGTGGTCCATCACATCGCCGCCGACGGATTCTCGCTCGCGCCGCTGGCCCGCGACGTGATGCTCGCGTATTCCGTACGCGCACAACACGGCGAGCCCGCGTGGTCGCCGCTCCCGGTCCAGTACGCCGACTACAGCCTCTGGCACCGCGAACTGCTCGGCGACGAGGACGACCCCACGTCGCTCGCGTCCCGCCAAACCGATTACTGGGCACGCACTCTCGCCGATCTGCCGGACGAGCTCACCCTGCCCACCGACCGGCCGCGCCCGCGTCGGCAGTCGCACCGCGGCAGGGAACTGACGTTCACCGTCGACGCCCACACCCACGGGTTGCTGCGCGAACTCGCGGCCGCCCGCGACGCCAGCCTGTTCATGACCGTGCACGCCGCATACGCACTGTTCCTGAGCCGGTTGTCGAACACGGCGGACATCGCGGTCGGGACTCCAGTCGCCGGTCGCGGCGAGCAGGCCCTCGACGACCTCGTGGGCATGTTCGTCAACACCCTGGTCCTGCGGACCCAGATCGACCCGGCGGCCACGTTCGAGGAACTGGTGGAGCGCACCCGCGAGACCGACCTCGGTGCGTTCTCGCATGCCGACGTGCCGTTCGAGCGGCTGGTGGAAGTACTCGATCCGGTTCGCTCCCAGGGGCGGCACCCGCTGTTCCAGGTGGCCCTGTCCTTCCACAATCTCGCCCCCGCCACGTTCGACCTGCCGGGACTCGTGGTCTCGACCGTCCCGGCAGAGCTGCAGACCGCCGAGTTCGATCTGCATCTGACGCTCACCGAGCAGGCCGAGGGCGGTATCCACGCGTCGTTCACCTACTCCACCGATCTGTTCGACGCCTCGACCGTCGCCACGTTCGCCGAACAGTTCACGCGCATCCTGCGGGCCGTGGCCGCCGACCCGTCCGCAACGGTCGGTGATGTGTCGTTGCTCGATTCGGGTGAGTACGACGAGCTGGTCGACATTCGCAACCGGACGGTCCATCCGCTGCCCGAGGCCCTGCTGCTCGACGCCTTCGCAGATCAGGTTCGCCGGACCCCGGACGCAACGGCGATCGTCTTCGGGGGCGAATCGCTGACCTACCGGGAGTTCGCGAACCGGGTCAACCAGGTCGCGCGGATCCTGATCGCCGAGGGTGTGGGTCCGGAATCGTTGGTGGCGTTGGCCATGCGCCGCTCCCTCGACCTGGTCGTCGGCATGTACGCCGTCCTGACCGCCGGCGGCGGCTACGTGCCCGTCGACCCGGACCATCCCACCGACCGCATCGGCTACATCCTCGACGCCGCCGACCCGACCTGCGTCCTGTCCACCACCCGGGACGCCTTTGCGAGTGACAGGCCCGTCCTCCTTCTCGACACCCTCGATGTCGACGGCGTTTCCTCGGCGCCGCTGACGAATTCGACGGTGCACCCGGACGGTGTGGCGTACGTGATCTTCACGTCCGGTTCCACCGGCAAACCGAAGGGCGTAGCAGTCACCCACCGCGCCATCGTGAACCAGATCGCGTGGATGGCGAACCAGTATCCGCTGGGCGCCGGCGACGTGTACCTGCAGAAGACGGCGACGACGTTCGACGTGTCGCTGTGGGGCTTCTTCCTGCCGCTCCGGGTCGGTGCCACCCTCGTGGTCGCGACCCCGGACGGGCACCGCGACCCGCAGTACCTCGCCGAGTTGATCGACCAATACGGCGTCACCGCAACCGACTTCGTCCCGTCCATGCTCTCCGTGTTCGCGGGGTCCGTGGATCCACAGCAGATCACGTCCCTGCAAGACGTGTTCGTGATCGGGGAGGCCCTGCCCGCCGCCACCGTCCACGACTTCACCGACATCTCCCCGGCCCGGGTCCACAACCTCTACGGGCCCACCGAAGCCGCCGTCTCCATCACCTACGCCGACGTCACCGACACCCCCGAGGGCGGCGCCGTGACCATCGGCACCCCCGAATGGAACAGCCGCGTCTACGTCCTCGACTCGAGACTGCACCCCGTCCCCGCCGGAGTCCCCGGCGAGCTCTACCTCGCCGGCGTCCAGCTCGCCCGCGGCTACCACGGCCGCGTCGACCTCACCGCCGACCGCTTCGTCGCCAACCCGTATTCCAAGACGGGGGAGCGGATGTATCGCACCGGCGACCTCGTCCGCTGGACCACCACCGGCGAGTTGGATTACATCGGCCGCACCGACTTCCAGGTCAAATTCCGCGGCCAACGCATCGAACTCGGCGAAATCGAAACCGCCCTCCTCACCCACACCGGCGTGTCGCAGGCCGCGGTCCTCGTCGTCCCCACCCCCACCGGCGACCACCTCGCCGCCTACGTCGTCCCCACCTCCGGCACCGACCCCGACACGAACACTCTGCGCACCCACATCGCGCAGACCCTGCCGACCTACATGCTGCCCGAGACCATCCTCGTCCTCGACAGCTTCCCCCTCGGCACCTCCGGCAAACTCGACCGAAAAGCCCTCCCCACACCCACCTTCGAAACCCGCGCCTTCCGGGCCCCGGCCACCCCCGCCGAAACCACCGTCGCCCACACCTTCGCCGCCGTCCTCCACCTCGACCGCATCGGACTCGACGACGACTTCTTCGCCCTCGGCGGCAACTCCCTGATCGCCACCCAGGTCGCCGCCCGACTCGGCCGCGCCCTCGACACCCGCATCCCCGTCCGCGAACTCTTCGAAGCCCCCACCGTCGAAGCACTCGCCGCCCGCGTCGCCGGGCTCGCCGGCACGGGTGGCGGGACGGCACTCGAGGCGGCCCCGCGTCCCGAACGAATCCCGCTGTCGCCGGCGCAGAACCGGATGTGGTTCCTCAACCGCTTCGATCCCGAGTCGGCCGCCTACAACCTTCCGCTCGCCATCCGGCTGAGCGGAACCCTGAACGTCGCGGCCCTCCACACCGCCGTCCACGACGTGCTGGAGCGTCACGAGTCGCTGCGTACCGTGTTCCCCGACGACGGGGACGGCCCCGCGCAGGTGATCCTGCCCGCAGACCGGGTCGACCTCGACCTCACCCCGATCGACGTCACCGCCGACGACCTTCCGGACGAGGTCCGCCGCACCCTGCACGGCGGCTTCGACGTGACCGCGGGAATCCCCATCCGGGGAAGGCTTCTGCGCACCGCCGTCGACGAATACGTGCTCGTGATCGTCGTGCACCACATCAGCGGCGACGCCGTGTCCATGGGCCCGCTCGCCCGCGATGTCATGGTCGCCTACACCGCCCGAAGTGCGGGCCGGGCGCCGGACTGGTCACCGCTGCCGATGCAGTACGCCGATTTCGCGATCTGGCAGCATGCGGCACTCGGCTCCGAGACCGATCCGGAATCCCTGTCCGCACAGCAGATCCGGTACTGGACCGAGACGCTGTCCGGGCTCCCGGACCTGCTGGAGTTGCCCACCGATCGGCCGCGCCCCGCCGTGCCTTCGCAGCGCGGCGGCACCGTGCGCTTCGACGTCCCCGCGGCCACCGCCGTGGCACTCGAGCAGACGGCCCGCGATCATGGCGCCACCGTGTTCATGGTGCTGCACGCGGCGCTGGCGGTCGTGCTGTCGCGGCTGTCGTCGACGTCCGACATCGCCGTCGGCACCCCGGTCGGGGGTCGCGGCGAGCAGCACCTGGACGACCTGGTCGGGATGTTCGTCAACACCCTCGTCCTGCGCACGCACGTCGCGGCGCACGAGAGTTTCACCGAACTCCTGACACGGGTGCTCGGCACCGACCTCGGCGCGTACGGGCACGCGGACATCCCGTTCGAGCGGCTCGTCGACGTCCTGTCCCCCGCCCGCACGCAGGCCCACACACCGCTGTTCCAGGTGGCGCTGTCATTCGAGCATCGCGGCGTCACGCGTTTCGAATTGCCCGGTGTGACCGTGGAACCCGTTCCTTTCGAGGCGGACACCGCCCAGTTCGACCTCGCGTTGGTCCTGTCCGAGGGCGAGTCGCCGGCCGGGTTGTCGGGCGCGCTGCGCTTCGCCACCGACCTCTTCGATCGCACGACCGCGGAGGACTTCGCCCACCGGTTCGTCCGTGTCCTCGACGCCGCCGTGTCCGACCCGGGCACGGTCGTCGGCGACATCGACCTCCTGGATCCGGCCGAGTGGGCCGCGGTCCCCGTTAGAGGTGTGCCGTCGGCGCCCCCGGCCACCCTCGCGGGCCTGATCGACGCCGCCGTCCGGACCGATCCGGACGCGTCCGCGCTGAGCTGGAACGGTCGGGAGTACACGTACCGCGAGGCGGACGAGTGGTCCACGCGGCTGGCCCGGGTGCTGCTCTCGCACGGCGTGGGCCCGGAAACGTTCGTGGCCCTGGCCCTCCCGCGTTCGCTCGAATCGGCGCTGTCCGTGTGGGCGGTCGCCAAGACGGGTGCCGCGTACGTGCCGGTGGATCCGACGTACCCGGCGGATCGCGTCGCGCACATCCTCACCGACTCGGGCGCCACCCTCGGTGTCACGCTGTCCGGTGAGAGGGCCGCGTTGCCGGACACCGTTGTCTGGCTGACCCTCGACACCGCCGACGTGACCGCCCGGCACGAGTCCGCGAGCTCCGAACCGATCACCGACAGGGACCGGATCCGCCCGGTCCGCGTCGAGAATCCGGCGTACATGATCTACACGTCGGGCTCGACGGGTCTGCCCAAGGGCGTCGTCGTCACCCACGGCGGCATCGCGAACCTCGCCGCCGAACGCCGCGAGCACTACCGCATCGAACAGTCGTCCCGGTTCCTGCACAAGGCGTCGCCGAGCTTCGACATGGCCGTCGGCGAAATGGTGTCGGCACTGAGCGCCGCCGCCACGCTGGTGATCACACCGACCGAGATCGTGGGCGGCGACGAACTGTCCGGCCTCCTGGACCGTCAGCGGGTCACCCATGCGCTGATCACCCCGGCAGTGCTGGCCACGATGGATCCCGGCGGACACCCGCAGTTGCGGGTGCTCGGTGTCGGTGGCGAAGCATGCACCCCCGAACTGGTGGCCCGCTGGCAACCCGGACGCACCATGCTCAACGGCTACGGGCCCACCGAGGCCACCGACATCTCCACGGTCGGCGACCTCGTATCCGGTGCACCCGTCACGATCGGGCACCCGGTCCGCGGCTTCGAGATCATGGTCCTCGACACCCGACTGCGCCCCGTCCCCTCCGGTGTCCCCGGCGAGCTGTACGTCGCGGGACCGGCACTGGCCCGCGGCTACCACGCCCGGCACGGCCTCACCGCCGAACGGTTCGTCGCCAACCCCCACGGCGCACCCGGCGACCGCATGTACCGCACCGGCGACGTCGTCCGCTGGAACGGAACGCACGGACTCGAGTACTTCGGCCGCGGCGACAGCCAGGTGAAGATCCGCGGCAACCGGATCGAGCTGGGGGAGATCGAGTCGGCGGCGACCCGGCACGACACGGTGGCTCAGGCCGCCGTCGTCGTCCACGACACCCCGTCGGGTCAGCGTCTCGCGGCCTACCTCGTGCCTGCCGCCGGTCACGCAGTCGACACGGACACGATCCGGCACCACCTCGAGGACACCCTGCCGGCGCCGATGATCCCGGACGCCTACGTGGTGATCGAGGCGCTGCCGGTGACGGTGAACGGGAAACTCGACCGCGCGGCGCTGCCGGAGCCCGTGTTCGTCACCGCGTCCGCACGGTTCCGGGCGCCGGTCACCGACACCGAGAAGGTCCTGGCGGCCGTGTTCGCCGAACTCCTCGGCGTCGCGACGGTCGGCGTCGACGATTCGTTCTTCGGCCTGGGCGGCGACAGCATCGCGTCGATCCAGCTGGCGTCGAGGGCGAAGGCGCACGGGCTGATCATCTCGCCCCGGGACGTGTTCGAGCACAAGACCGTTGCCGCTCTCGCACTGGTCGCGGCGCGGGCCAACGACACCGAACCCGTCGTGCTCGAGGAACTTCCGGGTGGCGGTGTCGGCCCGCTTCCGCTCACCCCGGTGATGCGTCTGGTCACCGAGCGCGGGGGCACCCTCGACCGCTACTCGCAGTCGGTCGCGCTGGAATTGCCGGTGGGCATCGACCGGGTGGGTCTGCTCGCGACGCTGTCCGCCGTGATCGATCACCACGACATGCTGCGTGCCCGTCTCGTCGGCGAAAACACGCTGGAGGTGGCACCGGCAGGCGCCGTCGACGTCGCCTCCCTCGTGCACCGGATCGACTGGGATCCGCGTGTCGATCCGACGGAACCGGCACGCCAGGAACTGGATTCGGCGCTGGGCCGCCTGAATCCGCGGGCCGGCATCATGCTGCAGTTCGTCTGGCTCGATCCGGTGGGCACACCGGGACGCAGCGGCCGTCTGATCGTCGCCGCCCATCATCTCGTGGTCGACGGCGTGTCCTGGCGCATCCTGATTCCGGACCTGATCGCCGCCTGGGCGCAGATCTCGTCCGGCGGGGCCGCGACGCTCCCGCCGGTCGGCACGTCGATGCGGCGGTGGGCGCACGCCCTCGCCGAGGACGCGCGCAGCCCGGAACGGGTTGCGGAACTGCCGCTCTGGGATCGGATTCTCGACGGTCCGGACCCGACGCTCGGGTCCCGGCCGTTCGACCCCGCCGTCGACGTCCTGGCGACGGTCGACCACGTGCGCGTCGAACTCGACTCGTCGGTGACACGATCGCTGGTGACCTCCGTTCCGGCCGCCTTCCGCGGCGGCGTGGGCGACGGGCTGATCGCCGGATTCGCCCTGGCCGTGAGCGCCTGGCGGCGTCGCCGGGGCATCGACGAGCCGTCGCTGCTCCTGCAACTCGAGGGCCACGGACGTGAGGAACAGGCGGCACCCGGCGCCGACCTCTCCCGCACGGTCGGATGGTTCACCAGCGTGTATCCGGTTCGTCTCGACCTCGGCGGCATCGACGTCGACGCCGCCCTGGCGGGGACGGCCGACACCTCCCGCGCCGTCAAGGCCGTCAAGGAGAATCTGCTCGCGGTGCCCGCCCGCGGACTGGGCTACGGGCTGCTGCGCCATCTCAACTCCGAGACCGCCGCGGCGCTGCAGGAACTCCCGACCCCTCAGGTCAGCTTCAACTACCTGGGCCGGGTATCCGAGGCCGACATTCCGGAGGAGTTCGCGCGCCTGGGATGGACCCCCGCCCCGGACATCGACGACCTCCGGGGTGTCGGCAACGACGACATGCCCGCCGCCGCCGTTCTCGACGTCAATGCGATCGTCACCGGGGTCGACGGCGAATCCCGGCTGGCGGCCACGTTCTCGTATCCCCGGGAACTGCTGTCGGATACGGACGTCCGGGAACTGGCCGACCTGTGGACGCGAGCGCTCACCGCAGTCGCCGCGCACGTGGACAGCGGAACGGCGGGCGGGCTCACCCCGTCGGACGTACCCCTCGTCCTGGTGGGGCAGCGCGACCTGGAACTGTGGGAAGAGCAGTTCGAGGCGCTGTCCGACGTCTGGTCGCTGTCGCCGTTGCAGCACGGGCTCGCGTTCCACGCACAGCTCGCGCAGGACACGGTGGACGTCTACACGACGCAGACGGTGCTCGACCTCGGCGGCGTCGTGGACGCCGACCGGATGCGTGCGGCGATCTCCGCGCTGCTCGACCGGCACCCGAACCTGCGCACCGCGTTCGTCGGCGCGAGCACCGGCGAGCTCGTCCAGGTGGTCCTCGACCGCGTGCAGATTCCGTGGCGCACCATCGATCTCGGGGCCATGGACGAGGCCGCCCGGTTGGCTGCGCGGGACGAGGCGCTCGCCGCCGACCGCGAACGCCGATTCGACCTCGCGTCGCCCCCGCTCCTGCGGTTCACGCTGATCGACGACGGCGACGGGCACCACGCGCTCGCCGTCACCCTGCATCACATCCTCGTCGACGGCTGGTCCATGCCGCTGCTGCTGAAGGAACTCCTGGTCCTGTACGCCACCCGGGGTGACGCGTCCGTGTTGCCGCGGGTGCCGTCGTACCGCGCGTTCCTGTCGTGGCTGGCGTCGCGCGACCGCGCCGCGTCCCGGCAGGTGTGGGCCGAGGCGCTGACCGGCGTCGAGCAGCCGACGCTCGTCGCCTCCGACGGTCCCGGACTACCCGGACCCGCAGAGGTGGCCGCGGTGGACGCGGACGCCGGACCCGGCCTCTCCGCGCAGCTGACCGCGCTCGGCGCGGAACTCGGTGTCACCCTCAACACGCTGGTGCAGGCCGCGTGGGGAATCCTGCTGTCCCGCATGCTCGGCCGCGACGACGTCGTGTTCGGGGCGACGGTGTCGGGGCGGCCGGCGGAGCTCGAGGGCGTCGAGTCGATGGTCGGCCTGTTCATCAACACCCTGCCCGTGCGGGTGCGGGTCGACCCGGACGAGTCGGCGGCCGGCCTCCTGATCCGGGTGCAGCGGGAACAGGCGACCCTGCTCGATCACCACTATCTCGGCCTGAGCGACGTGCAGCAGACCACCGGCAGCGGTGCGCTGTTCGACACTCTGACGGTGTTCGAGTCGTATCCCGTGGACACCGCGGCGCTGGCCGAGGTGACGTCGATCGACGGCATGACCGTCCTCGGGGTGTCCGGCGAGGAAGCCACCCACTACCCGCTCACCCTCACGGTGTTCGCCGAGAACGGGTTGCGGTTCACGCTGAGATATCGCACCGACGTGTTCGACGCGACGTACGTGACCGCGCTCCGCGCACGGCTGCTGAAGGTGCTCACCGCGCTGGTCGCCGACCCCGCCGCACCGATCGGCGGGATCGAGATCCTCGACCCCGAGGAACGCACTGCCCTCGCCCCAGTCCGTGGTCTGCCGACCGCAGCGCCGGCCACACTCGCCGGGATCATCGACGCCGCCACGACTTCCGCGCCGGACGGGATCGCGCTGTCCTGGCAGGGTCGTGACTGGACGTACCGCGACGCGGACGCCTGGTCGAACCGTCTGGCCCGGCTTCTGCTCGCGCAGGGCGTGGGACCCGAAACGTTTGTCGCGGTCGCGTTGTCGCGGTCGGTGGAATCGGTGCTGTCGGTGTGGGCGGTGGCCAAGACCGGCGCCGCGTACCTCCCGGTCGATCCCACCTACCCGATGGACCGCATCGACCACATGCTGTTCGACTCCGGCGCCCACCTCGGCATCACCGTCGCCGGGGAGCAGGACGCCTTGCCGGACAGCGTGTCCTGGCTCGTCCTCGACGAACTCGCGGGCGCACTCGAAGCCGCGCCGGCCACCCCGGTGACCGATGCGGAACGCGCGCGGCCCGTGCGCGTCGAGAATCCGGCGTACATGATCTACACGTCGGGCTCCACCGGGCGACCCAAGGGTGTCGTGGTCACCCACGGCGGGCTGGCGAACCTCGCGACCGAACGTCGCGAGCACTACCGCGTCGACCCGTCGTCCCGGTTCCTGCACAACACGTCGCCCAGCTTCGACATGGCGGTGGGCGAGATGATGTCCGCCCTCTCCGCCGCAGCGACTCTGGTGATCACCCCACCGAGCGTGATCGGCGGGGAGGAACTGGCGGCCTTCGTCCGCGGCGAGCACGTGACGCACGCGCTGATCACCCCGGCCATGCTGTCGTCGATCGACCCTGCGGGGTTGGAGGAGCTGCGGGTACTCGGCGTCGGTGGCGAAGCATGCACCCCCGAACTGGTGGCCCGCTGGCAACCCGGACGCACCATGCTCAACGGCTACGGACCCACCGAGGCCACCGACATCTCCACCGTCGGCGACCTCGCAGCCGGGCAGCCGATCACCATCGGGCACCCGGTCCGCGGCTTCGAGATCATGGTCCTCGACACCCGACTGCGCCCCGTCCCCTCCGGTGTCCCCGGCGAACTGTACGTCGCGGGACCGGCACTGGCCCGCGGCTACCACGCCCGGCACGGCCTCACCGCCGAACGGTTCGTCGCCAACCCCCACGGCGCACCCGGCGACCGCATGTACCGCACCGGCGACGTCGTCCGCTGGACCGCGGCGGGAGAATTGGAGTACTTCGGCCGCTCGGATCACCAGGTCAAGGTCCGGGGCTATCGCATCGAACTCGGCGAAATCGATGCCGCCGTACTGGAACACCCCGACGTCGACTACGCGATCACGCTCGGCCGCCGCGGCCCGTCCGGCGACACGGTGCTCGTGTCGTATGTGGTGCCTGCCGCGGGATCCGCCCCGGATCCCGCGCGGATTCGAGCGTTCGTGTCCGAGTTCCTCCCGACGCACATGGTGCCGTCGGCGGTGGTGTGCATCGATTCCGTCCCGCTCACGCCCACCGGGAAGCTCGACGTGGATGCGCTGCCCCGCCCCGATTTCGTTGCCGCCGAATACCGTCCGCCGGCCGAGGGGCACGAGAGCGCGATCGCGACGGTCTTCGCCGAAGTCCTCGGGGTCGACCGGGTCGGCGCCGACGACAACTTCTTCGACCTCGGCGGCACGTCGCTGTCGGCCATGCGGGCGGTGAGCCGTCTGCGGGCGAGCAGCGACGTGACCGTGTCGCTGCAGTGGCTGATGACCGAACCGACACCGGCCGCGATCGCCGCGCGCATGGACGCGGCCGACGGCGACACCGCGGACACCGCCCTCGACGTGGTCTTCCCGATCCGGGCCGACGGCGCGGGTACGCCGATGTTCTGGATTCACCCGATCAGCGGACTGTCTTGGTGCTACACGGGATTCGCCGAGCACATCGACAACGACCGGCCCGTGTTCGGCATCCAGACCCCGGCCGTCGCCGGGGAGGTGCTGCCCGGCTCGATCGAGGAACTCGCCGCCCGGTACCTCGCCGAGGTGCGGAGGATCCAGCCGGACGGTCCCTACGATCTGGCCGGCTGGTCGATCGGCGGCGTCATCGCCCACGCGATGGCGGTGCAACTGCAGGAGTCCGGACACGCGGTCGGCTCACTGGTGATGCTCGACAGCTTCGCGGAAACGCAGCAGTCGCAGGAGATCACCGAACAGCCGGCACCCGGGGACGGCGAGGACACGGCCGCCGTGCTGTCGGCCCTGAGCCCCGAGCACGTGCGCCGCCTGACCGCGGCCGCGCACCACAACGCGGGCCTCATGCGCGACTACCGGCCGGGACTGTTCGACGGGGACGTGCTGTTCTTCACGGCGGCGCACGATGACCCGACGCTGCGGCGAGCGGTCGGCACCTGGCGCTCCTGGGTGAACGGGCGGATCACGAATCACCCCGTGGAGTCGAATCATTGGCAGATCACCGAACCTGCCGCGGTCCGGGTGATCGGCCCGCTGCTCGCCGACTACCTCACCGACGACGCGAATCACGTTTCGAGAATGGAGATCGACCGATGAGACTGTTCACCGCGGGCGTGGCCACCGTGGCCGCAGCGTTGCTCCTGGGCCTTCCCGGCCCGGTGGCGACGGCCGAGCCCGCCGACGGCGGTGCGGTGGTGGCGCCGAGCGCGTCCGGCAGCCTCGACCGGATCGAGAAGATCGACGATCGTCGCTGGAACGTCTTCGTGTACTCGCCGTCGATGAACGAGGTCGTGGAACTGCAGGTGCTGCGCCCCGCCGACACCAGCGTCCCGCGTCCCACGCTGTATCTGCTGAACGGGGCCGGAGCCGGTGAGGACGGCGCCAACTGGATTCGGCAGACCGACATCGTCGACTTCTTCGCCGACAAGAACGCGAACGTCGTGATCCCCGTCGGCGGCTACATCAGCTATTACACCGACTGGCGGAACGACGACCCCGTCCTCGGGCGCAACCAGTGGCAGACGTTCCTCACCGAGGAACTGCCGCCGGTGCTGGACACCGCGCTCGGCGCCAACAGGGTGAACGCGATCGGCGGACTGTCGATGTCGGCCGGCTCGGTGATCGACCTCGCGGTCCAGGCACCGGGCCTGTACCGGGGTGTCGCGTCGTACAGCGGTTGTGCGATGACCAGCGACCCGATCGGGCAGAACCTGGTCCGGCTCGTGGTCGAGGTGGTGGGCGGCGGCAACACCGAGAACATGTGGGGCCCCACCGACGACCCGGCCTGGACCGCACACGACCCCTACGTCAACGCGGACAAACTCCGCGGGCTCGAGCTGTACATCTCCAACGCCAGCGGACTGCCCGGACCGTACGAGGCCCTCGACGCCGTCCGCCCCGCCGCGGCGCCCCCGCTCCCGGACCAGATCGTGATCGGCGGCGTCATCGAGGCGGCGACGAACTACTGCACGCACCGGCTGGTCGACCGGCTCGACACCCTCGGCATTCCCGCGACCGTGAACTTCCGGGACACCGGCACACATTCGTGGGGCTACTGGCAGGACGCCCTGCACGAATCGTGGCCCGTCCTCGCCCGGGCCCTCGAACTCACCTGACACCAGCCGTATGTCCTCGTCGTCGAGCGGAGTATCGGCGGCCATGCACTGTGTGAACCGACGGCGAAGACTTGGTGCCCGAGTTGCACTTCTGATGGCAGGCTTTTGCGCGAGCACGAAGCCGCCGAATTGCGGCTCGGACTCGACCCCTTCCGGATCTCTGGACGTCGCTCGAGACTGCTCTGCATTCCATTGACGGACTATTCCATCAATGGAATGCTCTGTGGGTGATCGTCGACATGCCGGAAGACTTCTTCGCCTACCTCGATCGCCTCGAGGAGCAGGCGGAGCGTGGGGACGCTCACGCGGTGCAGGTGTTGGCACATGTGACGGCCGCGTTGGCGGATCTGGCCGCACTGGAGGAACCACCATCGGTGGATCTGCCAGGATTGAAGCGGGTGCGTCAGTCCAGGCGGGTATCCGTGTGGCGGACCTCGCACCCGTTCGACGAGGGTGTCGCGGTCCGGGTGATCTGCTGGTTCCCGCTGGGCACCGACGTCGTGGTGGTGGCGCTGTTCGCGGGGGACAAGGCGCAGATGGGGGATGTGTTCTACAACAGCGTCGGTTCTCGTGCCGATGCGGCGATCGAGCAGTGGCTCTTCGAAACCCGAGGTGAGGATCATGACTGACAAGCGCACGTTCAGGCGGGCGAACGAGAGGATCGCAGAGCTGACGGCGCACTCCGCCATCACCAGTGAGGTGGAGCGTGTCCGTGCGGAGACGGCGGAAATGAACCGGGTCTACGTGCAGACTCTCGCCGACATCCGTAGGGCCGGTGATCTCACGCAGACCGAGGTGGCGAAAGTGCTCGGCGTGGAGCAGGCGGCGGTGTCGAAGATCGAGCGGCGCGACGACTTGCTCCTCTCGACGCTGCGGCAGTACCTAGCGGCGACCGGGGCCGAGCATCCGCGGATCGTCGTGGAGAAGAATGGGATCGAGGTCAGCCTGGACCTGGACACCTTCTCGGGCACATAGCCGTGCAGTTTGTGGCGAGGTTCTCCTTACACATACGTTGGCCCCCGCGCCTGCCTCGAACAAGCAACTCGAATTTGTCCAACACGGTGAGTCCGTCCCGCGGGGACGCGTCTTGGACCATTACTCTCGCCGTCTGACGAAAAGGCGAAGGCGGCAGTGCTGCAACCCTGGCCAGACGAACATCTCGGCGAACGAGTACGGCGTGGCGACGGGTATGGAATGCGCTTTTCGCACCGTTCGAGTACCCGACCGGATTGCCCCGGTTGACGCTCGCGCGATTGACCGGGGCCGGCGGCGTCACTTCGTCACATACGCCGCCTGCCGGAGTGCCTCACCGCGGCCTGCCCGTCCGGGAGCCGACGACGCATTGATCGCGAGCACCGACAGCAACTCGTACGCGACGTGCGCCGCCGCGATGCCGGTGATCTCGGCGTGGTCGTATGCGGGCGCGACCTCCACGATGTCGGCGCCGACCACGTTCAGGCCGACGAGTCCGCGCAGTGTGTTCAGCAGTTCGCGGGACGTCATGCCGCCGGCCTCGGGTGTGCCGGTGCCCGGCGCGTGCGCGGGATCGAGGACGTCGATGTCCACGGACACGTAGACCGGACCGCCGTCGAGCCGTCGACGCATCCGTTCGACGATGCTGGCGACGCCGTCCACCTCGTAGTCGTCGGACCGGATGACCTGGAAGCCGAGAACGGCGTCGTCCTCGAGGTCCTTCTTGCTGTACAGCGGGCCGCGGATGCCGATGTGCTGCGACCGCTCGAGGTCGATCAGCCCCTCCTCGCTGGCCCGCCGGAACGGGGTGCCGTGCGTGTAGGGGGCGCCGAAGTAGGTGTCCCACGTGTCGAGGTGCGCGTCGAAGTGCAGGACGGCGATGGGACCGTGGTCGCGGGCGAGGGAACGCAGGATCGGCAGGGCGATGGTGTGGTCGCCGCCGAGCGTCAGCACGGTCGAGCCGTCCTTGCGCAGGTCGGTGACGGCACCGTCGACGGTGGCCAGGGCTTCCTGGATGTCGAACGGATTGACGCCGATGTCACCGAAGTCGGCGACCTGCTGCGCACCGAAGGGGTGCACGTCGAGTGCGGGGTTGTACGGGCGCAGGAGCTTCGACGCGGCGCGGATGTGGCCGGGGCCGAAGCGTGCGCCGGGACGGTAGCTCACGCCGGAGTCGAACGGAACACCCAGCACCGTGACGTCGGCGCGGGAAACCTCGTCGAGCCGGGGGAGGCGGGCGAACGTGCTGGGTTCGGCGTAGCGCGGGGTGCGGGTCGCGTCGACGGGGCCCTTTATTGCGTCGTGGTCTGTAGTCATCGGAATCCTTCGGTGTGTGCCGGAGACGTGGCTTCGTCGTATCGTTTCCTTGGAACGCATTCTTGTCAACACCTGTTTCCTATACGAGACACAACGAAGGATCGATGCATGGCGAACGACCTCGCAACCGAAGGTGCGTCGGGCGTCGACGCGCCCAGGATCGGCCCCCGGCTCAAGGCGGCTCGGCAGGCACAGCGCCTCACGCTCGACGAACTTGCCGCGAGCTGCGGCATCACCAAGGGCTACCTGTCGAAGATCGAGCGGGACCACGCGAGCGCGTCCGTCGCCACGCTGGTGCGGATCTGCGCCGCCCTGAACATTCCCGTCGGGTCGCTGTTCGAGAGCTCCGCCGCAGGTGAGGTGGTACGCGCCGACGCCTACCCGCCGATCAGCTTCGGCGGGGAGCGCATGGCCGAGTTCCTGTTGACCCCGTTTGGTGAGCGCCGCGTCCAGTCGCTCCTGAGCCGGATCGAACCCGGCGGCGGGAGCGGCTCGGAAACGTACGAACTGCCGGTCGACGTCGCCTTCGTCTACGTCGTGTCGGGCGAGATCTGCATTTCCTTCAACGGCCCGGGGGCAGGCGAGGACGTGTCGCTCGCGACCGGGGACGCGTTCACCTTCTCCCCCCAGTTGCCGCACAGCTTCCGCGCGCTCGGCGACGACACCGCGACCGTTCTGTGGATTCTGGCCCCAGCACTACCGGACGACGTCCGGCCCACCTCCCGCTAGGAAACCGTCAAGCGGTTTAGGAAACATGTGTTGACAGTCACGGCTCGCCCGTTCATTGTTGTGCGCATCACTCCACCGCTCAGGAGCTCAACGTTGGACATCACCAAGATTTCTCCGCGCCCGCCCGGACTGGCCGGCGCACTGCGCGCCCGCAAATCGGTCGACGCTATCGTGGCGCGCAACGACCAGGAACCCGGTCACGGTCTCAAGAGGTCGATGGGCCTGGTGCACCTCACCGCACTGAGCATCGGCGCGTCGCTGGGCACGGGCATCTTCGTCATCCTCGGCGAGGCGACACCCAAGGCCGGCCCCGCCGTCGTCCTCGCCTTCGTGCTCGCGGCGTTCACCGCCCTCTTCTCCGCCCTCTCCTACGCGGAACTCGCGGGCAGCATCCCCGTCTCCGGCAGCTCCTACTCGTACACCTACGCGACGATGGGCGAACTGTTCGCATGGATCTGCGGCTGGTGCCTGATGCTCGAGTACGGTGTCTCGGTCGCGGCCGTCGCCGTCGGCTGGGGCGAGTACATCAACGAACTACTCCACGGCATGTTCGGCATCGCGCTCCCCGCCGCGATCAGCGAATCACCGGGAGCGGGCGGCATCGTCAACGTGCCCGCCATCGTCATCGTGCTCGTCGCGGTGGCACTGCTGACCCGGGGAGCGTCGGAGAGCGCCCTGGTGAACACGGTCATGGTGGCCCTGAAGATCCTCGTGCTCGTGTTCTTCTGCGCGGTCGCGTTCACCGCGTTCCGCGCCGGGAACTTCGCACCGTTCATTCCCCTCGGCGCCGCAGGCGTGACGGCCGCGGCCTCGCAGGTGTTCTTCGCCTACATCGGGTTCGACGCCGCGTCGACCGCCGGCGACGAGGCGAAGAACGCGAAGCGCGACCTTCCCCGCGCCATCATCCTGTCGCTCCTGATCGTCACGATCCTCTACTGCCTGGTCGCGATCGCGGCCGTCGGGGCGATGCCCTGGCAGGACATCGCCGGTGAGGGCGCCGCGCTCGCGACCATCCTGAATGCCGCGACCACCAGCACCTGGCCCGCCATCTTCCTGTCCGCAGGCGCGGTGATCGCCATCGCCAGCGTCGTCCTCGCAGTGATGTACGGACAGACCCGCATTCTGTACTCGATGTCGCTCGACGGCCTCGTTCCGCGGATCTTCTCCCGCGTCAGCCCGCGCACCCGGGTGCCCGTCGTCAACATCGTCGTCGTCGGCGCCATCGTGTCCGCGCTCGCCGGGTTCGTGCCGCTGGGCGAACTCGCCGACGCGACGAGCATCGGCTCGCTGTTCGCGTTCATGCTCGTCAACATCGCCGTCATCATCCTGCGCCGCCGCCACCCCGACCTGCACCGCAGTTTCCGGACCCCGCTGTTCCCGCTGATGCCCGTCCTCGGCGTGGTGTTCTGCGCGCTGCTGCTGTTCGGCCTCGGCGTCTCGACGTGGGTGGCGTTCGCGCTGTGGATGGCGGTCGGGCTCGCGATCTACTTCGCCTACGGCGTCCGCAAGTCCGAACTCCGCAGCAGGCCGGAAGAGGTCGAGGCGCGATGAGGGCGGCACTGTTCCAAGGTCCCGAACTGTCCTTCGACGTCGCGGCGAACCTCTCCGCCATCGCCTCCGCCGCGCAGAGCGCGGCCGCATCCGGGGCGTCCATCCTGGTCTGCCCGGAAATGGCGGCCACCGGCTACAACATCGGATCCCTCATCGCTGAGCGGGCCGAACCCGCCGACGGACCGATCGCGGCACGGATCGCGGAGATCGCTCGCGAGTCCGGGATCACCGTCGTCTACGGCTACCCCGAGGCGGACGGCGACGTCGTCTACAACAGCGTGCAGGCACTTGATCCGTCCGGGAACTCGCTGGCGAACTACCGCAAGACGCACCTGTTCGGCGACCTCGACCGGTCGCACTTCGCGGCCGGCGACGAACTGGTGGTCCAGTTCGACCACGACGGCATCCGGTGCGGACTCCTGATCTGCTACGACGTCGAGTTCCCGGAAGCCGTTCGCGCCCATGCCGACCGGGGAACCCAGTGGCTCGTCGTCCCCACCGGCCTGATGAGTCCGTACGAATTCATCGCGGAAAGCGTCGTCCCCACCCGGGCCTACGAGAGCCAGATGTTCGTCACGTACGTCAACCGGTGCGGCACCGAAACCGAACTCGACTACTGCGGGTCCAGTTGCGCGATCGCACCCGACGGCACCGAACTCGCCCGGGCGGGCCGCCACGAAGAACTGGCCGTCGTCGACCTCGAACTCGACGTCCTCCACCGATCCCGCCGTGAGAACACCCATCTCGACGACCGACGCGTCGACCTCTACCCCTTCCCGCAGGAGAAGACTTCATGACGATCCCCGTCACCCCGGACAGCACCGCTACGGACACCGACGTCCCGCCGCTGACGATGTTCGGTCCCGATTTCCCTTTCGCTTACGACGACTACGTCACCCACCCGTCGGGCCTCGGTGCGGTGCCCGCCGACCGGCACGGCACCGAGGTGGCGGTCATCGGCGGCGGACTGTCGGGCATGGTCACCGCGTACGAGCTGATGAAGCTGGGCCTGAAACCGATTGTCTACGAGGCGGATCAGATCGGTGGCCGGATGCGGTCGCAGCCGTTCGAGGGCCACCCGGGTGTGGTGGCCGAGATGGGCGCGATGCGGTTCCCACCGTCGTCGACCACCCTGTTCCACTACCTCGACGCCACCGGGCTGCGGACCGAGGCGTTCCCCAACCCGCTCGCCGACGCCACCCCCAGCACGGTCATCGACCTCAAGGGCGAAACCTATTACGCGCAGCACCTCGACGATCTGCCGCCCGTGTTCCGGGAGGTCTCCGACGCGTGGCAGCGCACCCTCGAGGACCACGCCGAACTGATCCCGCTCCAGCAGGCGATCCGCGATCGCGACACCGCCGAACTCAAGCGGATCTGGAACGACCTCGTGGTCCGGCTGGACGATCAGACGTTCTACGGCTTCCTCGCGTCGTCCAAGCACTTCGCGTCGTTCCGGCACCGGGAAGTGTTCGGGCAGGTCGGTTTCGGAACAGGCGGCTGGGACACCGATTTCCCCAACTCGATCCTCGAGATCCTGCGCGTCGTGATCACCGCCGCCGACGACCACCACCGCGGCATCGTCGGCGGGTCGCAGCAACTGCCGCTGCACCTGTGGACGGACACCCCGACGGGGATGGCGCACTGGCCGGACGGCACGTCGGTGCGCTCGCTGAACGGCGGGGAAACCCGTCCCCGCGTCACGGAGGTCCGGCGCACCGCACCGCACCAGGTGACGGTCACCGACTCGTCCGGTGAGATCCGCACCTACCCGGCCGCCGTCTTCACCGCGCAGAGTTGGATGCTGCTCAACAACATTCACTGCGACGACGACCTGTTCCCGATCGACCACTGGACCGCCATCGAACGCACCCACTACATGGGTTCGACGAAGGTGTTCGCCCTCGTGGACCGTCCATTCTGGAAGGACAAGGACCCGGTCACCGGCCGCGACCTCGTCAGCATGACGCTGACCGACCGGATGAGCCGCGGCACCTACCTCCTCGACCACGGCGACGACAAGCCCGGCCTGATCTGCCTGTCCTACACGTGGTCCGACGATTCGCTCAAACTCCTGCCGCTCGACGCGACCGAGCGGATGAACCTCATGATCAAGTCGCTCGAGGAGATCTACCCGGGCGTCGACTTCCGCAGTCACATCATCTCCACGCCGGTCACGCTGTCCTGGGAGACCGAGCGCGACTTCATGGGCGCGTTCAAGGCGAACCTCCCCGGCCACTACCGGTACCAGGAGCGGCTGTTCAGCCATTTCGTGCAGGACGAACTCGACCCGCGGCACCGCGGCATCTTCCTGGCCGGCGACGACATCTCGTGGACCGCGGGCTGGGCGGAGGGCGCCGTGCAGACCGCGCTCAACGCCGTCTGGGGAGTGATGCACCACCTCGGCGGCGCCGCCCCGGCCGACAACCCCGGACCCGGCGACCGGTACGCCGAACTCGGCCCGATCCGCTTGTGCGACTAGCGCCCGTGAGTACTTATTAACCACGGGCGGTTAATAAGTACTCACGGGGGCGTCAGCCCAACCAGTCCAAAACCGCAGCGGCCGTCCACGACTGCTGCATGCTGCCGAGGGGCTGACCGGTGAACGGCTCGTAGTATTCGGCGAAACTGCCGTCGCTCGCCTGCCGCAGCCCCTCGGACCGCAGCAGGTGCGAGCGCTCGGCCCACCCGCGGCGGGCGAACGCCCAGGAGAACAGCCACGTCATCACCGGCCACACCGGACCGCGCCAGTATTCGCGCGGGCGGAAGTCGCCCGACACCGGCGACGTCGACGGCGGCACGGCGTACCGGAGGTCGGGGTGGCCGCAGAATTTCGGCCCCTCGAACGTGCGGAGGAGGGCACGTTCGGCGTCGCGGCTCAGGCCGCCGCACAGCAGGGGAGAGAACATGGCGAGGGTTTCGGTGGAAATCCACCGGCCGCTGCGCAGATCGAAATCGCGTGCCGCCCCAGACCTTTCGTCGGTGGTGGTGAGGACGCCCTGCCGGAACCGGGCCGCCCACTCGTGCAATGCCCGAACGTCGCTGTTCGGCATCGAATGTTCCTCGCCGATGGTCGCGAGCACCTCGCACGCCATCGAGAACACGGCGCTGACGAACACGTCCTCCACCGCGAAACTCATGGCGGTGGCCAGTTCCTCGTCGTCATAGCGGACGGTCTTCATCTCTTCGAGCAACCACAGGTAACGGTCGTATTCGCCGTTGGACGGCCGCTGTCCCGTGTCAGCGACGTGGGACAGATCCTCGCGCAGATACGCGGGCATCGCCCCGGCCACGACGTTGGCGTACGAGTGGTCCCAGCGCGGCGAGTTGTCCATGCCGGACTCCCAGCCGTGGTACAGCGCGATCCGGCCGTTGCCGTCGAGGTCGCGGGCGTTGGCCAGCCAGCGGTGCCAGCGCACGAGGTCGGGCCAGCGCCGGTCGAGGAACTCCTCGGCGACGGCGCGGGTGCTGCGACCGTGCCTGCGCGAGTGGTCGAGGATGCGCTGCACGGCGATGGCGTGCACGGGCGGCTGGGTGATCCCCGACGTCTGGGTGCCGCTCGGCGCGTGCGCCGCGAGGGTCCCGCACTCCCACCGCCCGGGGCCGGGGAAGTATCCGTCGACGCCGTTCGCGAACACGATGTGCGGGATCATCCCGTTCTTCCACTGCGCCGACAGCAGGGTGTCGAGTTCGACGACGGCCCGCTCCACGCTCAGCGGCGCCAGTCCGACCGCGACGAACGCGGCGTCCCAACTCCACATGTGCGGGTACAGGCGCGGCGCGGCGCTCGTCATCGTGCCGAGGTCGTTGCCGCGAAGCAGGTACGCGGCACGTGCCGCGAGCTGTGTCGGGGTGAATCCGCGGTCCGCCATTGCACCATTCTGCTGCGGGTCGGCCCACACCGCTCGTCGGATGGGGTTCAGGGGCGCGGTCTCGACCTAGCCGGAGTGCGCCTTGAGGTACTCCTCGACCGCCTCGCGCATGACGTCGCTGGGCTTCCTGTGCTGATTCTCGGCGAAGCGATCGAGTCTCTCACTCAACGGACGCGGCAGCCGGACCTGCCGGCGAGGCGATTCGCCGCTCAGACCATCGGCCTGCCCCAAGGACGGACGGCCCGCCCCGACCCGGTCCAGCAACTCCCTGCCGGCTGCGGCAGCGTCCTGGCCTCGCATTGCGGTTGCGGAGTTCTCGGGCAACTTCATGTCACTCTCCGCCCACTTGGCGAGCCGGCCGAAATCGGGCTCCTCGTTTTCAGTGTTCATCTGCGTCATCCCTCCGGGTATTTTGCTCTGCGGTCACCTCTTCAGCGGCCCACATTCGGTCGGCCCCACACTAATTTTGTACGACATAATTGGTCGACCGCATCTATAACATGGCGCGCCTGGAGCACTAAGCCTGCAATCGAGAGTGCGAGCGTCCACGTGCGTGCACTCAGCCCGCGAATCCGCACAGAGTCAGCGTCGGGCGCGAGTCGCGCAGCGGCCGCAGATCCGACAGCCGGCGGAGGAAAGCCGAACCCCACAGGCCCCGGCCGAGCGGTAACGCCACCTCGCGGGTGAATGCGACGTCCGGGATCCGTGCGGGCAGTTCCGCGGCCTCGCCTGCGGAGAGGTGGAACGGCATCGGCGGGACGGTGTAGTCGCCGTGGATCCGCAGGCCCTTCTGCGTCTTACGGCTGAACCATTTCGGCACCGAGTCGAACATCATCCGGCCGCCGGGGAAGCGCCGCGCGCACTCGCCGATGAGCGACAGCGACTCGTCGGGTGGCAGATACATCAGCAGGCCCTCCGCCGAGACGAACACACCCCGGCCGGTGTCGACGTGGTCCATCCACGACCGGTCCAGCGCGGACACCGCGAGGGTGGTGACGTTCGGCTCGTCCGGCAACAGTTGCCTGCGCAGCGCGACCACCTCGGGCAGGTCGATCGACACCCACCGGACGTCGGGGTCGCCGATCCGCCAGTAGCTGGTCTGCAAGCCCTCGCCGAGCGCGACGACGGTTCCGTCGGGGTGGGCGGCGAGGAATGCCCGGATCTCGTCGTCGAACGCCTGCGCGCGCAGGGCGTGGGATTGACCGGGTTTCCCGAAGTTCTCGTACGGATAGTCGAGGGTCTCGTAGAGCTTCACGGCGAGCGGGTCCTCGAACGCGGTGTCCGGGCGCGCCGCCTCGACGGCGCGGTTGCGGAGCGTCCACATCATCGTCGCGGGCACACCGGTCAGGGTGGTGGCGTCCACCCGCTTCCGGCCGTCGTCAGGCATTCCGCACCGGGTCGGGGTTCTCGGCGAGCGGTGTGCGGCGCAGCGTCCGGGTGCGCAACGTGTCCATCGACATTGCCAGGCTCCGTTCCCGGTGAGATCCGGTACACCACTCAATCACCTTTTCGGGCCCGCGTGGGGGAGGAACACCGACTCGGCACACGCTTGCGGGAATACGGTAGGGGGGTATGGTAGTTCTCAGAGAAGACATCGATACCCCGAAGAGAGGCGAACCCCCGTGAGCACCTCCAGCGTCACCGTCACCGGCATGACCTGCGACCACTGCGTGTCCTCGGTCACCGAGGAGATCAGCGAACTCCCCGGCGTCACCGCCGTGAACGTCGATCTGGCCACCGGCACGGTCGTCATCGAGAGCACCACCGACCTCGACCCGGGCGCCCTCGCGGATGCCGTCGCGGAAGCCGGGTACTCAGTCGCCGGCTGAGCCGGCAAACTCCAGCACAGGAGCCCCATCATGAACGCAACCGGCAAGTTCGCCGGATTCACCGTCGGCCTCGTCGTGATCTTCGGTGCCGCGCTCGCCCTCGGGTCGGTTGCCGGCCCGGACGTGGCCGAGCCCGCCGCGCACACGGCCGGGGACGACGGGCACGGCGCGGCGGGTCATGACGCCGTCGCCGACTCGACGCCGGGCGGACTGTCGCCGACGGCGGACGGCTACACCCTCGAACTGGCATCCGACCAGGTCGCCGCCGGTGCCGCGGTCCCGGTGCAGTTCCGGATCACGAATCCCTCGGGGGTATCCGTCACGGACTACACCCCGGAGCACGAGAAACTGCTGCACCTGATCGTCGTCCGCCGCGACCTCGCCGGGTTCCAGCACGTGCACCCGACGCTCGACGCGACCGGAACGTGGAGCGTCCCCCTCGACCTCACCCGCGGCGGCGACTACCGCGTGTTCGCGGACTTCACCCCGGCGGGCGGAGAGGGCGTCACCCTTGGCACCGACCTGCGCGTGGCCGGCACCTACGACCCACAGGAACTGCCCGCACCCGCGCCGACCACCATCGTGGACGGCTACACCGTCACACTCGACGGCACGCTGCGACCGGGCGAGACGTCGAACGTCACCCTCTCGGTGAGCCGCGACGGATTACCCGTCACCGATCTGCAGCCGTACCTCGGTGCATACGGTCACCTGGTGGCGCTGCGCACCGCCGACCTCGGCTACCTGCACGTCCACCCCGACGGACATCCCGGCGACGGCGTCACCGCGGCCGGTCCCGGGATCGACTTCGCCGTCACCGCACCCAGCGCGGGCGACTACCGGCTGTTCCTGGACTTCCAGCACGCCGGCGTCGTCCACACCGCGGAATTCACCGCCACCGCCGGACCGGAGGAGAAGTGATGACCCACGCGGCCGACATCGCGGCACCGCCCGATTCCCAGATCGAACTGGCCATCGGCGGGATGACGTGCGCGTCGTGCGCCAACCGCATCGAGCGCAAGCTGAACAAACTCGACGGCGTCACCGCGACCGTCAACTACGCGACGGAGAAGGCCCGCGTCCACTACGACGCCGCCGACGTCTCGCCCGAGGATCTCGTCGCGACGGTGGAGCAGGCCGGATACACGGCGCGACTGCCCGAGGTGAAGCCCCCGGCTCCGGAGGAAGAGGACCCGGCGGCGGCACTGCGGCAGCGGCTGCTCGTGTCGGCGGTGCTGACGGTCCCCGTCATCGCGATGGCGATGATCCCGGCGCTGCAGTTCACCAACTGGCAGTGGCTGTCGCTCACCCTCGCGGCTCCGGTCGTGGTGTGGGGTGCGTGGCCGTTCCACAAGGCCGCGTGGACGAACCTGCGGCACGGCACGGCGACTATGGACACGCTGGTGTCGATGGGCACGCTGGCCGCGTTCGGCTGGTCGCTGTACGCGCTGTTCTGGGGCACCGCCGGCATGCCGGGGATGACGCACCCGTTCGAGCTCACGATCGCGCGGGTCGACGGCACCGGCAACATCTATCTGGAGGCCGCGGCGGGCGTCACCACGTTCATCCTGGCCGGCCGCTATTTCGAGGCCCGCGCCAAGCGGCGGGCCGGTGCGGCGCTGCGGGCGCTGCTCGAGCTGGGCGCCAAGGAAGTGTCGGTGCTGCGGGACGGCACCGAACAGCTGATCGGCATCGACCAGCTCGACGTCGGTGACCTGTTCGTGGTCCGCCCCGGCGAGAAGATCGCCACCGACGGCGTCGTCGTCGAGGGCTCGTCGGCGGTGGACGCGTCGATGCTGACCGGCGAATCCGTTCCCGTCGAGGTCTCGCCCGACTCCGAGGTGGCCGGCGCGACGGTCAATGTCGGCGGTCGAATCGTGGTTCGCGCCAGCCGGATCGGAGCCGACACCCAGCTCGCGCAGATGGCGTGGATGGTCGAGGACGCGCAGACCGGCAAGGCCGAGGTGCAGCGCCTGGCCGACCGGATCTCCGGCATCTTCGTCCCGATCGTGATCGCATTGTCGGTCGCGACCCTCGGTTTCTGGATCGGAACCGGCGGTGCGGTCGCCGCCGCGTTCACCGCCGCCGTCGCCGTCCTGATCATCGCGTGCCCGTGTGCGCTCGGACTCGCCACCCCGACCGCCCTCATGGTCGGCACCGGACGGGGCGCCCAGCTGGGCATCCTGATCAAGGGCCCCGAGGTTCTGGAATCGACCCGGCGCGTCGACACCGTAGTGGTCGACAAGACCGGCACCGTCACCACCGGCACGATGTCGCTGCACGACGTGATCGCCGCCGACGGTCAGGACGAGGAGCAGGTTCTCCGGTTCGCCGGGGCACTCGAGGACGCGTCCGAGCATCCCATCGCGCGGGCGATCACCCGCGGCGCGAAGGAGCGGCTGACGACCCTTCCCGACGTCGAACAGTTCACCAACGTCGCGGGACTCGGCGTCCAGGGCATGATCGACGGACATGCGGTGGTCATCGGCCGCGCGAAACTGCTCCGCGACTGGTCGCTGCACCTCACCCCCGAACTCCAGCGGGTCGTCGAGGCGGCGGAGGCGGACGGCAAGACCGCGGTCGGGATCGGCTGGGACGGACAGGCGCGCGGCGTGCTCGTCGTCGCCGACACCGTCAAGCCGACGTCCCGCGAGGCGGTGGCGCAGTTCCGGGAACTCGGCCTCACCCCGATCATGCTCACCGGCGACAACAAGTCCGCGGCCCGGGCCATCGCCGATCAGGTCGGCATCGGCGAGGTGATCGCGGAGGTGCTGCCGCAGGACAAGGTGGACGTGGTCAAGCGTCTGCAGGCCGAGGGCAAGGTGGTCGCGATGGTCGGCGACGGGGTCAACGACGCCGCCGCGCTCGCGCAGGCCGACCTCGGTCTCGCCATGGGCACCGGCACGGACGTGGCCATCGAGGCCAGCGACCTCACCCTGGTCCGCGGCGACCTCCGGGCCGCCGCCGACGCGATCCGGTTGTCGCGCAGAACGTTGAGCACGATCAAGGGAAACCTGTTCTGGGCCTTCGCCTACAACGTCGCGGCGCTGCCGCTGGCGGCGGCGGGTCTGCTCAACCCCATGCTGGCCGGTGCCGCCATGGCATTCTCTTCGGTGTTCGTCGTGAGCAACAGCCTGCGACTGCGCCGGTTCCAACCGCTGACCACTCCCACCCGAGGGGAACAATCATGACCGAGCAACCGCACACCGACCACGAATCCGGCCACGGATACATCAGCGCCAAGGACGACTACCTCAAGCGACTGCGCCGCATCGAGGGCCAGGCGCGGGGACTGCAGCGGATGGTCGAGGACGAGAAGTACTGCATCGACATCCTCACCCAGGTCTCGGCGATGACCAAGGCGCTGCAGGCGGTGGCGCTGGGTCTGCTCGAAGACCACATCAGCCACTGTGTCGTCGACGCCGCCGTCGCGGGCGGCTCCGAGGCGGACGCGAAGATCAAGGAAGCCACCGACGCCATCGCACGACTGGTGCGTTCCTGAAAACCTGACCACGAGAGCAGCTTCCGAGGGAGCAGGCATGTCTCACGATCATCAGAAGGAAATGGAACAGGTCCGGCACACCGGACACGATCACGACGCCCACACCGATCGGCACGCCGGCCACGGCGCGCACGGTGAGGTGTTCCGGCAGAAGTTCTGGATCAGTCTCGCACTGTCGGTGCCGGTGGTGGTGTTCAGCCGCATGTTCGCCGACCTCCTCGGCTACACCGTCCCCAATTTCCCCGGTGCGTCCTGGATTCCGCCGGTGGTCGGGACCGCGATCTTCTTCTACGGCGGCGCACCGTTCCTCACCGGCGCGTGGAGCGAGCTTAAGTCGCGGCAGCCGGGCATGATGCTGCTGATCGGGATGGCGATCACGGTCGCGTTCCTCGCGTCGTGGGTGACGACCCTGCAGATCGGCGGGTTCAACCTCGACTTCTGGTGGGAACTGGCGCTTCTCATCGTCATCATGCTGCTCGGTCACTGGCTGGAGATGCGGGCATTGGGGTCGGCGTCCGGCGCCCTCGACGCGCTCGCCGCGCTGCTGCCGGATACCGCGGACCGGGTCACCGACGACGGCGTCACCGAGGTGCCCGTCTCCGAACTCGCCACCGGCGACCTGGTGCTGGTGCGGGCCGGTGGTCGCATTCCCGCCGACGGCACCGTCGAGGACGGCCGCGCGGAGGTCGACGAATCGATGATCACCGGCGAATCCACCCCCGTCCCACGGTCGGTCGGCGACCCCGTGGTCGCGGGCACCGTCGCCACCGACAGCGCGCTGCGGATCACCGTCGGCGCCGTGGGGGAGGACACCGCGCTCGCCGGCATCCAGCGACTGGTCGCCGACGCGCAGTCGTCCTCGTCCCGCGCCCAGGCCCTCGCCGACCGCGCGGCCGCGTTCCTGTTCTATTTCGCCTCGATCGCAGGACTTCTCACGTTCGTGGTGTGGTCGCTGCTCGGCAACGTGGACGAGGCCGTGGTGCGGACCGTCACCGTTCTGGTGATCGCCTGCCCGCACGCCCTTGGCCTGGCGATCCCCCTCGTGATCGCCATTTCCACCGAGCGGGCCGCGAGGGCCGGTGTGCTGGTGAAGGACCGGCTGGCTCTCGAACGCATGCGCGGCGTCGACGTCGTGCTGTTCGACAAGACCGGCACCCTCACCCAGGGCAGGCACGCGGTGACGGGCCTCGTCGCGACGGCCGGTGTCACCGACACCGACCTGCTCGCGCTCGCCGGCGCCGTGGAGGCCGATAGCGAGCACCCGGTCGCCCGCGCGATCGTCGCCGAGGCTGCCGCGAAGGTTCCCGCCGAGTCCCGCCGCACCGCCACCGAATTCCGGTCGTTGCCCGGACGCGGCGTCCGCGCCGAGGTCGACGGCGAGGAGGTCGCCGTCGGCGGACCGGCAATGCTCGCCGAACTGAACGTGACGGTCCCCGACGACGTTGCGGCGCACACGAAACGGTGGGTCGAGCGCGGCGCCGCCGTCCTCCACGTCGTCCGCGACGGGAAGGCGGTCGGCGCGGTGGCGCTCGAGGACGCCGTCCGCGAGGAGTCCCGGCAGGCGATCGACGCCCTGCACGCACGGGGCGTGAAGGTCGCGATGATCACCGGCGACGCCCGGCAGGTCGCCGACGCCGTCGCCGCCGACCTCGGGATCGACGAGGCGTTCGCCGACGTCCTGCCCGAGAACAAGGACGCACAGGTGGCGGCACTCCAGGCCCGCGGCCACCGCGTCGCGATGGTCGGCGACGGGGTCAACGACGCCCCCGCGCTCGCCCGCGCCGACGTGGGTGTCGCCATCGGAGCCGGCACGGACGTCGCCATCGAGTCGGCGGGGGTCGTCCTCGCCGCCGACGACCCCCGTGCGGTTCTGTCGATTATCGATCTATCGCAGGCGAGCTACCGCAAGATGTGGCAGAACCTGGTGTGGGCCACCGGTTACAACATCATCGCCGTCCCGTTGGCCGCGGGCGTCCTCGCGTTCGCCGGGGTCGCGATCTCCCCCGCGGTCGCGGCGATCCTGATGTCGATCTCCACCATCGTCGTCGCCCTCAACGCGCAGCTGTTGCGACGACTCGATCTGGATCCGGAACGGCTGAGCCGGCACTGACCGGGGTCTGCGTCCATTCCCATTCTCCTCCGTCTGTTCGGGTACCCATCCCCACGGATCAAGGAGTTCACCATGAGCAACCCGAACGAGTTCGAGACCCCGGCGACGGATCGGACGGACATGACACCGCAGGCCGCGGCGCCGACGTGTTGCAGCACCGAACGGCAGACCACCTGCTGCGATCGCAGCGAGAAGTCGACGTGCTGCGGTCCGGCGGCAACGGCCGGCGGCGGGTGCGGCTGCCAGTAGTCCTTACCCGGCAACGGTGCGGTGCGAGCGTTGGGCTCGCACCGCACCGCCGTCTGTGCGTGGTGTCGCGCGATCTAGGGGCGCCTCTCGAGCGGGTGTGCCGGCCTACTGGTCCGTCGTGGGTGTGGCTCCGCAGGCGCAGGATCCGCCGCTGCGGGGCTGGTAGTCGTGCACGTGCCCGGCGCGATCCTGGCTGATCTCACAACACGCGTGCAATTGGGCCTGAAGGGCGGCGCGGCCTCGCTGGACCCGGGATTTCATCCCGGACACCGAGATTCCCGCCTCACCCGCGGCCGCGGCGTGGGTTCGGGCGTCGAGGTCGACCATCTTCACCGCCGCGGCCTGCTCGGCGGGCAGCCCGGAGAGCATCGGCACCAGGCAGGAGGCGAGTTCCTTCTCCGCCGCCTCGTCGACATCCGATTCGTCGTCCGGTGGAGTGTCGGGGACGGCGTCGACGACCAGCTCACGCCGGTGCGGCGCGGAGCGGTAGAAGTCGGTGATCGCGTTGCGGGTGATGGCATACATCCACCCGAGGAGGCGGTCCTGATCGCGCAGATTGTCCAGGCTCTTGGCCATCCGCAGGAACACGATCGACAAGATGTCGTCGGCATCCTCGGGGCGCGAGACCCTGCGGGCTATGAAGGCCCGCAAATCGCTCGAGAAGCTGCGCCAGAGCTGTTCGAGATCAGCTGGCTCCTGATGGGGTGCGGTCGCGGTGGTGGTCGATTCCTCGCTCATGATCCGTGGTTCCTTTCCGTTTCCAGCATCCCCGTCCGGCGGCGCGGTGGCGACCCCTGGGAACGACCTCTCCGGTACCGACGGCGGCGGCCGCAATCGGACGCACCCGCGATAGAACGCAGTCTGCGTCCGAATCCGGTTTGCCTCGTCTGTATGGGTGTCGATGTCGATGACGGGTTCTCCGATTCGACGTACCAGTAGAAGCGCGGCGAGGAGGTGAGAGCGATGTTGACCACACACCTGTTTTCGGGTCTGACCAGCGAAGAGGTCGATCTGATCGTGGCGGAGGAACTGCATCTGCTCGACGCCGCCGCATGAGCGCCGTCGACGCCCGCACCGGGCGTATCCGCTGACCACAGCGCTCTCCCAGCCTCTACCCCTCTCCACCGGGGTAGAGGCCAGAAGAGTGCCACGGCTCCGGGACGGGCAGCACACACGAAGAACCCGCCCCGTCTCTTGGTGGAAGGACAGGGCGGGTGTGTCCTCCGTTCAATCAGCGGCCGCGTGCCAACCGAACCACGCGGGTGAGAACCGGAACGGCGGTCACCAGCGCCCACAACCCGATCGCCGCAATCAGGGCGGTGAGAGTGTCCCCCGCGGTGGCGGTGCCGAGGACGTGTCCGCGCAGGGCGTCGGTGGCATGTGCGACCGGATTCACCGTGGCCATTGCCTGCATCCAACCGGGCATGGTCTCGATCGGCGCGAACGCACTCGAGACGAACATCAGCGGCATCATCACCATCATCCCGGCGAACTGGACCACGTCCGGGCGCCGCAGCCGATCCCCGATCAGTCCGAACAACGCGCTCATCGCCCCCGCCAACACCACCAGCACCACGACCGCGGCGACGGCATCGACGGCACTGCCGTGGAACTCGAAACCCAAAGCCACGGCGGCGATCCCGAGCAACGCAGCCCGGGCGAGTGTGAACACGGCCTCATTGATGGTGCGAGCGATACCGGGTAGGCCTGCGCGCATCGGCAGGGCCGCGAAGCGGTCATGCAGGCCGTTGGTGTGATCGATCGCAGCGGACACTCCGGCGTTGGTGCCGGCCATCACTGTGGAGACGGCGAGCATCGCCGGGGTGAGGAAAACGATGTAGCTGACCCCGGCCGGGAAGCCCGGGCCAGCCGCGACACTGCGGAAGACCTGGCTGAACAGCACCAGCATCGCCATCGGCATGGTCAGCGAGAACATCAGCAATTGCGGAACCCGGGCACTGGTGCGCAGGTTCCGGACGGTCAGGGCGGCGAGCTGGTCCAAGGCCGTGGGGCGCCCGACCAAGGCGGTGACTGTGGTGGTGCGGATGGTGGTCATCGGTGTGCTCCGGGGGTGTGGGCGAGGTGGGTGAAGACGTCGTCGAGGCTCGGGGAGGTCACGTCCAGGTCGGTGACCTCGATGCCTCCGCGGTGCAGGCCGGCGACCAGGGCGGTCGCGGCGGGGGCGTCGTCGACGGTGACCGACACCCGAACCCGGTCGCCGTCGACCCGGTCCGTGTCCGGGATGAACGGCAGACTTCCCAGTTGGTGGGTGGGGACGGTGGCGGTCAGGACCTTGCCGCCGACGATCCGTTTCAGTTCGGCGGGGGTGCCACGGGCGGCGACCCGCCCCCGGCGCAGGACCACGATGTGGTCGGCGAGCCGGTCGGCCTCCTCGAGGTACTGGGTCGTGAGCACCACGGTGGTGCCCGCAGTGGTGAGCTCGTCCACGACGTCCCACAGTCCGGCGCGGGCGATCGGGTCCAGGCCGGTGGTCGGCTCGTCCAGGAACAGCACCGACGGGGACCCGACGAGGCTGGCGGCCACATCGACCCGGCGGCGCGAGCCCCCGGAGAGTTCCCCAACCCGCCGCGACGCGTATTCGTGCAGCCCGAGCCGGTCGATCAGCGCGTCGGCCCGGGCGCGGGCGGTGCGGCGCAGCCCGGTCAGGCGGCCGATCAGCTCCAGGTTCTCCCGGGCGGTGAGGAATTCGTCGAGTCCGGCGTATTGGCCGGTCACCCCGATCCGGCGGCGTACCCGATCGGCGTCGGCGACCACGTCCAAGTTCTCGATCTGCACGCGGCCGACGGTCGGGCGCACCAGGGTGGTCAAGGTGCGGATCAGGGTGGTCTTGCCGGCACCGTTGTGGCCGAGGACCCCGAGTGTGGCCCCGGCGGCTGCTTCCAGGTCGACGCCGTCGAGGGCCCAGGTTTTGCCGTAGGCGACGTGCAGGTCCTCGACGAGGACGGCGGGGGCGGTCATTTCACACCCCCGCCGTGGTCGCCGGCCGCGTGGCCGGTTCCGGGGGGAGAGAACGGGTGGGTGGTCATCGGAGGATTCCTCTCGAAGAAGGGCGTGCTCCCACCCGATGTGGATGGGAGTTACCTCCTCAGACGAACCACCCGCGAGAGGGACGCACCCGCCGCCGAATCAGTTCGATCGACCACGGGCGAGCGGGCCTCCAGCGGGCTTCAGCTGCATCCAACGCGCTCGGGAGTCGAGTTGCACAGGCCGCTACCCGGCCCGCTGGGGGCGACAGACCTCACTCCCGAGGCGTACAAACGAAAAGGCAGGCGGGGCCGGTGGCATAGGACCACCGCCCGCGCGAAGCGCGTAACTGGTGGAGCGATCTCCCCGCAGCGGCACGCCCGACCCTGGCCGACCACAGTCAGGGCCCCAGCAACACCGCCCCAGCCACAGATCACGGCGAGTAGCCAGGTCGCTGCTCGGATCAGTTGGGCAACCCGCGCTGCGGGCTTACCGCCCCTCTGTCACCTTGCGCCTCTCGCTGTCGCCGGGCATGCTCGCGGTCGCCACAATGGCGGCGAGCACCGCGGCGGCGGCGAGGATGAGGTAGGCGTGGGCGGAGCTGCCCGTCCACGCCGACAGGGCGGTCCCGGCCCAGGGGGCGAGGGCCATGACGATGACGACCGGCGCGGACATCAGCCCGTTCAGGCGCCCGTAGTGGGTGGCGCCCCACCGGTCGGTGATCGCGGTGGCCTGTATGAGGGTGAAGATCCCGCGGACCAGCCCCGCGCCGATGGCGACAGCAATCAGCGCGACCACAGAGGTCACGATCCCGAGCAACGCGGTGCTCGCGGCGGTGGCGGCGAGGATCACCACGATGCGGGTGCGGGCGGTGGTCCGGGCGGCGATCGGCAGGTAGCCGAGGCGGCCGAGAACCTGCCCCGCACCCCCGAGTCCGAGCGTCAGGGCGGCCAGCGCCGGGGAGAAGCCCTGCTCGATCAGCAGCGGCACCAGGTTGAACACCCCGGCGAACGCGGCGAACGCCCCGAGACTGAGCGCGACGACGAGGGCGAGGAACGCCGGGCTGCGGGAGGCGTCGCGGTGATCGACCGGATGGTTCCCGGTCGGGGCAGGTGGGTGCGGCCACCGCCCCCGCAGCCCCAGCAGGTGCCCGGGCACGGTGAGGATCGCCAGGATCGCGGCGAGGACGAGATACGTTGCTCGCCAGTCGTACCGGTTGACCAGCGCGGCGGTCAGCGGGGCGAAGACGGTGCTGGCCAACCCGGCGGCGAGGGTGAGGATCATCAGGGCTTTGACGTAGTTGTCGCCGTACCAGCGGGTCAGAGCCGCGAACGCGGGCGGATACAGCACCGCGCCCATCGCGACCCCGGCGGCGAGCCACCCGGCGTAGAACACCGGCAGGTTCGGTGCGGCCGCGACCACCAGCAGGGACGGGACGGCCAGGACGGAGCCGGCGGTCATCACCGCCCGCGGCCCGATGCGGTCGATGATCCGTCCCACCGGGATGCCCGTGAGTGCTGCGGCGAGTTGGGAGAGGGAGAAGGCGGCGGTGAGCACCGGCAGCGACCACCCGGTGTCCGCCGAAATGGACACCGACAGCACCGGGAACGCGTAGTAGGGGATGCCCCAGCTGGTGATCTCGGTCAGGCACAGTACCGCCAGCACCCGCCGCAGACCGGTCTCGTCGAGGGACGCGGTCTGCGGCAGGGTCCGGGTGCCGGTCACCGGGTTATCCGCCCGCGCGGGTGGACAGGGTGATCAGCTGCGGGTCCGGGGCGGCGCAGCACCCCACGGAGTCTTCCGCTGCCGCGGGTGTGTCGGGGTCGTCGAACACCCCGGCGCCGCCGCAGACTCCGGTCTCCGGCAGGGTCAGCTCGACCCGGGCGGCGGCCTCGTGGTCCCCGGCCAGGGCGGCGGCGATGCTGCGGACCTGCTCGTACCCGGTCATCGCCAGGAACGTCGGCGCCCGCCCGTAGCTTTTCATCCCGACCAGGAACACATTTGGCTCCGGATGCGACAGCTCGGCGACCCCGTGCGGGTAGACGGTGCCGCAGGAATGCACGTTCGGGTCGATCAGCGGCGCCAACTCGGTGGGGGCCTGCAGCACCGGATCCAGCCCCAGGCGGATCTCCGAGAGCCAGGACAGATCGGGCCGGAACCCGGTCAGCACCACTACCCGATCCACGTCCTCGATTCGGGCTCCGGTGTCCGACACCAACACCACCCGACCGTCCGCACCGTCGGGTTCGATGGTGGCGGTGCGGAACCCGGGAACCACCGTCAGCAGCCCGTCGTCGACGGCCGTCTTGGCGCGCAGGCCGAGGGCGCCGCGGGCGGGCAGCTGGTCGTCCTCGCCGCCGCCGAAGGTGGCCCCGACATCGCCGCGGCGCAGCACCCAGCTGATCCGGGTGCCCGGCGCCCGCTTCTCGAGATTGGCCAGGGCGACGATCGCGGTCAGAGCGGAGTGCCCACTGCCGGCGATCACGATGTG
Source organism: Rhodococcus sp. ACS1 (assembly GCF_002300155.1). NCBI lineage: Bacteria > Bacillati > Actinomycetota > Actinomycetes > Mycobacteriales > Nocardiaceae > Rhodococcus > Rhodococcus sp. ACS1. The sequence continues at coordinate 51,018 of NZ_NSDZ01000011.1, forward strand.
CTTGCCCGCGTACCGGGCGCGCACCTCGGGGTCGTCGACGTTCGGGACCCGGTATTCGAGGACGTCGGCCGCTGCTTTCTCGCCGAGCGCGGGCAGGCCCTCACCGCCGAGCGGGTTGGGGGTGGTCCAGGTGCCGGAGGCGTCGATCACGGCCCGCGCAAGAATGCGGTCCTCGGTGCCGTCGGCACGGCGCAGGTGCACCGACAACGGTTCGGTGTCGCGGCCGGCGTCGACGACCCGGTCCCGCCCGCGACGGGCCACGCCGACCACCTCGGTGCCCAGTTTCACGATGTCGCCGAGTGCGGCGGCCAGCGGGACCAGGTAGTCCTGGGTCCAGTCCTGGCCGGTCGGATACGCCTCGTCGTCCGGGGCCGTCCAGTCGGTGGTCTCGAGGAGGCGGCGGGCGGCCGGGTCGATCAGCTCCCCCCACCGGGAGAACAGCCGCACGTGGTTCCACTCGGCGATCGCGGCACCGGCGCTGTCACCGCGTTCGAAGACCACCGGGGTCAGGCCGCGTTCACGCAGCTGGACGGCGGCGGCGAGTCCGATCGGTCCGGCGCCTACGACGACTACGGGCATGGTGTTCATCTCGAGATCCTTCCATCGACGTTCATCGATCTTCTGCAATCGGAGAGTATCGATGTGCATCGATGAATGCAACCATCGATGGATATCGATATAGTGAAGGGCATGACTTCCCTGGACATGCCCACCGTCCACACCCCCGGCGAAGTGGATGCGTTGGCGCCGGAGGACGCGGCCACCTACGCCGGGTGGTTCGCCTGCCTGGCCGATCCGACCCGGGTGCGGCTGCTGCATCAGGTCGCCTCCCGTCCGGCCGGGATCACCGTGGGCGAGCTCGCGGAGGCCCTGGGGATCGGGCAGCCGACCGTCTCGCACCACGTCCGCAAGCTCGCCGACGTCGGTTTCGTCTCCGTGCACAAGCGGAGCACCAGCACCGTCGTCATGGTCAACCCGGCGTGCTGCACCGGGTTGCCGCACGCCGCGGACGCGGTGATGGGGGTGCTGACCCCGCGTCCGTGCTGCCCGGACGACCTGCCCGACGACGTCACCGTCCGCCCCATGGCCGAGCAGGATTGGGACGCGGTGCGCCGGATCTACGGCGAGGGCATCGCCACCCGCACTGCCACCTTCACCACCGAGGTCCCCCTCCAGACCGCTCTGGACGCGCAGTGGCTGCCGGGGCATCGGTGGGTCGCCGAGATCGACGACATTGTGGTCGGCTGGGCCGCGCTGTCCCCGACCTCCGGACGGGACTGCTACGCCGGGGTGGCCGAGAACTCCGCCTACGTCGCCGACGGCATGCGCGGGCGAGGCGTCGGAAAGGCACTGCTGCGTACCCAGGTGATCGCCGCGGACGAGGCCGGGTTGTGGACGCTGCAGACCTCGATCTTCCCGGAGAATCGGGCCTCCATCGCCCTGCACCACTCCGCCGGGTTCCGCACCCTCGGAGTCCGTGAACGCATCGCCCAGCTCGACGGGATCTGGCGGGACACCGTCTTCCTCGAACGCCGTTCTCCTGTCGCCGGATAACCTCTCGAAACAGTTGGGGCACATGATGTCCGAGCCGCCACCGGTTGATCGGGCCGCGATCGCCGCCGATCTGGAGCGGGCCCGGGTCGCGTTGCACGAGTTGGTCGACGGCGCGAGTACCGAGCAGCTCGCTCGGCGCTCGTCCGGCACCCGCTGGACCAACGAGCAGCTGCTGTTCCACATGGTGTTCGGCTACATGGTCGTCCGGCGGCTGCTGATCCTGGTCCGGGTATTCTCCCGGCTGCCCGACCCGGTCGGCCGAGGGTTCGCCCGCGCCCTGAACGCCGCGACACCGGTGTTCCACCAGATCAACTATTTCGGCTCGTGCGCGGCGGCCACCGTCTTCAACCAAAGGCGGATGGGCCGCCACTGCGACCGCGTCATCGCGAAGCTGCAACGCTCCCTCACCCGGGAATCCGAGACGAACCTACGGCGCAGCATGACGTTCCCGGTGCGCTGGGATCCGTTCTTCACCGAGACCATGACCCTCGAGCAGGTCTACCGATACCCGGGCAAGCACTTCGACTTCCACCGCGCCCAGCTCACTCTCGGCTGACGCATTCCGCCGAAAATCAGCTCGCGTGCGTCCTTCCGGGCCGGCCGTCGTCTATTGGTATGCCGACATCCCGGCACCCACCATCGAGGACGAGGACACGACATGACCACCATTCCCACCGATACAGGCACCGACCGCGCGCTCAAAGCCAAGCACCGGGCGTTGTGGGCCTCCGGCGACTACCCGACCGTCGCCGCCGAACTGATTCCGACCCTCGGCGAGGTGCTCGTGGAGGCAGCCGATATCCGCGCCGGCCAGCGGGTGCTCGACGTCGCCGCCGGTAGCGGCAACGCCGCGATCCCGGCCGCCGCGCGCGGCGCCACCGTCGTCGCGTCGGACCTGACGCCGGAACTGTTCGACGCAGGGCGAGCGATCGCCGCCCAGCGCGGCGTCGAGCTGGACTGGGTCGAGGCCGACGCCGAGGCATTGGCGTTCGGCGACGACAGCTTCGACGCGGTCATCTCGGTCGTCGGGGCCATGTTCGCGCCGCACCATCAGCAGACCGCCGACGAGATGCTGCGCGTCTGCCGACCCGGCGGCACCATCGCGATGATCAACTGGACACCGCAGGGTCTGATCGGCAACCTGTTCAAGACCATGGCACCCTACGCACCGCCCCCGCCGCGCGGTGCGACCCCGCCGCCGTTGTGGGGCGACGAGCAACACGTCCGCGACCTGTTCGGCGACCGGGTGACCGCGCTCGACGCGCACCGCCAGTCGCTCGCGATCGACCGCTTCGCAGACCCGACCGAGTTCCGGGAGTTCTGGAAACGCAACTACGGCCCGACGATCGCCGTGTACCGCCACAATGCCGCGGATCCGGATCGGATCGCGAACCTCGAGCGGGACTTCCTGCAATTCCTCACCGCGTGGAATCGGGCCGATGCGCCCGGTCGGACACACTACGACGCCGAGTACCTGCTCGTCACCGCGCGCAAGCGGTAGCCCGCATCGGCCCTCGGTCACCGGCAGCGCATCGCCTGTTGGGTTGCCCCCTGATTCGACACCTGTCAATATCGACGTATGTCGAATCAAAATTCGGAGAGCGGTGCCTGTTGCTCACCGCTGGTACGCGAACCGTTGACCGAGGACTGGGCCGGCGATCTGGCCCGGATGTTCAAGGCCCTCGGTGATCCGGTCAGGTTGCGCCTACTGTCGCTGATCGCCTCCCACGCCGGGGGTGAGGCGTGCGTCTGCGACATTTCCGAAACGTTCGACCTGTCGCAGCCGACGATCTCCCACCACCTGAAGGTGCTGCGCTCGGCCGGACTGCTGGATTGCGAACGCCGCGGCACCTGGGTCTACTACTGGGTGATCCCCTCGGCCCTGCAGCAACTCTCGGCGGTACTGCTCACCGAGGGCGGACCGGTCGTCCCGTCCGAGGCCTGCACCACCACGGAGGTGCCGGCGTGAGCGAGGCCACCACCGCACACCAGCACCCGGCCGTCGTCGGCAAACTCTCCACCCTCGACCGGTTCCTGCCGGTGTGGATCGGCATCGCCATGGTCGCGGGTCTGCTGCTCGGCCGGATGATCCCCGGCCTCGGCGACGCGATGTCCGCGGTCGAGATCGACGGCATCTCGCTGCCGATCGCCCTCGGCCTGCTGATCATGATGTACCCGGTGCTCGCGAAGGTCCGCTACGACCGACTCGACACCGTCACCGGTGACCGCAAACTCCTCATCGGTTCGTTGGTGCTGAACTGGGTCCTCGGCCCGGCGCTGATGTTCGCCCTCGCCTGGTTGCTGCTGCCGGACCTGCCGGAATACCGCACCGGCCTGATCATCGTCGGCCTGGCCCGCTGCATCGCGATGGTGATCATCTGGAACGACCTGGCCTGCGGTGATCGAGAGGCCGCCGCCGTCCTGGTAGCGATCAACTCGGTGTTTCAGGTGGTCATGTTCGCCGTCCTCGGCTGGTTCTACCTGTCCGTGCTGCCCGGCTGGCTCGGCCTCGAGCAGACCACCATCGACACCTCGCCGTGGCAGATCGCGAAGTCGGTGCTGATCTTCCTCGGCATCCCCCTGCTCGCCGGCTACCTCACCCGCCGGTTCGGGGAAAAGGCCAAGGGCCGCGAATGGTACGAGTCGACATTCCTTCCCCGCATCGGGCCGTGGGCGCTCTACGGCCTGCTGTTCACCATCGTGATCCTCTTCGCCCTCCAAGGCGAGCAGATCACCTCCCGGCCCTGGGACGTCGTCCGGATCGCCATTCCCTTGCTGGCGTACTTCGCGATCATGTGGGGCGGCGGCTACACCCTCGGCGCCGTCATGGGCCTGGGCTACGAACGCACCACCACCCTGGCGTTCACCGCCGCCGGCAACAACTTCGAACTCGCCATCGCCGTCGCCATCGCCACCTACGGCGCCACCTCCGGACAGGCCCTCGCCGGTGTCGTCGGACCGCTGATCGAGGTCCCCGTCCTCGTCGGCCTGGTCTACGTCTCCCTCGCACTGCGCTCCCGGTTCCACACCTCCGCCACGGAAGGCTCGCTCCGATGACCACCCCCAGCGTGTTGTTCGTCTGCGTCCACAACGCCGGCCGCTCCCAGATGGCCGCCGGATTCCTCACCCACCTCGCCGGCGACCGGATCGAGGTCCGCTCCGCCGGGAGCGCCCCGGCCAAGACCATCAACCCGGCCGCCGTCGCGGCAATGGCCGAACTCGGCATCGACATCTCCGGCCAGTCCCCGAAAATCCTCACACCCGACACCGTCGAAAGTTCCGACGTCGTCATCACCATGGGCTGCGGCGACACCTGCCCCGTCTTCCCCGGAGTCAGCTACCGGGACTGGGCGCTCGACGACCCGGCAGGCAAGGGCGTCGACGCCGTACGGCCGATCCGCGACGAGATCAAGGCGCGGGTCGAAGCCCTGATCGCCGAACTCGTCCCCATCGCGCCTTGACGGGAAGTATCCGCCTGCGCTCTCCCCACTGGCGAGAGGAATGACGCCCCTCTACGACGCCCGAGTCGAGGACATGGTCGGTGCGGCCGTCGCACTCAACGCGCAGCTGTTGCGAACACTCGATCTGAATCCGGAACAGCTGAGCCGGCACTGATCACGTCGACGACGGGTTCGGCGATCCTGTGCAGCGCGGACACCAGCCGGTCGACCGTGTCGGTGACCGCCGCGACGTAGGCGTCGGGGCGGATGACCCACACCTCACCGGGTTTCGCGTCCAGCGCGGCGGTGAGGACACCGGTGGTGTCGATCTCCGACAGCCGGACCAGACGGATCGGTGTGTGCACCGCGCCGAGGGCCGCCGTGCGCATCTCGTCGGCGTCCACGCCGTCACCGAGCAGCAGGAGAATGCCGTTCCGGGCGATGTCGCGGAGCCGGGTGCCGCCACCGTCGCGCAGCATTACCGGGGTGTCGGGCACGAGGATTCCCGGCGCGGCGGGGGGAGTGCATCCACGATCCGGGCGCCCGGCGAAGACCCGTCCCGGATCTATTGTCGTCAAGGGTGATTCGACGTACCAGAACGGTTCGGCGAGGCGGCCGCTGTCGACGAGCGCGCGCGCCTGCGTGTCGGTGACCGCCGCAGTGAGCACGTCGCGGCGGTGCCGGTGCTGCTCGTCCGACTGCGGGACGAGGAAGTCCATCGTCGCCGTCGTAACGGCGATGTTCTCGACCGCCGCCGCGTGCCGCTCGGTGTGATACGTCTCGAGCAGCGACTCGTCCGCCCAGCCGCGCAGGACGAACGCCAGCTTCCAGGCGGCATTCTCGGCGTCGGCAACACCCGAATTCAGACCGCGGGCGCCGAACGGGGACACGATGTGCGCGGCGTCGCCGGCGAGCAGCACCCGGTCGACGCGCATCCGGTTCGCGACCCGGGAGTGGAAGCGGTACACCGATTTCCACACGATGCGGTAGTCGGTGTCGCCGATGATCTTCCGGATCCGCTCGTCCAGCGCCCCCGACCGTTCCTCGGCCTCGAGGTCGTAGTCGCCGGGCACCTGCCAGTCGATGCGGAACGTGGAATCGGGGCAGGGGTGGATGAGCACCTGCCTGCCCGGGTTCCACTCGGGGTCGAAGTAGAAGCGGCGCTCGTCGGCCCAGCCGGGGATGTCGGCGGCGATGTCGCAGATGAGGAACTTGTCGTCGAACGAGCGGCCGTCGAACGTGACCCCCAGCTGCTGCCGGATCGCGCTGCCCCGCGACCCCACCGCGACCACGGCGTAGTCGGACTCGACCACCCGGTCACCGTCGTCGGTGCGGCATGTGATGGTCACGCCGGTCTCGTCCTGGTCGACCGACGTGGCCTCGTGTCCCCACCGGACGTCGATCGACGGTGTGGCCGCGATCCGCTCGTCGAGCAGTTCCTCCGTGCGGGCCTGCGAGATGTTGACGAACGGCGGGAACGACGAGATGCCGCGGTCGACGAACGTCTGCGCGAACAGTTCGTGGTCGCGGTGGAACGTGCGGGCGCACCCCCACGTCACGCCCTCGTCGGCCAGCTGACGGCCGACGCCGATCGCGTCCCACACCTCGAGGACGTCCCGCTGCTGGCAGATGGCCTTCGATCCGATCGGATCGCGTTCGGCCCGGGCGTCGAGCAGCGTGACCGGTATGCCCCACCGGGCCAGCAGCAGCGCCGTCGTCTGCCCCACCGGGCCGTTGCCGACGACGGTGACGGTGCCGCCGCGGGTGTGTCGTCTTCCCATGATCCTCGCCTTGTCAGTGTGAAACAGTGACGGATGTCAGCCCTGTGAAACGGTGACGGATTTCAGCCCTGCAACTGGTCCCAGACCTCGCGGTCACGCTCGGCGGTCCAGATGACGGGGCGTTCGATGCCGGAGAGTTCGTCCCACACGCGGGAGACGTCGAACGGGAGGCAGTGCTCGAAGATCGGCCAGTGCCCGTACTTCTCGTTCAGTGCGGCGTGGGTGGCTTCGAACGCCTCCTTCAGGGTGCCGCCGCGCTGCTGCACCGCACCGACCTCGGCGAGCATGACCTCGATGAAGTGGCGGGTCTGCTCGATCGCGGCGTCGACGGCCTCCCGGCCGTGGGAGACGGCGCCGCGTCCACCGATCAGGACCTCGGCGCCCAGCGCCTTGATCCGGTCGAGGGTGCCGGTCGACCAGTCGCGGTGGAAGGCGTCGCCGGTGTAGAGCGCGGCCTGCGCCTCCACGAGGTCGCCGGCGAAGAGGATCTTCTGCTTCGGCAGCCACGCGGTGATGTCACCTTCGGTGTGCCCGCGGCCGAAGTGCTGGAGCACCAGGTCGCCACGCCCGCCGCCGAGGTCGATGGTCAGCTTGTCGGCGAACGTCAGGGTGGGCCACGTCAGTCCGGGCACCGAGTCGGCGGCCTTCGCGAGGCGCGGCATCCGACCGAATTCGCTTGCCCAGTCTTCCTTTCCACGCTCCTCGATGAGGGCGCGGGTGGTCTCGTGCGACACGATGGTCTCGGCGTCGAACGCGGACGCACCGAGCACGCGGACGGCGTGGTAATGCGAGAGCACCAGGTAGCGGACGGGCTTGTCGGTGTGCTCGCGCAGCTTGCGCAGCCAGTCCTGAGCGGCCACGGGGGTGGCGAGCGCCTCGAAGCAGACGACGAAGTCCTCGCCCTCGATGGCGCCGATGTTGGGATCACCCTCGGCGGTCAGCGCGTACACGCCTTCGGCGAGAACTTCCAGGGTCTGTTCCTTCTCGCCGAGGTCGGCCGAGGACGCGAAGCTTGTCGGGCTCATGCGATGCACCTAACTAATCAAAGGTTTGATTGATGGTGACCACAGTAACCCGGCTCACAAAATAATGAAAGCCTTGATCAAAATTTGTCCGGGATTTCTCCGCCCTACCCCAACCCGCCGCGACGAACGGGACGCTCGTTGCATCTGACGCAACGAGCGTCCCGTTCGTCGCGGAAGGGGAGGCGGTGGGGACGTGCTCACCCCGCGAGCAGCACGCCCACCAGCGCGATCGAGGCCACCCAGACGGTGGAGATCGTGGCGAGGACGAAGGGGCGGGCGCCGACCTTCTTGATGGTGGCGATCTGGACGCCGGCGCCGAGGGCGAACATCGCGGCGGTGAGGAGCGCGGTCTGCAGGATCTTGGCGTCGGCGAGCAGACCCGCGGGCAGCAGGCCGGACGACCGGAGGCCGACGCAGGCGAGGAACGCGACGACGAACAGCGGGACGAGCGGCGGGCGCTTCACGTCGGCGTCGTTACCGGCGAGGGAGCGCTGCCGCACGCTGAGCACGGCCATGACCGGTGCGAGCATGAGGACGCGGGCCAGCTTGACCACCGCGGCGACGCCGAGGGCGGCACCGCCGATCGCTCCGCCGGCCGCGACGACCTGCGCGACCTCGTGGATCGACCCGCCCGCCCACAGGCCGGCGTCGGTGTCCGAGAGCCCGAGCGCCCGCGACAGCAGGGGGATCGCGGGGATCATGAGGGTGCCGAAGATGACGACGAGCGCGACCGCGGTGATCACCTCTTCCTCGTCGGCGTCCACGACCCCGTCCACCGCCGCGACCGCGGCCGCACCGCAGATCGAGAATCCGCAGGCGATGAGCAGCCGTTGCGTCCAGCTGAGGCCGAGCAGTTTGCCCGCGAACATGGTGCCGACGATGCCCAGGCAGACGATCGAGACGACCACGACGATGACGCCCCAGCCGAGTCCGAGGATGTCGCTCAACATCAACTGCAGCCCGAGGAGGGCGATGCCGACCCGGAGCAGTTTCTTGGCGGAGAACTGCAGTCCCGGGCGGAGGCGCTCGGGCAGTCGCGCGACGTTCGACAGTACGGCGCCGAGCACGATGGCGATCAACAGTGGGCTCACCGTCGGCAGGAACCTGCCGATGCCCATCGCGAGGGCGGTGGCGGCGGCGCACAGCGCCAGGCCCGGGAGGAGAGTCGCCGTGGCGGTCTGCAGTCGCGGCAGCGTTCCCGTGCTCTCGACGCGCTGTTCCTCGGACTTCGATTCGCTCAGTTCGGTGCTCATACTCCTACGGTCCGTCACTGCGGCGCTTTGCGATAGCCGTCATTTCGGCATGAACACATATCAATCAGATATGTCTTGCGGCAGGGTCATATACTCGGTGCATGTCCCGCAAATGGCCGGAGTTTCCGGTGCTCGAGTTGCTCGTCGGTGTCGACGACCACGGAAGCCTCAGCGCTGCCGCCAGACTCGCGGGCATGGCGCAGCCGAATGCGAGTCGCGCCATCAAGCAACTCGAGCGCCAGTTCGGCATGACCCTGCTGCAGCGCAGCCCGACGGGTTCGATACTGACGCCACAGGGCACGGTGATCGCGCACTGGGCGCGCCGGGTGCTGTCCGATGCGTGCAGGCTGCTCGATGTGGCCGAGGGGCTGCGCGCGGAACGCTCGGCCGAGTTGACGGTGGGCGCCAGCATGACGGTGGCGGAACATCTGATGCCGGGGTGGCTGGGACAGTTCCGCCGGTTGCACTCCGACGTCACCATTCATCTGCAGGTGCACAACTCGACTCAGGTGTTCGAGCGCATCAACAACAGGATCTGCGACGTCGGGTTCGTCGAGTCGCCGACGGTGCCGCGTCCGTTGAAGAGTCTCACGGTGGCGCGCGACCGGCTGGTCGTCGTCGTTCACCCCACCCATCCGTGGGCGCGGCGGCGAAAAGCACTGTCCGTCAGCGAGTTGGCGCTGACGCCGCTCCTGGTCCGGGAACCGGGATCGGGCACCCGGACTACCCTCGACGTGGCGTTGCAGGAATACGAACGGGCGGCACCACTTCTCGAACTGGGCAGCGCCGCCGCGATTCGCACCAGCGTGCTGGCCGGGGTCGGACCGGCGGTGATGAGCACCCTCGCGGTCGCCGAGCAGGTCGCCGCCGGGGAGCTGAAGGTGATCGACGTCGACGGCCTCGAACTCGACCGGGTTCTGCGGGCCGTGTGGCGGGGCGCGCGTCAGCTCGACGGTCCCGCAGGCGAACTGGTGCGCCTGGTCCGCCGGGTCGGGGCGGAGAACTGACCGGCGCTCAGCCGAGCAGGAACGTTGCCGCGCCGGCCGCGATCACCAGCACGATGACGGCGGACCGAAACACGCCCGGCGGCAGTCGCCTGGCGATCGCCAGTCCGGCGACATTGCCGATCACCGCCGCCGTCACGAAGATCGGGAGACGCGGCCAGAACATCGACTCCGTGATCTCGTCGTGGAACCACAGGACACCGAGCGCCATCACGTTGGCGACGATGAAATAGCCTGCGAGATCGGCGATGAACGCCAGCGGTGGCAGCCGCGCACGCATCAGCAACAACACCGGGGGCGGTCCGTTGAGGGAGGTCGTGGTGCCCAGATAGCCGCCCACGGAGCCGGTGAGGACATGTGCGGTGGTGGAGGGGGTCCGGGTGGTTTGCGTCCGGGTCGGGAGTGCCATCGCGACCCCGCACAGCATGACCACGACTCCCGCCGCCGGCTTCAGATACTGTTCCGGCACCAACCCGAGGGTGACCGCACCCAGCCAGGCGCCGGGCAGACTGCCCCCACCGAGCAGTGCCACTCGTCCCCAGCTGATGTGTTCGCGCAGGTGATACGCCGCGCCGATGCGGGTGATCAGCCCGGCGACGAGATTGACGAATACCACTTCGGGAACGGCGAATCCGATCATCAGCATCACCGGCGTCGCGATCAGGGCCGTCCCGAACCCGGTGGCCCCTCCGATGACGGAGGCGATGCCGATGCACAGGGCACCCACGAGGAGCATCGTCATCGCGACTCCCTTCTCGATCCGGTGGCACGGTCCCGTGCCTGGTCCGCCGCTCAGATGGCGAGGGATTGGACTGCGCTCACCAGCGCCATCAATTCGATGTCGCTGCCGGTGCATCCGCGGGACAGGTCGTTCCACGGCGCGGCCAATCCTTGCAGGATGGGCCCCAAGGCTATTGCACCGCCGAGCCGCTGGGCAATTTTGTACCCGATGTTGCCGGCGTCGAGGTTCGGGAACACCAGGACGTTCGCGCGGCCGGCGACCCGGGACCCGGGCGCCTTGGACGCGCCGATCTCGGCGACCAGCGCGGCATCGAACTGGAGGTCTCCGTCCACGTGCAACTGCGGGTCCCGGACGCGCACCCGTTCCGCGGCCTCGCGGACCTTCTCCACGCGCGGATGGCTGGCGCTGCCCTGGGTGCTGAACGACAGCATCGCCGCGATCGGGGTCTGCTCGGTGAGCTGGAAGTGGGTGGCGCTGGCGGCGAGCGCGATGTCGACCAGTTCCTCGACCGTCGGGTCGGGGACGACGGCGCAGTCGGAGAACGTCAGCTGCCTGCCGTCCGGCAGCAACATCAGGATCGCACTGGACAGGGTGCTCGAACCCGGTGCGAGTCCGACGATGCGCAGTCCGGCCCGCAGTACGTCGGACGTCGGCCTGCTCGCACCCGCGACTCCGGCATCGACCACCCCGGCGCGCACCGCCGCCGCGGCGAGACACACCGGGTCCGACAGCGCCGACTCGATCCGGTCGGGATATTTCGCGAATCCCGATGCGACGGCGTCGCGGATCGCGGGGTCGGCGGCGGCCTCGTCCAGGTCGACGACGAGTTCCTCGGCCAGCGGAATGCCCGCGGCCTCGGCGGTGCGCCGGATGACGTCCCGGCGCCCGAACAGGCGCGGGGCGACGACGCATTTGTGGTGCAGATGGTGGGCCGCACGGATCGCGCGTCCGTCCTCTCCGTCCGCGAGCGCGACGGTCCGGTTCCGGCCGCTCAGGGTGGCGGTCCAGTGGTCGATCAGAGACGAATCATTCAGTCGTGCAATGTCAGTGGGTGGTGCAGTGGTGGCGCCCGGGGCCATGGCCTCGCTCTCCCGTCGATACGAAGAGGGGTGGCGGTCGTCGATCACGACGACCGCCACCCGCTGGAACTCGGGGAAGGTGCCCTTCCCTACGGCTGGATCGCCTTCTCGATGTCGGTGAGCATGCTGTCGATGCCGTGCAGCAGTTCCGAGAGCACCTCGTCGTCGGCGACGAGCGGCGGGGAGATCATCAGCATCGTGGCACCGCGGTCGTCGCCGCGCAGGATCACCTTGGTGCGGGCGAACGCCTCCGGCAGCACCTTGCGCAGCACCGTCAGCGACTCCTGTTCGGTGAACTCGCGGCCGCTGTCGCTGTCCGCCATCAGTTCGATCGCGTAGAAGAATCCGGTGCCGCGGACGTCCTTCACGCAGCGGTGCGAGCGCATCAGCGAATCGAGTGCCGTCTTCAGCTTCGGGCCGCGTGCGCTGACGTTGCCGAGCACGTTCTCGTCGCGCATCGCGGTGATGTTCGCGACCGCGACCGCCGTCGACACCGGGTGCCCGCCCCACGTCGCGCCGTGGGTGAACACGCCGCCCTTGGGCGAGTCGTAGAGTTCGCGCACCAGCTGCTCACGCACGATCAGACCGCCGAGCGGGGCGTATCCGGAGGTGGAGCCCTTCGCGAACGTGATCATGTCCGGCACCACACCGGTGAGTCCGTGTCCGAACCAGTGTCCGAGGCGGCCGAACGAGCAGATCACCTCGTCGGAGACCAGCAGGATCCCGTGCTTGTCGCACAGTGCGCGCAGCGCCGCCCAGTATCCGTCCGGCGGGACCAGGGCGCCGCGGCCGTTCTGGACCGGCTCGGCGAACACGGCGGCGATGGTCTCGGCGCCCTCTTCCTCGATGACGGCTTCGATCGCGGCGATGCAGTCGAGCTCGTTCGCCGGGCCGCAGTCGCCGAGGTAGCCGAGCGTGTTGGGTACGGAGCGGACGCCGGGCAGCAGCGGGCCGAACGGATCCTTGATCTTGGGCAGCTGCGTCACCGAGAGGGCGCCGAGAGTGGTTCCGTGGTAGGCCATCTCGCGGCTGATGATCTTGGTTCGCTGCGGGTTGCCCTGGCTGCGGTGGTACTGCCGGGCGAACTTGACGGCCGTCTCCACGGCCTCGGAACCCGAGTTGACGAAGAACGTCGTTCCGAGGTCACCGGGCGCCAGATCGGCGATCAGCGCGGACGCCTCGATCGCGGGAATGTGGGCGCTGCCCCAGTTGGACGCGTACGCCAGCGTCCCGATCTGCTCGCTCGCCGCCTTCGCGATGTCGTCGCGGCCGTGACCGATGTTCACGCAGAACAGACCAGCCAGACCGTCGAGGAAACGGTCTCCCTCGGTGTCGATCAGATAGCTACCCTCACCCCGAACGAACACCGGAAAGTCGCTTTCCCAGGTGTCCTTGCGGGTGAAATGAGGTCCGAGGTGCCGACGGGCCCGTGCTCGCAATTCGGTGACGTCCACGACCATCTCCTTCGTTGTCGAATGGCTGTGATCCACAACATACCGACGAGGCGGACCGCAGGTCAGAACCAGAAGCGCGGTATTCGATGGGTCCAGACTGGTCCCCGCAGACGGTCCCCAACTGGTCCTTCTGGTCCCATGCCAGAGTGATCCAGACTTCGGTATCGCTCGGCACCACGGCATGTGGCCGGAGCGGCGAACAGCCCCAGCTAACGGAGGTCTCAGATGAGGATCGGTATCCCCAAGGAAGTCAAGAACCACGAGTACCGGGTGGCGGCCACTCCCGCCGGTGTCCACGAGATGGTTGCCCACGGGCACGACGTGTTCGTGGAACGCGGTGCGGGGGAGGGCTCGTCGATCGGCGACGACGCCTACGGCGCGGCCGGCGCGAAGATCCTCGACAGCGCCGACGCCGTGTGGCAGAGCGCGGAACTCCTGCTGAAGGTCAAGGAGCCGATCGCGGAGGAATACCACCGGATGCGTTCGGACCTCACGCTGTTCACCTACCTGCACCTCGCCGCGGGTGAGGAGTGCACCCGGGCCCTGCTCGCCGCCGGCACGAATTCGGTTGCGTACGAGACCGTTCAGCTTCCCGACGGTTCGCTGCCGCTGCTGTTCCCGATGAGTGAGGTCGCCGGCAGGCTCGCTCCCCTCGTCGGTGCGCAGGCACTCATGCGCCCGGAGGGTGGCCGGGGTGTGCTGATCGGCGGCGTGTCCGGTGTGTCCCCGGCGCGGGTCGTCGTTATCGGTGCCGGCGTATCGGGCATGAACGCCGTCGCCGTCGCCGCAGGCACCTGGGCCGACGTCGTCCTGTTCGACAAGAACGTCGACAAGCTGCGCGCCGCCGACCGCATGTACCAGGGGCGGATCCGGACCCTCGCCGCCAACGCCTACTCGATCGAGCAGGAGGTCATGCAGGCCGACCTCGTCATCGGCGCCGTGCTCGTCCCGGGCGCCAAGGCACCGAAGATCATCTCGAACTCGCTGGTCTCACGGATGAAACCGGGCAGCGTCCTCGTCGACATCGCGATCGACCAGGGTGGTTGCTTCGAGGACTCGCGGCCCACCACCCACGCGGACCCCACGTTCAAGGTCCACGACTCGGTGTTCTACTGCGTGGCGAACATGCCGGGAGCTGTGCCCCACACGTCCACGTACGCGCTCACCAACGTGACCCTGCCGTACACGCTGCAGATCGCGGAGAAGGGCCTGGCCCGCGCGGCCCGGGAGAACGCCGCACTCCGCGCCGGCGTCAGCACGATCTCCGGACGCCTCACCAACGATGCCGTCGGTGCCGCACTCGGGATCGAGTCGGTCGGCGTCGACGACGCGCTCAACCTGGTTTGATTTCGCCGCCGGCCCGGCATACTGAGAAGTGCTCGTTCGGGAACTTCTCGGCGTGCCGGGTCGGCCTACACCTGGCCACTCTTGGATCCACGGGAGGCGATGCGTGCCGAGAACACTGATCGAGATCGACCGCAATTCCGCCGAACCGCTCTACCGGCAGGTTCGACGGGCGATCGAACACGGCATCGCCAACGGACTGTTCGATCCACGCCACCGCCTCCCCAGTTCACGGGAACTGGCGGTCGATCTCGCGATCTCCCGGAACACGATCAACCTGGCCTATCAGGAACTGATCGCCGAGGGGCTCGTTCAAAGCCACCAGCGCTCGGGCATGTTCGTGAATCCCGACATGATCGAGACGCTCGCATCCGACGCCCGCGCGACCATCCCGCGCATCGACTGGTCGTCCCGCATCCGGCGGTACCCCGACGCCGACGTTCCGCACATCGAGAAGAACGTCGACTGGCACAGCTACCCGTATCCGTTCCTGGCCGGGCAGATCGACATCCGCAGCTTCCCGGCCCGCGCGTGGGTCCGCTGCCTGCGCGACGCGCTGTACCAGCCGCATGCCTACGCCAGCCTGCAGGACAGCGTCGGCGCGGACGATCCGATGTTGATCGACATGATCCGCCAGCACCTGTTGCCGTCGCGCGGTATCGAGGCCGGTGCCGACGAGGTACTCGTCACCGTCGGTTCCCAGCAGGGGCTGGATCTCGTCGGCCGCGTTCTCCTCGGACCCGAACACCGCGTCGCGATCGAGAACCCCGGCTACCTCGACGCGCGACACATCTTCCTGCGCACCGGCGCTCAGGTGTACGGCATCGACGTCGACGCGCACGGTCTGCGCCCGCCGGAGACGCTGCGCGGCACGGACCTGATGTATCTGACCCCGAGCCATCACCATCCGACCAACGTGACGCTCGGCATCGACCGCAGGCAGCGTCTGCTGCAGCTCGCCGCGGAATCCGGCACCGTGATCGTCGAGGACGACTACGACAGCGAGTTCCGCTATCACGGCAGTCCCAGCCCGGCGCTCAAGGCCCTCGACTCCAGCGGCGATGCCGTGTACCTCGGCACGTTCTCGAAGTTCCTGGCCCCCGGTCTGCGCCTCGGCTACCTCGTCGGACCGGCGGATCTGGTGCGTGAGCTGCGCAAAGCCCGCCGGTACGTGCTGCGTCACCCACCGGGTCATCAGCAGCGGGCCCTGGCGATGCTCATCGACAGCGGCGAGTATCACCGCGCGCTGCGCCATCACCGCACCCAGATGAAACACAAATGGGAACGCCTGTGCGCGGCCGTCGACAAGTACCTTCCCTGGCCGCAGGAGCCGTACCCGCCCGGTGGGGTCAGCCTGTGGATGACCGGTCCGGAGAATCTCGACTGCCGGGTGCTCGCGCGGGAGGCCGAGGCCCGCGGCGTCCTCATCGAGCGGGGCGACATCTTCTTCACCCAGCCGGTACCGCCCCGCAACCACTTTCGCATCGGCTACGGGGCGATTCCCCTGCGCTCCATCGAGGAAGGCATCGCCCTCCTCGGCCAGGCGTGCCAGGCGAGTTTCCGCTTTGGCAGGTAGACCCCGACAACACCCGCGGCCCGGCCGCACCATTTGACTAACGATGGCCGGCACGTCCCGAAAGTCGGCCGTTGCCGGAGCGAGCTGCGCCGCAGAGGTCCCGATAGCTCCGTCCGGTGACGAATCCCGAATCGGGGCGACAAACGGGACATCAGACGATCTGCTCTGGATAGTTGTGCGCTGTTTTGGGTGTCTCCCATTCGACGGTTTCTGATCCATGGCCGACCTATCATCGAAACAACCGAACGGATCCGATGAGTTCGTCGCCCGCGGCCGGTCCAAACTCGTAACACCCGAGGAAAGGACACCGCCATGTCAGAACTTCTCGTCGACTTCATCACCTCCCTCGACGGCAACGCATCGGGAGAGGGCTGGCCCGGGTTCTGGGGCCTCGAGGGCCCGGAGTACCTCGCTTGGCTCGGCGAGCAGCCCGAGGTCACCTACCTCATGGGAGCGAACACCTACCGCCTGATGTCAGGCTTCGCCGCCGGCGAGGTCCCGAATGGCCAAGATGAGTTCAGGGCCGAAGAAGAGGCGTCCGTCGACGAGCTCACGCAAGCGTCCAAGGTGGTGTTCTCCTCCTCGCTGGAGGAGCCACTGACGTGGGCCAACTCCACGCTCGTCCGCGACGACGCCGTCGAGACGGTCCGCGCCATGAAGTCGAATGGCTCGGGGCTCCTCAGCACGATCGGCAGCCTCAGCCTGTGCCGGTCCCTGCTACGGGCCGGACTCGTCGACCGCTTCCGAGTCGTGATGTTCCCGGTGATCACCGGGGCTACGGGCGCAGAACGCATCTACGAGGGCTACCCGGACGTCGCCCTCGAGATGATCGAGCACCGGACCTTCGACGGCCGCATCCAGCTGGTCGAGTACAAGCCACGCGTGCTCGAGCACCCGCCGCTCGGCGCCCCTGCGTGACGTCGCCCCGTCCGCTTCGTACGAACACCTGGCCTTGGCCGAGCTATGAGTCCACTCGACAAGGGTAGGTGATCGCACGCTCCGACTCCGTCCTTATCCGCAATGCCGAGAAGGTTGGGACCCGCTGACCAGCGGACTGAACAATGTGGCAACGCAGCCCGGCGGTGTTCCTTCCATATTGATGAGGCGGGCAGGCGGCACGAAATGTGGAAACCGACACCGAAACGTGGAACCTGCAAGACGCTGTTCCGGAGCACTCTCACAGCCCCCTTGGCGGCTTACTTCGGGTTTGTGCGGTTGGTGACGAGAATTCCGCTTCCCGCACCGCCTTCCGGGAAACTGGTAGGTCGACGTGATCCGCCGCGGTCAGTATTCCTTGTTGTCGAGTTCTCGGGCACTGCAAGCGATGCCCGGCCGCGAGAAATTCTGGGGGGGGTGCGGTGTGGCGGTTAGGTCGTTCGACTTTCTGGTCCCAGAATTGCGGGTATGGCCGAGATCATTGCTTCCCGCCGCCGGGGGCGGCCCAGTAAGGGAACCCGTGCTGTGGTCAAGGCGCTGGTGCCTCCGGAGCTCAAGGAAGCAGCTGCCAGCGCCGCGAAGGCGTATGGCATGACCGCGAACGACTACATCGCGGCGCTTATCGCGGCCGACACCGGCCTGACCGAGCTGCTGGCTTCGATTCAGGAGAAGCAGACCGCGACACAACGATCCGCGGAATCCTGCAGATCGGGACCGTGACGGATCACCGGTCTGGGCAGTGTGTGGCGACCTGTGTGCTCGTCGCGATAGTGACAGTAGATCGTCCGCCGTCAGCGATGATCGCGGGACTCCGCCGGAACGAGAAACGTCAACGCGACACTGAACGCCCCCGACGGATCAGTGCACGTTACGGCACTATTTATTGCACGAAGGGACAGGCCCATGACCCGCACCATCGCGGTGGTCAACCACAAAGGTGGTTCCACCAAAACCACGAGCACCGTCAATCTCGCCCAGGCCCTCGTCGAAGCCGGCCACACCGTCCGTGTTGTCGACCTCGACCCGCAATGCAACGCCACCACCTGGCTCGGTGCCACGCCCGAGGCCGTCGACAACGATGTCCTGTCGGTGCTCATGATGGTGGCGAGCATCGAGGATGCCACCACCATCACCGCGTCCGGGATTCACCTCGTTCCTGCCACCAAGGAACTCGATTCCGTCGGGCCCTACTTCCTCAAGAAGCCCGGTGCGCACGGCGTCCTGCGCAAAGCCCTCGCCGGCGCCCCCGATGTCGACTTCAACCTCCTCGACTGCCCTGGAGACTTCGACCACCTGACCATCAGCGCACTCGTCGCCTGCACCGACGTGCTCGCCGCTGTCATGACGGGAGCGATGGAACTCGAAGCGCTCATGCGGATCGAGAACTACATCAGCGAGCAGGTCGAGTTGCTCAACCCCACCGCGCGGCTCAATCACATTCTGTGCGGCCGCGTCGAACTCGGCCAGATCATCGACCAGCAGGTCCTCGCCGCGCTCCGCGAGACCTACCCCGATCAGACGATGCGCACCATCATCCCGAAGTCGGTCCGTGTCAGCGAAAGTTACAGCGCCGAAGAACCCGTCGTCAGGTGGGCACCATCGTCGTCGGCGGCACGCGCCTACCGCGACGCCGCCCGAGAACTCGTCGAAAGGATGTCCTGATGAGCGCGACACGTAAACCCGGCCTCGCCAGCAACCCCCTCGACCGCCGTCCCCAGCCTCGCGCAGGCGCCCATCAGGTCGGGACGTGCTCGAGAACTCGTCGGAAGGATCTCCTGATCAACGTGACCTGTGAGCCCGGCCTCGTCAACGGCCCCGTCGAACGCAAGCGGCGGCTGCCGAACCTCGTCGAGCAGGGCGTGGACGTCGCACGAGAAGCGGCCACCAACGACGGAACCCAGCCGGGGCCGGTGGCCCTCGACGAGGAAACGACCACCACACGGGTACCCGCGGACAAGACGCTGGAATCCGTCTATATCAACCGCGCCAAGGTCGAAGGCGGCAAGAATGCCGTCGCCGCGATCGGCCACATCGCCGGCGCCCCCGACAGTTGGTCCGACCTCGTCGACGAGGCCCTCACCCGCTACCTCGCCGTTCTCGAACGCGAATACAACGATGGCGAACCCTTCCCGCCGCGCAACGCCGAACGCGTCCGGGGATCACGCATCAACTAGCCCGCCCAGGCGATCGGTGCGCTCGGTTCTGCATGGCCTTAAGCGCATTCGTGACGCCCAGAGCGTGCACGCCGGGGCGCATCGTTGAAAGGTAACGACAGGCAAGGCTTTCCGACTGGTCGATATCGGGTGAACCAATGGATATCGAATCGCAGGGTCTGCGAATGCGAGTCTGCCACGACAACGGCCACACCCACGCCGACAGCAAACTCGACGCCCTCACCAAGGCGACGGCGGTCCTCACCGAGGTATCGAGGCCGATTTCAACGGCCTGTGTGGCTGCTTCACCGGTAACGGCGCTCCCAATGCTATGGGTGTGCCAGGATTTATCCGAGTAGATACTCGGACCGAGCCCGAACACAAGGTTCGGGCGGTCGCCATTCAGGGTGGTTGACATGCGGTTTGTGAACCAAGTAACGGCGATTGCGTTTGTCTCGATTCTCGTCAGCTCGGCGTGTGGCAGCAATTCCGATCCGTCCGGTTCGCCACCGACGACTGTGGCTCATCCGCCGGCGGAGTTTGTCGAGGGTCCGTGCGCGCAGACGCCAAATCCGGTCCCACTGCTGGAGAATGCTCGCTGCGGGGAATTGGTGGTACCGGTGAACCGCACCAGAGAAGACAGCGGATCCTTGCGCTTGGCAGTTGCGATCGTTCCGTCGGAAACGCAGCCGCCGGCCAAGGCTCCGATCGTCTTTCTCATGGGCGGGCCCGGTCAGGATGCGGTCACCGATCCCCCGGTCAACCCGGACGTGCCGCTGAACCGTGATCGCGATCTGATCCTGATGGGACAGCGCGGCAACATCACGTCCAGCTCGCCGTTGCCCTGCCCGGAGATTTTCGAGTTTTTTGCCCACCGGGTCGGAATGGCGTGGAACGCTGAGTCCACACGGGATGCGTACGTAGAAGCGGTGAAGGGCTGCCACGACCGCCTGGCTCCCACCGTTGACCTCTCGGCGTTCAATTCGACCGAGAGCACCTATGACCTGATTGATTTACGCAAGGCACTCGGCCTCGAGAAGTGGAATGTGTTCTCCCACTCGTACGGTACCGACCTTGCGCTGATCTACATGCGTCAAGACGCCGACGCCATCGAGTCGATCGTGTTCGACGGAGTGACGCCTCCATCGGCTGGTGCCCTGGGGTGGACCTGGGCCAGCGCTCGCCAAGCATTCGACAACATGGTCAAGGCGTGCGAGGACCAGCCAGCATGCAAAGTGCGCTATCCCGACCTGGGGGCAACGTTCATCCGGCTGGTCAATGAGCTTGAAGCGAAGCCCATTACCACGACGGTCAACGTTGCGGGGGTAGGAGAGACGAAGGTTGTCGTCGACGGCGGAATGCTGCTGAACTGGTTTGTCCCCGTGGCTACCCATCTACCGAACGAGTTCCCGTCAACGGTCGATGAGCTCGCACACGGGAATGCGCAGCCCATTGCGTCGCGGTGGGCCGAGGTGTGGGGGCATCCGGAGAGGGGCGTCCTCCATTGGGGCCTCACCCTGAGCATTTGGTGCCGTGAATGGATCCCGTTCGAGACCGTCGAGCAGTCACTGCAACAGGCGGAACAGGAATTCCCTGAACTCCCGGAGTCCGTTCGGGCCCAAGCGCCACAGCTGCCGTTCCTGCGCGACGCCTGCGAGGTGTGGGACGTGCCGAAGGCCCCTGACTCGATCCGGGACATCACTGTCAGTGACATCCCGTCGCTTGTGCTGTCGGGTACCTACGACGGGCAGACCGGAGCGGTGTGGGGCGACTACATCGCGAAGGATCTCTCGCAATCCATAGTCGCGGTAGTGCCCGGAGCTGCACACGGTGTGTATGCAGAGCCACCGTGCGGAGCCGAGATAATCGCGTCGTTTTTCGACAATCCGGAGAACCCGGACACATCCTGCACGGACACGACGCCACTGCCGGCATACGACATTCTCGCGCCACGCTGATGACGACCGAGGTGTTCGCCGTCGGTGGCCCCGAGTTGTCGCGCCGGGCGGTGCTAGGCGGGGCGGTCGCCGGGTTGACGGTGCTCGTGTCGCCGGCATGTTCGTCGACGGAGTCGACCACCACAGCCACGAGCGTCCCGGCGAACGCGAAGGACGCATTCAACGAGCTCGACGCCAAGATCGACAAGGCGATGCGGGACTACGCGGTCCCCGGGGTTGCGGTTGGCGTCATTGCCGACGGTAAGGAGTACATCAAGGGGTACGGGGTCACCAATGTCGACCACCCGACCCCGGTGGACGGCGACACCCTGTTCCGGATCGGCTCCACGACGAAGACGTTCACCGGAACGACCGTGATGCGCCTCGTCGACGAGGGCAAAGTCGATCTGGAGGCACCAATACGCCAGTATCTGCCCGATTTCGCGGTCGCCGATCCAGACGCCAGCGCCACGACGACGGTGCGACAACTGCTCAACCACACGTCGGGTTGGCTCGGTGACGATCTCCAGGACTTCGGTCGAGGTGACGACGCGATAGCCAAGTTCGTGGCGTCGATGACCCGGCTCCCACAAAAGACCCCGCCGGGCGCGGTCTTCGCCTACAACAATGCAGGGTTGGTTGTGGCGGGGCGGATCGTCGAGGCCGTGACCGGATCGGTCTACGAGGACGCCGTCCAGAAGATGCTGCTGGACCCGCTCGAGTTACGTCACACCCGCTTCTTCTCGGACCAGATAATCGGCCAAAATATCGCCGCCTCACACAACGTCGACGACGGAAAAGCCGTTGTGGATCCGGGCTTCTGGTTCTTCTCGCGCAGTTGCAATCCGACCGGATCGTTGATTTCCAGCGTGCGGGATCAGGTGCGCTACGCGCGCTTCCACCTCGGCGATGGCACCACACCCAAGGGAGATCGGTTGATGAGCAAAGACTCGCTCATCGCCATGCGTTCGAATCCAGGCGTCGGCGGCACGCTTCAGGTCGAACTCACCGGCGTGGGAGTGACATGGATGCTGCGGCCGTCCGCGGAGAACGAGACGATCGTCCAACATGGCGGGACCTGGGCGGGTCAACGATCCGGGTTCTTCATGGTGCCCAGCCGTAACTTCGCCATGACCGTGCTCACCAATTCCGAGGGGGGAGGGAAACTGCTCAACGAACTGTTCGCCGAGGACTGGTCGCTTCGCCGCTTCGCCGGAATCAGTAACCTGCCCGCGACGCCCCAGAAGTTGAGCACGGCCGAGTTGGCGCCCTACGAGGGGGCGTATGCCACTGACGACATCGATCAATCGGGCACCCTGGGGACCGTCGTGATCCACTTCCGCGGCAAAGACGGCCAGCTCGTCGGCAACATGAGCGACGCCCCGGATGGCACCTCCCTGCCGGATGAGCAGACAGTCCCGAATCTCGGTCTTGCGCTTTACAAGACCGACTATGGGCTCGACCTTGGCCCCGACCTCAAACCCACCGGCACCCGATCCAACTTCGTTCGGGGGTCCGATGGGAATGTCGCCTGGTTCAGCAACCACGGACGGCTCTACCGGCACCTGCAGTAAATAGCCACCCCGGGAACGCCGGTGGCGCAATGCGAAATTGAATCAGCGCCGGCCCGAAGCCCACGCCGATCCGAGGGTGGGTACTCAGCGCCTGGTCTCGTACCTGGTCAGGACCACGCCGTCAGGGAACGTCCCGGTCTCCACCAGGGTCAGGTTCACCCAGTTGTCCAGGGCCGCAAAGAACGGCGTGCCGCCACCTACCAGGACCGGGTGGGTGGCGATCGCGTACTCGTCGATCAGCCCATCACGCATGGCCACTGCAGCGAGTGTGGCGCCGCCGATATCCATGGGGCCGCCGTCCTCGGCCCCGAGCCGGGCAATCTCGGTGACCGCGTCGCCGGTGACCAGGCGGGTGTTCCAGTCGACCGTGCTGGTCGTCGAGGAGAACACCACCTTCGGCATGCCCCGCCAGCGGCGGGCGAACTCGATCTCCGCCGGTGTGGCACCCGGCTGCTGGTCGGCGGTCGGCCAGTGGGAGCTCATCGTCTCCCACAGTTTGCGCCCGTACAGCGCTGTGCCTGTCGCCCTCACCCGGTCGGACCACCACTGGAACAGCTCGTCGCTCGGCACACTCCAGCCGAGGTCGTCGCCGGGTGCGGCGATGTAGCCGTCCACGCTCACGTTCATGGCGAAGGTCAGTTTCCGCATGGTGTCAGCCTCCCGTGAGTCGGTACTCGGTGTACAGACCAGCACGGCGCGAAGCAATCATCGGTCAGGCCACACCGAGGGCAGTTCCACCACGCCAAGCGGATGTGCGTACGGAGTCCGGCGGCGGTTCCTGCGCGAACATCCCGGCCACATGCTGGACAGCTGGCCGCGGCCGGCCGATTGATTTCCTACAAGAACGACAGCTCACGACACGCTAAATTTGGGGCACCCCAAAGCAGAGGAGCGCCCCATGGGCAAGGTGGTCATGTACAGCTCGGTGTCGGTGGACGGCTTCATCGCGGACGAGAATGACCAGCCCGGACCGCTGTTCGACTGGTTGTCCAGCGGTGACGTCCCGTTGGACGAGAGCGGCGAGGTGACGGTGTCACAGACGTCCTACGACCACACCCGGCCGTACTGGGACCAGATCGGGGCGACACTCGTCGGCCGCCACGTCTTCGACATGACCGACGGCTGGGACGGGAAGCCTCCGGGCGGGATCGACCACGTGGTCGTCGTGACGCACCGGCCGGAGCCCGAGGGCTGGGACCTAAAGGCGCCGTTTCACTTCGTCGACGGCGTCGAGGCAGCCGTGGCCAAGGCGCAGGAGCTTGCGGGTGACCGCATCGTCGAGGTCGCCGCTGGCGACGTCGGTGGCCAGGTGCTTGCCGCAGGTTTGGTCGACGAGGTGCGCATGGACGTCGTACCCGTCGTGTTCGGGTCCGGCAAGCGCTACTTCGGGTCGGTCCACGCGCAGCACCTGTTGGAGGATCCTGATGTGGTGAGTCAGGGCAACCGGGTCCTTCACCTGCGCTATCGGGTGCGCCGTTGACCGATCTGAGCGGGTACGCGAGGAGCCCCCTGCGAACGGTGACAGAAGATCGGGCCCCCGGCTGCGTTTGCGCATCGCTGTCCCTGGTCGGGCAGCCGACGCCGATCCGCCCCGGCACCTCAACTGCGGCAAGTTCAACAAGATCACTGGTTGCCGGTTTCCGTCGTATCTTGGCCGACCCCCGATAGGTTTGTGCGGATCGGGTTCGTCACGACGACCTGACGAATCGGCAGGTTATGAGGAAACTTCATTGAAGCCGGCAGACGAAGCAGCCATCCGTGCAGGTCAGACCAACTTCGGGAGTCCGGGGCCTCATCGGCCGGACTCGGTAACAGCTGACTGGCGAATAGCGGGATTGTCGGCTACTGCGTACCGCGGGAGTGGGTGACGCGGACACAGTCGATGGAACGTGACGGGTGTCGTCGGACGCGTTAATCCAGGTCAAGGAACTGCCCAACACCAGCGCCCGGTAACAGCGTGGCGGGGGTGCCAGGGTAACCGGGCGCACCGCCCGCGGTGAAGAGGGCAACCACTATCCCGGAGCCAGTCTGGGCGACCCCCTGGAAGGTCCGCACAAGAGGTCCGCAGCGCCACTCGCGCCGGTCGATATGTTGCGCCAGTGGACGACAAAATCGCAGTAGAGGAATGCGCCGCAACGGAATCGAGTGATCCCCGGCTCGTCTGGGTCTGTCCGGACAGTGATATCCGTACTGGACGGCGAGTTGGTGAATCCAGTCGGTCCGTTGGTCAGTCCCGCGAACGGGATCGCCAGGACCGTGTCGGTCGGGGCTGCGCTCACCGGCGGAGCGGCGAGCAGCAGTACTACGAGTGCAGTCCCGGCGACAGTAGTCATGCTGCGGGGCATCAAAGCGGTTCGGAACATGGGTCCACCTCCTGCAAGGCGTCGAGCCGAGCCGAGCCCCGGACGGATCCGCTGAGGGTGTCCGCGCGCAAAACACCTGCGCCGTCGCGGGAAATGTAGGTTCCACGGCTTGGCGTCACTTCTCTGAATCTTTGACCTGCGGGGTTCTCAACATCGTGTCAGTGCCCGATTCTCACGAGCTTGTCGGAATCCTCAATTCGGTCCCCATCCCGTCAGCGGGATCGTTGACCGTCGCCGATCCTGCAGAGTGCCTGGCGTCCTTGATGTGTGGGGCTCGGTTGACAGGGCCGGCTAGCTGGGCGAACGTGGACGTAGGTCGGGTGGCCGCGAGCACTTGCCGTGCGATCGACGAGAGGATCCCCGATGTCCCCTTCCCCGATGTGGTACTGGCTCGGTGACCATTACTGGTACACGGTGTACCCATTGGTAACGATCTTCGGCCCGATCTTCGGCTGATGGTGATGGCCGGATTCGGTGACGGTACACCCCCATGCCGTCCCAGATCGCAGACCTCAGATGGAGGAAGTCGCACCGTTACAGGATCCATGACCGGCGACAACGAGTCGTCTATTGGATCTGTCAGATTCATCAGACGCATAGGCTCTGAGAATGGCGCGCAGAGCGGTGTTCGATCCTACCGACAGGGACCTGTTCAACGAGCAACGACAACGCTTCGACTGGAGTCTGCTGCAGAACGGCGCCGTGTTCCGGTACGACACCCGATTCCAACTGGATAGCGCCTGCGACCGACTCACCGGGCTCGGCTACCTAGTGCAACGGATCGACGCGCACGAATGGTCCTCGGTGGAAGACATGTTCGATGCCTTCGCCGAGGCGATGGGATACCAGCGGGCCTACGGCGGCAGCACCAGCGCGTTCAGTGATGTGTTCGCCGACGTGGGCACGTTCGATTTCGGCAGTGATCCCGATTCCACGGGAACCGTCCTGGCGATCGCCGGGTTCGACACCTTGATGAGCCTCGACGACCGCACCGCGCACCTGATACTGGACCACTTCGCCCGTGAGGCCAGATTGGCAGGACTGTATGCCCATCCGATGCTGTGCCTGATCGAATCCGCTGCCGACCACCGCCTAGAACCGGTCGGCGGATACAACGTCCTGCGCGGAAGTGTGTGGGACAGTGAGCCAGACCTGCCGTGGCCATTTCACGACACCGACATCGTCGAATACGTGTTTCGGATCTACGCAACAGACGCCGGCGCCGTCGAGTACATCGCCGCCCTGCGCGCCCTCTTAGCCGCCGCGCTCGCAGACATCGGGCGCTGGCAGATCCTTGGACCCAGCCCGGCATCCGAGGCCGCCGCAAAACTCAGCGAGGAACACCGTCCCGAGCCACTTCCCGCCGGAACGCACCTGCTGGATGTATCGATTGGCATCCGAGGAGAAGGGGACCATACGACCCTCGGGGATTCGCTGGTCCACCTTCTCCAAGAGGTCGGCGGCCTTCGTTTCGACTACATGTTCTCGGCCTTCTATCCCGCAGGCACCGAATCACGAGAGAAAGCCATGCGGCGATACCAGGCGCTGGCCGACTCACCGGACCAATAACCGAACCCTCACCCGGGCTCGTTCCAATTGCCGTCCCGTGACTGGAACTCGCTGACCTGCGACGTCCCGTAGAGGTCGTCCGATGAAGAATCCCGAATTGGAGCGTCAAACGGTGCAGAAACCTGCGGGTCGCTGCGCTCAACCGACGAGTACCGGAATCCGGAATCCACAGCACTCCGCGGATTGCGTTTCCTCCTCCAACACTTCCATGAATCTCATCAGTCTCTGGGGGAGATTTCGAAACTGGTTTGCAGACTGATTCCCTCGACCGAGGCCATACCCTCCACCAGCAAGGGCTCGACACGACGGCGGTGGTCAATGGTCAACTCAGAAGTGTGGCTACAACGCACCCTCCATCCCGGAATTTCTGGCGGTCTCCAGAATGACGGCACCGTCCACTCCTTCCCAGTGCGGCAAGATCTGCACGGGCACGCCGACCCCGGGCAGCGCGTGACCGAGGTCGGAGAGAGCTGCACGGCGCTCCAGATACGGCGCCGCCATCAAATCGGAACCGTCGGCAGAGAGAACGTCGAACGGAAGGTAGGTGACCGGCCCCTGACCGCAGCCGACCGCAGCCGAGAGGCGGCACCCGTCGTACTTCATTTCCGCCGCCCAGTCGCCGCTCAGTGCCTCCGGGAGCTCCCGGAGCTTCCGCCGGCAACGGGAACCCGCCCTCACCTGATCGGCGAGGACGGGTTCCAGTTCCATTGCAGCTGAATCACTTACACCCGGGCTGGGTGCATGTCTGCCGCTTCTCCGTCGATCATCACCATTGCCGGACGGGGTATGTCGACGGTGCCGTCTCCGAGATCGCCGAGGCTGCCGTCGAGCGCCACCAGGTCCGCGCGACGGCCGGCGGTCAGGCTGCCGACGCGAGTCTCGTCGTGGACCAGGTACGCGCTGTCGACGGTCATGGCCCGGATCGCGCGATCCACTCCGATCCGCTGGTTCCCGCCGAGCACGGTGCCGCCCTGTGTCATCCGGGTGACCGCGGTGCGGATGGTCGCCAGCGGGTCCATCGGCGTGATCGGACAGTCCGAATGCAGCCCGAATCGCAGACCCAGTTCGTCGGCGCAGGCCAGGGGATCCATGTCGGCGGCCCGCTCGGCGCCGAGGAAGCGGTCGCGGTGGCGATCGCCCCAGTAGAAGACGTGGTTGACGAAGAAACTCACCCCGAGTTCGGCTTCCCGGATCGCGGCCAGGTCGCTCGGTGCGCTCACCTGGCAGTGTTCGATGCGGTGCCGTCCCACCCGGCCGTCGGTGGCCTGCGCCCGCCGCAGCGACGTGATCGCGGCGCCGACGGCGGCGTCGCCGTTGGCGTGCACGGCGACCTGACCACCCGCGCGGTGCACCCGCAGGATCATCTCGTCGAGTTGCTCCTGCGGGTAGAGCAGGTCGCCGTGATGACCGGGGTCGCAGGCGTACGGGGCGCGGAGTGCGGCGGACAGTCCCTGGATCGATCCGTCGGCCCAGAATTTCGCGCCGGCCAGCCGGAAGTGCGCTCCGGCCGCGGGTGCGTGCTCGAACGTGACTCCCCGGTCGTCGACGGCCTGCAGCGCGAGGTCGCCGCGGAGGAACCCGACGACGTGGACCGGTAGCTCACCCGATACGTCCAGTGAGCGGTAGGCGGCCAGCTCCTGCTCGCCCGCCGACAGACCCACCCCGAGATCGTGGATCGTGGTGATTCCCCGTGCCCGCGCCGACAGCAGGCTGCGGAGCAAGGCACCGTTGACCTCCTGCTCGGTCAGCGCGGGAACCGCCGCGGTGAGCCTCGACACCGCATCGATTTCCCACGCCATCCCGGTCAGCCGGCCGTCGTCCCCGCGGGGGAAGAGCGGGTCGTCCATCGGCACCGTCGACTCGTCGATGCCCGCCGCCGCGAGTGCGGCGGTGTTGGCGACGGCGAAGTGCCCGCAGATGTGCAGCACGATGACCGGCCTGTCGATGCTGACCGCGTCGAGATCCGTCCGCGTCGGGTGCCGTCCCTCGGCGATCTGGGTGTCGTCGTAACCCCACCCCCGGATCCAGCCGCTGCCGCCGGCCGAGGCACGCAGCGCCTGCTGAATGTCGGCGATCGACCGGCACGGTGGCGTCCGGCAGTCCGCCCAGCCGTCGGTGAGACCGGCGTACGTGGGGTGGATGTGCGACTCGATGAGTCCCGGGATCACCGTGGCGCCGGGCAGGTCGACGCGGCGGGCGCCGATCCCGGCGCAGTCGGCCATGTCCTTCCTGGTGCCGGTCGCGAGCACGCGGTCGTCGGCTATGACCAGCGCTTCGACGGTCGGCGACGACGGGTCCTGGGTGTGGATCGCATCGGCGGTGAGCAGTGTTCGGGACATTCAGGCACCTACTTGGCTGGGAGTGGCCGTGGATTTCACGGCGGCGGGTGTGCGACCTTCGGTGCGAAGGCCGCGGACGGGGTCGGTGGCCGGCCAGAACAACCGCGTCGCCACCACGAACAGGATGTTGAGGACCAGTGCGGCCGCGCCGAGGTTGACACCGTGCTCGGCGAGCCACACGGACACGGGGCCGTGCTTGTCGAGATACAGCCACAGCACCACGACGTCTCCGAGCACCACGCCCATCGCGAGGGCGGAGGGGCGCAGTTTCCAGCCGAAGACCATCGTCGCGAACACCACGGCGGCCTGTGTGACGCCGTAGTACGCGGTGTTGACCAGGGTCAGCAGGAGCTGAGGTGTCGCGAGGGTGAGCAGGAGCGAGATCGCCAGATACGCCACGACGACTCCGCGCACCCAGATCCGTTGGCGGGATTCGGGGATCCCGGGAATGATGTTGCGCGACACGATCGCACCGATGCCGAGGGCCGCCCCGCACAGCACCACGATCGCGCAGAGGGCCGCGCCGCCGGCGACGACGCCGGTCAGCCAGTCGGGCAACAGTTGTCGCGACAACTGCAGGAGCACCTGGTCGGATTCCGTGCCCTCGAGCTTCGTCGGCAGCAGCGTGATCGCCCCGAAGGCGGCAGCGACGAGGAACGGGTACATGAGCATGTACAGGGGATTGAACTTGGCGACCCGCTTGATCGTCGCCTCGGACTTCGCCGCGAGCACGGCCTGCACGATGATCGGGAAGATGAAGAACCCCACCGATTGGAACACGATCGTCGTCAGTACGAAGGTCAGTGACGACCCGGTGACCGTGGAGTGCGAGGTCGAGCCGCCACCACTGGCCGCCGCCGCGGCGAACAGCTTCTCGGTGCCACCGGTCTCGATCACTGCCGCCAGTCCGATCAGGACGGCGCCGAGCAGCAGGGCGGTGTCCTTCACGTAGGACACGAATGCGGGGGCGCGCACCCCGGACAGCATGAGGAACAGCAGCGCGAGGGCCGCGCCTGCGAATACGGCGACGGTGGGATCGATGGAGATCCCCAGACCGGTCAGCGCGATCTGCAGACCGGCGAGCTGAAGCTGACCCCACGGGATGAGGAATACGACCGACGCAATGGCGATCGTCAATTCCAGCCCCCGCGACCGGAAGTGGCGTCCGGCCACATCGGGCAACGTCATGGCGCCGTATCTCTTGCCGGCGCGCCAGAGGTAGGGCGCGAAGAAGTATCCGATCGGGTAGGCCAGCAGGATGTACCCGATGAACCAGACGCCGTAGCTCGCCCCGTGCGCGTACACGCCACCGGGGAACCCGATCAGGGTGCCGATGCTGTACGCCTCGCCCGCCCCCAGGATGAACACCAGCAGCGGACCGAACGACCGGCCACCCACCAGGTAGTCGGAGATCTCCTTCTTGCTGCCGCGCCGCGACAGCACACCCGCCCCCAGGGCGAGGATCAGCACGAGCGTGAAGAACGCCGCGGTCATGACTGTTCTCCGATCCCACTGCTCGCAGCGGCGGATTCGGCACGTTCGGCAGCTTCGAAGTCTTTGCGGTCGAATAACTTCCAGGAGAGATGCAGGCACAGCGAGGTGAGTGGCATCCACAGGAACAACCACGCGAACAGGATCGGAACTCCGAAGACCGCGGCCGTGGATCCGGACAGGACCACGATGCCGCCCAGAACCCCAGCGAACGGGACACCTATCGCGAGTAAGGCGCTTTTTGCCTCGTTGGACATGATTGTTGGGCTCCTATTCTGACTGCGTCGACCGGCGTCGCGGTGTGGTCCGGTGCCTGGCGACGTGCACTCTGGCACTAGTGTGGTCCGAGTCACTCCCCGCGGGCCATGGGCGAATCCCGGAAAACGCCGAAGCGGTTCGTGAATTTCACGGGAGTGTGGAATGTGAGGGGAAAGTGCCCGAGTCCGCGGGTGAAGACACGATCCAGCGGTTGTGCCGGCAGGTCTCGGAGGAGATCGAGTCGGTAACCGACCGATCGGTGCGTCAGATTCGCGCCGAGTTGCAGTCGTACACTGCCGTTCCGATCGACGAACAGCACGAATACATCGCCCGGCAGCTCGCGGCGACGCTGCACGCCCTCGCCGAGAGCGAACCCCTCGCCGACGACGTCCTCGAGCGTTCACGTCAGCTCGGCCGGCGCCGGGCAATGCAGGGATTACCACTGTCCGATGTCATCGAGACGTACCACATCGCGTCCCGCGAACTGTGGAACACAATGGTCGCCAGAGCGGCCGAACCGACAACCGACCTGTTGCGTGCAGGCGGCATGATGTGGGATCTCGTCCACACCGCCACCAGCGCGGTCGCCGTCGGACACACCGACGCGACCCGAAGCGAACAAGCCATCCGCGCGGGCGTGCGGTATCGGTTCTTCGAGGCACTCGCGAGGTCCACCGACGGCGACGACCGCGACGTGCGGGAGCTGGCGGAGGCGCTCGGGTTCACACCACAACACGGGTTTCGGGCGGTGTGCGTCGCCGCGGAGGAGTGGTCGGAAGCGCAGCTCGAGCGGCTGCAACGCACCCTCGACACGATCCCGGGCACCACTCAATGCAGCGGGCACGGCACCGTCATCGTCGCCCTGAGCCAGCACGCACCGGTCGACGACATCATCCGCGAGGTTCGGCTCGGTCACCCGGGCACCACCGTCGGTGTCGGATTGGACCGCCCCGGCCTGGCCGGTGCGGCGATGAGCATCACCGACGCGCGGCGGGTGCTGCAACTGGCCTCCCCCACCGGCGCCGTGGTCCGATTCGCCGACGAATGGGTCGCCGCCACGCTGGCAGACCATCGCGCCGAACTCACCACGCTGTTGGAACCGGGGGCCACCGTCGCCGCCGACCACCCGCACCTCGTCGAGGCGGTGTCGGCATTCGCCCGCAACGGCTTCTCCATCAGCGCGGCAGGCCGGGACATCCACCTCCACGCGAACTCCATCACCTACCGGCTCGACCGCTGGCAACAGTTGACCGGCTGGGACCCCCGGACCCTCGACGGCCTGCAGCGCTCGGTGCTGAGTCTCGGACTGTTCCACCGCGATTCGGGCGACACGACCTCCGACACCGCAGGGGAGTAGCAGCTCTACCGCAACGCCACCTGCACGAGGACGGCGGCGCCGAGGAAGCCGAGCAACCACAGCACGCGCTGGCGGACCTGGTGGGCAGTGGTGCGGTCGAACATCCATTTCCCCGCGGCGGCGCCGAGCATGCAGAGTGGTGTGAACAGGGCGATCTGTGCGAGGACGGGCAGCGTGAGGAGGCCGCCGGCGGCCGATCCCGCCGCGCCGAAGGCGTCGATGACGAGGAAGAACACGACGAGCGAGGCGCGTCCGGCGGCCACGTGGGTGGACGCGGAGAAGTACATGAGGACGGCGGGCGGGCCGCCGAGGGCGAAGCCGCCGTTGAGGAGTCCGGACGCCATTCCCGTCGCGGCGGTGACACCGGGGCCCGGCAGCGACTGCCGGTCGGGGACGGCGGCCATGGCGACGGCGGATCCGATGATGGCGGCACCGAGCAGTACGCGCACCAGGTCACCGGACAGTTGCGTGAGCGCCCACATGCCGACCGGCATTCCGATCAGGGTGCCTGCGAACAACCAGCGCAACGACTTCCAGTGCACCTGTCGCCACACCTGGGGCAGCATCGCGGCGCTGGCGACGACCTCGAGGACGAACACGGTGGGAATCACGGACGTCGGCGGGAGCAGGACGACGAGTCCGGCGACCCACACCATCGCACCACCGAAACCCCCGAAGCCGCGTACGACGCCGCCGGCCACCACGATGCCGAGCGCGAAGAGGAGGGCGGGCAGCGACAGATCCCACACCGTTGCCGCCATACCCTGTTGCTCCGCTTCCGTTCGTCGTGGTCTCCGTCAGAAGTGTGGGGGTCGCGGCGGCGAAGCGACAGGTCCAGACCGCGTCGAATCGTCGGTACCAGGACCGCACGGGACGTGGCCCCCGGCGTGATCGCCGGAGGCCACGTGCTCGCCGTAGTGGAACTACACGTAGTCCTTGTACTTGTCGAGCAGGCGAACCGGCTTCGACAGGGCGTCGCGGCGGAAGGGGTCGCCGAGTTCGCGGGTGCACATGATCTCGATGACCGTGGTCTTGCCCTCGTTCATCTGTGCGGCGACCGCGCGCTGCAGTGCAGGACCCACCTCTTCGAGCTTGTCGACGACGATGCCCTCGGCACCCATCGCCTGCGCGATTCCGGCGAAGGATTCGCTCTCGAGCTCACCGGCGACGAAGCGGCGGTTGTAGAAGTCGACCTGGTTCTTCTTCTCCGCGCCCCACTGCCGGTTGTGGAACACGACCGCCGTGACGGGGATGTCGTGCCGGACGGCCGTCATGACCTCGCCCAGGCTCATGCCCCAGGCGCCGTCGCCTGCGTAGGCGATGGCGGGCCGTTCCGGTGCCGCGGCCTTCGCGCCGATGACGGTCGGCAGTGCGTAACCGCAGTTGCCGAAGCTCATCGGGGCGAGGAAGCTGCGCGGCTTCTCGAAGCGGAGGTAGCTGTTGGCGACGGAGTTGATGTTGCCGATGTCGGTGGAGACCATCACGTCCTCCGGCATCGCCTTCTCCAGCTCACGCAGCACCTGACGCGGGTGCAGCCAGTTGCCGTCCTCGCCTTCCTGTTCGGCGATCATGTCGAGGCTGAACGGGTCGCGCTCGTGGGTCCACTCGTCGAGTTCCTTCTCCCACGCCGCCTTCTCGGCGTCGATCTTCTTGCTGCGCTCCTCGCGGTTGGCATCACACGCGAGGGCCTTGCCCTCGAGCCGCTCGGTGAGCGCGACGGCAGCGGCCTTCGCGTCGCCGCAGATTCCGACGGAGACCTTCTTGACCAGGCCGAGCATCTTGTGGTCGGCGTCGATCTGGATGATCTTGGCGTTCTTCGGCCAGTAGTCCATCCCGTGCTGCGGGAGGGTGCCGAAGGGGCCGAGGCGGGTGCCGAGGGCGAGCACGACGTCGGCCTGGCTGATCAGCTTCATCGCGGCCTTCGAGCCCTGGTAGCCGAGCGGTCCGGTCCACAGCGGGTGGCTGGCGGGGAACGAGTCGTTGTGCAGGTAGCTGTTGACGACGGGGGCACCGAGACGCTCGGCGAGCGCCTTGCACTCGTCGACGCCGTCGGCCATCACCACGCCGCCGCCGGAGACGATGACCGGGAACTTGGCCTGCGCCAGCAGTTCCGCCGCCTCGTTCAGACTCTTCTCCCCGCCGGGGCCACGATCGAGGCGGGTGGGCTGCGGGATCTCCGTCTCGATTTCGCCGTAGAAGAAGTCGCGGGGAATGTTGAGCTGCGTCGGGCCCATCTCGGACATCGCACGGTCGAAGCAGCGGCCGGTGAACTCGGCCATGCGCTTGGGGTTGTTGACGTGGCCCTGGTACTTCGTGAACTCCTGGAACATCGGCAGCTGGTTGGCTTCCTGGAAGCCGCCCAGGCCCGTTCCCATGGTGCCGGCCTCGGGGGTGACGATGACGACGGGACTGTGCGCCCAGAATGCGGCGGCGATCGCCGTGACGCAGTTGCTGATGCCTGGGCCGTTCTGCCCGATGACCATGCCGTGACGTCCGCTGACCCGGGCGTATCCGTCGGCCATGTGTCCGGCGCCCTGCTCGTGCACGACTGGTACGAGCCGGATTCCGGCGGGAGCGAAGATGTCCATCGCGTCCATGAAGGCCGATCCCATGATGCCGAACATGTCGGTTACGCCGTTCGCGACCATCGTCTCGACGAACGCCTCCGACGGTGTCATCTTCTGTACGCCGGAAACAGCGGTGCGATCGGCACCGTTCTTCTTCTTGGTCATGTGTGATCCTCCTTCAGGGGCGCGCCGGAACCGGCCGAGAATGTCAAAAATCGGAACGTTTCGTTCGTGATTTTGTGATCTGCAGTGACAGTAGGCCACGTCACACGGTTCGTCAATGAATGTTCCTAAAACCGGAACCAGATGTATGATTTTTCGATACATGATGCGAATGCGTCGCCGTTCTGCCTAGGAGGAACCGTGGGTGAGATTCACCGGATCGACGAGTCGAACGGACACCCGACGACGGAGCTACCCGGAGACACACCGACGCTCCGCCTGTTCGCGCTGCTCGAGATGATCGCGTCCAAGGACCAGCTGTTCACGTTGCAGGGGCTCGTCGAAGAGACGGGCATGGCCAAGCCGACCCTGCACCGCATGCTGCAGCAACTCGAGGGGGCCGGACTCCTCACCCGGCAGAACAACGGCAGGCACTACGGCACCGGTGTGCGCCTGCGCCGCTTCGCCGAGAACCTGCTGCTCAACGACACCCACCACGGGGCGCGGCACGCCATCCTCCGCAACCTCGTCGCCGAACTCGGCGAGAGCTGCAACGTCACCACCCTGTCGGGTAGCGAGGTGGTGTACCTCGACCGCGTGGAAACCTCCGAGCCCCTTCGGTTTACACTCCATGCGGGGTCGCGGGTGCCCGCGCACTGCTCGGCGAGCGGCAAGATGATCCTGTCGCAACTCAGCCCCGCGCAGCGCCGGCGACTCCTCGGGCGGATGCCGCTCGAGCGGTACACCAACAAGACGGTCACCGACGTCGAACTCATCGAGACCGAACTCAAGCAGGTCCGCCGCGACGGCTACGCCATCGACGACGAGGAGTTCCTGCCCGGCCTCGTGTGCGCCGCGGTGCTCGTCCCCTGCGCCACAGGTAATTCCAATCTCTGCATCGCAGTCCAGGCCCCGGTCATGCGACTCACCCCCGACAAGGCGCTCAAACTGCTACCCGCGTTGCGGCGGGCCGCCGACGCCATCGGTGAGATCGAGAACGAGGTCCAGGACGACGGAACGGCAGACCTGAACTGAAGGAGGGCGCATGCCCGAAATGACCACTGCGGCACCCAGCCACGTGCTCTCCGCGCGTGAGCTGTTCGGACTCGACACCGACCTGACGGTTCGGGCCTTCCGGGAACCGGTCGACCACGTCCCCGACGTCGACCACGCGTACCGGTTCGATCACGCGGTGACCACCGCCCTGCTCGCCGGGTTCGACCGTAACCGCCGGGTGATGGTGCAGGGACTGCACGGCACCGGCAAATCCACGCACATCGAGCAGGTCGCGGCGCGGCTCAACTGGCCGTGCGTGCGGGTCAACCTCGACGGCCACCTCAGCCGGCTGGACCTGATCGGCAGGGACGCGGTCGTGCTGCGAGACGGCAAGCAGGTCACCGAATTCCAGGAAGGCATCCTGCCCTGGGCGCTGCAGCGTCCCGTCGCCCTCATCCTCGACGAGTACGACGCCGGCCGCCCCGACGTCATGTTCGTCATCCAGCGTCTCCTCGAGCGCGACGGCAAACTCACCCTGCTCGACCAGAACCGGGTGCTGTCTCCGCATCCGGCGTTCCGGTTGTTCGCCACCGCCAACACGGTCGGACTGGGCAACCTCAACGGGATGTATCACGGTGCGCAGCGGCTCAATCACGCGCAGATCGACCGCTGGAACATCGTCGCGACGCTCGATCATCTCCCCGCGGAACAGGAGATCGAGATCGTGTCCGCGCGGGTGCCGTCCGTGGGGCGGTCGCTGATCGCGTCGATGGTGGCCGTGGCGAATCTGACCCGCAACGGTTTCCGGCTCGGCGACCTGTCGACGCTGATGTCGCCGCGCACGGTGATCACCTGGGCCGAGAACATCGAGATCTTCCACGACCCGGCGCTGGCATTCCGGTTGTCGTTCGTCAACAAGTGCGACGAGGCCGAGCGGCCCATCGTCGCCGAGTACTTCCAGCGATGCTTCGACGAGGAACCCGAGTGGTCGGCGATGCTCGCGGCGAGCACGGCCTGAGCGGGCGGTCATGGCAGAACTGCCCGTGTGCCCCGAATCGGTCCGTCGTCGGCAGGAGGTTCGTGAACTCTGCGCCGGCAGCATCCGCGCTCTGACCGGTCAGGGTGAGTTGCATTTCCGCGGAACGGAACTTCATCGCGGACATCGGCGGGTGCCGATGCCCGCCCCGCACCTGCACCCGTCGTTCGGCCGCGCCGACGTCGCCTCCTTCCGCGGTGCGGGCGACGGCATGGCGCTGCGACTGCTCCACACCGATCCCGCCCTGCACCGGAGCCTGTACCCGGAGGACACGCCGAGTCGGCTGATCTTCGAAACCCTCGAACAGTTCCGCGTCGAATCGCTGGCCGCCGGCGCGTGGGACGGGGTGCGCGCGAATCTCGCCCACCGATTCTCGCGGTGGTCGCAGGAGTTCGTGGCGTCCGGCCTGACGGAGACCGTGCACGGCATGCTGCTGTTCACGGTGATCCAGATGTGCCGGGCACGGATCACCGCCGAGCCGATACCCGAGACCACGCAGGATCTGATCGAATCGACCCGGTTCGGCCTCGCCTCCGTGCTCGGTGACCAGCTTCCGCAGCTACGCCGAACCCGGGACTCGCAATCGGATTTCGCGGTGCATGCGCTGGCCGTCGCCGACGTGATCGGCCGACGACTGGAGCAGGCCGCGGACGCGGACGAGTCGGACGATACGAGGCGCGACGACCGCGCCGCGACCTTCTCCCTGCTCTTCGACTTCGAGCCGGACGAGAATGACACATTCGCGACGGCCGCGTCGGGCCACAGCCGCGCGCTGGGTGACGGCGGGGACGGGTACCGCGTGTTCACCCGCGCCTACGACGAGACCCGGCAGATCACGTCCCTCGTCCGGCCCGAACTGCTCCGGGATTTCCGCCGGCGCCTCGACGTCGGCATCGAAGACAATCGTCTCAACGTCCGAAAGCTCGGACGGCAGCTGAAGACCCTGCTGTCCGAGCCCGACCGCGACGGCTGGGAGGGCGGGCGCGACGAGGGTTACATCGACGGTCGCCGGCTCGCGCAGCTTGTCACCTCGCCCACCGAACGCAGACTCTTCCGGGCCGAACGCACCGAACCGCGGAACGACGCGACGGTGACGTTCCTCATCGACTGCTCCGGTTCGATGAAGAAGTTCAGCGAACCGGTCGCCGTCCTGGTCGACGTGTTCGCGCGGGCGCTGGAACTGGCCGACGCCCGGTGCGAGATCCTCGGCTTCACCACCACCGCGTGGAACGGCGGCCGGGCCCGCAGGGACTGGCTCCGGTCCGGCCGTCCGGACGATCCGGGACGTCTCAACGAGGTCCGGCAGCTGGTGTTCAAGGACGCCGAGACCACCTGGCGCCGAGCGCGTCCCGCCATCGCGGGACTGCTCAAGGACGACCTGTTCAAGGAGGGCGTCGACGGCGAGGCCGTCGACTGGGCGTGCTCACGGATGCGCGACCACGGCCCGGGCAGGAGTCTGCTGTTCGTGATCTCGGACGGCAGCCCACTGGACGGCGCCACCGCGCTGGCCAACGACGAGTTCTACCTGGACCACCACCTCCAGGTCGTGGTCGAACGGCACGAGGACGAACGCGCGGTCGAGGTCTACGGCCTGGGCGTCGGGCTGGATCTGAGCCCGTACTACGACCGTTGCCGGACGCTCGATCTGACGCACGGAACCAACAGCGACGTCATCGCCGACGTGCTGTCGATGATCGCCCACTGACAGGCGCGCCTGTGAGTGGCTCAACTGTGAAGGAGTCACCCCCATGACCGAACCCCGGGTTTCGCTGGTTACCTTGGACATTGCCGGCACGAGCGTCGACGAGGGCGGCGCCGTGTACGTCGCGTTACGCGACACCGTCGAGAAGCACCTCGGCGGGCCGCTTCCGGACGATCGGTTCGACCGGTGGAAGGGCACGGGCAAGCGGCAGGCCATCGAGGGACTGCTGCGGGAGAGCGGGGTGCCGGCGGAGAAGAGTGTTCTGGACGCCGTCGAATCGGATTTCACCGCAATGCTTCTGGACGCGTACTGGAAGACGCCTCCGACCGCACTGCCCGGGGTTCACGACGCGTTCGGCACCCTGCGGCAGCGCGGCGTCAAGATCGTTCTCCAGACCGGATACTCGCGCGAGATCGCGGAACCGCTGCTCGAGCAGGTCGGGTGGGAGATCGGGCGGGACATCGACGGTGTGATCACCAGCGATCAGGTGCGGATGAGCAGGCCGTCGCCGTATCTCATCTTCCGTGCGATGGAACTGGCGGGCGTGCAGAGTGTCGACGAGGTCCTGGTCGGCGGCGACACCCCCAACGATCTGCGCGCGGGCACGAACGCCGGGGCGCGGTACGTGGTCGGCGTTCTGACCGGCGCCCACGACGCTGCGACGCTGCGCCCCGAGCCTCACACGCACATCCTGGAGAGCGCAGCGACGATCCCCGAACTGCTGGGCTGATCGACGAGTGCGGTCCGGTCCTGTTCTGCGGGACCGGACCGCTTCCCGTCAGTCCCGGTAACTCGGCGCCGGTGGACCCGCCGTCGGCCCCAGCAGGCCCAACCACCGGTCGTACAGGCGATTCCACGTCCCGTCCTCGCGCATCCGTTCCAGGGTTCCGTTCACGAAGCGCACCAGAGCGTCGTTGTTCTTGTTCGCGACGACGCCGTACGGCTCCAGTTCCAGATTCGGGCCGACGATTTCGAGGTTCGGATCCTGCGCTGCAAGGCCGGCGAGGATGGAGTTGTCGGTGGTCGCTGCGTCTGCCTGGCCCAGTTGCAACGTGGTCAGGCAATCGTCCCAGTCGGGGACAGCCACGATCGTGGCTTCGGGTGCCACCCGCTGGATCGTGGCGAGGGACGTGGTGTCGATGAAGGTGCACACACGTTTGCCGGCCAGGTCCGCGGGAGAGGTGATGCCGGATCCCTCCGGTACGAGCAGTCGCTGGAACGCCTCGAAGTACACGGACGAGAATCCGACCCGGGTGGCGCGCTCGCACGTGATGGAGGTGGCGTGAACAACCAGGTCCACGTCGTTTCGTTCCAGTGCATCGAAGCGGCCGGCCGACGTCAGCAGACGGAATTCCACCTTGTCCGGGTCGCCGAAGAGGTCGCGGGCGATCTCCCGCGCCAGGTCTACGTCGAACCCCGACAGCGTGCCGGTCGACGGGTCCCGGAAGCTGAACAGGTTCGTGTTCTGGTCGGTTCCGACGATCAGCCGTCCCCGCGCGACGATCGCGGCCAGCGCCGACCCCGGCGGCGCCGTCTCCGGCCGCAGACCGGGATCGGGCCGCAGACTCGACAGCGCGCCGCACGAGGAGGGATCCGGTGGGAGCGGCGGAACGACAGCCGTGGGCGGCAGGATCTCGGCACCGTCCGGGAGCGAGTAGTGCGAATAGTCGCCGGCGAGGGGTGGGGGCAGCGCCGAGGGGGCCGCGCACGCCACACCCACCACACCCAGAGACACTGCCGCGACGAGCGCCACCCGGCACCGCAGGAGCGGGCCGGCCGGGGTTCGTCTCCACGATCTCGTCATCGGCCGTTACAGTTCGATCAGGTCACCGCAGGGGTGTTCACGACTGCCTCCGGTGGTGGCGATGAGAATTCGGCTCCTGTTGCGCCGCCGCGGCCAGTTCGATGTCCGAGCCGCCGAGCGTCTCCACC
This sequence comes from Rhodococcus sp. ACS1, assembly GCF_002300155.1. Lineage (NCBI taxonomy): Bacteria > Bacillati > Actinomycetota > Actinomycetes > Mycobacteriales > Nocardiaceae > Rhodococcus > Rhodococcus sp. ACS1. The sequence goes on from NZ_NSDZ01000011.1 coordinate 91,642, forward strand.
GACTCGATGCGCTTCTCGGCCTGCGAGACGGACTCGTCCGCCGAACCGACCAGGGGAGCGGCGGAGAGCGATTCGTCGTCGACACCTGCCTTGCCGAGCCACTTGCGCACCTCGTAGCTGATCAGGATGGCGATCAACGTCAGACCGCTCATGAGGAACTGCGAGCGGGTGCTCGGGAGGAAGGCCATCGCGAGGATGACCGTGGCCATCAGCGCGATGGTGGCGTAGCTGAGCCAGGGGAACAACCACATCCGGAGTTGCAGTGCCGCGGGATCTTCGCGCTCGAGGCGCCGGCGGAGCACCACCTGGGAGACGGCGATCAGCAGGTACACGAACAGCGCGACGGCGCCGTAGGAGTTGACGAGGAAGTTGAACACGATGTCGCCCCACACGTACGTGCAGGCGACGGAGATGTAGCCGATGGTCGTGCCGAGCAGAATCGCGCGACGCGGCACGCCGTTGCGGGAGAGCTTGGTGAAGAACTTGGGCGCATCACCATTTCGGGTGAGCGCGAACAACATTCGTGACGTGGTGTACAGCGCGGAGTTGAGGCAGGAGAGTACCGCGGTGAGGACGATGAAGTTCATGATCGTGGCGACGCCGGGAATCCCGAGCACCTCGAGCACCGAGGCGTACGGACTGACACCGACGCTCTCGGTGTCCCACGGCTGGATTGTGACGACCACGAGAATCGACCCGACGTAGAACGTCACGATCCGCGCCACGATCGACCGCATGGCCCGGGCGACAGCACGTTTCGGTTCCTCCGACTCGGCGGCGGCGATCGTCACGATCTCGGCCCCCGTGTAGAAGGCGACGCAGGGGACGACCGCGGCGAGCACCGCGCCCCAGCCGAGCGGGGTGAATCCGCCGTGACTGACGAGGTTGCCGAGCCCCGGCGTCGAATCGGGCCACAGCCCGGTGATCCAGAGGGCGCCCATCCCGAGGAACAGGACGATCGCGACCACCTTGATCGAGGAGAACCAGTACTCGAACTCGCCGTAGGAGCGGGCGGACACCATGTTGGTGGCCGTCAGCAGCAGCATCAGCCCCAGGCTCAGCATCCACAGCGGCACCATCGGGATCCAGAGTTGCAGGATCCGGCCGCCGGCGATGGCCTCGACCGCAACGACGATGACGAAGAAATACCAGTACATCCACCCCGTCGCGAACCCGGCCCGACGCCCCAGCGCCTGGCGGGCGTAGACGTAGAACGATCCGATCACCGGCCTGGCCACCGCCATCTCCGCCAGCATCCGCATGATCAGCAGCGTGATGATGCCCGCGATGAGGAAGGAGATGATCGCGGCAGGTCCCGCACCGCCGATGACGACGCCGCTGCCCACGAACAGGCCGGCACCGATCACGCCACCGAGGGCGATCAGGTTCATGTGCCGGCGTTTCAGGCCTTTTCCGAGACCGGAACCGTCGGTGTGTTCGGGAACGGTACTGTCCACATTTCCTCCAGAGGGCGTTGACCGAGCGCGCCGGCTGCCTGCGGCCGTCCGTCGCCGGACGGTGGTGCAGGGCGGGCACCGAGCAGGTGTGATCCACATCACTCATTTGGTGAGTCACCTCACCTTACGACTCGGAAACAGCGACCGCCCAGAGCCAGATTTGCGGGGAGGAGAGGGACCAGAGGTTGTACGGATCCGAGGTCGGCGGTGGTCGGGCCCGGGACGCGCGGAGCGCATAACGCCCTTCCCGACGGGTACTACTTCGGTACCGATCCACGTCGCCGCGGGAGGCGCCATGACCACCGACAACCAGGGCGACCGAACCGACGTCGACAAGGCGTTGCTCGGACACTCGACGTACCGCAGCCTCGGCGAGCAGCACCTCTCGCCCGCGGAGGAGCGATTCGAGAAGGGCCGCCGCACGATCGGGCTCTTTCTCGCCCCGCTGATCACGATCGGATTCCTCGCGCTTCCCCTCGACATTCCGCCGAACCAGCAGACGCTGGCGGGCGTGCTGCTCGGCGTCATCGTGCTGTGGGTGTCCGAGGCGGTGCCGATCCCGATCGGCGGGCTGCTCGGTGTGGCCGTCGTGGTGTTTCTGGGGGTGGCGCCTGCCGACGAGGTCCTCTCGGCGTTCGGTTCGTCGACGATCTTCACGTTCATCGGCGCGTTCATCCTCGCCCAGGCGATGCTCGAGCACGGCGTGGCGCGGCGGTTCGCGTTCCGGATCCTGACGCTGCCCCGGGTCGGCCAGTCCACCACCGGGGTCATCGTCGCGTTCGGCGTCATCACGTGCGGGCTGTCGGCGTTCGTGTCCAACACCGCGACGGTGGCCATGCTGCTGCCCACGGCCCTGGGCATCCTCGGGGTCATCGCCAAGGTGATGCAGCACCGCGGTGTGGTCGCTCCGGACTTCGACCCGTTGCGGCTCCGCGTCGGCGCCGCGATCATGCTGATGCTCGCGTACGGCGCCAGCGTGGGCGGCCTGCTGACGCCGGTCGGGAGCCCCCCGAACCTGATCGGACGGGGGCTCATCGAGGAGGCCACCGGGGAGCGGATCACCTTCGGGCAGTGGGTGGCCATGGCCGTCCCGATCTGCTTGGTGATGTTCATTGCGCTCACCTTCATCCTGCTGCGCCTCAACAAGCCGGAGATCCGGCGCATCGAAGGCGTCTCCGACTACCTGGCGGAGCAGCGCGCCGAAATGGGCCCCCTGTCCCGTGCCCAGAAGAACACGCTCATCGCGTTCGGGGTGACGGTGTCGCTGTGGATCCTGCCCGGCGTCGTCGCGGTGATCACCGGCAACGACTCCGACCGCTACGCGACGATCAGCGACCGCCTCGACGAAGGCATGGTGGCGGTGTTCGGGGCGGCGCTGCTGTTCCTGCTGCCGACCGACTGGGAACAACGCGAGTTCACTCTGCGCTGGCGGGACGCGGCGCAGATCGACTGGGGCACGATCGTCCTGTTCGGCACCGGCATCATCTTCGGGTCGCTGCTCGCCGACACCGGTCTCGCCGAGACGATCGGCACCTCGGTCGCCGATTCGCTGGGCCTGACGAGCGTCGTCGCCATCACGATCTTCGCCGTGCTCCTCGCCATCGCCGTGTCGGAGACGACGAGCAACACGGCGTCCGCGGCGGTCGTGGTGCCGATCGTGATTCCGGTGGCGATCGCGGCCGGGGTCAACCCGTTCGTCCCGGCCCTCGCGGCCACGTTCGCCGCGTCGTTCGGCTTCATGCTGCCGGTGTCGACGCCGCAGAACGCCGTGGTCTACGGCTCCGGAGCGGTACGGATCACCACGATGATCCGAAGCGGGATCACGTTCGACATCATCGGCGGAATCCTGATCATCGTCCTGCTGCCACTGATGGTCGCCGTGGTCGGTCTCGGCGCCGGCTGACGCACGGACGCGGTCGCACATCCCGCTGCGGTGGACGAGATCTGAGAGACTGGCCGCGGAACGATCGCGAGACCACGAGGGGGCAGCGGGAGTATGCGGGGGATCTTCGGACGAGCGGCCCTGGCCGTCGGCATCAGCGTCGTCGTCGCGGCGGGGGCCACACCGCTCGCCGCCGCGCAGCCGGCGCCGAGCGACGAACTCGACTGGGGGCCCTGCCCGGCCGAATACGAACTCGATCCGGCGTCCGAGCAGTGCGGGTCGGTCACCGTGCCCCGCAACTATGCGGATCCGGCCGCCGGCACGATCGACGTCCTCGTCACCCGCCACCGCGCCGAGGATCCCGCCGCGCGGCGAGGCGTGCTGTTCACCAATCCAGGTGGGCCGGGCGGAGACGCGATCGGCTCGAACAGCATGTTCGTCGACGTGCTGCCCGACGCGGTCCGCGCACAGTGGGACGTGATCGGTGTGCAACCGCGCGGTCTCCCGTACGCCGGTGCCGTCGACTGCGCCCTGTCCCCCGAGCAGACGACGGCGATGGGCCTCGGCTTCGGCGGCGCCGCAACGCGTGCCGCGTGCGAGTCCGCGGCGCCGGGCACCACGGCGCACCTGACGACCGAGAACACCGCGCGGGACTGGGAGCAGGTCCGGGCGGCACTCGGCGAGGACGTCATCGACATCTACGGCCTGTCCTACGGCACCATCCTCGGATCCACCTACGCGACGCTGTTCCCGCAGCACACCGGCCGGATGGTCCTCGATTCCGCGGTCGACCAGAAGTGGCTGTGGAACGACGTGCTGTGGCAGCAGAACGACGGTTACAAGGAACGCTTCTACGACCTCATGGACTGGGTCGCCGCCCACGACGACACGTACGGGCTCGGCGACACCCCGCTGAAGGTCTACCAGCGGTGGTCGGACCGGATCGTCGAGGAGGCGGGCGGCAACCCGACACTCGCGCCGCCGCCCGCGCAGGTGGGTGACGTACCGCCCGGCCTGGAATCGCTCGCCGACGCCTACCGCGGCGGGGTCGATCTGACCGGGCCTGCCCGGGTCCAGTTCGAGGCCTTCATCCGGGGCATCGCAAATCCGTCGCACACCCAGACGTCGTCCAGCATCTACGTGATGACACGGCAACTGCTTCCCGCCCGGAACAACTGGCCGCTCCTGGCCCGGGTGGTCCGCGACGGACCCGGCGCGATCCCCGAGGGTGCCGGGCTGAACGACCTGACGGAGCAGGAGTACGCGCGACTGCTCCAGTCCCAGACGATGCAGACGCTCGTGCTGTGCAACGAGAACACCGTCGCGGCGCGGCCGGACCGCATCCCCGGCTGGCTGTTCTCCACGTTCGTCACCGGAGATCTCTTCGACCTCATCGGGTACGGCTACAGCTCCGGAACGTTCTGCGCCGGCGCCCTGCCCGTCGCCGCGCCGCCCGCGTTGAGCAACCGGGGGCTGGCGACGCCGCCGCTCGTCCTGCAGGGCCTGCGCGACCCGCAGACGCCCTATCAGGGCGGAGTTCGACTCGCCCACGACATGGGGGCGAACCTCGTCACCGTCGGGGGCGGAGATCACGGCGCCGGGATCCAGGGCGGCAACGCCGTCGTCGACCAGGCCGTCACCGAGTACCTCGAGACCGGGCACACGAGCGTCACGGAGGCACCCGAGGCGCCGATCACCGCACCGCTGTGAACCCCGTCCGCGTCCGGACCGTCAGCGAACGTAGTCCGCTCCCGTGATGTCGACGGTGGCCCCGGTCGCGTGACGGGCACGACCGGACGCGAGGAAAGCGATCGTCTCGGCCACGTCCTCGGGCGGTGTGACCTCGCCGAGGGGTAGCGCGGCCGCGGCGCCGCTGGTCACCGCGTCGTCGGCGAGATCGGTGGCCACCCATCCCGGTGCCACCGCGTACGCGAGGATGTCGTCGCCGGCGAAGCCGCGGGCGACACCTCGGGTGAGCGCCAGGATCGCGCCCTTCGCGGCACCGTACGCCAGATGGTCGGCGTCGTCACCGCGATGGGAAGAGCGGCTGGCGACGGTGACCATGGCGCCGCCGCCGTGGTCGCGGAAGTGCATGATCGCGTACCGGGTCAGATCGGCGGGCGCGGTGAGGTTCAAGGCGAGGTTGCGAGTCCACCCCTCGTTCCACTCGGACTCGTCGTCGATCGGGGACGCGATCCAGGCGCCGGCGTTGTTGACCAGCACGTCGATCCGTCCGCACACACGCACCGCCTCCTCCCACACGTCGCGGGTGGCGGCGGGGTCGGTGAGGTCCCCCTGGACGAGGTGCACCCGGGTGCCGCCGAGTTCCTCGGCAAGGTTCTTCGCCGCGTGCGCATTCGACGCGTAGTGCACGACGACGGTGCCACCGTCCCGGTGGATCACGCGGGCGGTGGCCGCACCGATACCCCGGGACGCACCGGTCACCAGGACAGCCCTTCCGGCGAGCGGACCTGCCGCGAGGGCGCTCACGAGACAGCCTGCGCGCCGGTGATTTCCACGGCCGCACCGCAGAGGAACGGGGCCTCGTCCGACGCGAGGAACGCGACGAGCGCGGCGACCTCCTCGGGTCGCCCGATCCTCCCGAACGGGACCTTCGCGTCGAGATCGGCGACCGTCAGGCCCTTGCGGGCCAGGCCTGCCTCGAGCATCGGGGTACGAATCTCTCCGGGGCACACGGCGTTGACCCGGATGTTGTGCGGGGCGTAGTCGCGGGCGAGGTTCTGGGTGAAGGAGACCACGGCGGCCTTGGAGACGTTGTAGGCGACGTGCCCCGGGGCCGGGTACAGGCCCCACTGGGACGCGGTGTTGACGATGGCGCCCCCGCCTGCCCCGATCATCGTCGGCAGGACTGCGCGGCACAGGTGGAAGAGGGCGTCGACGTTCACGGCGAACGTGGCGGACCAGTCGTCCTCGGTCAGCGACAGAAGGTCGCCGCGGCGGTTGATGCCCGCGTTGTTCGCCAGGACGTCGATCCGGCCGTGGCTCTCGACGACGTCCGCGGCGAGTGCCGCGCACGCGTCGGGGTCGGTGACGTCGAAGACCCGGGCCTCGGCGAGCAGACCCCGCCCGGCGAGTTCGTCGGCGACGGCCTTGGCAGCTGCGTCGTCGGCGTCGCACACGAGGACGCGAGCGCCCTCGCCGGCGAACCGGGCGCTGATCGCGGCACCGATGCCGCCGCCGGCGCCGGTGACGATCACGACGTGGTCGTCGAACCTACGGTCTGGGTTGGGCTCATGGTCTAGCGGCTCCCGTTCGATCGGAGTGTCGGGGGGTGGTGCGGTCAGAACCGGACGGCGTCGATGAACTTGTTCAGCTCTTCGTTGTCGGACCTGGTGAACGCGAGTTCCGGCGTGGTGTTCACGGCGATCTCGCCGTCCTGGAAGAACACCAGGCGGTCGGCCGCCTTCGACGCGAAGGCCATGTCGTGGGTGACCAGTGCGATGGCGATGCCCTCCTCGGCCTTCAGGCGCCGCAGCACCTCGAGCACCTCGGCGGCCACCGGCGGGTCGAGCGCCGACGTGATCTCGTCGCACAGCAGCAGTCGCGGCTTCATCATCAACGCGCGGGCGATGGCGACGCGCTGGCGTTCACCGCCGGACAGCTGGGTGCACCGGCTGAGGATGTGCTGCTTCATCCCGACCTCCGCGAGCGCGGACTCGGCGCGGTCCCGTGCCTCCGAGCCGGACATGCCGAGCCGTTTGCGGGGCGCGAGGGTGAGGTTGTCGAGGACGTTCATGTGCGGCCAGAGGGTGTACGTCTGGAACACCATGCCGACGTGAAAGCTCTTGTCCGCCCACGCCTCGGTGCGCTGCTGGTCCTCGAAGACGCGGACGCCGTCGAAGTCGATGGTTCCCTCGTCGGGCTCGGTGAGACCGGCGAGCGCGCGCAGCATGGTGCTCTTGCCGGATCCGCTCTTGCCGATGATGACGGTGATGTCGCCGGCGTGCATGTCGAAGTCGACGTTGCGCATGATGGTGCGGCCGTGGAAGCTCTTCTGCAGGCCGCGGGCGGAGACGAGGACGCCGCCGATTTCGGTGTGGAACGGTGCGGTGGATTCGAGGGTTTTCATCGCTGGCCTCTGGTTCGGTTCGTGCGATCGGTGGGGGTGCGGTGGTCGGTCGTCATGCCGTCGCCACCCGTCGCCCGGGAATCATGCGGCTGAGGAAGCTCTGGCTGCCCGTTGCCCCGCGTGCCGAGTTCTGCTGCATGCGTCGTTCGAGATTGCTGGTGGCCAGGGAGACCGGGAACGCGACCGCGAAGTAGATCACCGCGGCGAGGGTGAAGACTTCCAGCGAACGGTACGTCTCGGACGAGATCGTGTTGGCGACGAACATCAGGTCCGCGACCGCGATCGTCGACACCAGGGCCGAATCCTTGAAGATCGAGATGTTCAGCGAGAGGATGACCGGCGTCTGCTGCCGAATCGCCTGGGGAACAATGATGTAGCGCAACTGCTGCAGTCGCGTCAGGCGCAGCATCTTGCCGGCTTCGACCTGCTCGACGGGCACTGCCTGGAATCCGCTTCGGTAGGCCTCGGCCATGAATGCGGTCAGGTTCGCCGACAGTGCGATGATCGCCGAGGTGAATCCGGAGATCGTCAGACCGGTGAGGGCGGGGAGTGCGTAGAAGATCCAGAAGAGCTGGACGAGCATCGGGGTGCACCGGAACACTTCGATGTAGGCCTGCGCCCCCCAGCGGACCAGTTCGATCTCCGACATCCGCGCGACCGCGACGGGCACGGCGAGGACCATGCTGATCGCGATGGTGACGACCGTGAGTTCGAGCGTGACGACCAGGCCCTCGAGCATCAGGGGAAACGCGTCGGCGACGATGGTCCAGTCGAATTCGTAGTTCATGGCTGCCGCCCCTACTTCTTGACCAGGTCGCCGAGATCGTCGATCTCGTGGTAGTCGACGTCGGCGTAGGCGCGGGCGAGTTGTCCGCTCTCGCGTGCACGCTCGATGGCGATGTTGATGATCTGCAGCGACCGCGTGTCGGTGTCGGCGGGGATACCGTACGCGGCCGACGCGGAGTAGATCGGCGGATTGGGCACGACGATCTTCAGGCTGGGATCGGCGAGGGTCTGGGCCTCGGCGGTCGGCAGATCGGCGAACTCCGCGATCACGCGACCTGCCTGGAGGGCGGAGAGCGCGTTGGAATAGTTGTCCACCGGCATGACGGTCAATCCTGTTTCCTGAACCGCCTTTTCAGGAGCGGAGCCCTGCGCGGTCGCGACGGCACCCCCGTCCGCCCTGATCTGTTCGGCGGTGGTGTGCGGCGAGTCGGCCTTCACCACGTACACCGCCTGGTACTCGTAGACCGGATCGGTGAACTGGATGGCCAGCGACCGTTCGACGGTGTAGTCGAGGTTGGCGGCGAAGTCGTAGCGATCGGCCTGCAGTCCCGCGACGATGTTCTTCCATTCGGCGGCCACCGGCTTCAGTTCCACCCCGAGTTGGTCCGCCAGCGCCCGCAGTGGGATGAGGTTCGGTCCCCCGAGCGTTCCGTCGGCGCCCTGGACGGTCATCGGCGCGGCGATTGCCACACCTACCCGCAGTTCCCCCCGATCCTTGATGTCGTCGATGAACGAGCCCTGCGGACCCCCGACGCCGCCGGACTCCGATCCGCTGCTCAGGCCGGCGCCGACGTAGCCGGATGCCGCGGCGACGACGCAGATACCGGCGACGCCGAGAACTCTCTTGGTGCTTTTTTGCATGACTGCCCTCTTCGTGTGCAGGGTGCAGGCGCCGTGGGGTGCGGCGGCACTGGGTCCGAATTCCGAGTTCGGTGAGGCGATTCGAGCGAAGCGCGTGTGTCTCCATGGCTCGGCTGGTGCGGAAGTCGGCGAAAGTGTGATCCACGCCGCATTTCCTCCTACGTAAGATTGTCAAACAATCAGACGGAGCGCAAGAGGTCGCGGAAGGTTTTCGAGACTTCGGTCGATCGGCGTCACCCGGACGAAACAAAACCATCGTGCGCAGAGGAGCCCACGGGCAGCTGAGCTGGGGATTGTCCGGTCGCGCCTGCGCCGGTGCGCGTCAGCCGACGGTGTGTAAATTTCGGGTTATCTCGGCGGCCGCAGCCTTCCGAAGGGGCCCGAAGCTCAGTCCGAGCCCTCGGCGGCCGCCATCAGTGCGACGAGTTCTTCGGCGCTGTCGATGGTGTGCGCGACGAAAGCCGCCCGGATCTTGTCGAGGTTGCGCGTGCGAATCGCGTCGACCAGCCGCTCGTGGACCTCGAAGGCACGCTGAGGGTCCGACCGGGTGAACTGGTCCTGCGCGAGCGCGATCGTGATGTGGGCCTCGGTGACCGGCCACAGCTTCAGCAGCAGGTAGTTCTCCGACGCCGCCCAGATGCTGCGGTGAAATCGCAGGTGGGCATCGTGCTGGACGAGCGGGTCGGGGTCGAAGGCGAGCCGCGCGTACTCGCGCCAGCTGGCCATCACCATCTCGAGGCGTCGGCCGGAGCCGTCGGCGAGGATCGCGGTCATCGCCTGCATGTCGATCGCGACGCGCGCCTCGGCGATGTCGAGGAGGGCCTTGGCGTCGAGAGACGCCACCCGCAGGCCGCGGTACGGCTCCTGCACGAGCAGCCCCTCCTGGGCCAGCTGGTTGAGGGCTTCGCGGACGGTAGGCCTGCTCACGCTCAGCGAAGATGACAGCTGGGCCTCGGTGAGCTTCTCGCCGGGCTGCAGGGCGCCGAGCACGATCGCGCGCTTGATCTCGGCGATGACGCCGTCGCGGCGGGTGGTCGAGGCGACCGGCAGCAGCGCCGAGGCACTGCTCGGTGCGACTGCCGCCGTGCCGTCGGCCGTGGCCGGTGACTTCGCCATGATCCGCCTTGTCGAGTGGGGACTTCCTTGAAACCCATTATGCATATTGCCTGACAATCCCGGACCTGGGACCCATATGGACGTAGAGAAGCCCCGTTCGATCACGGGAGGGACGCCAATTTCCCCAGCCGTTGACAGCGGGTCGACGGAGTGCTTAGTGTTGCCCATCACAAGCGCAGATTGTCTGACAAACTGCATCTCACATTTTTCGCGACCCACCGGTTGCATCGAAGCGCCGGTCGGCGCTGTCAGGAGGCTGAAGACATCATGCGAATCGTTGTTGTCGGAGGTGGTGTCGTCGCCTTGGCGAGTGCGTACCGTCTCGCCAAGGCCGGCTGCGAGGTCGTCGTACTGGAAGCCCGGACCGCGGGGTCGGCCGCCACCCACGGGAATGCCGCGAAGATCGCGCTGGCCGAGAGCGGGCCGGTCCCGGCGCCGGGCGTCATCCTGCAGGGACTGCGGTGGATGCTCAAGCCCGACAGCCCGCTCTACGTGAAGCCTTCGGTGGCACCGGATTTCATCAAGTTCATGCTGACGATGGCGCGGCACTGTAACGCCCGGGACTTCCGTTTCGGGCTGGAGACACACCTGCGGCTGGCGTCCGACGCGAACGACCTGCTCGACGAATACACCAAGGACGGCATCGAATTCGAGATGCACAAGGCCGGTGTACTGCTGGCGTTCGAGACCCGGGAGCGCTACGAGGAGCACTGCGGATCCCTGCAGATCTTCGAGGGCTTCGGCATGCACCCGACCCACCTGGACAGCGACGGCGTCCAGGAAACCGAGCCCGCGCTCAACCACCGGATCAAGCACGGCCTCTTCTTCGCCGACGACCGCCAGCTCGAACCGGACTCCCTCACCCGTGCGCTGGTCAAGCGCTGCGAGGAACTCGGGGTGCAGATCCGGGAGAACACCAAGGTGGGCCGGTTCCTGCGCCGGGGCTCCACCGTGACCGGTGTCGTCACCGACACGGGCGAGCAGATCGACGGCGACGCGCTGCTGCTCGCGGCAGGCGTGTGGAGTGGCCCGCTGTCGAAGGAACTCGGCGCCCCGATGCCGATCCGTCCGGGCAAGGGCTACAGCGTCGACTACAGTCCGGCGCCGATCAAGCTGAACACCTCCCTGACACTCGAGGACGCCCGCGTGGCGGTCACCCCGCTCGACGGCATGATCCGGCTCGCCGGAACCATGGAGTTCGGCGGCTTCGAGGAGAGCGTGAACCAGACCCGGGTCGCCGCCATCCAGCGTGCGGCCGCCGAGAACTTCGACGGCTGGGACAACCCGCCCGGAGCGGCGGCGCCGTGGGCGGGACTGCGTCCGATGACCCCGGACGGCCTGCCGATCGTCGGCAAGTTCGGGAACCTCGACAACGCCTACATCGCCTCCGGGCACGGCATGCTGGGCCTGACTCTGGCGCCGGGTACCGCCGAGATCATCACCGAAACCATTGTCAATCATCGTGTTCCGGAGATCGCCACCTCGATTTCGCCCAACCGCTTCCTGTCCCGGCGCGCCCTGCGCCGCGCCTGATCGGCCGTCTCGGCAGGCGCCTTCCGAGAAAGAAACCTCACGCCATGACGATCGCACAACCGGCTACCGGCACCGGCGTCGTCCGCGGTCTGCAGCCGATCAGCAGCGGCACGCGCCGGGAAGAAGTGGCCGACTCGATCCGCCGGGCCCTCCTGACGGGGGAACTGCAACCCGGCCAGCGGATCAAAGAAGTCGAACTCGCCGCCGTCCTCGGCGTCAGCAGGCCCACCCTGCGCGAAGCAGTGCACGTGCTGATTCACGAGGGAACCCTGATCCAGGAGCCGTACAAGGGGATTCGGGTGGCGCAGACCAGCCCGCACGCGTTGCTCGACCTCGCCGAGGTCCGTGTCTCGCTGGAGACCACGGCGGCGCAACGGCTGGCCGCCGACCCCACCCGCGGCGGACTCGACACCCTGCGGCAGGCACTCGACGCCCACCGAACGGCGATCGCCTCCGGCGACGTGGTGGCGTCCGACCTGACGCACCTCGAGTTCCACCGCACGCTGTGGCTGGCGTCGGGCAACGAGATGCTGATCAAGATCTGGCCTCTCGTGGCGGCGCAGATCCGCATGGCCATGACGGTCGACCAGGCCACCCGTTACGACCCCGACCGCGACCTCGCCATGCACGCCCGGCTGGTCGACGTCATCGAACTGGGGGACCCCGACATCATCCGGGCCGAAGTGACCCGGCACATCCGAAGCAGCGCAGAAGAAGTCGTCTCGATCATCGGCGACTCCGACCACCCCTGACACACAAGGAGACAATTCATGAGCACGCAGTTCAGCGGAATCCTCGCCGCGGTCGTCACCCCGTTGACCGCCGACGGATCGGCCGTCGACCCCGACGGCATCAAGCGTCAGGCCGAGCACATCATCGGCGGCGGCATCAACGGCCTCGTCCCCGGCGGTAGCACCGGTGAGTTCACGACCCTGTCCACCGACGAACGCAAGCGGGCGACGGAGCTGTACATCGAGGCCGCGGCGGGCCGGGTCCCCGTCGTCGCCGGCACCGGCGCACTGAGCACCGCCGAGACCGTCGAGCTGAGCAAGCACGCCGCCGACGCCGGCGCCGCCGCGGTGATGATCGTCCCGCCGTTCTACGACACCCCGTCCTGGGACGAACTGCTGACGCACTACAGCGCGGTGTCCGACGCGGTCGACATCGACATCATGTACTACAACCTCCCCTCCGCCACCGGGGTGGACCTGGCGCCGGCGCAGTTCGCCGAACTGGCACGCAAGACCCGCGTCAACTCCTACAAGGACACCGGCGGAGACGCGGCGAAGTTCGCGTCCGTGCTGAACCACCACGCCGCGGACATCACCGCGCTGAACGGCTGGGACACCCTCTCGTTCGCCGGGCTCGCCGCAGGCGCGAAGGCGTCGGTGTGGGGGACCGCGAGCGTCATCCCGCAGCTGTGCGCGGACTTCTTCGACGCCCTCGCCGTCCGCGGCGATCTGGTTGCCGCCCGGGAACTGTGGACGAAGATCTTCCCGATCTGCGAATTCCTCGAATCACACAACTACGCTTGCGCTATCAAGACCGGCCTCGAGCTCGTCGGCCAGGACGCGGGCCCGACCCGCCGCCCGGTGCTGCCACTGGCACCGGAGTTCCGGGACGAGTTCCGCCGCCTCCTCGTCGCGGCCGGCGTCAGCGTCGTCGAGAACTAGAACCGGTCGTCGAGAACTAGAACCGAAGGACGAGACCGTGATCCCCAGGCAGACCATCAACGCCGTCGACGTCCACGCCGCCGGCGAGCCCGGACGGGTGCTCATCGGCAGCCACCTGCACGTCAAAGGCGCCACCATGGCCGACCGGCTGCAGTACTGCCGTGAGCACCTCGACGATCTGAGGTTGCTGATGCTGCACGAGCCGCGCGGCTATCCCGGACTGTGCGCCGTCCTGGTGCTGCCCCCGGTCAACCCGGACAGCGACTTCGGCATGGTGGTGCTCGAACAAGGGGGATTCCGGCCGATGTCCGGGAGCAACCTCATCTGCGCCGTCACCGCGCTCCTGGAGACCAGCACCCTGCCGGTGCAGGAGCCGGTGACGAAGCTGAAGGTCGACACCGCCGTCGGTGTCGTGCACGTGCGCGCCGACATCGCCGGCGGCAGGGTCGTGCGGGTCACCTTCGACAACGTCCCCGCGTTCGCCGTGGCCATCGACCATCCGCTCGAGTTGCCCGAATACGGCACCGTCCCGGTGGACATCGTCTTCGGCGGGCAGTTCTTCGTCCAGGCCAAGGCCGCCGACCTCGGTGTCGAACTGGTGCCCGGCGCCGCGAAGGACCTGGCCCGCGCCGGGGCCGTGCTGCGCACCGTCGCGCAACGCGATGTCGCGGTCCGGCACCCGTTCAACCCGGACATCGACCACGTCGCACTGACGATGATCCACGGCCCGTCCCCGACCCCGGGGGTCTCCGGGCGCAACACCGTCGTCCTGCCCAACGGCACCGTCGACCTCGACGACCCGACGACGTGGACCGGCGCGCTGGACCGGTCGCCGTGCGGCACCGGCACCTGCGGGCGGATGGCCGCCAAGCACGCGCGCGGCGAACTGGCGCTCGGAGAGCAGTTCGTCCACGAGAGCCTGCTCGGCACCACGTTCACCGGCACACTCACCGACATCACCGACGTCGGACCGCACCGGGCGGTGCTGCCGTCGGTCAGCGGTCGCGGCTGGATCACCGGGTTCAACCAGTACGTCCTCGACGCGGACGACCCGTTTCCGCGCGGCTACACCCTGGGCGACCTGTGGGGCCCGGAGTCCCAGGGCGACGACGCCCGGCAACTACTCGACCAACTCGATCTGGAGAATTGATGACCACCCACGAGAAGCTGCAGTTCATCGCCGGGGAACGCCGGCACGGCAGCTCCGACACGGAGCTGACGATCATCGACCCGTCCACCGGTGAGCCGATCACCACCGGCCTGGCCGCGGCCACCGGGGATGTCGACGCCGCCGTCGCGGCCGCTCGCGCCGCGTTCCCGGGCTGGTCCCGCACCACGCCCGCCGAACGCTCGGACATCATGCTGCGCTGGGCCGAGGTCCTGCGGTCCCGCAGCACGGAGCTGACCGCCCTGGAGAGCCGCAACGGCGGCAAGGCGATCAAGCTGGCCGACGGTTTCGACATCCCCGGGGTCATCGACAACGTCACGTTCTTCGCCACCACCGCCCGCAATCTGGAGGGCACGGCGAGCGGGGAGTACTCCGGCGATCACACCTCGTCGATCCGGCGCGAGCCGATCGGCGTCGTCGGGTCGATCTCGCCGTGGAACTACCCGCTGCAGATGGCCGCCTGGAAGATCCTGCCCGCGGTCGCCGCCGGCAACACCATCGTCCTCAAGCCCTCCGAGCTCACCCCGCTGACGTCGCTGCTCTTCGCCGAGACCGCGAAGGAAGCCGGCGTGCCGGACGGCGTCGTCAACATCCTCACCGGGGCCGGACGGATCGCCGGACAGGCTCTGATCGAGCATCCCGATGTGGACATGGTCTCGTTCACCGGGTCGACGCCGGTCGGCAAGCAGGTCGCCGCGGCCGCGGCCGGCAGCGTCAAACGGGTCCATCTGGAACTCGGCGGCAAGGCACCGTTCGTGGTGTTCGACGACGCCGACATCGAGGCGGCCGCCCGCGGCGCCGTCGCCGGTTCGCTGATCAACGCGGGCCAGGACTGCACCGCCGCCACCCGCGCCTACGTCCAGCGTCCGCTCTACGAGAACTTCGTCCAGCGGGTCGCCGAACTGATGGACGAGGTGAAGGTCGGCCCCGCCGACGACACCGACACCGACATGGGTTCGCTGATCTCCTTGAAGCAGCGCGACCAGGTCGCGGCGATGGTCGACCGGGCCCGCGACTCCGGCGCGAAAGTGGTTCGCGGCGGCCGTATCCCGAAACACACCCCGACCGCGGGCGCGTACTACGAGCCGACGCTGATCGTCGACGCGACGCAGGACTCCGAGATCGTCCAGCAGGAGATCTTCGGCCCCGTCCTGGTCGTACTGCCGTTCGACACCGACGACGAGGCCATCACCCTCGCCAACGACACCCCCTACGGCCTCGCCGCATCCGCCTGGACGCAGAACGTGTACCGGGCGCAGCGGGCCACCCGGGAAATCCAGGCCGGGTGCGTGTGGGTCAACGACCACATCCCGATCATCAGCGAGATGCCGCACGGCGGCTACAAGGCCTCCGGATTCGGCAAGGATATGTCCACCTACTCGTTCGACGAGTACACCAACGTCAAGCACGTCATGTCCGACATTACCGGAGAGGCACACAAGGGCTGGCACGACCTCATCTTCGGCAGACACTGACCCCGAACACTTTTCAGCAACCCACCGGGGCGGGGTCGATCTCTTCTGCCGAGGAGGTCGACCCCCGGACACGATGGTCCCCGGCGCCCGCCGAAACCTCACGCCAATGAGAGCGGGCACCTGAATCCCCAAGGAGGATTCACATGAGCACATTACCGGATTCACCTTCGGCGCCCGGATCCCCGGACGCTCCCGATCACAAACTGAAGAGAACCCTCGGACTCTGGCAGCTGACGTTGCTGGGGGTCAGCACGCAGATCGGCTCCGGCTGGTTGTTCGCGGTGCTGTCGTCGGCGTCGGTCGCAGGCCCGGCCGCCATCCTGTCGTGGGTCCTCGGCGCGGGCCTGTTCATCGTCGTGTCGCTGACCTGGATCGAACTGGGCACCATGTTCCCGAGATCGGGTGGGATCGTGCGCTATCCGGCGCTCTCTCACGGTGCATTCGCCGGGTGGATCACCGGCTGGGGATACTGGATCGGCACGGTCTGCCTGCCCGCCATCGAAGCGCAGGCCGTCCTGACCTATCTCGGCGGCCGCTTCCCCGATCTCGGTCTGGTGAAGGTGGAGCAGGGCACCACCATCCTCGCCTGGCCGAACGGAATACTCTGCGGCATCGGTATTCTCGCGATCTTCTTCGTCCTCAACCTGTTCGGCGTGAAGCTGCTGGCGAAGGTCAACACGTATGTGACGATCTGGAAGCTCGTCGTCCCGTGCCTGACGTTCCTCCTGTTGTTCTTCGCGTTCAACTCGAGCAACCTCACCGTCGGCGGCGGCTTCCTCCCCACCGGCGCGGGCGGCATCGTGCACGCTCTCGCGATCGGCGGGATCGCATTCGGCTACCTCGGCTCCCGGCAGGTGCTCGACTACGGCGGGGAGGCGCGAAACCCCAAGCGCGACATCCCCTTGGCGATCGTGCTGTCCATCCTCATCCCGATGGTCGTGTACATCGGCCTGCAGATCGGCTTCCTCGGCGCACTCGACTGGTCCGATGCCGGGATCTCCGTCGGTGACTGGGCGGGTCTGCGGACCAGCGGCTGGGCGTCGGCCCCGCTGTTCCAGGCCCTCGGCGCGGCCGGATTCGGCGCCTTCGCCACCGTCCTGCTGATCGACGCCGCCATCTCCCCGGCGGGCAACGGCTGGGTCACCCTCGGCAGCGCCGCCCGGGCGTCGTACGCGTTCGGCATAGACAAGTACGCGCCGAAGGGTCTCGCCAAGGTGAACCGGTACGGCATCCCGTGGGTGTCGCTCGTGGTCGCGATCGTGGTCAGCGCGCTCTTCATGCTCCCGTTCCCGAGCTGGTACCAGCTGGTGTCGGTGGTGTCGGTCTGCCTGGTGCTGAGCTACCTGATGGGCAGCGCGATCGCACCGGTGCTCCGCAAGACCGCACCCCACGCGGACCGCACCTGGCGGCTGCCCGCAATCGGTTTCTGGGCGCCCGCCGGCTACGCAGCAGGCCTGTTCATCGTCTACGCCGCAGGCTTCGCGTCCCTCGCGCAGCTCCTGGTCATCGCATTCGCCGGGGTGAGCATCTACGGCGCCTACACGTCGGTGAACCACGGCTGGGTGCGCAGGCCCGCCGGGTGGTCCATCTCGGCGGTGTTCCTGGTCGTGTGGATCTACGTCAGTTCCCGCGGCGGATGGTTCATGAACACCACCGAGGTGCAGCGCGCCGGCAGCTGGTCGTTCCCGGTCTACTTCGCGGCGATGACCGCGGCACTGCTGGCCTTCGTGCTCGCGCTGCGGGTGGTGAGCACTCCGGCCGGCCGTCGTCACCTCGACGCCGGTGTCTGGCTGATCGCCACCCTCCTCGCGACGCTGCTGGTGTCCTACTACGGCGAATTCGGTCCTCTCGACGAACCGCCGCTCGCCGACTACTGGGACCTGCTGGTCGTGATCACGCTGGCCCTGGTCAGTTACGTGTGGGCCGTCCGCAGCGGTTTCCACACCGAACAACTCGACGCCGCGCTCGCCGACTCCGGATTAGCGGTCGAACCCGCCGCACCCACCCGCACACCGGCCCACCGGGCGACACCGGTCGCCGCCGTGCACGGACAGGAGGTCAACTCGTGAAGGTTCTCGTCGTCGGAGGCACCGGCCGCATCGGCACGGCGGTGGTGGACGCCCTGACACCCGACCACGACGTCGTCGTCGCATCCCGCTCCACCGAGGTCGCGGTCGACCTCCGGGATGCCGCGTCCGTCACCGCGCTGTACGAACGAGTCGGGACGGTGGACGCGGTGGTCAGCACCGCGGGTGTCACCCCGTTCCCCGCC
Organism: Rhodococcus sp. ACS1; assembly: GCF_002300155.1. Lineage (NCBI taxonomy): Bacteria > Bacillati > Actinomycetota > Actinomycetes > Mycobacteriales > Nocardiaceae > Rhodococcus > Rhodococcus sp. ACS1. The sequence continues at coordinate 109,955 of NZ_NSDZ01000011.1, forward strand.
TTCGGCGACACCACGACCGGCGACTTCCGGCAGGGTTTCGACGACAAATTGCTCGGGCAGATCGAACTGGTCCTGCGCGGGCTGCCGTTCGTCGCCGACGGCGGCTCGTTCACCCTGGTCACGGGGGTGCTCGCCCGCGAACCCATTCGCTCGGGTGTGGTCGCGTCGACCGTCAACGGGGCCCTGGAGGCGTTCGTGAAAGCGGCCGCAGCCGAACTTCCGCGCGGCATCCGCATCAACGCGGTCAGCCCGAGCGTCGTCACCGAAGCACTCGACGTCTACGGCGACTTCTTCCCCGGATTCGCGCCCGTTCCCGCCGCCGACGTCGCACGCGCGTTCATCAAATCGGTGGCCGGGATCCACACCGGCCGCGTCTACGAACTGGGGTAACGGCAGCAACCGTCAAACCTCACAATCTGGACCTCAGAGGCGCACCGGAACTGGCACTGTGCTCCCCACCGCACCCTCCATACAGTGTTGTGCATCACATCAACAGTTCAGTTCGCGGTGGATCGTCTCCTCTTTCTCCGCCGGCACTGTTCTCCGTTCCAACCGCCGGTGATCCGACCCGGATCGCGATGGCGACCTGACGTTTCCGGTCAGCGCACAGTGGAGGAAAACGTGACTGCAACACCACCCCCGGCCCAATCCCAGGACTCCGGTCTCGGGAAGGGTCTGAAGAAGCGGCACATGAATCTCATCGCCCTGGGCGGCGTGATCGGTGCCGGATTGTTCGTCGGCAGCGGTGTCGTCATCGAGAGCGCGGGCCCGGCGGCGATCGTGTCGTTTCTCATCGCGGGGGTCATCACGCTCCTGATCATGCGGATGCTGGCGGAGATGGCCGTGGCCAAGCCGGTGGTCGGATCGTTCTACGTGTACGCCAGGGAAGCGCTCGGCAATCGCGCCGGATTCTCCGTCGGCTGGATGTACTGGTACTTCTTCGTCATCGTCGTCGCCGTCGAAGCCATCGCCGGTGGCCGAATACTCCAGCTCTACCTGCCGTCCGCGCCGCTGTGGATCCTCAGCCTCGGCCTTCTCGTCATCCTGACCTGCACCAATCTGGTGTCGGCCCGGTCGTTCGGCGAGTTCGAGTACTGGTTCTCGTCGATCAAGGTGATCGCGATCGTCCTCTTCCTCGGTCTGGGTGCCCTGTGGATCACCGGACTGTGGCCGGACTCGACCCCCGGGGTGGCGAACCTCGTCGATCACGGCGGATTCGCTCCGCTCGGCTGGGGCGCGGTACTCGCCGCGGTCGTTCCCTGCGTCGCCTTCTTCACCGGCGCCGAGATCGTGACCATCGCGGCCGCCGAGTCCGCGGAACCCAAGAAGGCCGTCGCCCGGGCGATGCGCTCCATCGTGGTCCGGATCATCACGTTCTACGTCGGATCCATCTTCGTGGTCGTCGCCGTGGTGCCGTGGAGCGCCGAAGCCGTCGGCGTCAGCCCCTACGCGGCGGCCCTGTCCGCCCTGCACATTCCCGGGGTGGCCACGATCATGAACGTCGTCATCCTCACCGCGGTGCTGTCCTGCCTGAACTCCGCCCTGTACACGTCCTCGCGGATGCTCTTCGCCCTCACCCGCAACGGCGACGCCCCGCACATGTTCACCCGCCTGTCGGGTGGCGGAGTGCCCCGGCGCGCCATCCTCGCCGGGACGGTGATCGGATACGCCTCGGTGATCGCCGCGTTCGTCTCCCCGGATCTCGTGTTCTCGTTCCTGGTCAACTCGTACGGCGCCGTGGCGCTCTTCGTCTACCTCATGATCGCGATCTCCCAGGTCGCGCTCCGCCGGAAGCTGGAGGCGCAGGATCCCGAGGCACTCAGCCTGAAGATGTGGCTGTTCCCCTGGCTCAGCTACGCGACCATCGCGCTGATGGGGACCGTCATCGCCGCCATGGCCGTGCTCCCCACCACCCGTTCGCAGTTCTGGCTGAGTGTGGTGACTCTGGCCTTCATCCTGATCGGCTACGAGTTCCGCCGGCGCAGCCGCACCAGCGCCGAACGCCTCGACACCGTCACCCCGCCCGCGGAACCGGCCGCCGAACCCGCCGCCACGGGTGCCGAAGCGGAACAACTCGTCGGAATCGTGACGCGCGAACAACACTGACACACGCCTTGTCGAAGAGGGGCAGGGACCGCACCGGCGGTCCCTGCCCCTCTTTTGTGCCCCCGATGCCACATCGGCTTTTTCCGGCACGACCCGCCGCGAATCGGGGCACACTTGCAGAAGACCTCGGCGGAGGAGGACACCGTGTTCCACCGCGGAGACGACGTCGTCACCGAAGAACACTCGCTCGACGAGTCGCTGCTCGTCGAGCCCGACTCCCGGCGCCGGCCGTGGCGGGAATTCCTCGTCTCGACCCCGGGACGGCTGTCCGTGCTGGGAATCGTGCTCGTCACCGCGGCGCTGGCGACCGGGGCGGTCACGTCGGCGGCGATCGGCGCCCGGCAACAACGCATCGAGACGCTGCGGACGCACACCGAACCCCTCACCTACGCGGCCGAACGGCTCTACAGTTCGCTGTCCATCGCCGACGCCGCGGCGGCCACGTCGTTCATCTCGGGCGGCGTCGAGCCGATCGCCGTCCGCAATCGGTACAACCAGGCGATCGGGGACGCGTCGAATGCGCTGGTCACCGCGTCGAACGGGGTCGACTCGACCGACGCCGCCGCCCTCGCCCAGTTGTCCGAGGTGTCCCGGAACCTCGCCGCGTACACCACCCTGGTCGCGACGGCCCGCGCCAACAACCGATCGGGCAACCCGGTCGGCGTCGCCTATCTCAGCGACGCGTCCTCGATGATGCAGGACACGATCCTGCCCGCCGCCGAGCGTCTGTACTCGGAGCAGTCGAGGGCCGTCGCCGACACCCAGGTCCTCACCGGGCGGCTCCCCAGAGTCGCGTTCGCCGCCACCGTCGCCCTGCTCGTCGCGCTCCTCCTCGCGCAGGTGTACCTGGCGCGCAAGAGCAAACGCCGCATCAACCCCGGCCTCGTCGTCGCGTCCCTGCTCGCCGCCACCCTCCTGGTCTGGCTGGCAGGCGCCAGCCTGGTCTCCACCGCGGCCACTGATCGGGCGAGAACCGAAGGGGCGCAACCACTCGCGACGATCACCCAGGCGAGGATCCTCGCTCAGCAGGCCCGGGCGGACGAGACCCTCGCGCTGCTGCAGCGTGGATCCGACGAACAGTCCGAGATCGACTACGCCCACCGCTCCGCCGCGCTGGCCGACGTGCTCGCGGGCCTGCAGGGCGGTTCTCACGAACCGGGCGCCACGCAACCAATCGACGAGGCGGTGACGGCACTCGGCGACTGGCGGCACGCGCACGACATGCTGGAGCAGAGGCTGGAGGTGGGGGACTACCCGGGGGCGACGGCCGTCGCGATCGGCCCCGCGGACTCCGCGTCTCCCGCGACGTTCGCGGCCCTCGACGAGGCGCTGCAGCACGGTATCGACAGCTTCCGCGGCGAGGAAGTCGACGGAATGACCGAGTCCTTTCGCTCGTTGTCGCTGCTCGCGGTGGGTAGCATGGTGATCGGCGTGCTCTGCGGGTTCGCCGTCGGTGGGGGGATCTGGCCCAGACTGAACGAGTACCACTGATGACGCGGGTGAGGCGACCGAGACGGCGGACGTGCCCGCGCGCCCTCATCCTTTCGGCTGCCGCGGCCACCGTTCTCGCGGCCGGATGCGCCGCCCCGCAACCCCTCACTCCCATCGCGAGCGGCGACTACTCCGAACAGCCGTTGACGAACGGACTTCAGATCCATCCGCCGACCGGCGACGTGCCCGCGGAACCACCCGCACCCGACTCCTGCGGCGCGCTCGCGAGTCTCCGCCCGGTCACCGCGCCGGACGTCCGGGCGCCGGGAAGCGCACTGGCCGAGATCACCGCACGCGGCAGGCTCGTCGTCGGGATCGACCAGAACACCAACCTGTTCAGTTTCCGGGACCCGACGACCGGCATGCTGATGGGATTCGACGTCGACGTCGCGGGTGAGATGGCGCGGGACCTGTTCGGCGACCCCAGCAGGGTCGAGTTCCGCCTGCTCACGTCCGGCGACCGTTTCGACGCCCTCGCGAAGAAGGCCGTGGATCTCGTGGTCAAGAGCACGACGATCACGTGTGAACGGTCCGAGCGCGTCGCCTTCTCCACCGTGTACTTCCAGGCGTACCAGCGACTGCTGGTGCCGAAGGTCTCCGGCATCTCCGGCCCGGAGGATCTGGCGGGCAAGCGCGTCTGCACCGTCGCCGACACCACCTCACTGGACACCGTTCGCCGGGTGCAGCCCGAGGCCACGATCGTGACGGTGCCCGACTGGGACGACTGCCTCGTGACGCTCCAGCAGCGTCGGGCCGACGCCGCGAGCACCGACGACTCCATCCTGGCCGGGCTCGCCGAGCAGGATCCGAATCTGGAGATCGTCGGCCCGCCGCTGCAGTCGGAGCCGTACGGTATCGGGGTCAACAAGGGCAACGAGGATCTGGTGCGCTTCGTGAACGGGACGCTGGATCGGATGCGCGCAGACGGAACGTGGATGAGGCTCTACGACAGCTGGCTGACGGTACTCGGACCCGTCACGGGACCGCCGACCGCCACCTACCGGGACTGAGGTGTCACCGACCGTGAGCGACGAGACCAGGCGAACCCCGATGGACGAACCGGAATCCACACGCGGAGTGCGGTTCGATCCGTTCGCGGACGACGACGAGGACGAAGTCCCCTCGTCCCGCACGGTGCCGGACGCCGCGCACACCTCCGACCTGTCGATGCTCCTGACCAATCCCGTTCTCGCCGAGCACAAACGGTACTGCGACCGCTGCAAGCGGCCGGTCGGACGCTCCACCGCGGCCCGGCCGGGCGACACGGAGGGGGTGTGCACGCACTGCGGGACCGTTTTCTCGTTCGCCCCCCAACTGGAGGCGGGCGAGTTGGTGGCGGGTCAGTACGAGGTTCTCGGGTGCCTCGCCCACGGCGGCGTCGGCTGGATCTACCTCGCGCTCGACCACAACGTCAGCGACCGCTGGGTCGTCCTCAAGGGCCTGCTGCATTCGGGCGACCCCGAGGCCCAGGAAGTGGCGCTCGCCGAGCGCCGGTTCCTCGCCGAGGTGACGCACCCGAGCATCGTGAAGATCTACAACTTCGTCGAACACCCCGGGATGGACGGCAATCCCGTCGGCTACATCGTCATGGAGTACGTCCGGGGCCGGACCCTGCGCGACGTGCTCACCGAACTGAAGGAGGAGGCGGCGCCCGACGACCCGAAACCGAGGCTGCCGGTGGAGCATGCCATCCGCTACCTCCTCGAAGTCACGCCTGCGCTCGGATACCTGCACTCGATGGGACTGGTGTACAACGACCTCAAACCCGAGAACATCATGATCGGCGACGACTACGACCAGCTCAAGCTCATCGACATGGGCGCGGTCGCCAGGATCGGCGATCACGGATACATCTACGGCACACAGGGTTACCAAGCCCCCGAGATCGCCACCACCGGGCCCACCGTCGCCTCGGACATCTACACCGTCGGGCGGACGCTCGCCGTCCTGACCCTCGACATGCCCACCGCCGGGGGCTGTTACGTCGACGGCCTGCCGACTCCGGAGGCGTCGCCGCTGCTGGCGGAATACGAGTTCTACCAGCGGCTGCTGCTCCGGTCCATCCACCCCGACCCGGCCAAGCGTTTCGCGTCGGCAGACGAGATGTCGACGCAGCTCCAGGGTGTTCTGCGAGAGGTCCGGGCCCAGCGGACCGGAAACCCGCAGCCGGGACTGTCCCACCGTTTCAGCCCGCAGCGAACGACGTTCGGGACCGACCTCACGATCAGTCGCACCGACGTCTACGTCGACGGGCATCGCCGGGACGAACGCATCAGCGCGATGAGCATCGTTCGGGCACTGCCGATTCCGCTGGTGGACCCGGACGATCCGGCCGCCCCGCTGTTGTCCGTCGTGCACAGCAGACCGCGGGAACTCCTCGATTCGCTGCACCGGGCGAAGGAGGTGGCGGCGAAGGAGGGCGTGGAGTCCACGAGCATCGAGATCCCGCTCGCCGAGGTGCGCGCGCACCTCGACCTCGGGCAGCCGCGTGATGCCACCACCATCCTCGAATCCCTCGACCACGAACTCGAGGACACGTGGCGCGTCGACTGGCACACCGGGCTGTGCGCTCTGGTGGGCGGCGACTTCGAGGAGGCGTTCACCCGCTTCGATTCGGTCCTGACGGCGCTACCGGGCGAGGAGGCCCCGAAACTCGCGCTCGCGGCGACGTCCGAGATGTGGTGCGAATACCGCGCCGCCGAGAACCTCGGGCGGTGGCGCGGGACCGCCGAGAAGTACTACCGCACGGTGTGGCGCACCGATCACGGCGCGGTCAGTGCCGCGTTCGGGCTGGCACGGCAACTCGAGCACCGCGACGACCGGGTCAACGCGGTGGAGGCGCTCGACGAGGTGCCGCCGACGTCCCGGCACTACGCCGAGGCGCGGTTGACGAGTGTGCTGATGCTCGTCCACGATCGGCCCCTCGCGGAGGTGAGCGAACTGGATCTGCAGGAGGCGGCCCGCCGCGTCGAACTGCTCGCCCACGACGAGCGACGCGCGCTCCAGACCCGCGTGCTCGTTCTCGGGGTGGCCGTGGACTGGTTGCATGCCGGCGGTGTCCCCGAGGCGACGAGGATCCTCGGTGTGCCGTTCACCGAGCGCGGTCTGCGCACCGGGGCGGAGGCGGCGCTCCGTGCCCTCGCCCGCAAGGCGCCCGAGCGCAGGCACCGGTACACGCTGGTGGATCTCGCGAATCTGATCCGCCCGACCACGTGGCTGTAGCGCCGGTGTCAGAGGCCGCCGAATCCGACGGATTCACGGCCCCACCGGGCATTCCACGCCATCACCTGCATCCGGTCGCTCAAAGCGTCACGACTGCGCACTGTTTCGGCGAGCTGCCCCATAAGTTCGATGATGCGACGCCGGGCATCCTCCAATTCCGCGGCCAGGCGCTGCTCCTCCCTCGACCTCGCGGTGCGGTTCCTGCCGGCGACCATCGTGTTCATGCCTGCTCCCATCGTGACGTCGCGGCGTGTGCCACTCAGCTCATCTGACCGACAACTCTGCGGCATCTGGTACGGGTCCAGAAGATCCAGAAGAACGGCGGCGCAGGGGTCCAATCTGGACCTATGACACAGCACACAAGTGGCTCTGACGTCGGAGACGGTTCGATCGTACGGTTCGAGTACTCAACCCGATCGGAGAGGTACCTATGCGCAATCACACCGACGCACTCACGATCGCGGGCCGGGACTTCTCGTCGCGGCTGGTCATGGGTACCGGGGGTGCGGCCAACCTGGCCGTTCTCGAAGAGGCGCTGATCGCCTCCGGCACCGAACTGACCACGGTCGCGATGCGCCGGGTGGATGCCGTGGGGAGAACCGGCCTGCTCGAACTGCTGGATCGGCTGGGCATCGCGTTGTTGCCGAACACCGCCGGCTGCCGCGGCGCCGCGGAGGCGGTGCTGACAGCACAGCTGGCCCGGGAGGCACTGGGCACCAACTGGATCAAGCTCGAGGTGATCGCCGACGAGCGCACCCTCCTACCCGACGGGATCGAACTCGTCTCGGCAGCAGAACAACTCGTCGACGACGGCTTCGTCGTGCTGCCGTACACCAACGACGACCCGGTGCTCGCGCAGCGTCTGGTCGACGCCGGGTGCGCCGCCGTGATGCCCCTCGGGTCGCCGATCGGCACCGGGCTCGGCATCTCCAATCCCCGCAACATCGAGATGATCGTCGCGCGCACGGACATCCCGGTCATTCTCGACGCCGGGATCGGCACCGCGAGCGATGCGGCGCTGGCGATGGAACTCGGCTGCGACGCCGTCCTGCTCGCCTCCGCGGTGACGCGGGCGTCGGACCCGCCGCTGATGGCGGCGGCGATGGCCGGGGCGGTCACGGCCGGACGTCGCGCCAGGACCGCCGGGCGGATACCGAAACGGTTCTGGGCGCAGGCGTCGTCCCCGGTCGCGGTGTAATCGGGCGCCCGCGAACGCCGACTCGGCTAGCGTGAACGCCCATGCGGGTACACCACCTCAATTGCGGCTCGTTCTCCTCGGCGCTCATCGGGCGGTTGGTGTGCCACGTGCTGGCATGCGAGACCGACACGGGCATCGTGCTGGTCGACTCCGGTTTCGGGCTGGCGGATGTCGCCGACCCCACCGGTCGCGTCGGCAAGTACGCGAAGTTGACCGGCGCCCGGTTCCGCGAGTCGGAGACGGCGGTCCGCCAACTGGGCAAGCTGGGGCTGGATCCCTCGGACGTGACCCACATCGTCGCGACGCACCTCGACTTCGACCACATCGGCGGGGTCGCCGACTTCCCGAATGCCACCCTGCACACCACCGCCGCGGAAGAGGCTGCGTCGGAAGGACGTTCGTCGTTCCGAGAGAAGGTGCGGTACCGCCCCGCCCAGCTCACCCCGCGGCCGAGGACGCACACTTATTCGGGGCCGGGCGAATCCGTGCTCGGTTTCTCCGGCGCCCACCCGATCGACGGGGTCGGCGACCGCATCGTGCTCGTCCCGATGCCCGGGCACACCCGCGGTCACGCGGCGGTGGCCGTCGACACCGGCGACCGCGGTTGGCTGCTGCACGCGGGCGACGCGTTCTACCACCGCAGCACCGTCGCCGCCCCCGGGCAGGTGTCGCCGGGAACCGCCGGTCGCGCGCTGCGGGTGATGGAAGAGCTGATCGCGGTGGACCGTTCGAAGATCCGCGGAAATCACCGCCGGCTCCGGGAACTGAACAATCAGGTGGCCCCGCGGGTCCGGGTCTTCTCCGCCCACGACCCGACGCTGTTCGAGGAACTCGCCGCCGAGCGGGGCTGACTCAGCCGCCGGTCTTCACTGCCGTCAGGTAGGTCGCGCGGTCGGCCAGGTCCGCGAGTTCCTCCGGGAGTTCGGGCGCGGGCCTGCCGTACGACTCGGCCAGCGCGAACGGAGAATAACTCCGCACCGACCAGCCGTGCTCGGTCAACCAGTGCTCCGGGTCGGCGCGCTCGTCGCCGTAGAACAACTGGGTGATGTCGAGGTCGCCGAACGGGTCCTTGTCGAAATACTTCTTCCTGATCTCGTCGAAACGCTTCGCGTCGGTGCCCGGCGCGAAGTTGTCCACAGCGATGTGGCTACCCGGGCTCGACAGTTCGTCGATCCGCTCGAACAGCGCGTCGTGTGCCGCGCCCGGCAGGTACGCCAGCAATCCCTCGGCCGACCACGCGGTGGGCTTGCCGCGGTCGAGGCCTGCGGCGTCGAGGGCGGCCGGCCAATCGTCCCGGAGATCGACCGGCACCGCGCGGCGATCGGCCTTCGGCCGCGCATCGTGCTCGGACAGCACTTCCCCCTTGAACTCCAGCACCTTCGGCTGATCGACCTCGAACACCGTCGTGCCCGCCGGCCAGTCGAGGCGATACGCCCGCGCATCCAACCCGGCTGCGAGGATCACCGCCTGCGACACTCCGTCCGCCGCGGCCGTCAGGAAGAATTCGTCGAAGAACCGCGTCCGGAACCCCATGAAACCGGAGAACGGTGTGTCTCCCAGCGAGGACGGGTCGGCCAGCAGCCCGGTGAAATGCGGTTCGCCCGCCGCCTCCACGAACCACGGCGCGTAGTCGTCGCGGATCAGGGCATCGGGACGGCCGGTTTCCAGCGCCCGGAACGTCGCCACCCCCAGGGCCGTGAGCCCCACGCTGCTGACAATGTCCCAGGAATCACCGTCGGTGCGCATGAATACCTCCCGATCGTGCCGAAGTGTCGGACATGACGACCGACCAGGCTCCCCGGCGATTCTACGCCGCCACGCTCACTGCATCTATCATGCTGCCGTACAACCCGTTTCGGCGCCTACCTCTTCAGAAGCGCACGCAGCGCGTCGACGATGTCCCCGGGCGCTTCCTCCGCCATGAAGTGACCCGCGGCGAGGGTGTCGTGCACCAGGTCGGGTGCCCAGGCCCGCCAGAGGCCCGCGGCGTCGTAGCCGAGCACGCTGCCCCAGTCCTGCTGGACGACGGTGACGGGCATCCGCAGGTGGTTCCCGGCTGCCCGGTCCGCCCGGTCGTGTTCGACGTCGATGCCCGCGGACGCCCGGTAGTCGGCGACGATGGACGGCACGGCGTCCCGGGACGCCCGCAGGTACTCGGCGCGCACGTCGGCGGGCATCGCGCCTGGATCAGCGGTCCAGGAGTCCAGGAAGTGACCGAAGAACGCGTCGGCGCTCGCACCGATCATCTGCTCGGGCAGTCCGGGCGGCTGCGCCATCAGGTACAGGTGGAACGCGACCGCGGCGTCCGCGCCGTGCAGGATGTCCCACATGTCCAACGTGGGCAGCACGTCGAGCGACGCGAGATGGCTGATCGCATCGGGGTGATCGAGTCCGGCGCGGATGGCGACCAGCGCGCCGCGGTCGTGCCCGGCCAGCGCGAACCGGTCGTAGCCCAGTTCCTTCGCGAGCGCGACGACGTCGGCGGCCATCGTCCGCTTCGAATAGACGGTGCCGTCCGTCTCGGCGGGTTTGCCGCTGGCGCCGTAACCGCGCAGGTCCGGGCAGATGACGGTGTGCTCGGCGGCCAGGTCGGTGGCGACGTGCCGCCACATCAGGTGCGTCTGCGGGAAGCCGTGCAGCAGGACGATCGGGCTGCCGGAACCGCCGACCGCGACGTGTAGGTCCACGTCGTCGGCGACGGTCACGCGCTGGTAGTCGAATCCGGGGATGACTGGGGTCATGGGTGGTGGCCTTCCGTGCTCGGGGTGGTTCTCGTCCAGTCTCGGGGCGGTCGATGAGTATTCGATGAGCGCTATACCGTGGCGGAGTGACTCCTACGTTCGGTGTGCTCGGGCCGGTGGTCGCGTGGGACGAGACGGGCGGCCCCGTCGAGCTGAAGGGACCACGTCACCGGGCGGTGCTCGCCCGCCTGATCGTCGCCCGCGGACGGGTCGTCCCGGTCGGCGTCATCGTCGACGACCTCTGGGTCGACCCACCCGCCGGAGCGAAGGGCGCTGTCCGGACGTTCGTCTCGGCGCTGCGGCGTGCCCTCGAGCCGCAGCGCGCGGCCCGTACCGCCGCGAGGCTGCTCGTCACCGACGGTCCCGGGTACGCGCTCCGGGCCGGCCCGGAGTCCGTGGACGCGTGGCGGTTCCAGCACGCGGTCGCCGAGGCCGCGACCGCCGCACCGGGGCGGGCACTCGAGCTGTTGGAGGAAGCGCTGGGGTGGTGGCGCGGCCCGTCGTACGCGGAGTTCGCCGGGGAGTCGTGGGCCCACGCCGACAGGACGCGGCTCGAGGAGTTGCGACTGTCCGCGGTGGAGCGGCGGGCGGAGGCCCGGCTGGCCGTCGGGCTCGCCCCCGAGGCCGTACCGGACCTCGATGCCTTTGTGGCCGAACACCCTTGGCGGGAAGGGGCGTGGCGGCTGCTGGCCCTCGCCCTCTACCGCTGCGGCCGCCAGGGTGAGGCACTGGCCGTGTTGCGCCGGGCGCGGGAGCTGCTCGCCGAGGAACTCGGAATCGACCCGAGCCCGCAGCTGACGTCCCTCGAGACCGACATCCTGCGCCGCGACGACCGCCTCGAACTCGACCCCGACCGGATGTGGGAGCGCGCGGCCGCCGCCTACGACCGCACGGTGGCGTCCGGTGCCCGGGCGCGACTCGAATCGACGGTCGGGCTGCTGCGCAGCCTCGCCGTGGCCGGCGGCAGCGGTCTCGCGGCGGCCCGGGAGCAACGGCTCGCGACGATCGTCGCCGCCGAACGACTGGGCGACCCAGAGCTGACCGCCCGCGTGATCGGGGCCTACGACGTTCCCGGCATCTGGACCCGGTCCGACGACCCGCAGCAGGCGGCGCTGATCGTCGCCGCCGCCGAACGCACCCTCGCACGGCTGTCGCCCGGCGTCCACGACACTGCCCGTGCTCGGTTGCTGGCCACGATCGCCCTGGAGTCCCGCGGGACACCGGGCGACCGCGGGTTGCGGGCGGGCCGGGAGTCCGAGGCGATCGCCCGCGCACTCGACGACCCGGCGCTGCTCGCATCCGCGCTGAACGGCGTCTTCATGCACACGTTTCACCGCTCGGGCCTCGCTCCCGAGCGGGACGCGATCGGCCGGGAACTGATCACACTGTCGGTGCGACACGGGTTCGTGAACTTCGAGGTACTCGGGCATCTCGTTCGGCTGCAGGCGCTCGGGGCGCTCGGCGACTTCGCCGGCGCCGACGAGCACGCCGCCGCCGCGGACGACCTGGCCGAGCGGCACGAGCGACCGCTCGTCGCCGTGTTCACGACGTGGTACCGGGCGATGCGCGCGGCGGCGACGGGTGCGTCCGACGCGGACGCCGAGGCCGGCTACCGGGCGGCGGCGAAGCTCCTCGACGGCAGCGGGATGCCCGGCCTCGAGCACGGGATCCTCCCGCTGGCGCTGCTGTGCCTGCGGGTGTCGCGGGGCCTGCCGGCGACGTTCGACGCCGACACCGAGTGGGGACCGTACGAACCGTGGGCGCGGCCCCACCTCCTGCTGGCGGACGGTCGCCCGGACGACGCGGCGGCCGCCCTGCGCCGGGCACCCGATCCGCCGCGCGATCTGCTCGTCGAGGCGCTGTGGTCGCTGATCGAACACGCCGCGGCCGCCGTCGGCGACGCTCGGCTGATCGAACGGGCCCGAGACGAATTAGCACCCGCCGCAGGCGAAATCGCGGGGGCGGGGAGCGGGATGCTCACGATGGGCCTTCGGCCCGTGCGTTGTTGACGAGTCCCTGCACTCGCTAGCCACTCACAGGCGTCACTTGGCCCACTCCAGCAGGTCGTCGGCGGACCACGTGTTCACGACGCGGTCGGCGTCGACCCCGCACCGCATCGCGCGCTCGCATCCGTAACCCTGCCAGGCGAGTTGACCCGGGGCGTGCGCGTCGGTGTCGATGGAGAACAGACACCCCAGGTCCATGGCCAGATCGATGAGCCGGCTCGGGGGGTCGCGGCGCTCGGGACGGCTGTTGATCTCGACGGCGGTGCCGTGGTCGCGGCAGGCCGTGAACACCTGCTCGGCGTCGAACGTCGACTCCGGCCTGGTCCCGCGCCCGCCCTCGACGAGCCGGCCCGTGCAGTGACCCAGCACGTCCACCAGCGGGTTCTCGACGGCTCTGACCATCCGCCGGGTCATCGCCCCGCGCTCCGCCCGCAACTTGGAGTGCACGCTGGCGACGACGATGTCGAGTTCGTCGAGCAGGTCCGGATCCTGATCGAGCGACCCGTCCTCGAGGATGTCGACCTCGATGCCGGTGAGGATGCGGAACGGCGCGAGTTCCTCGTTCAGCTCGGCGATCACCTCCAGCTGAGACCGCAGCCGCTCCGCCGACAGCCCGTTCGCGACGGTCAACCGTGGGGAATGGTCTGTCAGAGCGCAATATTCGTGGCCGATGAGGGCCGCGCTGCGCATCATCTCGTCGATCGGGCTGCCGCCGTCGGACCAGTCCGAATGGGTGTGCAGATCGCCCTTGAGCGCCTGACGCAACGCGCCGCCGCCGATCGGCTCCGCATTCTCTCGCAGTTCCGCCAGATAGACGGGCACCCCGTCGAGCGCCTCCCGGATCACCGTCGCCGTCTTCGGCCCGATGCCCGGCAGGTCCTTCCAGCTGTCGGTACGCCCGCGGACGTCCCGCTGCTCGTCGGACAGTTCGGCGACCACGTCGGCCGCCCGCCGGTACGCCTTCACACGGTGCGTCTCCGCCCGCGACCGTTCGAGCCAGAACGCTGTCTCTCGCAGGGCCTGCACCGGGTCCATCGGGCTGTCGGCGTCCATGACTCCAGTGTTGCGCCCACCCGGACGTCACCGCAACGCTTCGCGCGCCCCGTCCCGGACCGCGGTCGTGAGCGCCGCGAGAATGGGCGAATCCAGCTTCCACCGCTGCCAGTACAGCGGAACGTCGATCGGACGGGACGGGTCGAGTTCCACGAGCCCGTGGTCGTCGCCGGTGTGCAATTCCGGCAGCAGTCCCCAGCCCAGTCCGTAGCGGACGGCGTCGGAGAACGCCGAGGACCCGGGCACGAAATGTCGCGGCGGCTGCAACCGGCGCCGGGTGAATCCGCGCAGGAACCGGGCCTGCAGTTCGTCCTTGCGATCGAAGTCGAGCATCGGTGCCACCGCGAGGGCGTCCGCGGTCGGGCCGTCGGGAAGCCAGCGTTCGGCGTAGTCGCGGCTGCACAGCGCGCGGTACCGCATCGACCCCAGCTTCTCGACGGTGCAGCCCTGCACCGCCTCCGGAACGGACGTCACCGCGGCCATCACCGTGCCCTCCCGCAGCAGGGTGGTCGAGTGGAATTCGTCCTCCCGGTGCAGGTGGAACAGCGCCCGGTACTCCGGCGCCAGCCGGGCGAGAGCGGGAATGATCCACGTGGACAGCGAATCCGCGTTGACGACGAGCGGCAGCGTGCTCGTCGCCGCCTGTTCGGGATTGAGGGAAGACATGGCCTCACGCTCGAGGTGCGCCATCTGGCGGGCGAGCGTGAGCACGACGTGCCCGGAGTCGGTGGCCCGGACCGGCTTGGCCCGCTGCACCAGGACGCGTCCCACCTGCTGCTCGAGCGCCTTGATCCGCTGGCTCACCGCTGACGGCGTGATGTGCAGTACCCGGGCCGCGGCGTCGAAGGTGCCTTCGTCGATCACGGCGGCGAAGGTGCGGAGAGCGGCCAGGTCCAGATCCATATGAAGCGATGCTAATGGCAATGAAGGATAATTAGCTGGATTGATGACGGTGGGGTTCGTAGCGTGGTTCCCATGCACCTCACCCCTGCCCTGCTCACGGCGGCGGCCGGCTTCGGCACCGGCCTGTCGCTGATCGTCGCGATCGGCGCGCAGAATGCGTTCGTCCTGCGACAGGGGATCGTCCGCAGGCACGTCCTGCCGGTGGTCGTGCTGTGCGCGGTGTCCGACGTCGCACTCATCGCCGTCGGGATCAGCGGAATCGGGGCCGTACTCGCCCACGCTCCCGCCGCCGTCACCGTGATCCGCTGGGCGGGAGCGGCATTCCTCGTCTCCTATGCCGTGCTCGCCGCCCGTCGCGCTCTGCGCCCCGGAACGCTGGACGCCACGATGGAAGTCGGATCGGCGACCCTCGCGACGTCGATCCTCACCTGCCTCGCGCTCACGTGGCTCAACCCGCACGTCTACCTCGACACGGTGCTGATGCTCGGCTCGGTGGCCAACAACCAGGGCGATTCGGGGCGGTGGCTGTTCGGTCTCGGCGCCGCCACCGCGAGTGTCATCTGGTTCCTCGCACTCGGCTACGGCGCCCAGTTCCTGCATCGCGTGTTCGCCCGCCCGAACGCGTGGCGCGTGCTCGACGCCGGGATCGCCGCGCTGATGCTCGCCCTCGGCATCACCCTCGTCACCAGCTAGTCAACTTTTTGTTGACAGAGCACATCTGTCAACCAATACTTGACAGATGTCGGATGTCGCGCTCACCCAGCTGCTGTCGGACGCGATCGCCAAGGCGGACCCCCGGATCGACCCGGGGCTCGACCACGACCCCGCCGCCTACCTGGCCCTCGTCCGGCTCACGTCGCAGGCGCGGGACTCGGTCGACGAACTGCTGATCTCCGCGATCTCCGCCGCACGCTCCGCCGGCCACAGCTGGGACACGGTCGGCGCCGCCCTCGGCATGTCGCGGCAGGCGGCGCAACAACGCTTCGGCAAACGGATCGGCGACGCCCCCGACCCGGACCCGGACCCGGACGGCCGCACCCGCCGGCTCACCCCACTGACCGCGTTCAACGAGATGCGCATCCTCAACCGCGCCGGCTCGTACGGCTGGCACTCCGTCGGATTCGGCACCCTGTTCCACACCGTCCGCAAGTCCGACGAACAGTGGGAGCACACCCGGGCGTCGGCGCTCGCGAGCCGCGAGAAACTCGAGGCCGACGGCTGGCAGAAGGTCGGGACGCTGTGGTTCCCGTGGGCGTACTTCACGCGCCCGCTGGGCATCCCCGCGCTCCCCGAACCGGTGAGCGGCGACTACCTGATGGAACCGTGATGGACGCCGTCGCACGATTCGCGGCCGCCCGCGTCGCCCGGCTCGCCACGGTCGGGGCGGACGGGGTGCCGCACCTCGTCCCGCTCGTCTTCGCGCTCGACTCCGACGCCATCTATTCCTGCGTCGATCACAAACCCAAACGCACCACGGCCTTGCGGCGCCTGAAGAACATCTCCGGCAACCCCGCCGTCACCCTGCTGGTGGATCACTACGACGAGAACTGGGACCACCTGTGGTGGGTGCGGGTCGACGGCCGGGCCCGGATCCTCGACCCGGACTCCGACGAGGGCGCCGCCGCGCTCGACGTCCTCGCCGCGAAGTATCCGCAATACGTCGACCGCCGCCCGGACGGACCGGTGATCGCGATCCGCGACCTGAGGTGGCATCACTGGTCCGCCCTGTGAGTACTTGTTAACCGCCGGCGGTTAACAAGTACTCACAGGGCGATAGCCTCTTCCGCATGCCCACAGCCCTGATCACCGGCGCCAGCCGTGGCCTCGGAGCCGCCATCGCCCGCGAACTCGCACCGACCCACGACCTCCTGCTCGGCGCCCGGTCGGCCGGGTCGCTGACCGGCATCCTCGCCGAGCTGCCGGGCGCGAAACCCTGGCCGGTCGAGCTGACCGACTACGACGCGGTGGCGGCGGCGTGCGCACCGATCGACCGGCTCGACGTCCTCGTCCACAACGCCGGCGTCGCCGACCTCGCGACCGTCGCGGAGTCGACCGTCGAACAGTGGCGGCACACGCTCGAGGCGAACGTGATCGCGGTGGCCGAACTGACGCGACTGCTGCTGCCCGCTCTGCGCGCCGCAGGCGGCCACGTGGTGCTCATCAATTCGGGTGCCGGCATCCGCGCGAACGCCGGCTGGGCGTCGTATGCGGCGAGCAAATTCGCGCTCCGGGCGTTCGGGGACGCGCTGCGGCTCGAGGAGCCGTTACTGCGCGTCACATCTGTTCACCCCGGTCGGATCGACACCGATATGCAGCGTGCCATCGTGGCCGGCGAGGGCGACGAGTACCGGCCGGAGAAGTACCTGCAGCCGTCGACCGTCGCAAAAGCCGTGCGTACTGCGGTGGAGACGCCGCGTGACGCGCACCCCACAGAAGTCGTGCTGAGGGTGCGGTGACAGCGGAGAAACCTGCGTGAGATACATCACAGATTGATCTCGCAGAAAGGCTTTAAGCTGCTCACAATCAGTCGCCCTACAGTTCTTCTCATCAGCAGAGATCGCAAACGCGAGTCGGCTCCAGCGAGCTGACTCCCAGGAGGTATCCCCACGATGAACACCGAACAGCGTATGCACAGCGACACCGTCGTCGCGGTCGACGGCGACGTCTTCGCGACGATGTTCACTCTCGATCTCGGTGACGGCGAGGTCGATCGCGACGCGGTCGAGCGGATTCACGGCGGCGACTTCGACGAGTGGATCGAGGCGGCAGCGCGGTCCGGTCTGTTCACGCCGCAGGCGGTCGCGGCCCTGGTTCAGCAGTGGCAGGAGAACCCGAAGTCCCTGTTCGACGCGCTCCTCGTCGATGCCGACGAGATGACCCACAAGCGCTACGCGATCATCTGGGACGCGCTCGACGACGTCGACACGTTCGAGAGCGTCGAATACGCCTGACGGTCAGAACGGCCACGCGGGGACGGGCGGCAGGCCCTCCCGCGTGGGGCGTCCGACGACCCAGGCCAGCAGTTCGGTGCGCGGAAGTTCCGGCGCCCGGACCTCCGGGTATCGGACGGCCAGCGCGGGTAGCTCCGATTCCAAGGTGTGCTCCACGAAAAGTTCCGGCCAGTCGGCCGCCGTGTAGTCGAGGCCGAGGTCCACGTGGTGGATCTCGAGTTCACGCCATCGCAGCACCGGCACCTGACGCGCCGGCACCCGCTGACGCCAGTTCACCGGCGTCTCGTACAGATCTTCGGTGATCCCGCGCAGCGACTCGATCACCCGCCGTCCCGCGAAGCGGAAATCGGCCACCAGTAGTTCCGCCGGACGCCCGGCTCCCTCCTCGATCGCCGCGGCCCGTGCGGCCGGACCGCCCGGGTACATCTCGGGCGCGGCCTCGCCGGTGAGCACCCCGACGGCGAATCGGTGGAGCGCATCGGCGTTCCTCGCGAGGTGCGTGACGACATGCCCCCGGCTCCACCCCGGCAGCAGCGACGGCCCCCGCGCCTGATCGTCGGTCAACCCCGCCAGCGCGGCCTCCACCGTCCGGTGTGATTCGGCAACAGCATCGAGCAGTTCGACATACGACAGTGCGGGCCCCGGTGACGTCATGCAGACGATGCTCCCACAACTCGACCACGGCGAAGTCCCAGGATCCCGATAACGGAACGGTGACGATCGGCTTCCGGCGGGTGCATCTGGGACAATCGTACTGATACTGAGATCGACTGTCGGACAACGTGGTTGAAAGGTGGTGTGTGATGTACAACGAATCCGCTACGTGGGGGATACCGAGTGAGACCTTCCTGGTGATCTACATCGCCGCCGCCGTGCTCTCGGTCGGGCTGGCTCTGTTTCTTCGTTCCCACGGCAACCCTCCCGCGCCGACCGCCGGTGTTCGCCTCGACCCGGTGCAGACCGGCATGCTGACCAGCGACGATCGCGCCGTCGCCGCATCCCTGACGCTGTTGCGGGGAGCCGGCATCATCTCCGACGACGGCACGATCCTGCGGGCGTGGGGAGTCCCCGACAACGCCCGCGGGTGGTTCACGCGCGCCGTCTACGACGAACTCGCCTCCGGGCGCGGCGCCCTCGGCAACCTTCGGCTCCCAGGCCGGTTGCGGGCCCCACTCGACGAGTTGCGGACCATCCTCGTCGCGCAGGGACTGCTCACCGGAGCCGAGCAGAAGGCGTGGAACCGCCGGGCGACCATCCCGATCCTCGTCGTCGTGGCCATCGGCGTCGCACGCCTCGTCGCCGGGTTCGCCGCGGGCAAGCCGATCGGATTCCTGCTGGTCGCGGTGGTGCTGCTCTCGGCCTCACGTGAGCTGGTTCGACGGACCGGCCGCAGGACGCGCCAGGGGACGGCGGAATTGCAGCGACTGCGCCGCGAACACTCGTACCTGTCGCCGCGGATGCGCCCGGCCCTGACCGCATACGGTCCGACGCCGATCGCCTTGTCGACGGCACTGTTCGGGATGGGTTCCGTCGCCCTGTTCTCGCCGGGGTTCGCGAGCGCGGCCGGCATCTCCGACAGCAGCAGCGGCGGCGACGGTGGCAGCAGCTCCTCCTCCTGCGGCGGTGGCGGTGGCTGCGGAGGCGGGTGCGGGGGATGACCGCCCTGATCGAGCCGGGCCTCGGCATCGGCTGGCGGCCGGAGATCTGTGGGATCATCGACCGACTGGACGGCCTGCGGTTCTGCGAGGTGATCGCCGAATCGCTGCCCGCCCGCCGACGCGGGGTCGACGTTCCGAACGAGCTTCGATCGCTGGGGGTTCCCGTCGTCCCGCACGGCATTTCACTGTCGCTGGGTGGCGCCGAGCCCGTCGAGCAGCACCGGATCGAGCACCTCGCGCGGTGCGCCGACGCGCTCGGGGCGCCGCTCGTCAGCGAGCACGTCGCGTTCGTGCGTGCGGGCGGTCTCGAGGCCGGGCATCTGCTGCCGGTGCCGCGCTCGGCGGAGGCGCTGGACGTGTTGGTGCGCAACGTCCGGCGCACGCAGGAGTGTGTGCCGGTGCCCCTGGCGGTGGAGAACATCGCGGCCCTGTTCGACTGGCCGGACGACGAGTACTCCGAGGGTGAGTTCCTTGCCGAACTGGTCGAACGCACCGGGGTCCACCTGCTGCTGGACGTCGCGAACGTCTACGCGAACGCCCGCAACCGCGGCCGCGACGCCGCCGAGGAACTCCGGCGGCTCCCCCTCGAACGCGTGGCGTACTGCCACGTCGCAGGCGGATCCGAACGGGACGGCGCGTACCACGACACCCACACCGACCCGGTGCCCGTCGAGGTGCTGGACCTGGTCCGGGAGTGGGCATCCGGGGGCGCCCCCGCGATGATGCTCGAGCGCGACGGGAACTATCCGCCCGCCTCGGAGTTGTTCGGCGAACTGGATGCGATAGCGGACGCGGCCGGTTTCGAGCGGATCACCCGGGGCGCCGAATGGAGCCTGTCGTGACAGGGCTGGCCGATCGGCAGGCGGCGCTGGTGCGGGCTCTCGTTGCGTCGGGGGAACCGCCCGAGGGATTCGACCGCGACGCACTCGGCATCGCATCGAAGGCATTGCTGCGCAAGCGGTCCGGCGAGGTGGGTGAGTGCATTCCGCACGTCCGCGCAGCATGCGGCGAACGATTCGTCGTGCTGTTCACCGCCTGGGCGGAGGGCAGGCCGAAGGTGAGCACGCGCGCCGACGCCGCGGCGTTCACCGCGCACCTCGAATCGATCGGCGAACTGCCCGCACCGACGCGGCGGCGCCTGTTCAGCCTGCGGCGAAATTGAGCAGCAGCTCGTTCACCTCTTCGGCCCGTTCCAGCTGGACGAAGTGGCCGGCGCCGTCGAGGAGGTGCACGCCGCGCAGGTCGGGGACGGTGTCGCGCATCCGGTCGAGTGCCTGCGCACCGCTCATCGCGACGACGGGATCGTTCGCACCGGCCACGAACAACGTCGGCACCTCGATCTGGGCCACCCCGACTCTCGCGGCGCGTTCCCAGTTGGCGTCGTAAGCCCGGTACCAGTTCAGGCCGCCGGTAAATCCCGTCCGGGTGAAGACCTCCACGTAGTGCGCGAACTCGTCCTCCGTCAGCCACGACCACGGCAGGGGTGGGGCGTCGGGCAGCACGTCCAGGTACCCGTTGCCTTCCGACGGGTGCTGCCAGATGTCCAGGTAGCGGTAGTCGCCCGACAATGCGTAGAACACTCGCTGCAGGAAGCCACGGGGGTCGCCGTCGAGTTCGCGGTCGGCGACACCCGGTTCCTGGAAGTAGTGGATGTGCAGGAAGTGCTTGCGCGCCAGCGACGCATAGAGTTCCGACGGGCGCAGTGGGAAACGATCGGGCATGTAGGGAACGGACAGCAGCACCAGCCCGGACACGCGTTCGCGGTGACGCAGCGCGACGGTCCAGGCCACCGGAGCGCCGAAGTCGTGGCCGACGAACACGGCACGGTCGAGTCCGAGGGCGTCGAGCAGACCGATCAGTGCGTCCGACACCCGCTCGTTGGTGTAGTCGTCGATGTCGCGGGGCACGTCGGTGCCGCCGTAGCCGGGCATGTCCGGGGCGATCGCGCGGTACCCGGACGCCGCGAGGGCCAGCATCTGGTGCCGAAAGCTGTAGCCGAGGCCCGGGAACCCGTGGCACAGGATCACGGGCGGACCGTCACCCAGTTCGCTGATTTGCCAACGGAATCCGTCGACCGTGATCGATCGCTCCGTCGACGTCGCCATGCTCCGAATCCCTCCACCGGCTGGAACGCGTTCTCGCAGTGTACCGTAACGGCGACGCCACTAGAATGCACTTGATTCGCAGTGGTAACCGTCGACCGACCGGGGAAGTGGAGTGATGCGCAATGGTGGAGGCACGCTCCCGCCATGAGTTCGTCGCGGTCCAGCTCCGGCAGCGCATCATGCAGCGGCAGTACGCGGTGGGAGAGTCTCTGCCGAGTGAGAGCATGCTGTGCGCAGAATTCGAGGTGTCGCGCGGCCCGGTGCGCCAGGCCCTCGCGACGTTGAAGAACGAGGGGCTCATCCAGCTGTCCCAGGGCAAGCCGGCCGTGGTCCGCAGCCACGACATCACACAGACGCTGGACACGTTCACCCCGTTCACCCAGTGGGCGCGGCGCACCGGCCGCACCGCGGGGAGCCGCACGCTCGAGATCTCCCGCCGCCGGGTGTCCGAACCCGCCGCCGCCGCATTGGGAGCGGACCCGGACGACTTCGTCGTCGAGGTTCTCCGCGTCCGACTGCTCGACGGCGAACCGACGATGCTCGAGCGGAGCACGTTCACCGACCGCGTCGGCTCCCTGCTGTTCGAGTTCGACATCGACTCCGGGTCGATCACCGACTACCTCACCTCCCGCGGCGTCCGGTTCGAATCGATGGAGCACGTACTCGACGCCGTCGCCGCCGCCGAGGCCGAGGCCGAACATCTCGGCATCGCCCCCGGCAGCCCCTTGCTGCGGGAACGCCGGACGTCGCGGGATCAGCACGGCGACATCTTCGAGTACGCCGACGACCGGTACCGGCCCGACCTCGTCGCCTTCAGCATCGTGAACGCCCGGACCGTCGACCCGCGGGTCCCGCCGGGCGACAGCAACGGCCTCTAGTCGGCGGCCGGCAGGCGATTCCGGTGCGACGAACGGGACGCTCGTTCGATCTGACGCAACGAGCGTCCCGTTCGTCGCGGAGGCGGGGGCGGATCAGGCGCTGCGCAGCCGGTCGAGCAGACCGGGCAGGTCCGCGACGCTGTCGAGGACGTGGGTGGCCCCGGCCGCGGACAGCTGGGTGGCGTCGTGGGCGCCGGTGAGCACGCCGACGGAGGCGAGCGCTCCGGCGCGCAGGCCGGTGGTGATGTCCGACGTGGTGTCGCCGAGCACCACCATGGACTGCACGGACGGGGCGCCGGCGCGCATCAGCGCGGTCAGCGGCATGTCGGGGAAGGGGCGGCCGCGGACGCCGTCACCGGGACAGAGCACGACGTCGGCGACGTCCTCCCAGCCGAGCGCGCGGATGATCGACATCTGCGTCTCGTGGGCGAACCCGGTGGTGAGCGCCGTCTTGATGCTCTGCTCCCGCAGGGAGCCGAGGAGTTCCTCGGCGCCGGGAACGGCGCTGCACCGGCCGTCGTCGACGAGTTGCGCGTAGCAGCGTTCGAATTCCTTGTTCGCCGCCTGCGCCTGTTCCTCGTTTCCGCCGCTGAGGTGGCGGAAGACGACGATCTTGGACTGGCCCATGGTGTCGGAGACGTACTCGAGCATCCGCTGCCGATCGTCGTCCGTCTTCGACAGCCCGGCATGCGCGTCCGCGGCGAGGAAGGACTGCTGCACCAGCCCGCTGTCCTCCACGGTGGTGCCTGCCATGTCGAAGACGACGAGGCTGATGTCCCGGTGATGTGTTCCCATTGTCGTGTTCCTCTCGAATCTCGGTGAATGTGTTTGTGGGATAACTTGTTCAGTGCTCTGGTGCGGCTTCGCGGCCGAAGAGGTGGTCGATCCGGTCCTTCGCCAGACCCATGCCGGTCGTCATGCCGATGCCGGTGGTGACGGTGACGATGTGCACCCCGTCGAGGGGCTCCTCGATCAGGAACTCCGAGTCGGGGGCCGAGCTGTACACGCCCTGCCAGCGCGCGGTGACGGTGACGTCCGGGACGCCGAACAGGGCAGCGGCCTCGCGGATCAGCACCTCGAACCCCTGCTCCGCCTGGAACGGCTCCGCCGAAATATCACGGATGTGGGTGTCTCCCAGCAGGATCGAGCCGTCGGGCTGTGGGGTGTACATCTGGTGGAGGTCGAGGTCGGCGTAGTCGGGGTGCTCCTCGCGCAGCCGCGCCGCGAGTGCCGCCGTCGTGGGCAGTTCCGCGAAACCGCTGTACCGCACGAGCGACCAGCCGGTGAACAGCGGCCCGGGCAACGGTGCGGGCAACGGCATCCTCGCGCGCAGCATGTGGAGCCGGCACCGCAGGAGCCCCCGCCGCTCGGCCTGCTCCGGGAACAGGCGGTCGATGTCGTGGTTGACGGTGACGAACACCGTCTCCGCATGCAGATCGCCCCGCGAGGTGTGGACCACTCCGGTGCCGAATCCGGCTGCGGCGGTGCGCCAGAAGAAGTCGACGCCGGACGCGTCGAGCCACCGCGCGATGGCGGGGGCCGCCTCCCTCGGGTCCACCTGGAGGTCGCCGGCCAGATACATGCCTCCGACGACGCGATCGCCGGAGACGGGGAGCGCGGCGAGGATCCGCTCGCGCGGCAGCAGTTCCACCTCGGCAGGTCCGCGCCTGTCCGCGAACTCGGTCATGACGGCCATTTCGTCGTCGTGCCTTGCCACACAATATGTTCCGGACTCGGAGATCCAGAACCCCGCCTTGCGCGACAGGTCGAGCCAGTGCTCCCGGCCGGCCAGCGCGTAGTCGCGGGCGCCACCCGACTGGGCGGTGATGCAGACGTGGCCGAAGTTCTGGACGGATGCGCCGGCGACGCGGTCGGCATGATCGATCACCGCTACCGACAGGCCGCGGTCGAGCGCGTGGTAGGCGTGCGCGAGACCGAGGATTCCGGCGCCGACCACCACCACGTCGTAGCGTCGTTGTTGTGTCATGAATTCCACCTTGGCCCCCGGACCTTCAACTTGTCAATACAAGTGGTTCGAATTCACCACAGGTATAGATAAGTTTCCGTCCGTTCACCGTCCGTTGCGAGTCTGTGCGGGCGCGCCGGGTGGCACCGGCAGGCGGTTGCTGCGAAAATTGCCTCTCGCGTCCACCCACCGCAGAGGGGCGAATATGAGTGGTGCTTCCGGATCCAGCGCAGCCCCCGTCTACGAACCGGCGTCGCCCGGCGACCGCTTCGGACCCCTGATCGAACGCCGCGACGACACCGACTTCCCGTTCTACAACGGGACGCCCACAGCGCTGTCGACGCGGCAGTGGATCCTGATGTGGGTGTCCGTCGTTGTCGGATTCGCGGCCCTGGTCCTCATCCCGCAACCCGGCAATCTCGTGGCGCTGATTCCGCGGATTCTGTTCGTCGGCATCCCACTCGTCGTGCTGGCGATGGTGACGCGGGAGCACTGGACCGCACTGTTCCGGAAGGTGCACGGCCGGGACGTTCTCACGATGATCGGCTTCGCGGTACTCAACCTCGTGGTCACGTCCGCGCTGGCGCTGATCGTGCAGGCCCTGTTCGGGGTGGCGTCCAACGAAGCCGTCGAGGATGCAGGCAAGGGTGGCGTGCTCGACACGGCCGCGTTCTACGTGGGAACCGGGATCCAGTTGGTGGGCGAGGAAGTCTTCACCATCGTCCCGTTCCTCGCGTTGCTGTATTTCCTGTACGCCAAGGCGAAGCTGTCCCGCAAGACGGCGATCGTCCTCGCCTGGCTGCTCAGCGCGGTCTGGTTCGGCGCCGCGCATCTGCAAACCTACGACTGGAACTTCGCTCAGGCGTTCATCGTGATCGGCGGGGCCCGGCTGGTGCTCACGCTCGCGTACATCCGCACCAAGAATCTGTGGGTGTCGACCGGCGCGCACATCATCAACGACTGGACGCTCTTCACCCAGGCGATCGTGATCAACGCCGCGCTCGTCACCCTGTAGGCGAGGTCGTCAGTTCGGAATCGGGATGACGATCGGCGGCAGACCCGGTATCTGCACCTGAATCTGTTGCGGCGGAGCGGGCACCGGCGCGGGAGCTGGCGGCGGGTTGTACACCGGCGGCTCGGGTGCGGGCGGCGGCACGGCGACGGGTGCAGGCGGCGGGGGAGGTGGTGGCGGCGGCGGTGGCGGAGGCGCGGGTTCCGGGGAGGGGACAGGCGCGGGCCGGGGAGCGGCCTGCTGCACCACGGCGGGCGGCGAATCGACCACCGGCGCCTGGGCTTCCACGGGGGCTACCGGATTCGGGCGCTCCGCGGGCTGCTGCGGACCGGAGCCGATCGGCACCGACGACAATCCGCCGGTCATCAGGTCGACCACGGCCACTTCGGTCATCGCCAGGTTGGAGGGCTGCACGACGTACAGCCGGTCCTGCTGGAAAGTCGGCCACGGATCGCCCTCGAGTTTCGCGTCCTGGTTCACCACCGGGGACAGCAGCGGGCTGCCGCGCATGCACCGGACGCGGGGAACGCCGTGGTCGTCGATCAGCACGATGGTCCCGGCCTGGAGCACCGACTGGAATGCCGTCGCGTGGCCGTCGTCGAAGCCGTGATTGGTGACGCGGGTGTCCGCGCGGAGCAGGACGGGGGTGAGGGTCCGGACGTAATTGCGCACGTCATCGACCTGGAACACACTCAACCAGGCCTCCAACCTCGCCGGATCCCCCTCGAGGTCGTCGACGAGACGCTGCCGGTCGCAGAGCACCCGGTCGGGGCTTCCGCCGTAGAGTCCGGCGCGGTCACCGATCACCCGGATACCGGCGGCCCGGGGCTCGCCCGGCAGGTCGGTTCCGGGCGGGCCGAACGGGACCGTCGTCGGCGTCTGCGGCGGGAGCAGCACCTCGGTCCACGGAAGTTGTCCCTGGTCGGTGGCCCGATCGAGGTCGATCGGGTCGGGGTTGCCCCCGGAACCGGAGGAGCATGCCACGGCCACCGCCGCGGTGAGGGCCCCGAGCACCGCCAGCCAGCTACGCGGTGCGCGCCCGGGGCGCGTACCGGCTCGAACGACTCGTCTGCGTCGGGCACGCCGTACAGCCGGCCCGGCGTCGTCGGTGGCCACCCCGCCATCGTAGGCACAGTCGCTGATCGGCCGGGCCGTATTGCGGTGTGGTTGCCGGCCCGGCCGTCGGTCAGCCGGTGATCATGTCCTCCTGCGACCAGAACGCCCGCATCGACGTGATCTTGCCGTCGTCGTCGAAGGTCATGACGTCGATCGGCGCGATCTCGAGCTTCTGCTCACCGAGGTCGGTGACGAGGGAGAAGTGGAACGCCGCCGAGTTGCCGGCGATCTTCAGCGTCAGGAGTTCGCCGGTCTGCTTCAGCGGTTCGATCACCCCGTAGAACTCGCGCAGCGATTCCACCGAGGTCCGCGGCTCGGTGCCCACCGGGTCCTCCACGGTGGCGCCCTCGGCGTACAGCGCGACGACGTCGTGGGCGGTCCCGGTGGCCACCGCCTCGATGTACCTCTCGACGGTCTTGCGGATGTCTTCTGCGGACGGTGCCATGATGCGACTCCTCAGTCGAATAGAACGTGTTCTAGCCGAGAGAGTAACGCAGCACTGCGCCGGTGGGGAGCCCCTTCTCCCAGGCAGCGGGACATGACCGCACAGGGGTCCGCCCCTGCCGACGGGAGCGAAGGTCGGCAGGGGCGGAGGAAGGCGATCTCTCAGGTTCGCGGCGCGGACGCCTCCTCCAGCTTCTCCAGCCGCGGAGCGCTCGTCCCCGTCACCGGCGCCGCGGACACGGACGACACCTCCTCCAGCGACTTGCCCTTGGTTTCGGGCGACATGAAGAAGCAGATCACGAACGCGACCGCCGTCAGGACCGCCCCGAACAGCATCGTGGTGCCGGTGCCCAGCGAGGAGATGCTCAGCGGCAGCAGGTAGGTGCCGGTCGCGGCGCCGAACCGGCTGACGGCGGTGGCGATTCCCACGGCCGTGGCCCGGAACTCCGTGGGGAAGAGTTCGTTCGGGTAGATCCACACCAGGATGCTCGGGCCGCCGGAGATGAACGCGTACGCGCAGAACGCGGCGACGACGAACCAGAGCGGTCCGTCCGCCCACAACCACAGCCCGGCCAGCGGAATCACCATCAGCGCCAACGGGACCACGGCGATCGGGCGCCGGCCCCACTTCTCGACCAGGAACAGCGCGGGAATGGATCCGGCGACGATGAGCCCGATGATGACGGTCTCGACGATGAGCCCCGCGGAACCGTCGCCGGAGATCGAGAAGCCGGACAGGATCGTGGGCAGGAACGTCAGCAGCGCGTAGAGCGGGGTGACGACCGCCAGATACAAAGCGCTGCACATGATCAGCCGGGCGAGGTACTGGCCCCGGAAGTAGATCTTGATGTCCGCCTTCGGCTTGTCGGCGGTGTCTTCGACGGTGACGGTGCTCAGATCCAGCTTTTCGCCGTAGATCTGCTCGACCACGGCCTCCGCGTCCGCGACCCGGCCGTTCTTCAGGAGCCACCGCGGCGACTCCGGGATTCCGCGCCGCACGAGGATCACGATCAGACCCAGAACCGCACTCGACGCGAGCAGCAGACGCCAGTGGTCGTTGCCGCCGGAGATCCCGACGACGAGTGCCCCGACCACGTAGGCGGCCACGGCGCCCGCCGACCATGCGACGGCGGACATCCCGACCATCGCGCCGCGTTTCCTGGTGGGGGTGAACTCGGTGAGGAGCGAGGTGGCGATGGGGTAGTCCGCACCGATGGCCGCGCCGATGACGAACCGCAGCACGATCAGCTGCCACGGCAACTGGACGAACACCGACAGCACGCACGCGACGACCAGCACCACCAGGTCGAGGGCGTACATCTTCTCCCTGCCGACCCGGTCGGTGAGGAAACCGAACACGGTGGCGCCGAAGAAGATACCGATCAGCGAGGCCGCACCGATCAACCCCGCCTCGGCCGTCGTCGGGTGTAGCTGCTCGTGCACGCCGAGCAGGGCCACGCCGATGATGCTCATGACGTACCCGTCCAGGAATGGTCCGCCACAGCACGCGATCAGGAGCTTGGTGTGAAACCCGCGTTTGGCGGGTCTGTCCATCACGTCGAAGGAACTCATGTCGTCTCCACTACGTAGATTGGTGCCGTCACCCTCGGGGTGGCGGTCGAGTCGGCCGTACTCGGCCGGTACCGCTAAGGGGTTGTCTTGTTCAGCGCCGAGTAGGCGAGTTGCTCGAGCAGCAGCGACGCGTGGTGCGGGGCGTCCGCGCTGACGTCCAGCACCTGCTTGGTGATGCTCAGCGCCAGCGGCGAATACGCCGCGAGTTCGTGTGCGATGCTCAGCGCCTGCTTCACGTGCTCCGCCGGCGGGGCGATCTCGCTGACGACGCCCCAGCGTTCGGCGTCCGCGTGATCGAAGCGCCGACCGCGCAGCACAAGGTCGCGGGCACGGCCGGCCCCGACGATGCGGGTGATGCGGGTGACGCCGCCGGAGCTGGGGAGGATCCCTATGCCGATCTCCGGGAACCCGAAGACCGCGGCCGGATCGGCGACCCGGATGTCGGTGGCGAGGGCCAGTTCGAGGCCGCCGCCGAGGCAGTAGCCGGTGATCGCGGACACCGTGGGCTGGGGGAGCGCCGCGAGCGCCTCGTACACCGACCCGGAGGTCCGGTAGTACTCGGCGATCGCCTCCGGCGTCATCTCCCGCAGTTCGGTGACGTCCGCGCCGGCCGAGAACACCGAGTCGCCCCCGGTGACGACCACGGCCCGACTGGACTTCACCTCGGGTGAGCCCAGCGCGGCGAGCAGTGCGGCTTCCATGTGCGTGGACAGCGCATTCCGCTTCTGTTCGCGCCGGAGGGTGACGACGGCGACGGCGCCGTCCCGGCCCACGTCGACGGTTCCGGTGTTCTCGGTCGGCATTGTGCTACTTCTCCCCGGCCTCGTAGCGGAAGGACAGCAGGTTCTCGAGACCCCGCTTGTTGGCCTCGTTCGCGATGACCAGGCGCTGGATCTCCGACGTGCCCTCCCAGATGCGGTCGACGCGCAGTTCGCGCCACAGCCGCTCGACGGGGTAGTCGCGGATGTAGCCGCGGCCGCCGAAGATCTGGACGGCCCGGTCCACCACCCGGTTGGACGCCTCGGAGGCGGCGAGCTTCACCGTCGCGGCCTTGGCGTGCAGGGTCTTTCGCAGGTCGGCATCGTTCGGGTCGGCCTGGTCGAACTCCCACGCCACCTGGTGGGTCAGCGCCCGGTTGGTGGTGATGTCCACGACGGAATCGGCGATCATGCCCTGGATCAGCTGACGGTTGATCAGCGGCTCGCCGCCCTGCACCCGCTCCCGCGCCCAGTCGACGGCCAGGGTCAGCGCCCGCTCGGCCGCACCGATCGTGCGTGCGCCGATCATCAGCCGCTCCTCCGTGAACCAGTCCCGGGTGAGGTCGTGGCCCTGCCCGATGCCGCCGAGCACGGCGTCCGCGCCGACGCGCACGTTCTCGAACGTGAACTCGGGGTGCTCGTAGACGAACGTGTGCGTGTAGCGGGGGATGTGCTTGATCTTCACGCCCGGCGTGTCGACGTCGATCAGGAAGATCGTCGCGGCGTGATCGGGTTCGACGTTGGCCAGCACGATGAGGTAGTCGGCGACGTCACCGACCGTGACGAACCACTTCTCGCCGTTGATGATGTAGCCGCCGTTGCCGTCGGGGGTCGCGGTGGTGCTCGCCGCGGAGAAGTCCGAACCGGCGTTGGCCTCGGAGATCGCGACGGCGTCGCGGCGGTCGCCGCGGGCGCCGGGGATCAGGTAGCGCTCCCGCTGTTCGGGGGTCGCGTGGGTCAGCGGGTTCGCCGGCCGCCACACCGTGTCCCACAGCGCATTGGTGAGCTTGCCGAGTTCGTCCTGCACGACGGCCTGCTCGAGCACCGTCAGTCCGGCGCCGCCGTATTCGACGGGGGTGTTGATCGCCTGCAGTCCCGATGCGAGGACGGCCGCCTTGATGGTGGCGTGGGATTCGTCGGAGATCCCGTTGTTGCGTTCGCACTCGTCCTCGAACTGCATGATCGTGTCGGTCAGGGCGCGGGCGCGCTCCTTGAGGTCGGCGAGGCGGGGGCTGTATGCGAATTCCATGGTTCAGAACTTCCTTGTGTCAGTTGGTTTTCGATGAGTTCAGGACGATGCGCGCGTCGAGTCCGAGGGCTTGCTTCGGGGTGACGAGCAGGGGGTTGATCTCGAGTTCCGCGATCTCGGGGTGTGCGGTGGCCACGGCCGTGATCGCGGCGACGGCGTCCGCGGCGGCGTCGATGTCGATCGGCGGCCTGCCGCGCACCCCTCGGAGCAGAGCGGACGCCCGCAGGTTGTCGAGCAGGCCGCGGGCGGTCTCCGCGTCGACCGGCGCCAGTGCGAAGGACACGTCGGCGAGAACCTCGGTGAAGATGCCGCCGAGACCCACCATCGCCACCGGACCGAACCGCGGGTCGGTCTGGACCCCGACGATGAGTTCGACGCCCTCGCTCAGGTCGGCCATCGCCTCGACGCAGTAGGCGGACGCTCCGAGCGAGGCATCCATGCGGGTGAACGCGTCGGCGAGTTGTTCCGCCGACCCCAGACCCAGGGCGACCCCGCCGGAGTCGGACTTGTGCAGCAGGCCCATCGCTTTCAGGACCACCGGGAATCCGACGGTTTCGGCCGCCGCCACCGCCTCCGCACAATTCTGCACCAGGCGTGCCGCGGGGAATTCGACGCCGGCGGCGCGGAACAGTTCACGCGAATCCCAGTACGCGTCGCTGGTCACCGAGACGGACGGCAGGCTGTTCGTACTCGTCCGATGTTGCGGTGCAGCGGTTTCGGCGATGACGCCGAGCGCCCCGGCGGCGTCCTCCACCGCACGGAAGACGGGGACCCCGCTGTCGGCGAGCACCCTCGCCGCGGCGCTGTCGGGATGCATCGTGTGCACGACGACCGGCTTGCCGTGGGCACGCGCCGTTTCCGCCATCGCCCGGGCGGTGTCGATCTCCTTGCGCGCCAGGTTCTCGCCGTAACTGCCGTAGCCGCCGAAATATCCGGTGAGAAGCACGGAATCGACCGCCGGGCTCTGCAGGATGGTGTCGAGGACCGAGACGAACGAGGTGATGTCCTGTTCCCCGGCGCCCGCGAGGTCGACCGGATTGGTCACTCCGGCGGACGGCGGCAACAGGTCGCGCAGTGCGCCACTGATGTCGGCGGGGAACTCCGGAACCGTGAGTCCGGCCGCCTCCACCACGTCGGACGCGACACCCGCGTGCCCGCCGCCGTCGGCGACGACACCGACCCGGCGCACCTCCGCCGGTCCGTACCCGAGGAGTGTCGCGGCGACGTCCGCGAGTTGCCGCGGACTCGACACCCGGTACACCCCGGCTGCGCGGCAAGCCGCGTCGATGACCGCGCTGTCGGACGTCAGCGATCCCGTGTGTGACTGCGCCCCGCGGATGGAGGCCTCGCTGCCACCCACCGTCAGCAGCAGCACCGGCTTTCCGGCCCGCGACGCCTGGGCGGCGGCATCGACGAACGCCCGCCCGTCGCCGAAGTCCTCGCAGTACACGGCGATGAGTTCGGTCTCGTCGTGCTCGACGCACGAGCGGATGAGGTCGGCGGCGCCGAGGTCCGCCTGGTTCCCCAGCGAGGCGAACCGGGAGAACCCGTGTCCGCGAGCCTCGAGGAACTGGCTGAGTTCGAGTGCCATGTTGCCGCTCTGCGAGAGCAGCGCGACCCGTCCGGCGGGCAGCGGGTTCGACGCCAGCGTCAGCGCGGTGCTCGAATCCAGCACACCCAGGCAGTTCGGCCCGAGGAGAACCGCTCCGGCCGCCCGCACCCGCGCCACCACCCGATCCTGCACCGCCTTTCCGGCAGCGCCGAGTTCGGCGAAGCCGGCGGTGACACCGACGATCGCGGTGGCGCCCGCCGCGAGGGCGTCGTCGACCGCCTCCTCGAAACCCTGTGCCGGAACGGTGATGACGACGAGGTCGACCCGTTCGTCGAGTTCCGACAGGCTCCGGAGCGACGGCTGACCGAGAATGCGCTCGCCGCGCCGGTTGACGAGGTGGACCGACCGGTGGCCCGTCATCCGGAGCGCCTGGACGCTGATCCAGTTGCCGTACTTGGTTTCGTCGTTGCTCGCACCGAGGACGGCGACCGACCGTGGGTCGAACAGTGCCGTGAGGTCGCGGCCGGTGATCGTGCTCATCGGGTCTCCTCGACCTTCGGTGCGGGGTGGCCCGTGCCCCAGGCGTCGGCGCCGCCGTCGATCACCAGCGTGGTCCCGGTGACGTAACTGCCTGCGGGCGAGGCGAGGAACGTGACGACCCCGGACACGTCCTCGGCCGTGCCCAGGCGTCCGAGCGGCACCGCCGACGTCCACTGCGCGCGGGCCTCTTCCGTGTAGTTCTCCTCCATGCCCTCCGTGGCGATGGTGCCGGGGGCGATGCAGATCGACCGGATTCCGTACCGGCTCCACTCCAGCGACAGTCCGGAGGCGAGATTTTCGAGGGCCGCGCGGGCCGACGTCGCGTGGACCATCGATGCGATCCCCCTGCGCGGGGAGAACGCCATGAAGAAGATGCATCCCGACCGCTGCGGAATCATCGCTCGGACGGCGACCTCCCGGGTGACCGCCCACGTGGCGTCGACGGCGAGACGGTGAACGGCGCGCCACCCCTTGCTCGTGATGTCCTCGGCCGGCGCCGCGAACTGACCGCCGGCGTTGTTGACCAGAATGTCGATGCGTCCGAACCGCTCCAGGGCCCGATCGACCAGGGCGGTCACCTGCTCTTCTTCGCGAATGTCCGCGGGCACGGCGAGCGCCCGTCCGCCCAGTGCCTCGATCTCGGCGACGGTCTTCTCGAGGGGCTCGGGCCTGCGGCCGCTGATCACGACGTCGGCTCCACACCGCGCCATGTCCAGTGCGATCGCGCGCCCTATCCCGGTGCCTCCACCGGTGATCAGTGCCACCCGCCCGCGATGGACGTCGGGGCGCAGCACCTGCCCGGCGCCTCCACCTGGGTTCTCACATTCCATCGAGCGTTCGCCTCTCGTCGCTACTGTTCCGACCAATGGGGTCTGACTGATGCATCAGTTATACCGTGATCCAGCCCACAGATGTCAAGGGTTGCGTCGAAACTGATCCGACGATCAGATGTGAATTTAGCGTGATTACCAGCTTTTACCTGCTGTTATGCGCGTTCAGATCGGCCGTTGGCGATTTCCGGGTCCGGATAGAGCGGTCTGACTGATGCGTCAGTTTGCGGCGTATGATTTGATGGATCAGTCAGATGACAATCGAAGGAGGGACAGTGACCGCTCAACTCACCGAGGACGCGCGCCGAACGGCGATACTCGATGCTGCGGCTCAACTGATCGCCGAGCGCGGATACCACTCGGTCCGCATCTCCGACATCGCCCAGGTCGTCGGCACCAGCACCGGGGCGGTGCACTACTACTTCCCCGGCAAGAGCGACGTCCTGACCGCGGCCCTCCGCCACGCCATCGACAATGCCTTCGACCGGCAGAGCCGTGAACTCAAGGCGATCGACAACGCCCACGAACGACTGCTCCGCCTGATCGACATGCAGTTGCCCCGAGTCGGGCCGCTGCGCGACGAGTGGTCCATCTGGTTGCAGTTCTGGGCCGAGGCAACCCTCCGGCCCGAACTCCGCCCCTTCCACAACACGTACTACGCGCGCTGGCACGAGACCGTCGTCAAGATCGTCCGGCGCGGACAACGGCAGGAAATCTTCCGCACCGACGTCGACCCGGAGACGATCGCGCAGCGGCTGACCGCGCTCACCGACGGGACCGCCATCCAGGTCCTCACCGGCGCACCGAACATGACCGTCGCCGCGATGAAAGAGGTACTCGTGCAGTTCGTCCACGACGAACTCGTCGCGCCGCGCACATGGTGACCCGGCCTCCACGGGCCGCCCGGCGCGTTCGGGCCCATGGTCGCTAGCACCACGGAACGGCGGACGCGCGGCGGCGGTGCGGTCGCCTGGGGATGCGGTGCGGCCTCCGCGATCGCCTACGGACTCACCCCCACGTTCGCCGCGATCGGCTACGCCGGCGGCGTGTCACCGGCCGTCCTCGTCTGCCTCCGCAGCCTCGTCGGTGCCGCACTGCTGTTCCTTCTCGCCTGGTCCACCGGAAGGCTGAAGGGCGTCACCTGGAAGTCCGCCGTCGGACTGTGCTGCGTCTGCGGCCCGCTGTTCGGCATCCAGTTGCTGTGCTTCTTCGCCGCGGTGCGGGTCACCGGTGCCCAGATCGCGGTCGTGATCGTCCACATCTACCCGCTGTTCGTGATGGCACTCGTCTGGGTGGTCACCCGGAACAGGATCAACCGCGGTCAGCTGGTGCTGGCCGTCGCGATGTCCGGCGGCATCGCACTCGTCGCGGGCGCGGGCACCTCCACGGTCGCCGTGAACGGTGCCGTGCTCGCCCTCCTCAGCGCCGCCGGGTACGCGCTGTACCTGGTAGTCGGGGAACGGTGGGTGCACCAGGTCAGCCCCGTCGCCGCGGGCGCACTCGCATCACTCGGCGCCGGAATCGCCACCGGCGCGATCGCCGTCGTCGACGGACAGTCCTGGACGTTCGCACCCAGCGGGTGGGCGTCCATCCTGGTCCAGGGACTCCTCCTGATGCCCATCGGGATCGGCTGCTCCTTCATCGCCGTGCGCGCACTCGGATCGGCGTCCGTCGCCCTCCTCGGGCTGCTCGAACCGGTGGTCGGGGTGCTCGCCGCACAGGCCCTGCTGGGCGAGCAACTGTCCCCACCGCAGTGGGCGGGGATGGCCGTGGTCCTCCTCGCGTCCGCGGCCCTGCCCGCGTGCGCTCCGCGCCCGTGAGTACTTATTAACCGCCCGTGGTTAATAAGTACTCACGGGGGCGAAGCCCAAACTGGCACGACAGGCGACCACCAGACGCGCGGTGGCCGGGCTGCCACCGTCACCGCAGGCCGGGCAGACCATCGTGACCGTCCGGGTCACCTCGTCCACGGTCACCGTGAGCGGCACGGCGCATCGACGGCACCAGCGGTGCCGGGTGATTGCGTTGACGTGGACCGGCGAGGCGACGCACTGGTGGATCCACCGCCGGTGCAACGGACACGTCATGCGGTCGTCCGGGGACAGGCGGTGCGCGTCCTCGGCGGCGTCCTCCCGCGCGAGTTGATCATTCAGTGTCGCGTGGCGAAGGCGCGGGGCCGGCCGGATCGTGCAGGGGGTTGTCATGGGGTCACCTCGACGAGATCGAACCGGGAGTGCAGTTGCGCCCACGTCGTGCGACGCCGGCCGTCGGGAGTGCGGTAACCGCTGCCCGGCTCCGGAACCCAGGTTCGCATGAGATCGTCACGTACGGCGGGACGGTCGGCGGGTTCGGACGTGTGCGCCAGCCCGGCGACCAGCCACACGCGGGCGGTCTTGCAGTGCGATTCCGAGCGGGTCACTGCGCCAAGCGGATTCGTGTTCATGGGTCGTCCTAGTCCACTCCGGCCGCGGATCCGTACCCGAAAGGGGTTGCTCGTCGACGAGTCGAGATCCGCGTGGGTTTTTCTGTCTGACCTCATGTTCCGCCGACTGCGGCGCGGTGACTGTCTCATTTCCTGACACGAACGGAGGGATGACAATAGGTTGTCTGACGAACGGCGCGTCACACGTCGATGCCGAATTCCTTGATCTTGCGGTAGATCGTGGCGCGCGAGATGCCGAGAGCTGTTGCCGCGGCCTTCTTGTTGCCGTGGTTCTCTTCGAGGCTGCGCACGATAGCGTCGCGTTCGAGGGCTTCGATCTGGGTGAGGGTGTGCCGGCTCAAGGCCCGGCACATCGGGGGCAGCTGCTCGACTTCGACGACGCCGGAGCGCTGACGTTGGACGACCTCGTGCAGGACCTGCCGGAGTTCGGTGACGTTTCCGGGCCAACTGTACTTGCAGAGTTGGCGCATTGCCGCAGGCGAGAGGGACAGCTCCGCGCCGCGACCGAGTTGTCGTAGCAGATGCGGTACCAGACTGTGCAGATCGTCGATGCGATGCCGGAGGGCCGGCATCGTGACGGTGTGGCTGAAGTGGGGAAGAAGCAGTGCATCGAGATCGGTGTTGTGATCGGTGCCGCCGATGGTCGCGCCGATCCATCCGGCATGTTCGCGCCCTTGGATCAGGTCGGCGACAACCCGCTGCTGTGGCTCGCTGAGCAGGTCGATGTCGCGCAGGATCACGCTGAATCGTTCCTGGTCGAGTTCCTGTTCGAGGGCCGGCAGCGCGGTTCCGTCGTCGGAGAGTTCGGCTGCCGTGAAGATCCGGGTTCGAATGGGAATATGCTCGACGGCAACAGCTTTGAGAGCGGATCCGCGACCACTTCCGGGCTCACCCGACACGATGACCCACTGCTGCTCGCGTGCGCAGCGAGCGATCTGCTGGCAAGTGCGGCGCCAGGACGCGCTGGTGCCGGTGACGCCGGGAAGCACGGCGCTTGCCGGTGCAGAGGCGACAGATGATGTGGGGACGTCGAGGAGATGTACGTAGAACAAGGCCATCGGCCTGCGGGCTCCGAGCCCGAAGTCCTCGATCGAGGACAACCTGGCCGTCTGACCGCTGGGCAGGGCGACGATATGCCGATAGGTGGCGTTTACGCTGCTCAGGTCGACGGCGTGTTCGAGTAGCGCTGCCTGATCCTGGGCGTCCAGCGCCACGCGAAGTCGTCGGTTGACGAGGACGACATCGTCTCCGAGCGCAAGCACCCCGGTCTGCGGCGATCGGCGACACGCCTTGAGATACGCGTTGAGCAACGAGGTCTGGTCGGCGCTGGCCTGCGCCAGGAGACGGCCTTCGATCTGAGCCGTGGCGGATTTGGCGAGCGTGGCCAGCAACGGGCCGCCGTCCTCTACCCAGCCGGTGAGATCGAGTGCACCCACGAGAGTGCCGGACATCGGATGGGTGATCGGGACGCCCGCGCAGGCCAGTTGCCCGAGGCAGTCGGCATAGTGTTCGGCGCCCGTGACGAGGGTGGGCTGGCGGGTTTCCAGGGTCGTGCCGATGCCGTTGGTGCCGGCGAACTCTTCCGAGTAGCTGTATCCGGGTATCAGTTGGACGTCGTCGAGGGTGCGATTGAGTTGCCGGCTGGCGGTGATCCTGGTCAGGATCACTCCGTCAGCCGACGTCAGGATCACGCTGACCGGTTCGTCGACCAGGCCGTCCGCTAGTTGTCGCAACACGGGTTCGGCGGCCGCGACGAGAGGACAGTCCAGATTCGGCTCTCGGACGAATGGGAGGTCGAGCTGATCGGGGCTCACCTTGAGCGACTTCGATCGTTGCCAGGAGAACGAGATGGGTTGGCGAACGGAGCTGTCGAGATCGTTGTCGGCGAGAAACAGCTCTCGCGCCTTCTGCAGGTCCTTGGTGGTCATGCCGTGTTTACGCCCCGTTTCTCCACAGGTCTATGAACCTGAGCGTACGTCGTCTCGATGTGAGACGCGTCTCAATATGAGACGGTCCGTCGGGGGGTGTTCGACCGCTGCCCGGGTACCGGTCAGTACTTCGAGGACGCTGGCGAGGTCGGCCGGAGTGAGAGTGCCCGGAACCGGAGGAGGGCCGGGTTCAGTGGCGGGACGGCCGCGCCGCCGTCCGGGGTGCGCTGTCATGGTCGGGGCCTTTCGTCGCAGGGTGGGGCGGATGATCGATCTGCTGTATGCGCTCGGTGCAGACGGCGAGAAGACGGTGCCGGAGTGAGGCGTCGAGGGGCGAGAACCGACGCCCGGCCAGGACCTGCAGTCGTCGGAAGTACCGCGCCTCCGTCCAGCCGAAGGTCATGAAGATGTCTTCGGCGTTGCCGCCGCCGAACACCGCCCACCGTGTGCCGAATTCCAGGACCAGGTCGTCGTCCCGCGTCGACCGGGCATGCAGGGTCGTGGTCGTCATATCGCGCGGCCCGGGTTCAGAATTCCGGTCGGGTCGAACGCCGCCTTGATGCCTGTCATCAGGGATCTCTCCACCGAGCCGATCATGGGTTCGAGGTAGCGGCGTTTGAGGCTGCCGACGCCGTGCTCGCCCGTGATCGATCCGCCCAGCGCCAGACATCGGGTCACCATCTCGTCGAAGGCCCGATGGGCCCGGTCGGCGGAGTCGGGGTCGGCCGCGTCGAACACGATCGTGGGGTGGAGGTTCCCGTCGGCGGCGTGCCCGAACGTGCCGATGAGCAGTCGGTGGCGGTCGGCGATCCGGGTAATGGCCTCGAGCATGTGCGGTAGCCGGGGGACCGGCACGGCCAGGTCGTCGAGCAGGGTGCTGCCGCGGCGTTCCAGGGCGGTCAGCGCCACACGGCGCGCCTGCATGAGGGCGTCACCTTCGGCGGCGTCGGTGCTCACGTACAACTCGGTGGCCGCGGCGGCGCGGCAGGCGTCCGCGCTGCGCTGGGCTTCCGCCTCGGCGGCGTCACCGTCGCACTGGATCAGCAGCAGCGCGCCGGCCGTCTCGTCGAGACCCATGTGGGTCATGTCGTTGACGGCCGCGATGGTGGTGCGGTCCATGAGTTCGACCAGGCTCGGGTCGGCCACCGCCTGAATCGCCAGCACCGCGTCGACCGCCTGGACGGTATCGGGGAAGGCGGCGGCGACGGTGGCCGTGTGCACCGGCGTCCGGCGCAGCCGCATGGTCGCCTCGACGATCACCGCCAGGGTCCCCTCGGACCCGACCAGTAGTCGAGTCAGGTTCAAACCGGCCACATTCTTGCGGGTGACGGCCCCGGTGTGGATGATCCGGCCGTCGGCGAGGACCGCCTTGATCCGGGCGACGTGGTCGCCGGTGACCCCGTATTTTGCACAGCAGGCGCCGCCGGCGTCGGTTGCGAGGTTCCCGCCGATCGTGGAGATGGCGCGACTGCCGGGGTCGGGGACGTACCACAGTCCGCGCGCTGCCGCCGCGGTCGCGAGGTCACCGTTGATCACTCCCGCCTCGACCGTGGCGGTGCGGGACTGTTCGTCGACGGCGAGGATGCGGTCGAGTTTCTCGGTACTCAG
Organism: Rhodococcus sp. ACS1; assembly: GCF_002300155.1. Classification (NCBI taxonomy): domain Bacteria; kingdom Bacillati; phylum Actinomycetota; class Actinomycetes; order Mycobacteriales; family Nocardiaceae; genus Rhodococcus; species Rhodococcus sp. ACS1. Next base: position 149,285 of record NZ_NSDZ01000011.1, read on the forward strand.
CACGAAGCAGCCGTCGATAGCGTTGGCTCCGCCGGCCAGCCCGGTGCCCGCACCTCTCGTCACGACCGGAATACCATGTCGGTGCGCTGTTTTCAGAGTCGCGACGACATGATCGACGGTCCGGGCGCGGACGACGGCGAGCGGAAGCCCCGACTGGCAGAGTAACGCCTGATCGCGGGTGTAGGCGATCATGGTGTCGCTGTCGGTTACCGCGGCATCGCCCAGTTCCGCGATCAGATCCGCGACGGGGCCGCTCGTCACGACCGTCATGCCTTGTCCTTCCCTGCGGGCCGGATGTGATGCGCCGGTCCAGATCGATTACGAGGTGATTTCCAGTTCGCCCATGCGGGACCAGTCGGTGCCGGGTAGGTCGGTGTGGATGATGCGCGGTGTCTCACTCAGCGCGGGACGCATCGCGTCCAGTCCCTTCCGGAAGTGGTCGGCGGCGACGTGGTCGGAACCGGCCTGCCCGTCCCGGAAAGCCTCGATCAATACGAATTCGGCGGGGTCGTCGGCGCTGCGGTGCCACTCGAACCACAGATTGCCCGGTTCGGATCGGGTCGCGTCGGTGAACTCCTTGGTGACGAGCAGCCAGTCGTTCTGATGCTTGTCGAGGACCTTGAACTTCACCACGATGAAAATCACGATGCTTCACTTTCTTTCGGGCATACGGACGCCGGAGAGGTGGGTTTGTGCGAGCAGGGAGAGCGGGTCACCGCCTCGTCAGACGGTCGTGGCGGCAACCCACTCGGCTGCGTCAGTAAATGTTCGACGGGCGGACCATGCCTTCGGCGAGATCGCCGAAGCCGGGCGCCATGATGGCGCCGGGATTGCCGATGATCTCCTCCACCACAGCGGTTTCGGTGGTGATCAGCAGTGCCGCGATCGAGGCCGCACTTTCGAGTGCGGCGCGGGTGACCTTGAACGGGTCGATCACCCCGTCGTCGAACATGTCTCCGTATTCACCGGTGAGCGCGTTGAATCCGTGCCCGAGCGGGAGACCGGCGACCACCTCGACGACTTCGTCGCCGTCGAATCCGGCGTTGATCGCGATCCAGCGCAGCGGTTCGGCGAGGGCGCGCCGTACGACGTCGCACCCGATGGCCTCGTCTCCGGACAGGTCGAGGTCGGAGAGTGCCCGGTGTGACTGTGCCAGCGCGGTGCCACCACCGGAGACGATGCCCGCCTCCACCGCCGCGCGGGTGGCGGCCAGGGCGTCCTCGACGCGCAGCATCCGCTCCTTGAGTTCGACACTGGTCGCGCCGCCGACGCGGATGACGGCGACCCGCCCGGTGAGCCGGGCGATACGCAGTTCGAGGCTTTCCTGATCTGCCTCGATCTTGGCGCGCTCGAGCTGGGACTCCAATTGGGCGATGCGCGCGTCGAGGAGGCGCTGGTCGCCGTGGCCACCGACGATCGTGGTCTCGTTCTCGGTCACCGTGATCCGGTCACACGAACCGAGATGCTCGACGCTGACCTCGGACAGTTCGATCCCGGTGTCCTTGGCGATCACGTGCCCACCGAGCGCCACCGCGAGGTCTTCGAGCTCGGCGACCCGACGGTGCCCGAAACCGGGGGCCCGAACGACCACCGACTGCATCGTCTTGTGCATGTTGCCGCCGACGAGCAGTTGCAGGGCCGGTCCGTCGACCTCCTCGGCGAGCACCACCAGCGGCCGGTCGGCGCGCTTGGCGACCTCGACGGCCGGCATGATCTCCTGGACCTGGGTGATCTTCTTGTTGGTCAGCAGGATCAGCGGATTGGTGTGGACCGCTTCCATCCGCTCCGGGTCGGTGACCATGTACCCCGAGGTGTAACCGTGGTCGAACTCGATGCCGTCGACGATGTCGACCGACAACCCGAGTGTGTCGCTTTCCTCGGTGGTGACGACTCCGGACTTGCCGACGTAGTCGACGGCCTTCGAGATGGCGTGTCCGATCACTTCGTCGTCGCTGGCGGCGAGCGTCGCGATGCGTTGCAGATCGCTCTGGCCGCCGATCTGCGAGGCCTGCTCGCGGAGGGAGTCGACGACGACGGACACGGCTCGTTCGATGCCGCGTCGGACCCGCATGGGGTTGGCTCCGGCCTCGACGGAGCGCAGCCCCTCACGGACCATGGCCTGGGCGAGCACGGTTGCGGTGGTGGTGCCATCGCCGACGACACCGTTGGTCTTCATCGCCACCTCCTTCACCAGCTGGGCGCCCATGTTCGCGAACGGTTCGCGGAGCTGGATCTCGCGCGCGATGGTCACGCCGTCGTTGGTGATGGTCGGCGGCCCGGTGAGTTTCTCGAGCACCGCGTTGCGCCCCTTGGGGCCGAGGGTCACCTTGACCGCGTCGGCGAGGGCGTTGACGCCGTGTTCGAGTCGGGCTCGGGCGTCCGTGTTGTACCGCAGCTCTTTTGCCATGGCTGATGGTCCTTTCCTACTTTTCTTGTGCGGAGAATGCGGCGTGCTACGGGACGAGAATCGCCCGGCCGCGCACCCGCCCGGCATCGAGATCGTCGAGGGCTTGCTGGAAGTCCTCGAGCCGGTACCGGGTTGTGTGCAACGTGACCTTGCCCTGGGCGGCAAGGGTCATGAGCTCCTGGAGGTCGTTGTAGGAGCCGACGAGGTTTCCGATGAAGTTGATCTCGGTGGAGATCACATCGATGGTCGGGACGTCGATGTTCTCGCCGTATCCGACGACGTAATAGTTCCCGGCGCGGCGCAGCATCGCGATGCCTTCCCGGGTGGCGCCGCCTTCGCCGACGAAGTCGACGACGGCCTCGGCGCCGTGTCCGCCGGTCAGGTCGAGTACCTGCTGGATGTGGGTGCCGTCGGCGACGATGCCGTGGTCGGCACCGATCTTCACGGCCAGTTCGACGGCTTCGGGGTTGCGGTCGAGCACGACGACGGTGACGCCCGAGATGGCTTTGAGGACCTGGATGCCGATGTGGCCGAGGCCGCCGGCCCCGATCACCACGCAGACGTCCCCGGGCCGGGTCGTGTTCGCGGCCTTGGCAACCGCGTGGTACGCGGTCAGGCCGGCGTCGGCGAGTGCGGCGACGTCCGCCGGTTCGAGCGTGTCGTCGATCTTCACGACGCTACGGGCGGTGGTGCGCAGGTACTCGGCGTAGCCGCCGTTGACGTCGATACCGGGGAACTGGCTGTTCTCGCAGTGGACGTCGTCACCGAATCGGCAAGCCCGGCACAGCCCGCACGTGATCAGGGGGTGCAGGATCACCTTGTCGCCGACCGCGACGTTGGTGACGGCATCACCGACAGCGTGGACCCAGCCTGCGTTCTCGTGGCCGATCGTGTACGGCAGCGCGACACCGGATTTCTCCTCCCACTGCCCCTCGAGGATGTGCAGATCGGTGCGGCACACGCCTGCGCCGCCGATGCGCACGACGACGTCGAGGGGGCCCTCGACCGTGGGTTCGGGAATGTCGGTGAGCTGCAGTTTGGTGTGGTATCCCACCACTTGCACGGCCTTCATCGCGGGCTCCTGGTTCTGAGGTTGGTGATTCGCGGTGTGGCGCCGACGGATTCGGTGTCGGCGTAGCGGGTGGCGAGCAGGCCGCGGCAGAAGTGGGCGTTGCCCTCCATCGAGATGCGCACCGATTTGGCGAAGCGCAGTCGCAGCGGCACCGAATCCGGGGGGATGCGCTTGCCGTCGTCGTCGACGAACACCCGACTGGCCGGGCAGATGCTCAACCCGATGCCGATCCGGCGGCGCAGCAGCGCGGCCTTGGATTTTCCCGAAGCGAGGTCGCTGAGAGTGAGCCGGTAGATCTCGTTCACACCGAGATCGGTGGTCTTCAGGTGCGCTTCCACGCAGCGTTCCATCGCGGCGGCGTGCGCCTTGGACCGGAACGTTCGACGCAACTCGTGCAGACTGTCCTCCGCCTCGGAACCGAACGTCCCGACGTATCCGGCGTCGGCGGCGAGGCCGGCGTTGATCTTGTCGCTGTCGTGATGGTCGTCGAGCAGCACCCGCACCTCACCGATGTCCTCGATCAGACGCAGCGCGTCGAGGGAATCGGAGGCCATGAGGTAGGCGAAGTTCGGCGAGCAGAACGCGGTGGGCAACCGCAGGTGCACGGTGACCCCGTCGTCGTCGAGGGTGACCGACCGGACGAACCCGAGATCGGTGATGGGTTCGTCCAGTTCCGGGTCGCTGACCGTCGACAGGGCCATCAGGACGTCCTCTTCGGTGCAGACGACGGCGGCGGTCATGACGGTACGGATTCCGGCTCTCGCGCCCCGGCGGCGACCTCCACACCTTCCTGCCCGGCCGGTTCGGCCAGTTGCAGGTCGGCGGGAACGTCGATGTCGTACAGCGCTGCCGCGTTGAGGCCGAGAATCTTCTGCTTTTGCTCCACGGTGATCGGGGCGTACTCGCTCTGCATGTCCTCGGGGATCTGGAAGTCGACGAACTTCTCGATCAGCCACTTCGGGGTCCACAGCGCGTAGTCGCTGCCGAAGAGGATCTTGTCCTCGCCGATCCAGTAGAGCAGTTCGCCGATGATCTGGGCGAAATAGCGGGGCCGGGTGTGGATGAACGGCAACGCCACTGCCAGACCGCCGTACACATTCGACTCCTGGGTGGCGATCCAGCAGAAGTCCTCGAGCCGCGGCAGACCCACGTGCTCGACGACGAATCGCAGGTCCAGGTAGTCAGTGGCGACCTTGTCGACGTCGGAGACGTCGAACGCGTCGCGGTCCAGGGGACGGATCGTCGGGCCCTTGTGGACGTGAATGTTCTTGATCCCCAGCGTGATGCACTCTTCGAGGTAGCGCCGCGACCACGGGTCGTCGAGTTTGTAGCCGCGGGAGTCGCCGTGCCATTCGGCGGTGTAGAGCTTGACGCCCTGCAGGTTCATCCGGTCCGCGTCCCGGCGGAGCTGTTCGAGACCGGCTTCCTCGTGACGCGGGTCGTAGGCGTGGTTATAGGTGAGCTTGCCCGGATTCTTTGCGACCAGGGCCAGCGCTTCGTCCGTCTGCCCGAATCCGTTGTGGTAGAAGTCGCTCAGCAGGGTGGCCTGGAAGATCGCGTGGTCGACGTATCCGTCCACGAAGAGGTCGCGCTCGAAACGTTCGCTGCCGTAGTACGTGTAGGTGTCGTAGTCCCACACGACCTCTTCGGGGCTGAGGTTCTTGTGGTAGTCGTAGAAGCAATCGATGAACTGTTTGCCGTGCACGTTCTTCTGGTTCGACTCGCGGCCGTCCCAGATATGCACGTGCCCGTCGACGATGAAGTACTTTTCGCCGTTCTTCTCATACATGCTGGAGTCTCCAATGCTCGGGAACTATTGGTACAGAACTGACTACGGAACTCCCGTAGCGGCATTCATCGGCTGATGGTCACCTTCAAGGCATCGTGTGAGTCCGCGTGCGCGAAGACGTCGTACGCGTCGATCATCTGGTCGAGACCGAAGGAATGAGTGCTGAAGGCGCCGGCGTCGAGTTTGCCGTTGGCCAGCAGGTCCAGCAGGGTCGGAATGGTGGTGCCGTTGACGAGTCCCGTGGTGATCGTGATGTTGTTGATCCACAGGTCTTCGAGATGCAGGTCGACGGGTTTGCCGTGCACACCGACGTTGGCAATGCGACCTCCGGGACGCACCAGCGTTGTGCACAGTTCGAAGGTCGCGGGAATTCCGACCGCTTCGACCACCACATGTGCGCCCAGACCATTGGTGAGTTCGAGAACCCGGGCGCGGACGTCCTCGGTGCTGCTGTTGATCGTCTCGTCGGCACCGAAACTCAGTGACCGCTTCAGTCTCGCCTCGGAGAGATCGACCGCTACGACGGTGGCGGCGCCGTAGAGACCAGCGGTACGGATCGAGGCGAGCCCGACCGGTCCGACACCGACGACGACAACGGTGTCACCCGGTTGTACGTGACCGTTCTGCACACCGATCTCGAATCCGGTGGGCAGAATGTCGGCCAGGAAGATGGCCTGCTCGTTGGCGACGGCGTCGGGCAGCACATGGACACTGGTCTCGGCGTACGGCACGCGAACGTACTCGGCCTGCGTGCCGTCGATGAGGTGTCCGAAGATCCAGCCGATACCACCGACCGAGGCGCAATGTGAGGGCATGGCGGTCTTGCAGGGACCGCACTTGCCGCAGGAAGTGATGGCCGGCACCAGTACTCGGTCCCCGACCGCGAGCGACGTCACCGCCGACCCGACTTCGGTGATGACACCGACCGCCTCGTGCCCGAGCACGCGGCCGGGGATGACGGCGGGCACATCTCCCCCGAGAATGTGCAGGTCGGTACCGCAGATCGTGGTGGTATCGACGCGGACCACTACGTCAGTGGGGTCGATCAGGCGTGCGTCGGGCACATCGGTCCACGACATCGCGCCCGTACCTTGGAACACAAGTGCTTTCACAGTGATCTCATTCTCTGAGGGGTTGGCGAAGCAGCCACCGCTTCCCGGGTTGCCTCTCGGTCAACCGGCGCCGCCCACCACTGTTCGGTCGGCGGCGTCGGCCCCGGACAACTGCGGTCTAGTGCTCCGTGAGGTCGAATCCGATGTACTCGGCGGCATCCTCGGGGCTGGCGAACAGTAGGGTCTTCTCGTCGAGGTGGACCATGCGCCCGTAGTGGGTGGAGCTGATCTCCTCGAAGATCGAGCCGTCGAAATCCTGCCCCAGGGCGTCGGTCAGTTCCTCGTAGTCGAAGTCGAGCAGCTTCTGGCCGTCGACGCGGATCATCGACGGGTACTCGGTCAGCTCCACACCGTCCTTCGCGCCCATCACCTCCGCGACGACCCGGCCGATCGGGGTGTTCATCAACGTGACGCCGCACATGTTGGAGAACTCGGTGGACGATCCGAATTGCATGCTCACTGGTCCAACTCCTTGGGGATGTCGAGCCCGATCTCCTCGAGCAGGGAACGGAACTTCGCCGTGGCGGCGTCGAGACTGTCGGCGAAGGTGACAGCCTTGTCGGCGGGCTGCGACCAGATCGGTTGCAGCGCGCGGGCGGCGTCGAGGCAGCGGGGCACCCAGGTGGCCAGCCACGTGCCGAACAGTTCCTTGTTCGACTCACCGTGCTCGGGGTCGCGGGTGAGCAACCGGAACAGGTTACGGGTGTACGCGAGGTCGCGGTCGTAGTCGTGCTCACCGGTGCCGACGATCGTGGGGGTGATGTAGTCGCCGTTGCCTGCGGCGATCTGCATGACCAGTTCCGTGCGGAACAGCGAACCGACCAGCTGTTCGAAGACGATGTTGGAGCCGAACAAAAGCTCACACCAATCCGGAACGGCGGTGAGCCGCTCGACGACCTCCCGGGTCGGCTGCCACTCGGGCGCCGACTGCCAGACGGCCTTGTGCGCGTCGCCGTCGAAATCCTCGGTGGCCTCGGACAGGTCCAGGTTGAACAACGCCAGGTCCTGGGCGAAGCGCATCTTGTGGGCGGCGTTCACCGCGACGGCCGTGTTGATCATGTTGGTCGGCCCGGACCGCTGGATGGACGTGAAGACATGCAACGCCAAACCGTTCTCGGCATGCATCCACGCGCCGAGATTGCGGGAGATGAACGTCAACCAGGGGGTGTTCCAGGCGTCGTAGACGCGGGCGCGCTTGGCGTTGGAGAGGCACAATTCGACCTGGTGGACGACCTTGGAGTTGTTGCGAAAGATCGTCTGGTCCCACTCCTCGTTCGGGTCGAGGAAGGCATGCCAGTTCGACGACTTCGCGACGGTCCAGTCCTGCGGATATCCGCCCGGTCCATTGCCGAATCCGTAGATCCACCCCTGGGAGAGGTGGCGGTCCGGGTCGGGTTGGACGTCGACGGTCACGTCCTCGTACATCGTCGACCGCTTCTTGGCCGGCGTGTAGTAGTTGAACGTGCGGCTGCGGGAGCTGGGGAACTCCAGCGCACCCGCTTCGGAGTCGGTGAACTCGATCTTCGGAAAGCTCCGCTGCTTGGGCTCGGAGGTTGCGGTCATCTCGTTTCTCAGTTCTGTCGGGGAAAGAGGGCTGTGAATTCCTGTGGTGGGCTACTCGAAGGCGGGGCTGGTGAACTTGTCGTAGAAGATCTGATCGCTCGGGGTGCCGGTGGCCTCGAGCAGGGCGAGCGCCGCGTCGACCATCGGTGGTGGTCCGCAGAGATAGACCTCGGTCTTGCCGATGTCCGGTTCGCGGCGGCTCACGACGTCGGTGACATTGCCTTCTTCGACGACGATCGACCCCGCCGGCTGTGGGACCATCGATTCCGACAGGCAGGCCACGAACGTGAAATCCGTGAGTCCCTCTCCGAGTCGGAGAATCTCGTCGACGTAGAACAGGTCGGTGGGCGTCCGGGCACCGTAGTAGAAGTGCACCGGGCGGGTATTGCCCGTCTCGCTCATGTGCCGCAGGAGTGAGAGGACGGGGGCCATTCCGGCTCCGCCGCCGATCAACACGATCGGCAGGACGTGACCTTCCTTGAGGGTGAACGACCCGTAGGGACCGGTCAAGCTGATCTCGTCGCCGACCGAGATGGCATTGTCGAGCAGCCCGGCGAACTTTCCGCCCGGATACTTCTTGATGAGGAATTCGATATGGCCGGGTGTCGACTGTGTCGTTGCCATCGAGAAGGACCGATGTTCCTCGGTCCCCGGGATCTTCAGGTCCGCGTACTGGCCGGGCCTGAACTCGTAGGCGGCGGGTTCGACGGGCTGCAATCGCAGCGAGACGATGTCCTTGGTCATCGACTCGATCCCGGTCACCTGGGTGCGTACATCCTGGATGGGGACACCGCCGAGGAGTTCGTCCTCGTCGAAGTTGAGCAGCTCGATCGTGCAGTCGCTGTACGCGGTTGAGCGGCAGAGCAATACCATCCCCTCGTCGACCTCGGATTCGTTGCACGCAAATGTCGAGTAGTTCTCCATCTGGATGTCGCCGTCCAGGACGAACGACTTGCAGGCCGAGCACCGCCCCTCGCGGCAGCCGTGCATCAGGTGGATGCCTTGCCGGAATGCGGCGTCGAGGATGTACTCGTCTTCGCCAACTTCCATCTCGATGTCGACGGGCTCGAAGTTGATACGGTGCTTGTCGGCCACGGGGGATTCTCCTGGGCTTGTGAAGTGAATGGTGAAGCGGTGGGTGGCGCCGGAAGTGGCCGCGGCGCCACCCACCGAGCCTGGATCAGGCAGGAACGGTACTGCCTGCGCGGTACGCGGCGATGTGAGCGTCGCGTTCGGCGTCGGACATCTGGTTCAACAGCACGTTCGGGCTCTGGAAGGTGTTGCCCCGCACGTCGTCGAGGGTCCACAGCTTCTTCGGGTCGTCCAGATCGAGGTGCGGCTGACCGACCAGAGTCTTGCCGTCGTCGCGGACGTAACCGAGATCGGAGACGATGTCGGCGAGGTCCTTGCCGTGGTGCAGGGTCTCCCATTCACGGAACCCGGTGAGTCGTCCCATGTTCGGGGTCGGCTTACCCTGGTATTCCTCACGGAACGCGACGGCGTCGGTCCAGTAGCAGGTTTCCGAGCAATAGGTCCGCCACTGGTTGTCCACCTTCTCGACGACCATGTCTTCGCGGATGAGGGCGGGCACCATGCAGGTCCAGCACCGGTGCGGGTACTGGTACCCGACCTCTTCGAATGCGATCGGCTTGTTGCGACCGGGGTAGGCGAGCCGGTTGTACTCCTCCCACCACTTGCCGTACTTCGAGTACCAGCCCGGGTACTTGTGCTCGAACCACTCGAAGTCCTTGTCGGTCATGGCATCGATACGCCAGTAGTTGACCGGCCACCCGGTGGCGAAGAACCGGGCCACCTCGTGGACGTAACCCTTGTCCGTGATGCGCTTCCACGCCTCCTCGACCAGGTCGTGCGGAATCGTCAGGCCGTACTTCTCGAGCGGGATGAGGTAGCTGCGGTAGTAGTCGTCGTAGATCCAGCGACGCCACATCTCGGCGTAGCTCTCGCGGTCCTTGCGGCGGTCCTTGGTGCCGTATTCGATGAACGTGCCGATTGCGGCGTCGACGACGCAGTGGTTGTTCCACCATGCGTACCGCAGGTCGCGTTCGAGCAGTGGGCGATTCCTCTCGTCGGCGAGGGCCATCAGCAGGATCGAGTAGCCGTTGGAGATGTGCCGCGACTCGTCGGACTGCACCGAGTGGAAGACGGTCGGCAACAGGTAGTCACCGTTGGCGGCGGCCTCGTCGGGCATGGCGACGAACAGGGTGTTCGTGAACGCGGTCTCGGCGACCACGGTCAGGTAGATGTTGGCCGAGGTGATCGCGTCACCGGTGATGAATCCTTCGCCGAACTGCCGGCCGATGGTGCCCGCGTAGTTGTTCGCGAACGCCTTCTCCGTCATGTCGAACCCGGCCGGGTCGATGTAGTTGTTCATGTACAGCTTCTTGAGGTTCATCTGAATCGTCGAGTGACGCACCTCGTCGATCATCTGCACCGCGAGACCGTTGTGGATCTCCGGGTTGGGGACGGCGTCGATGGCCATCGGCATCGCTCGGGCGGCCGAGATCTCGGGGAACGGAATGATCGACAGGAACAGCTTCTGCCATTCGAGCCACCGTTGCTGCACCTGGCGGAACATGTTGCCGCGGATGGCACCGTCCATGGCGCCGTACACGCGGTTGTCCTTCTCCTCCTCCATCGGGAAGTAGGACCGCATGATCTGCTTGAGAGGATCCTTCTTCGGAGCCTTCTCGAAGGTGTAGTCGGTGCCGAACCGGGTGGCCGGGGTTGCGAATGTCGGATCCCAGGACAGTTCGGTGATCTTCGCGTGGGCCTTTGTCAGGCTTTGCCTACTCAATGTGCGCCTCCTGGATCAAGAGCCGGCCGGGTGCCGGCTGCGGGGGACGTTGTGCAATGAATTGAACCGTGTGACCCAGCTCTCGACCGTCTCAGTGTGAGACGGCTATCACATCCAGGCGTGGCGGGTGACGGGCGACGGGCGACGATCTACCGCACGATCCGCGAGTTCGGCATCGTGTTCCGAACGGGCTCACCGGGGGATGTCAAATTGAGACGCCATCGCGCTCGGTCCTGAGGGAAGCTCTCGCCGAACCACATTCACCCGACCAGCGCCGGGTGACAGACAGGAGAAATCGATGACCAACCCGAACGGACTCACCACCGTCGCCGGTGCACCGGTACCCGACAACCAGAACAGTCTCACCGCCGGCGCGCGCGGTCCGATGCTCTTGCAGGACGTCTGGTTCCTCGAGAAGCTCGCGCACTTCGACCGCGAAGTCATCCCCGAACGCCGGATGCACGCCAAAGGCTCCGCCGCCTTCGGCACCTTCCGCGTCACCCACGACATCACCGCGCACACCAATGCCGACGTCTTCTCCGAAGTCGGCAAACAGACCGAGATCTTCCTGCGATTCTCCACCGTCGCGGGCGAGCGCGGCGCCGCCGACGCCGAACGCGACATCCGCGGCTTCGCCGTCCGCTTCTACACCGCACAGGGCAACTGGGACGTCGTCGGCAACAACACCCCCGTCTTCTTCTTCCGCGACCCCCTCAAGTTCCCCGACCTCAACCACGCGGTCAAACGCGACCCGAAGTCCAATCTTCGCTCGGCGCAGAATAACTGGGACTTCTGGACCAATCTCCCCGAGGCCCTGCACCAGATCACCATCGTGATGTCCGACCGCGGCATCCCCGACGGCTACCGGCACATGCACGGCTTCGGCTCACACACCTACTCGTTCGTCAACGACGCCGGGGAACGCTCTTGGGTGAAATTCCATTTCCGCACCCAGCAGGGCATCAAGAACCTCACCGACCAAGAAGCCGCCGTCGTCGTCGCCGGCGACCGCGAGTCGGCGCAGCGCGACCTCTTCAACGCAATCGAGGAGGGCAACTACCCGAAGTGGACCCTCTTCGTCCAGATCATGCCCGAAGCGGACGCCCAGACCTACCGCTACCATCCCTTCGACCTCACCAAGGTGTGGTCGAAGAAGGATTACCCCCTCATCGAGGTCGGCGAACTCGAACTGAACCGCAACCCGGAGAACTACCACGCCGACGTCGAACAGGCGGCGTTCTCCCCGGCGAACATCGTTCCCGGCATCGGATTCTCCCCGGACCGCATGCTCCAAGGCAGACTGTTCTCGTACGGCGACGCCGCCCGCTACCGCCTCGGCGTCAACCATCACCAGATCCCGGTCAACTGCCCGAGAGGCGCAGCGCACGTCAATTCCTTCCACCGGGACGGTGCCATGCGAGTGGACGGCAACCAGGGCAGCATCCCGAGCATCGAACCCAACTCCCACGGCCGGTTTGCCGACCAGCCCAGCTACGCCGAACCGCCGCTCGGAGTGGGTGCCGTCGCCGACCGGTTCGACTACCGCGCAGACGACGACAACTACTTCGAACAGCCCGGGAACCTCTTCCGCAGCATGAACGCCGAGCAGCAGACTGCGCTGTTCGAGAACACCGCCCGCGCCATCACCGGGGCGTCGGTGGCCGTCATCGAACGCCACATCGCCCACTGCACCCAAGCCGATCCCGCCTACGGCGAAGGTGTGCGCCATGCGCTCCGCGCCCGTGAGTACTTATTAACCGCCCGTGGTTAACAAGTACTCACGGGTGCGAAGCACATCGAGGGCGATGTCGGTGATCATGTCTTCCTGTCCGCCGACGAGGCCGCGTTTGCCGACTTCTTGGAGGATGGTGCGGACGTCGATGCCGTAGTTCTTCGAGGCGGTTTCGGCGTGCCGGAGGAAGCTGGAGTAGACGCCGGCGTAGCCGAGGGTGAGGGTTTCCCGGTCCACGCGCACGGGCCGGTCCTGCAGGGGCCGGACGAGGTCGTCGGCGGCGTCCTGCAGCGCAAACAGGTCGGACCCGTGCTCCCAGTCGTGGAGGTTGGCGACGGCGATGAACGCTTCGATCGGGCAGTTGCCGGCGCCGGCGCCGTGCCCGGCGAGGGAGGCGTCGACGCGGGTGACGCCTTCTTCGACGGCGACGACACTGTTCGCGACGGACAGCGACAGGTTTTCGTGGGCGTGGATGCCGATCTGGGTGCCGGGGTCGAGGATGTCGCGGTAGGCGCGGACCCGGTCGCGGACACCGTTCATGGTGAGCCGGCCACCGGAGTCGGTGACGTACACACAGTGCGCCCCATACGATTCCATCAACTTCGCCTGCTTGGCGAGGTTGTCGGCGGGGGTCATGTGGCTCATCATCAGGAACCCGGAGACGTCCATGCCGAGTTCGCGGGCCTTGGTGATGTGCTGGGCGGCGACGTCGGCCTCGGTGCAGTGGGTGGCGATCCGGATGGAGCGGACCCCGAGCTTGTGGGCCTGTTCGAGTTCGGCGATGGTGCCGATACCGGGCAGCAGCAGGGTCGTCAGGGTGGCGTGGGTGAGGTTGTCGGCGGCGGCCTCGATCCACTCCCAGTCGGTGTTGGAGCCGGGCCCGTAGTTGAGGGAGCCGCCGGCGAGACCGTCGCCGTGCGCGACCTCGATGGCGTCTACCCCGGCGGCGTCGAGAGCGGCGACGATCCGGCCGACGTCGCTGGGGGTGATGCGGTGCCGGACGGCGTGCATGCCGTCACGCAGGGTGACGTCCTGGATGTAGAGCTTGGTCATGGTGCGACCTCCGCGGGGATCGTGTTCTGGATGCGTCGGGCGATGGATTCCGCGGTGCGCAGGGCGGCGGAGGTCATGATGTCGAGGTTGCCGGCGTAGGCGGGCAGGTAATGGGCGGCGCCCTCGACCTCGAGGAACACCGACACCTTGGTGGTGACCGGTCCGGTGCCGTCGGGGAGCAGGGTGTGGACGGGTTCGCCGTCGGGGATCGGGGTGAACTGGACGTCCTGCTTGAGCCGGTACCCGGGCACGTACTCGGCGACGCGGGCGGCCATCTCGGTGATCGAGGCGCGGATGGCGTCGTGGTCGGCGTCGCCGATGAGGGCGAGGACGGTGTCGCGCATCAGCAGGGGTGGTTCGGCGGGGTTGAGGACGATGATCGCCTTGCCGCGGGCCGCGCCGCCGACCTGTTCGATGGCGTGCGACGTGGTTTCGGTGAACTCGTCGATGTTCGCCCGGGTGCCGGGGCCGGCGGACTTCGACGCGATGGACGCGACGATCTCGGCGTAGGCGACCGGGGTGACGGCGGAGATGGCGGCGACCATGGGGATGGTGGCCTGCCCGCCGCAGGTGACCATGTTGACGTTGTCGACGTCCCCGTCGAGGTGCTGCTCGAGATTGACCGGCGGCACCACGTACGGGCCGATCGCGGCCGGGGTGAGGTCCACCAGCTTCTTCCCGTAGGGGGCGAGGGCGGCGGCGTTGGCCCGGTGGGCCCCGGCGGAGGTGGCGTCGAAGACGATGTCGATGTCGGCGAAGGTGTCGAGGGCGATCAGACCCTGGACGCCGTCTGCGGTGGTCGGGACGTTCAGGCGGGCGGCGCGGGCGAGGCCGTCGGAGTTCGGGTCGATGCCGACCATCGCGCCCATCTCGAGGATGTCGGAGTTGCGCAGGACCTTGATCATCAGGTCGGTGCCGATGTTGCCGGAGCCGATGATCGCGACCTTGATCGTGGGGGTCTCGCTCATGAGTGGGTGTCCTTCGAGAAGGTGGCGGTGACGGTGCCGAGGGTGGACAGTTCGGCGCGGACGGTGGTGCCGGGTGGAGTGGGGACCATCGGGCCGAGGGCGCCGGAGAGGATGACCTGCCCGGCGCGCAGCGGTTGCCCGTACTCGCGGGCGGTGCGGGCGAGCCAGGCCAGGGCCTGTAGGGGGTCGCCGAGGCAGGCGGCGCCGGTGCCCTCGGAGACGAGTGCGTCGCCCGAGTACAGCCGCATCACGACGTCGCGGGGTTCGAATTCGGCTAGGGTGAGCCAGTTCTCGCCGAGGACGTACAACCCGGAGGAGCCGTTGTCGGCGACGGTGTCGGTGATGGTGATGTCCCAGTCGGCGATCCGGGAGTCGACGATCTCCAGCGCGGCGGCGGCGCGGGCGACGGCGGCACGGATCTGGGTGTCGTCGAGGTCTCCGTCGATCAGGTCGGCGCCGAGTTCGAAGGCGATCTCGGCCTCGGCCTTCGGTTGCAGCAACCGGCCGCTGGGCACCTCGGGCAGGGCGGTGACGTCCATGTCGGCGAACAGCACCCCGAAATCGGGTTGGTCGACGCCGAGCTGCTGCTGCACGGCGGGGGAGGTCAACCCGATCTTGCGGCCGGTGACCATCCCCCCGGCAGCGAGACGCCGGTCGGTCAGCAGTTGCTGCACGGCATACGCCGCGCCGATGTCGGTGGTCCCGAGCAGGTCCCGCACGGGCGCACACGGTCGTGCGGTCGCGGCCGTGAGCCGCTCCGCGGCGGCCTGGATCGACGAATTCGGGAGGGCCGTAGACGAATTCGGGAGGGCCGTAGAGGTAGTGGGTGGCATCGATGACCTCGCTGTGGGCTGGTTCGAGTGGGACGTTGCGCGCGTTGCTGCTTGTACTGTGCTGGGCCGAATGGGGATACTCAACGAATGAGTCCCGTAGAACGGAACACTTCGGCAGCGGGTGACGAGCCGACGTCGGTGGTCCGGCGGATATCGGATCTGCTCGCGGCGTTCGGTCCCACCGACACGACGCTGGGCGTCAACGAGTTGACCCGGCGCACCGGGATCCCGAAGGCGACGGTGTCGCGGCTGGTGAAGGAGATGGAGGGCGTCGGGTTTCTCGAGCGCAGCGGCGTCAAGGTAGGGCTCGGACTGCGGCTGTTCGAACTCGGGGAACGGGCGTCGCGGCGACGTTCGGTCCGTGAGGTGGCGCTGCCGTTCCTCGCCGACCTGCGGGAAGCGACACGGCAGACGGTGCACCTGGCGATCCTCGACGGGGCCGAGGTGGTGTACGTCGAGATCCTCCCGGGGCGGGATGCGCCGTGGCTGCCGTCCGGCGTGGGTGGGCGTCTCCCCGCACACGCGACGGGGGTGGGCAAGGCTCTGCTCGCGGGATCACCGCCCGCGGCGTTCGAGGCCGTGGTCGCGGCCGGGCTGTCGCGGGTGGGTCCGCGCACCATCACCGCGCCCGGAGCGCTGGTACGTCAGTTGCGGCGGATCGCGTCGACCGGCATCGCGTACGAGCACGAGGAGTCGGCACCCGGCGTCGCGTGTGTCGCCAGTGCCGTCCGCGTCGACGACGGTCCGCCGGTGGCCGCCGTCTCGGCGTCCGGGTGGATCGGCAAGGTCGACATCCGGCGCGTCGGGCCCGCCGTGCACACCACCGCACTGAGCATCACACGAGCGCTCACCGAGGTCGGGGATCGAAGTACCGGTCGGTGAGGTCGGCGCTGGAATCAGCCGGCCGGCGACAGCAGGACGAGTAGGGCCCTCGTCCCTCGGCCATATCGAAGTGCGCCTGTGTCACTTCCGCCAGAACAGGTGGTGGGTCACGCCGCTCGGGCTGGGCACGACGTCGCAGTGGAACCGGTCGAGCAACTCGTCGGGAGATTCCCAGAGTCGCGCCCCGGATCCGAGTTCGATCGGTGACACCACCACGTGCAGGGTGTCGACGAGGTCGGCGTCGAGGAACTCCCGGATGGTGGTCGCCCCGCCGCCGAGCCGGACGTCCTTACCCTGCGCCGCCTCCCGCGCCTGCTCGAGGACCGTGGCCGGATCGGTGTCGACGAAGTGGAACGTGGTGTCGGAGAGCGTGAACGACGGACGGACGTGGTGGGTCAGCACGAATACCGGGGTGTGGAACGGGGGTTCGTCGCCCCACCAGCCGCGCCACTCGTAATCCGCCCAAGGCCCGCGATGCGGACTGAACTTGTTACGGCCCATGATCTCGGCACCGATATTGCAGTCATAGTCGCGGATCAAGTAGTCGTCGAGGCCGCGGCTCCCGCCGGGGCCGGTGCGCATGTGCCAACTCGCCGTGGCACCCGCCCACGCGAACAGGACACCAGGGTCGGCGTGACCGAACGGCCTCTCGAAGCTCTGGCCGTCACCGGCACCGAACCCGTCACGCGACACGTTGAAGTTCTGGACCCTCAGCAGTTGACTCATTCGGTTCCTCCTGCGCTCTCGACGATGGTAACGAGGAAGAGACTCCGAGGGCAGGACAAACTCATCGGCGCGGGTTCCTGGGGCCTGGTTCAGTGGACGTCGTCGGGGTGAGGTCCTGTTCGCTCGTTCCGGTCCAGTGCCGTGATCTGCGCGATCTCGTCGGCGTCGAGCGCGAAGTCGAACACGTCGATGTTCGCGCGCATTCGTTCCGGTGAAGACGATTTCGGCAGAGGGATTGTGCCGCGGTGCAGATGCCACCGCAGCACGAGCTGAGCGAGGGACACGTCGTGCCGGCGTGCGAGTTCGGTGAGTACCGGATTCTCCTGCAGCCGGCCACGGGCGAGTGGTGCCCATGCCTGGGTGTGGATGCCCAGGCTCCGGTGCAGTTCCACCATCGGCTGCTGGGGGAGCAGTGGATGTATTTCGATCTGGTTCACCATCGGACGCACGGCGGCGACCTCGAGCAGCCGGTCCAGGTGATCGGCCTGGAAGTTCGAGACTCCGATCGCCCGGATCCGTCCGGCGGCGTGGAGTTGTTCGAGTGCCCGCCACGTGTCGAGGTACGCGCCACGAGCGGGGGCGGGCCAGTGGATCAGGCACAGGTCGACGTAGTCCAGGCCGAGGCGGGCAACGCTGCTCTCGACGGCGTCGAGGGTCGACTGGTAACCCTGGTCCTCGTTGGAGACCTTGGTGGTCACGAACAGTTCCTCGCGGGGCACACCGGAATTGGTGAGAGCACGACCGAGGGAGCGTTCGTTGCCGTACATCGGAGCGGTGTCGAAGGCCCGGTACCCGGCCGCCAGTGCGTGCCGGACGGTGGTGCACATGGCGTCGTCGGGAATCTGAAACACCCCGAATCCGATGGCGGGCATCACGACCCCGTTGCTCAGGGTGACCGACGGAATCGTCGTTGCTTCGGTCATGTGATCGAGTACCCTCCGTCGACGGGCAGCACGACGCCGGTGACGTAGCGGGCGGCGCCGGAGACGAGGAAGAGCACGACATCGGCGACGTCGTCACCGTCGGCGAACCGCTGCAACGGAATCCGGCTCAGCTTCTGGGCGCGGAACTCCTCCTGGCCGAGCACCTCGGCGGTCATCGGGGTTTCGATGTAGCCCGGCGCGATCGTGTTCACGCGCACGCCCTGCGGCCCCAGTTCGACCGCCAGGCCCTTGCCGAGTTGGGTGAGCGCCGCCTTGGTCGCACCGTAGGGCACGATGCCGGGCACCGCGCGGTCGGCGGACAGCGAGGCGATGTTGACGACACTGCCGCCCGACGCGATCAGCGATTTCATCGCCTGCCGGGTCAGCCGGTACACGGCCGACAGGTTCACGTCGACCAGCCGCTGCCAGCCGTCCTCCTCCACATCGATCGCGGGGGTCCGCAGCTGGATGCCTGCCGCGTTGATCAGGATGTCGAGGCTTCCGGCCACCTGCTGGGCGAGGTCGACGGCGGATGCGCTGAAGGCTGGATCGGTGAGATCCCCGCACAGCCCGTGCCCGCCGATCCCGTCCATGACCTCGGTGATCTTCGGGTCGGCGTCGACTCCCACCACCACGACGCCCTGCGCCGCGAGCGCCCGGGCGATAGCGGATCCGATTCCTCCGGCCGCGCCGGTGACGATGGCGGCCTTGCCCTTCAGTTCGGTGACCTGTGTTGATGCGCCCACGGTGTGGCTCCCTTCGGGTGGCGCGGCGACGGCGAACAATACCGACCCAGTCGCGCCGGAAAATGCTTTCAGTGAATGAACTGAGACTCAATACGGTCTAGACCTTGCTATTCATCACAGTATATCGTGATCCATACTTCAGCAAGAAAGCGATTTCAGGAGATTTCATGGCCTCGATTGTTCTTCCCGACCTCGATCGTTCGACCGGCACGCTCGTGCTCGGTGAGCCCGCCAGGCTGGACACCCGGTCCACGGCACCGACCAGCAGAGCGGTGTACGCGGCCTCGCACGTGGTCGCCGATCCGCTGCGCGCGTCCGCCGAGAACGCCGCGGACCAGATCGACTGGGACGCCACCCTGCAACTGCGCCGCGACCTGTGGTCGCTGGGACTCGGGGTGGCCGAGTCGATGGACACCGCGCAGCGGGGCATGGGGCTCGACTGGGCCGGCGCGCGCGAACTCGCGGTCCGCACCCTCACCGAGGCGAAGTCGGTCGGCGGCCGGGTAGTCGTCGGTGTCGCCACCGATCAGCTGAAAACGGATTCGCCCTCGCTGGAGGAGATCCGCGACGCGTACCTCGAGCAGGTCGAGGCGATCGAATCCGCCGGCGGCGAGGTGGTGCTGATGGCCAGCAGGCACCTCGCCCGGGCGGCGAGCGGCCCCGACGACTACCTCTCCGTCTACGACGCGGTGCTGTCGGCGGCCACCCGGCCGGTCGTGCTGCATTGGCTGGGTTCGGTGTTCGACCCCGCACTCGACGGCTACTGGGGATTCTCCGACCCGTCAGCGGCGATGGACACCGTTTTGCAGATCATCGACAACCACCGCGAACGGGTGCGTGGCATCAAGGTGTCGCTGCTCGACCCCGCCCTCGAGATCGCCCTGCGGCGGCGGATGCCCGACGGGGTCCGGGTATTCACCGGCGACGACTACAACTACGTCGACCTGATCGCCGGCGACGGCACCCACACCAGCGACGCGCTCCTCGGTGCGTTCGCCGCGCTCGGCCCGTTCGCGTCCGCCGCGTTCGCCCGCCTCGACGACGGCGACGAGCAGGGCTTCCGGAACATCCTCGGCCCCACCGAAACCCTGAGCCGGCTGCTGTTCGCCGCACCGACGCAGTACTACAAGGTCGGGGTGGCGTGGCTGGCGTACCTGGGCGGCAAGCAGGACCATTTCCGGATGATCGGCGGCTTCGAAACCGGCCGCAGCCTGACGCATCTCGCCGAACTGGTCCGCGCCGGCAACGCGATCGGCCTGTTCACCGATCCGGACTTCACCGCCGCACGCGCCTCGGCGTACTTCGCGGTGCACGGGATCCGCTGACATGGACCTCGCGCGGTGCAGCCTGAATTCCGTCACCGTCAAGGGATCGGGATTCACGGAGGTGACCGACCTCGCCGAGAAGTGGGGGTTCGGCGGCGTCGGCCTGTGGCGGGACGTGCTCGAGGACCTGGACCTGACCGCGGCGGCCACCCGGCTGCGGCAGTCAGGCCTGCGGGTCAGCAGCGTCTGCCGCGGCGGGATGTTCCCGCAACCGACCGCCACGCTGCGGCGAAAGACCATGGACGACAACCGGGTCGCCGTGGATCAGGCGCACGCCCTGGACGCGGAATGCCTCTACCTCGTGTGCGGCGCCGCCTACGGCGACCTCGCAGGCGGCCGCAGGCAGGTCTCGGACGGCATCGCCGAACTCGAGCCCTACGCGCGAGCGGCCGGTGTGCGGCTCGCCGTCGAACCGATGCACCCGATGATGGCGTCGAGCCGATCCGTCATCACGTCGCTGCAGGAGGCGAACGATCTGGTCGAGTCCATCGACTCCGACCTGGTGGGGATCGGGATCGACTCGTATCACGTGTGGTGGGACGCGGCGCTGCCGGAACAGATCGCCCGGGCCGGCGACAAGCTGTTCTCGGTCCAGCTCGCCGACTGGGTGACCCCGATCCACGGGGAGTTGAGCAGCCGCGGCATGCCCGGCGAGGGCTGCATCGACATGACCGGATTCGTCGCCGAGTGCGAGCGCGCCGGTTATCGGGGACTCGTGGAGGTCGAAGTCCTCAGCGACCGCTGGTGGGCCGAGACCGCCCTGGTAGCCACCGAGGCCGCCACCGAAGGCCTCGCCCGCATCTGAGCGTCCGAGCGTCGGCCTCGGGTGAGGCCGGCGCTCGGACCGGTGTCACTTCGCCGGGCCGGTGGAGTCGCGGATCACCATGTCGGCGGGCAGAAGCGGGGGCGAGGTGCTGGGTGCGGACGCGAGTGCCGCGTGCATCAAGGCCCACGCCTGGTCGCCGAGCCGGGACTTCGGGCTCACCACGGTCGTCAGGCGAGGGTCGATGTGCCGGGCGACGGCGATGTCGTCGAACCCCGTGACCGAAATATCTTCGGGCACGGAAAGTCCGAGCCCACGTAGCTTCGAGATCGCCCCGAGGGCCGACAGGTCGTTGAAGCAGATCAGTGCGGTCGGCTCATGGGTGAGCGCCTCGTCGACGGCGGTGTACGCGCCCTCGATGGTGCCGTCCGAGGCCACCTCGACCGCGTCGATCCCGAATGCCCTCGCCATCTCGAGGCCGCGCCACCGTTCCCGGTTCTGCCACGACAGTTCCGATCCCGCGAGGTAGACGACCCGGCGGTGACCGAGCCGGGCCAGGTGCCCGCACAGCTGCATCATGGGGGTGAAGTTGTCGATCGCGACCATGGGCAGGTCGATTCCGCGTTCGATCCGATTCACCAGCACCACCGGAGTCGGCTGCCGGGCCAGTTCCGTCAGTCCCGCCAACGGAATTCGCGAAGACAGCAGAACGAGCCCGTCGACCTGGCCGAGCAGGTCGAGGGCGGTGGCGTACTCGTCGGCCGCCGTACCGGAGTAGTCGGCGACGAGCATCCGGTATCCGTCTTCGGTGGCGCCGTGATGCATCTGCTTGACCACGTCGAAGAAGTACGCGTTCGCCAGGTCGGGCAGGATCACACCGACACTGCGCATCGACCCCAGCACCAGGCCCCGGGCGGCGCTGCTCGGGCGGTAGGACAAGTCGTCGGCGGCCTTGTGCACCCGAGCAGCGAGATCCGGTGTCACAGCGGAGCTTCCACTCAGCACCCGGGAGACAGTCGCGGTCGACACCCCGGCGGCCTTCGCCACCGTGATGATCGTCGGACGACGGCTCGCTGACGCTCGGGTCCGCTGTGCCACCGGATTCCCCTGTTCTTCGACGTGTCGCGTCGTACGGTCAGTTGCGGGCGGCAGAGACCGCGTCGAGGGGGTCGTCGAGGTCGCGGTTGATCGGGTCGGGGGTGATGTACGTCGTGCCGATCGTGATGAGGGTGAGGATGCACAGGTATCCGGCGATGAACACCCACGATCCCAGTCCGGCGCCGGGCACCTCCTTGCCGCCGTCCGCGGCGACGACCATCGCGATGATCCAGGCGCCGATCAGCGGTGCGATGCCGCCGGAGAGTACCGCGGAGACCTCACGAGCCACCGACACGCCGAGGTAGCGCTGACGGGACCCGAACAACTCACTCATGAAGGCGCTCTGGGATCCGAACATGCCCCACGTGCCGATGCCGAGCGCGAGGGAGATCACGACGATCGTCAGCACCACGCTGCCCTGGCTCAGTGCCCACCAGATCGGGAAGGCGGACACCAACTGGAAGTAGGCGAAGGCGCGGTACGTCTTGACCCGGCCGAAACGGTCGGAGAGTTTGCCGGCGATCGGAATGACGATCGATCCGAGGGAGGCGGCGAACACCAGCGAGAGGGCGCCGATGGGGCCCTTGATGCCGACGGCGGCACTGGTCACGTATGCGACGGCGAGGGCCTGGTACATCGAGGACGACCCGTTCTCGGCGAGCCGCAACCCGATGCCGCGCAGCAGGGAGGGACGCGAGTGCTTCAGCAGGTTGTGCAGCGGACGCTCGTCGATCTGGTCCTTGGCTTCGAGTTTCTTGAACGTCGGCGATTCCTTGAGGTTGACCCGCAGATACATCGCGACGGCGAGGATGACGACGCTGGCCAGGAACGGCACCCGCCAGAGCCAGGTGTCGGTGATCTCGCTGTGCCCGCGGTAGACGAGGAAGTACACCAGGGCCGCAACGACCGTGCCGACCTGCACACCAAGGAAGGGCAGCGAGGCGTAGAAGCCGCGTTTCTTCGGCGGCGAGTACTCGGTCATCAGGATCGACGCACCAGCCATCTCGGCGCCGGCCCCGAGGCCCTGGGCGATGCGCAGGACGATCAGCAGGATCGGCGCGAGCATTCCGACACCGCCGGAGTACCAGTCGCCCTCGCTGCCGTAGTAGGTCGGCAGCAGACCGATGCAGGTGCTGGCCACACCCATCAGGATGATGGTGGCCATCAGTACGAACTTTCGGCCCAGCCGGTCTCCGAGTCGGCCGAAGAACACCCCACCCAGCGGGCGGACGGCGAAGCCGATGAAGTAGGTAGCGAAGCTGAGCACCAGGCCCGTCGCGGGATTGTCGGTCGGGAAGAACAGGGGCCCGAACACCAGCGCGGACGCCAGGCTGTAGAGGGCGAAGTCGTAGTACTCGAGCGCGCTGCCTGCGGAGGCGCCCCAGGCGGCCTTGCGGAGGTCTTCCTTGGTGACCACCGGGACCTGGGTGTCTGCGTCGGGGTCTGCCGCGGGGTGAGGATCAAGGGTCATGGATCTGCCAATCCGTTCGAGGGGATCGCTGCGGGAGGTGCGGGGGTCAGGAGTTCGTGAAGGTGGGGGTGGTCTTGTTCTGGAATGCCGTGACGCCGATCGCGAAATCGTCGGTAGCCGCGGTGAACCCACTGGCGAGCGCCTCGAGGATCGAGGACGGGGCGCCGGCGGCGGCCGCGTCGACGAGTTGCTTGCTCACCTGGACGGCGGTGGGGGCGCCTTCGAGGATGCGGTCGACCATCTCTGTCGTCACCGTGTCGAGGTCGTCACGTTCGGCGACCGCGTTCAGCAAGCCCCACCCGAGGGCGGTGTCGGCGTCGAGTTGGCGGCGGGTGAAGATCAGTTCCTTGGCACGGGCCGCGCCGACCACTGCGGTGAGCCGTTCGGTGCCGCCCCACCCGGGGATGGTGCCGAGGCTGGTTTCCGGCAACCCCAGGCGCGCCGTGCCGGCGCCGACCCGCAGATCGCATGCCAGGGCGAGTTCGAGTCCGCCGCCGACGGCAATCCCGTCGACGACGGCGATCGTCGGCTGACGCAACCGGGCCAGGTAGTTGAATACCCGGTGCCCTTCGGCGATCCACCGCTTCCACATGTGCGCGGGCGTGAAGTGCGCGAACTGAGTGACGTCCGCTCCGACGCAGAATGCCTTCTCGCCCGCGGTCTTCACCACCACCACCCGGGCGTCGGAGTGCTCGATCGCCCGCAGTTCGGTGTAGAGGTCGTCGAGGAGCTCGAGGGTGAGGGCGTTGAGTTTGCGGGGGCGGTCGATCAGGACGGTCGCCATCCGGCCCTCGTGGGAGTAGCGGACGGTGATCCGGCCGGTGTCGGTGCGGACGTCGGTGGGAGTCATGTGATGGTCCTCGGTCGGGGTGGTTGCGGTCATGCCCACACCGCCTGCACGCGCGGGTGCTCGGGCAGCGGGGCCAGGGTCAGGTTCTGCGGCTGCGGGCGAAACAGCTCGGCCGCCATGGTTTTCAGGTTCGGGTCGACGCGCAGCTCGAACTCGGATTTGTCGAGAACGTCCCGCTGCAGGTCCACACCGGGGGCGATCTCGATGACGGTCAACCCTTCCGGTCGCAGTTCGAGCACTGCACGCTCGGTGACGTAGAGAACCTTCTGCCCGGTGGCCAGCGCTCGCTTTCCGGAGAAGGTCGGGGAATCGACCTCCTTCACGAATTTGGTGTGCGGGCCGTCGGCCCGGATCTGCAGGGCGCCGTTCTCGATGCCGATGTCGCGGCGGCCTGCCGTGAACGATCCGACGAACACGATGGACGGGGCGGCGGAGGTGATGTCGGCGAACCCGCCGACTCCGGCGGTGACGTGCCTGCGCTTGGGCAGACTGTGCACGTTGACGTTGCCGTGCTGATCGATCTCGAGGAACGACAGCAGGGAGTGCTCGAACCCGCCGCCCTGCAGCAGGGTGAATTGATCCGAACTCTGCATGATCGCATCGGGGTTCTGCGCGACACCGAAGACGAAGTCCAGCAACGGTACTCCGCCGACGGGGCCCTGTTCGATCACCCAGGACACCGCGTCGGCCAATCCCTCCTCGACCAGAACGTGCGGCACCAGCGCGGAGACACCGAAGCCGAGGTTGGCGATCTCCCCGGACTGCAACTCGGCCGCGGCGCGGCGGGCCATGATCTTCTCGAGGGTGAACGGCACCGGCTCGAGGGTGCTCAGCGGACGTCGCATCCCCCCGGAGATTGCCGGGTCGTACTCGGTCTGGGTGGTCTGCAACTGATCCGGCGCCAAGACCAGGGCGTCGACGAGGATTCCGGGCACCTGCACCGCCTGCGGGCTCAGGCTGCCGCCCTCGGCGAGGTACTTGACCTGGGCGATGACGACACCGCCGTTGTTGTGGGCCGCGTAGGCCAGGTCCAGGGCGCCGAGCGGGGACGCCTCCTCCTCGAACGTGAGGTTGCCGTGGGTGTCGGCGGTGGTGGCGCGGATGATCGCCACGTTCGGGACCAGAGCGTCGTAGAACAGCCATTCCTGGCCGTCGAGTTCGTGCACGCGGACGAACGCGTCCGGGGTGACGGTGTTCATCCGGCCGGCGCTGATCCGCGGGTCGACGAAGGTGTCCAGACCGACCTTCGAGAGCACACCCGGCTGCTTCGCGGCGGCGGCCCGGTGCAGCTGATACAGCACCCCGGACGGGAAGTTGTAGGCCTCGATCTCGTTGTTCTCGATCATCTGCCAGATCCGCGGCGGCTCCGCCGACGACGGCCCGGACGGGTACGACCCGGCCACCACCCGGGACAGCAGACCGGGCCGAGCGATGTGGTCGATCCCCTTGATGCCCCACATGTCGCCGGCGGCGATCGGGTGAATGCTGGTCAGGTTCTTCGGCGACCGGGTTTCCTCGTACCGCTGTCCGAGACCGGCGAGCACGGCATCCGGGCAGCCGAGCCCGGACGACGAACTGACGGTGACGATGTCGCCGTCGTGGACGAGGTCGGCGGCCTGGCGGGCGGTGAGTACGCGAGGGGTGTGCATCGGAAAATCTCCTTGAAAGCGCTTACTTGGCGGGTATAGGTGCAGCGGATCCGTGCTGGTCTGCTTGATGCGGAAGAGGTCGCGCTACGGGCGACGAGGCCGCCAGGCAGCGGTGGAGGCACGCACCCGAAGTGCGGGGGCGACGAGGTGATGGCTGTGCGCGGGCGGGGAGCCGGCACCGTTCGGTGTCAGCGATTGGCCGATCCGGTCGAGGATCAGTTCGCCGCACTTCTCACCGATCTTGGTCGGGAAGGTGGCGACGGTGGTCAGGGGTGGGGTGCGGTGCGCGGATCCGGCGATGTCGTCGAAGCCGCCGACGGCGATGTCGCGGCCGGGTTCGAGTCCCCGGCGGGTGAGTTCGGCGTATACGCCGACGGCGACGATGTCGCTGTACGCCACGATCGCGTCGGGAATCTCGCCGCGATCGAGAAGCCGGCGGGTGGCGTCGGCGCCACCGTCCGGGGTGGCCTCCCCGAACAGGCCCTCGGTCGGGGACATGGTCATGTCCGACCCCGCGATCGCGTCGAGGAAGCCGTCCTCGCGCTCGCGGCGAGCCGAGGTGTGCTGAGGACCGCCGACCATGGCCACCGTCCGCACGCCCATTGCCCGCAGATGGCGGCCGAGCAGGCGTCCGGCCTCGACGTTGTCGGCACCGACGTAGTCGTGGCTGAGATGGAAGTGCCGGGCGAGCAGCACCAGCGGGATGCCACTGGACGCGAGTAGTTCGTCGATCTCAGCGGCCTGTGTGTCCCCGGCCGGGAGCAGGATCAGGCCGTCGATGCTGCGTTCGACGAAGCGGTCGAGCAGTCTGCGCTGTCGAGCCGGATCGTCACGGCTGTAGCCGATGAACACCGCGTAGTTGCTGCGATCGGCGACGTCCTCGAGCGTCATCGCGAGTTCGGCGAAGTAGGGGTTCTGCACCTCGGTGACGACCAGCCCCAGGGTCATCGACCGCTGATTGCGCAGCATCGCCGCGTGCCGGTTGTAGACGTAGCCGAGCGCTTTCATCGCCTCCCGAACCTTGCGGGTGGTTTCCGGTGCGACGCTCGGGCTGTCGTTGAGCACCAGGGACGCGGTCGAGCGGGACACTCCGGCATGCCGACTGACGTCGGTGAGGGTGACTCGGCCCATGTCCGGCCCCTTTCTGCTGATCGGTGTGAGCTGCGATACAGACCATACCGCACAACGCTGGATCGATCCAAGAGGCAAATGGACCACGTCAGGCGAAGATATGCCGATTTAGGTCCCCGAAACTGCGGCGATCAGGGAAAACATTGCTGGATCGATCCAAAACATTTTGTCCGGTCCGTTCCGAAAACAAGGGCCCGACGACGAGGGAACTGGGTGTTGGAGCCGACCAGGCGCGCATGACCCAGGCATGTTCCTATCCGGAGGCCTGCACCGCGGCGCGGGCGGAGCAGCGAAATCGACTTCCTCCGAATGCCTTCCGGCGAGACGCTGATGAACCGACTCGGCCACTCGGCCTCGCCGCACCGCTCGAAGGCGCAGCGCTCTGCCAGACGGGTCGCTGCTCAGCCGTCCGCGTCGTCGCTCGGGCTTTTCGGCGTGCTCTCGAGTAGTCGTTCGAGGTAGTTGAGGTCCTGCCGGAGCAGTGCGATCGCCCGTGCGGGTCCTTCGAGCCCGGTCGGGGTGGACTCTTCGTGAACGACGGCGCGCAGTGCCATGTCCGCGAGTTGAGCGGCGACGGCGCGGTCGTCGTCCTCTTTCCCCGGCTGGTGCCACCAGGCGATCCAGTTGAGCATGCCGATGATGCCGAGTGCCGAAGTCCGCGGATCGACCGGACGCATCTCGCCGGCTTTGATGCCGTCTTCGATGACGGTGATGAATTCCTTCAGCACGTGCCGTCGGCTCTGCTGGTACCTGCGCGCGATGTCTTCCGGAAGTTCCGCTTCGGATCGGATGATCAGCCTGAACCGGTCGGGGTTCTCACCTTGGTGCATGGCGATGGCGACCGCCATTTCGCGCAGTTTCTCGGTGGGGCCGAGTTCGGTGCGCTCGTTGATCTCGTGCAGCAGGGCGGCGGGAGTCTCGGTGCTCTCGCTGACGAGCCGCGAGAGCAGTTCGTCCTTGTTGGCAACGTAGTGGTAGAGGGCGGGCCGGGTCAGACCGGTGGCGTCGGCGATGTCCTGCAGGGTGGTGCTGGCGAATCCCCGCTCGGCGAACAACCGGGTGGCCTGCTCCATGATCTGCTTCTCGACCAGCTCGCGGCGGGGATTGCGACCGGCTGCGCTGTCCTCGGAGGTCTGCGCTGCCGGGCCTGCCGATGCCTTGCCGCGGCCTCGCCGGCTGGGCGTGGCCTGCTCACGTGTCATGTCCGAAGGATAGTGGGAGCCGGAAGCGGTCCGCGCGGTCATGTCGGCGCTCCGGTGCCGGACATGATCGGCTCGGGTTCCGCGGACGCCGGTTCGGTGAAGAACGCGAGGTGCGCTCGTGCGCTCGCCAGGCCGGCCGCCACATCGGCGCGGTGGGTCTCGGGGGCCTCGACGACGACGGTCGCCGAAGTGGCCCGGAGTAGACGTTCGGCGAGGTCGAGACGGTTCAGCACGGCGACGCGGGAGTCCGGTCCGGTGAGCCAGAGGATCTCCGCCTGCGGTGCGTTGTCGACGACGGTGTCGGCCTCTGCGTCCCAGGCGGCGGTCGATACGACGTCGAGCTTCGCCGTCGTGGGTGCGTCGCGCAGGTCTGCCGGCGCGATCCTGGTGGCGAAGTCCGCACCGTGGTGGGCCAGTGGTTGTGCGAGGATCCAGTCCGTGATGTCGGTGGGGGACACGGTGCCGGCGGGCCGGCTCGCGTAACTCGCGAGGCCCTGGGACACGACGGTCGGCGCCGACTCGGCGAACCGGTCCAGACCGACCTTTCCCGCCCGGGTCATGTACGCGATCATCAGCTGGTCGACGGGTAGGTCCATGCGCTGCGGGAACGATTCCCACCAGAGTTCGCTGCGGTGGGCGATCTGCTGAAGGTGTTCGACGGCGGGGCGACGGATCCGCTCGTATTCGGTGAGGGCATCGTCGAGGTTCGCCGCGCTCGTCAGGGCGTGGTCGAGCGCGATGGCGTCCTCCATCGCGAGTTTGGTGCCGGACCCGATC
The DNA here is from genome assembly GCF_002300155.1 of Rhodococcus sp. ACS1. Taxonomy (NCBI): domain Bacteria; kingdom Bacillati; phylum Actinomycetota; class Actinomycetes; order Mycobacteriales; family Nocardiaceae; genus Rhodococcus; species Rhodococcus sp. ACS1. Next base: position 178,172 of record NZ_NSDZ01000011.1, read on the forward strand.
GAGTAGTGCGCGGTATGGGCGGCGTCGCCGAGGAGCACGACGTTGCCACTGTGCCAGCGCGTGCAGCCGACGGTGCGGAACCGCATCCACTTCGTGCGGTTTCCGATGAGCCGATGATGCTGCAGGGTCTCCGCGAACGCGTCCTGGAGGTACTGCAGTGAGACCTCGTCGCTGTCCTGGGGTGCGGTGCGATCGGTGGACGCGTCGAATCCGGCTCGCCGCCAGGTGGCTTCATCGGTTTCGATGAGGAAGGTGCTGCGGTCCGCCGCGTACGGGTAGGCGTGGGCGACGAACGTGCCGTGTTCGGTGATGACCGGGACGAAGATGGCGCTGGGGAGAGCGAAGTCGGTCCCGCACCACAGATACAGTCCGGCACCGGTGTCGATTCGCGGTTCGAACTCGTCGGTGAGCTGCGTGCGGGTGGCGCTGTTGATCCCGTCCGCCGCGATGACGAGGTCCGCGTCGAGATCTGCGGCCTCGCGCCGTTCGCCGAAGCGCAGGTGCACGCCGGCATCCTGGGCGTGCTGTTGCAGCACCGCGAGCAGCGTCGTGCGCGCGATCGCGAGGAGATCGCCGTGCGCGAGCCGGGCGACCTCGCTCCCGACCTGCATCGACATCTCGTGCGGGTGAGCGGCGGCCACGATCGCGTCCAGCGACGCGGCGTCGGCGTCGCGGAGGTTGCGCTGGGTTCGGGAAGCCAGACCGACACCGAATCCGAATGTCGTGTCCGGAGAACTCTGTTCGTAGACGGTCACTTCGGCGTCCGGGTGGCTTCGCTTGAGCAGTCTCGCGGCGTAGAGACCGCCGGGGCCGCCGCCGATCACTGCGACTCGCTCGAGGTTCATGGGCTGACTCCAGTCTGTGTGACGTTTGTGTTGATTATTCTACGTATATGTCGATTGGTCAATCCAGTGGCGACGAATAGGGGTGAACGACTTTCGGGGCACACCTGTGCAGGCATGCCCCGAAAGTGGTGATCCGCAGTCGATTCGCGCTGCGGTCCCTACACGACCGCGCGGGGCGCGTCCGCCTCGGCGAGGAGTTTCGCCGCGATCTCGGCACGCAACCGCTTCTTGTCGATCTTGTTCACGTTCGTGTGGGGCAGGGAGGGTACCCACTCGAGTCGTTCCGGCCACTTGAACTTGGCGACGCCGAGTTTCGCGAGGTGCTCCTGAATCTCGGTGAGCGGCACATCTTCCCCATCCCTCGCGATCAGATACGCACACGTCTTCTCCCCGAGGCGGGGATCGGGCATGGCGACGACCGCGACATCCGCGATGCCGGAATGCTCGAGAAGGAGTAGTTCGAGTTCCTCGGCGTTGACCTTCTCACCGCCCCGGTTGATAAGGTCCTTGATGCGGCCCTCGATCGACAGATAGCGCCCGCCGTCGACGACGGTGATCGCGGCGAGATCTCCGGTGCGGTAGAAGCCGTCGGGAGTGAAGGCGGCCGCGTTGTGGTCGGCCGCGTCGAAATAGCCGGGAATGGTGTACGGCCCACGGCAACACAATTCACCCACCTCACCGTCGGCGAGTTCCCTCTCGCCGCCGGGTTCGAGGATGCGAATTTCGTCGTCGGAGGCGATCGGTGTGCCCACCGTGGTCAGGCGGGCCCGCGCGGGGGAGTCGAGCGGGGTCACCGTGAACAGTCCCTCGGACATCCCGAACAACTGCCCCGCCCAGTGGCCGGCACCGTCGTCGACGCGGTCGAACAATTCGGCGGGGACCTTGGCACCGGACAGGACGACGCGACGCAGCGTCTCCCGTGCCTTGTCGAAGTCCGGGCCCAGCACCGCCTGGTAGTGGCCGTGTCCGATGAGGACTTCGGTCGCCTGCGCCTTCGCCATCAACTCGAAGGCCGTCGGCGCATCGGCGGTGGCCAGCACCAGGCACGCGCCGACCGAGTGCGCCGCGTGCAGCCCACACGAGATTCCGGCGTTGTGGATGATCGGAATCAGGTGCGCCACCCGGCTGTCCTGGTCCCATCCGAGCCGCTGCGCGTACATCCGGGCGTTGTTCCAGTACTCGGCGTGGATCCGCGGAATGACCTTGGGGACACCGGTGGTGCCCCCGGACAGCTGGAACGCGGCGACGTCGAGCGGATCGGTGTGCGCCTCGATCTCCTCGACGGCGGCCCGGGCCGCACCGGGATCGGCGCCGGCCCCGAGATCCTCGAGTCGAATCACGTCCGGCCCGCCGGAGCCCGCCCCGTCCCCGACGGTGATGACGTGCCGGATGCTGGGGTGGCCGTCGGCGTGCTCACGGGCGAAGTCGACGAGGTCGAACGTGGGCAGTCCGGCCTCCACGACGTGGGCGACGGCGCCGACCGTGCGGCTCACGTGCCCGATCTCGTGCATGCGGTGCGCGGCCAGGGTGGCCACCGGGACCAGCCCGGCCTTGATGCATCCGTACCACGCAAGGACCGTCTCGAGCCGATTGGTCAGCTGAAAGATCACCGGATCCAGTCGGCGGAGTCCGAGCCCGATCAGCCCGGCCGCGATCTCGTCGGTGCGCCTGTCCAGCTCGGCGAAGCTCATCGAGCCTTCCGCGCTGATCACCGCCGGCCGATCCGGGAACCGGATGGCGACCTGATGCAGCCGCCGCCCGGTGGGGTCGTCGCTCCACGCCCCGCTGTCGCGATAGCGGGCGGCCCGGTCGCCGGGGAACGTGACGAGGCGTCCGCCCCAGTCCGAGAATGTCACCGCGGTCCTCCTTCCCTCCATTGTGCGATTACCCGGAAAGTCACCGCTCCGCCACCGCGGGCAGGAGCCGGGCCACATCGAGGGCGTGATCGGGGTGATCGGCGGGCACGATGCCGGAGTAGACGGCCGTCCAGCAACCGGGGCAGCACAACTGCCGGAAGACGACCGGGGCGTCCACGTACTCTGCCGGATCGGACGTGACCTGCGGCCCGGCCGTCGACGACGGGCCCTCGAACCGCGCCAGATCGAGGGAGGTGCTGTTCTTCTCGTCGCCGAGGAGGCGTCCGCACTGGGCGCACGCGATCACCCGGGTGTCTCCGACGGTGACCTCGGCCAGGTTGTCGTCGAGCCTGCGCGCCCCGGCGAGGTCGACCACGGGGGCGTCCGGCAGGGTTCCTCCGGAGCGATTCCGGCGCTCTGTGCGCATCGCGTCCCGCCGATCCGAGGTCCGGATCTCATCGGCGTCACCGTCGGCGAGGACGACACCGTAGACGGTCTCGGCACCGTGCTCGGTGACCTTGCCCTCGCGGACGTCGGCGGCCACCGCGGCCGGATCGCGCAGCAGGGGGTCACCGTATCCGCCGCCGCCCTGCCAGTGCATGTAGAGCACTTCGCCTGGGGCGACATAGCTTTCGGCGTAGCAGGCACCGAATTCGCGACCGCCGCCGAGGTCGTCCAGCGAGCCCGGGATGCGGCCGGCAGCGAACTGCTCGACCACGCCGGTGTCGCGGGCGAGGACTTCCACCCCGGTGTTGCCGGGGTAACCGCCTGCGAGTCCGTTGTTCTGGGCGACGGCCTTGCCCGCGGACGCCAGGACCAATCCCATCGGCAGGCTGGTGCCGTACGGGGTGACGGCGATCGAGGCACTCACACCGCCGCGCTGGCGTCCCGGCCCGCCGGAGTCGGGTTCCTCCCGGCGCCACAGCGTCAGCAGCGGGTAGAGGAATTCGGTCATCTCGGTGTCCGGGATCCGGCCCATCGGAATACAGAACAGGCCACCGGTGTCCATGCCGTCGGCGGTCGGGCGGGCCCCGTACCCACCGGACATGGGTTCCATCATGATGTTCAGGAACGGCACCGACTGCTCGGGCCGCTCATCGAGACCGGCGATCACCGCGGTGTCCCACGTGCCGCAGCACGCGGCCTGAACGCTCTTGCCGAGATCGACGGAACGGTCGAGCATCTGGGACAGGCACTCGGCGATCAGCGTGCCCGTCAGCCAGGCCGGTCCGATCGGTCCGCGGCTGACCGCGGCGGGGAACGTGGCGTTGTTGATCGTGCCCTCTTCCGAGACCAGATCGAAGCAGCGCATCAGCCCGCCGGCGGACCACGGGATGTCACCCGCGAGGATCGGCAGGAGGGCGAGCATCACGCCGCCCCGCATGCCGGCGTACGTGCAGTTGATGACACCGGTCTGCGGATCGGTGCCGGTGAAGTCGAAGGTGAGATGGTCCGCGGTCTTCGTCATCGCCACGGTGATCTTGTGAATTCCGCGGTCACCGGTATGGGACTGGTCCTGGTAGCCGGTGGCCTTCCACGTGCCGTCCGGCAACGAGTCGAGTTTGCCGCGCAGACGCCCCTCGGCGTCCGCCATCATCCGCTTCATCACGGCCTTGACGGTGTCGGCGCCGTACTGCTCGATCACCGCGAGCAGACGGTTGCGACCGACGGTGTTGGCGCCGATCTTCGCGCGCAGGTCGAGGCCGACGAGCATCGGCACCCGCGACCGCCGCACCCAGGCGTCGGCGACGTCGCGCTGCAGTTCGTAGTCGCGGACCACCTTGATCGGCGGGGTGGGCAACGACTCGGAGAAGACGTCCTTCGCCGACGGGTCGAACGAACCGAGCCCGGACCCGCCGAGGTCGGGTTCGTGGCAGATGGCGCTGGTCCACCCGAACAGCTTGCCGTCGTAGAAGACCGGCTGGTAGACGATCACGTCGCTCTGGTGCAGGCCGCCCCCGACCCACGGGTCGTTGCACAGGAACATGTCGCCCTCGGTGATGCCCGGGTTGGTGGCGCGGTGCCGGAGGGTCCAGTAGATGGCGAGGTCGACGGCGCCGACGAGCATCGTGTTGTACAGGCCGACCTGGACTTCCTGGCCGATCTCGTCGCTGATCGCGAAGTCGAAGTCGTTCGCGTCGGTGACGATGGGGGAGCCGGACATCCGTTTGAGGGCCTCGCCCATCTCGTCGGTGACCGACCACAGCCGGTGCCGGATGACCTCGTAGGTCAGCGGGTCGAGTTCGTCGATCTGCTCCTGGGTGACGCTGTGGACGGGCAGCGACGGCGGCAGTGAGCGTGAGAGTTCGTCGGGGTCGATCGGTCGGCTCGAGAAAATTTCGGCGCCGGGGATTTGCATGGTCATCTTCGGGTGCTCCTACTGGGCGACGATGTTGAGGTTGCCGAGGCGGTCGACGGTGCCGGTGGTCTCGTGCGGGACGACGACCGTCGTGGTGGGGACCTCGACGATCGCGGGGCCCTGGAGGACGTGTCCGGCGAGCAGTTTGCTGTAGTCGTAGACGTCGGTGTCGGTGTAGCCGATCCGCCCGTCCAGGCACACCTTGCGGGTGCCGATCTTTGCGGCGGACGCGTCGGCCGAGTCCGCGGATTTCAGTTCGGGCAGGGTGGGGGAGAAGGGCAGGACGCCGGTGACGCGCACCCGGTAGGTGATCGCCTGGATCCCGGCCTCCCGGAATCCGCTGTCCTGTCCGTAGAGTTCGGCGTAGCGCTGCTCGAACAGGTCCGACGCCCGGGCGACTCCCTCGGCGTCGAGGCTTCCGGCCGGCACCGGTGTCGCCACTTCCGCCAGCTGCATGGTGTAGCGCATGTCGATTTCCCGTTCGACCTCCACGCCGGTGAACTTCAGCCCCTGCCGGTCGAGCGCTGCCCGGACCTGGTGCTCGAGCTGGTCGAAGTTGCGTTCGGCCCGGACGGGATCGAGTGGCATCGCGGCCGGGTCCGACAGCTCGGCGGCGAGCACGATGTTCGACGACGCCAGACCGTAGGCGGAGAACGCGGAGGCCACCTGGCCGAGCGGGACGACGACCTCGCGGACCCCGACCTCGCGGGCGTAGGCGGCGCAGTGCGCTGGGCCGGCACCGCCGAATGCGTAGAGCACGAAGTCGCGAGGATCGTGTCCGGCCTCGACCACGGTCTTGCGGAGCAGGTCACCGGTCTGGGCGTTCTGCACCGCGTAGATCGCGGCGGCGGCGTCCTCGATCGACAGGCCCAGGGGTTCGGCGATCCTGGTGCGGATCGCTTCCCGTGCGAGTTCTTTGTCGAGTGGTTTGCGGCCACCGAGAAGGCCGCGTTCGGGCAGGATCCCGAGCACCAGGTTCGCGTCGGCGTTGGTGGGTTCGGTGCCGCCCTGCCCGTAGCAGGCAGGCCCGGGCACGGCCTGCGCGCTGTGCGGGCCGATCTGCAGGTTGCCGCCCTGGTCGACCCAGGCGATCGCGCCGCCGCCGGATCCGATGGCGTGCACCTCGAGGGTGGGGACGTTGATCGGGTGATGGTTGATGATCGTGCTGGACGCGCGCACGGGCTCACCGTCGACGACGAGTCCGACGAGGAAGGTGGTGCCGCCGACGTCGGTGGCGATGATGTTGCGGTGCCCGAGCTGGGTGCCGAGCGACACCGCTCCGACGACGCCGCCGGTGAGCACCGATCCGACGGTGCTGATCGCGTTCTTCGGCGCCTCGGCGGCGGCGACGGCGCCGCCGTTGCTCTGCATCACCAGCAGCGGTCCGGCGAGCTTCCGGTCACGCAGCTTCGTCTCCAGTTCGCCGAGGTAGTCCCGCAGCCCGGGGCCGATCTGGGTGCTCATGATGGTGGTCGCGTTGCGGGCGAACTCGCGGATACGCGGGCTCACCTCACTCGACAGGGACACGAACATCGTCGGGTCGATCTCGTGGACGAGTTCGCGGATCCGCTGCTCGTGCGCCGGGTTGCGGAACGACCAGAGCAGCGAGACCGCGATGCCCGACACTCCGTCGTCGACGAGGGCGTGAATCGCCTCGCGGGCGGAATCCTCGTCCAGTGCCACGACGATGTTGCCGTCGCGGTCCAGGCGCTCCGTCACCTCGAGGGCATGCTTCTTCGGTACCAGGCCGTGAGACTTGCTCTGCCCCATCACGTTCTGCAGCTGCTCCGGGGAGCTGCCCAGATACCGCCCCTCGACGTTCATGATGTAGATCGAGTCGCGGTGACCCTTGGTGGTGAGGAACCCCACCGGCGGCACGTTCCCCATGACCAGGGCATTGAGCGAGGACGTGGTCCCGTGCGCGATGTGGTGTGTGTTCGCCAGCATCTCCTCGACCGGACACCCCAGTTGCTCGGCGAGCACGTCGAGGACGTCGATCACGCCCTGCGAATAGTCCGGCGGGGTCGAGGGAGCCTTCGCGGCGAGAACTGTGCCGGCATTGTCGTCCAATACCGCATCCGTGAACGTGCCACCGACGTCCACTCCGATCACATATGCCATTACCTCTGCGCTCCTTCGAAATGAGGTGGAAGTTCCCGACCGGTGCGAGGTCGTCCTCCAACACCGTCTTACGTCAATGTCGAGTATTCGACGTGTCTGATGACATGTCAAGAGCAGGCTGTGAGAGCAGTCACGTCCCGGGCGCTGCCTACGGGCCCGGACGTGGGGGCTTGACGAATTGTCGCGAACGTCGAATACTCGGCATGAGCGTAAATCACCGCGCGCCGGGGTGCTCACTCCCCCGCTTCGCGACAATTCGACATCAGAAGGGCACACCATGGGGATTCATCGCATCGGACTCGTCGTCCCGAGTTCCAATGTGACCGTCGAGACGGAGATGCCGGCGCTGCTCGGTCAGCACGCCGACGCACAGTTCTCGTTCCACTCGAGCCGGATGCGCATGCAGGCCGTCTCGCCCGAGCAACTGCGGGCGATGAATGCCCAGCGTGAGCGGTGCATTCTCGAACTCGGCGACGCCGGAGTCGACGCCGTCCTCTACGCCTGCCTGGTCGCGCTGATGTCGGTCGGACCGGGTGAGCATCAGCGCGTCGAAGGGCTGGTCGCCGAACAACTCGCCACCGGCGGCTCCGAGGCGGCGGTCCGCTCGAGTGCCGGCGCGCTGATCGAAGCGCTCCGGGCGATCGGGGCCGAGCGCATCGCGCTCGTCACCCCCTACCTGCGCCCCCTCGCGGAGCAGGTCGTCGCGTATATCGAGGCCGAAGGCATCCAGGTCCACGACTGGCGCGCACTCGAGGTCGCCGACAACGCCGAGGTCGGATGCATCCCCGGCGACCGGGTGATGGACGCCGCCCGATCCCTGGACCTGCAGGGCGTGGACGCACTCGTGATCTCCGCCTGCGTGCAGATGCCCTCGCTTCCCCTGGTGCAGGCCGCCGAGGACGAGTTCGGGTTGCCCGTCCTCTCCGCCGCCACCGCCGGCGCCTACAGCCTGCTGCGCGCCCTCGACCTCACCGTCGACATCCCCGGCGCCGGCAGTCTGCTCCGCGCAGACGCACCGGCCGCCGCCCGTCAGTAACCCCGAACCCCTTGGAGTTCACCATGTCCGAACTGCAGCACACCGTCAAAGGCGTCGATCACGTCGCCTATCCGACCTTCGATCCGGCCGGCACCGTCAAGTTCTACCGCGACGTGCTCGGGTTCCCGGTCGTCCACTCGATCTGCGCGGCCGGGTGGGGACCGGAGAAGCACCCCGACTTCATCCACTTCTTCTTCGACATCGGCAACGACGACCGGCTGGCCTTCTTCTACTACTTCGGTCTCGAACCCTTCGACGGCGGACCGCAGGGTGACTCGTACTCCCGCTTCGCCGAGGACGTCCCGATCTTCTTCATCCGCTCCCGGCACCTCGCCATCCACGTCGACAGCGAGGACGACCTGATGGAATACCGCCACCGCCTCGACGGCAGCGCGTGGCCGGTGGAGATGCAGATCCAGCACGAGACGATCGAGTCGATCTACACCCACGACCCCAACGGCTACATGATCGAGATCACCCGGGCGCTGCGCCCGGTCACCCCGCAGGAAGACCTCGACGCCAACCTCACCATCGACGCCCTCGTCGACGTGGCGACCGGGCCCGACCCCAGCATGGACGCCCTGCTGACCCGCAAGGCAGAACTGATCACCGAACGCGCCGCCGCCTGGCAACAGCAACAGGAATCGAAGGAGATGGCGACCCGATGACCACCCTGTTCGTCCTCGACGTCCCCGAGAACACTGCGGTCGCGGAGGTCGCGGGCCGTGATCCGGCGGTCACCGTCGACCACGTCGGACCCTACTTCCGGATCGTGTCCGACTCCGACATCGTCATCGACCGGCGGACCACCGGCTGCCGTCACGCCGTCTGGTACAGCAGCGTCGCCGGACTGGCGCAGTCCCGGATCACCCAGTGGGACAAGGACGCCATGCGGATCGAGCCGCGATGAGCGCGGACACCCGGCGGCTCGGCGCCGGCCGGTACATCGACGCCGCGCAGGCGCCGGACAGCACCGTCACGTCGGTGCACGAACTCGCGACCGCGGACGGGGCGAAAACCACCGGTGTGCTGCGGGTCGTCCCCGGCGCCCGTACCGTCGTCGCACTCATGCACCCCCGCCAGGACCTGACGCACCACGTGCTTGTGCCCGAACTGCTCGCCCGCGGTTACGCGGTGTGGACGCAGGGCACCCGCTCGGTCAACAACGACGTCGCCCTGGTGCACGAGCAGGCTCTGCTCGATGCGGCGGCCGGTCAGGTCTTCTTGCGCGAGAAGAGTTTCGAGCACGTCGTCACCCTGGGGCACTCGGGCGGCGGCACCTTGTTCGCGTTCTATCACCAGCAGGCCGGTCTGCCCGGGGCGGAGCGGTTGGCCCACACTCCCGCCGGACGACCGATCGATCTGGCCGGGGCACAGATGCCGCTGCCCGACGGCGCGGTGTTCATGGCCCCGCACCCCGGGCAGGGCGCCCTGCTGCTCCGGTTGATCGACCCGTCCGTCGTCGACGAATCCGATCCGTTGACGGCCGATCCCAAGCTGAATCCGTTCGATCCCGCCAACGGATTCGCCGAACCCCCACACAGTTCGGCGTATGCACCCGAGTTCGTCACCCGCTACCGGGCAGCGCAGCACGACCGCGTCGCCCGCCTCGACGAGATCGCCCGGCAGCGTGTCGACGAGGCCGCCGACGCGCGTCGCCGGTACAGGGGCACCGCCGAACCGGCCGACCGACGCGCCGCGCTCGTGCCCCGCGTCCTCACCGTCTACCGCACCGACGCGGACCTGCGGTTCACCGACCTGTCCCTGAGCCCCAACGAGCGCCCCTACGGGTCGCTGTTCGGCCGGCGGCCGGATCTGACCAACTACGGTCTCGTCGGCTTCGGCCGCTTCGCCACCCCCGATGCCTGGCTGTCGACGTGGTCCGGACTCAGCACCAACGCCGACTTCCTGCGCTGCGCGCCCGCCGTGACCGCCCCCGCCCTGTTCGTCGAACTCACCGCCGACCAGGCCTGCTTCCCCGACGACGCCAAAACCATGTGCGATGCCCTCGGGTCGGCGGACAAGACCCACGTCCGGGTCGCCGGCACCCACTTCGGCGGACCCATCGCCGAGGGCGCACCCACCGGGGCAGCCCTCGCCGCGGCCGACATCGGCGCCTGGCTGTCCGACCGATTCTCCTGACCCCCTTTACATCCGGACACCCGATACCGCGTCGCGGTCGTCGGGCACCCGGTCGAGCGGAGTACACATGACTGCCCGCCCCACCACCGCCCCCGTCATCAGTCTCTGCCTGTTGGCGCTGGTCCTCGAGGGGTACGACCTGCTGATGTACGGCACCGTCGTTCCCTCCCTCCTCGCGTACGCGCCCTGGCAACTCGACGCCACCGACGTCGGCATGCTCGGCTCCCTCACCGGCGTGGGAATGCTCGTCGGCGCGCTGGTCGCCGCCGGCGTCGCCGACCGCTGGGGCCGCCGCCGCACCCTCCTCGCCGCGGTCCTGGTGTTCTCCGCCGCGATGGGTGTCTGCGCACTCGCGCCCACCCCGGCGGTATTCGGTGTCGGCCGGATGGCGGTCGGAGTCGGCGCCGGCGTCCTCATGCCGACCGCTGCCTCCACCTTGATCGAGTTCTCCCACAGTCGAACCCGGGCACGCTCGGTCGCGATGGGATTCGTCGGCACCAGCATCGGCGGAATTCTGGCCGGTGTGCTGTCGCTGTGGCTCGTGCCCACGTTCGGATTCCGGGCGATGTTCGTGGCCGGGCTGGTTCCGGCACTGCTGTTCCTGCCCCTGATGCTCCGGTATCTCCCCGAATCGCCCGCATACCTGACCGCCCGCGGCCGCACCACCCCGGCCACGGCGATCGCCGCCCGGTACGGGCTCGAACCCGAGCCCGCCACCTCGACCGGTCCGCACTCCGAACACCGACTGCGTGCACTGTTCGGCAGCGAACGGACGACCGCGACACTGCTGTTCTGGGGCATGACCCTCGTGTGTCTGCTGGTGCTCTTCGGTGTCGCGACGTGGCTGCCCGCCCTGATGAAGTCGGCCGGATATCCACTGGGGGCCGCGCTGTCCTTCCTGCTGACCCTGAACGTCGGCGGCGCAGTCGGAGCCCTCGGCGGCGCCGCACTCGCCGACCGGTACGGGATCAAACCCGTCACCGCACTCGGATTCCTCTGCGCCGCAGTCTCACTGATCCTGATCGCCACCGGTCCGCCCATCGCCGTCGTCTACCTGCTGGTGCTGCTCGCCGGCGTCGGCACCACCGGAACCCAGATCCTGCTCAACACGTTCATCGGCGGTCACTACCCCGCGGCATGCCGGACGACCGGCATCGGAATGGCACTCGGAGTCGGACGCATCGGGGCGATCATCGGACCGACGTACGGCGGCTTCTTCGTCGCCGTCGGAGCGGGCACCACCTGGCAGCTGCTGGCCTTCGCCGCCCCGGCCGTCGTGGGCGCAGCACTGGCCGCACTCGTACCACTGCGAAGGGACGACGTGAACCCGACACCGGCCGTGTCGGCCACCGACCCCACCGACCGCGAAGCTGTGCGATGACCCTCGGCGCGATTTCCGGATTCGTTGCCGCGCGCCACGGTTGGCGACTGATGCGATCCATCGAACCCGTCAGCTCGAACACGAAGCCGCCACGCCATTCAAGTCGGAAGCTGACAGGACTTGTCCGCAATTTCGCTCGAAACTGAGGGATTCCCTGAGTTCCGACTGGAAATCCGCGTGGCGTTCATCGGCGCAGTGTGTGGGAGGGCGGTTCGCCGAACTTTTGCTGGTAGAACCGGGCGAACCGGCCGAGGTGGTTGAAACCCCATCGGTAGGCGATGTCGCTGACGGTGGCCGTGTCGTCGGTGGCGGTCAGAAGGTCGGACCGCACGCGTTCGAGGCGGACACTGCGCACGTACACCGAGGGGCTCATGTCGTATCGGTCCCGGAAGAGTTTTTGTAATTGGCGTGCGCCCACACCGGATACGCGAGCCAGGTCGGTGATGGTGTGCTGGGCGCCGGGGGTGCTCTCGATCAGTTCGACGACCTTCTGCAATGCCCTCGGATTCTCCGGGGTGTCGTCGGCGTGGAGTGCTTCGGTCAGGGAGTGGCTGTGGTTGAGCAGCAACCCGGTGATGAGGGCGCGTTCGAGGAGGTCGACCTGGGCGGCGAGGACCCGACGGGGGATCGGGCCGGGGTCGTTGATGGTGTCGACGAGAATCTGCAGTGTCGACCACCACCGGCGTCCCGGTGACGTGGTCAGGTCGAGACCGATGTCGAACTTCACTCGCCGATCGAGGGGCCGCCCCAGGATGTGGGTGAGTTCGGTTTCGAGTGTTCCGCGGTCGATCTTGATGCAGATCTGGGTGGCATCGGCGCTCCACGAGGGCAGGATGGTGTGCTCGTTCGGGGTGAAGACGGCGGCATGTCCTGGGGTAGCGATGATCTGCTGCGCACCGCATCGGGAATCCACTGCCCCGGACAGGGGGATGTTGATGTGGTAGCCACCCACATCGCCGGGGTCGATGAGTACCTCGGCGCCGAAGTGCACGATTCCCAGGGTGAGGTGGCTCAGTCGCACGGCGGAGAGCCGTGCGTGCGTCAGGTGTGTATGCGGCCTGACCAGGTCGAGGCGAGCGGGGTAGAAAACACTGTTGACGCCGGCCCGGTAGACGTCGAGATCGTCCGATCGGTACACCGTGCCGCCCGGCAGCTCGACCGGGAAGACCGGCGCCGTGTCCGGTGGGTCCTGAGGATCGATCACACGCATTACGTCCTTTTCTCACTGTTCGAGCACCCTCGGCGCCGGGTTCCGAAGGCGTCCGCGTCGGCACCTGGGTGTGGGTTCGCAAAGCGGCCAGGCCCTCTCCGAAAGGGGATTTCCGCCCGCCGCACGCACCTCTACCGTCGGATTTAGCACGACAGAGTGACCTACGCAACAGACCTTCTTGCGTGGTGTTGCGAGCCACCCCACCGAGGAGCACTCACATGACTACCGCACCTGGCCGTGAGCCGACCGCATCCGCCGCTGGCATCGACCCGAAGAACTTCCGGGATCTGATGTCCCGGGTCTGCGCACCGGTGACGATCGTGACGACTGCCGACGACGACGGCCCTCATGGAGCTACTGCCAGCTCGTTCGCCGCACTGTCGCAGGACCCGCCGCTGATCACGGTCGCCTTCGATCGTCGATCCGCGCTATTGCAGCGCATCCGATCCAGTGGCCGCTTCGGGATCAACCTGCTCGGGCACGGACAGGACGATCTTGCGATGGTGTTCGCCAGCCGCGGTGCCGGCGCCGAGCGATTCAACAGCACCCCCTGGTATCACGACACCGGCCTGCCACGCATCGACGGCGCCGCCGGCTGGGTCGCCTGCGAGTTGTACGACACCGTCGAGGGTGGTGACCATCTGCTGCTGTTCGGCCTGGTCACCAAGGTCAGTAAGGCGGAGTTGCCTCCGCTGGTGTACGCGCACCGCACCTTCGGCACCCATTCCCGCTACGCCGAACGTCCCCGCCGACCGATCGTCGACCAGATTGCCGCCTGCGCGTCGAGCTGAATCAGCCTTCCTGCCTGCATCTACCCCATTTTCTGAAAGGTTCCATCATGACAACCGTCACCGAACGCGCTAGCTCCAGCGCATCTGTCCCCACCGCAACCGACCTCGTCGGTCGTGTCCGCGAGATCGCGCCCATCTTGACGAAGAACGCCGCCGAGGGTGAGCGCAACCGCCGCGTCGTCGAGGAATCGATCCAGGCGATGACCGATGCCGGGCTGTTCAAGCTCGCGGTACCGAAGCGGTACGGCGGTTATGAGACCTCGATGCGCACCATGCTCGATGTCTCCGCCGCGGTTGCCGAGTCCGACGGGGGCACCGCGTGGGTGCTGACGCTGACCAACGTGTGTGCCTGGCTGACCGGGTTGTTCCCGACCCGCGCTCAGGACGAGGTGTTCGGCGCGGACCCGGACGCGAAGGTGTCCGGTGTTCTGACACCGACGTCGGAGACCACCCGGGTCGACGGTGGCTACCGGGTCACCGGCCGCTGGTACTACAACTCGGGATCCTGGCATGCCACCTGGGCGGTCCTGGGGATCCCGATCACCAACGACGCCGGTGAGGTCATCGATCAGGGGCTCGCTCTCATCCCGACGAGCGAGATGCAGCTCGAGGACACGTGGTTCGTCGCAGGCATGAAATCCTCCGGCAGCAATTGCCTGGTGGCGACGGATGTGTTCGTGCCCGACCACCGCGTGATGGCGGTACCGCCGGCGATCGAGGGAACGTACCCGTCGGAGAATCTGGCCGACGAGCCCTTCTACCGTTCCGCATTCGTCCCGATTCTCGCGCTCGTCCTGGTCGGGCCCCAGCTCGGTTTGGGGCGAGCCGCCCTGCAGCTCGTGCAGGCCAAGGCGAACAAGCCGATCGCCTACACCTACTTCACTGCGCAGTCCGACTCTGTCGCCTTTCAGTTGCAAGTCGCCGAGGCCGCGATGTTGATCGACACCGCCCATTTGCACGCGTACCGGGCGGCGGACGACATCGACACCGCGGCAGCAACCGGCACCTACCCGGACTTCACGCAACGCGCCCGGCTGCGCGCCGATACCGGCCTCGTCGCCGAGAGCATCGTCAAGGCAATCAACATCCTGCTCAGTGCGCACGGTGCCGGCAGTTTCGCCGACGTCAATCCCCTCCAGCGGATTTGGCGGGACTCCTCCACCGCCGCCCGCCATGCCGTCGTCGCCCCGGCGGTGGCGTTCGAGTCGTACGGGAAAGCGCTTCTCGGTGTCGAGGAACGGATCACACCGCTGATCTGAGCACGCGGAGCAATCCCTCGTCCACCAATTGCTGTGGCCAAAAGATGTTCCGCTCAGCACTATTCACACCCTTCTGTAGGAGATCAGTTTCATGCGTATCGCCAACATCGATGGTCAAGCCGCCCTCGTGATCAGGGAAACCGGCGCGGAGCGGGCCGTCGACATCGCCCACGCCTCCCGCGGCCGGTTCGGCCCGAGCCTGCAGGCACTCTACGAAGCCTGGGACGACGTCACCGAATGGGCCGCAGTCCAGGACCTCTCGGCTCTGGCCGACGACAGCTTCCCGATCGACCGGTCCCACCTCCGGGCACCCTCACCGGCTCCCCGGCAGGTGTTCGCCGTCGGCCTGAACTACCACGCCCACGCCGCCGAATCCGGCTTCGAATCCCCCACCCACCTGCCACCGGTCTTCACCAAATACGCCTCCAGCTTCACCGGCCCCGACACCGACGTGATCATCCCCACCGGCGGCAACGTCGACTGGGAGGTCGAACTCGTCGCCGTCATCGGCCGCGAAGCCGGCAACATCGACGCCGCCGACGCCTGGTCCCACATCGCCGGACTCACCGCCGGACAGGACATCTCCGAACGCATCACCCAAACCCGTGGCCCCGCACCACAATTCGGTCTCGGCAAATCCTTCGCCGGGTTCTCCCCGCAAGGACCGTGGCTGGTCACCCCCGACGAGTTCGCCGACCCCGACGACCTCGAACTCGGCTGCACCATCGACGGCGAACAAGTGCAGAAAGGCCGCACCCGCGACCTGATCTTCCCCGTCTCCACGCTCATCGCCACCCTCTCCCACACCGTCACCCTCTACCCCGGTGACGTGATCTTCACCGGCACCCCCGCCGGTGTCGGTGTCGGCCGCAACCCGCAACGGTTCCTGCAGCCCGGCGACACACTCCACAGCTGGATCGACGGCATCGGCGAACTGCACCAGAGATTCGTCGCCGAACCCGACGCGCAGTAAGGACACCACGTCATGGCACTACACGGACTGGGCAAGGTCACCATCGGCGTCCCCAACGTCGACGACACCATCGCCTACTACACCGACTTCGGACTCGAACACCACGGACACGGGGTGTTCGCCACCCGCAACGGCGGCGAACAACTCCACATCGTGCACGCACCGACCCGGCGACTGGTCGAGCTGACCGTCGCCGCCGACGACCCCGACGACATCGCCGCCACCACCAGGCGTTTGCACGGGCTCGGGCAGGCCGTCGAACAGGACGGCACGTCCGTCAGCGCCGTCGAACCGATCACCGGCACCCTGGTGCGGGTACAGGTCCGGCCCCGGATCGTCATCGAGCCCGCGGTGTCGCCGACGCCGTACAACGGCCCGGGCCGGATCGACCGGTGGGGGCGGGCCCCGTTCCTCACCCGCACCGAGCCGGTACGCCCCCGCAAACTCGGACACGCGGTGATCGGGTCCACCGACCTCGAGACCACCATGAAGTTCTTCACCGACGGCCTCGGCTTCAAGGTCAGCGACTACATGGGCGACAAGGCCGCGTTCCTGCGCTGCTCCGTCGAGCACCACAACGTCCTCGTCATGGCCGCACCGGTGAACTTCATGCACCACACAAGCTGGCAGGTCGACGACATCGACGAGGTCGGCCGCGGCGCCCACACCATGCTCGAGAACAACCCCGAACGCCACATCTGGGGACTCGGCCGCCACCACGCCGGCGCGAACTTCTTCTGGTACCTCAAGGACCCCGCCGGGAACTTCTCCGAGTACTACTCCGACATGGACACCGTCCCCGAAGACGAACTCTGGTCCCCGGAGGTGCTGCACGGACTTCAGGGCCTCTACGCCTGGGGACCGCCGCCCCCGCCGTCGTTCCTCGAACCCGACGACCTCGCAGCCCTGATGACCGGAGCGCATTCCGCGAAGGGGTGATCGGGTTGGAATTCGCGCGATACGCGCACTCAACCCGCTAGGAACGGGTCCGTGCCACGACCGGAGCGCCTCTTCACCCGCAGGCACGGACCAAGGGGCACGGTCCGGGGCGTCGGTGGTCGACGCCCCGGACCGTGCCCGTCACCCGCTCGTTGCTGTTGTACGACTGAGAGACACTGATGACCTGCGCAGCGAATCCCGTCCGACCGGCACATGACACGTGGGCGTGGCGTCTGCACGCCCTCTGCCGATCGATGGACCCCTACCTGTTCTTCGCCCCCGAGGACGAGCCGAAAGGGCCCCGAGTGCGACGCGAACGGGAGGCGAAACGCATCTGTCTGCGCTGCCCGGTGCTCGACCAGTGCCGCGAGTATGCGCTCTCGGCCCGCGAAGGATACGGGGTCTGGGGCGGAACCTCCGAACTCGACCGACGAACCGCTTTCACCACCACCAGCTCTGCCCAGAACACGGCCCAAGGAGCCCCATCATGGCCATCGGCCACGTCGTCATCTTCACCTTCACGCCGAACCTGCCCGCCGAGACACTGACGGCGCTCGCCGAGTCCCTCGACGCCCTGTCGGCGGCAACCGCCGGCATCGAGTCCTACCGGCACGGACCCGACGTGCGGGTTCGTCCGGGAAACGCCGACTACGCGGTCTCCGCGGTCTTCACCGACCACGATGCCCTCACCGCGTACATGACCTCGCCCGAACACCAGCGCATCATCACCGAACTCATCGTGCCCCACCTACGCGACAAGAGCTCGGTACAGTTCCCCGTCTCCTCCCACTGATACCGGAACAACACCGTGTCCCGGATCAGTTAACGCCTCCGTCTTTGACCGCGAAGTAGTCGCCGATAGTCGCAGAACATCGTTCGGCCGGAGGCACTCGCACTCAGCACTCGAACCCCGAAATACCGACGTAACTACAAGCAGGAGCCATCCGTTTCTCTTTCGGGTGCGCAGTGTCACCGAACTGTCCGCGATCTCACCTGGAAGTTCGACGGACGCGACTCGTCGTTTACTCGAATCGTGCACAAGATGTGGAGAATGGTGCGCATAGTGCGTCTTACGGACGTCCGAGCGGGGCGGCACTCTGGTCTACAGCTACAAGACGAGTCCCACCCGAGAGAGCTCTTTACTCCGCAGGCAGGGCACGTCGACAGCGAACAGGTGCTTTCCGTGAAGCTTGAAGGAGCTAGCCATCATGTCGTTTGTTCTCAAGCCCGCCGCTGGTGAGCCGACGCAGCGTACGAGCAACCCGGCTGTGGTCGATACTGTCGCATCGGTCATCGCCGACGTGCGCACCAACGGCGACGATGCGGTCAGGAAGTACTCGCAGCAGTTCGACGGGTGGTCCCCGAAGTCGTTCCGCCTGAGCGAGGACGAGGTGCGCTCCATCGTGTCATCCATTCCGGAGTCGACACTGGACGATCTTCGATTCGCGCAGCGTCAGATTCGCGGATTCGCTCAAGCGCAGAAGGACTCGATCCAGGACTTCGAGACCGAGACCCTGCCGGGAGTTTTCCTGGGACAGCGCAACATTCCAATCGACGCCTCGGGCGCCTACGTTCCCGGCGGCCGGTACCCGCTGACGGCCTCGGCGCACATGACGGTGCTGACGGCCAAGGTGGCTGGTGTCGAGCGGGTGGCCGCGACTACTCCTCCCAACGAGGGACTTCCGCCGCAGATCAGTGTCGCGGCGATGCACCTCGCCGGAGCGGACGAAATTCTGGTGCTCGGTGGAGTGCAGGCCATCGCTGCGCTGGCACTGGGAACAGAGACCATCGCGCCGGTCAGCATCCTGACCGGGCCTGGCAACGCATATGTCGCCGAAGCGAAGCGTCAGCTCTTCGGTGAAGTCGGAATCGACCTGTTCGCGGGCCCCACGGAGACCCTGATCGTCGCCGACGATTATGCCGATCCCTTTACCGTCGCGGTCGACCTGCTCAGTCAAGCCGAACATGGGCCAGACTCACCGTGTGTCCTGATCACCACCTCCGAGGCAGTCGGCCGTGCGGTGCTCGATCACATCGATGCGCTGCTTCCCGGGTTGCAGACCAACGCCATCGCCGGACCGGCGTGGCGTGATTACGGCCAGATCCACGTCACGGACACCCTCACCGAGGCGTATGCGCTGGCGGATCGGTTCGCGTCCGAGCACGTGCAGATCCTCACCGAGGAGCCGCGGCAGGCGCTCGAATCGATGCGGAACTATGGGGCGTTGTTCCTCGGTGAGGGAACCTGTGTTCCCTATGGGGACAAGGTGATCGGCACTAACCATGTGCTTCCGACATTGGGGGCGGCGCGATACACCGGTGGTCTGTGGGTGGGTAAGTTCCTCAAGACCCTCACCTACCAGGAGGTGCGTGATCCTGCTGCCAGCGCCCAGCTCGGCGAGATCTGCGGACGTCTGTCACGGCTCGAGAAGTTCGAAGGCCATGCCAGGTCGGGTGATCTGCGGGCCGCGAAGTTCGGTGGCGCCGACCTGCTCTGGGGAGAGATTCCCACCCGCGCCGTGACCGAACAATGACCCGGATCGAGCACGATCTCCTCGGTGACCGCGAGGTTCCGGCGGGCGCGTACTACGGCGTGCATACGCTGCGGGCCATCGAGAACTTCCCGATTACTGGTGTTCCGATCTCCGCGCATCCGGATCTGGTGTCGGCGCTTGCCGCGGTCAAGCAGGCTGCGGCGCAAGCGAACGCCAACCTCGGATTGATCGGACTGCGCGAGGCGGGGGCGATCACGAGGGCGTGCGAGGAGATCCGCTCGGGTGCCCTGCACGACCACTTCGTCGTCGACGTCATCCAGGGTGGGGCCGGCACATCGACCAACATGAACGCGAACGAGGTCGTGGCCAACCGCGCCCTCGAGTTGCTGGGGCATGCAAAGGGGGACTACGAGTTCCTTCATCCGCTCGAGCAGGTCAACCTCGGCCAGAGTACGAACGATGTCTACCCCACTGCAGTCAAGATCGGTCTCCAGACGGCGTTGGTGCATCTACGTCAAGCCATGGGGGAGTTGGCCACCGCATTCGCGGGCAAGGCCGCCGAGTTCGTCGATGTCCTCAAGGTCGGTCGTACCCAGTTACAGGATGCGGTGCCGATGACCCTCGGGCAGGAGTTCGGAACGTACGCGCTCATGCTGGACGAGGACGCGGAGCGGCTCGCCGAGTCGGCGGCCCTGATCTCGGAGATCAACCTTGGTGGCACAGCCATCGGCACGGGGCTCAATGCCCACCCCGAGTACGCATGGCGCGTCCGCGCGCATCTCGCCGCTATCACGGGGTTGTCCTTGATCACCGCGTCGGATCTGATCGAAGCGACCCAGGACGTCGGGGCGTTTGTTCAGCTGTCCGGGGTGCTCAAGCGCACCGCGGTGAAGCTGTCGAAGGTCTGCAATGATCTGCGTCTTTTGTCCTCGGGACCGCGTGCGGGACTGGGGGAGATCACGCTTCCGCCCGTGCAGGCGGGTTCGTCGATCATGCCCGGCAAGGTCAACCCCGTGATCCCGGAAGTAGTCAATCAGATCGCATTTCGTGTCATCGGAAACGATCTGACCGTAACGATGGCGGCCGAGGGCGGGCAGCTTCAGCTCAACGCGTTCGAGCCGATCATCGCGCACAGCCTCTTCGAGTCGATCGAACTGCTGACTCGGGGTTGCAGAACGCTCGCGCAGCGCTGCGTCGTCGGTATCGACGCGAATACCGAACACCTGCAGCAGATGGTGGCTGCCTCGATTGGAGTCGTGACCGCACTCAACCCGTATATCGGGTACACCGAGGCCACGACCATCGCCGCGGACGCTCTTGCGAGCGGCCGCACGGTCGTCTCGCTCGTCCTCGAACGTGAACTGCTCACGCAGGATCAATTGGACAAGATCCTCGATCCGCAAAACTTGACGCGAAGTGTCGATCCCATCGACGGGTACGCGACCGTCGCCGACCGTGCCGACAGCAAGCATCGAGTCCCCGACCCCATCTGACATCGATCCGACGTCACTGCACAGTGTGGGCAAACAGTCACCTCGAGCGTGCGCGCAACGCCGCTCGTATTGCCCCCGAAACAGATCTACCGTCGTAGAAGTACACGAGCTGGCGCCGCGAAGGTGGCGCCGACAACCAGGAGCAGCTCCCATGCCCGACCTTTTCGCCCCTGACCAACCTTCGGTCATCACCAATCCGCCCCAGGTCGTCAATTGCGATGTCGCCATCATCGGCTCCGGCATGGGCGGCGGCACCCTGGCCTACGCCCTGCGTGAGTCCGGGGCGCGCGTGCTCATCATCGAACAGGGCGACTTCCTGCCCCGTGAGCGCGAGAACTGGTCGATCAAGGCGGTAGTGGCCGAGGGGCGCTACAAGAATTCTGCACCCTGGTACGACGAAATCTCCAAGAAAAGCTTCATTCCTGGGAATTACCACTACGTGGGCGGCAGCACCAAACTCTACGGTGCCACGCTGCCCCGATTCCGGGAGCACGACTTCGGAGAGGTCGAACACCCCGACGGTATCTCCCCAGCCTGGCCGATTTCCTACGCAGACCTCGAATCCCACTACGGTGAGGCCGAGCACATGTTCTGGGTGCACGGCAACAAGGGCGAAGATCCCACTGACCCGTGGCGCTCGACCGACTACCCCTTCCCCGGCATCGCCCACGAAGGAGCCATGGCCCGGCTGGCGGACAGCGCGCGCCGACAAGGCCTCCACCCATTCGCCGCACCACAGTCCCTCGACGTCCGCCCCGGCGGCGCCTGCGTGCTGTGTCCGACGTGCGACGCCTTCCCCTGCATGATCGATGCGAAAGGCGACGCCGACGTCTCCGCGGTGCGCCCAGCTCTCAAATCAGACACGGTCAAACTCCTCACCAATGCCGAGGTGACCCGCCTGAACACGGACCGCACCGGTCGTCAGGTCACCAGCGCCCAGGTGCGACACAACGGCAGCACGATCACCGTGCAGGCACAACGGTTCGTGGTCGCCGCCGGTGCCGCGAACACGGCCGCACTGCTGCTGCGCTCGTCGTCGTCCACACACCCCAACGGGCTGGCGAATTCCTCCGACCAGGTCGGGCGGAACTACATGGCGCACGTGACGACGTTCTTCCTGGCAATCGACCCCCGTCGCACGAACGACGCCGTCTATCAGAAGACCATCGGCATCAACGACTGGTACACAGCCGGTGCCGACAACCGGTATCCGCTCGGGAACGTGCAGGGTCTGGGCAAGCTGCGCGGCGAGATGGCAAAGCGCGCACGCCCACTCATCCCCACCCCGATCCTCGAGGGGGTCACCCGGCACACCCTCGACCTGTTTCTGCAAACCGAAGACCTCCCGCTACCGGAAAACCGGATCGCGCTCAACTCGAACGGAGACATCACGGTGAGGCGCACAGCCACCAACATGGCCTCACATCGAGAACTGATCAAGCGGATGAAGAAACTCGTCCACCGCGCCGGATTCCCGATCACCTTGCACGAAGGTCTCGGTGTCGAGGCGACCTCCCATCAGTGCGGTACCGCCCGCATGGGTGACGACCCTGCGACGAGTGTTCTCGACGCCGATCTCAAGGCGCACGATCTCGACAATCTGTGGATCGCGGACAGCTCCCCCTTCCCGTCGTCGGCTGCGGTCAACCCGGCGATCACCGTGGCTGCCCTCGCCCTTCGGTTGGGTCACTCCGGCGCACTGACCGCCTGAGGCCGACCCAGAAAGCATAAACGGACCGCCCGCGGTCGTCGACGGATGACAGTCGATGGCCGCGGGCGGCCGTTGTTGGCGTCCGTGCCGTTGGATCTGCTGTGTCAAAGCAGTATTCGACCCTGAATCCGAACGTGTCGGATCCAGGGTCGGGGTTGTCAGAGCCAGCGGTCGCTCGGCGGCGCCATCCGCTCACCCGGAAGTCCCGCGTAGAACGAACCACCGGGGCACGAGGTGAGTTCCATGTGCATGCCCCACGGTGTGAGGAAGTAGAACCACCGCTGCCCGGCAACGGGGGAGGCCGGCGCGACATCGTTCGGGCCTGCCATGACGACCACGCCCGGAATCGAGCGGACGTAGTCGTAGCCTTCGTCGATGTCGTCGACGTAGAGGGCGAGGTGATGGCCGCCGATGTCACTGTTGCGAGGAGGCTGGGTGGATTGGTCGGGCACCGAGTACTCGAACAACTCGATGTTGGTGGTCAGCCCGAGACGGACCATCGCGAGACGGCACTTGGCGTCGGGGTGGACGTTGAGACGGCGAGCCATGCCGTCCTCGCTGTCGGAAAAGGGGCCGTCGAAGAAGATGCACTCGCCGGCGAAGTGGTCGACGAAGAAGGCGACCGCGGCATCGAGATCGGGCACGGTGTAGGCGACGTGATCGACCGAGCGCACGGTGGGAATCTTCGGATTTCGTGAAACATGTTCAGACACAGTTGTTGTCCATCCATTATGGGGATTCGAGTGGGAGGCAGAAGTTCGGGTTCTGCACCGATCGTGATCGGTCTGCCGAGGACGGCCCGAGGATACGGAGCGCTACCGATCGCGCATTCTCACTTTACGGCCGGCCCGCCCTTCCCGCGCTACCTAGCGTGTGCATTTCTCGCCCAGAAGTTGCGCAATTCGTTCAATTCAGCACTTGTGCATGAGATCGTGCCCGCGGACCGCAAAGATCAGTGCCTGACGTACGTCGGGGTCGTCGAGTTTTCTTTTCAGCAACTGGTTCAGTCGATCGATTCGGTAGTACATTGTGCGTCGCTGCACGAACAGCGCTTCGGCCGCATGCGTCTTGTTCCCGTCGTAAGTCAGGAACGCACGTAGAGTCGGGAGCAACGGACTGGCGGAATTCGCGTCGTGCTTGAGGACGGGACCGAGTTCGTCCTCAACGTAGCGGGCCAGTTCTGGGCCCTGGGCCAGGGAAACCAGGAGCCGAAGCACGCCGAGTTCGTCGAACCGCAGCACTCGTTCGTCGTTTCGCGCAGCCGCGACGGAGGCTGCGCTGCGCGCCTGTTCCACCGCTTGCGGGACCTGACTTGCCGCCACCTGCCTACTGACGCCCGCTCGCACCCGGAGCGTGGACAGCTTCTCCACCAAGGTTTCTTCGGGGCACTGACGCGACAGGCCGATGATTGCCAGTGTGTGATCGCCGATGTCGGCGACCACGGAGGGGACGTGCAGTGTGCGGCACAACTCCTCCAATGCCTCGTCGAGCGGCGAGGCGATCGACGACCGTTTGCTGACGAAGACCACGACCAGTGATCGTTCTCGCAGATCGCGGCCGATTCGGAGGGCACGGGTGACGAAAGCTTCGCCCGAGATGTCGCCCAGGAGCAGCCGATTGACCAGGGCATTCTGTCGCTGAGCCGCCTTCGCGCCGCTCTCGCGGGCACCCAGGAGAGTGATGGCGACCGCATCCGCCGCACGATCGAGAGCGTAGAGGTCAGCCCGGTCGAGCGGTTCGGTGCCGTGGAGTATGTGCAACCATCCCCACCGTTCGCCACGCAGGATGACCGCCCGTCGCGTGCATTCGGATGGCTCCCCCGCCGCGTGCGCGGCACCGTGTGCGTTCGTCGCAGTATCGTGGAGGACTCGCGAGTGTCGTTCCCAATCAGTCAGTGTGACATCGGCTTTCGCGGTGGCGCCGGAGTATGCGACGACCTGGTGAAGGGTGTCTTCCAGGACCACAGGATGATCTACCTCGGCGGCTAGCTTCTCGGCAAACGAGACGTGGTCGCGACCTTCGAGCAGCGACTGCATGAACACATCGTTCAGTCGTTCATATGTGGTGAGTTCTAGCACGCGTTCATCGACCAGCGATTCGTGAACCTGCGCCGACACCTCCACGAATGGAAGCTCGCCTCGCAGACCCACCAAGGGGAAGTTCCTCGATACAGCCTCGTCGACGAGAGCGTCGGGCATGTCACTGTATGCGCGGCCGCTCAGTTCGAGAATGAGAACGGAGGCGCCTGCGTCGGAGATCTCGCGGATGAAACGCCGTTGCTGCTCCGGGTCTCGGGCGATGCCGAGGCCGGCGGTGAGCAACATTTCTCCACCGGTAAGGAAGCGCGCGATATCAGGTACCTCGACTGGGTGCACCCATCGTATCGATCGCGACAGGTTGGTTTCGCCGGCGAATATCGTCAACGGTATCCGCCTGAAGACCTCGAGTTTCAGCGCCGATTCGATTGTCAGCGGCTTCTCGCTCATTCTGGACCGGCGCGCGGATGAATCAGCAAATGCATGGTGTGCGATCGTGGATGACGTCATTTTCTAGCCTTGGTCTTGTGCCGCGGCGCGTGCGGCCACCAGCTGTTCTGACACGGGCGTGCTTGGAACCGTTGCGCGACTGGGTGAAAATGAGGCATTCGGGACCAGTTGCTCCAGTTGCCGGCGAAGGTGCTGGCTCGTGATGTGTGTGGATGAGAGAGCGCTGTGTATCACGATGCCCTCGATCAGCGCATTCACCGCCTGCGCGGCTTCCTCGTCCATATGGAGCTCGAAGAGCGCTTGCGTGACTCGGACCCAGTCGTCCGCGATGTCGAAGAACGCTGCCTTGCGGGTTGCGAGGGCGTACAGCTCGATCGTCACGACGAGCCCTCGCTTGTCTCCGGTCAGATCCTCGATGACGAGATCGACGAGAGAGTCGAGCAACTGTTCGCGACTTCTGACGCCCTCGAGCCGAGCCTGGAAGACGCCGAAAATGTTCGCGGCATGTCGCGTGATCGCTTCGGCGTGAAGATCTTCCAGAGATTTGAAGTAGTAGGTTGTCGATCCGAGGGGCACGCCCGCAGCTTCGGCAACTGCACGGTGCGTGGCACCTGCGACTCCGCGCTCGGCGATCACCTCGACGGCAACATCAACCAGTCGATCGCGCCGACCCGGGTCGCGTTGTCCTTGCTTGCTCACTGCTGGGCGCGTCGTCACACGCGGTTCCTTCCTCATCGTCACCACTCCTCGATGCCTGGGGACGTCGCTCGGTTCCAGGTCCACCAGGCTCGCCCTGGATCCACACGATTGACACGTGTACAAACGTACACCCATAATGTACGAATGTACATGTACATATGTACACGGATGTGAAGTGCAGACGGCTCCCGCAGTCGGAGCCGCCCACTCGCTCAGCGCCGTCATCGCACCGGATTCCTTCTCACCATTGGAGTACTGACATGACACATGGTCACCTCGTCGTGATCGGCGGAAGCGTCGCAGGCCTGATGGCCGCCGCCGCCGCAAGCGACCGTTTCGAGCGCGTCACCGTGGTCGAGCGCGATCAACTTTCGGGCAGCCCCGAGCCCCGAGCAGGTGTTCCCCAAGGAAATCAAGTTCACGTGATCCTCCCGCTCGGCCTCGAACGCATGGAAGAAGTGCTTCCCGGCATTCGACAAAACTTCGTCGAACGCGGGTGCCTCGAGTTCGATCAACTCGCCACAGTGCCGATGATGTCCGAATCCGGTTGGAAGGTGCGGGTAGACAGCGCGAATGCCGTCGCATTCCGCCGCCCACTTTTCGAGCTGGTCATTCGAGAGCGTGTCCTGGCACTCGGCAACGTCAGCATTCGGCACGGGTCTGCGCGCGGATTCCTGTTGTCGGATGATCGTTCGCGCGTCCTCGGCACTCGCCTCCGGGATGGATCCGAGATCGAAGCAGACTTCGTCGTCGACGCCTCGGGCAGACGCACCAAGTCCCCGGCATGGTTGCAAGACCTCGGCTTCGGCGCACCCACCGAAGTCCGCGCGAACGCCTACATGGGTTACGCGACGCAGTTCGTTCGCATCCCGGAAGGAGTTCTCGACGGCGCTCTCGGTCTCGTAGTGCATCCCGCGCCCGGGCACCACCGGGGCGGTGTGCTTTTGCCGGCCGACAACGGGGTTCATTCCCTGAGCGCGATCGGGATGATGCGGGACTACCCGCCGCGAGAAAGAGAAGGCTTCCTCGATTTCCTCGACGATGCCCGCTCGCCGTTGCTCGGCGAGATCGCGCGTCGATCTGTTCCCGTAAGTGATATCAATACCTACCACCAGGATGGCAACCTGCGGCGGCGCTGGGAGGACGAGTCCCTTCCGGACAGGCTGCTCGTCGTCGGTGACGCGTCCGCATCGTTCAATCCCATCTACGGTCAGGGCATGACCCTGGCGGCATCCGGGGGACGTCTCCTCAAAGCCGCGCTCGACACGAGATCGTCGCTCGACGCTCTGGCACACGACGTACAAGGCGATCTGGCGAGAGTAATCGACGCCGCGTTCTCGATGTCCGCGGCAGTCGACTCGATGTTCGAAGGCTCCGAATGCACAAACTTCACCCCGCCCTCACCCGAGGAGTGCGCCTACGCCGCCGCAGTGGAGGAATTGGCGACCGTCGACCCTGAAGTGGCCCTCGCCGCCGGAATGGCAGCGTTCTACATCGACCCGGAGGTTCTGCGGACCGAAGCAATCCAGCTCAGGGTCGAAGACTGGATCGACAGCGAACGCACCACAGGTGGCGCGGATCCAGGCCGTTACCCCACCGAGGTCCGGTCCACCGATTCCACCGCGGCGGCCGCCACTTTCTAGTTTCCAACTGAACTCGGCAGAACCGGAACGATTCTGTACCAACACTGTTCGTTCTCGTGCCGGGCCAGTGCGCGCAAGGAGGATTCAGATGTCCACTATTCAATTCGTCACTCCACAGGGCGAAGCCCACACGCTCGAGGCCGAGCCCGGAACGTCGGTGATGGAAATCGCCGTTCAGGACGGTGTGCCGGGGATCGTCGCCGAGTGCGGCGGCGCAGGAGCGTGCGCAACCTGCCACATCTACATCGACCCGGAGTATGCCGACCGCGTCGGTCCGCCCGGTGATCTCGAAGACGACATGCTCGACGGCACGATGGCCGAACGGAGAAACACCAGCCGGCTGGCCTGCCAGATCGAATTCCACCACGGCCTCGACGGCCTCCGCATCGAGATCGCACCGGAGCAGTCATGACCGGCACACTCATCGTCGGCGGCGGCCAGGCCGGAGCGCAGGCGGCGTTCTCATTGCGGGAGATGGGTTACACGGCGGACATCACCATCGTGGGCTCGGAGCCGCACCTCCCGTACCAGAGGCCACCGCTGTCGAAGGCGTTCCTCGCGGGAACCGCCGATCACGAAACCCTTCAGTTCCGCAAACCTGCGTACTACGACAAGATACGTGTCGAAGTCCTGTGCAATCAGCGGGTCACCGACATCGAATTCGATGGCGGGACTGCCGATGCCGCAGGCACCGCGCAACTCCATGACGGTACGGAGAAGTCGTTCCACCACCTGATGTTGGCGGTGGGAGGCCGACCCCGCCGCTTGACGGTCCCGGGCTCCGACCTCACAGGCGTGTGCTACCTACGGACCATCGCCGACGCGGTACAACTCATCAGCCACCTCGAGCACGGGGCATCCGTCGTCGTCATCGGCGGCGGGTTCGTGGGACTCGAGGCCGCGGCCATGGCACGCGGGCGAGGCAAAACCGTGACAGTGGTCGAACTCGCAGAACGACTGCTCTCGCGCACCGTAGCTCCCGAGATGTCCGCCTTCCTCACCGAAGCCCACCAGCGTCGCGGAACGCACATCCGGCTGGGGGACGGCGTCACCGCGATCGAAGGCAACGACGGACAGGCCACCGGTGTCCGCTTGTCCGACGGAAGTCTGCTGCCGGCGGACGTCGTTATCGTCGGGGTCGGCATGACACCCCGCCTCGAGCTGGCCGAACGCCTCGGACTGGAGACCGCCGGCGGCATCGTCGTCGACTCCTTCGCCCGGACGAGCGATTCCCGGGTCGTCGCCGCAGGAGATTGCACCGTCGGGCCGAATCCGATGACAGGTTCCGGCTTCGTCCGGCTCGAATCGGTACAGAACGCAGTCGACCAGGCCAAGGTTGCCGCTGCATCTATTGCAGGGCAGCCGTTCACGCACTCGGCGCTGCCCTGGTTCTGGTCGAACCAAGGCGATCTCAAGCTCCAGATGGCAGGTCTCACGGAGGGCTACGACCACGTCGAGCTCCGTGGTGAACCTGCGGCCGAGAAGTTTTCGGCGTTCTACTACCGAGACGGACGGCTCCTGGCCGTCCACGCCGTCAACAGGCCGCAGGACTACATGCTCGCGAGGAAGGCTCTGTCACAGCGCATGACCATCCCACCGGACAGAGTCGCGGACGGCGCGGCAGCCCTCGTGGCTGTTCCCTGACATCGGGGTGCATCCGCGAACAGGGGCCGACCGCTGCGGTCGGCCCCAATGTCTCGCAGAATCCTCACGGCAGGCTTGATCCGCTGCAGCCATCAGCGTTCAGGTGGGAGAGTAGGCGTGCCCAGTCGTTCGAGGAACGTCACCCGGAGTGGGCGCATCCGCACGAATCAATTCGGCGGCACGCAAGTCTGCCCACAACTCGGTAGGGATGTCGTATTCGAACAACTCGGCATCGAACTGTTGTTCCTGCTGATTTCCCGCGCGGACACACACACTCGCCACTGCAGGGTGCGCGATCGCGAACTGAAGCGCCACTGCACGAAGCGGCACGTTGTGATCCGAGCAGATCTTTTGAATCCGTGCGGTCTTCTTCCGCACCGCTGGTGGTACGGGTGCATCGTTGAATGTCGCGCCCTTGACCGGTCCTGTTGCGAGGATTCCGCTGTTGTAGACCCCTCCGAGAATCAGCCCGATGCAGGCCTCCTGGCACGCGGGCAAAAGATCGTCGAGCGACTCCTGCTCGAGGAGGGTGTAGCGACCGGAGAGCAAGAAACAATCCGCGTCGGTGTTCTTGAGCGCGCTGTGGCAGACGTCCACCTCGTTGGTCGCGAACCCGAGCGCCTTGACGACACCCTGGCTTCGCAGAGACTCCAACGCCGGGTACGCCGAGGAGAGAGCTTGACGGAATATCTCAGGCTGATCGTGACCATGAGTGTGGCGGTCGCAGTCGTGGATGAACAGGATGTCGAATCTATCCGTCAGCATCCGGTGCAAGCTCTGTTCGACACTGCGCATCACGCCGTCGTAGCTGTAGTCGAAGCTCGGCTCGAGCGGCGCGGTGTCCATGCATGATGCGCGTCGCGAGGACAAGGATGACGGGGAGATGACCCTGCCGACCTTGGTGGACAACACATACGAGTCGCGATCACGCTCACGCAGACCATGGCCCAGCCTGTATTCACCCAGCCCGTTGCCGTACAACGGAGCGCTGTCAAAGTATCTCGCCCCCAGATCCCATGCCGAGGAGATCAATTCGTGTGCCTCGTCGTCGGTGACGCGCCCGAGAACATTGCCTATGGGCGCGCCGTCGAAACTCATCACACCGAGCGACAGCCCGGACCTGTCCAGCTGCCTGGTATCGGTGATCTTCATCGTTCGCTTTCCGGAGTTCTGGGATTGTTCGCCTTCCGGTCGCGCGGAGCCGCCCCCCGCCGGCGGCTCCGCGCGGTGGACGCTCCTACAGGTGCTGTTCCTTCGCGCGCATGGACGAGTATTCGCCCTGGCGTTCGTCGTCGATATACGCGGGAACCGGGAAGTCCCACCAACCCGGAACCCACGGTCCGGCCGCGTCGCGGTCGGTGGGCACCTCGATCAGGGCCGGAGCCTTCGATTCGAAGGCCTTGCGATAGGTCGCCTCGAGATCTGAAGGATCCTCGACGCGGAACGACTCGAGCCCGAATGCCGTTCCGAGGGCCTTGAAATCGGGGCTGTACGGCGTGCCGTCCGGTCGGTTGAATTCGGTACCGATGTGCCGACTGGTCTGCTTACGCTGGCCGCCGCGGATCGACATGAACCCGGAGTTGTCCTGGACGACGAAGACAACCGGAATGTCATGGGTGACGCAGATCCCGATCTCCTGCGCAGTCATCAGGAAGTCCCCGTCACCGACGACACACGCGACCTGACGGTCGGGGGCGGCGAGCTTGGCTCCCATGGCGGCGGGAATCGCCCAACCCATCGAGGAGAACCCACCGGAGGTCAGGTGCGTGCGTGGCTGGTAGACCGGGAAGGTCTGCTTGACCGCGCCCTGGGTGTTGCCGGAGCCGGCGACGATGATTCCGTCTCGCTCCATTACATTGCGTAATCCGCCGAGGGGACGCTGTGACGTGAATGGGTACCGATCCGAGTCGCGGCGAGAGGCGAGTTGTTCCTCCCATTCCTCCTTCAGACGCCCCAGTTCGGCGAGGTACTCGCCACGCTGCGGCGAGGCGGAAGGCAGTGCCGCGGTAATGGCATCGACTGTCGGCTTGGCGTCGGCGACGATGCCGACCTCGGCCGGGTAGTTCTTACCGATTTCGTGCGGGTCGATGTCGATGTGGATGAGCTTGGCCGGCGGAATGGAGAAGGTCACCCCCTGGGCGTAACTCGATGCCGACCAGTCGGTGAACCGGCACCCGACGGAGATCACCACATCCGCTTTGGATGCAATGGCGTTGCCGACGATGGTGCCGGTCTGTCCGACGCTGCCCGCGAACAGGTCGTGGTCTTCGGGGAAGGCGCCCTTGCCGTTCCATGTGGTCACCACGGGGATCTGCCATGTTTCAGCGAGCCGCAGGACTTCCTGAGCGGCATCGGCAGTGATCGCGCCGCCGCCGACAACGATCACCGGACGCGCCGAGTCCACGAGGACGCGGGCGGCTCGATCGACCGCCAAGGGGTCGGGCTGCTGCAGCCCGACCGGCAGCCGCCGCGCGAGGTCATGCAGGGATACCTCGGCTGCCTCTGCCTGCACATCCATCGGAACCTCGATGTGGGCGGGGCCCGGACGGCCGGTCAGCATCGTGTTGAACGCCCGGTGCATGATGAACGGCAGTTCCTCGACGCGGGTCGCGACCCAGCTCCGCTTCGATACCGCGTCGGTGACCTGCGGGAAACCGTTGTCGGTGTGGCGGTCGAGTTCCTGCAGCAAGCCGTGTCCCCGCATGTGGGTCGGCGGGCCGCCGGTGATACAGAGCAGGCTCGTCGAGTCACTGTACGCGGTGGCGAGGCCGAGAACGGTGTTCGCGGCGCCCGCACCAATGGAGGTCACCGCTGCCATCGGCTTGCCGGACGCCCGATAAAAGCCGTCCGCAAGGTGCACGGCGCTCTGCTCGTGGAACACCTGGATGAAGGGGATCTCGGATCCCTTCTCCAGAAACGCATCGGTCAATGACCAGATCCCGTGGCCGGGGATGCCGGCGACGTATGGAACTCCGTACTGTTTCAAGACCTGTGCGACGACCTGGCCGCCTGTCAGCTTAGGCATGGGTGGTCCTTTCCTGCTCTGCAGAATCAAGGGAATCGGTGTGGTTGTGGTGCGCCCGGAGGAGTTCGGCGATCTCGATGGCGTCGCCTTCGGGGGCGTTCGAGGCTTCGTGAGGTTTCGCGATGATCCCGTCGCTCAGCTCTGCGATCGACACCGGCAGCCTGCTCTGCCGAGGCTCCACCGTCCCGCGGGGCTCCAGCCGCGAGGCCTGGCAACGCACACGCCGCGGGATCGACGCCCGCTCATGCGACGAATATTGCTTCTGGTAGAGAACATGAATCTCAGAACTTCCTCGCGTGACGTTGTTCATGTTCAGTCTGCAGCGAGACAACTGAGATAGTTAGACCCATAGTGTGCATATGACGGCTCCACTGCTTCGCCTTTTGTGCAGCAACGCTGCATTCGCGAGTGAGAGGTCTCCGATCCACTGGGAATATGGGAACCACCCGGCCGATGCCGTTACGAGTGCGCCTCAGCTTGGGTCTGAACCGAATTCAGAGCCTCAAACGGCCAACCACTGTGCCGGTACCTGATGGCGCCGACGCCTGGGGCACGTCACAGACTGGTTGCCATTCCGGCATTTGGGGAGAGGCCTTCATATCTCATTGATCTGTTCGACCATCCACGCCGCGATCTGGACCCGCGACGTGAATCCGAGTTTGGTGAGGATGTGCTCGACGTGCCCCTGGACCGTCCGCGGGGAGATGCCGAGCTCGGCAGCGATCGCCTTGTTGGTCAGCCCCCGCGCCACGAGTTCGGCGACCTCGTGCTCGCGCTTGGTGAGAAGAGATGGCTTGGGAATCTTGCCCGCTTGGTCGGAGGATTGCCTGTTGAGCGCAAAGGTAACCGAGGCATCGAGGTCGAGAGCATTCCCCTCATGGCGTGCGGCCTCGAAAGTTTTTGTGCCCAGAGCTTGCCGCGCCCTCCGCTCGCAGTCGTTGTGGTAGTCGAGGAGGTTCGGAAGATATGCGGAGGAACTGCCTACCGCACGGCTGAGTACTTCGGCAGCCCCCATCAACACCGCGGCGCGGCGAGGCTCCTCGTCGCTCGCCGCAATCCATGCGAGTGTCTCCAAACAGGTCGTAGCCCCGACCTGGTCGTTCGCGACCTGTGCCAATCGGAGCCCCCGCTCGAGCTGCTCCGTTGCGCGACGCGGTTCGCCCCGCCGCCACCAGGCAACGCCCAGAGCCCACAGCGAATAGGCCTGCAACACCGATTCCCCTCGCGATCGGGTGATCTCGTGGACCTCTTCGAAGCGGGAAATCGCAAGGTCGGTATCGCCCCGCCATTCGTAAGCGATACCGAGCGACATCAACGCCTCGAGCCGGAGGGAGAGATCGCGCGGATCGACGAAAGCCGACACCGAAGCCTCTAGCCGAGAGCACGCCTTGGGCAGGTCACCACTGAACAGTGCGCAAAGCCCCTCCGCATGGGCGGCGAGGGAATCGATCGTCGAGTCCTGCGTCTGCTCGGCGAGCTGGAGTGCCTGCGCCACCAACCGGGCTGCGACCGAGAGGTCCCCCTGCATTTCCGCCAACACGCTATCGGCATACAGCGCCTCGACCCGTTCGATTGTCGGCTGCCCGCTGTGGCGATCCAGAATCCGGTCGAGCCAATACCGTCCCTCACTGAACAGCGACCTCGAGTTCCAGAATTGGAAGAGAGCGCTCGCGATCGTCAAGCCGATGACGGGATCTTCGGAGGCGCAGAATTCCATCGCCTCCCGGAGATTGGGTTGCTCACGTTCGATTCGCTGGAACCATTCCAGCTGTCTGTCACCAATCCACTGTGTATTGGCATCCTCAGCCAACCGGCGGTACCAATCTCTGTGTCGCACTCGCAGGTCGCGGTATCGGCCGCTTTCCTGTGCTTTCTCCGCGCCAAAGCCTCGAAGTGTCTCGAGCATCCGAAATCGAACCACGGGGCCGGATTCCTCGCGAATGAGGATCGATTTGTCGAGCAGAGAGGTCACAACGTCGACCACCCCCGATGGTGAGAGGTCGAAGCCGCAGATTTCCTCTGCCGCATCGAGTTCGAAACTTCCTGCGAAGATCGCTAGCCTTTCCCAAGCCAACTGCTCGGGCGTGGTGCACAGCTCGTAACTCCAGTCGATGCACAAGCGAAGCGTCTGCTGTCGGGTCGGCGCGCTTCGGGTGCCCCCGGTCAGCAATTCGTAGCGATCGGTGAGCCGTCGAAGAATCTGCTCCGGCGACATGGCGCGCAGGCGGGCGGCAGCCAGTTCGATCGGCAAGGGCAACCCGTCGAGCTTTCGACAGATTCCGGCGACGGCCGCTCGATTGCTGTCGTTGAGTTCGAAGCCCGGGACAGCGGCCGCGGCACGCTCGACGAACAACCGGACTGCGTCGGATCGGGGCATGCTCCTGGATGAGGAAGGACGGTCGGACTCGGGGACGGTGAGCGGGGGAACACGAAGGACTGCTTCGCCGCCGATGGCGAGGGCCTCTCGACTGGTGGCGAGTATGCGGAGTTCCGGGCAGCTGCGCAGGAGGATCTCGACCAGTTTCGCGACGGCGTCCACCAGCTGTTCGCAGTTGTCGAGAACGAGCAGCATCCGCTTCGAGCCGAGGAATTCCACGAGCAGGTCCTGAACCGGCCGTGCCGACTGTTCCCGCACTCCCAGTGCGCCGGTCACGACGTCGACCAGCAGGGATTCGTCGCGCAGTTCGCCGAGTTCGGCCAGCCACACACCATCGGGAAACGCACGGTCTGATTGTGCTGCTGCCTTCAATGCGAGCCGAGTTTTCCCGACACCGCCGATCCCGGTCAGCGTGACGAGGCGAGACACCTTCAGCTGGTTCTTCGCTTCCGCGAGGTCGCTTCGGCGACCGACGAAGCTGGTCAACGCGACGGGGAGATTTCCCGCGAGTGGTCTCCCCGGATCTGCCCCCGACGGTGCCTTGGCGCGGGAGTTCGGTGTCAGGCTGGGACGTCGGTCCGCAACCGGGCGCACGGGCATCTCGTCAAGCGGAAGCCCGTGGCGGAGTTCCACCTCTTGGAGTTCGTCGCCGAGTTCCATCGCTGTAGGTCGGATCTCTGGATCCTGTGACATCGCTCGTTCGACGACCGCACTGAGGTCGTCAGGGACCCCGTGCTCGCGTGGATCGGGGGGAGGATGGCTGGTGATCCTGACGAACTGGGCCATTAGTTGCTCGCCGCTACGGCGTTCGAACGCGGCATGCCCGGTCAAGGCGCAGAAGAGGGTAGCGGCGAGACCGTATACGTCCGCTGCGGGACTCGGGGTTTGTCCCGCGAGTACTTCGGGCGCAGTGAATGCGGGGGACCCGGTGACGACGCCGGTCGCTGTCTCGAATCCTCCGGCGAAGTGTGCGATACCGAAGTCGGTCAGGGCCGGTTCACCGTATTCGGTGAGGAGTATGTTGGCGGGTTTGACGTCGCGGTGGAGAATTCCGAGCCGGTGCGCAGTCTCCAGTGCTCCCGCCGTCTTCACGCCGAGTTTCAGCACTTCCTCCACTGCAAGAGGTCCGTGACGTCGAATTTCGCCGTCGAGTGAATCGTGCGGGTGGTAGGGCATCACGAGGTAGGGGCGCCCGCTTTCTGTCGCACCGACCTGCAGAATGTTGACGACGTTAGGGTGACCGGTCAGGCGCCCCATCGCCCGTTGTTCACGCAAGAAGCGTTCGTGGTTCTCCTCGTCCAGGTCGGTGGTCAGCACTTTGACGGCCACCGTTCTGTCCAGGACGGACTGCCGGCAGCGGTAGACCACCCCGAAGCCGCCACGACCGATCTCCTGGGCGTCGTCGAATCCGCACGCCTCCAGCTCCGTCGTGATCGGCAGAACCACATCCCGCTGGGTTTCGAACGGATCGATCCCGGACATCGCTTACGCCGATTCGTCCAGTCCGCGACAGCGTTGACGATATGACATCTTGCACCTCGCAGAAAATGTATCCGGCGCTACCTCCGACCACGGCGAAGGCTGTCCGTGACCGGAGATCTCCTATCTTGCCACCGTCCCGACGCCGGTTCACACAGCAGACGCTGCGGCGGGCGCCAATTGCGAAACCAACCAACCAGTCTGGTCGTGAACTGACTGGAACGCGTGGTGCGAAAGGATCGAAGATTCTGAGGCAGAGGGTTCACAGATCGAGGACCAGGCGCGGGCTTTTCGAGCGCCCGACGCAAATGATCATCGTTTTGGCGGCGTCGTGGTCGGCGGCCGGCGATACGCTGTCGCGGTGGTCGGGGACTCCGCCGAGAACCCTTACTTCGCATGCTCCGCAGAACCCTTCCTCGCACGAGAAGGGTGCCTCGACGTCGGTGTCTTCCAAGGCATCAAGAATTGTCTGGTCCGCCCCGACCTGGACGGTCACTCCCGATTGCTGCAGATGCACTTCGAACGGGAGGTCGCCGTCGACGGGTCCTGTCACAGTATTCGCCGGTGCGGCAAAACGTTCGATATGCAGCTGCCCGGCCAGACCACGACTCGAGCACTCTGCCTCGACGGCATCCAATAATCCCGACGGACCGCAGCAGTAGATTTGAGTGTCGGTTCCGATCTGGGAGAGGAGGGCCCCGAGATCCGGCCGGCCGCTCACGTCTTCGGCAACGGGCGTCACTCGGTCCGGTCCGAATTCGAGTAGCCGGTCAAGGTAGGCCATGCTTGTCAGCGTCCGTCCGCCGTAGATCAGCGTCCAGTCGGCGCGGTTACGTTCCGCGGTTTCGATCATCGGGAGCATCGGAGTGACCCCGATGCCGCCGGCGATGAAGAGATAGCGGTTCGACTCCACCAACGGAAAGTGGTTCCGCGGTCCCCTGATGGTCAACTGAGTACCCGGTGTCAGTGTGTCGTGGACTTCGGCGGAACCACCCCTGCCGTTCGGCTCCCGCAAGACCGCCACGGTGTAGGTCTTCTCGTCGTGCGGCGAACCACACAGCGAATACTGGCGGACGAGGCCGGATGGCAGCTCCAGATCAATGTGAGCTCCGGGTTGCCAAGCGGGCAGGGGCGTATTTGCGGTCGGCTCGAGCGTGAGGGCCACGACGTGGGCGGTGACACCTTCGGTCGAGAGCACGTTGACCTTCACGCGGTCCGATTCTGTATCGATCATCCGATCGCTTCTTTCATCTTGTCAAGGCTTTGTCGGATGCCACTGGGTGCGGATCCGGAGCGAGGACTGCGCAGCGCTTCGTCGGCGGCGGTCGCGCCCGCGGTCGAGCGCCGGTCTACGTTGTGCTGCACAATGATTACCGTTGCTCGACCGCGGTGCGGTGGGAGGGGATGTCAGGATTGGCCGGCAGGTACAGAGGCCGGAGGCCACGTGTCCGTGCGTTCCAAGATGGGTGCGTACATCGGAACCTCGGGGTGAACCAGTGCCCGGTGAACGAGTTTCTCCCACGTTTGGGTCATGTACTCGCTGTCGATCCCGGGGATCAGCGTCCCGAGTTCGCTTCCACCTGCGTCGTGCGCCTTCTGCACCCGGGAGCAGACGTCGCGGTCCTCCCGAACGACGGTGAGGATGAGTTCGAGCCAGTCATCGACCTGCTGCTCGGTGAGGGGGTCGATGCTGAACACATCGACGTCGATGCGTGTCTCACGGGTGCTGATCGGAACGAAGCGGAAGGCAATGAATCCAGGCTGCTTGGCTTGCTCCTCGATACCGTCGGCGACGCTGTCGGGTAGCTTCCCGGCACCACCCGAACTCATGAAGAAGATGGCCGGCCAGCAGTAGTACGAGTTGTCGTCACGCAGGCCCTCGTACTGCTCCATGACGACCTCGAACTGGAGCGGTCCGATGGGGTAGCTGTACAGGTGCTCGCCGTCCAACCGGGCCGTCTTGTACCAGGACGGATGCACAGTGGGGCAGTGGTAGCACTCGCAATTGTTGTCCCACACTATCTTCCAGTTGGAGTCGAAGTCGACAGACTTGCGTCCCTGGAAGGTGGCTTCGTCCAGTGGGAGGGCTCGATCCCGGGCGAGTATCGGGATCGGCCCGAGCGCTTCGGTCAGCGAGGGAGCGTCCCCGGACGGGTTGACGAATACCATGTTGCCGAGAAAATCGACCTTTGCGGTCTTCAAGCAGAGGGGCGTGCCGTCGAAATTCGGGTCCTCCTTCGAGCGCGGCGCCGCGTTGAACGATCCGTCGAGTTTGTACGTCCATGCGTGGTAGTTGCACTGGAGCAGTTTTCGGTTGCCGGCTCCGATGGCCACCGAGTGGTGACGGTGCCGGCAGATGTTGTGGAACGCGCGCACAACCATGTCTTTCCCGCAGACCACGACGATCGGGAGGCCACCGACCTCGCAGGTGAAGAAGTCTCCGGGCTTGGCCACCTGACCGCGATGCCCGACGTACTCCCACGAGCGCCGGAAGATCGCATGCTTCTCCTGTTCGAAGATGGAGTCGTCGGTGTACCAGCTCGAGGGGAGTGTCTGGCCGTTCTCGATCGCCTGCCCGACCGCCCCGTCCGGGTCGAGGCTCCCACGAGTTCCCTGGTCAACACGTTCAGGGTGGGTGATTGACATGTTTCGTCCTCCTGGATCCCTCCATATGTGTACTCGTGTACACATCGAGTGAGGCAAATGTAGAACGAGGGCAGTGGTGTGTCAACAGTCACTCGACGAACGGGCCTCGGCCGCCGGGCTGTTCGTGCGGCCGGAACTGGCCCTTATGCTGGTGGGGTTACCTGCTCTAAAGGCGTAATGTGTTGCAAGAGAAAGTAAATCGGGAACTGTCGAAACAGATTCGTCAGTCGGGCACGATGGCGCCGAGGATACGTTCGACCTCGGCCTGATCGAGCGGTTCGTCACTGATCAGCGACTCGAACATCAAGCCGACGTACGCGGCGAAGTAGACGCGTCCCGCGCTCTTGCCGACTCGATCCTCCAGCACGGTGCGCAACACCGCGTCCCACTGATGGCTCAGCGGCCTCAGGTCCACGGTGCGCGCAGACGCCAGGTAGAGCTCGTACTCGACCAGGATTCCGTCGCGAGCTTCGCCTGGAAAGGACTGTGTCGCAATCAGCGTCGCAAGCCGTGAGGCCACATTGTTCGCGTCAAGTCCAACCGCCCACTGCGCGATCAGCTCCTCGAACTCCGCGATTCCCACACGAATAGCAGCCTCGAGCAGCTCCTGGCGATTCGCATAGTGATATGTCGTCGAGCCCAGGGGCACGTCGGCCTGTCGAGCAACTGCACGGTGCGTCAGCCCGGCGAGGCCGCCCTGCCTGAGTACGTCGATTGTCGCTCGCGCGATCCGCGACGCCCGTTCGCGATCTGTCGGCCCGCGGGGGCTGCGGGTGGTGCTCGCCATTGCGCGAGTCTAGCAACGCACAAACAGCTCGGTGCCGGCGATGGCCGCCGTGTCTGCACGGTTCGTGAAACCAAGCGGGGTCACGTTTCGCAGATTGCCCCTATCGGGGGTTCGGTGAACGCAGCAGACTGAACTGTGACGCACCGAACAAAGCCAGGATGCATCGGTCCGGCCCCACTTCAATCCGCGGAGGATTGCAATGTCATCGAGAATCCGACCAGGCACTTCCGGCGGACGCTCCCCACGCCTACCGATGCGCTGCGCAGTGAGCCTGCTCGATCGCCATGAGCCGACCCGCGATACGTCTGCGGATGTTGCGATCAAGTCCTACGTCCGATGATGACCTTGCCTTGCTCGGCCCGTTCGACGCGGTGTACCGCAATCTTCACGTTCTCGCTTGTGACCACAAGC
Organism: Rhodococcus sp. ACS1; assembly: GCF_002300155.1. Classification (NCBI taxonomy): domain Bacteria; kingdom Bacillati; phylum Actinomycetota; class Actinomycetes; order Mycobacteriales; family Nocardiaceae; genus Rhodococcus; species Rhodococcus sp. ACS1. Next base: position 217,980 of record NZ_NSDZ01000011.1, read on the forward strand.
TGAAACAGACGAGTCGCATCGTGGATCGGATGCCATCCCGACGGTGACGGCACCCGGACTTCATGAAGACCATCGACTCGACACGCACAAAGTGAGGCTCAGCGAATGTACGAACCATCAGATGTTCCGGTCACTATGGAGGGTATCCTCAGATGACAACGTCCCCACCAGTCAACACTGACGAAGTATCCCATGTGACCCAATCGAGGCCCGATCGGTTGCCGCGTAGGCTAGGCGCCCCGGCTCTGACACTCATCTTCGTCGCATTCAGCGCGCCACTCGGGATCATGGCGGGCTATCAACAGCTGGTAATCGCCTTCGGCAACGGTATCGGTGCACCACTCGCCTCCATCGTGGCCGGAGTCTTGTTGCTTCTGTTCGAAGTCGGCTGTATCGCCATGAGCAAGCATATGAAGAGTCCCGGCGCCTTCTACTGCTACATCGCCGAAGGAATGGGCAAGCCTGCCGGCTTGGCCGGCGCCTTTCTCGCACTGATTGCCTACATCACCATCACTGTCGGTGGCTATCCCTACATGGGTCTGATCACGGTCAACCTGATGGATCAATTGTTCGGAAGTTCGCCGATTCCGTGGCAGTACTGGGGCTTGATCGTTCTCGGAATCGTGACCGTGCTGAATATTCTCCGCATCGACCTCTCGATGAGAGTGCTCGGAACGATCGTTGTCATCGAAACCACGGTCGTGGCCATCTGGCAGGCGGTGGTGTTCGTCAAAGGAGGCTCCGAAGGCTATTCGGCCTCATCGTTCACCTGGAACACCTTCACGTCCGGCAGCGTCGGTCTTGCGATCTTGTTCTCCTTGGCGTCGCTGATCGGACTCGAATCCACCGCGGTGTTCCGTGAGGAGACCCGGAATCCGGAGAAGACTGTACCGAGGGCAACGTACGCGGCCATCACCTTCATGTCCGTCTTCTACGGCACCGGAATCTGGGCCTACATCATCGCGGTGGGACCTTCGAACGCTCACGACGACGCGAGAAACAACCCCGTCGGATCATTCTTCGACAGTGTCCAGAACTACATGGGCGGCTTCTTCTCCACCATGGTCTCCGTGTTGCTGGTGACCAGCATCGTTGCGGCGATCAACTCCACCCAGAGCGCCGCAGCACGTTACTTCTACACCCTCGGGCGCGATCGCGTGCTGTCTCCGCGGTTGGCACGGGTCCATCCGCGACTGGGTTCCCCGTACATTGCAGTTCTCACGACCGCGGCCATCTGCCTCGTCATCTACCTTCTCGTAGTGACCTTGAGCAGCGACGTGGTTGCCGCATACGGGGCGCTGGCCGGATTCGGAACCATTTGCGTACTTCCCCTCCTCCTGGGGACGAGCCTGTCGGTGATCATCTTCTTCCGACGCAACCCCGGTCACGTCGGAATCTGGAAGTCCTGGATTTCCCCGGTACTGGCCTTCATCGGCATCGCAGCCACGATGGCACTAGCCGTGAAGCACATGGACACGATGGTCGGCAGTAAGACCGGCGGCTACGTTGCTGACGCCCTGCTGGTGCTCATCATCGTGGTCGGCGTGGTCGTGGCGCTGCGATACAAGATCCGTCACCCCGAGGTTTATCGCCGGATCGGACGCCAGGACCTCGACCTCGAAGACGATCCCAGGTAGTCGAACCGCAGCACGAGATCGAGCGGTCGTGGAGCCGGACACGGTGTCGGCTCCACGACCACGGCCGTTCGATCCACATTCCTATTGTGAAAAAGGAGATCAGCATGGTTGCCGAGTCCAGCGAGCACGTGGACTACGTCCGAGCCGATGCACAGCCCCCTCGGCTGTGGCGGCACGAGGATCTCGCGCAGGAGTACCCGGGCCAGCGCGGCCGGTGGATCATACCGCCGGATCCGAGAGGTTGGTCGGGCATCTTGCTCGCGGAGTGGGAGCTCACGAAAGCGGGCTGGGAGGACGTTCATCCACAAGATGAAACCAACTATGTCCTCGACGGAGAGCTCCACGTGGAGACCGGGGGCAGCACCGTGATCGCCCGGAAGGGTGATTCCGTACAGGTCGTCGCCGGGCAGATCGGCAGGTATTGGGCTCCTCGGTACGCGAGGATGCTCACCGTCCAAGGCCCCAATCCCACGGGAATCGAAGCGCCACCCGGAACACACTGGGATATCGAAACCGACGGCAGCTGAACGCCGACGAAAGACCTTCAACGCTCCACGAGAAACTGCGTACTGCAGTTCACGCTGCCGAGAGGCCATCCATGAACGCCGAACTACGGTTGCGCCGCCTAGCATTGTTCGTTGTCTATTTCGTCCCCGGACTGGGACTGGCATCGTGGGTGGTTCGAACACCTACCATCCGCGACCAACTCGGATTATCCACTGGGCAAATGGGTCTCGTTCTGTCGGGACTGTCGATCGGTTCGATGGCCGGGATCCTGTCATCGGGTGCGTTGGTTCGGAGATTCGGGACGAGGCCGGTCATCGGCGCGGGCACAGCAATCGTCATATCCGGTCTCCTCACGATGGCCATCGGCACGGAGTGGTCCGCCCCTTCCGTCGTCTCCGGCGGGTTGTTCCTGTTCGGGCTGGGGATGGGGTCGGCAGACGTTGCGGTGAACGTCGAGGGTGCAGAGGTCGAGCGAAGCATCGGAAGGTCGGTATTGCCGACCGTGCATGGGTGTTTCAGTCTTGGGTCCCTTGTTGGGTCCCTCGTCGGCATTGCCTTGACAGCAACGTCATTTCCCGTGGATTCTCACCTGTTGATCGTCGGCGCTGTGTCGATTCCGATCGCATGGTGGGGAATGCGACACGTCCCGGTGGGAACCGGACAGCTTTGCGAGCGGGGTACCTCCACCGTCAATAGCCGACGCCCCTCACCTTGGGTGGCCTGGAAGGACTCACGTCTGATCCTGATCGGGGTGATCACGCTTGCGATGGCGCTGGCCGAAGGTGCAGCCAACGACTGGCTCCCGCTTCTCATGGTCGACGGTCATGGATTCGGCGCCACAGCAGGTTCTCTCATCTACGCAGGGTTCGCGGCGGCGATGACGATCGGCCGGCTCGGCGGTGGGTACTTCGTGGACCGTTTCGGGCGTGTAGTGGTGATCTGTGCGAGTGCCGCCCTCGGAGCTGTGGGGCTCTCAGTCGTGATCTTCTCCGATAACGCTATTCTCGCAGGTTCTTTCGCGATGTTGTGGGGTCTGGGTGCTTCGCTGGGGTTTCCCGTTGCCATCTCGTCCGCCGGCGACTCTGCCCATGCCTCCGCGGCCCGGGTCAGCGCTGTATCGACTGTTGGGTACTTCGCGTTCCTGGTCGGCCCGCCGCTTCTCGGGTTCCTGGGTGAGCACAACGGGTTGCGCTCCGCCATGATCGTCGTCCTGGCTTTGTTGACCATCGCAGCGTTTCTCTCGCCAGCGGTGCGACCATCACAGGAGCGCACGCGCCGGGAAGACCTGGCACACACGGTCGCGCACGTCGGACGCAAGGTGTGAACTGCAGCGGCAAGGCCAGCGCTCGTGCCGATACCAACGCACCAATGAATGGGTTGACGAATCCAGCACCGAGGTCGGCTCTTCGCGCCGGACGCCACCCTCAGGCACCACGTCGGGATTGTTACCGGGCGCGCCGATGCCCGTAACGGGCGATTGAGCTTTCCGGACCGGGCCCACCCCACCGGCTGCCCCGTGGAGTGTCGGTCTTACGCGATCTGGAAGCGCTCGTCGCCGAGTTCGACTTCGACGCGTAGGGCTCCGCCGACGGCCTCGACATACCGGCGCAACGTGTCGATCTGCACCCGCTCGAGGTCGCCATGCTCGATGTTGGACACGCGGTTCTGCCCGACTCCGAGCCGCTCGGCCAGCTGCTTCTGCGTCATCGCCACCGATTCGCGCAACTCCTGAAGTCGGTGTGCGCGCACCTGCTCGATCATGCGGGACTTGTGTGCCTCGACTGCGCCGCGATCGACAGGACGCTCGGCGAGCATCTGCTCGAGACTCTTTGCCATCGTGTTCACCTACCTTCCAACTCGTCTAGATGGGCTGTGAAGCGGTCATCGGCGATCGGGATGTTGACCTTGTACCAGGACTTCCATTGTCCGGCCTTGTTGCCGGCAACCAGCAGGATCGCCTTTCGTTCGGGATCGAACGCGAAGAGCACCCGCAGCTCCGAGCGACCACTCGACCCCGGCCGCAGTTCCTTCATGTTCTTGTGACGGGACGCCTTCACCGTGTCGACCAGCCCCACCTCTGCGGTCCACTTCCCCACCGCGCGAGAATATCACACCTAGATGATATCACTTTAGAGTGATAACTGGGGATCGACGGCCGGCGGAGTGCGGGTTCCCGGCAGCGGTGCGCGGAGCCCCGGGGTCCGGCCAGGTCGAAGGTAACGAATGACGAGAGCGTGACGACGGCATCGGTGACCCCAACGACCGCACCGCCGATCGTGGCCGCGAGCGAACCGAATGAGAGTCCTCACGGGAGGAAAAGATCCGATGCGACGCCGTACCTCGAACGCCCGACCCGGACGCCGGACGTCGATCACCACTGTCCTGGTCGGACTGGGTGCTCTCATCCTCGGGGCCGCACCGGTCGCGACCGCAGCGCCCGCCGACGCCGCCCTTCCGGTGCCGGTCGTCGGGATCACCACGCTGCCCACGGGATTCCCCAGCCTCGTTTACACGCAGGTGACGGTGCGCACCGACCCGGAGCGGCGGGGTATCACCGAGTTCGTCGGCTACTGCTCCTGCACCGTGCACTGGCGCAACATGTCGACCGGAGTGGGAGGAACCATGGTCCCGGCGGTCAAGCCGACACCCGTCGTAACCGGCTCGGGAACCCTGGTAGCCGCCATGACGGTCGACGGCCGTTCCGGCGTTGCCGTCACGGCACTGCCCGGCGCGGGCACATGGAATGCCCCGTGAGATAGCGGCTACATAGACCAGACTGCATGGTGCTCAGGGGTCACCAGATGGCGAGCTGATCGGTTTCATGCCGGCGCGATGGCGCTGGGGTGGTGTCCCACCGTTTGCGCGACACCATCGTCAAGGCGCTCGAGGACGCCGGCGGAAGCAAGAAGGCCGCCGCGAAGCAGCTGAGATCATCCGCACCACTCTCTACCGCGCCATCCGGACCTACGGAATCGCCGTCACGCCAACGGGACGCGATCAGGTGCTCTCGTAGTTCTCCACCGCCCGCTCGAGGTGTCTGCGCATCTCACCCTGCGCACGATCGAGGTCGGCGGATCGTAACTCGCCCAGGAGTTTTCGGTGCTCCGTCGCGAGATCTCGGGGATTCGGGTACGACTTCTGGATCTGCGCCAGGCACAACTGCATTTCGTCTTGCAGTGTCGAATAGATTCGGCTCAGTCGATTGCTGCCGACCGCGTCGATGATGGCGATGTGGAACGCCGAGTGGACTTCGACTCGGTCCGCCCAACTGGCGTCGGCCGGCATCTGCTCCATCTCCTCGAGATACCGCTCGGCCTCACCGAGCGGGATGCCGTTCTCGACGATGACCCGGACGCCTTCGAGTTCGAGTGGAATCCGCACGAAGTACAGATCGCGGACGTCCTCGTGATCGAGAACCGGAACGATCAGCGACCGACCCTGGGACTGCTGGGCGAGGTGACGGCTCGTCAGCACCTGCAGCGCCGACCGCACCGTGGGGCGAGCGACGTCGAACATGGCCGCCAGACCTGTCTCGGTCAACGGAGTACCGGGCGCGAGGGCACCCCCGAGGATCTGGGCACGGATCTCCGCCACCAGCGCGTCGCGGGTGGTCTGGGTTTGCAGCACTGGACTCATACCGTCCTCCTCCGGGCGCAGTATATCTGCTATACCGCCTACCACTCCCGCCCTCCCTGTTGTACTGTATAACAGTAATACCGAGTTACCGCCTGATCAGGACACTGCGACGACACCGCAAGGAGAACCACCATGAATCTGGCCGACTACGACGCCTTGAGCTTCGACTGCTACGGCACCCTGATCGACTGGGAAGCCGGCATCGCCGCGGTTCTCGCGCCCTGGGCGAAGGAAGTCGGACTTGCGTTGACCGACGAGGAACTGCTCCTCGCGTACGCGGACAACGAGGCCCGGGCCGAACGCGACACCCCCGACGCGCTGTACTCGGCGATCCTCGCCGACGCCTTCCGCCGCACGGGGGAGACGCTCGGCAAGGACGTCGGCGACGAATGGGCAGCCAGGCTCGGCGCATCGGTCCCCGACTGGCCGGCGTTTCCCGACTCCGCCGAAGCGCTTGCCTCCCTGGCGAAGGACTACAAACTGATCATCCTGTCCAACGTCCACCGTGCGGGCTTCACCGGCAGCAACGCACGCCTGGGAGTCGAGTTCGACAAGATCATCACCGCCGAGGACGTCAAGGCCTACAAGCCTGCGCCGAACCACTTCGAGGCTCTCGACGGCGCGCTCGAAGAACTCGGAGTTCGCCGCGAGCGTCTTCTGCATGTGGCGCAGAGCCTCTTTCACGATCACGTGCCCGCCAAGCGCCACGGTCTGCCCTCGGTGTGGATCAACCGCCGCCACGACCGCCCCGGCTGGGGCGCCACCCCCGAACCCGCCGACGAGTACACCTACGCCCTCGAATTCCCCACCATGGCGGAATTCGCTGCCGCCGCACGCGCCGCGAAGGAGGCCGGGCGGAACGAATGACTCACCGCGGGGCCCCACGCGGCCAACCGTCAGCGACCGAAGCCCATCGCCGTCACGACCTTCCGTGACGGCGATGGGCTTCCGGCTGTGCGGTACGCGGGACCGCGGTACGCGTCAGAGGACGATGTTGACCATCTTCCCGGGCACGACGATGACCTTGCGCGGATCCTTACCGTCGAGCAGTGCGACGATCTTGTCGTCGGCGAGCGCGATCTTCTCGATCTCCCCACGCGGCGCGTCGGCGGCGACGGTCACGCGGCTGCGGACCTTGCCGTTGACCTGGATCGGGTACTCGACGGTGTCTTCGACGAGCCACTTCTCCTCGGCGACCGGGAAGGGTCCGTGCGCCAGCGACTTCTCGTGGCCGAGCCGCGACCACAGCTCCTCCGCGAGGTGCGGGGCCAGCGGTGCGAGCATGAGCACCAGCGGTTCCACCGCCGAGCGGGGGGCACCGGTCGGGTACGCCTTGGTGAGGTGGTTGGTGTACTCGATCAGCTTGGCCGCGGCCGTGTTGTCGCGCAGTGCGGTGTAGTCCTCGCTGACCCCGGCGATCGCCTTGTTCAGCGCGCGCAGCGTGTCCTCGGTCGGGGCGTCGTCGGTGACGCGCACGGCGCCGGACTCCTCGTCGACCACCACACGCCAGGCGCGCTGCAGGAAGCGCTGCGCACCGACGACGTCCTTGGTCGCCCACGGACGGGACGTGTCCAGCGGACCCATCGACATCTCGTACACGCGGAGCGTGTCGGCGCCGTACTCCTCGCAGATGTCGTCCGGCGACACGGAGTTCTTGAGGCTCTTGCCCATCTTTCCGTACTCGCGGTTGACCTCGGCGCCCTGGTGGAAGAACTTGCCGTCCTTCTCCTCCACCTCGTCGGCGGGCACGTACACGCCGCGCGCATCGGTGTACGCGTAGGCCTGGATGTAGCCCTGGTTGTACAGGCGGCGGTACGGCTCGCTCGAGCTGACGTACCCGAGGTCGAACAGCACCTTGTGCCAGAACCGCGAGTACAGCAGGTGCAGCACCGCGTGCTCGACACCACCGACGTACAGGTCGACGCCGCCGGGGTCGTTCGGCCCGTGGATCTCCGGACGCGGACCCGTCCAGTACCGCTCGTTCTCCTTGTCGCAGAACACGTCCGGGTTGGTGGGATCGATGTAGCGCAGCTGGTACCACGAGCTGCCCGCCCACTGCGGCATCACGTTGGTGTCGCGGCGGTACGTCTGCAGTCCGTCGCCGAGGTCGAGTTCGACGTTGACCCAGTCGACGGCCTTCGCCAGCGGGGGAGAGGGCTCCGAGGACGCGTCGTCGGGATCGAACGACACGGGTGCGTAGTCCTCGACCTCCGGGAGCTCCACGGGCAGAGCCGATTCCGGAAGGGCGTGGGCGTTGCCTTCGGCGTCGTACACGATCGGGAACGGCTCGCCCCAGTACCGCTGCCGCGCGAACAGCCAGTCGCGCAACTTGTACTGGATGGTGCCCTTGCCGGTGCCGTCCGCCTCGAGCCGCTCGGTGATGGCCTTCTTCGCGTCGGCGACGGACATGCCGTTCAGGAAGTCGGAGTTCACGATCGTGCCGTCGCCGGTGTACGCGTCCTTGGAGAGGTCGCCGCCGGAGATCACCTCGACGATGTCGAGACCGAACTCGGTGGCGAACTCGTAGTCGCGGTGGTCGTGGCCCGGCACGGCCATGATGGCGCCCGTGCCGTACCCGGTGAGGACGTAGTCGGCGATGAACACCGGCAACTTGTGCCCGTTGACGGGGTTCAGCGCGTACGTGCCGAGGAAGACGCCCGTCTTCTCCTTGTATTCCTGCCGCTCCAGGTCCGACTTGGCCGCAATCGACTTCCGGTACGCCGCAACCGCTTCAGCGGGCGTTGCGGCACCGCCGGTCCACCGCGAATCCACACCCTCGGGCCACGCGGCCGCGACGATCTCGTCGACCAGTTCGTGCTCCGGCGCCAGCGTCACGTACGTCGCACCGAACAGCGTGTCCGGCCGTGTCGTAAACACCTCGATGTCGTGAGCAGAGGATTCACCCTCGCTTCGCTCGACCACTGCCTGGAACCGCACCTGCGCACCGTGCGAGCGCCCGATCCAGTTGCGCTGCATGGTCTTGACCTTCTCCGGCCAGTCCAGGTAGTCCAGGTCGTCCACCAGACGGTCGGAGTACGCGGTGATGCGCATCATCCACTGCTGCAGGTGCTTACGGAACACGGGGAAGTTGCCGCGGTCGCTGCGACCGTCGGCGGTGACCTCCTCGTTGGCCAGCACCGTGCCCAGCCCCGGGCACCAGTTGACCATCGAATCGGAGTGGTACACGAGGCGGTAGGAGTCGAGGACCGCTTCCTTCTCGGTCACGGACAGCGACGCCCAGTCCCGTCCGTCTTCCAGGGCGCGCGCCCCCGACACGAACTCGGCCCCGAGCTCGGAGATGCGGCGGGCCTTGCCGGCCTCCTTGTCGAACCACGCGTCGTGGATCTGCAGGAAGATCCACTGCGTCCAGTGGTAGAAGTCGACGTCGGTGGTCGCGAATGTGCGGCGCTCGTCGTGGCCGAGCCCGAGGCGGCGCAGCTGGCGCTTCATGTTGCCGATGTTGGCCTCGGTGGTGGTCCGCGGGTGCGTGCCCGTCTGCACCGCGTACTGCTCGGCAGGCAGACCGAACGCGTCGTAGCCGAGGGTGTGCAGCACGTTGTGGCCCTGCATGCGGTGATAGCGGGCGAACACGTCGGTGGCGATGTAGCCGAGCGGGTGGCCCACGTGCAGACCCGTCCCCGACGGGTACGGGAACATGTCCTGCACGAACAACTTGTCCGCGGGCACGTCGCCGGCGAGGGGGCCGACCGGGTTGGGCGCGTCGAACGTGCCCTCCTCGCTCCACCGGTCCTGCCAGCGCTGCTCGATCTGGCCGGCGAGCTCCGCGGTGTAGCGGTGCTGCGGGGTCGCGTCGGACGGGTTGGCGGGCTGCACGTGCTCGGTCACTGTGGTCGCTATCTACTTGGCTGACATTCTGGATCAGGGGGATACCGACAACCAGGGTAGAGCCTCACCCCACCCGGGCTCACCTGCGCATCCGGGTCCGCCGTATCCTGGTCACGTGTTGATTGCCTCCGTCGTGCTGTTCGTGCTCGCCGTCGCCGTCTCCGGTGTCGCCGTTGCAGGCCTCGCCGAGCGCCTCCCGCGCAACCGGTGGGCGGGTGTCCGCACCCCCGAGACGATGCGGGACGATCAGACGTTTGCGCTGGCCAACAAGGTCGCGGGGCCCACTCTGCTCGCCGCGGCCGGGCTCCTCGTCATCGGCGGAATCGCCGGAATCCTGATCGGCGGAGTCTTCGGAATCGGCGCCGTCCTCGTCAGCGTCGTGGCCGCCGCGCTCACCGCGGCGACGGGCGGATCGCTCGGTGCCCGTGCCGCCGCGTCGGTGCCCGCCGCCGACACCGGCGGATGCGGCAGTTCCTGCGGCGCGTGCTCCCTGAAGGGCGCCTGCCAGCCGTCCTGACCGGCAGGCGACGGCCCGTCCGGTGAACTCCTCGCGCGTCGTCGACCCCGCAGGCGCAGTCTTCGGTCTACTGCTCCCGGTGATCGCCGCGCTGTCCGGGGTGATCCTCACGAAGGTCTGGGAACCGCGGCTCCCGCCGCAGATCGCGACGCACTGGACCACCACCTCGCCGGACGGCTTCTCCACCCCGATGTCCAGCGCCTGGACGTTCGCCCTGGTGACGGTCTTGTTCGGCGGCGGATGCGCCGCGATCGCCGCCCTCGCCCAGGCAATGCTGATGATGCGCCGCACGATGCTCGTCGTCGGGCTGTCCGTGGTCGGCCTGATCCTCACGGTGCAGGTGCTGCTGCTCTACGTCCAACTCGATGTCACCGACCCCGCGGACACCGAACTCCCGCTGTGGTCGCTCGGCCTCGGTGTCGTGATCGGCGCCGTCGTCGGCCTGATCGGCGCCGCCCTGCTCCGCGACTACCGGCCCCGGGTTGCCGCGACCGGTACTCCCGACCCACGGTTGCCGCGCGCCGACGACCCTGCGACCGTCGCGGACACGGTCGGGTTCGGCACCGTCGGCTCGCTGGTGCTGCTCCTGCTGCTCGGTGTCGTGCCTGCTCTCGCGGTCTGCCTGCTCGTCGACGCGTGGTGGCCGCTCGCCGTGTTCGTTCCGGTGGGGCTGCTGATCGTGAGCCTGCTCCGATTCCGGGTGATCGTCGACCGGACCGGCATCCGGGTGGTGAACATGGGCATGACCGCGCTGCAGTACGGGATCGAGGAGATCGAGGGCGCCCGCGTCGACGTCATCGCACCGTTCGACGACTTCGGCGGCTGGGGACTCAAGGTGAAGGGCAGGCGCAACTACGGCGTCGTGACGAGGACCGGCCCCGCCGTGATCGTCACGACCGCGTGCGGCGACCGCCTGACCGTCACCAGCGCGCGGGCCGAGGAGATGGCCGGCGCACTCAACGCGTTCGCCGACAGGCGGCTCCGCCGCCTGTGAGTGCGCAAAGAGTGCAGGGACTCGCTAACCGCTCACGGGCGGGAGGCCTGGTGCACCGCGTCGAGCACGCGGTCGAGGTAGCCGAGGGCGGCGCGGACGGCGGCGTCCTCGTCGCGGGCGGCGATCGCGTCGACGACGGCGTGGTGGTCGTCGGTGGTCAGCGACGGCGGGTGGACGCCCTCGGTGAAGTCGTAGGTGGCGCGGGTGGGTTCGAGGATCCCGGCGAACAGGTCGGACAGCACCGGATTGTGCGCGGCCTCCACGACCCCGAGGTGGAACGCGAGGTCGGCGTCCGCGAATCGGGATGCCTCGTCGGCGGTGCGCTGCCGTTCGTCGAGTAGCGCGGACAGCGACCGCAGGTCGTCGTCGGTGCGCCGCCCGCACGCCAGCCGGACGGCCTCCGTCTCGAGGGCCCGCCGGACCTCGAAGACGTTGAGCATCTCGGCGACCGCGACCTGCCGCCCGAGCAGCCCGCCGATGTCGGTGCGTGCCCGCACGAACGTCCCCGATCCCCGCCGGATCTCGAGGATGCCCGTGGACGTCAGGGTCTTGATGGCCTCGCGCACGGTGTTGCGCCCGACCCCGAGCAGCGTCATCAGCTCGGGTTCGGTGGGGATGCGCTCGCCCACCTTCCAGTCGCCCTCGGCGATCCTGCCGCGCATCCAGTCCAGGGACTGCTGATACGCGGACTCGCGCCGAACCACCGTCATGTACTCATCCTCACACCTCGCCGGCTCGCTCGTCCCGACCGGCCCGTCTAAACTACGTAGGACGTCCCATGTATTTGGACAGCTTCACGTATTCGGACAGCCCGAGGAGGCGACCCCACACGTCCACGTCAACCGCTCGCGCAGACACCCTCCCGACCGCCACCGCCCGCACCACCAGCCGCCACTTCCACGGTCTGAACTATCTCCTCGTCGTCCTGCTCCTCGGCTCCAACATGCCCACGGCGCTGTACTCGCTGTACCGCCACGAATTCGGTTTCACCCCGCTGGTCCAGACGCTGATCTTCGCCGTCTACGTCGCCGGTCTGCTTCCCTCGCTGCTGTTCTTCGGCCCGCTGTCGGACGCGCTCGGACGCCGCTTCGTGTTGCTGGCCGCGATCTTCTTCAGCGTGCTGGGCGCCGTGCTCCTCGCCTTCGCCGATTCGACCGTCTGGCTGTTCCTCGGCCGGATCTCCCAGGGGATCGCCGTCGGCGCGTGCTCGGCCGCCGGTTCCGCCGCCCTGATCGAGCACGAACCCGCCCGGAACCTGCGCCGCGCCGGTCTCGCCGCCACCCTCACCACCGCCCTCGGTGCGGCGCTCGGCCCGCTCTTCGGCGGCGCCGTCGCGCAGTACCTTCCGCACGCCCTGGTCTTGCCGTACGTGCTGTTCACGCTGGCGCTCCTGCCCGCGCTGATCCTGGTGCTGCTGCTCCCCGCACCCACCGGCGGACAGTCACGCCCCACCCAGTTGTTCCAGGTGCCGCACGTCCCCGCACCGCTCCGCCGGGTGTTCTGGCTGTCCTCCCTCGGAGTGGCGCTGGCGTGGGGCGCCGTCGGCCTGTTCCAGTCGGTGGTCCCGACGTGGATCATCGACCTGCTCGACGTGAGCAACCTGGTGGTCGCCGGCGGTGCCGCCGCACTGGTCATGGTGTGCTCGGTGTCGGCGCAACTCGTCGCCAACCGACTCGGAACCGTGCTCTGCCGAACGCTGGGCATCGGCGCCGTCGGCGTCGGCATGGTCGGTCTGCTCGTCGTCGACTTCGCGCCGTCCCTCGCCCTTCTGTGCGCCGTGACGGTCGTCGTCGGTGTGGGACACGGACTCTCGTTCGCCGGTGCGATGCGCGCGGTGGGCGCCGCGGCCGCCGAGCACGCCCCCGACGCCCAGGGCGGCACACTCGCCGCGTTCTTCACCGTCGGCTACGTCGGTCTCGCGGTGCCGTCCATCTGCGCGGGCATCGCCATCACCGTCCAGGGCATGCACGTGGCCGTCCTCGAACTCGCGATCATCGGCGCCGTCCTGTGCGGCGTCGTCGCCGTGCTGGGCGTCCGCACGAAGGGTGGGGACCGGGCCGAGGCGGCCAGTACTGTGGCCTGAGGACGTGAAACGCCGATGCCCGAACCGCTTCGCCACTGCGAGTTCCGCTTCTACGAGGAGCTGAACGACTTTCTGCCGCCGGTGCAGCGCAAGCGCACCTTCGAGCACCGATTCGACGGCACACCGTCGGTGAAGGACCGCATCGAGGCGCTGGGCGTCCCGCACACCGAGGTGGATCTGATCCTCGTCGACGAAGTGTCCGTCGATTTCGCGTATCTCCTGCGCGGCGGCGAACGCGTCGCGGTGTATCCCGTGTTCGAGCGTTTCGACCTGACCGGGGTGACGCAACTGCGCCCGCGACCGTTGCGGGACCCGACATTCGTGCTCGACGTGCACCTCGGCCGCCTCGCCCGCTACCTCCGCCTGCTCGGCTTCGACACCCGCTACCGCAACGACTTCGACGACACGGAACTGGTGGACATCTCCCTCGCCGAGCACCGCGTCGTCCTGACCCGGGACACGGGACTGCTCAAGAGGTCGGCGGTCACCCACGGGGCGTTCCTGCACGAAACGGACCCACGCCGGCAGCTGCGGGAAGTGTTGGACCGCTTCGACCTTCGGTCGCGGATCACGCCGTTCACGCGGTGCGCGCGATGCAACGGGTTACTCGCGCCGATTCCCCGCGACGACGCGCTCGCCGAGGCGCCGCCGGGGGTCGCGCGCAACGAACACCAGTTCAGCCGGTGCCGGGACTGTGCGCAGCTGTACTGGCCGGGCAGCCATCTCCCGAAGCTGAGCCGGCGATTGTCGGAGGTCGGGGTGACGCTCGAGGTGGATTCTCAGGAGGCGTGACGCAACTGCTCGGCGAACTCCGCCGAGCACCCGCAGTCACCGAATTCGTCACAGTCGATGATCAGTGCGTGCCGGACCTCGGACAACTCGACGCACGACTCGTCGGTGCATTCGGCTCCGTAGAGCGTGTGCACGATCAATGTTCCGTGACAGGTGTCGATCACGTGTGCTGTCCTCCTCACTTCTCGTTCCCCACCTCTGTTGATACCACCCGTCCCCGACAGCCCAGGGACGTGCGCGGGGTGTGTCGGCTAGTTCCGCTCGACGTCGATCGGGTGGGTGGCGAGGAGGGCGAGGGGGAGCGGCTGCCTGCGCAGCACCTGCGCCCACACGTCGACCCGGGCGGGGGCGACGACGTCCGACGCGAGCGCCGAGATGACGATCCAGTCGTCGCGCTGAAGTTCCGAGTCGAGCTGACCGTATGTCCAGCCCGAGTAGCCGGCGAAGATCCGGACACCCTCCACCAGCGGGGCGACGACCTCGGGGTCGGAGTCGAGATCGACCATCACCACGCGGCCGTGGACCCGGCGCAGACCGGGGACGCCGTCGGCCTGCGCGCCGGTGCGCAGCGTCGCCAGGCACAGTGCGGCGTCACGTTTGACGGGACCGCCGACGTACAGCGCGGACGGGCGCGCGGTGAGCGGCGCCCACTGTGGCAGCACGTCGTGGACGGCGGTTTCGCTGGGACGGTTGATGACCACACCGAGGCTTCCGGCCTCGTTGTGCTCGATCACATAGATCACGGTGCGACGGAATGCGGGTTCGACGAGATCTGTGGACGAGACCAACAGGCTGCCGGGCCGGACCACCGGTTCCGTCGACGCCGTTCGATCTTCGGGTTCTTCTGCGTGCGCCACCTGAACATCATCCCACCGCGGCGAACGCGATGTGACGGAGGACGCGACCTGCGTCCGGTTCGCCGCTTTACGCCGCGGGCAGCCCCGCCGTCTCGGCAAGTACGGCGAGGTGGTGCTCGAACAGTGCGCCCGGTGTGGTGAACGTGTCGGCGCCGTACTGCCCGAACACCTCGAAGTTCACGGCCCCGAACAGTGCCGACCACACCAGCACGCCGCGGGCGAGCAGATGATCGGGTGTGGTGAGGCCGAGTTCGGCGCGAACGCGGTCGAGGTCGGTGGCGAGCCGGTCGTCGATGGGCGCCGCCGCGTCCGCCTCGAGCTTGCCCGCCCGGAACGCGTTGTCGAAGATCCCGACGAGCGCGTAGATCACCCGCGTTCCCGGAGTCGTCGTCTGCTCCCCGGGCGCGTCGTAACCGGGAACCGGGCTGCCGAACAGCAATCCGTAGCGCGCGGGCTCGCGCAGCGCCCACTCCCGCACCGCACGTCCGAGCGCCAGGAACTGCTCCCGCGGTCCGGCCGCGGACGCCACTGCGGCCTCCACGGCGTCGCCGAGTTCGTTGTATCCGTCGACGACGAGCAGCGTCAGCAGTTCGTCGCGGCTCTTGACGTACCGGTACACGGCGGACGACACCACGCCGAGGTCCCTCGCGACGGCCCGCAGCGACAGGGCCGCACCCCCGACCGAGGCCAACTGTTCGCGACCGATCCTCGTGATGTCCTGCAACGTCTGCTCGCGGGCGCGCTCGCGTGGTGTTCCTGGCATGGGGTCCAGCGTCGCAATTTCAGAGAGCAGTGTCAACAAACGAGAGCACTGCTCTTGACATTGCGGACCGGAGGGAGCATTCTCGAATAACAGAGAGCAGTGCTCTCGAATCACCGAAATCGACTCACTCAGCGGGAGCAGAAATGTCGAACCTCGAGATCGTCACCGGAGCAGGACCCGTCGGCTGGACCGTCGCCCGGCAGCTCGCCGAACAGGGCCGACGGGTGCGGGTCCTCACCCGCTCGGGCAGCGGCCCGGACCATCCCCTGATCGAGCGGCGGAAGGTCGACGTCTCCGACGCCGCCGCGCTGCAGGAGGCATTCGACGGAGCGACCGCCGTCTACCACTGCATCCACGCCGCCTACAACGCCGACGCCTGGGAGCGCGAACTCCCCGCCGCCGAGCAGACGGTCCTCGAGGCCGCCGGACGCGTCGGCGCGGTCGTCGTCTTCCCCGAGAGCCTCTACTCCTACGACGCGTCTCGGCAGCCGATGACCGAACACACGCCGCGGTCGGCCGACTCCGGTAAGCGCGGCATCCGGACCCGGTTGCTGAAGGCCCGCGCCGAGTCCTCGACGCCCACCGTCAGCGTCGTCGCGTCCGACTTCTTCGGACCGCGGGTGCTGAACGCGCACGCCGGCGAGCGCATGGTGCCCGTCGTCCTCGCGGGCAAGACGATGCGCGTCCTCGGTTCCGCCGACCTGCCCCACTCGTTCACGTACATCCACGACTTCGCGGCCGCGATGATCGCCGCGGCCCACGACCCGGCGCTGTGGAACTCGGTGCTGCACGCACCGACCGCGCCGGCCGTCACCCAGCGGCAGATGGTCGAGGCCTACGCGAAGGCCGCCGGGGTTCCCGCCCCGAAGGTGGGCACCCTGCCCGGCTGGGTGATCCGCGGCGGCGGGCTCGTCCACCAGGGGACCCGCGAACTCGCGGAGATGCTGTATCAGTTCGAGGAGCCGTTCGTGATGGACTCGTCCGAGAGCGAGGCCCGCCTCGGACTGGCCCCGACGCCACTCGGCCGAGCTGCCGAGGAGACCGTCCGGTGGTGGCAGGACAGGTCGGTCGCGGCCGCCGGATAGGGTCCTGTGAATGGCGAAACAGCTCGGGGACCGGCGCGAGGCGTGGCGCAGAACGGCGTACACGCTCCGGCGGTCGCCCGGACTGGCCCGTCTCGCCACCGTGCGATTCGCCAGCCAACTCGGCGACGGCATGTTCCAGGCCGCACTCGGTGGCGCGATTCTGTTCAACCCCGAGCGGGAGACGGATCCCGTCGCGATCGCCGCCGGCTTCGCGGTGCTGCTGCTGCCGTACTCGGTGATCGGACCGTACGCGGGCGCACTCCTGGACCGCTGGGACCGCCGCAGCGTGCTGCTGTGGGCGAATGTGCTGCGCGGACTGCTGATTCTGGTGACCGCCGCGCTGCTGGAGACCGGGACCAGCGAATCCGCGCTCCTCGTGCTCGCCCTCTCCGCCATCGGTGTGAGCCGGTTCGTTCTCGCGGGAGTCTCGGCGGCGCTGCCGCGCGTGGTGCACCGTTCCTGGCTCGTGGCCACCAATTCGGTGCTCGCCACCACCGGTTCCGTCGTCGCCGCGCTGGGGGCCGCGACGTCCGTCGCCATCATCTCGTTCGTGGGCGCCGGTGACCGCGGCTCCGGAATCGCCGTGGCGGCCGCCGCCTGCGGTTCCGCGGTGGCCGCGTTCGCAGCGTCGCGCTTCCACCATCGACTTCTCGGTCCGCACGCCGACGAGAAACCCGAATACGGGGCGGTCCGCGCCGTCGCCGCCGGACTGCGCAACGGGGCGCTCGCCGTGTGGCATTCGCCGGGCGTCACGACCGCCATGATCGGGATCGGCACGCACCGGATCGTGTTCGGCGTCAACACGTTGATCATGGTTCTGGTGTTGCGCGACACCGCCACCGTCAGCGCCCTGCCAGGCGGCCTCGCCGGTTTCGGTGTCGCGCTCGGCGCCACCGCCACGGGCATGCTGCTGGCAGCGATCTCGACACCGTTCCTCATTCCGCGCATCGGACGGTCCCGCACCATCGTCGGCGGCCTGATCCTCGCGCTCGTCGTGCAGTGCACGTTCGTCGCGACCCTCACGCAGGCGTCGCTGCTGTGCGGCGCGCTGCTGCTTGGATTCGCCGGGCAGTCCATCAAACTCAGCGGCGACGCGGCGATGCAGATCGAGATCGAGGACGACCGCAGGGGACAGGTGTTCGCGCTTCAGGACACCGTGTTCAACGTCGCGTTCATCGGGTCGATCGCCGCGGCGTCCCTCGTGATCGCCCCCGACGGCCGATCACTCGCACTGGTGCTGGCGGGTGGGGCGTTCTACGGCCTCGGACTGGTCGGCGTGCTGTTCAACACCCGGCGCGAACCTGCCTGAGAACCGGGCTATTCCGACCCCGGCATCGGCACGTTCTGCAGGCGGACCTGACCGCGAGCCACCTCCTTGCCGGTGTCGGACGCCGTGATCACCACCGACCACAACTGCTGCACGCGGCCCTGCTGGATGGGCACCGCGACCACGTCGACCCGCCCCTCGGTGCGGGCCCGGAGGAAGTCGGTGCCGTTGTGCACGCCCACCGCGAACTGACCGCGATCGGCGACGGCCGTGCTCGCGCCGATGCTCGCGGCCGATTCGACCGCCGTCGTGTAGACGCCGCCGTGCACTACTCCCCACGGTGTGTGATGGTCGGCGGACAGGTCGATGTGGCCGACCACCTTCGTTCCCGACACTTCGTCGAGTTCCAGTCCGGCTGCGACGACGAAGGCGCTCGCCGCCTCGCGGGTCAGATCGGTCATCGTGTGTTCTCCTCGTCGAACCCTCGGTAAGTTTGAAATCCCAACCCACCTTGCCCGGCTTGGGCGCCGGCGTCAATGGTCCCGGCCGTGCCGACCACCGGATCGGGGCGCCACGTGTGCACCGCCGCGATCACCGGTGGCTCGCGCGGAATCTCGGCGTTCCACGTCCCGTCGCCGGAAGGATCGGTGAAGTAGCGGGACTCGTCCTCGGCGTCGTAGTCGAGCACCGAACGATCGGCCACCCCGTCGCCGTCCGAATCCCACATCGCGTCGTCGAGAAGTCCGTCGCCGTCGAAGTCCAGGCGCACCGCGTCGACGCCGCCCGACGGTCCGAGGTCGAGGTCGGCGGGCGACGTCCACGCCACCGGGGCGTCGGCACCGGTTCCGAACGAGTACTCGAGAGGATCCATATGAAGGTTGGACGCAGCGGGACCGCATCCGGTTCCACCGAATATCCGCGAATTCCGCTGCGACGGTGAAACCGCACTGTGACCGGACCGCAACCGGGCGGGCCGGGCGCGTGCGCCGCGGATGCCGTCCCCCGGTGTTATCTTCGACCCCGCGCGTGCAGGTCGGTCCACCATCACTCCGACCACCGATGTGGAGGGGTCCCGTGGTCGACAAGTCCTGGTCTGTGCCCGGAGTGCCCCTGTGCGTGGCCGCCGCCGTCGCCGCGACGATCGGTTTCACCGCCGCACCCGCGTCGGCCGAGACCCTGCCGTGGCTCCCGGTGAACGCCTGCGGCGAGACCGGATTCAACCCGGCGAAGGAGCCGCCGAGCCCGGGCGGGCCACTGCTGCCCCCGATCCCGCCGACCGTGAGCATCCCGATCCCGTACCCCGACTTCGTGCCCGTCCCCGTTCCCGGACCGCGCGTCGACCAGACCCGCGTCGCCCAGGACCTACCCGCCGATCCGTGCGCGGACCCGTGCCCCGACCTCACCGACGACGTCGACGAACCGGAAACCGGCCCGGGTTCTTCGGGTTCGGCAGGGTCATCGGGGTCGTCGGGCTCGAGTGCGCTGACCATCCCGAAGATCTCGATCGATCCGCGGCCCGAGACCATTCCCATTCCCGTTCCCGGCGGTCCGGGACCCGAACCGCAGCCGGCGCCGCCGGTCGAGATCAACCCGGCCGTACGTGGTTCCCTCACCGCCGCGATGGCGAAGCCGGCCGTCGGCGACGTCCGGCTGGTGTCGCAGCTGACCGGACAGGGTTCGGAGAACCGGACGGACAAGCGCTGGCAGGTGGACGGCACCGACCTCGGCATCACGTGGGAGACGAGGCCCGGCGAGGTGGCGGTCGCGTTCGGTGACACGTTCGGCAAGGACTGGACCCCGCCCGGCGCCTTCGGCGAGGACTGGCGGAGCAACGTTCTCGGCCACAGCACCGACACCGACCTGTCCGACGGCATGACCATCGACAGCATGGTCCAGGACAGCCGGTGCCACGCCGCCGAGATCATCGACAGCAGGCACATCAACAACTTCGAGACGACCACCATCCCCACGTCGGGGTTCGCGATCGGTGACCGTCAGTACCTCAGCTACATGTCGGTGAAGCGCTGGAGCATGGTCCCCGGCATGTGGTACACGAACTACGGCGGCATCGCCTACTCCGACGACAACGGGCAGACCTGGATCAAGGACCAGCACGCCAAGTGGGACAACATCTTCGGTGCCCGGTTCCAGGTGTCCGCGATGGTGCCGCACGGCGACTACGTGTACATGTTCGGCACCCCCAACGGGCGGATCGGCACCATCGGCCTGGCCCGGGTACCCGTCGACCAGGTACTCAACACCACGTCGTACCAGTACTGGTCGGACGGCACGTGGACACCCGTGTCCCAGCGCCTCGCGACCCCCATCGTCGGTGGGGTGGCCAGCGAGTTGTCGGTGCGCTACGACGCGGCCGCGGACACGTGGCAGATGAGCTACCTCGAACCCGTCGGCGGTTCGATCATCCTCCGGCAGTCGTCGAGCCCGCAGGGTGCATGGTCGGACGCGGCGACGCTCGTCGACACGGCCGACTATCCGAAGGCGTACGGCGGCTTCATCCACCCGTGGTCGACGGGCGAGGATCTGTATTTCACGATCTCGGAGTGGGACAGCTACAACGTCTACCTGATGCATGCGTCCCTGCACCCGTGAGTACTTCTTAACCGCCCGACGTTAACAAGTACGCACGGTGTGAAGCGCAACTTCGGTGGCCTTGACCACGAAGTACACGTCCAGGCCCGGCACCAGATCGAGTTCCGCGACGGACGCCGCGGTCACGTCGGCGCTCAGCTCCAGCCGGCCTCCGGCTTCGGCGGCGCGCACCCGGACCGTCGGCCCGCGCACCTCGATCTCCGAGATGGTCACCTGGAAGACGTTGCGTGGACTGCCTTCCGGAGACCGCCTGTGCACGGCCACCGAATGCGGTGCGAACACCGCGACGGCCGGCGCGCCCCCGACGAAGTCGGCGTCGAGCAGACCCTGCATCCGAACACCGGTCTCCGTCTCGAACCCGCCCTGCGCCGCGAACACGGGGACGAGGTTGAGTCCGGCGATCCGCGCGGCGAACGCACTGCGCGGGCGCGTCAGCACGTCGCGCACCGAACCGGATTCGACGACCTGTCCGCCCTCGACGACAATCACCCGGTCGGCCAGTGCCAGCGCGTCGAGAACGTCGTGGGTGACGACGACCGCGGTCCGGTCGCCCTCCCGCAGCACCCGCCTGAGCAGCACCCGCAGGGCGGGGGCCGCAGCGACGTCGAGGGCGGACATGGGTTCGTCGAGTAACAGCGCCTGCGGTTCCGCGGCGAGCGCCCTGGCGACCGCGACCCGCTGCGCCTGCCCCCCGGACAACTCGTGCGGACGGCGATCGGCGAACTGGGCCGCATCGACTGCGTCCAGCCACTTCTCGGCGACCGCCCGCGACTCCCGGCGCCCGCGGCCCGAACTACGCGGCGCGAACGCCACATTCGCGGCCACCGTCAGATGCGGAAACAGCAGTGCCTGCTGCGCGAGCAGCGCGATACCGCGACGGTGCGGCGGCACCGCGATGCCACGCTCGGTGTCGGTGAGCACGCGACCGTTCAGTTCGACACGTCCGGCGTCCGGGCGGACCAGGCCCGCGACCACCGACAGCGCCGTCGACTTGCCTGCGCCGTTCGGTCCGAGGACCGCCAGCACCTCACCCTCGGCGAGGTCGAATCCCACCTCGACGCCGCGTGCAGCGACCCTGGCCTCGACGCTCAGGCCGGTCACAGCGCCGCCCTCGACGCCCAGCCCCGCGAACCCACCACGATGACGACCGCGACGATCACCAGCACCAGCGACAACGCCACGGCCGCATCCGCGTCCGTCTCGCGCTGCAGGTAGATCTCGAGCGGCAGGGTCCGTGTGACGCCCTGCAGACTGCCCGCGAACGTCAGCGTCGCCCCGAACTCGCCGAGCGCCCGCGCGAACGCCAGCACCGAACCGGACACGAGTCCGGGCAGCACCAGGGGGAGCGTCACCCGCCGGAAGACGGTGGTGGGACTCGCACCGAGCGTGGCGGCGGCGTGCTCGTACCGCCTGCCCGCGGTCCGCAGCGACCCTTCGAGGCTCACCACCAGGAACGGCAGCGCGACGAAGGTCTGTGCGAGCACCACGGCCGTGGTGGTGAACGCGATGTGGATGCCCGCGACCTCGAGGTGCTGCCCGATCAGACCCTTCCGGCCGAACGTGTAGAGCAGGGCGATGCCCCCGACCACCGGTGGGAGTACCAGGGGCAGCAGCACCAGCGAACGCAGCACGTTGAGTCCGCGAAAGCTGCTGCGGGACAACACCGCCGCCATCGGGACGCCCAGCAGGATGCACAGGGCAGTACTTGCGGCGGCGGTGCGCAGACTCAGTTCCAACGCCGCGAGTGAGGATTCCGACGTGACCAGTTCGAAGAAGCGCGTCCAGTCGACACTCGCCAGCATCGCAAACAACGGCAGGACGACAAACAGGCCGCCCACCGCTGCGGGCACGAAGATCCAGCCCGGAAGCCCGGACGGAACCTTCACGCGCGGCGCTCGGATCACGGCTGAGCGAATCCGGCCTTCGCCAGCACCGCCTGGCCCTCGGGTCCGGTGACGAGGTCGAGGAAGCCCTGCGCCGCCTCCGGCTGCTTCGAAGCGGACAGCGCGGCAATCGGATAGGTGTTCACGGCCTGCGCCGCCTCCAGGAAGGGCACGGCGGTCACCTTGTCGCCCGCACCTGCCGCGTCGGTGACGTACACGAGTCCGGCGTCCGCCTGACCGGCCGTCACCTTGTTCAGCACGTCGGTGACCGACGACTCCTCGCTGACGGGGGTGAGGTCGACACCCGAAGCCGTCTCGACCTTCTGTGTCGCGGAACCGCACGGAACCTGCGGGGCACACGTGACGACGAGCGTTCCCTCACGGTTCAGATCCGCGAACGACGTGATGCCCTTGGGGTTTCCGGGTGCCGTCACGATGGTCAGCGTGTTGGTCGCGAAGTTGACGGGGGTTCCCGCGACGAGTCCGGCGTCGACGACCTTCTTCATGTTGTTCGTGTCGGCGGACGCGAACACGTCGGCGCTAGCGCCCTGGTCGAGTTGCGCGGCGAGGTCGGACGAACCCGCGAAGCTGAACTCCACGTGGGATCCGGGGTTCGCGGTCTCGAACATCTCGCCGAGTTCGGTGAACGTGCCCTTCAGCGACGCCGCGGCGAACACCGTGATGTCGCCGCCCGATGCGGCCGCGGACGTCGACTCGGCCGAACCCGAGGCACCGCTGTCGTCGTTCGAACCGCAACCGGTGAGAAGGCCCAGACCGAGCGCGGCCGCAGCAGCCCCCGTCGTGACCCGGCGCCAGGACATCTTCATGAAATTCCTCCAGGAGTTTCGACGATCACCGTGGTCGACTTGACGACGGCTACCGCGACCTTGCCGGGCTCGAGCCCGAGGTCGCGAACGGCTTCACTGCTCATCAGGGAAACGACACGGAAAGGCCCGCACTGCATCTCGACCTGAGCCATCACCTTGTCCATCACGACCGCGGTGACAATGCCGGTGAATCGGTTACGTGCCGAGGATTCCGATCCGAGCAGGTCGGGCGACTTCGACGCGTTGGCGCGCGCGAACTCGGCGAGGGCGGGACCGTCGATCACCTTGCGGCCCGACTCGTCCTTGTCCGCCGCGAGGCTGCCGTTGTCGATCCACCGCCGGACCGTGTCGTCGCTGACGCCGAGGAGTTCCGCGGCCTGTCGTATCCGGATACCCGTCATCCGGAGGTCGTCCGCGCATGCGTCATGACCGCCATACTATGTCGGCATATACGGACCGAACAAGTAGAAACCGCCGAAGATGCGGATCAGTACACGTCCCGCACGTAGCGCTTGTCGCTGGACAGCTGCTTCATGTACAGCTCGGTGTCCTCCTCGTCGAGGCGACCGTGGGTGCGGACGACTTCACGAACCGTCTCGTCGACGTCCTTCGCCATCCGGCTGGCGTCGCCGCACACATATAGGGAGGCACCCTCCTGCATCCAGCCCCACAGTTTGGCGCCGTGTTCGCGGATGCGGTCCTGCACGTAGATCTTCTGCCGCTGGTCCCGGGAGAACGCCGCATCGAGGTGGGTGAGAAATCCGTCGCGGTGCATAGCTTCCATCTCCTCGCGGTAGTAGAAGTCGGTAGCCTCGTGCTGCTCACCGAAGAACATCCAGTTCTTGCCCGTGTGACCCAATTCCCTGCGTTCGTGCAGAAATCCGCGGAACGGTGCGATCCCGGTGCCGGGACCGACCATGATCATCGGCGCATCGGCGGCCGACGGGGGACGGAAGTGCGCCGACTTCTGCACGAAGATCGGCACGTCGACGTCGTCGCAGTGATCGGCGAGGAACGTCGAGCACACCCCGGAGCGGTTCTTGCCCTCGTGGTTGTAGCGCACCGCGGAGACGGTCAGCTGCACCTCACCCGGGTCCACCTTGGGGCTCGACGAGATCGAGTACAGCCGCGGCTGGAGGCGCTTGAGGACGCCCAGCCACTCCTCCGCGTCGGCGTCGACTTCGTACTGCGCCAGCACGTCCATCGACTGCCGTCCCCACAACCACTGCTGGAGCGCGATCTTGTTGTGCGGGCGCAGCAGTCGCGCCAACTCGGTGTCCTGCGTGCGACTCTGCACGAACCGCAGCAGTTCGGGCGTCACCTTGGTGATCTCGAGCTTCGTGCGCAGCGCCTCCCGCAGTGTCATCTCCGGCAGGTCCGGCAGCGTGACGGGTGTGTCCGGGATCGACCGGGTGACCTTCAACCACTCGTCGACGACGCCATCGCTGTTGGTGGGCCACACACCGAGCGCGTCGCCCGCCTCGTAGGAGAATTCCGGATCGTTCACCTCGAAGCCGAACTGCCGCACGTCCTTCGACGAACCGGCCGCGCTGAGCGGGATGTTCCTCGTCAACCGGGTGACGAGGGGAGACTTCCGGGTGAACGTCGCCGCCTTCTTCGCCGCGGGCCTGGCAGGCGCTGGGGCGGCCTGGGCAGCACCGCCGGCCGCGCGCTCACGGACCAGGTTCTGCACCTGGGTCAGCCACTGGTGCGCCTGGTCCTCGTAGTCGGGTTCGCAGTCGACGCGCTCGGTCAGCCGCTTCGCCTCGAGTTGCTCCAACCGGGCGTCGATCCGCTTGCCGTGCCCGCAGAAGTCGTCGTAGTTCGAGTCTCCGAAAGCCAGTACGGCGTAGCGGGTCTGCGCCAGCCTCGGTGCCTCGTCGCTGCTGAGCGCGGACCAGAAGCTGCTGCCGTTGTCGGGGGCGTCGCCGTCCCCGAACGTGCTGGTGATGATCAGGAGATCGCGGACGTCGGCAAGGCCCGCGACGTCGTAGTCGTCCATGCTGGTCAGGTGCGTGCCGTGGCCGGCTTCCTCGAGCTGGCGGGCGCATTCGGCGGCGAACTCCTCCGCGTTGCCGGTCTGCGACGCCCACACCACGACCACGGGGTGCTGGACCGATTCAGCGGTCGCGGGACTCGTGTCCGGCGCCGCGGAGCCGTCCGGTACGGCGGAGCGGGAGAACAGCCCCGCCATCAGACCGTCCAGCCACACCCTCTTCGACCCGGAGATCGGCGCGGTGCGCGGAAGAACCGGAACGCCCTGCAGTTCGGTGGACTGCAGACCCGCCAGAAGTCCGGCGAGGTACGTGCGCTCGTGTTCGTCGAAGCTGGGGGATGCCGAATCATCCAGTCCGAGAATGCGGCTCATCTCCGCGGCGGGCGAGCCGCTCGCGAGGGTGAGAGCCCCACCCGATTCGGGAACCTCGGGCTCGGACACCGGGGCCACCCGGGTCAGGGAGACGGCACACACCTTGAACTCCGGCTGGAAGGACGTGGGGTCGACGGCGTCGTTGGTGACGGCGTTGATGCTGAGGTATTCACCGAACGAGTCGTTCCAGTGGAACGGGGCGAAACAGCCTCCTGGCAGCACGCGGTCGCTGACGACGGCGGGAAGCACCGCGCGGCCGCGCCGGGACGCGACCTCCACCTTGTCGCCTTCGGAAATCGACAGCTTCTGCGCATCGGCCGGGTTGATCTCGACGAACGGGCCGGAGTTCAACTTGTTGAGCTTGGCGACCTTGCCGGTCTTCGTCATGGTGTGCCACTGGTGCTGCAGGCGCCCGGTGTTGAGGACCAGGGGGTAGTCGTCGTCGGGCATCTCCGCGGGCAGCATGTGCGGGCGCGGGAAGAAGGCGGCCTTGCCGCTCGCGGTGGCGAACGCGAGGCGGGGGAGTGAACCGTCGGGAGCGGACAGCAGGTTCTGGCTGACGCCGTCGTTGACGTAGCGGATCGGGTTGCGATCGGTACGGTTGCCGGGCGGGCTCGGCCACTGCACCGGCGTCTCCCGCAGCCGGTCGTAGCTGACGCCGCGAAGGTCGTAGCCGGTCTTCGGATTCCAGGTGCGCTTGATCTCCTCGAACACGCCCTCCGAGGATTCGTAGGTGAACGCGTCCGCATATCCCATCTCGCAGGCGACGCGGGCGATGATCTGCCAGTCGGGCAGCGCCTGGCCGACCGGGTCGACGGCCTGCTGCAGCAGGGTGAGGTTGCGCTCGGAGTTGATCATCACCGAATCCGACTCCGCCCACAGCGCGCCGGGCAGCAGGATGTCGGCGTACCCGTTGGTCTCCGTGTCGAGGAAGACGTCCTGGGTGATCACGAGATCGGCGGCCTCGAGGCCCTCGATCACGGTCCGCCGGTTGGCCACGGTGGCAACGGGATTGGTGCAGATGATCCAGCACGCCTTGATGTCGCCCGCCACCATGCGCTCGAACATGTCGACGGTGCCGGTGCCGACCTCGGTGCGGATGCTGCCTTCGGGCAGTTCCCACAGATCCTCGATGAACGCCCGGTCGTCGGCGGCGAGCACGGACCGCTGGCCAGGCAGTCCGGGACCCATGTATCCCATCTCGCGGCCGCCCATGGCGTTCGGCTGACCGGTGAGGGAGAACGGGCCGCTGCCCGGACGGCAGATGGCCCCGGTGGCCAGGTGCAGGTTGCAGATCGCGTTGGTGTTCCAGGTGCCGTGGGTGCTCTGGTTGAGGCCCATCGTCCAGCAGCTCATCCAGTTCTCGGCCTCACCGATCCACTGGGCGGCCTGCCGGATGTCGGCCTCGAGGATGCCGGTGATCTCCGCGACCTTCTCGGGGGTGTACTCCTCGAGGAACTCGGGCATCACCTCCCAGCCCTCGGTGAACTCGGCGATGAACGCCGGATCGGTGTGCCCGTTCTGCACGAGCAGGTGCAGCAGGCCGTTGAGCAGTGCGAGGTCGGTGCCCGGCGCGATCTGCATGAACAGGCCGGCCTTGTCGGCCGTCGCGTTGCGGCGCGGGTCGACGACGATCAGCTTGGCGCCGGCCTTGATCCGGTCCATCATCCGCAGGAACAGGATGGGGTGACAGTCCGCCATGTTCGCGCCGATCACGAAGAACACGTCGGCCTTGTCGAAGTCCTGATACGAGCCGGGTGGGCCGTCGGCGCCGAGGGACTGCTTGTAGCCGGTGCCGGCGCTGGCCATGCACAGACGCGAGTTCGACTCGATCTGGTTGGTCCCGACGAAGCCCTTCGCCAGTTTGGTGATCAGGTACTGGGCCTCGATGGACATCTGGCCGGAGACATAGAAGGACAGGGCGTCGGGACCGTGCTCGTCGAGTTGTTCCTTCAGCCGGCGGGCGGTCTCGCTGATGGCGGCGCCGACGTCCACCGCGGTGGGCGCCTCCCCGCGCTCGTCCCGCACGTACCCGGTTTCCATGCGGCCACCGGCCACGAGCATCTCCGCGCTCGTCGCGCCCTTGGTGCAGAGCCGCCCGAAGTTGGTGGGATGGTCCTTGTCGCCGGACGCCTTGAGCACCCGGCGGGCATTCGTCTCGGGATCGATCCCGACCTCGAGCACCATGCCGCAGCCGACACCGCAGTACGAGCAGGCGGTCTTCACTGTGGAAGTCCCGGCTTTCTGCTGCTGCATCGACTCGCTCCTCACCTGCACGGTCGCCGCGTGTCCACCTGGCTCACGACCTGTATCAATGGTGCCGACCGGCGTGTTTCGTCGGGATTAACCCCGGTGAGCGTTCGATGACGTCTCTCGCACCCGGCCGCGGGCGCGGTGGTGATGTCGGCACCACGGCAACGGCCAGTTCATGTGACCGACGTCACTCGATTCGGGTGTGCAGGGTGGCTGACAGGGGAGGAACCGGCGGATCGGTCAGGCCTGCTGCGCGGCCCACCACGACAGGAGTTCGGCCTCGGCCTCGTCCCGGCTGAGAGGACCGCGGTCGAGCCGGAGCTCCTTGAGGTACTTCCAGGCCTTCCCGACCTCCGGCCCCGCGGGAATGCCGAGCAGTTCCATGATCGCGTTGCCGTCGAGGTCGGGGCGCACCCGGGCGAGGTCTTCCTGCTCGGCGATCCGGGCGATCCGCTCCTCGATGTCGTCGTACGTCGCCTGCAGCGCGGCCGCCCGCCGCTTGTTGCGGGTGGTGCAATCGGCGCGGACCAGCTTGTGGAGGCGCGGCAGCAGCGGACCGGCGTCCGTCACGTACCGGCGCACCGCGGAATCGGTCCACTGCCCCTTGCCGTAGCCGTGGAACCGCAGGTGCAGGAACACGAGCTGCGAGACGTCGTCGACCATCTGCTTCGAGTACTTCAGGGCCCGCATCCGCTTACGGACCATCTTCGCGCCGACCACCTCGTGGTGGTGGAAACTCACGCCGCCACCCGGCTCGTTGCGCTTCGTGTCCGGTTTGCCGATGTCGTGCAGCAGCGCCGCCCAGCGCAGCACCAGGTCGGGGTCGCCGTCCTCGAGGTCGACGGCCTGCTTCAGCACCGTCAGCGAGTGCCAGTACACGTCCTTGTGCTGGTGGTGCTCGTCGATCTCGAGCTTCATCTGCGGCACCTCGGGCAGCACGAAATCGGCCAGACCGGTCTCGCACATCACGTTCATGCCGTCGATGGGGAACTCGCCGAGGATCAGCTTGTCCAGTTCGGCACGCACGCGTTCGGCGGTGATCCGCTCGATCTGCGAGGCCATGTCGACGATGGCCCGATGCACGCGCTCCTGCAGGGTGAATCCCAGCTGGGACACGAACCGGGCGGCCCGCAGCATGCGCAGCGGGTCGTCGTTGAACGAGTTCTCCGGCGCCGACGGCGTGTCCAGCACCCCGGCCAGCAGCGCGTCCATGCCGTTCAGGGGGTCGACGAAGTCCTGCGAGCCGTCCGCACCGATCCGGACGGCCATCGCGTTGACCGTGAAATCGCGCCGCACCAGATCGTCCTCGAGTTTCGTCCCGAACTGGACGACGGGATTGCGCGACACCCGGTCGTAGGCATCGGCCCGGTACGTCGTGATCTCGATCTGCTGACCCGCCTTGGCGGCGCTGATCGTCCCGAACTCGATACCCGTGTCCCACTGGTTGTCGACCCAGCCGGACAGCAGTTTCTGCACCTGCTCCGGGCGGGCGTCGGTGGTGAAGTCGAGGTCGGTGCCGAGGCGACCCAGGATCGCGTCCCGGACGCTGCCCCCCACCAGGTACAACTCGTGACCGGCGGAAGCGAACTTCTCACCGAGCGGCGTCAGGACTTCGGACAGCTCGCGCAGCGTCACCGCGGCGCCGGCAAGCAGTCGCGTACGGCGCTCGTCGTCGAGAGAAGGGGCAGTCACGTCCAGGAAGCTTACCGAGGTGCGCAAATAGCGGGATACGCATACACGCTGTCACCTCGCAGTTCGGTTCACCACAGGTGTGTCACGAAGCGTCTCGGTTCGGGTGCGGCGTTCCGGTGGAAACGGCAAAGCCAACTACTATCGATGGGGTGTCTGCTGCCGAACGTGCGAACAGGAGTCGCCGCAACTCGCGGCGGCGCGGCGCCGTCGGCAAACCCGCGAAACCCCACATGAGGACGGTGCGGGAAACGTCGGCGGGCGGGCTCGTCGTCAACGGACTCGGCGGACCGCGGGAGAATCTGTGCGCCGCGCTGATCGGGCGCACCGACCGTCGCGGGCGGCTGCTGTGGTCGCTGCCCAAGGGGCATATCGAGCAGGGCGAGACCGCCGAACAGACCGCGATGCGTGAGGTCCAGGAAGAGACCGGCATCCAGGGCACCGTCCTGGCGTCACTCGGCAGCATCGACTACTGGTTCGTCACCGAGGGCCGCCGGGTCCACAAGACCGTCCATCACTATCTGCTGAGATGCCTCGGCGGGGAACTGTCGGACGAAGACGTGGAAGTCACCGAGGTAGCGTGGGTGCCGCTCGCCGAGCTGGGATCACGCCTGGCCTACGCAGACGAACGGAAACTCGCAGAAATCGCCGGTGACTTGATCTCCAAGATGACTACCACTCCGCCCACTTCCGACCTGAAGCTCCAGAAGGGGCCAGACGCCGGATGAGGATGGCTTTGCGTCGGGTCGGTGCCGTGACGTTGACCGCACTCGCGGTCGTTCTGGCTCCCACCAGCACCGTGGTGGCGTCGGCCCAGGAACCCGTGCCGCCGGAGAGCGCCGGGACCCAGCTCGTCGACGAGGACCCCGAGTTCCTCGAACTGCACATCGACAACGTCACCCCGTCCACGGTGACCACCACCAGCGACCCGATCGTCACCGTCACGGGCTCGGTGAAGAACATCGGCGACCGCACGGTCCGCGACGTCAGTGTGCGACTGCAACGCGCTCCGGCCGTCGCGAGCAGCGAGGGTCTCCGCACGTCCCTCACCCTCGATCAGTCCCGCTACGACACGGTCGGCATGTTCGACACGGTCGCGGGCCGCCTCGACGAGGGCCAGAGCAAGCAGTTCACGCTGTCGCTGCCGCTGCGTTCCGACACGGACCTTTCTCTCGACATCACCGAACCCGGCGTGTACCCGCTGATGGTGAACGTGAACGGCACCCCCGAGTACGGCGGGGCCGCGCGCCTCGACGACGCCCGCTTCCTGCTGCCCGTGTTCGGTGTCCCGGGCAGTCCGGCGGTGCCCCCGGACATCTCCAGTCCCGTCGCCGTCACCATGATGTGGCCCCTCGCCGACCGCCCCCGGCTCGCGGCGGGCGTTGCCGGCTCCGTCACCGAACCGGTGCGTCTCGTCGACGACGACCTCGCGACCTCACTGAACGACGGCGGCCGGCTCGACGAACTGCTGGGGGCGGCGGAATTCGCCACCCGGGAGAGCGTCGACCGCGACCACACGCTGCGGGACAGTCTGTGCCTGGCGGTGGACCCGGACCTGCTGATCACCGTCGAGAACATGACGCGCGGCTATCTGGTGGTGGACGACCCGTCCGATCCCACCGGTTCCGCGCACGAGGGTGCGGGCAAGGAGGCCGCGTCGGCGTGGCTCGAGCGTGCCCGGACGCTGGCCGCGACGATGTGCACCACGTCGGTGCCGTTCGCGCAGGCCGACCTGTCCGCGATCACCGAGGTCGGGAACGCCGACCTCACCGCGACCGCCGTCGACGCCCCCGCCGACATCGTCGACAATGTGCTGGGTGTCACGTCGCTGCGCAATTTCGTGTGGAGCGACGCCGGCGTGCTCGACGACGCGACCGCGCAGATGCTCCGCGGAGACGACGCGACCACCGCGCTCGTGGCCGCGAACTCCGTCGACACGACCACGCCCCGGGACAGCGCCCACGTCATCGAGGCGACACCGCCGCCCGCAGCCCCCGTCCCGGCGAACGGGGAGACCACCACCCCGGCGGCCACCGAGACGCCCGCGGCCACGGGGAGCGTCGACGCGCTGCTGTTCGATCCGTCCGTCGGCACGGCGCTCGCCGCGATGGGAACGACTCCGCAGACTCCGTCCTACACACCCCAGCGCGCCCGGTACGACCTCTCGGACGATTCCCAGACCGCCCGGCTGCAGGACGCGCTCGGTGCGGTGTCGTGGTCGGCCCTCGAACCCGAGGCCGCACGGGCCGCCGGTGTCCCCCGATCGCTGATGGTGGTGCCGCCGCAGCTGTGGACGGCAGGCGCCGACGACGCGAAGACGCTGCTGTCGACGGTGTCGTCGCTGATGCGCTCGGGGCTCGCGACGCCCCGGCCGTTGCCCGCGTTGCTCGGACGTCAGCCCGGATCACCCGAGGTCGCGAGCCTGGACTACCCGGATCAGGCCGCCGAGGACAGCGTCCCCGCCCACATCCGCGACGCCGCCGCCACGCAGATGCCCCGGATCGAGGCACTGAACGCGGCGCTGGTCGACGACCCGCAGGCCCCGCTCACCCCGGAGCGGTTCACCGCGCCGCTCCGCGAGGACCTGGTGCGGTCGATGAGCCTCGCGCATCGCCGCGACGACGAACGCCGGTCCGCGGAAGAAGCGTCCGACACGCGCGCCGACGAGGTGGCCGAAACCATGGACGACATGTTCGGGGCCGTCACCGTCGTGTCGCCGGGCGGCGTCTACACGCTGGCGTCGGAACAGAGCCCGCTGCTGCTGGTCGCCAGAAACGACCTCCCGGTCGGGATCACCGTCCGTCTGCAGGTGGACGCGCCTTCCGGGATGACCATCACGGACATCGGCCCCACCACGCTGCCTCCGCGGGGCAGTCGCACCCTCACCGTTCCCACCGAGGCCAACGACTCCCGCAAGCTCGTCGTCAACTTCTCTCTGACCACCGCCGATGGACAGCAACTGGGAGAGCCGACCAGCGTGACGGTACGGTCCAACGCGTACGGGCAGGCGTTGGCGATACTGACAGCATGCGCGGGTGCTCTGCTGCTGTTCCTCGCCGGCCGCCGGCTGTGGCATCGATTCCGCGGCCAGCCGGATCCAGCTGACGAAGGGTACGAACGTTCATGACCGGGAACTTGCCCAGTAGGGGCCAGAGGCTTCCCGATCGCTCCCATCCCCGGGTCGCGCCGTGGGAGCGGGACCACTGGGCTCGGGAGATCCGGCCGGACGAGGCGCCGACGGTGCAGTTCGCGGCCATCCGGGTCGACCCTCCGCCACCACCTCCGGTCCAGGACTCGGGGCCGTCGACGGCGCCGCAGAAACAGAGCAACTCCCGCCTGCTGGCGTCGACCGGGTCGATCGCGGTGGCGACGCTCGTCAGCCGCATCACCGGTTTCGCCAAGCAGCTTCTCGTCCTGACACTGCTGGGCGGGTCGGTGGCCAGCTCGTTCACCGTCGCCAGCCAGATCCCGAACATGATCTCCGAGCTGGTGCTGGGCGCGGTGCTCACCGCCATCGTGGTGCCCGTCCTGGTGCGCGCCGAACGGGAGGACCCGGACCAGGGTGCCGCGTTCGTGCGCCGCCTGTTCACCGCCACCTGTGTGCTGCTCGGAACGGCGGCGCTGCTGGCGACCGCCGCGGCGCCCGTGCTCACCACCCACGTCTTCCTGTCGGCCGACGGCAAGGTGAACACGTCCCTCACCACAGCCCTGTCCTATCTGCTGCTGCCCGCGATCCTGTTCTACGGACTGTCGGCACTGCTCACGGCGATTCTCAACACCCGGCAGGTGTTCAAACCCGGTGCCTGGGCCCCCGTGCTGAACAACGTCGTGATGCTCACCGTGCTGGTGATCTACTACGCCACGCCGGGAGAGATCACCCTCGACCCGGTCCGGATGAGCGACCCGAAACTGCTGGTCCTCGGCGTCGGCGTCACGCTCGGTGTCGTGGTGCAGGCGATGAGTCTGGTGCCGGCGATCCGGCGCGAGGGCATCTCGCTGAAACCGCTGTGGGGCCTCGACGACCGGCTCAAGCAGTTCGGCGGCATGGCCGTCGCCATCATCCTGTACGTGCTGATCAGCCAGGCGGGCATGATCGTCGCCACCCGCATCTCGTCCCACGCGGACGCGTCGGGTCCCGCGATCTACAACAACGCGTGGCTACTGCTGCAGCTGCCGTACGGCGTGCTCGGCGTGACGGTGCTGACGGCGATCATGCCGCGGCTCAGCCGCAACGCCGCCGCCGACGACACCCCCGCCGTGGTCGACGACCTGTCCGTCGCCACCCGGCTGACGATGATCTCCCTGATCCCGATCATCACGTTCCTCACGTTCGCCGGACCGGAGATCGGTCAGGCGCTGTACGGGTACGGCAACTTCGGGTCCGGGGACGCCGAACGTCTCGGCGAGGCCGTCAGCTGGTCCGCGTTCACGCTCATCCCGTACTCGCTCGTGCTGATCCAGCTCCGCGTGTTCTACGCCCGCGAACAGGCGTGGACTCCCACGTGGATCGTCCTCGGCATCACCGCGGTGAAGATCGCGCTGTCCGCGCTCACCCCGATGATCGCCTCGAGCGACGACCAGGTGGTGATCCTGCTCGGCGTGGCCAACGGCCTCGGCTACATCACCGGTGCCCTCGTCGGCGGGTACCTGCTGCACCGCAGTCTCGGCAATCTCCAGATGGCGAACGTCGGCAAGACCGTGTGGGTGGTGGTCCTCGCTTCCCTCGCGGGCGCCCTCGCCATGCTCGGCGCCGACCGGCTGCTGCAACTCGACCGGCTCACCGAACTGTTCGGCGGACCGGGTTCCATGGTCCGCGTCGCCATCAGCGGCATGCTGATGCTCGTCGTCACGTTCGCGATCCTCTGGTTCGCGAAGATCCCCGAAATCGTGTCCATCACCGTCGCCGTCACCCGCAAGGTCCGCGCCCTGCGCGGTCGCGGCGCCGCACCGGAACCGGAGGTCGATCCGCTCTCAGACGCCGAAACAGAACTGATTCCCGTGGTCCGCGCCACACCGCGCGACACCGGAGGACAGCCGCGTGGTATCGAACGACCCGGTGGACTCCCGTACCCTGGACACGAGCGGGTCGGATCGCCGCCCGGTACTGGTCGGAGTTGGGCATTCGAAAATGAAGGAGTGAGGGTGAGCGACGACGACGTGGCCGGCAGCAAGAGAGCCGGAGGTTCTACGGTGCAAGCGTCCGAACGCGATTCGGCCGCCGCACCCAACGGCGTCGACGCCCCGACGACCCGGATCTCGTCCGAGTCGGCCTCCACCGACTCCGCGAAGTCCGACAAGAAGGCCGGCGCCGACGCACCGCAGAAGAAAGACGCGGACACCTCGCAAAAGAAGGCCGCCGACGCGTCCGCGGCCTCTGCCGGCACTCCGAAACCTGCGCAGAGCAACGAGACCGGGGCGAACGCCGAGAAGAAGGCGGCGCCGAAGACTCCCAGCGAAAACTCCGGCGAGTCGCCCGCCGACGAACGTCGAGACACACGTCACATGGGCTCCGCACCCGCACGGGATCTCAGCTACGACACCGGCGTGATCCCGATCACACCCGCGCCCGGTCGTGACCCCGGAGCGGGCCCGCGTCGTACTCCCCGTGGCCCCAAGCTCATTCCCGGCGCCTCCGTCGCCGGTGGTCGATACCGCCTGCTGACCCCGCACGGCGGTTCGCGGGGACTGCAGTTCTGGCAGGCACTGGACGTCAAGCTCGACCGCGAGGTGGCGCTGACCTTCGTCGACTCCGAGCAGCGCTCCACCTCGGCCGGTCCCGAAGGCCCGCAAGCAATTCTGTCGCGCACCCTGCGACTGGGCCGGATCAATTCGCCCGGTCTCGCCCGTGTCCTCGACGTGGTCCGGGGAAGCTCCGGCGGCATCGTCGTCGCCGAGTGGACTCCGGGCCGGTCGCTGCGGGAGATGGCCGACACCAAGCCGTCTCCGATCGGCGCCGCCAGCGCCATCCGCGCGCTCGCCGCGGCCGCCGAGACCGCGCACCGGGCCGGCGGGGCACTGTCCATCGACCATCCCGACCGCGTCCGGATCAGCATCAACGGCGATGCCGTGCTGGCGTTCCCGGCCACGCTCGCCGACTCCGACTCGAGTTCCGACGTGCGCGGGCTGGGCGCGATGCTCTACGCGCTCATCACCGCCCGCTGGCCGCTCGGCGACCCGTCCGCTCCCGCGGGTGAGCCGTCGGGTTCGAACCGCCCGGGCAGCGTCGGCGGCATGCGACTGGCCGACCGCGACTCCAGCGGGCAGCCCATCGGTCCGCGGGTGATCCGGCCGGAGGTCCCGTTCGAGATCTCCGCGGTGGCCCTGCGCTCGCTCGAGCCGAACGGTGGAATCCGCACGGCGGCCACCGTGCAGCACATCCTCGATCAGGCGGCCGTCGTCAACGACAAGACCGAGTTCATCCCCGTGCTGCGGCTCGGGCAGCGGGGCCCCAGCCCGTCCGGTCACGCTCTCGCCGACCCGGAAGCGCTGGAGGCAGAGAAGAAGAAGTCCAACCGGATGATCGCCGCGCTCGTCGGCCTGGCGGTCGTCACGATCATCGTGCTGGCGCTGCTGGGATTCTGGCTCGCCACGTTCCTCACGGGCAGCAGTTCCGACGCGCCGCTCACCGAACAGGACTTCGGACTCACCACCTCGGCCGAGGCCCCACCGAACCCGGAGTCGCCCGCCGCCGCGCCCGCCCCGGCGGCGAACGTCGCTCCGATCACCCCCTCGGGGGCGACGGTGTTCTCGCCGCAGGGCACACCCGACTCCGCCGCCAACGCCCGGCTGGCCATCGACGGCAACACGTCCACCGTGTGGAGCACCGACTCGTACTTTCAGCCGTTCCCTTCGCTGAAGAACGGTGTGGGCCTGATGGTCACGCTGGACGAGCCGGCGACCCTGTCGAGTGTGTGGATCAACTCGCCGACCCCGGGCACCAACGTCGAGATCCGCAGCGCCCCGTCCGAGAATCCGACGCTCGACCAGACGCAGGTGCTCGGTTCGAAGGTCCTCGGCAACGGCGTCACCGAGATCCCGGTCAAGTCGGAGGGACCCACCAAGAACGTCCTGGTGTGGATCACCGGCCTGAGCAATTCCCGCGGCACGAACCAATCGTCCATCGCCGACATCGGTTTCAACGCCTCCACGTAGTCGGCACCCGGTGCTCGCGGGCCGGCGAACTGAGCTAACATCCGCCGGTGCGAATCTTCCGGGGGGATTCCGAGGGTGAGCCCTCGGACGTCGACCTGTTGGCTGCGCACGTCGCCGGCGATCGGCACGCCTTCGAAACCCTGCTCGGACGGCACTACGACCACCTGTGGCACGTCGCCAAACGCACCAGCTACACCACCGAGGACGCGGCGGACGCCCTGCAGGAGGCGCTGCTGTCGGCCCATCGCAACGCGGGCTCGTTCCGCCGGGACGCCGCGGTCCGGAGCTGGCTGCACACGATCGTCGTCAACGCCTGCCTCGACCGCATCCGCCGGAACAAGGCCCGCCCGGCGGTGTCCCTGTCCGCCGACGAGGACGACGAACCGCGCGACACCCGCGATTACGTCTCCGAGGTGGAGCTCAGCCTGGTGGTCGAGCGCGCGTTGGCGCAGCTCCCTCCGGATCAGCGGACCGCGATCGTGGCCGTGGACCTCGAGGGCCGGTCGACCAGCGAGGCCGCGGCTCTCCTCGGGGTTCCGGAGGGCACCGTGAAGAGCCGCTGCGCCCGCGGCCGGAAGAAGCTGGCCGCTTCTCTCGAATATTTTCGGGTGGAGGGGAACCGATCATGACTCCGCAGCGTCAAAACCTAATAGGAGCGGGGAAGTGTCCTGACGTCCCGGACCATGTCCCGGACCACGATGATTCGGTGAGGAGGTGCCATGGCCGACCGTGAATCCGAGCCGTCCGATGCCGCGCTGCCCGAACCTCCCTATTCCGAGGACCTACTCGCGGATCTGCATGCCGGGGTGCTGCCGGAGTCGGTCGGCGATCGTCTGTGGCCGCTCGTCCGCAGCGACCCGCAGGCGATGGCCGTCATCGACGCCCTCGACCGGGTCACCGATCAGCTCGGTGCGCTCGGCCGCGATCACTCCGTCTCGACCCCGATTCCCGCCGACATCGCCGACCGCATCAACCGCGCGCTCGCCGCGGAACGCGACACCCCCGCCGAGGCCACCGTCGTGCCGATCGCCCGGCGCCGGAAGTGGGCTGCCGCGGCCGCGGGAACGTTCGCGGCGGCAGCAGCGGTCGTGGTGGCCGTTGCGGTCGTCGTACCGGACGGCCGGGAATCCGAGCCGCCGCCCGTTGCCCTGCCCAGTTCCGAGACCTCGCAGGCACCGGAGGTTCTCGACCTGGGCTCCGATCTCGATTCCGGACGCCTCCTCACCGTGATCGGTTCGCGGCAGCTCGGACCGCTCGAGGATCCTGATCAGCTGGCAGAATGCCTGCGCGCCAACGGTATCGATCCGGCCCGTGCGCTTCTCGGTTCCGGTGAGGTCCGCCTCGACGGCGTGCCCGGGGTACTGCTCCTGGTGGCCGCGCCGCGCCCGCCGCAGATCACCGCCCTGGTGGTGGGCCGCGAGTGCGGCGCGGACGATCCGGCCACGATCGCCGTCACCGACATCGGTTGACCCTCAGTCCCGTTCGGGTTCCGAACGGGCGACCGGCATGAGCAACTCGAGGATCTTCGCCCGCAATGCCGGAGTGTCGTCCTCCACGGCGATCAGGCTCGTGAAAAGGGCCGCGCCTGCGGCGAGCACCAGCACGGCCGTCGCAGTGCTCGACTCCCCGGAATCCGCGCTTCCGAACAGTTGAGTACTCGGCCCGCTGAATCCCCGCCAGAGCGCGGTCCGGAGATCGTCGTGGTCCCGTATCGCGGCCAGCAGTCCCGGCGTGGCCGCCCGCACCTCGGGTCGTGAGAACAGTTCGGCGCTGCCGGTCACCACCCAGCGAATCCAGCCTTCGCGATCGGTGCCCTCGAACGGCGACAGGTCGGGTGTCGCGCCGAGGATGGCGTCGAGAACCAGGTGTGCCTTCGACGGCCACCGCCTGGTGATGGACGCCCTGCTCACCCCGGACCGCGTCGCGATGGCTCGCATGCTCAGTTGTTCCCAGCCCGACTCCACGAGCATCGCGCGGGTGACCGCGAGGACGTCGGTGTCGATCCGCGGGTCGCGGGGGCGGCCGGTTCCGGTTGCATTCATTGGTTCGAATTGTGGGACAGAAGTGCCGTCCGCGCTATATCGTACCCATTACGAGTCCAGTGGCACCGTAATTCGAACGAGGCGGATACATGAAGATCGCGGTCACCGGCCACCGAAACTCCCGACGCCCTGCTCGCGGCGGCCGCCGGTGAGGCCGCGCGGATCGAACCGGTGGTCGGCGGCATGCAGATGATCGACGTGCGGGACGTGGCCGCCGTCCATGCCGCCGCGATGCACCCCGGCCGTGGTCCACGCCGGTACGTCTGCGGCGGTGAACTCGTCGAGTTCAATCAGCTCAACGACGTCCTCGAACACTCCTCGGGTCGTCGCATCCGGCGCATCCCACTGTCGGGCAGCGCCTTTCGCATGATCGGGCGGATCGCCGACGTGATCGGCAGACTCACACACCTCAGCCCCGGGCTCGGTTACGAGGCGGCCTGGCTCCTCACCTCGGCCACCCCCACCGACGACTCGAGAACCCGCGACGAACTCGGGCTCACCTGGCGACCGGCCCGCGCGGCGCTGGCCGCGACCTTCGCCTGAGCACCCAGCACCCCAGAAGGCAGACCACCATGACCGTTCCACCACCCCAGCCCGATATCTGGGAGCCGGCCCGCCTGGGCCCCCTGACGCTGCGCAACCGCATCGTGAAGGCGGCCACGTTCGAGGGCGTCATGCCACGCGGCCGCGTCACCGACCGGCTCGTCGACTTCCACGCCGAGGTCGCCCGCGGCGGCGCCGCACTGACGACCGTCGCGTACTGCGCCGTCTCACCCGGCGGACGCGTCCACGCAAACACCCTGGTGCTCGACCGCGCCCGCGTCCCCGACCTGCGCCGGCTCACCGACGCCGTCCACGCCGAGGGGGCATTGGCCGCGGCCCAGATCGGTCATGCCGGTCTGGTCGCGAACACGCTGTCCAACCGCACCAGGACGCTCGCGCCGTCCACTCGGCTCAGCTCGCCGGCGATGGGTCTCGTGCGAGGTGCCACCCGGGACGAACTCGAGGAGGTCACCCACGACTTCGAGAGCACGGCACGCAACGCCGTCGACGCCGGATTCGACGCGATCGAGGTCCACCTCGGCCACAACTATCTGCTCAGCTCGTTCATGAGCCCCAATCTCAACCGGCGCACGGACGAGTACGGGGGCAGCCTGGAGCGACGGGCGGCGTTCCCGCGCCGGGTGCTCGAGCGGGTGCGCCACGCCGTCGGCGACTCGGTGGCCGTCACCGCCAAATTCAACATGACGGACGGTGTTCCGAAAGGGCTGTGGCTCGACGACAGTCTCCGCATCGCCCAGCTCCTCGAGGCCGACGGGCACCTCGACGCGATGCAGCTCACCGGCGGCAGCTCGCTGCTCAACGGGATGTACTTCTTCCGTGGCGAAGTCCCGATGGCGGAATTCGTTGCCTCACAGCCGAAGCTGGTGGGCTGGGGACTGAAGGTGTACGGGCCGCGCATCTTTCCGACCTACCCATTCGAGGAGGCCTTCTTCCTGCCGATGGCCCGGCAGTTCCGCGACGCCCTGTCGATGCCGCTCATCCTCCTCGGCGGAATCAACCGGCTCGACACCATCGAGAACGCGCTCGGCGAAGGATTCGAGTTCGTCGCGATGGCCCGCGCACTGCTCCGCGACCCGGACCTCGTGAACAAGTTCCGCGACCGGCACGTCGCCGAGGGACTGTGCATCCACTGCAACAAGTGCAT
This sequence comes from Rhodococcus sp. ACS1, assembly GCF_002300155.1. Classification (NCBI taxonomy): domain Bacteria; kingdom Bacillati; phylum Actinomycetota; class Actinomycetes; order Mycobacteriales; family Nocardiaceae; genus Rhodococcus; species Rhodococcus sp. ACS1. The sequence continues at coordinate 258,496 of NZ_NSDZ01000011.1, forward strand.
GCCCACGATCTACACGGGGACGCGCTGCGTCATCCGGGAGACTCTGCGCTGATCACGTGGCCTGCCGGGGGAGCGACCGGTATCACCTGCAGTCCGGGAACAACACCCTTTAGTCTTGTGTTGATCCATACGACTGAGCACCCCTCACTACTGGAAGGCCCGCATGACCACTCCATCGACGGTTCATGAACTCATCATCGTTGGTTCGGGACCTGCCGGATACACCGCTGCCGTCTACGCGGCGCGCGCGGAACTCGAGCCGCTGCTGTTCGAGGGGACCCAGTTCGGTGGCGCCCTCATGACCACCACCGACGTCGAGAACTTCCCCGGATTCCGCGAGGGAATCATGGGACCCGACCTGATGGACCAGATGCGCGAGCAGGCCAAGCGCTTCGGTACCGACATCCGCACCGAGGACGTCGAGGAACTCGACCTCACCGGCCCGATCAAGAAGGTCGTCGTGAACGGCGAGACCTACCAGGCTCACGCGGTCGTGCTGGCGATGGGTGCCGCAGCCCGCTACCTGGGGATTCCCGGGGAAGAGAAGTTGCTCGGCCGCGGCGTCAGCGCCTGTGCCACGTGCGACGGATTCTTCTTCAAGGATCAGGACATCGTCGTGGTCGGCGGCGGCGACTCCGCCATGGAGGAGGCCACCTTCCTCACCCGCTTCGCCCGCAGCGTCACCGTGGTGCACCGCCGTGAGGAGTTCCGCGCGTCCCGCATCATGCTCGAGCGCGCCAAGGCGAACGCGAAGATCCGGTTCGTGACCAACGCGGCGCCCGTCGAGGTGCTGGGGGAGAACAGCGTCACCGGCCTCGTGATCCGCGACACCGTCACCGGTGAGACGTCCACGCTGGACGTCACCGGCATGTTCGTCGCCATCGGTCACGATCCGCGCAGCGAACTGGTCAAGGGTCAGGTCGACCTCGACGACGCCGGCTACGTGATCGTCGAGAACCCGTCCACCGCCACCTCGGTGGACGGCGTCTTCGCCGCCGGCGACCTCGTCGATCACATCTACCAGCAGGCGATCACCGCCGCCGGTACCGGATGTTCCGCGGCGATGGATGCCGAGCGCTGGCTGGCCGAGCGCGGCGACATCACCGCCAACACCGTCGCCGCCGCCGGCTCACCGGTCGACGCCTGAGCCGGCCACCCACACCCACCTACCCATCTCGAGTAAGGGAAATCCCCGTGTCGAATACCGTCACCATCACCGATGATTCGTTCCAGCAGGACGTCATTTCCAGCGACAAGCCCGTCCTCGTCGACTTCTGGGCCACCTGGTGCGGCCCCTGCAAGATGATCGCCCCCGTCCTGGAGGAGATCGCCGGTGAGCACAGCGACAAGCTGACCATCGCGAAGCTCGACATCGACGCCAACCCGGGCGCTGCCCGCGACTTCCAGGTCATGTCGATCCCCACGCTGATCCTGTTCAAGGACGGCAAGCCGATCAACACGATCGTCGGCACCAAGGGCAAGGCTGCGCTGCTGAAAGAGCTCGCCGACGTTCTCTGATCGACACCCGAACACCCAGCGCGATTCCCGATTTTGTGGGAATCTCTGAGACAATCGATCGATGTGCTCCAGTCGCATCAGCTAGACCGACCGGGCACATCGATCGTTTTGTTTGTACCGAGATTCGTATTTCTCGTTGATTCGGACTGAGAGGCCCTGAAACATGCACCGACTCCGTCACGGCGACCATGGTCCGGCCGTCGCTGAGATTCGGGGCACTCTGGCCGGTCTCGGTTTCCTGCACAACGGTGTCCCCGGCACCCGGCGTGAGAGCGCCAACGGATCCCACTGGATCGCCCCCGACGCCGTGTTCGATCATCACCTGGACAGCGCCGTACGGGCCTTCCAGCAGCAGCGTGGGCTCCTCGTCGACGGAATCGTGGGTCCGGCCACCTACCGGTCCATGAAAGAGGCGTCGTACCGCCTGGGCGCGCGCACGCTGATCTACCAGCTGTCCGCACCGCTCTACGGCGACGACGTCGCCACCCTGCAGACCCGCCTGCAGGACCTCGGCTTCTACGTCGGACGGGTCGACGGCTTCTTCGGCCCGCAGACCCACGACTCCCTGTCCTCGTTCCAGCGGGAGATCGGCATCGCCGCCGACGGCATCTGCGGTCCCGCCACCCTGCGGTCGCTCGAGTTGCTCGGCACCCGCGTCACCGGTGGGTCCCCGCACGCGATGAGCGAAGAGGAAATGGTCCGCAGCTCCGGGCCGCAGCTGAGCGGCAAGCGGATCGTCATCGATCCGGGCCTCGGCGGCAACACCTACGGAACCATCGTCCGTTCCCCGTACGGCACGATCTCGGAGTCCGACATCCTGTGGGACCTCGCCAGCCGACTCGAAGGTCGCATGGCCGCCACCGGGATGGAGACGTTCCTGTCCCGCCCGCACCACGAGAACCCCACAGACATCGAACGCGCATCCACGTCGAACGCCTTCGATGCCGACCTGATGATCTCGCTGCGCTGCGACGGAAACACCAGCCCCTCCGCGAACGGTGTCGCCAGCTTCCACTTCGGGAACTCGCACGGTTCGACGTCGATGATCGGTCAGGTTCTCACCGGATTCATCCAGCGGGAGATCGTGGCACGCACGCCGCTGCAGGACTGCCGCACCCACGGCCGCACCTGGGATCTGCTGCGCCTGACGAACATGCCGACCGTGCAGATCGACCTCGGGTACCTCACCAACGACTTGGACGCCGCGGTGCTCTCCAACCCGCGGGCGCGCGACGCCATCGCCGAGGCGATCCTCATCTCCGTGAAGCGCCTGTACCTGCTCGGTCAGGACGATCAGCCGACCGGAACGTTCACGTTCGCGGAGTTGCTCGCCGAAGAGCTGTCTTCCTCCGAACGTTCCTGATCTCCCGCCGAGCGCTCAGTGCGCTCCGACGGGCGTGCGTTCTCCGATGTCGACCATGCTCACCGAGGCGGTGTGGATGAGACGCTCCAGCGCGGCCTCCACGTCTTCCTTCCATCCGTGATCCCGGTTCAGTTCGAGCCGCAGTCGCGGGAACCGGTGGTGGGGCGCGACGATCTCGAAACCGTTGTCCTCGAGGAAGGTCGCCGGAATCATGCACTCCTCGGGGGAGCATTCGCGAGCCGCGGTCGCCGAGGCCAGTCCCATTGTGTCGATCGGCCCGGTTCCCTCCGTGTTGCGGATCCCGAACGCCTCGAGGGCACGAACACCGCGGCGCACCAGATCGGCCACGACGGCCTGGATCAACGTGGTCCCCAGGTTCTGTTCTTCGCCGGCGGGCTCGAGCCGGAGACTCGTGAGGAGGACGGCGTCGGCGCCGACCGGAGCGGTCGGGAGTAACTGCGCGCGGGGCACGGTCCGCGGGGGAGCGTAGAGGGCGCTGCCGACCGGCTTCCCGTCCATGACGGCAACCTGCCCGCACGATCCCCATTCGAGCATGACCATCGACAGCCAGGCTTCCTTCTCGAATTCCTGGTCGCAGAATCCGCGCGAACTGTGGATCGCCGCCGGATCCATCTCCCAGAAGACACAGCGACGGGCATGGGCGGAGAGTTTGTCCAAGCCGTCGAGAGTGAGCGATGTGACGTGAGTCGACACTGGCTAGCTCAGCCTCCAAATGTCACTACCGCAGATCATTCGACATCCTCTGGTATTCAATGTGTTTCGCCCCCGATAGTTCTGCTGGAATCGGTCCGCCGGCGGCCGCTGTCACAGTGACGGATCATCCGCGGGTCCTTCTACCTCTCTCAGGCGCTCACGAATCGGCCTTCTGTGCCTCCATCATCCCAACGATCCTCTGAAGATCGTCCACCGAACCGAACTCGACCACAATCTTGCCCTTGCGCTTACCGAGGCTGACCGTGACCCTCGTGTCGAACGAATCGGACAACCGTTCGGCGACGTCCTGCAGGCCCGGCATCTGGATCGGCTTGCGTCGCTGGACGGGCTGCGCCTGGTCGTCGCTGCGGTTGGCGAGCGTCACCGCCTCTTCCGTCGCGCGAACCGACATGCCCTCCGCGACGATGCGGGCCGCCATCACTTCCTGCGCATCGGCACCCGCCTCCAGGGACAGGAGGGCCCGAGCGTGACCGGCGGACAGCACACCCGCCGCGACGCGTCGTTGCACGGGAATCGGCAACTTCAGCAGTCGGATCATGTTCGTCACGACGGGACGGGAGCGGCCGATCTTCGCCGCCAGTTCCTCGTGGGTCACCTCGAACTCTTCGAGCAACTGCTGGTACGCCGCAGCCTCTTCGAGAGGGTTCAGCTGGACGCGGTGGATGTTCTCCAGCAGCGCGTCGCGGAGCATGGCGTCGTCGCCGGTCTCACGGACGATGGCCGGGATCGTCTCCAGCTCGGCTTCCTGGCTGGCACGCCACCGACGCTCGCCCATGACGAGTTGGAACTTGCCGTCCTCGAGCGGGCGCACCACGATCGGCTGCATCAGACCGAACTCGCGGATCGAATGAACGAGTTCCGCGAGAGCGTCGTCATCGAACACCTGACGCGGCTGCTTCGGGTTCCGCTCGATCAGGTCGGGAGCGATTTCCCGGTACACCGCACCGGTGGGGGAGGGGAGGGGTTGGGCACCGTTGCCGGATGCGCCGTCGGCGCCCTTGCTAGCTCCCTTGCGCCTTCCGTTGTTTCCCGTGGACGCGGGAGCAGATTTCTCGTCGGTCGCAGAGTCCGACGAGTTCGGTGCGGGCGCGGTCAGCACGTTGCGCCGGTCCGTCCCGATCACGACGTCGGCGGCGGCGTTGCCCAACCCCGGTCCGGTCGTGGTCGGCCCGGTAGGAATGAGCGCAGCCAGTCCACGGCCAAGTCCACCCTTACGCGTCTGACTCATCGCTGCTCCTGCTTCGTGATGTGCGCGGTGCGTGCTGCGAGTTCACGTCCCGCATCGAGGTAACTCATGGCCCCCCGTGAACCGGGGTCATAGTCGAGCACAGTCATCCCGTACCCGGGAGCTTCGGACACCTTGACGCTGCGCGGAATGACAGCGCGGAGGACGGCGTCCCCGAAGTGGGTACGAACCTCCTCGGCCACCTGGTCCGCCAACTTGGTGCGGCCGTCGTACATCGTGAGGAGAACCGTCGACACGTGCAGGTCGGGGTTGAGATGCGCCTGCACCAGTTCGATATTCCGCAGCAGCTGTCCCACACCCTCGAGTGCGTAGTACTCGCACTGGATCGGGATCAGTACCTCCTTGGCGGCGACCATCGCGTTCACCGTGAGTAGTCCGAGCGACGGCGGGCAGTCGATCAGGATGAAATCGGCATCCACCTCGCCGAGCGCCTTCTCGGACAGCGCACCCTTCAGCCGTCCCTCGCGGGCGACCATGGAGACCAGTTCGATCTCGGCGCCGGCGAGGTCGATCGTGGCCGGAATGCAGAACAGCCGGTCGTTGTGCGGACTCTTCTGGATCGCCTCCGCGGCCGTCACCTCACCGAGGAGAAGCTCGTAACTGGACGGCACACCGGAGTGGTGGGCCACCCCCAACGCGGTGCTGGCGTTGCCCTGCGGGTCGAGGTCGATCACCAGAACAGTCAGCCCCTGAACCGCGAGAGCGGATGCGAGGTTGACGGCACTCGTTGTCTTGCCGACGCCGCCCTTCTGGTTGGCGATGGTGAGGATCCGCCGTTCGGGTGGTTTCGGCAGGCCCACCGAGTGCGGGTGCAGCACCTGGCTCGCCCGGTGCGCGGCGGCACCGATCGGAGTCTCCTCGACGGAGATTCCGTTGTAAGGGGCAGTGAATCCGTCGTCTCCGTTCCCGGAGCTAGTCGCCTGGTCGGATTGATGGTCGGTTTCACGTGAAACGGTTTCACGTGAAACGGCGGATTCAGGCCCACCCGACATTGACTACTCCTTCGATTGGGAATCGCTCGTTACTCGACATACTCACTCCCTGGTCCAGTGTGCTCATCGTCATCGACGCTGACGGCGTTTCGGTAAACGTTCTGCCCGAACGACAACGGTGGGGACAGGAAGCAGGCCCACTCCGCATTCCACGATATCCAGCTTGCCAGCACCCAAACGAGTCAAGGAAGCGCGATCACGGGAAATCTCTTCGGCGGCGCTCGAACCTTTCAATGCGAGCATTCTCCCATGCTCATGAATCAGCGGCAGCGACCACTTGGCCAACTTCTCCAACGGGGCCACCGCGCGGGAAGTGACGACATCCGCGCCACCGGCTTCCTTCACCACCCCGGACTCCTCGGCGCGACCCCGGACGACGAGCACGTCCAGACCGTTCGACTCCACGAACTCCGCGAGGTACACCGACCGTCGCAGCAACGGCTCGACCAACGTGATCCGGAGATCGGGCCGGGCGATCGCGAGGGGGATACCGGGCAAACCGGCACCGCTTCCCACGTCGACGACCGACTCGCCCTCAGCGATCAGCTCACCGACGACGGCACAGTTGAGGAGGTGACGTTCCCAGAGTCGCGGAACCTCTCGCGGTCCGATCAACCCCCGCTCGACACCGTCGGTCGCCAACGATTTGTAATAGCGCTCCGCAATATCGAATCGTTCACCGAACACCTGGCGTGCCGCCGCTTGTTCGTCCCATTCGGCCGGCTCTCCAGCATTCGGTTCCACGTGAAACATCCTCCCGCGAATAACGCGAAATCAACAAACACAGCCTCTCCATTATCCGCCCTCGCCCACGAGTATGTCCCTCAACTCGAACGCGCAACGCCGGACAGTGTCGAGCCGCACCCCTTCCGGTGGGGGAGGGGAGGGGTTGGGCATTCCAACGGCGACGCGACGTATCGCGCCGCGGGCGGGAACGGTTGTCTCGTCACGACGTGACGTCTCGATACGGGACGGATGAGTCTGGCCGCGGGAACCATGACGCTCGGTGCGCATCCTCCCAACGGCGCGCTGCCTTCGGCCGTTGATGGCGCCACACCGCATCGGGGTCGCCCGCGGGATGTTTCACGTGGAACCGCAGCGGCGAGCGCGGTGTCGCGGCAAGGTCACGTCGCCGCGCCCTCGATGGCACTGATTCTCGTTCCTACCCGGCCGGACCCGTGTCACCTCGACGAGCAGAGTTCACCGCGCCGGTCGAGTCGCGAGCAGTTTCACGGGGAACATCGGGGTGGTGTTTCACGTGGAACACACTCTGTGGGGATCGGTGCCAACCGTCTCGCGAACGTTACTCGAGCCGGGCGCGCCCTTCTATCGAAATTTCGCTTTCACACCTACGATTCCGATTTCGTAATCATCACAGTGACGAAACTCCCGGGTGTGGTTGGGTGGGTGAAACTACAACCTAAATTCGCCCGAAAAGGCCCCAAAGAATGACTGTCGCCGACCCACATCGATCGCCCGTCAGACACTGGTGTCCGGAAAGGAATGATGCTCGTGAGCGACGAGCCAACGACCGTCTTCCTTCCGCAACCCGACGCTGAGCCGAAGACGGTTCTCCGGATTGTCGGCGAGCTCCGCTTCCGTTCCGCACCGGAGGAGCGCGCGGGCGAATGCGACATCCTCGCCCGCAGTCACATCCAATGACACCAACTCGAACCTGGCACCTCTCGACTGCCATTCGAAGAATGACGGCCATGTCTCGCGATACTCATCGATTCCGCGAGCGCCCTCGTAGGGTGGTGGCACGTCGAACATCACGATGTCGTCGGTGTGGTCCCTGAGAACCCCAGCCATATCACCACCGTGCACAGCCTCGGCCCAACTTTCGATCAGATTCCGGATCTGTTGTTCGTCCTCGCTCATCTGTCACTCCATCCAGTCGACGGGCCCCGGTTCGGCCCCTTGGAAGGTGTGGACTTCGGAACTCGTCGAAACTCATCGCCGGTGCGACGTCCGGGACCGCAATTCATTTCGAGGAGTTCCCATCGTCGGCGCCCATCGTCTCGAGCGGGACTCGAGCACTTACCGGGGCCGCTCGACTTCGGGGGCACCGGCAAGATCCACCTGGCGATCGGGCTCGCGATCCGTGCCTGTCAGAGTGACGCCGACTGTTGTTCACGACGGTTGCATTGAGGTGTCGCGCCTGGTCGACCTATCCCACTACCGGAACCCGAATACCGACCCCCTCTTCGGCGACTGAAGATTGCCCTTCTCGGTTGGCGGTTGTGGTTGGGGGCGCCCCCGCGGGAAAGTCGTCGGTGACTTCGATCCGCCGGTGCGCAGCCTCTGCCCGACCTTCCACGGACAACATCCCGGCGCCCCTCCTGGCCGACTCGAGTCGGGATCAGCAGGCACCGGAACTTACTCGAGATCCGATACCTCGTCGTGTGCCGCCCACTGCGCCCGCTGCACTGTCGGCGTTCTTCACTGCCACACTGCGTTCAGTTCTCGGGTTCCGCCGCGTCTGAATTCTGCTGCGCGATGGAGGCCGGGCACGGACCCCTCGGTGGGGGAGGGGAGGGGAGGGGTCTGTGTTTCACGTGAAACGAAACGCACCCAAAGTGACGGGGTGGGACCAAAAAGGCGGGGCTCCCGGAAGTGAATCCGGGAGCCCCGCCTTGGTGCGTGGGTGGATCAGTCCTTGATGACGACCACGCGACGTGACGGCTCGGCGCCTTCGCTCTCACTCGAGACGCCGTCGACCTTCGCGACTGCGTCGTGAACGATCTTGCGCTCGAACGGCGTCATCGGAGCGAGCTCCTCGCGTTCACCGCTCTCGAGTACGCGACGTGCCGCCGAGGAACCCAGCTCGGTGAGTTCGGCGCGACGGCCGGCACGCCATCCGGCGATGTCCAGCATAAGTCGACTGCGTTCGCCCGTCGCCTGCTGCACGGCGAGGCGAGTCAGTTCCTGAAGTGCGTCCAGCACCTCACCCTTGCGCCCGACCAACTTGGTGAGATCGTCTCCACCGTCGATGCTGACAACAGCGCGGTCGCCCTCGACGTCCAGGTCGATGTCGCCGTCGAAGTCGAGTACGTCGAGCAGCTGCTCCAGGTAGTCGCCGGCGATTTCCCCTTCCTCGATCAGGTAGTCGTCAGAATCGGAATCCACCTCGGTGTCCGGGTTCTGCGTCGGTGCAGTCACGTCTGTCTCATCTCCGTCCACTGCGATGTCAGGCTCACTAGCCATGCTCGTTCTCTTTTCTGAATCAGCGCCGCTTGCGCTTGGGGGACTTTCCGCGGTTGGACTGGGGGCGGGCACCGGGCTTCGGCTTCGACGCCGAACCGTCACCATTCGGCTGATCGGAGATGTCGCCTTCGACGATGCCCTCGACGATCTCCGGTTCGTTGTCGGCGTCGGAACCGTCCGTTGCGGTCGCGGCCTTCTTCTTTTTCTTGGTGAGATCGGGCCGTGCGCCGGGCTTCGGAGCGTTGTCCGCCCGGCGTGCGATGGCAGCCTGCTTCTTCTCTTCCTCTTCCTCGTCGATTTTGCGGAAGACGATGTGCTGCTGCCCGTACGTCCAAATGTTGTTACTCACCCAGTACAGGAGGATCGCGATGGGGAGGAACGGGCCACCGACGAGCACACCGAGCGGGAAGACCCACAGCGCGAGCTTGTTCATGATCGCCGACTGCGGGTTCGCGGCCGCCTCGGGGCTCTGGCGCCCGACGGAGGCACGCGAGTTGAAGTGCGTTGCGATGCTGGCGATGATCATCAGCGGAACCGCGACGACGGCGATGTTCAGCACCGTGGGGATGGGACCGTATGCGGCGAACGCGTCGAGCTGAGCCTTCGGCATGGTGATCCAGGCCGAGATGGGGGCACCGAACAGGCGGGCACTCAGGAAGGACTGCACGTCCTCGACGCTGAAGAAGTAGTTCGGTGTGTTCGCGTTGGCCTCGACCGACATGCCGAGCTGACCGATACCGGTGCCGGTGCGGTTGAACGAGCGAAGCACGTGAAACAGGCCGATGAAGACCGGCGCCTGCGCGAGAACCGGGAGGCAGCCCATGATCGGGTTGAACCCGTGCTCCTTCTGGAGCTTCTGCATCTCGGTGGCCTGACGCTGGCGGTCACCCGAATACTTCTTCTGCAGAGCCTTGATCTGCGGCTGAAGTTCCTGCATCTGGCGCGTCGTGCGGACCTGCTTGACGAACGGCTTGTACAGCACGGCACGCAGCGTGAACACGAGGAACACCACGGAGAGCGCCCACGTGATGCCGCTGTCCGGACCCAGGAAGGGAATGGCACCGAAAACCTTGTGCCAGACCCACAGGATCCCGGACACCGGATAGTAAATGAAGTCGAGCACGGCTCTATGTACTCCTCTGTTCGTCCACGTTCGCCGGACAGCAACGACGGCTACCCGCATGACGGTCGTGACGGGCAGGGACCGGGTCCCACCCTCCAGGGTGCCAGGGGGCACACTTCGCCAACCGAACCACCGTCAAAAGAAGGCCTTTGATCGCCCCGTGGGTACGCAGGGATTCCACCGCGTACTCGCTACAGGTCGGCATGAACCGGCAGGTCGGCAACCTCAGGGGCGACACATACGTCCGGTAGAGCTCGATGAAGAAAATGAGGGTGCGCGCCGGTAACGCACGGACCGACTTCCACGCGGAAGAGGCCGAGGAGCTGCCCTCGGCCGTGTCGGTGCGCGACTCGTGGAGTGCGCTTTTCATGTGGAGTTACTCACGGGCGCAAGAAGGTCCAATCGAAGGAGACCTGCACGAAGTTGCTTCTCCAGGTCCCGGCTACTTGCAGTCGCAGCTCCCGGAAGAGCGCGAATCACCACATCGGTTCCCCGTGGAACCACGTCCACGAGGTCGATGCAGATATGACGAAGCCGGCGTGCGACTCGATGTCGAATCACCGCCGGCCCGACAGCCTTACTCACAACCAGTCCGAATCGCGGACCGCCGCTACTCACCAGCTCATCTGCCTGCACACGGTCGAAAGCGTGCACAACCAGGTCGCGTCTTCCCATCCGACGACCACGTCGCACAGTCAACGAAAAATCTGAATGACGACGCAATCGGTGCGGCTCAGGCAACACCCCGAGCTCCCGAACCCAGTGTCGGGATCAGGCGGTGAGGGATTCGCGGCCCTTACGGCGACGCGCCGAAACGATTGCACGACCCGCACGGGTCCGCATACGAAGACGGAAGCCGTGAACGCGCGCGCGGCGTCGGTTGTTCGGCTGGAACGTCCGCTTGCCCTTGGCCACGGTCAACACTCCTCGAAGTTCATCGACGCCTCCCGGCGTCATGGATCTAACATTGGCGAAAACTCAGGTGTTCATCCACAGGGTGGGGATGAAACGACTTCGAAACTGGACTCGAGCCAGCACGAAACCGCCACCTCACCACAGGGTGACTGTTCGAGAGTACTTACCACTCCCGGTCAGGTCAAACTCGCTCACCTGCGATTCCCCCGCGAATCGGCTGACCGACACGCCGAGGATCGACAAATGCTTGCACCCCAACTTCCAATGTGCCAAACCGCTGTGAGGTTGCCGACACTGTTGCTAGCGTCTATGCATGGTCTCGCCGATGAACCCTGATCGAGTGCCCAGCTCTCGACTTCAGCGTTCTCATCTGCACATTCACCACAATTCATCCACAGGGCACAGATGGTGTCCCGCTTCGGATCATCACGAGGGTTCCTGACACCCTTCACTTCTCGGGTCCCCACACCCGCTCATCCAGGTTTCGCATGCATATGCGCAGGTCAGCGCGCTCAATCTGGACTCCTCACCGTCACACGACGCCGCGACAGCAGGCGTCTGCGGTTTGTCCACATCTGTGGATAATTGTGTGGAAACACAGTTCAGATGGCATATTCGTAGGTCCGTACGGGGTCCATCCTCAGGTCGGGGAAGCTCCCATTTCCGCCTCGACGACGGCACCGACACTGGACTCGGCACCGCACCCGCCGAGTCCGCGAACACACTGGGGAGGAACCACGTGAACGACGATCCGAATGCGCTCGCACGGATCTGGATCGACGTCGTCGCCGACCTCACATCCGATTCGCCCGGCGGCGATCTGCCGCCGTTGACGAGGGGACAGAAGGCGTGGTTGGCGCTCGTCAAACCGCTGACACTCGCACAGGGCTTCGCGCTCCTGTCCGTTCCGTCGCCCTTCGCGCAGGAAGCGATCGAACGGGATCTGCGTGAGCCGATCCTGCACGCGCTCGGCCGGCATCTCGGTGAGCAGGTCGAGGGTCTCGGTGTGCGCATCGCCGCCCCAGTCGACGACGAACCCGAATCCGAGGCCCCGAGCCGGGAGCGCAGGCCGGACCCGGAACCGGTCCACACCCCTCGCCATCTCGAGCCTTCCGTCACCAGTTCCGGCACCTTCCGCAGGCGCCGCTTCGGCTCCGGGGAAGACCAGCCCTACTCGGACACCACGGACTTCGAGGAGGTGGACGACGACACCGAGGCCCTCGCCAGCGTCCACGAATCCTGGCCGTCGTATTTCACGAAGCCGCCCGCGGGCCCGGCACCTGCGGCGACGGGTGGGAACAGCCTCAACGCGAAGTACACGTTCGACACGTTCGTGATCGGCTCGTCCAACCGGTTCGCCCACGCCGCGGCGGTCGCCATCGCCGAGGCACCGGCGCGCGCGTACAACCCGTTGTTCATCTGGGGAGCGTCCGGCCTCGGCAAGACGCACCTGTTGCACGCCGCCGGCCACTACGCCCAGCGGCTGTTCCCGGGGATGCGCGTCAAATACGTCTCCACCGAGGAATTCACCAACGACTTCATCAACAGCCTCCGCGACGACCGCAAGGTGGCGTTCAAACGCCGCTACCGCGAGACCGACGTGCTGCTGGTGGACGACATCCAGTTCATCGAGGGCAAGGAAGGTATCCAGGAGGAGTTCTTCCACACCTTCAACACCCTGCACAACGCGAACAAGCAGATCGTCGTCTCCTCCGACCGGCCGCCGAAGCAGCTGGCGACACTCGAGGAACGCCTGCGCACCCGCTTCGAATGGGGCCTGATCACCGACGTTCAGCCCCCCGAACTCGAAACCCGTATCGCCATCCTCAGCAAGAAGGCCCGAATGGACCGGCTCGAGGTGCCCGACGACGTCCTCGAGTTGATCGCCTCCCGGATCGAACGCAACATCCGGGAACTCGAGGGTGCCCTCATCCGGGTGACGGCGTTCGCGTCCCTGAACAGGCAACCTCTGGACCTCACGCTCGCCGAGGTGGTGCTGCGTGACCTGATGCCGGACTCGTCGAGTCTCGAGATCAATGCGGCGACGATCATGGCGGTCACCGCGGAGTACTTCAACATGTCGATCGACGACCTGTGCGGGCCCGGCAAGGCGCGTCCGCTGGCGTCCGCCCGCCAGATCTCCATGTACCTGTGCCGGGAGCTGACCGATCTGTCCCTTCCGAAGATCGGGCAGACGTTCGGCCGCGACCACACCACCGTCATGTACGCGGACAAGAAGATTCGCAAGGAGATGACGGAGCGGCGGAAGGTCTACGACCAGGTCCAGGAGCTCACCGCCCGGATCAAGCAGCGTTCCAAGAGGTAGTCACCCGCCTCTGCCTCTCCTGTGCCCCTGGTAGCTCGCCTACCGGGGGCACAGGTCGTTTTGCGGGCGTGATGATCCGACTCCGCCGCCGCAAGCAACTCGAGGGGCTCCTCGAGCGGGTCCTCGAGGGTGGGCTCGAGCGGGTCCTCGAGGTACCGCTCGAGGGTCTACTCGAGGCTTGCGCAAACCCCCGCCGGCGCGACACACCGGGGCAACACGCCGACGCCGGGACCTGGGATAAAGCATGCACACCTGTGGATAAATGTGGGGATGAGGTGGAATCTCTGTGGACAGAACGTGCAGAACTTTGAACAACCTCGAGTAGTCCACACGGGTGCCGGATCGGTCCTCGAGTTTGTCCTCGAGAATTCCCCATACGAGTACGCGGAGGGACCAGCGTCTACAGCTGTTCGTCCACAGATTCCACAGGACCTAATAGTACTTCTCATTAATTCTTATAAAAAACTCTTTGAAAACAGGGTTGGGGATCGCGTCCGTTCACAGGCCTCCGTCGGAGACTCGAGGACGGAGGCGTTCCGCTTTCAAGTTCGTCCTCGAGGGCATACGGTTATGCATCGCCGCTCTGTGAAAGACTGCAGTGCTGTGGTCACGGCTCGACCGTGGCGAACAACCGTGCCTACCGAGAGGAACAACCCGGCGATGGAGCTTGGAAGCCTGAAGTTTCGTGTCTCCCGGGAAGAATTCGCTGATTCAGTGGCATGGGTCGCTCGCAGTCTGCCGTCGCGGCCTCCCGTGCCCGTCCTCGGCGGAGTTCTCCTGGACGCGACCGAGCAAGGGTTGACGGTTTCCGGATTCGACTACGAGGTGTCGGCCCAGGTCAGGGTCGGGGCCGAGGTCGGTAGCGCCGGTCAGGTCCTGGTCTCGGGCAAGCTTCTCGCCGACATCACGAAGTCGCTTCCCAACAAGCCCGTCGACGTGACGCTCGAGGGCACTCGTGTGCTGATCACCTGCGGTAGCGCCAAGTTCTCCCTGCCCACCATGCCGGTCGAGGACTATCCCCAGCTTCCGCAGTTGCCGCAGCAGACCGGCTCGATTCCCGCGGACCTGTTCTCCGAGGCGATCAGTCAGGTGGCTGTCGCGGCGGGCAAGGACGACACCCTGCCGATGCTCACCGGCATCCGGGTCGAGATCGAACGCAACGCGATCGTGCTCGCGGCCACCGACCGGTTCCGTCTCGCGGTTCGTGAACTCGAGTGGTCGCCGGCGAACCCCGACACCGCCGCGGCCGTCCTCATCCCGGCCAAGACCCTCTCCGAGTCGGCGAAAACGCTTGCGGGAGATGCCACTTCACCGGTCGAGCTGGCTCTCGGCTCGGGCTCCGCGGTCGGAAACGACGGCCTCCTCGGCATCGTCAACGAAGGCCGTCGCACCACCACCCGACTGCTGGACGCCGAGTTCCCGAAGTTCCGGCAGCTGCTGCCGTCCGAGCACACTGCACTGGCCACCGTGGAGATCGCTCCGCTCGTCGAGGCCATCAAGCGTGTGGCGCTCGTCGCCGAGCGTGGTGCGCAGGTCCGCCTGCAGTTCTCCACCGAGGGGCTGCTGCTCTCCGCCGGCGGCGACGACGCCGGTCGGGCCGAGGAAGGCTTGAACGCGGTGTTCCAGGGCGAGCCGCTCACCATTGCCTTCAACCCCGGCTACCTGATCGACGGGTTGTCCTCGCTGCACAGTGAGCAGGTGCTGTTCGGCTTCACGACCCCCAGCCGCCCCGCGGTGCTGCGTCCGGCCACCGAGGAAGAGATCGAGCCCGACGATTCCGGCAATTTCGCGGCACCGGAGAGCGCGTACACGTACCTGCTGATGCCGGTGCGTCTGCCGGGCTGACGATTCGCGGAAGCGAAACCAGTACTGCCGTAAGAAATCTCACGAGTGGACGGAGATCACGATGCAGATCGGGTTGGTCGGGCTCGGAAAAATGGGATTCAACATGCGCGAGCGGTTGCGCGCGCACGGGCACGAGGTGGTCGGCTACGACCCCCGCCCCGAGGTCACGGATGTGGCGTCACTGGCGGAACTCGCCCAGCGACTTGAGTCTCCGCGCGTCGTGTGGGTGATGGTTCCGGCAGGAAAGATCACCCAGGACACGGTGACCGGGCTGGCGTCGGTGCTCGAGAGTGGCGACCTGGTGATCGACGGCGGCAACTCGAGATACACCGACGACAAGATTCACGGTGAGCTGCTCGGATCCCACGGCATCGGTTACCTCGACTGCGGTGTGTCCGGCGGGGTCTGGGGACTCGAGAACGGCTACGGGCTGATGGTCGGCGGGTCGGCCGCGGACGTCGAGCGGGCGCTGCCGATCTTCGACGCACTGCGCCCGGAGGGTGAGCGTGCGGACGGGTTCGTTCACGCAGGCCCGATCGGCGCCGGCCACTACGCGAAGATGATCCACAACGGCATCGAGTACGGACTGATGCAGGCGTACGCCGAGGGCTACGAACTGCTCGAGGCCGAAGACCTCGTCACCGACGTCCACGGTGTACTGCGCGCGTGGACCAACGGCACCGTCGTCCGGTCGTGGCTGCTGGAACTGCTCGTCAAGGCACTGGGTGAGGATCCCGATTTCGCCGAGATCTCCGGTTACACAGACGATTCCGGTGAGGGCCGCTGGACCGTGCTGGAGGCGATCGACCACGCCGTGCCCGCGCCGGTGATCTCGGCCGCGCTGTTCGCGCGGTTCGCGTCCCGTCAGGACGATTCCCCCGCGATGAAGGCCGTCTCCGCGCTGCGCAACCAGTTCGGTGGTCACGCCGTGAAGAAGGCGGCAGGCGAGGCAGAAGCCGGTTCTGGAACGTAGGTGTTCGTTCGCGCACTCTCGCTCAGAGATTTCCGTTCCTGGGACGCCCTCGGTCTGAACCTGCGTCCGGGCTGCACCGTCTTCGTCGGACCCAACGGGCACGGCAAGACGAATGTGCTCGAGGCGCTCGGCTACCTGTCGACGCTCTCGTCGCATCGGGTCAGCTCCGACGCACCGCTGATCAGGACGGGTACCGCTCAGGCATTCGCGGGGGCCACCGTCGTCAACACGGGCCGGGAACTGACCGTCGATCTCGAGTTGAACGAGGGCAAGTCGAACCGCGCGCGGATCAACCAGTCGCCCACCCGGCGGCCGCGGGAGATTCTCGGGATTCTGCAGACGGTGCTGTTCGCGCCGGAGGATCTGTCGCTGGTCCGCGGAGATCCGGGGGAGCGACGCCGGTACCTCGACGAACTCCTCACGTCCCGGATCCCCAGGATGGCGGCGGTGCGCGCCGATTACGAACGGGTGCTGCGCCAGCGGTCGGCATTGCTCAAGACCGCGGGTGGCGCGTTGCGGCGGTCTTCGCGGGGCAGCGGTCAGCCGGGCGAGGACGGTGCGAGTGCCCTTGCCACACTGGAGGTCTGGGACGGACACCTCGCCGCGCACGGCGCCCAGCTGCTCGCCGGGCGGCTGCATCTCGTCCACGACCTCGCGCCGCACCTGGCCGAGTCGTACCAGTCGTTGGCACCCGAGTCGAGGCCCGCGAGCATCCGCTACCGCTCGAGTCTGGGGTCCTCGCTGCCGCCGGAGTTCACCGAACCGGCGCGAGCGCCCGAGTCCGGCGACATCGCGTTCCTCGAGGAGCGGTTTCTCCAGGAGTTGTCCGTGATGCGCTCGAAGGAGATCGAGCGGGGTGTGTGCCTCGTCGGACCGCATCGTGACGATCTGGAACTGCAACTCGGCGACACCCCGGCGAAGGGATTCGCGAGTCACGGCGAGTCGTGGTCGTTCGCGCTGTCGCTGCGGCTCGCGGGATTCGCCCTGCTGCGGTCGGAAGGCAGCGATCCGGTCCTCATGCTCGACGACGTGTTCGCCGAACTCGACCGCAAGCGTCGCCGCGCCCTCGCCAAGGTCGCATTGGACGCCGAACAGGTGTTGATCACGGCCGCCGTGCCGGAAGATGTACCGGAAGAACTCGACGCAGTCCGGTACGGCGTCGAGGCCCGCGACACCGATCGAGGAAGAATCTCACACATCCTGGAAGAGACGGAGGACCGCCGTGACGGATGATGCCGAACCCACCGTGCCCGCGGCGACCCCCGAACCGGAGGTGAAGGGAATCGATCTCGCCCGGCGTGCCCTCGAGGAGGCGCGGGCCGCGGCGAAGGCGAGCGGAAAATCCGTCGGGCAGGGCCGCCGGTCCGGGACCGGTGTGCGGGCGTTGCGCGCCCGGCGCAGGCGAGGCTGGTCCGGTCCGGGGCCCGACGACCGTGATCCCCAGCCGTTCGGTGCGCTGACCAGCGCGCTCGCGAAACAACGCGGCTGGTCTCCCAAGGTGTCCGAGGGAACGGTCCTCGGTCGATGGGTGCAGGTGGTCGGTGAGGACATCGCCGCGCACGCCGAGCCGACCGGGCTGCGGGACGGGATTCTCAGCGTCTCCGCGGAGTCGACGGCCTGGGCGACCCAGCTTCGGATGATGCAGTCGCAGATTCTCGCGAAGATCGCCGCGGCCGTCGGCGACGGCGTCGTGAAGTCGCTGCGGATCACCGGTCCGACCGCGCCGAGCTGGCGAAAAGGGGAACGGCACATCCGGGGGCGCGGCCCCCGCGACACCTACGGATAGGCCGGAGCGGGCGTTCGGTCCCTAGTTTTGTCTATTACCCGGTGTTACAGTTACTCCAAGTCATCGAGTGAACTGTGCCACAAGCCTTCGTCGTGGCGCAGCCGCCGGCACGAAGGAGTAATGAGATGTCCGCCCCGACTGCGCCCCGGAACGCGATCCCCGAACCGGACCACATCCTGTTGCAGGCCAGAAACGTGGAGTTCGACTGGTCGAACCTCCCGATGCACTGGATCCCGGGCGACCCGTTCAGCACGCACGTCCTCAATGTCCTGCACCTCCTCCTGCCCGCGGGCGAGGAGTGGTTCGTCGAGACGTTCAAAGAGGCCCTGCCGCTGATCGAGGACGAGCAGCTCCGCGACGACGTCGTCGGGTTCATCGGCCAGGAAGCGATGCATGCCAACGCGCACACCGGCGTGCTGGTGCACCTGAAGGAGAAGGGGCTCGATCCGACACCCTTCACCGAGCAGATGGAATGGACCTTCTCCAAGATCCTCGGACCGCGACCGCTGACCGGTCTGCGCGAGAAGAACTACCTGATCGAGCGGCTGGCGGTCATCGCCGCCATCGAGCACATCACCGCGTTCCTCGGCGACTGGGTCCTGGGCGCCGAGGGCCTCGATCGGGTGGGGATGCACCCGACGATGCTCGACCTGCTGCGCTGGCACGGCGCCGAGGAGGTCGAGCACCGGTCGGTGGCGTACGACGTCATGCGGTACTTCGACAAGCGGGAGTCGCGGCGGATCCGCACCCAGCTGATCGTGACTCCGGTCATCGTATGGCTGTGGGTACGCGGCACCCGATTCCTCATGCGGAACGATCCGGAGCTCGCCCAGTGGTCGGCGCACCGGCGTAAGCCGCACCTGACCGATTTCTTCGCGGCGGGCAAGCGCGGCACCCTCCCGACGGCCCGCGAACTCGGCAAGCGGATGTCGACGTACTTCACGCGGTCGTACCACCCGAGCAACGAGGGTTCGACGGCGCAGGCCGTGAAGTACCTGGCGTCCTCGCCGGCGGCTCAGGTGGCCGAGCGATGAAGCTGTCCCAGGTGCGGGAGGTGTTCACCGGGCAGGGGCTGCCCCGGTACGACGCGCCGCCGGACATCAAGGGCCGCTCGCGTCCCGACCGCGCCATGCGGATCACCGAGGCCGTGGCCGCCAAGTACCTTCGTGTTCTCACCGCGTACGAGTACGACCCCGGCGTCGCCGGTCACAACCCCGATGTGGCGATGAAAATGGTTGTCTCCCAACGGGACGTCGTGGCACTGGACGACAACGTCGTGCAGTTGCGGTTCGAGGCCGAGGACGGCGCCGAACTTCCTGCGTGGCAGCCGGGTTCGCATCTCGACTTCCACCTGCCGTCCGGGCTGCGACGCCAGTACTCGCTGTGCGGGGATCCGTCCGACCGCACGGGCTACAGCATCGCCGTCCGCCGGATCCCCGACGGCGGTGGCGGATCCCTCGAGATGCATGCCCTCGAGCCGGGGGCGTCGGTGACGGTTCGCGGACCCCGCAACGGATTTCCGTTCGTGGGCGAGGGGAGCGCGCTCTTCGTCGCCGGCGGCATCGGCATCACGCCGATCCTGGCGATGGTGCGCGCCGCGCGCGATCTCGGGATGGACTGGCAGTTCGTGTATTCCGGCCGGTCCCGGGAGTCGATGCCGTTCCTCGACGAGATCGAAACATTCGATCCGTCACGGATTTTCATCCGCCCCGACGACGAATTCGGACTGCCAATCGCAGAGGAATTGCTCGAGCGTGCCGCGCCCGGCGGCGCCGTCTACTGCTGCGGGCCGACGCCGATGCTCGAGTCGGTGCGCCGCGCCTTTCCCGGAAGCCCCGCCACCGCGTTGCATTTCGAGCGATTCGGTGCGCCGCCGGTCCGGGGCGGCACCGAATTCGAAGTGCAGCTCGTCAGCACGGGTGAGGTGCTCACCGTGCCCGCCGACGAATCCGCGCTCACGGTGATCAAGAAGACGATGCCCGGAGTGGGGTATTCGTGCCAGCAGGGATTCTGCGGCACCTGCAGGGTCAAGGTGCTGTCCGGCACCCCGGACCACCGCGAGACGCGGCTCACCGACGCCGAGCAGGAGAACGAGATGCTGATCTGCGTGTCCCGCACCGACGGCGGCCGCCTCGTCCTCGACCTGTAATCCACCGATTCCCGAACCCGAACCCAGAGGACACCCATGACTCCATCCACGTCCGGTACCGCCCGGCGGATCACCAACGGTTCCGTCGACCTCGCCGTGTTCGAGGAAGGCAACCCCGCCGGCGAGACGATGGTGCTAGTTCACGGCTGGCCCGACACCCACGAACTGTGGAGCCGGGTGGTGCCGTTCCTGAAGGAACGGTTCCGGGTGGTCAGCTACGACAGCCGCGGCGCCGGCGAGAGCACCGTGCCCACCCGGGTCGAGGACTACCGGCTGCCCGCCCTGGCGGGCGACCTGTTCACGGTGATCGACGCCGTCAGCCCGGGCAGGCCGGTGCACGTGCTCGCGCACGACTGGGGGTCGGTGGAGGCGTGGGAGGCGGTCTGCGAACCGGGCGCCCGTACGCGGATCGCGTCGTTCACGTCCGTCTCCGGGCCGAACCTCGACCACCTCGGGAAGTGGATGCGCCGCCGCATCTCCGACCGCCGGTTCGGCGGGCCGCTCGCGCAGGCCGTCGCGTCCGGCTACACCGTCCTGTTCCAGATCCCGGGCCTGGCGACGCTGCCGCTGCGGCTGTGGTTCTCCCGGCACTGGCCGGCGTTCCTGAAGTTCTTCGACCGCCTCGACCCGGCCCTGGTGCGTCCGGCGCCGACGCTGGCGGACGACATGGTCAACGGTCTCAAGCTGTACCGGGCGAACATCCGGACCAGCCTGCTGCGGCCGCGTGAGCGGTACACCGACGTCCCCGTCCAGCTGATCCTGAACGAGAACGACAAGGCGGTACGGCCCGTCGGGTACGAGGACACCGAGAAATGGGCACCCGATCTGCGCCGTCGAGGGGTCGACGCCGGTCACTGGTCGCCCATCTCCCACGCCGAGGACATTGCGCAACTCGCCGCGGAGTTCGTGCTGGACGTCGAGGACCGGCAATGGGGAAATGCCCCGGACGGGCCGTCCGAGAGCGCGTCAGCCTAGGTTTTCACTCCCGAGGCGCCCTGAAAATTCGTCTACGGGGCGCTCAGGGGTGTCATAGCCCGCTCCTGGGCCAGACGTACCAGTAAGATGGCCGAGGTAACTAGCGGCAAGATTCCCGATTCTCGTCTCCCGCGTGCCCGACCAGGGCGGTGGGCGCCTGCGTCGGGCATTGGACGGAGAAGGAGAGCTACCCACCCGTGGCTGCCCAGAAGTCAGACAAAAGCACCTCCAGCAAGGACTACGGCGCTTCTTCCATCACCGTCCTCGAGGGACTCGAAGCCGTCCGTAAGCGACCGGGTATGTACATCGGTTCCACCGGTGAACGCGGTCTCCACCACCTGATCTGGGAAGTCGTCGACAACTCCGTCGACGAGGCCATGGCCGGCTACGCCAGCAAGGTCGAGATCACCCTTCTCGAAGATGGTGGCGTCCAGGTCGTCGACGACGGCCGAGGCATCCCCGTCGGGATGCACGCCTCCGGTGTCCCCACCGTCGAGGTCGTCCTCACCCAGCTGCACGCCGGCGGCAAGTTCGACTCCGACTCGTATGCCGTGTCCGGCGGTCTGCACGGTGTCGGTATCTCCGTCGTCAACGCGCTGTCCACCCGGCTCGACGTCGACATCAAGCGCGACGGCTTCCGCTGGAACCAGACCTACACCGACTCGAAGCCGGGTGAACTCGTCAAGGGCGAGGCCACCAAGGAGACGGGCACCACGGTCACGTTCTGGGCCGACCCGAACATCTTCGAGACCACGGTCTACAGCTTCGAGACGGTCGCGCGCCGCCTCCAGGAGATGGCCTTCCTCAACAAGGGCCTGACGATCACCCTGACCGACGAGCGCGTGAGCGACGCCGAGGTCACGGAAGAGGTCGTCAGCCAGGTCGCGGACGCCCCGAAGTCCGCCGAGGACGAGCACGCCGAAGCCGATGCGCCGGCCGTCCACAAGGTCAAGACCCGCGTCTACCACTACCCGGGCGGACTCGAGGACTACGTGCGGCACATCAACCGCACGAAGCAGCCGATCCACAACTCCGTCGTCGGTTTCACCGCGAAGGGCACCGGCCACGAACTCGAGATCGCGATGCAGTGGAACTCCGGCTACTCGGAGTCGGTCCACACGTTCGCGAACACCATCAACACCCACGAGGGCGGCACCCACGAAGAGGGGTTCCGGTCCGCTCTGACGGCGACGGTCAACAAGTACGCACTCGACAAGAAGCTGCTCAAGGAGAAGGACCCGAAACTCACCGGTGACGACATCCGTGAGGGTCTCGCGGCGATCATCTCCGTCAAGGTAGGTGAACCGCAGTTCGAGGGTCAGACGAAGACGAAGCTCGGCAACACCGAGGTCCGGTCGTTCGTGCAGAAGGCGAGCAACGAGCACCTCTCGCACTGGTTCGAGGCGAACCCGGCCGACGCGAAGACCATCGTGAACAAGGCGGTGTCGTCGGCGCAGGCCCGCGTCGCCGCCCGCAAGGCCCGCGAACTGGTTCGGCGCAAGAGCGCCACCGACCTCGGCGGCCTGCCGGGCAAGCTCGCCGACTGCCGGTCCAACGACCCGAGCAAGTCCGAGATCTACATCGTGGAGGGCGACTCCGCAGGCGGCTCCGCGAAGTCCGGCCGTGACTCGATGTACCAGGCGATCCTGCCGCTGCGAGGCAAGATCATCAACGTCGAGAAGGCACGTATCGACCGGGTGCTGAAGAACACCGAAGTCCAGTCGATCATCACCGCGTTCGGCACCGGCATCCACGACGAGTTCGACATCGCGAAGCTGCGGTACCACAAGATCGTGCTGATGGCCGACGCCGACGTCGACGGCCAGCACATCGCAACGCTGCTGCTCACGCTGCTGTTCCGCTTCATGCGGCCGCTCGTCGAACACGGCCACGTGTACCTGGCGCAGCCCCCGCTGTACAAGCTCAAGTGGCAGCGCGCCGACCCGGAGTTCGCCTACTCCGACCGCGAGCGCGACGCCCTCGTCAAGGCCGGCCTCGAGTCGGGCAAGAAGATCAACAAGGACGACGGCATCCAGCGCTACAAAGGTCTCGGCGAGATGAACGCCAAGGAACTGTGGGAGACCACGATGGATCCGACCGTGCGTGTCCTGCGTCTCGTGACGCTCGACGACGCGGCCGCAGCCGACGAGTTGTTCAGCGTCCTCATGGGCGAGGACGTCGAGGCCCGGCGAAGCTTCATCACCCGTAACGCCAAGGACGTCCGCTTCCTCGACGTCTAGGTATCCGGCACAACAGAATACGGATCGCGTGCAGCCACCGGTGGTCGGAAGACCCCGGTGGCTGCACCCGTCTGGGCCGGTTGCGGGAACGGATGACGCAGAATTCCGTCCTCGACTGTGAACGGCGATTCTGTGTAGCCTGGTCGGCTGATCCACCCCGCGGCGGCAACGTCTGGGATCAGTGGTGCGGATGTTACTTGGAAGTAAGGATCGGGGAATTTCTGTGGTAAGAACGTTCCCCATGGGGATGTGATGAACTCGTTACATTCGGAAATCGGTGCGTCGGGCAGCGCTGCGCACAGCGCAACTGATCGATCACTTTCCTCTGTCGACGCGTGTCGTCCGATCCGGTACGGCTGCCCTCTCGCGGGCGGGGTCACGAGCACAGAGCGACAAGCTATGAGTGGTTGGAAAGGAAGCGTGGGATGAGCGACGATTCGCCGCCCCGGGCAAAGTTCTGGGATATCGAGGGCTGGGGCCTGCGGTGGAAGGTCACTGCGGTACTCGCAGTTCCCGTCACCGTCGCCATGGTGCTCGGCGGGCTCCGCGTGCAGGGCGAGCTGAGCAACGCCGTCCACTTCACCGAGGCCGCCGACCAGATCGTCGTCGTCCCGGACATCGTGGCCCTCGAGGCCTCGATGGGTACCGTGACCAGTGGTTACGCCTCGGGCACCCTCACCAAGGAAGACCGTGCGGTCGCGGAATCCCTGATGAACGACGTGTCCGAACAGGCCCGGAACCCCGAACTGGATCCCGCCGTCGCGAGTTCCATCAACCAGACCGTCTCGGACGGCCGGGCCCTCCTCAATCTGATGGACTCCCCGGGTGTCGCCACCGATCTGCTCGCGGAACGCCAGCGCGCGTTCGCCGCGGACTTCATCCGGGAAGTCGACGACATCGTCCGCCCCATCGAGGACAGCGAGGTCGTCGACAAGGGCTACCAGCTGACCAACGCCTGGCAGGCGCAGCGTCGCCTGT
This sequence comes from Rhodococcus sp. ACS1, assembly GCF_002300155.1. Taxonomy (NCBI): domain Bacteria; kingdom Bacillati; phylum Actinomycetota; class Actinomycetes; order Mycobacteriales; family Nocardiaceae; genus Rhodococcus; species Rhodococcus sp. ACS1. The sequence continues at coordinate 282,867 of NZ_NSDZ01000011.1, forward strand.
TCGAACAGGCCATGGGTCTCGTGATCGTGAAGGACGTGTACGCCAGTCCCGAAGGACGGGAGAAGGCCCGCACGGGCAACATTCCCACCTCGGCCGTCGTCGCGGCCGCCGGCGCCGAATCGAGCCTCCTCGACGTCCTCGACCGGTACTACCCGAAGGGCGACGAGCGCCTCCAGACGCTGCGGAACAACATCAACGACCGCAACGCCCTCATCGACCGGGGTCTGGCCGACGCGGCACGCGGCGGGGTGCTGCCCATCCTGCAGCTGCGTTCCTCGCTCATCGCCAGCCGCGACATCTACCAGGACCTGACCAGCGAAGTGGCGAAGGACATCGCGTCCACCGTGCAGATCCGCGCCGCCGAGACCCGGTCCGCCGCGCTGCGTGACACGGCGATCGTCCTCGGAACGCTGCTCGCCGCGCTCGTTCTCGCGCTCCTCGTGTCGCGGTCGCTGATCGGCCCGATCCGCCGACTGCGGTACGGCGCGCTGAAGGCCGCCCGCCGCGACCTGCCGGACGCGATCGAGCAGATCAAGGCCAGCGACGATCCGAGGGGGCTGTCGTTCGAACCGGTGGCCGTGCACTCCTCCGAGGAGATCGGGCAGCTCGCCCGCGCCGTGGACGACATCCACGGGCAGGCACTCAAGCTCGCCGGTGAGCAGGCGCAACTGCGTCTGCAGATCAACGACATGTTCGAAACGCTCGCCCGCCGAAGCAAGTCGCTCGTCGACCAGCAGCTCGGCCTGATCGAGAATCTCGAGTTCGAGGAGAAGGACCCGAAGCGCCTCGAGAGCCTGTTCCGGCTGGACCACCTGGCCGCGCGTATGCGCCGGAACGGCGAGAACCTGCTGATTCTGGCCGGCACCCGCGTGCGTCGGTCACAGGCGGCGCCGATCCCGCTCGGTGACGTGCTGCGCGCCGCGATCTCCGAGGTCGAGGACTACCAGCGGGTCCAGATGGGTGCGACCCCCGAAGGTGCGCTCAGCGGCACCGTCGTCACCGACGTCGTGCACCTGCTCGCCGAACTCGTCGACAACGCGCTGCGCGCCTCGCCGCCGGACACGGCGGTGACGTTCAGCTTCGCTCGCGCCGTCGACGGTGGAGTGCTGCTCGAGATCGCGGACCGCGGCATCGGTATCCCCGCCGACGACATGCGCGCCGTCAACGAACGCCTGGCGTCGGGTGGCGAGGTCGGTCCCGAGACCGCCCGCCACATGGGCCTGTTCGTCGTGAGCCGGCTCGCGAAGCGTCACGGTCTGACCGTGCGCCTGCGGTCGACGTTCGACACCGCCCGCAACCCGGGTGTGACCGTGAGCATCCACATCCCGAACGCGCTGATCGTGTCGCAGGCGGCGCGGCAGGACACGGGATCGCAGCGGAAGATTCCCGCGGCACCGGTTCGGACCGCCATCCCGGCGCCCGCGGCCCCGGCGCCGCGCAAGGACACCCCGCAGTTGCCGGCGACCCGCAACGGACTGCCCACCCGCACCCCGTCCACGCCTCCGCCGGCGCCGAGCCCGGCTCCCGCGGGTGCGGTGACGACGGCGTCGGGCACCAGCCTGCCCCAACGGCAGCCCGGTGCCAGCGGTATCGCGGCCGGCGCGGGATCGTCGGCCGCTGCCCCGGCCGCGCAGTCCCAGGACACCGTCAACGTCCGCGGATCCGGAGCGATGCCGAAGCTGCCCGTGCGGCGGCCGCAGGCGGCGACCCCGGCATCGCGGCCGGAGACGGCGCCGGCGGAATCGCAGCCGCAGCACGCACCGCACGCACCCCGCAGCGAGAACCGCATCGAGGCGCGGACCGCGGAACAACCGGCGCCCCTGTTGTCGAACGGCGACGACCAGGCACCGGTCCGGCACCGCTACCGCACCAACTCGGCGAAGACCGCGTCGTTCTTCCAGTCGCGGATCGATCCGCCCCCGGCCGCGGCGACCCCGCGGCCCGGCGGCGGCACCCCGATCTTCTCCGACATGGTGTCCGACTGGCTGACCGATCCGACCGGCGCCGAGGGCGCACCCGGCGTCTGGCACTCCGCCGGCGACGCCGGATGGTCCGCCGCGGAACGGATCAGCGAGACCCCCGTCGAGGTCGACCCGGAGATCGGACTGCCGAAGCGGCGCCCCGGTGACCGGCTGGTTCCCGGCACGGTCGAAGGCGCGCACAATACGGGGACCCTGCGCCGGGTGCGCGACCCCGAGACGATTCGCGCCAATCTCAGTCGTCACCAGCAGGGCGTCCGAAACGGCAGGGCTACGAGGCTCGCGGAACGTAACAGCATTGAAGGAGACCGATGAACACCGCTCATGGATCCGACGTCACGCGACCTCTCGACTGGTTGGTGTCGAACTTCGCCAGTGACGTCCCCGGTGTCTCGCACGCCGTGCTGGTGTCCGCGGACGGTCTCCTGATGGCGGCCAGCGCCCACCTCCCGATCGACCGGGCCGAGCAGCTGGCCGCGGTCACGTCGGGGCTCGCAAGCCTGTCGGCCGGCGTGTCCCGGCTCTTCGAGGGCGGCGGCGTGCTGCAGTCGGTGGTCGAGATGCAGCACGGGTACCTGCTGCTCATGAGCGTCGGCGACGGCTCGCACCTCGCGACGCTCACGGACGCCGAGTGCGACATCGGGCAGGTCGGCTACGAGATGGCGATCCTGGTCGACCGCGTCGGCGCATCGGTGCAGGCCACGGCCCGCACCCCGCAGGGCCTCTGACCAGCCCATGCCCATGAACGACCACCACTCGGAGCAGCGGGGCCCGAACATCGTGCGCCCGTACTCGCTGACGTCGGGCCGGACCCGGCCCGCGGTCGAGCTCGCGCTCGAAGCGTTGATTCAGGCACTGCCGCAGTCGGTGGACCGGCAGTGGGAACTCGACGACGTCAACGCGGCCATCGTCGCGTTGTGCCAGCAGTCGCCTTCGGTCGCCGAGATCGCCGCCCGGGTGGGTGTGCCCCTCGGAGTGGCACGCGTCCTCGTCGCAGACCTGGTCGAGGCCGGTCATCTTCAGATCCTGGCCACCCTGAAGGAAGACTCGACCGACTCCGAACGTCGTGAACTCATCGAAAGGGTCCTCAGTGGACTTCGCGAAATCTGATCCCCGCAATCGGGTGACCTCGACCAAGATCGTGATCGCCGGCGGGTTCGGCGTCGGCAAGACCACGCTGGTGGGGGCGGTCTCCGAGATCGTCCCGCTGCGCACCGAGGCGCTCGTGACCAACGCCAGCGACGGCGTCGACAACCTGGCTGCGACACCGCAGAAGGGCACGACCACCGTCGCCATGGACTTCGGTCGCATCAGCCTGGCCGACGACCTGGTGCTGTACCTGTTCGGCACGCCCGGTCAGCACCGGTTCTGGTTCATGTGGGACGACCTGATCCGCGGTGCGATCGGCGCGATCGTCCTGATCGACACCCGCCGGCTGGACGAGAGTTTCGCGGCGGTCGACTTCTTCGAGGCCCGGCAGCTTCCGTTCCTCGTCGCGATCAACGAGTTCGACGACGCCCCCCGTTACCCGATCGAGGACATTCGGGCGGCCCTCGCGATCTCCGAGGACGTGCCGATCATCCCGATCGACGCGCGTGACCGGGAATCGGCGAAACGCGCCCTGGTCGCGATCACCGAATACGCACTGACCAAGCTCCACACGGCCGCGTACTGAGGATTCGAAACATGTCGGACGAGTTGCAGCACTTCTCCATGGGCACGTGGATCATCGGCCTCGCCGCGGTCACGTCGTTCATCGGCGTCTTCGTCGGTATCGCCAGCGCCCGCAAGGCGGTGACCGCGCCGAACCCGAGGCAGCGGTACCTGTGGCTGGCGTGGGGCGCGCTGTCCATCGGCGGTATCGGCGCGTGGCTGCCGCACTACATCGCGATGGTCGGGTTCGAGGTCTACGGCAGCGTGGTGCGCTACGACGTCCTGTGGATCGTGATCTCGTTCGTCGTGCCCGTCGCGGCCGCCGCGGTCGCGTTGCTGATCATCAGCCCGCCACCGACGAAGCACCGGCTGCCGAGTGCAACGGTGGAGATCGGCCGCCTCGCAGGTGGTGCGGTGCTCCTCGGCATCGGGTTCACCGGAATGGACCTCGCGATCGTCGCATCCCTCGAGATCCAGGGTTCGGTGAACTCCGACGTCCTGCTGACCTCGGCGTCGGCGGTGATCGGCCTCGGCGTCGGCGCCGGAATCATGTGGTCCATCTCGGCCCTCGAGTCGCGCACGCTGCGGCTGGTGGCGTCGGTGGTCGTGGCCGCCGGACTGGTGGCCATGCACTACACCGGCGTGTTCGGGCTGAGCGCTGCCGTCGACCAGGCCGTGGCGCGTCCGGACGGCCTCGAGGTGTTCTCGATCCTGTTCCCCGTCTTCGTGCTGGGCATGCTGGTGGTCACCATCCCGATCACCGCCCTGCTGATGGCGCCCGACCGCGTCGCCGCCGAGCTCGAACTCGAGGCCGACATGCTCGCCGCCGAATCCCTCGCCGCCGAAACGCAGGGCAGGGAGCTCGAACTCCAGTAGATCGGGCGACTCCTGCGGCACCGATTCCCGGGCGCACCCGAGTCCTTCACCCTCATAGCTGACCTGCACCTATAGACTCGGGTGGTTGCGCGACGTCGTGCTGGACCGCGAGTCCGCGAGGAGACGTCAAGCCGAGTAGAAGAAGGAGCTCATGACCGACACAACGTTGCCGCCGGAGGGACCGGGGCACGACCGCATCGAGCCCGTCGACATTCAGCAGGAGATGCAGAGCAGCTACATCGATTACGCGATGAGCGTGATCGTGGGCCGTGCGCTGCCCGACGTGCGGGACGGCCTCAAGCCGGTGCACCGCCGCGTTCTGTACGCGATGTACGACAACGGGTACCGGCCCGATCGCGGTTATGTGAAGTCTGCGCGACCGGTCGCCGAGACGATGGGTAACTACCACCCGCACGGCGACGCCTCGATCTACGACACGCTCGTCCGCATGGCCCAGCCGTGGTCGCTGCGGTACCCGCTCGTCGACGGCCAGGGCAACTTCGGTTCCCGCGGCAACGACGGCGCGGCCGCGATGCGGTACACCGAGTGCCGGCTGACTCCGCTGGCGATGGAAATGCTCCGGGAGATCGACCACGAGACGGTCGACTTCACCCCGAACTACGACGGTCGTACACAGGAACCGTCAGTTCTCCCCAGCCGTATCCCCAACCTGTTGATCAATGGTTCCGGCGGCATCGCCGTCGGTATGGCCACCAACATCCCGCCGCACAACCTGCGCGAGGTCGCCGAGGCCATCTACTGGGCCCTGGAGAACTGGGAAGCGGACGAGGAGTCCACCCTCACGGCGGTCATGGAACGCGTCAAGGGTCCCGACTTCCCGACGCACGGCCTGATCGTCGGCGGCCAGGGCATCCACGACGCCTACACCACCGGTCGCGGTTCGGTCCGCATGCGCGGTGTCGTGGAGATCGAGGAGGACGCCAAGGGGCGCACCACGATCGTCATCACCGAACTGCCCTACCAGGTGAACCCCGACAACCTGATCACGTCGATCGCCGAGCAGGTGCGTGACGCGAAGATCGCCGGCATCTCCGACATCCACGACGAGTCCTCGGACCGCGCGGGTATGCGCATCGTCGTCACCGTCAAGCGTGACGCGGTCGCGAAGGTCGTGCTCAACAACCTGTACAAGCACACCCAGCTGCAGACCAGCTTCGGCTGCAACATGCTGTCCATCGTCGACGGCGTGCCGCGCACCCTGCGCCTCGACCAGATGATCCGCCTGTACGTCGCGCACCAGGTCGAGGTCATCCGCAGGCGCACCGAGTACCTGCTCCGCAAGGCCGAGGAACGCGCTCACATCCTGCGCGGACTGGTGAAGGCCCTCGACGCCCTCGACGAGGTCATCGCGCTCATCCGGGCGTCGCAGACCGTGGACATCGCGCGGGCAGGCCTGATCGAGCTGCTCACCGTCGACGAGATTCAGGCCGATGCGATCCTCGCGATGCAGCTGCGCCGCCTCGCCGCCCTCGAGCGTCAGAAGATCATCGACGAACTCGCCGAGATCGAGCGGGAGATCGCCGACCTCAAGGACATCCTCGAGAAGCCCGAGCGTCAGCGCGGGATCGTCCGGGACGAGCTGAAGGAGATCGTCGACAAGCACGGCGACGACCGCCGGACCCGCATCATCGCGGCCGATGGTGACGTGGCCGACGAGGATCTGATCGCCCGCGAGGACGTCGTCGTCACGATCACCGAGACCGGGTACGCCAAGCGCACCAAGACCGACCTGTACCGCTCGCAGAAGCGCGGCGGCAAGGGTGTGCAGGGCGCCGGGCTGAAGCAGGACGACATCGTCTCGCACTTCTTCGTCAGCTCCACCCACGACTGGCTGCTGTTCTTCACCACGAAGGGCCGCGTGTACCGGGCCAAGGCGTACGAGCTGCCGGAGGCGAGCCGCACGGCCCGCGGACAGCACGTCGCCAACCTGCTCGCGTTCCAGCCCGACGAGCGCATCCAGAGCGTCATCCAGATCAAGACGTACGAGGACGCGCCCTACCTGGTTCTCGCCACCCGCAACGGTCTGGTGAAGAAGTCCAAGCTCACCGACTTCGACTCGAACCGCAGCGGCGGCATCGTCGCGATCAACCTGCGCGGCGAGGACGAACTGGTCGGCGCGGTCCTCTGCTCCTCCGACGACGACCTGCTGCTCGTCTCCGCGCAGGGACAGTCGATCCGCTTCTCCGCCACCGACGAGGCGCTGCGCCCGATGGGACGCGCCACGTCCGGCGTCCAGGGCATGCGATTCAACGGCGACGACGAACTGCTGTCGCTCAACGTGGTGCGCGAGGGGACCTACCTGCTGGTGGCGACGTCGGGCGGCTACTCGAAGCGCACCGGCATGGAGGACTACCCGGTCCAGGGACGCGGCGGAAAGGGTGTACTCACGATTCAATACGACAAGAAACGTGGCACCCTGGTCGGAGCGCTCATCGTGAACGACGACGACGAGCTCTACGCGATCACGTCGGGCGGTGGGGTCATCCGCACCGCCGCCAAGCAGGTCCGCAAGGCGGGTCGGCAGACGAAGGGTGTTCGTTTGATGAACCTCGGGGAAGGCGACACCCTGCTCGCGATCGCGCGCAATGCCGACGAACCCGACGAGACCGACGACAACGCCGAGAGCAGCGGCAAAGGAGCTAAGGAGTCCTAGTGAGCACTCCCAACCAGCCAGGCAGTGACCGGCAGAACCCGGGTTCCGCCAATCAGGCGCGACCCGACCAGCAGGCCTCCCGGACTCCCGAGAACGGGTCGGCGCGACCGAACCCGCAGCAGGGTTCCGCGCCGCAGGGGCCGCAGGCGTCAGCCGGTCGTGGCCCCGCTCAGGCGGGGCCGGCTGCCCGGCCGGGCGGTGCTCCCGATGCGAGACCGGATCGGCAGGCCCCGGCCGATCCGACCCGGTCTCCGTCGACGCCCCAGCATCAGGGTCCGCGTACACAGACCCCGCAGGGCCGGTCCGTGCCACCGCAGCAGGGTCAGGCTCCGAACCAGCAGGCCCCCGGTAACCGGGCTCCCGCGGGTGGTGCGCCCACCGAGTCCATCCGGGGAAATCAGGCACCGCCGTGGCAGCGGGGAATGCAGCGTGAGCCGCAGACCAACCTGAAGCGGCCCCTGCAGGGCGGGGCGGGAGCCAAGCAGGCCTCGCGCCCGGAGGGGCAGCCGAACCCGGCCAACGGTGCGGGAACGGCGGCCGCGGGTGCCGCGGCAGCGAAGGCCCCGGGCGGTTCGCAGACCACCTCGCCGCAGAAGTCGCAGCCCGAGGGTGCACCCCAGGGGCAGCGACCGCAGGGCGGACAGAACCCGGGTGCTCCCACCCAGGCCGTGCCCACCCAGGCGGTGCCCACGCAGAAGTCGCCGGCAGCGAACTCGTCCGCACCCGCCAAGGGTCAGCCCGCGCAGAAGCAGGAGACCAATCGCGCAGCGTCCTCGACGGCTGCCACCGCGGCGGTCGGTGCGGTGTCCGGCGCAGCCGCGGCGGGGGCCGTGACGCAGCGGGAGGCCGCGAAGGCGAAGGCGTCCGCGATCGACGGACCCACCCGGCACATCAACCGGGACGTCCTCCCCAAGGACATGCCGGACCTGTCCGAGGCCAAGCACCCCCTGCCGGGGGCGGCGGCCACAGGTCAGCAGCCGAAGATCGCCGTGGCCCCGCAGCGGGTCGAGGAGGGTGAGGCCCTCCGCGCGTCGGTGCAGGTCCGCAAGATCGACCCGTGGTCGACGCTGAAGATCTCGTCCGTGATCTCGGTGTCGCTGTTCTTCGTGTGGATGGTGGCCGTCGGTCTGCTGTACGTCGTCCTGGACGGGATGGGCGTGTGGGACCGGTTGAACAACGCGTTCACCGATATCGTCGCGGAGTCGAGCTCTGACGGGCTCGTGACGGCCGGGCAGGTCTTCGGATACGCCGCCGTCATCGGTCTCGCCAACATGGTGCTCTTCACCGCGCTGGCGACGATCGGCGCGTTCATCTACAACCTGTGTTCGGACCTCGTCGGGGGCGTCGAAGTGACGCTCGCGGACCGGGACTGAACGCGAAAACCGATAGGGACTGAGCTGGGAAAAGAGCGTCTCGCCGGACCGGTTTTGGTAGTTGCCGGTCCGGTGGGGTAATCTTCCGACTCGGTTCAGGGAACTGTGCGAGATGAGTTTCCGGACTTCAGGGGCCTATAGCTCAGGCGGTTAGAGCGCTTCGCTGATAACGAAGAGGTCGGAGGTTCAAGTCCTCCTAGGCCCACTCCTGGTGCCGGTGAAAGGTCAGTCGCATGAAGGTCCTCCTGTTCGTGGGAGCCGGAGTGCTGGTGGCAATCGGACTGACCAAGTTGCTCCGCGGCAACGAGGTGTGGCACGAGGTAACGGGGCCTTAGCTCAGTTGGTAGAGCGCTGCCTTTGCAAGGCAGATGTCAGGAGTTCGAATCTCCTAGGCTCCACAAGTTGAAAGAAGTAACGGTGTGCCCCGGATTCGGAAGAGTCCGGGGCACACTGCTGTGTGGACCCCATTACGAGTGAGGTTACCCTTACTTCATGACCGCCCTCGATCCCGCAGCCCGTGACCGTCTCGATCCGCGCAGCCGCGTGGCGTCGCACCACCGGACGGGGGAGGGAACCGCGCGCATCGGTTACCCGATCGGAGTCCGCACGGTCACGGTCCGAGCGCGCGAGTACCTCACGCCCCGCATGGTGCGCCTGACGATCGGTGGTCCCGGACTGGACGGGTTCCACACCTATCAGGCCGACGATCACGTGAAGATCGTGTTCCCCGATCCGGACGGCACCCGCCGCATCCCGGTCGCGAACGACGCGATGATGCTCGACTGGCCGCGACCGCTCCCGACCAGCCGGAAGTACACCGTCCGGCGCTACGACGCCGACGCCCGCGAACTCGACCTGGACTTCGTGCTGCACGAGGGCGGGCTCGCGTCGTCCTGGGCGACGACGGTCGAGATCGGCGACGACGTGACAATCGCCGGCCCGCCCGGCGCGAAGGCGTTCGCCCACAACTTCGACCACTACGTCTTCGCCGTCGATTCCACCGCGCTTCCCGCGGTCGCGCGGTGGCTCGACGAATCCCCGGCCGAAGTGTCGGCGCACGTCGTGATCGAGACCGACGACGCCGTCGAGCACGGCTACCCGCTGGCCGCGCGCGACGACGTGGACGTGACGTGGCTCGTTCGCGACGGCAGCGAGTCCACACTGGCGTCGACGGTGCAGTCGCTCGCGCTGCCCGACGGCCGCACGTTCCTGTTCGCGGCCGGCGAGGCGAACGACATCAAGCCGTTGCGCGCGTGGAGCAAGGACCGGATGGAGTCGCTGTTCACGGGCTACTGGAAACGCGGAGTCGCCGGTCTGGACGACTGACCGGCCCTACACTCGCACCATGACGACGGCCCGGCCCGCACTCGCCCGCCGAGCGGTCCTGGCCGCGGCGATGCTCGGAATGCTGACGGCGGCCGGTGCCGCGCCCGCGAATGCGCAGACCCGCCCGCTGCAACCGATCGCCCTGGCGGTGTCGCTGCGCCTCGCCACGGCGGACACGGTCGCGGCCGCCAAGTGGGGCACGCCGTCGCCGATCGACGATCCCGCGCGCGAGGCGCAGGTGCTGGGCGCGGTCGCCACCCAGGCCGCCGACGAGGGCCTCAGCGCGCCGCGGGTGCAGCAGATCTTCCGGGATCAGATCGAGGCCAACAAGGTTGTGCAGCGCGCGCTGTTCTCCTGGTGGAGTGTCGCGCCGGGCGCGGCGCCGACCGTCCGGCCCGACCTGACGCAGGTCCGTCCCATCATCGACCGCCAGAACACGGACATCCTCCTGCAGTTGCGTGAGCAGGAGGATCTGCTCGCGGGTCCGGGCTGCGTGCCCGCTCTCGTCGACGCCGCGGTCGCGGTGGCGGCCGAACAGCGCCTCGACGCACTGCATCAGGCGACGCTGGCCCGCGCGCTCGTGTCGATCTGCGGCGCAGTCCGCGAATGACTGACCGTTTCGACATGGTCCGGCAAGATATCGCCAACTAGACTGGGGGCATGATCTCCAAGGTCGCGACACTCCTCCTCGACCGGGTGTCGATGTTCGAGTTCGGTGTGGTCTGCGAGGTGTTCGGAATCGACCGCACCGAACACGGGGTGCCGGCATTCGATTTCCGGATCTGCGGGATCTGCCCCGGCGAACCACTCGCATCGATCACCCCGGGGCTGACGCTCTCCGCCGAGTACGGGCTGGACTCGCTGCGCGACGCGGATCTCGTCGTGGTCCCGCCGCCGGGGGCGCAGTCCGGCTTTCCGGACGAGGCGCTCGACGCCGTGCGCGCGGCCGCGGAGGCCGGTGCCACGGTCCTCAGCCTGTGCTCCGGTGCGTTCCTGCTCGGCGAGGCGGGACTGCTGGACGGGCGCAAGTGCACCACTCACTGGGGGTACGTCGAGGAACTGGCCGCCCGGTTCCCGACCGCGGTGGTCGACCCCGACGTCCTGTTCGTCGACGAGGGCAACCTCGTCACCAGCGCAGGCACCGCGGCGGGCATCGACGCCTGCCTGCACGTGGTGCGCCGGGAGCTCGGTTCCACGGTGGCCAACACGATCGCCCGCCGGATGGTCGTGCCGCCACAACGCGACGGCGGGCAGCGGCAGTTCATCGAGCAGCCGGTGGTCGCGTGCACGTCGGACAGCCTGAGCGAAACGATGGCGTGGATGAGCGAAAACCTCGAGTTGCCGCACACGATCGACGAGCTCGCGGCCCGCTCGTCCATGTCGACGCGGACGTTCGCGCGCAAGTTCGCGGCCGAGACGGGCACCACCCCGGTGAAGTGGCTGACGACGCAGCGCGTGCTCTACGCGCGGCAGCTACTCGAGGGCACCGACCTCGGTCTCGAGGCGATCTCGAGACGCACCGGATTCGGTTCCGGTGCGCTGCTGCGCCACCACTTCAACCGGGTGGTCGGCCTCGCGCCCGGCGATTACCGTCGCCGGTTCGGCTGCCACACAGCCGAATTCACGCAATGAACGTTCCGATGGCCGGGTTCGCCTGGCAGATCGGGCTGCTGCCGAAGTTGATCGACCCGAACGCCGTGGCCACCACGTTCCCGACGCCGGTGTTCACCGTCGCGGACAGGAACGGGTAGACGCCGCCGAGGTTCACGATCCCCGAACGTCCGCTGTCGGTGTTGACCCAGGCGACGGTGACCTGCGCGGCCGCCGGGATCGGTGGCGCGGCGGGGTGCGACTCGAACCGGATGTCGCCGTCGGCGATCGGCGGGACCGCCTCCGGTCCGGACTGCCCGGTGAGCGCCGTCAACGACATCAGACTGCCCTGGTTCGGACATCCGATGGTGAGGGCCGGTCCGCCGAAGGGGTGGGGTGGGTCGGCGCCGGCGGGCCCGGCCGTGAGCAGGGCCGCGGTGGCGGCGAGCGGAAACGCGACGACGGCGATGCGGTGGGCGATACGTGTGGCGGCCATGTCTGCTCCTCGGAACGGATCCTCGCGCTGGTGCGCATCTACCAGCGGGATACCCCTGGTACAAGCCGTGAAACGAAGACATGACCGCACGCCAGACGACACCGCACGAGCGCGCGCCCTGCCGGTCGGGGAGGACGGATCAGTTGGCCGCGAGGGGCTTCGTCGCCGTCGGCGGCGTGGCCTCCTGCGTGTCCGCGCTGTCGATATCGCTCAGGTTCGGGGGAGCGGACGCCACCCGCGGCTGCTCCCGGCGGCGGCTCTTGAAGAACACCGCGCCCCCGGCGACAGCGGCACCGATCAGCACGATGATCGCGACGCGACGGCCCTTCCGCGACTTCTTCTCCTCGACCGGCGCAACAGTCGAGGTGAGGGGACGAATGACGTCCTGGGCGACCTCTTTCACCGGTGCGGTCCGGGCGCGTTCGTACCCCTTCTTCGCCAGCGACGCCCCCTGCCTGCCGAGGAACACACTGACCTGCCCGGCGCCGCGGGCCGCGGCGAGCGCAGCCGAGCGCGCGCAGCGCAGGGCCTGATCGACAGCCTCGGATTCCTTGACCCGAACAGCCGAATCCTCGACGTGGGCCAGCGCGGTCTCGACTCGTTCGGACACCTGCTCCTGCAGGTGCTCGGCGCGTTCGGTCGGAAGCAGGTGCGTGAGGGACTCCGTCGCTCGTGTCATGACCCCACTTTGTCACAAGAACCGGCGGCACGAACCGATCCGAAGTACTCGAGTCACGGCGGCGGAACCACGCGGAACCGCACAATGGCAACATGGTGGTGTGACTTCACCTCATCAGACCGCAACCGCAACGCTGCACACCAACCGCGGCGACATCAAGATCGCGCTGTTCGGCAACCACGCGCCCAAGACCGTCGAGAACTTCGTCGGCCTGGCCGACGGTTCGAAGGACTACAGCACCGCCAACGCCGGTGGCACCGACTCCGGACCGTTCTACGACGGCGCCGTCTTCCACCGCGTCATCGACGGATTCATGATCCAGGGTGGCGACCCCACCGGCACCGGCGCCGGCGGCCCGGGCTACAAGTTCGGCGACGAGTTCCACCCGGAACTGCAGTTCGACCGCGCCTACATCCTGGCCATGGCCAACGCGGGCCCGGGAACCAACGGTTCGCAGTTCTTCATCACCACCGGCCCGACGCCGCACCTCAACCGTCGCCACACCATCTTCGGTGAGGTCGTCGACGAGGAGTCGAAGAAGGTCGTCGACGCCATCTCGACCACGGCCACCGATCGCGCGGACCGTCCGCTCGAGCCGGTCGTGATCAACAGCGTCACCATCGCGTAGGGAACCGCAGCACATGACCAACCCCGGCTGGGGCGGTGCCGCGAACGAGGGCACTCCGCCCCAGCCGCGGTGCGTCCGCCACCCCGATCGCCCCACTGCACTGTCGTGCAATCGGTGCGGTCGCCCCGCGTGTCCCGAATGCCTGCGTGAAGCCGCAGTCGGCTACCAGTGCGTCGACTGTGTCGCCGCCGGGCAGCGTGACGTCCGCGCGGTCCGCAACGTCGCAGGCGCCGTGACCACGCAGCGTGCGGTGCCGCTGGTGACGTACATCCTGATGGCCGCGAACGTCGGCATCTTCCTGATCACCGCGGCGCAGTCCCGCAGCATCATGCAGAACCAGGCGGGATCGACGCTCTTCGCCGACTGGGCGCTGTTCCCACCCGCTGTCGTGGACGGTCAGTTCGTCCGCGTGATCGGCAGCGGATTCCTGCACTTCGGTCTCATCCACCTGGCCGTCAACATGTTCGCGCTGTGGATCATCGGCCGCGACACCGAACTGGTCCTCGGCCGCGCCCGCTACGCCTTCGTGTACTTCGCGTCGATCCTCGGCGGTTCCGCCGCGGTGATGCTGTTCCAGCTGCACGCGGTCACCGCGGGTGCGTCGGGCGCCGTCTTCGGGCTGATGGGCGCGCAGGCGGTCATCCTCCTGAGGCTGCGACGCAGTCCGGCGCCGGTGATCTCGGTGATCGCCATCAACGTGATCATCAGCATCACCATCCCCGGCATCTCACTGTGGGGGCATCTCGGCGGCCTGGTCGCCGGAGCCGCGGCCACTGCGGCGATCCTCTACGGGCCTCAGCTGCTGGGCGCCGGGAACAACCGGGAGAAGGCCGTCACCGTCGGCTGGGTCTGCCTCGGCGTCGTGGTGCTGGTGCCGCTCGCCGTCATCGCGGTGCGCACCCTGCAGCTCCGCGCGAGCTTCGGCTACTGACCCCGGCCCACCAGACGGTGCACCGCGAGGGCATCGAACACGTCCTCCGGATTGGTGCCGAGATCCCAGCGGCCGAAGATCAGGAGGCGTTCGGTGCCGTCCTCGGTGCGGACGTCGATCTCGAGCATCGGCACCCGACGGCCCAGCCGTGGGTACCGCACCAGACGCGCCCGGTCGATCTGCGAACGGGTGTACCCGTGGCGGCCCGTCAGCCGGTGCACCACGATGCCGCCGCCCTCCTTGTCGACGGCCAGGCGCGGGCGCTGCCGGAGCGCCGACGCGGCGGTCAGCAGCAGCCCGAGGGCGGCGACGCATACGAGGACACGGCCCGCCGGCTCGATCGACACCGACAGTCCCGCGACCCCCAACACGAGCCCGCCCGCGGCCAGAGCGATCACCGCACCGAGCGGCGTCGACCACTCCAGCGGTGCCTCGTCAGCAGACATCGGCACTCGACCTGCGGCTATCCACAGGCGTTGTCCACATTGGGGATGAATGACATACGTGTAATTGTGATCGTCAACGCCAGCGCATTGTCATGATCAGCCCGACCACCATGAAGCCGAATCCGATGAGGAAGTTGTAGGCACCGAGGTTGTTCATCCACTCGAGCTGGTCGGCGGCCAGGTAGTAGACGAGCAGCCACACCAGGCCGACCAGCATGAACCCGAGCATCACCGAGACGTACAGGGTGCTCGAGGGGCCTGCCTTCACCTTCACCGGGGTGCGGCTCGCAGGGTTGATGGTGTAATCGGTCTTCTTTCGGACCTTCGACTTCGGCATGACGTCCTCGTTCGTGCGGCTCTGCGGGAATGTGGGCAGGTAGATTCGGAAATACCTGCGTGTGTACACGCTAACGTAGCCGCGATTCGCGCGGCGAGGACGAGGGGACGGAAACACCGGTGACCAGGTCGATCTTCTGGCGGATCGCGGTGCTGGTGGTGTGTCTCGTGGCCGGCCTGCTGGTGGCCACCACCCGCCAGGTGTCGCACGGCAACGAGATTCGTGCCGGTGATTCCACCCGGTTGTCCGACCTCGTGCGGAACGCACAGTCCGAGACCGATCAGGTGGCCGAGACCCGCGACAACCTGGCGGCGCAGGTGGAGTCGCTGCAGCAGGACGCGGCGGCGTCCGACAGTGGCGTCGCGCAGGCGCTCGCCGACAGCAAAGCGCTCGCCACCGATGCCGGACTCACACCGATGACCGGCCCCGGTGTCACCGTCACACTCACCGACGCCCCCCGCGACGCGGACGGCAAGTACCCCGTCGACGCGTCGCCGGACGATCTCGTCGTCCACCAGCAGGACGTCCAGAGTGTGCTGAACGCGCTGTGGGTGGGCGGCGCCGAGGCCGTCGGCATGCAGGACCAGCGGATCGTCAACACGTCCGCGCCGCGCTGCATCGGCAACACGCTGCTGCTGCACGGCCGCACCTACAGCCCGCCGTACGTGATGTCGGCGATCGGGGATCCGGCGCGACTGGAGGCGGCACTCGCCAACGAACCCGGAATCCGGGTGTTCAAGCAGTACGCGACGCGATTCGGCCTCGGCTACTCGGAGGCCGCGTCCGGCCAATTGTCCGTGCCCGGGTACGCGGGCCACTGACGTGAACGGTCCCCGGCCGTGCGGGGCTCGGGGCGAGCAGAATACCCTGCTCCCATGAGGATTCTCGTCGTCGACAACTACGACAGCTTCGTGTTCAACCTGGTCCAGTACCTCGGACAGCTGGGAACCCGGGCAGTGGTCTGGCGCAACGACGATCCGAACCTCACCGGGCCCGACGCGATCGCGGCCGCAGCGGCCGAGTTCGACGGCATTCTCCTGAGCCCCGGCCCCGGCACACCGCAGCGCGCCGGAGCGACGATGGACCTGGTCACGGCATGCGCCGCGGCCGGCACGCCGCTACTCGGGGTGTGCCTCGGACACCAGGCGATCGGCGCCGCGTTCGGCGCGACCGTCGACAGGGCGCCCGAACTCCTGCACGGCAAGACCAGCATCGTCCACCACACCGGCGAGGGTGTTCTCGCGGGTCTGCCCGACCCGTTCACCGCCACGCGCTATCACTCGCTGACCGTCCTGGAAGACACCATCCCGGACGAACTCGAGGTCACCGCGCACACCGACAGCGGCATCGTCATGGCGATGCGGCACCGGGAACTGCCGATCCACGGCGTCCAGTTCCACCCGGAGTCGGTGCTCACCGAGGGCGGGCACCGGATGCTTGCCAACTGGCTCACCGTCTGCGGCGACGCCCCCAAGGAATCCCTCGTCGCCACCCTCGAAGCCGAGGTCGCGCAGGCATTGGGCGCGTAGCGCCCGTGCGCCTTTCTGGTTGCTGTAGCTACCAGAAAGGCGCACGGGCGGCGGAGCCGCCTACCGCGGGATGCCGAGCGCGCCGACACCGACCGAGACGACAGCGTTCTTGGTGATTTCCGATCCCGGCGGCTGTTCCTGGCTGATGATCTTGCCGACCATCTCCGGGTCCAGCGTGGACGTCTGCGTCTGATTCAGCGAGGCCGACGACCCGCTCCAGCCGGCGCTGCGCAGCTCTGCGAGTGCCTGCGACACCGTCTTGCCCGTCAGGTCGGGCATCTCGATGTTGTTGCCGTTCGACACCCGGATCTGGATGGTGTCGCCCTTGGCGGCGGTGGAGCCGCCGACGGGATCGGTGGAGACGACCTGCCCCTTGGGCACACCGGAATCGATGTTCTGGATCTGCACCTTGAAGCCGGCGCCCTCGATGTTCGCCTGCGCGACCTCGACCTTCTGGCCGGTGACGTCGGGGATGCGGATCTGCTCGGGTCCGGTGCCCAGCGTGACGGCGACCTCGGAGTCGAGGGAGATGCTCGCGCCGGAGGACGGGTTCTGCTGGATCACCTTGTCGACGTCGGAGGCGTCGGACGGTGCGCGGGCGACGGCGGTGTCGAGCCGCAGACCGACCGCGTTCAGTTCCTGCTGGGCTTCCTGCTGGGTCAGACCCGCGAGCCGCGGGACCTTCACCTGTTCGGGGCCCGACGACACCTCGAGGGTGATCGTGCTGCCCTCGTCCACCTGCACGCCGCCGACGGGCCGGGTGGTGATGACGTTGCCGGTCGCCACGACGGCGTCGGGTTTCTGCTGCCGGGAGACGCGGAAGCCGAGGTTCTGCAGCGTGGTCTCGGCGTCGTCGGCCGCCTGGTTCGTGACGTCCGGCATGGTCACCTGATCAGCCTTCGAGCCCGGGCCCACGGACCACAGGAACGCGCCGACGATGCCGACGACGATGAGGGCGCCCAGCGCCATCAGTGCCAGCCGCATCGGGTTCTTCTTCTTGTCGGGTTCGCCGCCGTCCGTCTTCGTCGCCGTCGCCTGGGTGGCGGTCTGCGGACGCCGGTAGTGTCCGGCGCCGGAGTCGACGGCACCGAGGATCGTGGTGCGGTCCTCGTCGCTCATGACCATCGGCGCGCTGGGGCGCTGCCCGCCGAGAACCCGGACCAGGTCGCTGCGCATGTCCGCGGCGGTCTGGTAGCGGTTGGCGGGGTTCTTGCTCATCGCCTTGAGGATCACCGAGTCGAGCTCGCGCGGAATGTCCGGGTTGACCACGGACGGCGTCTGCGGGTCCTCCCGCACGTGCTGGTAGGCGACCGCGACCGGGGAATCACCCTTGAACGGGGGTTCGCCGGTGAGGATCTCGAACAGCACGCAACCGAGCGAGTACACGTCCGACCGGGCGTCGACCTGCTCGCCGCGCGCCTGCTCGGGCGAGAGGTACTGGGCGGTGCCGATGACGGCGGCCGTCTGCGTCATGGGGCTGGACGCGTCGGAGATCGCCCGCGCGATGCCGAAGTCCATCACCTTCACCGCGCCCGCACGGTTGATCATCACGTTGGCGGGCTTCACGTCACGGTGCACGATGCCGTTGCGGTGGCTGAAGTCGAGCGCCGCGCACACGTCCGAAATGACTTCCATCGCCCGGCGCGGCGCCATCGGGCCCTCGCCGCGCACGATGTCCCGTAACGTGTCGCCGTCGACGTACTCCATCACGATGTACGGCAGCGGTCCCGCGTCGGTTTCCGCCTCGCCGGTGTCGTAGACGGCCACGATCGCCGGATGGTTCAGCGCCGCCGCGTTCTGCGCCTCGCGGCGGAACCGCAGGTAGAACGTGGGGTCGCGGGCCAGGTCGGCACGCAGGACCTTGATCGCGACATCGCGGCTGAGCCGGACGTCCCGGGCGAGGTGGACCTCGGACATGCCACCGAAGCCGAGAATCTCACCCAGCTCGTAGCGTGAGGAGAGGTTGCGCGGTGTCGTCATGGCTGTCCTTGTGGGGTCGGAGTAGTTGACTCCTCCGACGTGGTCGTCGTGGTCGTCGTCGTGGGTGCGGTGGTGGTCGTGGTGGTAGTCGTCGTCGGCTCTGTCGTCGTCGTGGTCGGCGGCTGGGTGGTGGTCGTCGTGGTCGGCGGCGGCGGCGGGGTGGTCGTCGTCGTGTACGTCGGCTCGGTGGTGTACGTCTCTTCCTCGGTCGTCGTCGTGGTCGTCGGCCGCGGTGTCGTCGTGATCGTCCGCAGCGAGGATGTGATCGCAGGCGACGTCGGGTCCTTCGTGTCACCACCGTCGAACAGGACGAGTGCGAGCGCGATGATCGCCGCCAGCAGGATCAAACCACCTGCACCCCAGGCCACGGCCTTCTGGCCGCTGGTCAACCCGCCTTTCTTGCCGTCACCGTTCGCGTCGTCCGGCGGCACCTGCCCGGTGACCGGTCCCGCGTACGCGGTCTGCGAAGGCGGCATCATCTGGGTCGCACCGGTCATCGGCGGGCGCAGCACCCGCGCCGCCCCCGTGCCCGACACACCCGGCGGCGGAGGCCGCCTGCCGGCCCGGACCGCCGCGACCGCGTCGGCGAACTCTCCGCCGCTGGCGTAGCGGGTGCTCGGATCCTTCGCGATCGTGATGTCGATGAGCTCGCGGATGTTCGGCGGCAGGTCGTTCGGCAACGGTGCCGGCGCCTCCTGCACGTGCTTCATCGCCACCGTGATGGCCCCGTCGCCGATGAACGGGCGCCGTCCCGACAGCGCTTCGTAGCCGACGATGCCGAGAGAGTACACGTCGCTGGCCGCGGTCGCGTCCTGGCCGAGCGCCTGCTCGGGGGCGATGTACTGGGCGGTGCCCATCACCATGCCGGTGCGCGTGACCGGCGAGTTCTCCACGGCCTTGGCGATGCCGAAGTCGGTGATCTTCACCTGACCGGTGGGGGTGATCAGGATGTTGCCCGGTTTCACGTCGCGGTGCACGACTCCGGCGTCGTGCGCCACCTGCAGCGCCCGCCCGGTCTGCTCGAGCATGTCCAGTGCGTGCGGCACCGCGAGACGGCCCACCCGCGCGAGGACGGCGTTGAGCGGCTCACCGTTGACGAGTTCCATCACCAGGTAGGCGGTGGAGTCGCCAGTGGCGTCGCGGACCTCGCCGTAGTCGTAGATCCCGGCGATGCCGGAATGGTTCAGCTGCGCGGTGGTGCGCGCCTCGAAGCGGAACCGTTCGACGAACTCCGGGTCGGAAGAGAACTCGGACTTCAGAACCTTCACCGCGACACGACGGTTGAGCCGGTTGTCGGTCGCTTCCCAGACCTGTCCCATTCCGCCCGTGGCGATGAGCCGGATCAGGCGGTATCGATTGGCGATCAGCGCGCCGTTGTTCAGTGCCACAATCAGCCCCCTTGTAGTCCGGCTGCGATGACGGCACGGCCGATAGGTGCAGCCACCGAGCCGCCGGTTGCGGCCAGTGCACGATCTCCGCCGTCCTCGACGATGACCGCGATGGCCACGGTCGGGTTCTGGGCGGGTGCGAATCCGATGTACCAGGCGTGGGGCGGGGTGTTCCGTGGGTCGGTTCCGTGCTCGGCGGTGCCCGTCTTGGACGCGATCTGGACGCCCGGGATCTTGCCCTCGCCGCTGGTGTTGTTCTCGGAACCGATCATCAGCTCGGTCAGGGTAGCCGCCACCTGGGACGACATCGCCTGGCCTTCGGACACCGGGTTGGTGGTCGCGAGGTTGGACAGGTCCGGGCCCTGCAGTTCCGACACCAGCTGTGGTTGCATGCGCACTCCACCGTTGGCGACGGTAGCCGCGATCATCGCGTTCTGCAGCGGGGTGAGCGCCACGTCACGCTGGCCGATGCTGCTCTGGCCGAGCGCGGCGTCGTCGGGGATCGACCCGATGGTGCTGTCGGCGACGGGGAACGGGACGCCGGGCATCTGCCCGCCGATGCCGAGTGCGCTGGCCTGGTCGCCGACGGCGTCGGTTCCGGTCTTGATACCGAGTTCGACGAACGCCGTGTTGCAGGACCGCGCGAACGCCTCCCGCAGCGACGCGGTGGGTGCGCCGCCACAGGTGGAGCCGTTGTAGTTCTCGAGCGTCGTCGACGTGCCGGGAAGGGTGATCTGCGGGGCCGCGGTCAGCTGGGTGTCGGGGGTGGTTCCGGCGGCAAGCGCGGCGGCGGTGACCACCACCTTGAACGTGGAACCGGGCGGGTACGTCTGCGACACCGCGCGGTTGATCAGCGGCTTCTCCGGGTCGGCGTTCAGGGCCTCCCACGCCTGCGTCGTCTCGGTGCCGTCGTGGCTGGCGAGCGAGTTGGGGTCGTAGCTCGGGGTGCTCACCATCGTGAGGATGCGTCCGGTGCTCGGCTCGATCGCCACGACCGAACCGGTGTAGCCCTTCGCGGTCAGCTCGTCGTACGCCACCTGCTGCATCACCGGGTTGATGGTGCTCACCACGTTGCCGCCGCGCGGGTCGCGTCCGGACACGAGGTCGAAGAAGCGACGCCCGAACAGCCGGTTGTCGGAACCGTTGAGGACCGGGTCCTCGGACCGCTCGAGTCCGGTGCTGCCGTATTGCATGGAGTAGAAACCGGTGACCGGTGCGTTGGCCAGCGGGCTCGACGGCGCCGCCGGGTTCGGCGGGTAGGTGCGCAGGTACTTGTAGCGGTCGTCGGTCGGCACGGATGCCGCGAGCACCTGCCCGGCGGCCGAGATCTGGCCGCGCTGACGCGAGTACTCGTCGAGCAGCACGCGCGAGTTCCGCGGATCGGCCCGCAGGTTGTCCGCCTTGATGACCTGGACGTAGGTGGCGTTGGCGAGGAGGGCGACCACCATCACCATGACGGCGATCGCGACACGACGCAGCGGTGTGTTCATGAGCGCGGCACCATCTCGGTCGGGGCGTCGGCGATGGGTGCGGGGCCCTTCTTCTTCGGGACGGCCGGCTCACGGGCAGCGTCGGAGATCTTGATGAGGATCGCGAGCAGGAGGTAGTTGGCGAGCAGGGACGACCCACCGTACGACATGAACGGCGTGGTCAGACCGGTGAGGGGGATCAGTTTGGTGACGCCGCCGACCACCACGAACACCTGCACCGCGATCGTGAACGACAGACCGGCGGCGAGGAGCTTGCCGAAGCTGTCGCGGACGGCGAGTGCGGTGCGCAGGCCGCGGATGACGAGGATCAGGAACAGCATCAGGACGGCGGCGAGACCGATGAGTCCGAGTTCCTCGCCGATCGTCGCGACGATGAAGTCGGTCTTCGCGAACGGCACCTGGGCGGGCCTGCCGCTGCCGAGCCCCGTCCCCGCGACGCCACCGGTCGCGAGCCCGAACAGCGACTGCGAGATCTGGTAGCCGGTGTTGTTGTAGTCGGCCAGCGGGTCGAGCCAGGTGCTGACCCGGACCCGGACGTGGCCGAACAACTGGTACGCGAAGAAGAAACCGATGCCGAGCAGTCCGACACCGATGAGCAGCCATCCGACGCGTTCGGTGGCGATGTAGAGCATCACGAGCACGGTGCTGAACAGCAGCAGCGACGTGCCGAGGTCCTTCTCCAGCACCAGCACACCCACCGACACCATCCACGCGACGAGGATGGGCCCGAGGTCGCGGGCACGGGGAAGGTCGATGCCGAACACGTGCTTGCCCGCGGTGGTGAACAGGTCGCGCTTCGCGACGAGGACGGAGGCGAAGAAGATGATCAGAAGGATCTTCGCGAACTCGCCGGGCTGAATGCTGAAGCCGGGGAGGCGGATCCAGATCTTCGCGCCGTTCACCTCGGAGAAGCTCGACGGCAGGATCGCCGGGATGGCGAGGAACACCAGTCCGGCGAGGCCCAGGGTGTAGCTGTAGCGGGCGAGGAGGCGGTAGTCCTTGAGCAGCACCAGCACGGCCACGAAACCGGCGATGGCCAGCGTCGTCCACAGCACCTGCTGGTTGGCGTCCGGCGACGGGACGGGCAGCCCGAAGTAGGCGGCGGACTGTGCGTCGGCGAGGTCGAGCCGGTGGATCAGCACCAGGCCGAGTCCGTTGAGCAGCGCGACGATCGGCAGGATCAGGGGGTCGGCGTACGGCGCGAACCGGCGCACCGCGAGATGCGCGATCAGGAACAGCGCCGAGTAGGCGGCGGCGTACTTGGCGAGGTCCCAGGTGATGCTCTGTTCCTGGCTGGCCTCCACCAGCACCAGCGAGATCGTGGTGATCAGGATCGCGAAACCGATCAGGATCAGCTCGGTGCCCCGGCGCGTCGACTGCACGGGGGCTGGCGCGAACCCGCCGGGTGGACTGGGAAACTGCGCCCCCGGTGATGCACTTGCGACCGACATCAGCTAGCCGTCCTGCAGTTCTGACCGGGAACCTGGGTCACGGTCGGCGCCGGGGTGGCGGTCGGGGTCTGGGGTGCAGGTGTCTCCGGTGCCGGCAACGCTGCCGGGGGAGCGGGAGCGGGTGCGGGCGCGGGCGCCGTGGTCTCCGGGACGGGCGCGGGTGCCGGCGTCGGAACTGGACTCGGTGCCGGGGTGGTCGTCGTCGTGGTGGCCGACTCCGACTCGCAGACCGGAAGCAGATCGTTCTGCGCGAGCCGCGTCATCTGGTTGCGGACGTCGTCGAGCTTGCCCGAGGGCAGCCCGGCACGCACCTGTTCACGGGCGGACGGCTGGAGGTCGTCGACCTCGAGGATGGTGCACCCGTTCGGTGCCTCGGTGGGCGACATCAACGTCAGGTCGCCGGAGTCGCTGACACAGCCGACCAGGTTCGCCTCCTGTAGCGAGTAACCGAGCACCGAACCGGGAACTCCGCGCAGCACGGTGACGCGTTCGCCGTCGGCGCCGACGTAGTAGTTGTTGCGGACCAGAGCCCGCCCCACGAAGGCAGCGACGGCGACCACGACGATCAGACCGAGCGCGAGCGCAGCCCACCACATGCGGTGACGCTTCTTCTTCGTCGGCGGTTCCTCGACCTGCGGGACCACCCGCTTCGGCGTCGCACGCGGCGGACGCATCGCCGCGGCACGTCCCGCAGCCGTGTTGGGTGGCGGCGCGTCCTCCTCGTCGTCGGCGGAGGCGGCACCGGCCACGATGGGATGACTCTGCCCGTAGTCGAGGTCGATGACGTCGGCGACGACGACCGTCACGTTGTCCGGGCCGCCGCTGCGCAGGGCGAGTTCGATGAGCCGGTCGGCGCACTCGTCCTGCGAGCCCTCCCGCATCGTGTTCTCGATGGTCTCGTCGCTGACCACGTCCGACAGTCCGTCGGAGCACAGCAGATAGCGGTCGCCGGCGCGGGCCTCGCGGACCGTCAGCGTCGGTTCGATCTCGTTGCCGGTGAGGGCGCGCATGATGAGCGAGCGCTGCGGGTGGGTGTGCGCCTGCTCGGCGGTGATCCGGCCCTCGTCGACCAGCGACTGCACGAACGTGTCGTCCCGGGTGATCTGTGCGAGGGAGTCGTCGCGGAGCAGGTAGGCGCGGGAGTCGCCGATGTGGACCAGCCCGAGCTTGTTGCCGGAGAACAGGATTGCGGTGAGCGTGGTGCCCATGCCGTCGAGTTCGGGGTCTTCCTCGACGTGATCGGCGATGGTGTCGTTGCCCTCGCGGGTGGCGGCCTCCAGCTTGCCGAGCAGGTCTTCGCCGGGCTCGTCGTCGTCGAGATGCGCGAGGGCCGCGATCATCAACTGCGACGCGACCTCACCGGCCGCGTGACCGCCCATGCCGTCCGCGAGCGCCAGCAGGCGGGCCCCGGCGTACACCGAATCTTCGTTGTTGGAACGGACGAGGCCACGATCGCTGCGGGCGGCATAGCGGAGTACGAGGGTCACGGGCGCAACTCGATTACCGTTTTGCCGACCCGTACGGGGGTACCGAGCGGCACGCGGACAGATGTGGTGACCTTGGCGCGATCCAGGTACGTGCCGTTGGTCGAGCCGAGGTCTTCGACGTACCAGTCGGCGCCTCGCGGGGAGAGCCGAGCGTGGCGGGTGGATGCGTAGTCGTCGGTGAGGACGAGCGTGGAGTCGTCGGCCCGGCCGATGAGGACGGGCTGAGTGCCGAGAGTGATGCGCGTGCCGGCGAGGCCGCCCTGCGTCACCACCAGATACTTGGCCGTCTTCGTCTTCCCCAGCGACGGCAGAACATTGCCGCTGCGCGAATATCGGGGCGGCACACGGACGCCGGAGCCGGCGTAGATGTCGCCACGCAACGCCCGCAGGACGGTCCAGACGAACAGCCACAGCAGGAGCAGGAAACCTGCTCGTGTGAGTTGCAGAATCAAACCTTGCACGGCAGTCCACCTCCTTCTGTGGCCGGAACAGTCGAGATTCCGGCGTCTTTTTCTCGCAGCATCATAGGGGCAACCCGCACCCTGCGATCAGGATACGGACAGCCCACAACGATACGGAGTCCCCACCGTGTTACGTCCGACACGGGCTCCGACGCGATGTCGGTCCAGTATCGAAGCCGTCTCGGTTGTGTCTCGGCGAGGGAGTTCGGGTTCGGGTCTCGGCGATGTGTCTTCGGGGTCCCAACTCGGTGGAGCCTCAGAGGATTCGGACCAGGATCTCCGAATGACCCGCCCGGATGATGTCTCCGTCGGCCAGCTGCCAGTCCTGCACCGGCGCACCGTTGACGGTGGTGCCGTTGGTCGAGCCCAGGTCGGACAGCATCGCCACCTGACCGTCCCAGCGAATGTCGATGTGGCGGCGCGACACACCGGTGTCGGGCAGGCGGAACTGTGCCTCCTGGCCGCGGCCGATGATGTTGTTGCCCTCACGCAGCTGGAAGTGGCGTCCGCTGCCGTCCTCGAGCTGCAGGGTCGCCGTGAACGTGTGCCCGTCCGGTGCGTACGCCTGCTGGCCGTAGCCGCCCTGGTCGTAGTCGGCGTACCCCTGCTGGTCGTACTGCTGCTGGTCGTAGCCACCCTGCTGGTAGCCGCCGCGGTCGTAACCCTGGTCGTAGCCCTGCGGCTGCTGGTAGCCGGCGTCGGCGTAGGAGCCGTCCGGGTAGCGCGCGGGAGCCTGCTGGTCGTAGCCGCCCTGGTAGTCCTGCTGGTAGCCGCCCTGCTGGTAGTCGTAACCGGCGTCCGCGGGCTGCTCGTAACCGGGGGCCTGCGCGCCCTGGTCGTATGCCTGACCGTAGGCCTGATCCTGGGGGTACCCGCCGCGCTGGTCGTCAGGGTACTGCTGCTGGTCGTAGCCGCCCTGCTGGTAGCCGCCGCGGTCGTAACCGTTCTGGTAGCCCTGCGGGTACCGCTGGTCCTGACCCGCATGGGCATGACCGTTGCGCGCGTACTGCGGGTCGGGATTGCGGTTGCCCGCTGGTTCGCGGCTGGGGTCGTAGCCTGAGTTCTGCGTCATGGGGCCAGCTCCTGGATTCGACGTGACGGGTACAAACGGTGCCTGTGGTCGCGGTGCGGGACCGCGTGGCGGTTCGGGTCGCCCCGGCGTGGCCGCACCCTGGCGGCCGGCGTCCGGATCCACCGAACCCCGGGTGCGGAACTGCCCGGTGTGCAGTGACGGCGACGGTTCGAACGCGACATGAATGGGACCATACGTCTGCCAGCCCTGGTCGCGAATGAAGTCTTCGAGGTGTCGGGCGAAGGCCTTGACCGTCAACTCGCGGTCGGCGGCAAGTTCTTCGTGGTCCGAGTTGTTGATGGCGATGACATAGCTGTTCGGCGCGAGCAGGTGCCCACCGTCCAGTTGCTGGATCCGGTCGGAGGCTTCCTGCTGAAGCGCGGCCTCCACCTCCTGCGGCACCACACCACCGCCGAAGACCCGGGCGAACGCGTCACCCACGGCTCCCTGGAGCTTCCGCTCGAAACGTTGAACTATCCCCATCGGAACCTCCTCACGGTGCCTGTCGGTCGGGCCTTCTGTCCTCGGTGCGCGGCAGCCGTGACAAGACACGTCCGTGTCGCGCCACTGCCGTGCGTGGATCCCACGGTACTGTCATTGCCTCGAGCCATGACACGGGTCTACGCCCTTGCATGATATCGGTCTTTGCCTGGACGGGTGTTTTTGTCGCCGTTTCGGGTCCTGACCTGTACGAATCGTGATTTCTGGCGACCTCGTGTTAATGTTTCCGGGTCGCTCGGGCGAGTGGCGGAATGGCAGACGCGCTGGCTTCAGGTGCCAGTGTCCTTCGGGACGTGGGGGTTCAAGTCCCCCTTCGCCCACCACATGCGATTCTTCGGAATCGCGAGAACGAGGCCACGAACTCCACGGAGTTCGTGGCCTCGTTTCGTTGGCCGTACCGGTGCCTACTGGGGGCGGATCGGATTGCAGGCGACGCTGACGTACGTGACGATCCCTTCTTGCAGTCCGCAGGTCGTGTAGGCGCCCGTCGAGACGCCGACCTCCCACCACGGGGCGCCGTAACCGGCGACGCACGATCCGGTGGACGGTGTCCCGGCCGGAACCCACACGCCGTCGCGGCGGTAGCCCTGGATCCAGGGAATGTGCGACACACCTCCGGGGCCGGGAATCGCCCGCGGCGTCAGGCCGAAGCACTCGACCGTCCCGATGTGCACGGCGGTCCTGCCGGCGGGCACGTCCTGCGCCGTGCAGTGCGAGGTGCCGGACGTGGGCGTGGTGGCGGTGTGACAGTCGGCCGTGGGTTCGGCCTGGGCGGGTGCGGCGCTGACGGTGACCACCGTCGCGGCGACGGCGGCCGCTCCGGCGAGAATCGTGAGGAACCTGTGGGTCATCGACTACTCCTTCGGGTCCGTACGTTGCTCTTGTCGGTACGGCACCGGAATCCGTTAGCCGACGGGCCCGCCGGGGTGGTGTCATCCCCACCCCAGGGTGCCTACCCGGGTGGTCGGCGCAGCCCGACGATGGAGTGGAAGCCACGTCGCGACCCTCCGGCCCATCCGGACCGAACCCGTCCCCCCGGCGGTTCGTGACGAATGACTCGAGTGTGAACCTGCCGTCCGGCTTCTTCCGCTCGGTTTCTGCGAACGTCGAGAGTGGGTTGTAGATGAGCATCAGCCAGGTCCGGGCCACCAGCTCGGCGAATGTCGGTGAGTACGTCGGTTCCGTCGCGACGATGGTGGAGGCCCTGTCGGTCGACTGGTGGTTCACCCCAGCGTTCGACGTGGTTGTGACCCTTTCCAGCGAGATCCCCTACTACCGCGGCCGGAAGGCGGTCCTGGCCTGGAACCGTCACTTCGGGTGGTCGCTCGGGGTCCACGGACTCTCGCAGGGCAACGTTCTGGTGGTCGAGGCGCTCGGGTTGGGACCGGCCCCGGATCCCGCACTGTGCTCGGATCGGGTCGCCGAGATGCTCACCGAACTCGCCGACTGGGCCCCTCAGCGGGCGTCCGGACAGCCCGCCCCGCGAATCGTGCACGGCCCCGGCGCTCCTCGCGGGTGACCCAGTTCGCGGGAACCCGTGCGGCCCCGGCGTCGACCGGCTTGGATAGCGAATATGGACGGCAGGAGAGCCCCCGATCCGCTGCACCTCGCGGTCGGCGCCGCCGCGACCGCCGGCGGCGCGCTGCAGCGCGTGATCGGATTCGGCATCGACACGGCGCGACGCCTGCCGGGAGTCGACCCCGTTCTGGTCACCCTCGAGGAACGCGGCACCGAGACACTCCGCGGCGCCGACGAACTCGCGGACCGGGTGCTGCACGCGGTGCTGCGGAAGGTCGTGCAGGTCGCTCTTCAGGAGGTGGACCTCACGACGATCGTGCGTGATCACGTCGACCTCGACGTCGTCGCCGAGGGAATCGACATCCAGCGGATCATCGACCGGGTGGACGTGGACGCGATCGCCGCCCGGGTCGACATTCCGCAGATCCTCGATCGCGTCGACATCGACGCCGTCGCCGCGCGGGTCGACGTGGATGCGATCGTCGACCGCGTCGATGTGGATTCCGTCATCGGACGCGTCGACCTGGTCGTGCTCGCCGACACCGTGATCGAGGGCGTCGACCTCCCGCGCATCATCCGTGAATCGACCGACTCGATGTCCAACGAGGCGGTCCGCGGGGTGCGCACCCAGGGCATGCAGGCCGACGACGCCGTCGCCGGGTTCGTCGGCAAGTTGTTCGGGCGCGGGCACGAACCGGACGATGCATGAGCGCCCCGGCGCATCGCGCCGCCGGGATCGTCACCCGGGGTCTGGCCTGCGGCATCGATCTGGCGATCGTCATGGCCGTGATGGGCGGAATCTACGTGGGCGCACTGTTCGTGCGGTTGCTGTTCTCCCCGCAGGAGTTCACGTTTCCCGACGCCAGTGCCCTGCTCTCCGTCAGCATGTTCATCGGCGTGGCCGTGCTGTACCTGACCGCGTGCTGGGCGGTGAGCGGCCGCACCGTCGGCGCCGTGATCATGGGGCTGCGGGTGGTCAGCCGCAACGGTGAACTGATCGGCTGGCTGCGCGCCCTTCTCCGCGCGGTGCTGTGCGTGATGTTCGGGTTCGGGTTGCTGTGGGCGGCTGTAGACGGCCGGCGCCGGTCGCTGCAGGACATTCTGCTGCGGACCGCCGTCGTCTACGACTGGGAGCCGGATCTGCACGTCGGCGAGCCGGGCGCCTGACCGCGCACCCCGGCAGATTGTCGTAGGGGCTGCCTAGCATGGGGTCATGTATACGGAGCGGCGGTCGGTGTTTCCCGGCGCCGTCGTGTGGCAGAAGACGGCGGCCGGCGGTGAGGCGGCGATCCTGCCGGACGGCTGCATGGACCTCATCTGGATGAACGGCGACGTCGTCGTGGCCGGCCCGGACTCCCGCCCGTATCTCACTCGCAGCCGAGCGGGCGACCACTACGTCGGGTTACGTTGTTCCCCGGGCACTCTGCCGGATCTTCTCGGAACCCCGGCCGAGGAGTTGATCAATCAGCGGGTGCCGCTCGCCGACGTGCTGAGCGACCGCGCTACCGCAGAATTCCTCGGCAGGATCGCCGACGCCGCCGACCCCGGCCGGGCACTCGAGGAGTTCGCGCGGTCACGCCGGCTCCTCGGGCCGCCGTCGGACGGCAGAATCTCCGTGGTCGTGCGACTTCTGCAGCAGCAGGCCTCCGTCCGCGACGTCGCGGACGGAATCGGTGTCGGCGAGCGTCAACTGCACCGCCTGTGCCGACGGCAGTTCGGTTACGGGCCGAAAATGCTGGCCCGGATCCTCCGGTTGCAGTCGGCGGTCGGGCTGGCGGGGTCGGCCATTCCCGCTGCGCAGGCGGCCGGCATGGCCGGGTTCGCCGACCAGGCCCACCTGATCCGGGAGGCCCAGGAGTTGACGGGCCGCACGTTCGGTCAGCTCGTCACGGCGTGAGCGCGGCGAAGAGGTCGACGGAGTTGCCGTCGGGATCGTCGACGGTGGCGTAGCGCTGCCCCCACGGTGCGTCCCACGGCTTCTTCTTGCCGTTGTACCCGGCGCCCGTGATCTCGTCGAAGAGATTGTCGACGCCGGCAGCGGTCCCGCAGTCGAAGGCGAGCGCGATCCGATGCCCGCCGGAAGGTTCGGTCCAGTCGGGGGTGAACGAGCGGATGGTCTCGATCGTGTCCCACAGCAGGCGGACCCCACCCGGAAGTTCGAATTCGACGTGCGGCGCCTGATCGGCGTCGGCGGGAATGTCGAGTCCGAGCCGCCGGTAGAACGCGAGCGACGTGGGCAGGTCGCGGACGACCAGTTCGATGGCACTGAATGTTGCGGTCATGTCCAGAACGCTAACGATCTCGGGCGGACCCGCATTGAAGGTTTCGGACATCGCGCACCCGGGGGTCCGATTTCTTCAATCATCCGGGTCGTGCAGCGGGGATGCTGGGAGTCATGACCACCGAATCAACCCATGTCAGTGTGTTCATCGCCCGGACCGCCGCCGACGTGTACGCGTACGCGAGCGACCCCGCCAACCTCCCCGCCTGGGCGGCCGGCCTCAGCAGCACCATCACCCGCGACGGCGACCGCTGGCTCGCCGACTCCCCGATGGGCCAGGTCGCCGTGACCTTCGCGCCTGCCAACGACTACGGCATCCTCGACCACGACGTCACCCTCCCCGGCGGCGACACCGTCTACAACCCCGTCCGCGTCATCCCCGACGGCGACCACAGCGAAGTCGTCTTCACCATCCGGCGACGCGACGGCGTGAGCGCCGAAGAATTCGCGCAGGACGCCGCAACCGTCACCGCCGACCTCCAGAAGCTGAAGGAATTGCTGGAGGCATGAGGCGGTCGCGCTGTAGTCGCTTGTTGTTGCGTTTGCACACCGATTAGCCAGAATCTCACGCAATTGCGGGCGCAAATGGCAAATTCGTGTGCGGATGTCAGCGGCTCAGCTCGAACCGAATGGAATCACTTGGCGGTGAGAATGGCGCGCATCTGAGCGAGAGGGACCTCTGTCGATCGCTCGACGTCGAGTTCGTCCTCGATGGTAACCGCTTGGTTTTGCATGTCGATCAGCATGTTGAAGGCATTTAGTGCGATTTCGCGAGTTGAATTCGGCCCGGGATGAGGAGCAGCGCCGAACGGGTTCCCCCCAAGACAGCCCCCTGATGTCGAATGTCCTCCCGGCCCGGAAGGGTACTGGACGTGCCGCGCTCAGACTCGTTCCTTACGACCTTCGGCCACGGCCGTTGCCGCTGCGGCGACGCGCTGGTACGCCGCCCGGGTTTCGGGTGCGAGCTTGCCGTGTTCGATGACGATTCCCATGCCGAGGTGTTCGTCGTAGGGGATGGTCTCGACGCCCCATACCTGTCCGCCCAGGTATTCGCGGAGGAGGTCGAGATCCACCTGCCAACCGGTGGAGTCTTGATTGGACACGGTGACGACGGTGCGGGCGAGTCCGGGTTCGCCGAGCGTGTCGCCGATCGACTGCAGTGCGGACCGGAGGCGGTTGAACGCGTCGGCCCGGCACGGCACGACGAGGACGATGGGCGACGGGGTGGCCAGCAGCGGCGCGAGGTACGCGGCACGCAACCGGTGACCGAGGTCGTGGACGGCACTCACCCTGCGAGCACGCAGTGCCACTGTGAGAGTGTGGAATTCACGGTCAGCCGCGGTCTGGTTGCCGATGCGGTTCAGGATGCGGGTCCCGGCGCTCGTGCGGGAGCAGTACTCGTCGAACACGTCGTCCGCGACGGGGCCGGCGGCCACCAGCTGCTCCAGGCCACTCACCGACAGCACGGCGTCGGCGCCGCGTTCGGCGACATCGCCGCCCGCGGGAGTCGCGTCGACGGCGACGACCGCACCGCCGCGGGCCGCCTCGGTGTTGGCGAGCCCGAGCGTCGTCGTGGTGGCGCCTGCTCCTCCGCACGCCCCGAGAACCAGGGTCGACACCGGAAGTGCTTGCTGCAGTGGGTCGGTCACTTCGCGTCTCCAATGGATGTGATGTACGTGCGACCGTCGCGGTCCGCGGTGGTCACGACCTGCTCGTACCGTTTCGTCGACCCGTCCGGTCGCAGTTCCGACAGCGTCACCGCGTAGTGGCCGGGTTCGGTTTCGGTGATGGAGAGGCAGTGCTCGGTGCCTTCGGGCAGCAGCGAGTCGATGCCGCCCTGGATGGTCTCGGCGGACCCCAGCGGCGCGTCGGGAGCGACCACCTCGCGGGCCTTCGCGCCGCTTCGTGCGACGTAGTAGGCGTGATCGAAGGCCAGGATCGCGGCGACGCCGTCGGAGGTCCCGCCGGGACCGTTGCCGACCACCGTCGCACCGTCGCGGGATGCGGTGCACCATCCTGCGGCGACCGGGTTTCCGCGCGCGTCACCGGAAGTGGAGGCGAACACGGCGACCCCACCGACGACGACGGCGATCACCGCTGCGGCGGCTCCGGCGACCGCGAGTTTCCGCTTGCCGCGACCGTCCCGGACGGGCGGGGTGGGATCGGGTTCGTCGCCTGGCGCCAGCCATGTCGGCGCGGGGGGAGGGGGCAGCTGTTCGGGTTCGGGCTCCGCGACGGGAACCGTCGGTGCCGCGGCCGACGGGAAGGGCGGGTACCAGTGCGAGAAGCGGTCGAGGGCTGCCCTGTTCGGCGGTTCTGTCACAGTTGAATCCTCCACACCTCATTCCCCCGCGCGGAGCCCACCCCTGACGGCTCCGCGCGGGGGAATCGGATCACACGTGCAGCGTCGCCTGGCTGCGCACGTTCACGCCGCCGATCGTGGTGGTCGCCGGACCGCTGTCGGTCGACTGCAGCTGCGGGAGCTGCGGTGCGGGCAGGGACGCGATCGTCTGCACCAGCTGCCCGAACGCCGGGGACCGGTCGGCGGCGTCCGCGATCACGGCGGCGACTTGTGTGACGTCGACGGGTGCCGACCAGTTCGTCGGGTGCTCGGCGTTGGAGTCGGCCGAGAACGCGGAGACGGTGGCGGCGGTCGGCGAGGACGGGTCGACGGCGACGCCCGCGGTGCCGGTGGCGTCACCGACCCGCCAACCGATGGTCCCGACGTACCCCTCGGGGTTGCCGTACTGGCGGCCGTTGACGGCCACCGGCACCGCGCCGACCAGCGTGTCGGCGGCCGCGTTCACCTCGACCACCGGCTTCGGCACGGGCAGGGCGGGGGCGACGGGTGCCTGGTGCGACTTCGGCATGTCGTCGGGGTCGATCCACACGGTCGCGGACTGGGCGGCCTGCTCGGCGGGCACGGACTGCGCCGCGGGTGCCGGTTCCGCCGGAGCCTCGCCCTGTGCCAGGTCGGGTGCTGCGGGGGCGGCCGTCTCGGCGCCCGGGACCGCCAGCGGCGCCTGCGGGGGAGCGGGCGGCGTCGTGGCCGGGGCCGTCGGGTCGGTGACACCCGGCTGGGACGTGCCGGGCGGTGTGGACGGGACCGTCACGCCGGGTTGCGATGTGGTGGGCGGCGTCGAGGGATCGGTGACGCCAGGCTGCGACGTCGACGGCGCTGTGGCCGGAGCGGCGTGTGCCGTCGCGGCCCCGAGCAGAGCGGCGGCGGACACCGAGATCGCGGCGGCCAGAGCGTGCATGCGGATTCTCAAGTCGTGACTCCTGAAGTCGAACGGACATGGTTGATCGAACGGACTGGCGCTGACGAAGCAAACGCAAGAGAGATGCAGATCAGAGGCACCGAAAGAGGGAAGCGAGCACAGCAGAATGCCTCCACCGACACGGTGGATGTGTTGTTTCCCTGATGAGATCCGTCCGTGCTGCCGGCGCACTGCCGCAGCCGTCGTTCACCGCCCCCATGACCGCCCCCGGTTCTTTCTCTTCCCCCTACCGCGGCAAAGTACCAGACGGGCAACCGTTCCCGCGCCCCCGGATTCCGGTCAGGCCAGGCCCGCGGCCAGCCTCACCGTCAGATCGCGCAGCGGACGGAGGCGGCCGGTCATCGCGACGGCGGACATGGCGCGCGATCCACGCACCAGCCGCCGGGTCGCGGGCCGCCGCGTGCGGTCGTAGCGGCGCAGCGCGGTGTGAATGTCGGTGTCGGCGGTGAGGAATCGGCCGAGCGTGACGGCGTCGACGAGGGCCTCGCACGCGCCGCGGCCGAGGTTCGGCGCCATCGCGTGGGCGGCGTCGCCGAGCAGCGCCGTGGTGCCCGACACGTACGACGGCAGGGCCGGCGACTCGTACAGGTCGTGGTGGAGCATCGCGTCGGGGGTGGCCGCATCCAGTACTGCCCGCACGTCGGCGTGCCAGCTCCCGAACCGGGACCGGAGGAAGTCGAGGCCGCCGGGGTGCCCGGCGTCGGTGCGGATGCACGCGAACCAGTTGACGAGTTCGCCGTCGCGCGGGGTGATGCCGAAAAGTGCGTCTGTGTCCCAGGTTTCGCTGACTGTGTCGCGATGTCCGGGCACCCAGCCGCGCCAGGCGGTGGCTCCTACATACTGTGGCTCGAATTTCTCGCCGAACAGTTGCGTGCGGGTGGGGCTGCGCAGACCGTCCGCGCCGATCACGACGTCGCGGTCCGTCAGCGCGTCGAGGGTGGGAGCGGGGGTGCCGAACGAGATCATGCCGTCGGGCAGCGTCTCGGCGAGCGTGGCCAGCAGGGCGGGCCGCGACAGCAGGTAGGCGGTGCGGTCGCGGTTGTCGATGGTGCCGATCACGGATCCGTCGGGGCGCAGGAGCGAGCCGCGGTGCTGCGGCGATCCCAGCGTGCGCACCCGATCGCCGGCGCCGATCGCGTCCAGCGCGTCGAGGGCCTGCGGCCACATGCCGAGTGCGGTGCCCGACGTGGGCAGGGTGTCGGCACGCTCGAAGACGTCGACGTGCCAGCCGGCGCGGGACAGGTAGCGGGCGACGGCGAGCCCGCCGATGCCGCCGCCGAGGACTGCTGCGGAGTGCGTCATGACCATCACGCTACTACGGGTGTAGTGAATTTACTACCGATGTAGTGTCGGTGTCATGGCAGACAAACGGGAGCAGGTGCTCGACGCCGCCATTGCGCTTCTCGGCACGAAGGGGGTACGGGCCCTCACGCACCGCGGCGTCGACGAACTGGCCGGAATGCCGCAGGGGTCCACGTCCAACTACTTCCGCAGCCGGGGCGCACTGCTCGAAGGGATCGTCACCCGGCTCGTCGAACGGGACCGGGAGGACTGGGAAAAGTTCGCGCATCTCCGCCCCGACAGCAAGCATGCGCTGGTCGACGCGCTGGTCGCGTTCGTGAGATTCTCCACCGGTCCGGACCGGGTCCGCACGGGCGCGCGATACGCGCTCTTCGTCGAGGCCTCCGTCACGTCGGGGCTCGACGCGAAGATCGGATCGGCACGGCGCGCCCTCGTGGAATGGGGCGCGGACATGCTGGAACTCGTGGGTTCGAAAAACCCCGCCTCGGACGCCGTCGTGATCACCGACTACCTGGACGGTCTCATCCTTCACCAGCTCACCGTCCCGGATCTCGATTTCGATCCGACTGCGGGAATTACAGCGGTCCTCGGCGCGCTCACTTAACATGTACTCAGTGCAGTCGGACGAGGTCCGCCCTCGACAATGCCCAGTTCAGAGGGTAAATAGGCCAACCTAAGTTGTGTTTCGTCAGGGGTTCTGAATTATCGTTTTCGTTACACGTTGGACCCACGAAAGTCCGACCCGACCGAAAAGCCACGTCGCCTGGTGCGAGGACCACACCCAGCGTGCTGCAAAAGGGCGATAGCCGATCGGTGGTGCCGAGCACGTCGTGACGGCACCTGCATTGCAAGTTGATGGCCATCAGCGCTGCTGGTCGTCGGTGCATCTTTTGGCATACGAAGGCTAGGTATGAAGCAACTTCCAGGCCCCCAGGGGCTGTATCACCCGTCGAACGAGCACGACTCCTGTGGTGTCGCGTTCGTCGTGGACATGAAGGGCCGCCGCAGCAGGGACATCGTCGAAAAGGCGATCACCGCGCTGGTGAACCTCGAGCACCGTGGTGCCGCGGGCTCCGAACCCAACACGGGTGACGGCGCCGGCATCCTCCTCCAGGTCCCGGACAAGTTCTTCCGCGCCGTGGTCGACTTTCCGCTGCCCGCGGAAGGCACGTATGCCACCGGCATCGCATTCCTGCCGCAGAGCAAGGCCGACGCGCAGCGCGCCGCCGAAGCCGTCGAGAAGATCGTCGAGAGCGAGGGCCTGAAGGTTCTCGGCTGGCGTGAGGTCGCGACCGACGACTCGTCGCTCGGCGCCCTGGCCCGCGACGCCATGCCGACGTTCCGGCAGATCTTCATCGGCAGCGAGAACGACGCCCTCACCGGCCTGGACCTCGAACGCCGCGCCTACGTCGTCCGTAAGCGCACCGAGCACGAACTGGGCAGCGAAGGCGCAGGCAAGGACGGCCCCGGTCGCGAGACCGTGTACTTCCCGAGCCTGTCGAGCCAGACGTTCGTCTACAAGGGCATGCTCACCACCCCGCAGCTCAAGGGTTTCTACCTGGACCTGCAGGACGAGCGCCTCGAGTCGGCCCTCGGCCTCGTGCACTCGCGCTTCTCCACCAACACGTTCCCGTCGTGGCCGCTGGCCCACCCGTTCCGGCGCGTGGCCCACAACGGTGAGATCAACACCGTCACCGGCAACGAGAACTGGATGCGTGCCCGTGAGGCGCTCATCGACAGCGACATCTTCGGCGGACGCGATCAACTCGAGAAGATCTTCCCCGTCTGTACGAAGGGCGCCAGCGACACCGCGCGGTTCGACGAGGTGCTGGAGATGCTGCACCTCGGTGGCCGCAGCCTGCCGCACGCCGTGCTGATGATGATCCCGGAAGCGTGGGAACGGCACGAGAGCATGGACCCGGCACGCCGGGCGTTCTACCAGTACCACTCGTCGCTCATGGAGCCGTGGGACGGACCGGCGTCGGTGTGCTTCACCGACGGCACCGTCATCGGCGCCGTCCTGGACCGCAACGGCCTGCGCCCCTCCCGCCTCTGGGTCACCGACGACGACCTCGTCGTCATGGCCTCCGAGGTCGGCGTCCTGCCGATCGACCCGGCCACCGTCGTGAAGAAGATCCGGCTGCAGCCCGGCCGCATGTTCCTCGTCGACACCGCTGAGGGTCGCATCATCAGCGACGACGAGATCAAGTCGGAACTGGCCGCCGAGCACCCTTACCAGGAGTGGCTCGACCAGGGTCTGACCCACATGAACGACCTGCCGGACCGCCCGTACACCTACATGTCGCACGAGCGCGTCGTTCTGCGTCAGCAGATGTTCGGGTACACCAACGAAGAGGTCAACCTCCTCGTCAAGCCGATGGCGATCTCCGGTGCCGAGGCTCTCGGTTCCATGGGTACCGACACCCCGATCGCCGTGCTGTCCTCGCGGTCGCGGATGCTGTTCGACTACTTCTCGCAGCTGTTCGCGCAGGTCACGAACCCGCCGCTCGACGCCATCCGCGAGGAGGTCGTCACCAGCCTCGGCGGCACCATCGGCCCCGAGCACGACCTGCTGCACCCCACCGCGGAGTCCTGCCGGCAGATCTTCCTGCCGCAGCCGATCCTGCACAACGACGACCTGTCGAAGCTCATTCACGTCAACGACGACGGTGAATTCCCGAACTTCCGCAGCGTCATCGTCCGCGGTCTGTACCCGGTGGCCGAGGGCGGAGCGGGTCTGCGCAAGGCCCTCGACGACGTCCGCTACCAGGTGTCGGAGGCCATCGCCGGCGGTGCGCGCCTCGTCGTCCTGTCCGACCGTGAGTCGAACGAGACGTACGCGCCCATCCCGTCGCTGCTGCTGACCTCGGCCGTGCACCACCACCTGGTGCGTGAGAAGACCCGCACCAAGGTCGGCCTCATCGTCGAGGCCGGCGACGCCCGCGAGGTGCACCACATGGCGCTCCTCATCGGCTTCGGTGCGGCAGCGGTCAACCCGTACATGGCGTTCGAGACCGTCGACGAGGCGGTGCAGAACAACGAACTGCAGGGTGTCAGCCTCGACAAGGCCATCCAGAACTACATCAAGGCCGCGGGCAAGGGTGTGCTCAAGGTGATGTCCAAGATGGGCATCTCCACCCTCGCGTCCTACACCGGCGCCCAGCTGTTCCAGGTCATCGGCCTGTCGCAGGACCTGGTCGACGAGTACTTCACCGGCTTGCAGTCCAGCCTCGGCGGCATCGGTCTCGACCAGATCGCCGCCGACGTCGCGGTCCGCCACTCCAACGCGTACCTGGACCGTCCCGAGGAGCGCGCGCACCGCGAGCTCGAGGTGGGCGGCGAGTACCAGTGGCGTCGTGAGGGCGAGTACCACCTGTTCAACCCGGACACGGTGTTCAAGCTCCAGCACTCCACGCGCACCGGGCAGTACGAGGTGTTCAAGGAGTACACGAAGCTGGTCGACGACCAGTCCGAGCGCCTCGCAGCGTTGCGCGGCCTCTTCGAATTCAAGAAGGGTGTGCGCGAGCCCGTCCCGCTGGACGAGGTCGAGCCCGCCACCGAGATCGTCAAGCGCTTCTCGACCGGTGCGATGAGCTACGGCTCCATCTCCGCCGAGGCGCACGAGACGCTCGCGATCGCAATGAACCGCCTCGGCGGTCGTTCCAACTCCGGTGAGGGCGGCGAGAACCCGGCCCGCTTCACCCCGGACGAGAACGGCGACTGGCGGCGGTCCGCGATCAAGCAGGTTGCGTCGGGACGCTTCGGTGTCACCTCGCACTACCTGACCAACTGCACCGACATCCAGATCAAGATGGCGCAGGGAGCGAAGCCCGGTGAGGGCGGCCAGCTGCCGGCGCACAAGGTGTACCCGTGGGTGGCCGAGGTCCGGCACTCCACGCCCGGCGTCGGACTGATCTCGCCGCCGCCGCACCACGACATCTACTCGATCGAGGATCTCGCGCAGCTGATCCACGACCTGAAGAACGCCAACCCGCAGGCCCGGATCCACGTGAAGCTGGTGTCCGAGGTCGGTGTCGGCACCGTCGCCGCGGGTGTGTCCAAGGCACACGCGGACGTTGTGCTGATCTCCGGTCACGACGGTGGCACCGGTGCCACCCCTCTGACATCGATGAAGCACGCGGGCGCCCCGTGGGAGCTCGGCCTCGCCGAGACCCAGCAGACGCTGCTGCTCAACGGTCTGCGCGACCGCATCGTCGTGCAGGTCGACGGCCAGCTCAAGACGGGCCGCGACGTCATGGTCGCCGCGCTGCTCGGTGGCGAGGAGTTCGGTTTCGCGACCGCCCCGCTGGTGGTGTCGGGTTGCATCATGATGCGGGTCTGCCACCTCGACACCTGCCCCGTGGGTGTCGCGACGCAGAACCCGGTGCTGCGCAAGCGGTTCAACGGCAAGCCGGAGTTCGTGGAGAACTTCTTCCTCTTCATCGCCGAAGAGGTGCGCGAGCTGCTGGCGGAGCTCGGCTTCCGCACCCTCGACGAGGCGGTCGGGCAGGTGGACGTCCTCGACACCACGAAGGCGCTCGAGCACTGGAAGGGCAGCAAGGCCGGTAACCTCGACCTGTCGCCGATCCTGCACGAGACCGAGTCGGCGTTCATGGACCAGGACCTGTACTGCACGGGCACCCAGGACCACGGCCTGGACAAGGCGCTCGACCAGCAGCTGATCGTCCAGAGCCGCAACGCTCTCGACAAGGGCGAGAAGGTCACGTTCGAGTCACCGATCACCAACGTCAACCGCACGGTCGGCACCATGCTCGGCCACGAGGTGACGAAGGCGTACGGCGGCGACGGACTGCCGGACAACACGATCGACATCACGTTCACCGGTTCGGCCGGTAACAGCTTCGGTGCGTTCGTCCCCAAGGGCATGACCCTGCGCCTGCACGGCGATGCCAACGACTTCGTCGGCAAGGGCCTGTCCGGTGGACGCCTCGTGGTGCGCCCGCCGCTGGAGACCGCGCCCGGGTTCGTCGCCGAGGACAACATCATCGGCGGCAACGTGATCCTGTTCGGTGCCACGAGCGGTGAGGCTCTGCTCCGCGGTGTGGTGGGCGAGCGATTCGCGGTCCGCAACTCCGGTGCCACCGCCGTCGTCGAAGGTGTCGGCGACCACGGTTGCGAGTACATGACCGGCGGAAAGGTCGTCATCCTCGGTGCGACGGGACGCAACTTCGGTGCCGGCATGTCCGGTGGCGTCGCGTACGTCTACAACCCGGACAAGGCGTTCGAGGACAACCTCAACACCGAACTGGTGGATCTCGAGGACCTGACGGGTGACGACTTCACCTGGCTGAAGTCCGCCATCGAGCGTCACCGCGACGAGACGGGCTCCGAGGTTGCCGCGCGCATCCTCTCCGACTGGTCGCAGCAGGTCAATCATTTCGCGAAGGTCATGCCCCGCGATTACAAGAAGGTGCTCTTGGCCATCGAGGCCGCGAAGAAGGATGGAAAGAACGTGGACGAGGCAGTGATGGAGGCAGCTCGTGGGTGATCCAAGCGGCTTCCTGAAGCACACGTCACGCGAACTTCCGGTTCGCAGGCCGGTGCCGTTGCGTCTGCTCGACTGGAACGAGGTCTACGAGGAGTTCTCGTCGGACACCCTGAAGACTCAGGCCAGCCGGTGCATGGACTGCGGTATCCCGTTTTGCCACAACGGCTGTCCGCTGGGGAACCTGATTCCCGAGTGGAACGACCTGGTGTACAAGGACCGGTGGCACGACGGCATCGAGCGTCTGCACGCGACCAACAACTTCCCGGAGTTCACCGGGCGGCTGTGCCCCGCACCCTGTGAGGCGTCGTGCGTCCTGGGCATCAACCAGGACCCCGTCACCATCAAGCAGGTCGAGGTCGAGCTCATCGACCGCGCCTTCGACGAGGGCTGGGTCAAGCCGGTGCACCCGACGCGTTCGACGGGCAAGAAGGTCGCCGTCGTCGGTTCCGGTCCCGCGGGTCTCGCTGCAGCGCAGCAGCTGACGCGCGCCGGGCACATGGTCACCGTGTTCGAGCGGGCCGACCGCATCGGCGGGCTCCTGCGGTACGGCATCCCCGAGTTCAAGATGGAGAAGCGGCACATCGACCGCCGTCTGGACCAGATGAACTCCGAGGGCACCGTCTTCAAGACGGGTGTCAACGTGGGCGTCGACATCACCGCGGACGCACTGCGCGAGCAGTTCGACGCCGTGGTCCTGGCCGGCGGCGCCACCGAGGCCCGCGACCTGCCGATCCCCGGCCGCGAGCTGGACGGCATCCATCAGGCGATGGAGTTCCTGCCGATCGCCAACCGCGTGCAGCTCGGCGATCTGGAGCAGCCGACCATCACCGCGGAGGGCAAGAAGGTCGTCATCATCGGCGGCGGCGACACCGGCGCGGACTGCCTGGGCACCTCGCACCGTCAGGGTGCCGAGAGCGTTTACCAGTTCGAGATCATGCCGAGACCGCCCGAGACCCGCGCCGAGCACACCCCGTGGCCGACGTACCCGTTGATGTACCGCGTCGCGTCCGCTCACGAGGAAGGCGGCGAACGCCTCTTCTCCGTGAACACGGAACGGTTCGTCGGTGCCGACGGCAAGGTGACCGCACTGAAGGCCCACGAGGTCGAGATGAAGTCGGGTCGCTTCGAGAAGGTCGAGGGCTCGGACTTCGAGCTCGAAGCCGACCTCGTCCTGCTGGCGATGGGCTTCGTCGGACCCGAGAAGCCGGGCCTGCTCACCGATCTCGGCGTCGACCTCAACGAGCGCGGCAACGTCGCCCGCTCCGCGAAGTGGGCCACCAACGTCGACGGCGTCTTCGTGGCCGGCGACATGGGACGCGGACAGTCGCTGATCGTGTGGGCCATCGCCGAGGGTCGCTCCGCGGCCGCAGCGGTCGATGCGTACCTCGAGGGCAAGACGGCGCTGCCGTCTCCGATCGAGCCCACCACCGCCCCGCAGCGGTAGCTGTAACCGCCAGTTCAATCCGCACCCCGGTAGGTTTTCCTACCGGGGTGCCGGTTTATCGTGCGGGGGTCACGTTCGGTCGGTAACGTTCATTTACCGATCGTGCATCTTTAGGTCACGTCGTCCTGGCAGCATCCCGTCTGCCGGACGGCGAAGGGGAGAACAGGTTGATGCCATGGCAATGAGACGGGTTATCGCATTCTTGACCGCAGTGGCCGCTGCCGCGGCCATCCCGGTGGCGTCGGGGGTGATGGGTACGAGCGCAGTAGCCACCGCGGACCCCTGCCCGAGCCTGTACGTGGTCGCCATTCCGGGGACGTGGGAAACGTCCACCAACGCCAATGTCAGGCCGACTCCGGGTCTGCTGTCCGCGGTGACGAACGGCCTGCCGTCGTCGATCCGCACCGACTACGTCACGTACGCCGCCACGGCCTTCCCGTGGGAGTCGGACGTGTACGGGCGCTCGAAGGCGCAGGCGGTCACCAATGCCAAGGGCATGCTGTCGTCGATGTCGCAGCAGTGCCCCGATACCAAGCTGTCGATCATCGGCTACAGCCAGGGCGCCGACGCCGCGGGTGATCTCGCCGCCGAGATCGGCACCGGACTCGGTGTCGTCCCGGCCGACAAGATCGCGGCCGTCGGACTCGTCTCCGATCCGCGGCGGTCGCCGACCGACGCCCTCGTCGGCCCCGCCGTCGCCGGCAGCGGCGCCGGTGGTCCCCGCATTGGCGGGTTCGGCTGGGTCAGCCAGAACACACGCACCTTCTGCGCGTACGGCGACCTGTACTGCTCCACGCCGAAGGAAGACTTCGTGACGCGGCTCGCCGGGTTCCTCGCGCAGACGTCGGATCCGACGCCGAACCTGTTCGGCCGCTACCAGCAGGAAGCGCTCGCGATCTGGAACGACATCCTCGCGGTCGGCGGTGTGCCCGCGCTGATGGCTCAGCTGGACGAGCAGCACAACGAGAAGCGGATCGACGAGCTGGAGCAGTTCTACAAGTCGCAGGCCCACCAGGACTACACCAGCTACGCGGTCGACGGTTCGGGTACGCCGGCCACCACGTGGCTGAGGAACTGGTTGCGCGACAGCGCGTGAGTTCCACCGACGGCGGCAGGGGATGATGTCCATCGTGACCGACTCCCCTGCCGCCGTCGTCGGCTACGACGCCTTCGTGACCGTCCGGTGGTCCGACATGGACGCCTTTCAGCACATCAACCATGCGCGGATGGTGACGTTGCTCGAAGAGGCCCGGATCGACTGGCTGCTCAGCGAGGGCAGCGAGAACTCGTCGCTCATCACGAGCGCGTTCATCGCCGACATCCACGTGCGGTACCGGGGACAGTTGCGGCATTCCGACAGTCCGCTCCGGGTCACGATGTGGATCGCGAAGCACCGGGCCGTCGACTTCACCATCGGCTACGAGGTCCGGGGCGCGCGTACCCCGATCACCGACCCGCCCGCCGTCACCGCGACCACGCAGATGGCCGTCGCGGATGTCGACGCCCAGCGGCTACGCCGCATCACTCCCACCGAGCGCGAGTACCTGGCCCGCTGGTCCCGTACGTGAGCGGCAAAGTGTGTTCCGGCACGCTTTCCCACTCACGTGCGGAAGTCGTCGGGGGCCGGCTGGGTGCAGGCGCCCACCCCCTGACGTCTCGGATCAGCCGAGGTCGAGGCGGGCGCCGAGCCGCATGCTGCCCGGGGTGAGGCGGCTCAGCAGGCGCCCGAACTTGGCCTCGGGCGTGACGGGGACGACGGCCTTGTTGGACTTGACGGCCTTCACGATCTGGGTCGCCACCCGGTCCGGGGTGAAACCGCGTTTGCGATAGAGCTTGTCGGTCCGGTCGCGCATCTTCGCCTGCTCCTCCGGGGTGGCGCCGGCGAAGTCGGTGGCCTGGATGATGTTGGTGTGGACGAGTCCCGGGCAGATGGCGCTGACGCCGATGCCGTGATTCACCAATTCCGCTCGGAGACAGTCCGACAGCATGAACACCGCGGCCTTGCTCGTCGCGTACGCCGTGAGTCGCTTCTGCGGCGTGAACGCCGCGGCGGACGACAGGTTCACGATGTGCCCGCCGGTTCCGCGTTCGATCATCTGCTCGGCGAACGCGCGGGAACCGTAGACGACTCCCCAGAAGTTCACGTCCATCACCCGTTCGAAGTCCTTCTGCGGCGTC
Source organism: Rhodococcus sp. ACS1 (assembly GCF_002300155.1). Classification (NCBI taxonomy): domain Bacteria; kingdom Bacillati; phylum Actinomycetota; class Actinomycetes; order Mycobacteriales; family Nocardiaceae; genus Rhodococcus; species Rhodococcus sp. ACS1. Next base: position 326,727 of record NZ_NSDZ01000011.1, read on the forward strand.
TGCGTGAACGTGCCCGAGTATCCGATTCCGGCGTTGTTGATCGCGACGTCGGGGGTGCCATGCTCGGCCTGCACCGTCTCCGCGAAGCGCTGCACCTCGTCCTCCACCGCGACGTCCACCTGATACGCGTGGGAGCCGCCACCGAAGATGGCGACGGCGCCGCCGCCCTTCATCTGGGCGGAGTTGATGAGATCGGAGGTCTGCTGCGCGGATTCGAGATCGCGATCGGCGACCACCACCACCGCGCCCTCGGACGCGAACGCCAGCGCGGTCTCGCGCCCGATCCCGCTGCCGCCGCCGGTGACGACGACGAGGGTGCCGTCGAGATCCCGCAGGCGGTGATGCTTCCGTGCACCGCTGCGCCAGCCCCTGAATTCGCCGAGAAGACTCATGTGACCATCTTGTCCGAGTACGGTCGTTCGTGTGCTGATCTGGTACGTCAGCTATGGATCGAACATGGCTGCGACGCGTCTGACCTGCTACCTGAGTGGTGGGCGCCCGGCCGGGGGCAACCTCGTGCACGCGGGCGCCCGCGACGCGCGTGCTCCACGGGCGTCGATGCCGGTGGTGATACCCGGCACGGTGTTCTTCGCGGGAGAGTCGCGGATCTGGGGCGGCGGCCGCGCGTTCTACGACCCCGACGCGCCCGGCACCGTCGCGGCCCGCGCCTTCCTGGTGACGCGGGAACAGTTCGAGGACATTCACGCGCAGGAACCCGCCTGCTACGACCGCCTGGTCACACTCGGATCCCGCAACGGCGTCCCCATGTGCACGTTCACCACCCGCGCCCGCGGCGACGTCGTCGCCAGGAACGCGCCCGCGCCCGCCTATCTCGCGACCATCGCGGACGGTCTCCGCGAGGCGCACGGCTGGGACGAACCGAAGGTCGCCGATTATTTGACGCGACTTCGGGTTTCCTAGCCGACCCAACTGTGCTTACGTGAGACGGGCCACACGAGGTGGCGTTCACGAAAGGGAGTCGATGTCCGATCTGCATGTCGTAGCGACCATTCCTGCCAAGCCCGGCTCCGAGGACATTGTCGGCGGCGGACTGTCCGCGCTGGCCGCGGAGAGCCGCAAGGAAGAGGGCTGCATCTCGTACGAGGTCTTCGAATCAGCCGCGGTCGCGGGAACCTTCGTCACCGTGGAGGTGTGGACCGGCCAGGAGGCGCTCGACGCGCACATGCAGTCGCCGCACTTCCAGGCCGCGCTCGGGAAGTTCGGTGAGCACCTCGCCGGGGCACCGGGAATCCACCCGCTGAAGCCGGTTTCCTAGAGTCGTATTTCGTGACCACACCACTCACCGTCATTGCCCCCGAAGGTCCGGCCCGCGGCGGCGTCGTCGTCATCCAGGAGGCGTTCGGCGTCACCGATCACATCGTCGACGTCTGCCGTCGTTTCGCCTCGGCCGGGTATCACGCCGTCGCGCCGCACCTGTTTCACCGCAGCGGCGATCCGGTGCTGAACTACGACGACCTTCAGGCGGCGATGCCGCTGATGGGTGAGCTCACCGCGGCGAACATCGACGAGGACGTCGACGGGGCCGTCGCGGCTCTGTCGGCGGCCTCGATCGACCCGTCGAACACCGCGATCGTCGGGTTCTGCATGGGCGGGACGGTCGCGTTCCACACGGCGACACGGCTCGAGCTCGGGGCGGCGGTGAGTTTCTACGGCGGTGGCATCGCGAAGGGGCGGTTCGGGTATCCGACGCAACTCGACGCCGCCGGCTTGCTGCGAACGCCGTGGCTGGGCCTGTTCGGTGACCGCGACAAGGGGATCCCGGCCGAGGAGGTCGAGGAGTTGCGCACCGCCGTCGCGCACGCCCCGGTGGACACGGAGATCGTCCGCTACCCCGAGGCCGAGCACGGCTTCCACTGCGACGACCGGCCCGCCGTGTACAACGAGGCGGCCGCCCGGGACGGATGGGCGCGCACGCTGCAGTGGTTCGTCACCCACGTGGACGGCACACGCGCAGCCGGAACCGACTGACCGCGGCCGAATCCCCTCGGGTGGACGGCAACGCGATATTCGTCCACCAAGGAGACACGTCACGGCGTGTTGCGTTCACCGCGTTTCGGGCGTTGCATTTCCGCAGGTTTCGACGCCGACGGGTCGCCGGGAATACGATGTGCGTCACAGGAGTACGTCGAAAACCCGCCTGACGTGGCCTCCGAACTCCTTCCTGCGCGAGACCCGTAACCGAACCGTTATAGTCGGCGGCATGACTTCAGTTCTCGGTGTATCCGTCGGCGCCAGCGCGGTGCGCTTCGCGTGCCACGACGCCGTGAGCCTCGAAACCCCGACCTTCCAATCGCGGTCGGTGACCGCAACACTCGAACGGCCGGCGGAGCTCGCCGCCGAATCCATCGGGACGGTGCTCGCCGAGCGGGACGAGACCGACGTGGTGGAGGCCATCGGCGTCGCGTACCAGGACGACGCGCAGGCCGGTGCCATGCAGGCTGCGATGGCCCGACTGCAGATCGGCAACTTCCAACTGGTCCCCGAAGTCACGGCCGCGCTGCAGATGCTGGAGATGTCCGGGGAACTCGGCGACCACTCGACGCTCGTGTTCTACGACCTCGGCAGTTCGGGTCTCACCGTCACCGTCCTCGACCGCGACACCGGCATGGTGCTCAGCAGTGCGCGCTCGGATCAGATCAGCGGCGACCTCGTCGACCGGCTGATCTGCGACAACCAACTCGAACTGCACCGCTTCGCGCATCCCGCCGACGCTGCGGCCGCCTTCGCGCTCGCCGCGCGGTGCCGCGACGCGAAAGAGCAGCTGTCCACGAACGGCGCGGTGTGCATGCCGGGCGAGGGCGGTCTGCTGCTCCTGTCGCAGGACAGCTTCGATTCGCTCATCGTGGGCCCCGTCGAGACCTCGGCGCGCCTCACCCGCGAGGTCATCCGCCGATCGGGACGCGCCCCCGACGCCGCGGTGCTGATCGGCGGCGGCGCGCACATTCCGTTGGTCGCGTCGGTGATGGAGTCCTGGCTCGATCTTCCCGTGATCGTCCCCGCGCAACCCGAATTGGTGGCGGCGGAGGGTGCGGCCCTGCTGGCGCTCCCGACGTTCGACGAGTTCGTGGCACCCCTGCCCCAGCCGGTGCCGGAGCACGAACCTGAGCTGGAGCTGGAACCCGAGACGCAGGCCCTGTGGCATTCGTCCTCGCACTCGTACTCGGACGAGGCGATCGCACCGGCCCGGAAGCGTCGTGGCCTCGTCCTCGCCGGCGTTGCCGTGGTCGCCGCGGTCGGTCTCGGACTCGGCTTCGGCACCGACCTTCTGCAGGGTTCGGAGGAGGACGCCCAGCCGGCCGTCACACAGGCGACGACGGAGGCGCCCGCCGCGCAACAGGCCGCACCGCCGCAGTCCACGACGACCGCGGAAGTGCCCCCGCCGGTGGAGGCGGCTCCGTCGGTCGTCGACGAGCAGCCGGTGATCCCGCCGCAGACCGAGGTGCGCAGCACGTATCAGCCACGGACGCAGACGCGGACGCAGAGTCCGACGCAGGCGCCGGTCGCCCCCGATACGCAGAGTGTCGCGCCGACCGACACGTCGGCTCCGCCGACGACGACGGAACCCGCTCCGCTGATCCCGGGTCTGCCGCAGTTCCAGATGCCGACGATTCCGCCGCCCGCACCACTGGAATTGCCGCGGATCCCCGGGCTCTGAGCCGAATAACGACGGCGGTCGCAGTGAGGCCCCGGCACGCCTGTCGTGACCAAACCGTTATAGTCTTTCCATGGTTTCAGTTCTCGGTGTATCCGTCGGTGCCAGCGCGGTGCGCGTGGCGTACCCGGACGACGAGGGGGCCGTATTCCGGTCATTTCCCGTGGATTCGGCCCACACCCAACCGGAATTGCTGGTTGCCGACTCCATCGAAACGGTGATGGCCGAGCGCTCCGCCGACGACGACGTGCAGGTCTTCGGTGTCGCGTATCGGGACGAGGCGCAGGCCGCTGCCGTGGAGGCCGCGATCGACTGCCATCTGGTCCCGGAAGTGACTGCGGCGCTCTGGATGCTCGAGGCGTCGGGACAGCTCGGCGACCATTCGACGCTCGTGTTCTACGACCTCGGCAGTTCCGGCCTCACCGTCACCGTGGTCGACCGATTCACCGGTGCGGTGCTCTCGTCGGCGCGTACCGACGAGATCAGCGGCGACGGCATCGATCGCTTGATCCGCGACCACCAGCTCGAGCAGGAACGCATTGCCCACCCGGTCGACGAGGCCGCGGATTGGGCGCTCACCGAACGCTGCCGGCGGGCCAAGGAGGAACTGTCGACCAACACCGCGGTCTGCGTACCCGGCGACGGCGGTCTGCTGCTGCTCTCGCAGGACAATCTCGATTCGCTCATCGTCCGTCCCGTCGAGGCGTCGGCGCGTCTGGCCCGCGAGGTGATCGAATCGTCCGGGCGTGGTGCCGACGCGGTGGTTCTGATCGGGGGCGGCGCGCATATCCCGCTGGTCGCGTCCCTGATGGAATCGTGGCTCGCGCTCCCCGTGATCGTGCCGGTGCAGCCCGAACTGGTGGCCGCGGAAGGCGCTGCGCTGCTGGCACAGGACCGCGCGGACTCTTCGGACCGCGGCGGCGCCGAGAGGTTCGCCAAACCCGTGATCCGCGGTGGTGCGCTGGCAGGCGGTGCGCTGGCCGTCGTCGCCGTGATCGGTCTCGGTCTCGGCTTCGGTGGTAGCCAGAGCTCCGACGGTGACGCACGTCCGGTCGCCACTCAGCCGAGCGCCGAGGAGACGTCACCGTCGCCCGCGCCGTCACCGGCGGCGCCACCGCCGGCCGCGGTGTCGATTCCGGAGCCGGCCCAGCAGGAGGCGAGCGTGCCGGAACCTGCGCCCGCAGCGGCCCCCGCCCCGCGACCCCTCATTCCCGGTCTGCCGCAGATTCAGCTGCCGACCCTCCCGCCGCCCCCGCCGCTTCCTCCGCTGCCCCGGATTCCCGGCCTCTAGCGGATCGGAGCGGGTTCTACCGACGCAGCATGTCCCGGACGTGGCCGGTCTCGTTGACCGACGCCACCCGTCGCTCACCGCTGCGGGAGACGAGTACCCGCGTCACGGACACGTATTCGATCGGGAACACGAGGGGCCGGTCGAGGCCGAGAAGCTCCTGCAGGAACACGTTGATGACGCCGCCGTGGGCGAACACCGCGACGGTGTCCTCGTGACCGGACTCCTCGACGATGCGGCCGAGGGATTCGAACACCCTGGTGCGGAACGCGTCGGCGTCGACGGACTTCGGGAACTCGCCTGCCCGGATGCGGGCGTAGGCCTCCGGCGCGCGTGCCTCCGCCTCGTGGAACGGGATGTAGTGGTCGAGGTCGTAGTCGTATTCCGCGAGCCCGACGTACTCGGTGACGGGAAGGTTGAGCGCCTCGGCGACCGGCGCCGCCGTCTCGAGTGCGCGGCGTTGCGGGCTGCTCACGATCCGGGCGATGCGGTACGGGGCCAGAGCGGCGGGCAGCCGCTTGGCCTGCGCGTGACCTTCCTCGGTCAGTGCGGGGTCTGCGCGCCCGCCGGACGTGGTGACGAGCTCGGGCAGCGCGTGGCGGATCAATAGCAGTTGCACGCAGCTCAGCTTGCCAGCTCCCGCACCAACGCCGCGATCTGGCCGGGCTGATCGATCATCGCGTGGTGGTGCGCGGGTCGCACGACGCGGAACGCGGCGCCGAGGAATTGCGCGAACTGCCTTTGCGTGCGGATCCACGCCGACCCCCAGGGCGTCGTGCGGCCGGTGTGGGCGGCGGCCACGACGACGGGCGCCGTGATCGTCGTGGTCTCGCGCAGTGCGGCCAGTTCCTGGGCCAGCGCCGGGTACGACGCGTTCTCGACGATCGAGGATTCGAGGTAGGCGGGCTCGCGGTAGATTCGCTCGACCCACTGGCGGGTGTCCGGGGCGAACCCGTCGGGTGGTGTCGAATGGTTCAGGATCCGGCGGACCGTGGGGCCGAGGAGTTTCTGCAGTCCCACCGCGCTGGCCGCCCGGGCCACCCGCCTGCCTGCCGTGACGCGCCACCGGGTCGGGATCACGCGGTGCGGGCGGGTGGTGACGGTGGCGTCGAGCAGGATCACGCCGCCGGTTCGCTCGGGGTACAGCCGCGCGAACGCCTCGACGTAGATGCCGCCGAGCGAGTGGCCGACGAGCACGGCCGGGGTGGTCACCCGAAGCGCGTCGAGGACGCCGGCGATTCTGTCGGCCTCGCCACGAGCGGACGGCCGATCGCCGGAGGGGGGACTGAGTCCGTATCCGGGTCGATCGATCCGTACGACGAGGCAGGTCCCGGACAGCAGTCTCACTACCTCGTCCCAGTCGAACCAGTTCCCGCCGAGGCCGCCGCAGAGGACGACGGGTGGGCCGTCGCCGTCGACGACCACATGCACTCCCACCACCATTTCCCCAGGACGTTTCACGTGGAACCATCCCTTTCCGGGGTGACGTGAATCACGCTGAGCGCCACGAAGATCAGCCAACCGCAAAACGCGAGCAGTTGGACGCGCTGGCCGAGCCCGAGCCAGGCGTCCTGTTGGCCGCGCAACCCGGCGGCCGTCAGGGTCCAGACCGTGCCCCCGACGAACACCGTCGCCACGGTCACGCCGGTAATTTTCAACCACGTCGGCCAGCGGTAGCGGAACGCGGCCAACAGGAACGCGAGGCACGACACCACGGCTCCCGTCGACGCGGACGCGCTGGTCATGGCGTGTAGATCATGGGTGAGCGGCAGGTGTCCGCCGGCCTCACGCGCGGCGCACACGGCGTCGGTGGTGGCCGCGCAACTCATCGGCAGACGCGAATCGGCGACGGTCGCGGCAGCGAACACGATCAGTGCGATCCACCCGACCGCCGTCACCCAGCCCTGCGAGTACCGCGACAGTCCGAGGACCCCGGCCACGGCGACGATGCATCCGGTCAGCAGGTCGCCGGTGCGGAACCAGAATCCGTACGGCTGGTCCGCGGCGGCGAGTTCGCTCGCGAATCCCCGCAGCGGATCGATGCCGGTGTCGAGGACGAATTCGAGCAGCCACGACGCGTAGCCGACAGCGCCGAGGATCAGTAGAGCCGCGACGGCCACCCGGCCACGGGCGGTCATTGCCTCGGCTTGGCCAGGGGGAAGGCGAGGGTTTCACGGATGCTGCCGCCGGTGATGAGCATGACCACCCGGTCGACGCCCATGCCGAGCCCACCGGTCGGCGGCATGGCGTGCTCGAGGGCCTGCAGGAAGTCCTCGTCGAGTTCCATCGCCTCCTCGTCGCCGCCGGCCGCGAGCATCGACTGCTCGGTGAGCCGGTTCCGCTGATCCACCGGGTCGGTGAGTTCGCTGTACGCGGTACCGAGTTCGATGCCCCACGCGACGAGGTCCCACTTCGCGGCGACTCCCGGAATCGTGGGATGCGGCCGCGTCAGCGGCGACATCGACGTGGGGAAGTTGGTGTAGAACGTGGGGAACTCGGTGTAGTCCTCCACCAGGTGCTCGTACATTTCCTGCGCCACGGCGCCGGCGTCCCACGCCGACTGGTATGGGATCTCGTGTTCGTCGCACAGCCGCTGCAGTTCCGCGAGCGGCGTCTCGGGGGAGACGTCGACGCCGAGTTTCTCGGCGACGGCCTGGTGCATCGTCTTGACGGGCCATTCGCCGGAGATGTCGACCTCCACCAGCGCGCCGTCGGGGCCCGGCCGCATGATGATCTCGCGTCCGTACGCCGCGACCGCCGCCGTCTGGATGAGCTCCCGGCACAGGACCATCATCTTCTCGTAGTCGCTGTGCGCCTCGTACGCCTCGAGGATCGTGAATTCCGGGTTGTGCTTGAAATCGACGCCCTCGTTGCGGAAGACGCGGCCGATCTCGAACACCTTCTCCATGCCCGCGACGCACAGCCGTTTGAGATACAGCTCCGGCGCGATCCGCAGGTACAGGTCCAGGTTGTAGGCGTTGATGTGGGTGAGGAACGGGGCCGCGTTGGCGCCGCCGTGCACCTGCTGCAGGATCGGGGTCTCCACCTCGAGGAAGCCGCGGCCGCCGAGCGAATCGCGCAGCGACTTCACGACGGCGCTGCGGGCCTCGAGCAGGCGGCGGGCGTCGGAGTTGATGGCGAGGTCGACGTACCGCTGCCGCACCCGGGTCTCCGGGTCGGACAGGCCCTTCCACTTGTCGGGCAGGGGGTGCAGGCACTTGCCGGTCATGCGCCACTCGTTCGCGAGCAGCGACAGCGCACCACGCCGGCTGTATCCGATGACGCCGGCGACCTCGACGAGGTCACCGAGGTCGAATTCGGCGGCGAACGCCCGGATGCGGTCGGTGCCCACCCGGGCCTCGTCGATGAGGATCTGGATGTCGCCGGACCAGTCCCGGACCACGGCGAACACGACGCCGCCGTAGTCGCGGATCCGGAGCAGGCGGCCCGCGATGCGGACCGTCGTTCCCTCCGGCGACTCCACGGCCTCGGTCACCGTGTGGGAGGGCGGATACGCGACCGGGTACGGGTCGATGCCCTGTTCCGCGAGACCGGCCAACTTGTCGAGCCGGACGCGGACCTGCTCGGGACGTTTCGGTCCGGTCGCCGTCGGCGCGAGGCCCTCGCCGGGTGCGCTGCCGTCGGAGTGCAGTCCCTCGGCGGCGACGAGTGCGGCGGGAACCGAGGCGTGGTGGCCGGTGTGCGCGATGGCGTCGTGGGTTCCGGAACGGCCGAACCGGGGCAGCGTCACGAATCCTTCCGCGACGGCCGAGGCGAAGCCGACGCGCAGCAATTGCCGGTTGTCCTCGAAGCAGAGGAACCGCGGCACCCACTCCGGCTGGTACTTCACGTTGGACCGGTAGAGCGCCTCGAGTTGCCACCAGCGGGAGAAGAACACGAGGATCGAGCGCCAGATCCGCAGAATGGGCCCGGCCCCGATGCGGGAACCCTCCTCGAAGACCGAGCGGAACACCGCGAAGTTCAGCGACACCCTGGTGATGCCGAATTGGTCGGAGGTGGTGGCCAGTTCGGACACCATCAGCTCGACCACGCCGTTGGGGGAGGTCGGCTTGCGGCGCATCAGGTCGAGGGAGACGCCCGTGGGCCCCCACGGAACCAGCGACAGGATGCCGTCGATTTCGCCGTCCTCGGCGATGGCCTCCACGAGCAGGCAGTCGCCGTCGAGGCGGTCACCGAGCCGGCCGAGAGCCATCGAGAAGCCGCGCTCGGTCTCGGTGTCGCGCCACGCGTCCGCGAGCCGGATGGCCTCGGCCATCTCCTCGGGGGGAACGTCGCGGTGCCTGCGGATCCGGACGGTGACGCCCTGGCGGCGGACGCGGGTGACGGCCTGGCGGACCTGCCGCATGTCGCGTCCGCTGAGGTTGAACTCGCGGGTGCGGAGGATCGCTTCGTCGCCGAGTTGGAGGACGGTGAGACCGGCCTTGTTGTAGGCGGTGGCCCCGGTCTCGCTGGCGCCCATCACGGCGGTGGCCCAACCGTATTGGGACGCGAGCGCCTGCCACGCCTCGATCGCGTGCGGCCACGCCTCCGGGTCGCCGATCGGATCGCCACTGGCCAGGCACACGCCCAGTTCGACACGGTACGTGATGGCCGCTTTCCCGCTGGGGGCGAACACGACGGCCTTGTCGCGGCGGGTGGCGAAGTAGCCGAGGGAGTCGTCGGCGCCGTACTGCAACAGCAGTCCGCGCAGCGCCGATTCGTCGTTGCCGGTGAGCGCGTTGTGGGAGCGCTGGGCGCGGAACAGGGTGATGACGGCGGCCAGCAGGGCGATCGCGCCGAACAGGCCGAGGAGGGTGTTGACGAATCCGTGTGGTCGACCGCTGAACTGTTCGTTGTCGGCGGCGGCGAGCGCGGTCACGCGGTTGAGCGCCCACAGGAAACGTTCGCCCTGCGGCAGCGTGCCGGGGAACAATTCGACGAGTCCCCACCCGACGAGGGTGCCGATGGCGAGTCCGACGATGAGCACGCCCAGCGCTTTCCAGCCTGCGCCGCGCCGGACCCGGGTGTAGAACTCGGGCCGGGCCGCGATCAGGATTCCGATCAGCACCACCTGGACCACGGCGGCGACCATCGCGTTCACGTTCCGGTCGGTGATGCTCACGATCACGTTGGTGATCAGGATCAGAGTCAGATAGATCGTCAGCAGCCACCAGGCGATGCGCTTGCGGCTCGCCAGCGCCGCCGCGAGCAGCGCGACCACCAGCGCCCACGACAGGCTGGTGTCGGGAGCGTCGAAGTAGTAGGTGTCGACGTACTCCCGCGGCACGTGCACGTAGTAGCGCAGTACCGGCGAGATGCTCCACAGGAATACGAGCACCGAGAAGACGCCCAGGATCAGTCCCGCGATGTGGGGAACCTGGTGCAGGCGCCCGTTCTTCGAGCCGAGTGCGGGTCGGGGCCGTGGTGCGGTGAGGTCGGCCTCGGACGCGTGGTGTGTCTCGGTGCTAGCTGACATCGAGCGTTTCCTTCCCGGCAAGAGATACGTACCGATCACGGGAGACAGATGTTCCAGTGTTCAGTGTGAGCCGTTGGGCCGCGATTTGGGTGAAGAGGGAAGATAGAGGCATGTCCGACATTCACGACGCCGTGCCGATCCGCGACGAATCCATCCGTCTCGGCCAATTCCTGAAGCTCGCCAACCTCATCGAGTCGGGGGCCGAGGCGAAGGAAGTGATCGCCGACGGACTCGTGTCGGTGAACGGTGAGGTCGAGGTGCGGCGGGGTCGGCAGTTGCGGGACGGGGACGTCGTGGAGATCGGTGGGATGACGGCTCGGGTGAGTTCTCAGTCCTGACGGCTCGCGGTCGCGAACCGCTGCAGGAACAGTGCCCGGCGACGGAACCCGACGCGAGACAGGCACATTCGAGCGCGTCGGGGCCGGTCCGGCACGCCTCGCGGCGGGTCGGTCCCGATGGAGACCGACCCCGCCGCTCGGTTCCGGCGGGATCAGCGGACGACGACGCCGTCCTGATCGCTGTACACGGTCTCGCCGGGGTTGAACGTCACGCCGCCGATCTCGATCGGGACGTTCTTCTCACCGGAGCCGGTCTGGGTGCTCTTGCGGGGGTTGGTGCCGAGTGCCTTGACGCCGATGTCCAGGGTCTTCAGGATCGCCGAGTCGCGGACCGCGCCGTTGACGATCACGCCGGCCCAGCCGTTGTCGACGCCGCGGCCGGCGATGATGTCGCCGACCAGGGCGGTGTGGATGCTGGCGTCGCCGTCGACCACGAGGACGCCGCCGTTGCCGGGCTCGCCGAGGGTCTGCTTGACCAGCAGGTTGTCCTGGAAGCACTTGATGGTGGTGATGGGGCCGGAGAACACTTCACGGCCGCCGAACTGGATGAACTGCGTGTCGCAGCTCCGGATGTCGGGTCCGATCTCGTCTGCCAGGTCAGCGGTTGCCACGGGTTCAGTCATACGCGCCAGGATAGAGGGCCGGCGCTGGGAGAATTCGGGCCATGACCATCGCAGTGACAGGAGCCACCGGGTCCATCGGCGGCAAGGTGCTCGAGCGGCTCGGCGGCGGCGCCGGTGTGCGGCTGATCGGGCGGAACGCGCAGCGGCTGGGGCCACTGGCCGAGCATTTCGACTCCGGGTTCGCCGTGGCCACATACGCCGACGGTCCGGCGATGACGGCCGCGCTGGACGGCGTCCGGTTGCTGTTCCTCGTCTCGGGTCACGAGAGCGCGACCCGGCGCGAAGAGCACCGCACCACCGTGGACGCGGCCTGTGCCGCCGGGGTGGAGCGGATCGTCTACCTGTCGTTTCTGGGTGCGGCGCCCGAGTGCACGTTCACGTTCGGCCGCGACCACTACTTCACAGAGCAGCACATCCGGGAGAGCGGCCTGAAGTTCACGTTCCTGCAGGACGGCTGGTATCAGTCGATGATCCCGCTGATGGCCGACGATCAGGGAGTCATCCGGGGACCCGCCGGGAACGGCCGGGTGAGCGCGGTGGCGCCCGACGACGTCGCCGACGCCGTGACGGCCGTGCTCACCACCGGTAACGGCGACCACGACGGCGTCACCTACCGACTGACGGGACCGGACGCGTTCACCCTCACCGAGGCCGCGGAGACAATCACGAGGGTGACCGGACGTTCGGTGCGTTTCGAGAACGAGACCCTGGACGAGGCGTACGCGTCCCGGGCCCACTACGGGGCGCCGGAATTCGAGGTCGCAGGGTGGGTGACCTCGTACGCAGCGATCGCGGCCGGCGAGTTGGCGGTGGTGACGGGCGACGTCGAGGCGCTCACCGGGCGCCCGCCGCGGACCTTCGCCGACTACCTTTACAGCTACACTTGACCCGTCCTGGCATAGCGAGCGGTAGATAGGTCTTTGATGGTCAGCTCATCCAAGGGTGCGACGCCGCCCATCGAGGTCGGCAACGCGGCAGACTGGCGCCGCCTCGAACCCACGAAGTTGACGCCGATCCTCAGCGCCTCCCTCGACGCGTTCTACGAACACGGCTTCCACGGCACCTCGGTGCGCGACATCGCCCGCCGAGTCGGTGTCACGGTACCCGCTCTCTACTACCACCACGAGAACAAGGAAGCTGTTCTCCTCGCGCTTCTCGAGCTGTCCACCAGCGACGTCCTCGAGCGGGCCCACGCCGCGAGCGCCGACGGCGGCGACGATCCGGTGCAACGGCTCGCCAATGTCATCGAGGCGATCGTGCTGCGGATGACCATGAGGTCCCGGCTGGCGGCACTCGAGAGCGAGGTCCGGTACCTCAGCCCGGAGAACCGGCAGCGGTACCGCACCGTCCGCAAGGGTGTGGAGGAGCTGGTCCTCGAGATCGTCAAGGAAGGCAAGAAGCGGGAGCTGTTCGACGTTGCGGATGCCGCGGAGACGACGCGGGCGCTTCTCGGTATGTGCCAGTCGATTCCGCGCTGGTATCACGCCGAGGGCAAGCTGACCCCGGACGCCGTGGCCCGCAAGTATGTCGAGATCGCCATGAAGACGGTCGGCTCCACCGAGCTTCCCGTCAAGCCGAAGAAGAGGCGCACTGCCGACGTCTGACCGGCGGTGCGCCCCGGCAGGGTGCGGTCGTCAGCTCCCCAGACCCGATGACGCGACGACGTCGAACTGCGCGGTCGTGTCGGTCGGCTCGCCGTTCGGTGGGGCGAACGTGAAGACGGCGGTGTAGCGGCCGGCCTCGTGGGTCCGGATCGCGGCCGTCCCGGCGCCCAGGGTGAGGGGGATCGACCGCGCGGTCACGTCGCCGGAGGGGTCGGTGAGTTCCAGCTCGACCGGGGTGGATCCGTCCGTCCCCGTCGGGGTGGGGGTGACCAGCGCGCCGAGCGTCACCAGATTGTTGGCGCGGACGGTGCCGATCGGCGGAATGACGGTGATCTGGTAGGTGGTGGCGGCGGTTGCCGTGGGGGCCAGAGCGAGTGAGGCCGCTCCTGCCAGTGCGGCAATGGTCAGGGTCCCTCGCGAGAAGTTCACAAAATCCCTTCCTGTCGACGGTCGCTACGCGCAGCCACGTTACGGCAGAATCGGGAGTTACCCATCCCCATTCGCCGTGTGTCCGAGAATAGTTCGAACACACGGCTTTACGTCGATCAGGCGTCCAAAGCGGTTCGGGATGCGGTGTTTTCCGGCGCGACCGTACCGTTGGTGTGCTGCACGGGGCAGGTTCGGGGGAAGGTGCCCAGTTTCTCCACTTCGTACCCGTTCGGGTAGCTGCGAATATTGGGCAGGTCGCGAGCGAACTTGGGCACGGTGCGCACGGGATAGAACCGGACGAGCCGGGCGCGGGCCTTCAGCGCACCCCGGGACAGCGTCCGCGCGAGGCGGGACGGCCGACGGTAGGCGAACGCGTCGAGAAGCGGATCGTCCATCAGGGCCCAGGAGAACCGTTTGATCAGGGCGGCGGGTGCGAGATTGTTCGGGGGGAACGTGCAGAGGAGGTCGAGCGTGGAGTCGGCGACGGCGCGGCCGCCCGAGTCGAAGAGGAAGTGTTCCCGCTCGTAGTCGTCCAGGAACTTCTCGAACGCCTCGAAGGTCTCGGGAATCTCCTTGATGCCCATGTACTTGCCGAGCGCACGGTAGTAGTTGGTGGTACCGACGATCTCGTTGCGGGTGAGCTTCCGCCAGCCGAAGTCCTCGATCCAGCGCTCCGGGATCACCACGAACGTCGACAGGACGTACCGCATGTCGTCGTTGGAGATGTCGTAGGAGCCGTGCATCTGGTTCATCCGTCGGATGCCGGCGCGGCCGGGGTCGCTGGTGAGGCCGTTTTCGAGGACCGCGTCGAGGATCAGGCCGGTGTCGTCGTAGCGTTTCTGCACGCGTTCGGTGAATTCGCCGGTCTCGAACAGCAGCCTGCCGATGGTGGGCACCGCGTATGTCCGGAACAGCGCGAAGCTGAGGGCTTGGTTGATGTCCCAGGGAAATTCCTGCGTTGCGAGAATCCGGGCGATCTCTTCGTACTGCGTCTCGGGGTCGAGGCGGTCGGTCCGGCGACGTAGGTCGAAGCGTTTCATGAGTTTCACTTCCTGCAGCGGCTGTGACAGATGGCCAGGCAATTTAGCGATCGTTCAGATGGCTCGACTGTATCCCCTGTCACAGTGCGACACCAGAGTGGCATTATGCAAACACATGGCACGAAATTCACCCCAGACCGACCGCATCGTGATGCTGACGGAACTCCTCGCCGACGAGCCGGAGACGCCCCGGAGCCTCGCCGACATCGCCCGGCACCTCGGCGTCGCGAAGGCCACCTGCTATCCGATGGTCGTCGCACTGACCGAGGCCGGCTGGCTGATTCGGCACCCCACCCGCAAGACCTACCGACTCGGTCCCGCGCTGATCCCGGTCGGGCGGGCAGCGGAGGCAGCCACGGACGTCGTCGATCTCGCGCGGTCGGTGATGCACGAACTGGCCGACGCGTCCGACATGGCGTCCATCGCGTTCGTGCAATCGGGAAGCGACGTGGTGGTGGCGGAGGTGGTGCAACCGGTCGGCGGGCGCCGGGGAACCCTCGGGTTGCGCCTCGGCGACAAGGTGCTGCTGGTGCCGCCGATCGGTTCGGGGATCGCGGCCTGGTATCCGCAGGAGCAGCGCGACGAGTGGTATGCCCTCGGCGGGCAGAGCCTGGGTGTCGACGTGGACGTGCTGCGCGCGACGTACGAGCCGGCTCTCGCGCTCGTTCGGGAGCGCGGATACGCGAT
Organism: Rhodococcus sp. ACS1; assembly: GCF_002300155.1. Classification (NCBI taxonomy): domain Bacteria; kingdom Bacillati; phylum Actinomycetota; class Actinomycetes; order Mycobacteriales; family Nocardiaceae; genus Rhodococcus; species Rhodococcus sp. ACS1. The sequence continues at coordinate 341,885 of NZ_NSDZ01000011.1, forward strand.
GGAATGCATGCAGCAGCAACAGCATTCGCTGGCGGACGCGGTGTCGGAACTGCGCGGTCGCGGAGTGGGAGGGCACCGCTCGACCGTCGCGCTGCGGGAGGCGCGCAAACTGCTGTCGGCGGATGCGGTGGTCGGTGACATCGACCCGGAGGGCAGCTACCAGCCGCTGTCGATCAACGCGGCGGCGTTCGACCGCGACGGCGAACCGGCGGTCGTGCTGTGCGTCGCCGATGCGTCCCGGCCGATGTCGGGGGTGCGCACGGCGGAAATTGGTGAACTGGTCCGCGACGCCGCGGCCCGGGTGACGACCGCCATGCACGGCCGCCACCCGTGAGTACTTGTTAACCGCGGGCGGTTAACAAGTACTCACGAGCTACTTGAGCTCGGCGAGGACGGTGCCCTGGGTGATGGCGGAGCCGGGTTCGACGGCGAGGCCGGTGACGGTGCCGGCCTTGTGGGCGTTGACGGGGTTTTCCATTTTCATGGCCTCGAGGACGGCGATGAGGTCGCCCTCTTCGACTTGCTGTCCTTCTTCGACGGCGACCTTGACGACGGTGCCCTGCATGGGGGCGGTGACGGCGTCACCGGATGCGGCGCCGCCGGCGGCGCCGCCGCGGGTGCGGGCCTTGGGCTTCTTACGGGCCGCCCCGGCCGGGGCGCCGCCGGTGCCGAGGGTGAACTGGCCGGGCAGCGACACCTCGACGCGGCGGCCGCCGACCTCGACGACGACGTTCTGCCGGGGCAGGGTGTCCTCGTCGTCGAGCGGGGCTGCGCCGGTGAAGGGTTCGATCTGGTTGTCCCATTCGGTTTCGATCCACTTGGTGTAGACGTCGAATGAGGTGCCGTCGCCGATGAAGGCGGGGTCGGAGACGATGGCCCGGTGGAACGGGATGACGGTGGCCAGGCCTTCGACCTGGAATTCGGCGAGGGCGCGGCGGGCCCGGGCGAGGGCTTCGTCGCGGGTGGCGCCGGTGACGATCAGCTTGGCGAGCATGGAGTCGAACTGGCCGCCGATCACGGATCCGGTTTCGACGCCGGAGTCCATCCGGACGCCGGGGCCGGTGGGGGGCACGAACTTGGTGACCGGTCCGGGGGCGGGCAGGAAGCCGCGGCCGGCGTCCTCACCGTTGATGCGGAATTCGAAGGCGTGGCCGCGGGGGGTGGGGTCCTCGAGGATGTCGAGGTGGTCGCCGTTGGCGATCTTGAACTGTTGCAGCACCAGGTCGATGCCGGCGGTTTCCTCGGTGACGGGGTGTTCGACCTGCAGGCGGGTGTTGACCTCGAGGAAGGAGACGGTGTCGCCCTGGACGAGGTATTCGACGGTGCCGGCGCCGTAGTAGCCGGCCTCTGTGCAGATGGCCTTGGCGGAGCTGTGGATGCGGTTGCGTTGGTCGTCGGTGAGGAACGGGGCGGGGGCCTCCTCGACGAGTTTCTGGAAGCGGCGTTGCAGGGAGCAGTCGCGGGTGCCGGCGACGATGACGTTGCCGTGCTGGTCGGCGATGACCTGCGCTTCGACGTGCCGGGCCTTGTCCAGATACTGTTCGACGAAGCATTCGCCGCGGCCGAACGCGGCGACGGCCTCGCGGGTGGCGGAGTCGAACAGTTCGGGGATTTCCTCGATGGTGTGCGCGACCTTCATGCCGCGGCCGCCGCCGCCGAAGGCGGCCTTGATGGCGACGGGGACGCCGTATTCCTTCGCGAAGGCGACGACCTCGTCGGCGTTGCGGACGGGGTCCTTGGTGCCGGCGGCCATCGGGGCCTTCGCCTTTTCGGCGATGTGGCGGGCGGTGACCTTGTCGCCGAGATCGCGGATCGATTGTGGGGAGGGGCCGATCCAGATCAGGCCGGCGTCGATCACGGCCTGGGCGAAGTCGGCGTTTTCGGAGAGGAAGCCGTAGCCGGGGTGGATGGCGTCGGCGCCGGACTTGGCGGCGGCGTCGAGGATTTTGTCGAACACCAGGTAGGACTCGGCGGAGGTCTGTCCGCCGAGGGCGAAGGCTTCGTCGGCCAGGCGCACGAACGGGGCGTCGGCGTCGGGTTCGGCGTAGACGGCGACGCTGGCCAGGCCGGCGTCGGCGGCGGCCCGGATCACCCGCACTGCGATCTCACCGCGGTTCGCGACGAGCACCTTGGAAATACGTGCACTACTCATCGAAATGTCTTCCCTTTTCTACAGTTTCAGTAGCCTGCGTTGACCAGGACGGCAGCGGCGGCTACTTGCCGACGCAGAATGAGGGCGGGGGTGCCCCACGAATCGTCATCGGACGCGGGCGTTTCCGCCGCGGAACCGGACGAGGCGATCGCAGCGAACACTGCGAGCACCGCGGCGATGTCCGTGTCGCTCGGGTTGCCCGAGAACGTCACGGCCGGCGCCGCCGGCGGCTCTTCGGCGATGCCGGAGCCCAGCGCGATCTCGTCGAGCACCTCGTCGACCGCCAGTTCCGCGGTCAAGGTGCCGAATGATTCGCCGCCGCTCATAGCGGGATGTTCCCATGCTTCTTGGGCGGGAGGGTGACCATTTTGCGTTCGAGCAGGCGCAGGGCGGCCACGATCTGCCCGCGGGTGTGGGACGGGGGGATGACGGCGTCGACGTAGCCGCGTTCGGCGGCGACGTACGGGTTGACGAGGGTGTCCTCGTACTCCTGTTGCAGTTGCAGGCGCAGCGCGTCGACGTCGTCACCGTTCTTGGCGGCCTCGAGCAGGCGTTTGCGGTAGACGAACCCGACGGCGCCGGAGGCGCCCATCACGGCGATCTGGGCGGTGGGCCAGGCCAGGTTGACGTCGGCGCCCATGTGCTTGGAGCCCATCACGTCGTAGGCGCCGCCGTAGGCCTTGCGGGTGATGACGGTGATCTTGCCGACGGTGGCCTCGCCGTAGGCGTACAGGAGTTTGGCGCCGCGGCGGATGATGCCGTTGTATTCCTGGTCGGTGCCGGGCAGGAAGCCGGGGACGTCGACGAGGGTGATGATCGGGACGTTGAACGCGTCGCAGGTGCGCACGAAGCGGGCGGCTTTTTCGGAGGCGTCGATGTCGAGGCAGCCGGCGAAGACGGTGGGCTGGTTGGCGACGATGCCGACGGAGCGGCCGTCGACGCGGCCGAAGCCGACGACGATGTTGCCGGCGCGTTCGGCCTGGACCTCGAGGAATTCGTCGTCGTCGAGGATGCGGCGGATGACCTCGTGCATGTCGTAGGGCTGGTTCGCCGAGTCCGGGATCAGGGTGTCGAGTTCGAGGTCCTCGGCGGTGAGGGAGTCCTCGATGGCTCCGGTGATCGGGTCGGTGGGCAGCATTCGGGGGGCGGCGGCCTGATTGTTGCTGGGCAGGTAGGAGAGGAGGTCCTTGACGTAGTCGAGGGCGTCCTGTTCGCCGGAGGCGACGTAGTGGGCGACGCCGGACTTGACCATGTGGGTGTGCGCGCCACCGAGGTCTTCCATGGTGACGTCTTCGCCGGTGACGGTCTTGATGACGTCGGGGCCGGTGACGAACATCTGGGAGGTCTGGTCGACCATGACGACGAAGTCGGTGAGGGCGGGGGAGTAGACGTGGCCGCCGGCGGCGGGGCCCATGATCAGGGAGATCTGGGGGATGACGCCGGAGGCCTGGACGTTGCGGTGGAAGATTTCGCCGTAGAGGCCGAGGGAGACGACGCCTTCCTGGATGCGGGCGCCGGCGCCTTCGTTGATGCCGATCAGGGGGCGCCCGGTTTTGAGGGCGAGGTCCATGACCTTGACGATTTTTTCGCCGTAGATTTCGCCGAGGGAGCCGCCGAAGACGGTGGCGTCCTGGGAGAACACGCAGACGTCGCGGCCGTCGACGGTGCCGTAGCCGGTGACGACGCCGTCGCCGACGGGGCGGTTGTCGGCGAGGCCGAAGTTCACCGAGCGGTGGCGGGCGAGGGCGTCGAGTTCGACGAAGGAGCCCTCGTCCAACAACGCGGTGATGCGTTCGCGGGCGGTGAGCTTGCCCTTGGCGTGGACCTTGTCGACCGCTGCTTCACCGCTCGGGTGCTGCGCCTCGGCCTGACGATTACGCAGGTCGGCGAGCTTTCCCGCCGTCGTGTGAATATCGGGCGTGACCGCCGAATCTGTGACTGTCATCTATGACTGCTCTTCCCGTCGAGGCTGTCGGAACCTGCGCTGAACCCTGTGGGGTACGCGGTTCGTGGGAGTACCCACTCGGACGCCGCCACTTTAACGCATTACTTATCGATCGTTCACGTGCGCTGCATCACTCTCGACGAGAGGGTGTGATGCGTCACGCTGCTGCTACCGGTCCTCGGTGCGGCCGTGGCGGCGTTCGTAGTCCTCGCGTGTGCGGTCGGCGCGGCGCTGCGCTTTCTCGCCGACGAGGTCCGGATCGAGGCCGTGGCTGAGCAGACGGTGGCGACGGTAGATGTTCATCAGCGCGACCGCAAAGTAGAGCAGCGGGAGCAGCAGCAGGGCCATCATCGCCAGCGGAATCCAGATCGGACCGGGGATGAGGAGGAACAACGCCAGCACCGCCGCGACGGGAAGCATGAAACGGAGGACGTACCGCACCGAGGCGCCCGGCCCGACGAGGTCGTTGCGGACCCAGTCCTGCATCGAATCCGGCAGCGTCCGACCGAACAGATACCCGACGTACTGACTGGGACTGGGACGCTGCGAATCGGACATGCATTTCAGGATAGTGCTACTGCTTTTCCGCATTCGCGACGATGACGTCCCGCACGTACTGCGCCAGGCCCGGGGCGACGTCGTCGTAGTGCCTGCGGAAGCGGTCGTCGGCGAGGTACATCTCGGCGAGGTTCACCTGCATCGCGTGATCGCAGTCGTAGAACCGCTCGATGCCGGCGCGGTGCTGCTCGGCGAGTGCGTTGGCCCGATCGGATCCGGGTTCGACGCCGTCGGTCATCGCCTGTGCGAGTGCGGCTTCGACCGCGTCGCCCTCGGCCTTGATGCGTTTCCAGTCGTCCTTGCTCATCTTCGCGGTGCGCTTCTGGGACTGCTTCCACGCGTCTGTGTCGCCCCACCGCTCCTCGGCCTCGGCCGCGTACTCCTCGCCCGGCCAGTTGTCGCCGAAGATGTCGTTCTGCTCTTCGGGGGTGAGTTGAATGCCCATGCTTTTCGCCTCCATCATCTTCTCCACGGCTGCAGCCATCTCGTGTAAGCGATCGATCCGTTCGCTCAGCAACGCGTGCTGTCGCCGTAGATGCGCGAGGGCATCGACGTCCGGGTCGTCGAGGAGGGCTGCGATCTCCTCGAGGGGGAATCCCAGTTCGCGGTACGTCAGTACGCGGTGCAGACGTTCCACGTCGGCGTCCGAATAGCTGCGGTACCCACCGGGGGTGCGGTCGGACGGGGTCACCAGGCCGATCTCGTCGTAGTGGTGCAGGGTGCGCACACTCACTCCGACCAGTCTGGCGACCACGCCGACCGTGTGTTTCTCGCTCACGTCCTCTACCGTGCAGCCTTACGTCGCGTGAGGGTCAACTCAGGTGTAGAGATTTTCCAGTTCGCCGGAGAAGTTGGTCATCACGACCTTGCGCTTGAGTTTCATGCTCGGGGTGATCTCGCCGTTCTCGACGGTGAGTTCCCGTTCGAGGATGCGGAACTTCTTGATCTGTTCCCACCGGTTCAGTCCGGCGTTGAGTTCCTCGACGTAGCCGCCGATCAGGTTGCGGGTCTCCTGGGCGTTGGCGATCTCGGCGAGAGATTTGCCGCCCAGGTTGTTGTTCTTCGCCCATTCTTCGATCGATTCGGCGTCGAGGGAGATCAGGGCGACGCAGTACGACTTCCCTTCGCCGTCGACGATGAGTTCACCGACGTAGGGGCAGATGCCTTTGAACGTGGCCGCCAGCGCGGACGGTGCGACGTATTTGCCGTTGGACGTCTTGAACATGTCCTTCTTGCGGTCGGTGATCCGCAGGTAGCCCTTGTCGTCGAGTTCGCCGATGTCGCCGGTGTGGAACCAGCCCTCGTCGGTGAGCGCTTCGGCTGTGGCTTCGGGGTTCTCGTGGTACCCGCTCATGACGCCCGGACCCTTGATGAGGATTTCGCCGTCGTCGGCGATCCGGGTCTCGGTGCCCGGGATGGGCCAGCCGACGGTGCCGAACTGGTATGCCGACGGGCGGTTGACGAACGAGGCGGCGCTGGTCTCGGACAGTCCGTACCCTTCGAGGACGACGATGCCGACGGCGTCGAACCATTGCGCGACATCACGATTGAGTGCCGCGGACCCGGAGATGAAGAACTTCAGGCGTCCGCCGAAGCGTTCGCGAATCGTGCTGTACACCAGCCGATCCGCGACGGCGTGCTGCACCGAGTCGAGCAGCGACGTGCCCTTGCCGGCCTGCTTCGCCTTCGACACCCGCAGGCCGACGCCGATGGCCCAGTCGAAGATCTTCTCCTTCGGCCCGCCCTCCTCGCGGACGGTGGAGACGATCCGCGCGTACGCCTTCTCGAAGATGCGGGGGGCGGCGCCCATGAACGTGGGTTGGACGACCGCGAGGTTCTCGACGATCTTGTCTACGCGACCGTCGACCGCCGTCGCGAAACCGATCTGCAGCGGCAGCGTGAGCAGGACCTTTCCGAACACGTGGGACAGCGGGAGCCAGAGGTATTGCAGGTCGTCGGCGTCGAGGATGCCGGTGGCGTCGATCGCGGCGGCCTCGTACGTCCACGCCGAGTGCGACAGTCGCACACCCTTCGGCCTGCCGGTGGTGCCCGACGTGTAGATCAGGGTGGCGAGGTCGTCGGGGTCGATCGCCTCGATGCGGTCGTGCACGGCGTCGGGTGTCTCGGCCAGCAGTTCTTCGCCGAGGTCGTGTAGCTGGTCGAACGTGATGACCCAGTCGTCGTCTCCGGCGGTGCCGTCGATCAGGACGACCTTCTCGACGTCGCCGAGTTCGCTGCGGTTCTCGCGCAGCTTGGCGAGCTGCGCGTCGTCCTCGGCGAAGACGACGCGGCTGCCCGAGTTCGCGACGATGTAGGCGACGTCGGCGGCCGTGGTGGTGGGATACACGGTGGTGGTGGCCGCGCCTGCGCACATCACGGCCAGGTCGGCGAGCACCCATTCGTAGCGGGTGGCGGAGGCCAGCGCGACGCGCTGCTCGGCCTGCACGCCGAGGACGATGAGACCGGCCGCGAGGTTGCGCACCCGGTCGCCCGCCTCGGACCAGGTGACGCTGGCCCACATGGTCGGGTCGTCCGGGTCGACGTATCGGAACGCTTCGCGACCGGGTGAGTGGGCCACCCGATCCACGAACAGTGCGGCTACCGACGGAGCCCGATTCTCGATCTTGGAGCGGTCAATGACCTCGTCCGACGCGCGCTGAGCTGCCATGTACCGATCTTAGGAACCGGGGGCGCTCCGGGGAGTGGTTTCGGCGCAGGTCAACCGATCCCGGGCGCCACCGTGCGCGGCTTCGCGACGATGGCCAGAGACATCACGGCCGCGATCGCGCACAGCCCGCCCGCGACGTAGAACGCGGCGTCGTAGCCGCCGAACTGGTCGCGCACCAGTCCCGCGAGGAATGCCACGAGGCCGGCGCCGATCTGGTGGGACGCCAGCACCCAGCCGAACACGATGGGGGCGTCGCCGCCGAAGTGTTTGCGGCACAGCGCGACGGTCGGGGGCACGGTCGCCACCCAGTCGAGGCCGTAGAAGATGACGAACGCGATCATCGGCGGGTGCACGGTGTTCGCGAACAGGATCGGCAGCAGCATCAGCGAGATTCCGCGCAGCACGTAGTAGATGCCGAGGAGCTTGCGTGAATCGAACCGGTCGGTGAACCAGCCCGACGCGATGGTGCCGATCACGTCGAAGATCCCGATCACCGCCAGCAGGGTCGCCGCCGCCGTCACCGGCATGCCGTGGTCGTGCGCGGCCGGGACGAAGTGGGTGCCGACGAGTCCGTTGGTGCTGGCCCCGCAGATCGCGAACGTGCCGGCCAGCAACCAGAACACTCGGGTCCGCGCCGCCGACAGCAGCACCGTCACGGCCCGGCCCGCGGCGCCGCCGCGACCGGTCGGGGCGGGTGGTTCCGCGACGTAGTCGGGCCCGGCGCCGTACGGGACCGTCCCGACGTCCGACGGCCGGTTGCGCAGGAACACGAGCACCAGCGGCACGACGGCGAGGGCGGCGAACGACACCGTCAGCGCCACGGTCTGCCAGTTGTAGTGCTCGGCGACCATCGCGAGGATCGGCAGGAACACCAGCTGTCCGGCGGCGCTGCCTGCGGTGAGGATGCCGGTGACGAGGCCGCGGCGGGCGACGAACCAGCGGTCGACGACGGTGGCGACGAAGGCGAGCGCCATCGAGCCGGTGCCGAGACCGACGAGCACACCCCACAGCAGTACGAGTTGCCAGGTGGCGGTCATGAAGACGGTCAGTCCGCTGCCGGCGGACACCAGGACCAGCGCGGCGGTGACCACCCGGCGCATGCCGAAGCGTTCCATGAGCGCCGCCGCGAATGGCGACGTCAGCCCGTAGAGCACCAGGTTGATCGACACGGCGGACGAGATGCTCGCCCGTGACCAGCCGAAGTCCTCGTGCAGGGGGTCGATCAGGATCGAGGGCGCCGCCCGGAAGCTGGCGGCTCCCACGAGGGCGAGGAACGCGACGGCCGCGACGAGCCAGGCGTAGTGCAGGCGCGGCGGGGCCGTCTGGGCAGGAGGTGCCGGGGGCGCGATGTCGGACGTCACGACGGTAAGTCTGCGGGACGGCGCCGCGCCGGAACAGTTGCCGGAATGACAACATATGAAAGAATCTGGCCATGGTCGTTCGTCATCGTGTGGTCGTGCTCGCCCTGGACGGTGTGATCCCGTTCGAACTCGGCATCCCGTCGCGGGTCTTCGGACGGGCGCACGACGCCGCCGGGAATCTGCTGTACGACGTGCAGACGTGCACGGCCGACGGACGGCCGGTCCGCTCGGACGCCGACTTCTCGGTGTCCGTCGACCACGGCCCGGAGTTGCTGGCCGAGGCCGACACGGTCGTGATCCCCGCGTCCTACGAACTCGGCCCGGCGTACGACGAAGGCCATCTGCCCGCCGACCTCGAGCGGGCCCTCGCATTCGTCCGGCCCGGCACGCGGTACGTCTCGATCTGCACCGGTTCGTACATTCTCGCCGCGGCGGGGTTGCTCGACGGCCTGCGCGCCACCACCCACTGGCGCAACACCGAGCACTTCCAGCGCACGTATCCGCAGGTCCGGGTCGACCCCGACGTGCTGTTCGTCGACGAGGGCCACATCCTCACCTCGGCGGGCGTCGCCGCCGGACTCGACCTCTGCCTGCACATCGTGCGCCGCGATCACGGGTCGGACGTCGCCAACCGGGTGGCGCGCCGATGCGTCGTCCCACCGTGGCGCGACGGCGGGCAGGCCCAGTACATCGAGCGGCCGATCCCGGAGACCACGTCGGAGTCGACGGCGGCGACCCGCGAGTGGGCGCTGCATCGCCTCGGCGAACCGCTGGCGCTGAACCGGTTGGCGGCGCACGCGAACATGAGCGTCCGCACGTTCACCCGGCGCTTCGGCGAGGAGGTCGGCACCACCCCGAACCGCTGGCTGACCACCCGCCGGGTCGACCGTGCGCGCGAACTCCTCGAGACCACCGACCTGTCCGTCGACGTCATCGCCCGTGAGGTCGGGTTCGGAACCGGCACCTCCCTGCGGCAGCACATGGGTGCGGTGCTGGGGGTTCCGCCGTCGGCGTATCGCAGAACCTTTCGAGGCCAGGCCGTCTGAACGAGTCAGTCTTCGGCCGGATCCCCGGCGCTTTCGGCCCGGTCGCGGAATGCCTCCACCGCGGAGTCGATGGTCGGGTAGAAGTGCGTGGCGTCGAACCTGTCGCCCACCCCGAACCGGATGAGCCGATCCTTGATCGGGCCCTTCATCTCCGCGAACGCCAGCTGGATTCCCTTGCCTTCGAGGTAGGTGTCGAGGTCGACGAGTTCGTCGACGGCGGTGGTGTCGAGTCCGGTGATCGGCTCGGCGGCGATCACGACCCACTCGACCGGTGTCGGCGCCTCCGCCACCACCGAACGCACGTACTCGTCGAAGATCTCACCGTTCGCGAAGAACAGGGGGGCGTCGAAGCGCACCAGCACCAGTCCGGGGATGCGGTCCCCGCCGGGGTGGCGTTCGACGTCGTGGAAGCCCGGCCGGTCCGCCGTCCGGACGAGTTCGGTGCGGTACGGCTGCCAGGCCTGCGCGACCACGGCGACGAACGACAGGCCGATCGCGACGAGGATGCCCTGCAGCACACCGACCAGGGCGACCCCGAGGAACGCGGCGACGGCGAGCCCGAATTCCACGCTGCTCATCCGCCACATGCGGACCATGCCGTCCACGTCCACCAGCGCCGTGGCCGCGACGATCACCACGGCGCCCAGCGTCGCGTCGGGGAGGTAGGCGGTGACACCGGGGGCGATGAGGACGAAGACCAGCACCGCGACGGCGCCGACGACGCACGCCAATTGCGTGCGGGCGCCACTCTGTTCGGCCACCGGCGTGCGGGACCCGCTGGCCGAGATCGGGAAGCCGCCGAACAGCCCGCCCGCGATGTTGGCGACGCCGACCGCCTTCATCTCGGTGCTGCCGTTCACATCTTCGCCGCGGCGGGCGGCGAACGTGCGCGAGAGCACGCCCGTGTCGGCGAACGCGATCAGGGCGATTCCGGCGGCCGGTCCGACGAGTTGTCCCACGTCGCCCCAGTCGACGCCGCCGAACGACGGCAGCGGCAGGCCCGCGGGGAGGGCGCCGACCATCCCGATGTCGTCGGTCAGCCCGAGCGCGGCCGACAGGATCATCGCCCCGACCACCGCCACCAGAACGCCCGGGATGCGGGGAATCCAGATGCGGAACGCCACGATGACGGCGAGGGAGCCGAGACCCACCGCGGCGGCGACGGGGTCGATGTCGCCCCCGAACACCGCCTTTCCGATCCCGCCGATCTCCCCGATGAGTCCGGACGCGTCGACGTCGAACCCGAGCAGTTTGGGTAACTGGCCGACGACGACGATCAACGCGATCGCATTCAGGTACCCGAGCCGGATGGGCTTCGACAGCAGTTCGGTCACGAAGCCGAGATGCAGGAACCCGCCGACCAGGAGGATGAGGCCCATGAGGACGCCCAGGATGCCTGCGAGGGCCAGGGCGCTCTCCGGATCGTCGGTGACGGCGAGGGGCAGGACTGCCGCGGCGATGAGCGGCGCGAGCGACGAATCAGGTCCGAGAACAAGGATTTTCGACGGGCCCACCACCGCGTACGCGAGGAGCGGGACGATGGTGGCGTACAGCCCGGCGTAGGCGGGCAACCCGGCGGCCTCCGCGTATCCCATCCCGGCGGGGATGAGGAGCGCGGTGAGGACGAGTCCGGCGGTGATGTCGGGTCGCAGCCACTCGCGGCGGTACGCCCGTGCCGTCACGATCCCGGGCAACTGCGCGAGGCCTCCTGTCCAGGACATGGTGCCGGCCTCAGCGCGCACGCTGCGGGTCGACCGCGGCTGCCGCGGAGATCGGAGTGATCGGACGCGCGTGCCGCCTGCGGCGCAGAGCCTTCTCCGCCTCCACGACCACCGGGATGATCAGCGACCACCCGAGGCAGGCGAGCCACTGCCCACCGGTCAGCGACGTGGTCATGAGGAGGTCCTGGAGGAAGCCGATTTCGACCGCGAACACGGTGACGACGACCGGGATCGACAGGATCTTCAGTGCGCCGAGGATCGGTGGGGTGAGGCCCGATTCCGGGTCGCGCCGCATGACGAGTCCGGCGAGAATCGACCCGAGCGACAGCACCACGAATGCCGTCGTCATAGGAACGCTCGCCTCGGTCGTGCTCATGTCGCCCGGTGCGAGCAGCATCGCGGCGAGGGTGACGGCGAACTGCAGGATGCCGTACGCCAGCCACTGCCCGAACGCCGTCTTGTTGGCGATCGGCGTGTGCTGGTCGCGGGGCGGCTTGTTCATCAGGTCCGGCGGCGCCGGATCGAGCATGATGACCGCGACGGGGAACAGCGTGATGAAGAAGTGCTGGAACAACACCATGAGCGGGGTGAGCGCGACCCCGTCGTTGATGTCGAAGATGCTCGCCACGAGGAACAGCAGAACCAGCGAGAACAGTTTCGACATCTGGTACCGGATGTACGACACGATCTTTTCGTAGATGTTGCGGCCCAGTCGGATCGCGGTGATCAGGGTTCCGAAGTTGTCGTCGGTGAGCACCATTTTGCCCGCCTGTTTCGTCACCTCGCTGCCCGAACCCATGGCGACGCCGATGTCGGCCTTCTTCAGTGCGGCGGCGTCGTTGACGGCGTCGCCGGTCATCGCCACGACCGCGCCGCTCCGCTGCATGATGTCGGCGAGACGGAGCTTGTCCTGTGGGGTCACGCGGCCGAACACGTGCAGGCGCGGGAGGGCCGCAGTGAGGTCCTCGTCCGTCATGGCCTGGAGTTCGGGACCGCCGATCGCGCCGGGACCGAGGCCGAGTTCGGCGCCGATCGCCGACGCCGTGATCGCGTGGTCGCCGGTGATCATGCGAACCTCGATACCTGCTGCGTGGGCGGTGCGCACGGCGTCGATCGCCTCCGGCCGCAGCGGGTCGATGATGCCGACCATCCCGACGAACGTGAGGTCCTCGACGAACGACATGGGGTCGGCCGCCGCGGCGTCCTCCTGCCCGTCGAGCCTGCGGGCGGCGAACGCCAGCACGCGGAGACCCTTCTCGGACAACTCCCGGTTCGCCGCGGTCAGTTCGTCCCGGACCTGGTCGAGTGGCACCGCGTGCCTGCCCGGCAGGAAGGCGGTGGCGCAGCGGGCGAGGACCACGTCGGGGCCGCCCTTGACGAGTTCGACGAACTGGGTGCTGCCGTCGACCTGGAGGTGGTGGAACGTCGCCATGAACTTGTACGCGGAGTCGAACGGCACTTCCGCGATGCGGGGATACGTGCGCCGGGTGAGCGGAGCGTCGACGCCGATCTTGGCCGCGAGCACGACCAGCGCGGCCTCCGTCGGATCGCCGACGACGTCACCGGTGTCGGAGACGGTGGCGTCGCTGTCGAGGCACAGCCCGTAGGCGAGCAGGGTGAAGTCGGGGGCGGCCTCGCCTGCGGTCTGGGTGATCCGGCCCGTCTTGCTGTATCCCTCGCCGTCGACGGTGTACCACCGGCCGTGGAAGTACAGCGACCGGACGGTCATCTGGTTCATCGTCAGCGTGCCGGTCTTGTCCGAGTTGATCGCGCTGGTGGCGCCGAGGGTCTCGACGTCGGTGAGGTTCTTCACGACGGCTTTCGCCTCGGCCAGTTGACGGGCACCGAAGGCCAGCATCGCCTGCACGAACGTGGGCAGGCCGGTCGGGATCGCGGACACTCCCATGGAGATGCCCAGCAGCAGCACCGTCGTCAGGCTCTGTCCGCGGATCACCCCGAGGATCACGATGAGCGCGACCGCCGTCCACGCGATGATGCCGAGCACCTTGGTGAGCGAATTCAGTTCGCGCTGAAGCGGAGACTTGCTCGGCGCGACGGCCGACAGCATCGACGCGATCTGGCCCATCTGGGTGTTCATTCCGGTTTCGGTGACCACCATGGTCGCGGTGCCCCGGGTGACCGACGTGTTCTGGAAGACCATGTTGCTGCGGTCGCCGAGGGGCACGTCGGCGGCGCCGAGGGTCTGGGTGTCCTTCGGGACGGGTGCGCTCTCACCCGTCAGTGCCGCCTCCTGGGTCTCGAGGGTCGCCGACGTGAGCAATCGGCCGTCGGCGGGGACGACGTCGCCGGCCTCGAGTTGCACGATGTCGCCCGGTACGAGGCCGGTGGCGGCGAGTTGCAGGAGAGTCCCGTCCCGGGTCACCCGCACCTGCGGTGTCTGCATCTTCGCGAGCGCGTCGACGCTGGCGCGCGCCTTCAGTTCCTGCCGCGTGCCCAGCACGACGTTGAGCACGACGAGTGCCGCGACGATGATCGCGGTCGAGACCTCGCCGATGACGACGCTGACGATCGCCACAGCGACCAGCATCAGGTTCATCAGATCCTTCAGCTGTTGCAGCGCGATCGCCCACGCGGACGGGCCCGGCTCCGAGGCGATCTCGTTGGGACCGTGCCGTCGGCGCCGTTCGTCCACCTCTCCGGCCGTCAGGCCCGATTGCCGATCGGATGCTGTCGCGGCGACGACGGCATCGGCGTCCTGGGCGTACCAGGCCGTGTGCGTCTGCGCGGATTCCGTCGAGACCATGACCGCTCGTCCTTTCCGGCTCGGATCCTCAGTACGGGGTGGGGATCCAGTGCAGGGGTTGCCCCGGTTCCTGATAGCCCTCCGCCTTCTGCCGCTTCGGCAGGGTGAGGTCGGGGCGGTCCAGCGGCTCGTACGGGACCTGGCTCAGCAAGTGGCTGATGACGTTGAGCCGTCCGCGTTTCTTGTCGTCGTTGATCGCGACGTACCACGGCGCCCAGCCGGTGTCGGTGAGATGGAACATCTCGTCCCGCGCGCGGGAGTAGTCGTACCAGCGGCTGTACGACTTCAGGTCGAGCTCCGACAGCTTCCAGTACTTCCGGGGGTCGTCCATCCGGCTCTGCAGGCGCATCGTCTGCTGTTCCTCGCTCACTTCCAGCCAGTACTTGAGCAGGATGACTCCCGAGTCGACGATCGAGCGTTCGACCGTCGGGATCAGTTGGAGGAAGTGCTCCGTTTCTTCCTCGGTGCAGAAGCCGAGCACCCGTTCGACCCCCGCGCGGTTGTACCAACTTCGGTCGAAGATGACGACCTCTCCGCCGGCGGGCAGGTGCGGCAGGTACCGCTGCACATACATCTGCGACTTCTCGCGCTCGGTGGGGGCCGGCAGCGCGACCACCCGGAACACCCGCGGGCTCACCCGTTCGGTGATCGCCTTGATGACGCCGCCCTTGCCCGCGGTGTCACGGCCCTCGAAGACGACGCACACCTTCGCGCCGGATGACTTCACCCACTCCTGCAGCGCGACGAGTTCGGCATGGAGGGGTTTCAGGAGTCGCCGGTACTCCTTGTTCTTCATCGGTGCGGACGGCTCGGCGCCGTCGGGCCGGGACAGCTCGGCCCCGGCCCTGTCCTTGCTCTTCTTTCCCACGGTTTCTCCCGCTTTGCCGGGTGATCAGACCTGTTCCGGCTTCCAGGTCGACACGGCCCAGATGACGACGACGTCGAGTGCGATGATGAGCAGCGACCACCACGGGTAGTACGGCAGCCACAGGAAGTTGGCGAGAATCGACACGGCCGCGACCACGATCGCCGACACCCGCGCCCAGCCCGCTCCGGTGAACAGCGCGAGGCCGACCCCCAGGATCACGATGCCCAGCACGATGTGGATCCAGCCCCACGTCGTCAGGTCCAGCTTGTAGACGTATTCGATACCGACGACGAAGACTTCGTTCTCGGCGACCGCGGCGACCCCTTGGAAGAACTGGATGATGCCGACCGTGACGAGCATGATGGCTGCCCCGATCGAGGTGCCTGCCGCGACGCCCTGTTTGACCGATGATGTCTCGGACATGACAGTCCCTTTCTCTACCGCGAGTTCTCTACCGCGAGCCGGCGGCCCGGTACCCCCATTGTCCGCCGTTCCACCCCCGCCGCAGTCGTGAAACGATATTTCCGGACGGAGTCGGATACTGGATTCATTCCAGGATCCCGCACATGCGCGGAGCGGAACCGAACCGCGTTGTTCGAGAGTTCATTTCGTGTCTTGACGGTAGCCGCCCGCCGGGATGACGATTGATCGATGACGGGGGACGACGAACTGCTTCAAGTCGAAAAGGTCATCGAGCGCCTGATCACTCGATACCCGTCGGTCTCGTCGGTCGACATCGAGCACATCGTGCGCACCGTCCACAAACGACTGGCGGAGAGCCGCGTTCGCGACTTCATCCCCCTTCTCGTCGAGAAGGCGGCTCGGCGCGACCTCGCCGCCCGTGCGACAGCGACGGAATCGGTCGGGTGACTTTGTACTCTAGCGGTTCCGCACCGGCTCATGGATACTGAGCGCAGGCCCGTGTGGCTGCCGCTGCTGTCTTCAGAAGAGAGGTCCTGCGGTGAACGACAACGATCTGGATGTACTCGGGCCCATCGACTATCTCGTCGTGGAGTTCCCCGCAGACCGGAAACCCGACGGTTCGGCACTACCACTGCTGATCGATCTCGTCGATCGGAACATCATCCGGGTACTCGACCTGATCTTCGTCCGTAAGGAACCCGACGGAGCGCTGTCCGGTATCGCGATCGAGGACCTCGGGTTCGAGGGCGGAGTGGACGTGACGCTCTTCGCCGAAGCGGCAACGGGCCTGATCGACCGCACCGACCTCGAGGAAGCCGCGGCCGTGCTCGAGCCCGGGTGTTCCGGGGCGATTCTCGTCTATGAGAATTGTTGGGCCGCACCGTTCGCCTCCGCTCTGCGGCGCGAAGGGGCCCAGCTCGTGGCATCCGGGCGCATCCCCGTCCAAGGCATTCTGGCGGCGCTCGACGCGCTCGACGCCTCCAGCTGACAGGCTGCCGAATCCAGAGCTGAGGAGCACATCATGCCAGGACTTCTGCGCGGGATCGCTCGGACCGCCGTCGTGGCGGGTACCGCGACCGCCGTCTCCAACCGGGTCTCCCGACGACAAGGGCAGCGGTGGGCGGGGAACCAGCCGGCCCCGCAGCAGCAGGCTCCGCCGCCGCCTCCGCCGCCTCCGCCGCCTCCGCCGGCGCAACCCGCACCGCCGGCCGTTGGCACGGATCGTATTGCGGCCCTGAAACAACTCGGTGAACTCCGCACTCAGGGGGTCCTCACCGAGGAAGAATTCAACGCAGAGAAGGCCAAGATCCTGGCTTCCTGACCGCAACACCGAGTGGACGGAGCACTGAAAATGGAAGGCTTCTGGGAGTTTTTCTGGTTCATCTTCGTCTGTTTCGCCTTCGTGGCGTACCTGACCGTGCTGTTCTCGATCATCACCGATCTGTTCCGGGACCGCGACACTTCGGGGTGGGTGAAGGCGATCTGGATCTTCTTCCTGTTCTTCGTTCCGTTCCTGTCGGCGCTGATCTACCTGATCGTCAACAGCGACGGCATGGCGAAGCGGTCGATGGCTGCCGCCCAGCAAGTGAAGCAGGCGCAGGACACCTACATTCGGGATGTCGCCGGGCAGTCTCCGGCTCAGCAGATCTCGGATGCCAAGGCGCTCCTCGACTCCGGCGCGATCACCGAGGCCGAGTTCCAGTCGATCAAGGCGAAGACGCTGGCATAGCGTCCGTCGCCGCGGCTGCCCGAAGCCGCGGCGGCTGCGCTGCGCCTTCACTAGTGTCCCTGTGGGCGCGGCGACGCAAGACCGCTGCAGGTTTGGCGGTACGGTCGCGCATCATCCTTGCTGCTGCCGATGGTGGATCGAATACCGAAGTGGCGCAGAGGCTGGGGTTGAACCGAGGACGATCGACGACGACAAGATCAAGGATCTGATTACCTCGACCCTCGAAACGACACCGAAGAACGCCACACACTGGTCCACACGCTCGATGGCCGAGCATTCCGATATCTCGCAATCGACGGTTTCGAGGTGTGGCGCGCGTTCGGTTTGGCCGCGTTCGCCGAGTGCCGACGTCACTCAGTCGATCAAGGCGAAGACGCTGGCATAGCGTCCATCGCCGCGGCGGAAGTGCGGGCCGGACGGATGAGCAACTCGATCGCCACGAGTGCCAGCAGGCCGATGATGACGATCCACAGCACGACCAGTCCGGTGGGGTAGCGCCAGAACATCAGCAGTACTGCGGCGATACCGATCACCGCGCAGCGCAACGGAATGCGGAGCTGGTAGGCCCACCGCTCCACCTCGTTCGGTGGCCGGCCGCTGCCGGACCGCCGAACGAAGTCGAGTGCCTGCCCGTAGCCGCGACGCACGGCGGTCGCCGAGGACGAGCCACCGATGAGGTAGGCGCCGAGTGCGATCACCAGGCCCAGTACCGCGACCGCGCGCAGGCTCGTCCGCAGCGGGACGAGGACCGTGTCGATGACGGCCGTCGCCGCATCGGGCGACAGGATGTCAGGTGGGACGCTGTCGAGATAGATGGCCCGTCCGATGAGAATGCCGATTGCGAGAGCGAGCATTCCGAGAGCGATCGCGAGTCCCGCAAGGGCGAGAGCACGGAGCCTCCTGCCGGTGGGTGCGACGGCCACGGCAGCGGCGGCACAGGCGATGCCCAGCCACGGCAGGATGGCCGACGCCTTGTCGAGTGCGCGGACGGCGCGCTGCGCCTTCACGAGTTCGGGAGATTGGAAGAGCACGAATTGCTTGTCCACCGACGGGATCTTGTCGGCGAACGCGAAGCCGCGGCCGACGAGTTCCGATTTCACGCGGTCGATGACGGTGCCGAGGGAGATGCTGACGGTGCCACTCTGGTCGACCTCCACGGAGCTGAGGCCGTAGTTTCCGGTCATCACTGCCACGAGTGCGTTGTGTGCGGCCCGGTTCGCCTGGATCCACAGGTCTTCGAACTGCTGGGATCGCACGAGCGAGCTGACGGTGTCGTGGACGAAGTTCTTGGCCTGGCTGGTGAGCACCGGTGCGAGGCCGACGACCGCCTTGTCGAGGCGCGGCGCGTTCGCGGCGAGATTCGTCATGTCGGTCAGCGCGGTGAGGGCTTCGGTGGTGAGACCCTCGACGTCGACGCGCGCGAAGATCTCGTCGGTGATCTGGTTGGTGATGTCAGCCTGCAGTGCGGGATTCGAGCCCAGCGGCGCGACCGTGCTCACGTAGCGGTCGGTGTCGAGGATCTGGCTGCGGGTGAAGCGGGCGGTGACCGACGCGACCGCGAGGACGGCGACCAGCACGAGCAGGATCGTCACCGCGGTCCAGCGCAGCCCGTTGTGGGGTGGGCGGGAAACCGGTTCGGCGGGAACACCGGCAGCTTCACCTGCCGCCTGGGCTCGCAGTGTGGTGACTTCGTCGCGCAACCGGAGTAGTTCGGCGCGTTCGTCCTTGCCGAGCGCGTCCGCGCTCGAGGCCTCGTTCATGGTCGGTCAGGCCTCGTCTGGGTTCCAGGTGGCAACCGCCCAGATCACTACCGCATTCAACGCGATGATCGTGATCGCCCACAGGGGGTAGTACGGCAGCCAGAGGAAGTTGACGAAGATCGAGACGGCGCAGAGCACCATGGCTCCGACGCGGGCCCAGGTCGCTCCGGTGAACAACGCGATGCCGACGGCGGCCACGATCACGCCGAGTACGAGATGGAACCATCCCCACGCGGTGACGTCGAATTTGTAGGTGTACTCGACGCCGACGACGATGACGTCGTCCTTGGCGATTGCGGAGATACCTTGGAGGAATTCGAGCGCGCCGACGGTGACGAGGAGAACCGCCCCGCCCATCGAGGTTCCCTTTGCCACACCTTTTTTGACCAGTGATTCCTCGGACATGACCGTTCCTCTTTCGTCAACGTACGAAATGAACTGGTATAACGAGTATCCCCCGTCGGATTGCTGCTGTCAGCGAGATTCCGGTACCGGGCGTATGTTGACCTTGCGCGACGCGGCGGCAGACAATGTCTGCATCCCACCGCATATCCGGGGAAGGGGATCGTCATGTCCGATCAATCGTTGGCCAAGCAGGGGGTCGCCGCCGCCACGTCCATGGTGGCAGCGATAGTTTTGCTCACTATCGGAATACTGCATGTGCTCTCGGGTATCTCGGCGCTGATGAAGGACGACCTGGTCGTGGCCGGGCCGGAATACGTCTACCAGTTCGACACGACGGCGTGGGGGTGGATCCACCTCGTGCTCGGCGTGATCGTCGCGCTCGTCGGCGTCATGCTGTTCACCGGTGCGACGTGGGCCCGTGTCGGCGCAATGGTGATCTGCGCGTTGTCGATACTCGCTAATTTCCTGTGGCTGCCCCACTACCCGTTGTGGTCGATCGTCATCATTCTGCTCGACGTGTTCGTGATCTGGGCCGTGGCGACGTGGCATCCGGGCTACGAGGAGAGCATTTAGGTCGTTGTTCCCAACGCGGCACGAGGGAATCGTCGCGTCCGCCCCGTCACGGAGAGGATGAGATGACCGACGAATCCGGATCGTCACGACCGCCCCAGCAGTACCGTCGCTGGCTGCCGGACCGGTATGCGTTCGGGGGACTGGTCGTTGCCGTGCTGTTCGTGTGGCTGTCGTTGACGCCGACGTTGCTGCCGCGGGGTCCGTTCTTCCAGGGATTGGTCACCGGTGTTTCGGCGGCGGTCGGCTACGCCCTCGGATTTCTGGGTTCCGTTCTGGTTCGTCATCTCGTGCGGCGGGAGCCGTCGGCGCGCGTGAAGACCTGGGTTCGGCGGGGGGCGTTGGTGATCGGGCTCGTCGGCACCGCGGCGATGCTGGTGTGGTTCGCGAATTGGCAGGATCAGCTTCGGGCACTCATGAGCGCCGCATCGTTCCCGTGGACGGGCTACGTCGTGACGGTGATCGTGGCGGTATTGATTTTCGTGCTGCTGGTTGCGATCTCCCGGTTGCTGCTGCGGGCGGTGCGGTGGGTCGAACGCAAGATCAGCCGTGTCGTGCCGCGACGGATCTCGGCGACCGTGATCGGCGTGCTGGCGATAGCGCTGTTGTTCGCACTCCTCAACGGGGTGGCGGTCCGCGTGATCATGACCGGTCTGAACAATTCGTTCGCCGCGGTGAACCAGGAGACCAAGGCCGGTGACGAACCGCCGACGACGACGCTGCGTTCGGGCGGACCGGAATCGCTGGTCACGTGGGATTCGCTGGGAAGGCAGGGTCGGTCGTTCATCTCGCGTGGCCCGACCGTCGAGGAACTGTCCGCCTTCAACGGTGGACGGCCCGCACTGGAGCCGATCCGGACCTACGCCGGGCTCGCCAGCGGTGGCGATTCGATCCGGGAGAGCGCCCAACTGGCAGCGGACGAACTCGAACGGGCCGGCGGGTTCGATCGCGCGGTGATCGGCGTGGCGACAACCACCGGCACCGGATGGATCAACGAGAGCCTCGCCTCCTCACTCGAGTACATGTACAACGGCGACACCGCGATCGTCGGGTTGCAGTACTCGTATCTCCCCAGCTGGCTGTCGTTCCTCGTGGACAAGGAGCGGGCCCGCCAGGCGGGGGAGGCGCAATTCGACGCGGTGTACGACAAGTGGAAGCAGTTGCCACCGGAGACCCGTCCGAAACTCGTCGTGATGGGGGAGAGCCTGGGCTCCTTCGGCGGCGAGAGCGCGTTCGGCAGCGTCGACGACGTCGAGGCGCGTTCCGACGGCGTTCTGTTCACCGGACCGCCGAACGCGAACGAGATCTGGACCGACGTGACGACCAACCGGGATCCCGGCTCACCCGAATGGCTTCCGATCTACGAGCAGGGCGAGACCGTGCGCTTCGGTGCGCGGGCGCCGGAGGATCTGCCCCGCCCCGACACCCCGTGGGGGAAGCCACGGATGGTGTACCTGCAGCACGCGTCCGACCCGATCGTCTGGTGGTCGCCGGAGCTGCTGGTGAGCGAGCCCGACTGGCTGAAGGAGGAGCGCGGGTACGACGTCCTGGACAGCACGCAATGGTTCCCGTTCGTGACGTTCCTCCAAGTTGCGGCGGACATGGCGGTGTCGACGGGCGTCCCCGACGGGCACGGGCATACCTACGTCGTCGACATCGCGGATGCGTGGAGCGCGATCCTGGCGCCGGACGGCTGGACCCCGGCGGACAACGAGCGATTGCGGACCGTGCTCGCCGAGATGGGGGCGGACGGCTGACCCGTCGTCACGGTTGCGGCGGCGCGGGGTCCTGTTCTCGTCTCATGCGGAACGAGTTGAGCAGTCCGGCGAGACCGGCGAGGAGGGGTACGAGCAGCGCCACCTGCAGGGCGAGTGGCCGTGCGTCGGTGTTGATTCGGACCACCTCGTCTCGTATCTCGGGTGGCTGGCCGACGAGGAGTTGTTCGAGTTGGGTGTTGCTCATGACCTCGGCGTCGTCCTCGAGTACCTGCGCCACGTGCTGCTGGTCGGCCGGCGGGAGGACGGTGCTCGATTGCGCCATGGCGGTGAACGTGATGGACAGTGTCGCCAGCATGATGGCGCCGGCGAACGCCAGTCCGAACGACAGCCCGAACGATCCCGCTGCGGAGTTCGCGCCTGCCGCCTCGCTGACGTGCTCCTCCGAGATCGGGGCGAGCGTGTAGTTGTTGAGTTGGGATACCAGCAAACCCAGCCCCGAGCCCGCGATTGCCAGTGGGAGCAGCAATGCCCAGCCGAACTCGGCCCGCGGCACGATCGGGATCAGTATTGCGACGCCGATCGTGACGAGGACGAATCCCCAGCGGATGATGCTGCTCGGACTGCGATCTCCCGCCTTCTTGCCCGCCAGCAGCGCCACGCCGAACATGCTGAGCGAGAGGGGGGCGAGTGACAGTCCCGCCTGCATCGCGTTGTACTCGAGCACCATCTGGAGGTAGATCGGAAGGGCGATCATCGTGCCGCCCAACGCTATCTGCTGGAGCATCTGCTGTGAGATTCCCAGTCGGAACACTGTGGAGCGGAACAGATCGGGGTCCAGCAGCGGCGGTTCCCCGCGACGCTTCCGGCGGACGAGCCAGTACCCCAGTCCGGCCAGCGCCAGCGCACCCACGACCAGCAGGGCGGCCACCGCTTCGCCGCCTTCCTGCCACACGAGGATTCCCAGCACGATGCCGCCCATCCCGAGGACGGAGAGGCCCGCACCCACCGGGTCGATTCCCCGGGGCCCGGTGTACGGCACGTCGCGGACGAGTCGGATCCCGGACAGCACGATCGCGATGATGACGACCTCGAGCACGAATGCGACGCGCCACGACAGGAAGGTGGTGATGAAACCTCCGAGGAGCGGTCCGACTGCGGCGGCGATCGCCGCCGCCGCGCCGACCAGCGCGTAGACCTTCTTCTGCGCAGCACCTTCGAAGTTGCCGTGGATCAGGGACTGCATGGCGGGCAACAGCAGTGACGCACCGATTCCGCCGAGGATCGCCCAGAACACGATGATCGCGGTCAGGCTCTGCGCGAGCGCCATCGCGGATGCGCCCACGGCATACCCGAGCAGACCGATCACGTACGCCCGTTTGCGTCCGATCAGGTCGCCGACCTTGCCGCCGATCAGGATGAACGCGGCCGACACCAGTGCCTCGAGTGCGATCGCCGCCTGGACGCCGCTGACGGTCGTGTCGAGGTCGCGGACCACGGCTGAGATCGACACGTTCATCAGTGAGGTGTCGACGACGAGCACGAACATCGCCATCGCCAGCAGCAGGGCGAGCAGCCGCTGCGACCCCTCCAGGTTGGTACCCGAGCTGTTGGTTCGGTCTTCGGACACGGGCGCCTCCTGTGCCGACCGGCCACTGCGGTGTCGCGCCGAGCGGTGATTCCCAGACCCGAGTCTCCCACGTGCAGGGGGTGTCCTACGTGGATTCACCCGTTTCCGGGTGTGCGAGGAACCCGGCGACGACCGGTGCGAGTCCGGATGCGTCGGTGACGATGTCGATGTGCCCGCCGGCGTGGATGTGCAACGTCGCGTGTGGCAGCAGTGCGTTCATGATGCGCGCGTTCAGGACGGGAATGATCGGGTCGTCGGTGCCCGCCACGACGAGCGTGGGCTGCCGGATCAGCGGCAGGACGGGAAGGCTCGTCCACAGGGCGCCCGCGAGGAGTTGGTGGAGATAGCCGACCCGGGAGCCGGCCTGCCGCTGCTTCCCGAAGATCCGCGCCACGTCACCGTCGCCGCCGGCGCGGCGGGCGGCGCCGCCGTACAGGTCGCCGGCGACGGCCGACGCGTAGGCGGGATCGGTGAACCGCTTCGGGGTCAGCATCTTCGAGAGCACGCGCGGATGACCCGGAATCATGAGGGCGCCGGTGCCGGTGGCGACGAGGACGAGACGACGGCAGCGCCGCGGGTGCTGCAGGGCGAACTGCTGGGCCAGCGCTCCGCCCCACGACAACCCGAGGACATCGACGGTGCCGACCCCGATCTCGTCGAGCAACCGGCTCAGCCCGTAGGCGAGGGCCGGGATTGCGTACGGAACCGGGGAGGCAGGCGAACCTCCGGTGCCCGGGACGTCGAAGCTGATGATCGTCGCGGCCGGATCCAGTGCGGCGACCAGCGGTTCGAGCACTTCCAGGCCGGCCCCGATGCCGTTGCACAGCACCAGGGGCACCCCGGTGCCGGTGCGGATCCGCACTCGGATCCGCAGCCCGCACACCGGAACGACCCTGTCCTCGAACCGGTCGCGGCCGCCGAACAGTTCGGTCACCGTCACGTGTAGAGCACCACGACGTCGGCGACGCACACCGGACGGGTTCCGCCGTCGATCTCGTAGGTCAGCCGGAACACTGCTTCGACGCCGGCCGGCTTCTGTTCGGCTGCGGTGAGAGCCACGGTGGCGCGCAGGACGGATCCGACCGGAAGCGGCGCCGGGAACCGGACCTTGTTCAGTCCGTAGTTGAGGGCGGCGTCGACGCCGTCGACGGTGAGTGCCTCCGCGAGGATGCTCGGCGCCAGCGACAGCGTCAGATAGCCGTGTGCGACGGTGCCGCCGAAGGGTCCGTCGGCGGCGCGATCCGGATCGGTGTGAATCCACTGGAAGTCGCCGGTCGCCTCCGCGAACAGGTTCACCTGGTCTTGCAGGACCTTGTAGGGGCCAGTGGTTCCGATGGTCCGGCCGACCGACTCGACGAGTTCGGCGGGATGGGTGAGATGCAGGGTCATGGTGTTCCTCTGTCGGTGACGAGCGGGTCAGGAGTGGTGCACATAGGTGCCGGGGGCGGGCGCCAGCGGCGGGTACTGCCGGGCACCGAGGGTGTGCGGTGCGTCGACGTCGGGTCCGCTGCGTTCGGCGAGCCAGTGCGCGTAGTCGGTCCACCACGAGTCCGTCGCAGTCTCCGCGGTGGCGAGCCACGCGTCCGGCGTCTCGGAGACGGGTTCGCCGAACCGGTACGACGCCCGCGGGTTGCCCGGCGGGTTCACGAGTGAGGCGATGTGTCCGTTCGACGACAGCACGAACCGCGCGTCCTTGCTGCCGAGGAGGCGAGCGCTGCGGTAGGTCGACTGCCACGGGCAGAGGTGGTCGGCGGACCCGCCGACCACGTACGAATCCGCGGTCACCGTGCCGAGGTCGACGGGCGTGCCGAGCATGGTGGCGGCACCGGGGATCGTCAGCGCGTTGCGCAGGCCGAGCAGCACGAGGTCGCGGTGCAGTGCCGCCGCCATGCGGGTGGTGTCCGAGTTCCAGAACAGCACGTCGAACGCGGCCGGAGACCGGCCCTGCACGTAGTTGTTGACCCAGTACCGCCAGACCAGATCGGTGGGACGCAGCCATGCGAACATCTCCGCGAGCGTGCGACCGTCGAGGAATCCCTTGGCGGCCGAGTCCCGGATCGCCGCGGCAGCGGCACGCTCGCTCATCATGGCCGACGCCGTTCCGGCGCGGGTCTGATCGAGAACGGTCACGGCCAGGGTGAGGCCGGCGATACGGTCGCCCTCGCCGATCTCGGTGAGGTGTGCGGCGACCATGGCGGCGAGAATGCCGCCCGAGCAGGTGCCGAGGACGTGCGCGCTCGTGGTTCCGGCGATGCACTGCACCGCGTCGAGAGCCTCCAGGATCGCGGCACCGTACGTGTCGGCACCCCAGTCCCGGTGCCGGGCGTGGGGGTTGCGCCAGGAGATCGCGAAGACCTGCTGTCCCTGCTGCACGAGGTGCTCGATCAGGCTGCGGCCCGGTGCGATGTCGAGGATGTAGTACTTGTTGATGACGGGCGGGACGATCAGCAGCGGTGTGGCGTGGACCGTCTCCGTCTGCGGCGCATAGTGGATCAGCTCGAACGTGCGGGTCTGGAAGACCACGGCACCCTTCGTCGCCGCCACGTGCTCCCCGACCTCGAACGCGTCGGGTTCGACCATGGCAGGCACCCGCGGACTCGACTGCATGTCGCGGAGGAAGGCCCGGACACCGCGTACCGCACTGAGTCCGCCGGTGTCCACCATCGCCTTCCACCCGAGCGGGCTGAGGAACGGATTGTTGGTCGGCGACAGTCCTTCGACCAGGTTGTCGAAGACGAACCGCATCCGTTCGTGATCGCGCCAGTCCAGGTCGGCGTCCTCGAGCAGGGCAGTGGCGGTGTGCGAGGTGGCGAGATACGCCTGCATGGCCCGCCGCAGGGCGGGATTCTGCTGCCACGCGGCATCGCCGAAACGCTTGTCCGCCTTGGCGGGAGCCCGGTCGGACGTGCCGGCGACGATCGCACCGAGTTCACGGACGAGGGCGCCGCCGCGCAGGGCGACCGTGCGGGGCCTGCCGGCGAGGCTGATGCCGAAACGGCTCCAGGAGCTGTCGGGGAGCATGCGGGCGGCGACGCCGCGGGTTCCGCGGGTGAGGAGGAGGTCGAGGGGAGCGGTCAGCTCGTCGGGGGTCGTCGGAGTGGGGGACGACGTACTCATGGGCGGAGCTTTCGATGGAAGTGTGCTCTGAGATGTCAGAGTGCGGAGTGAGTCAGAGCGCGGCCGGCGTGCGGCCGAGTTCGCGTTTGAGGATCTTGCCGGTGGCGGTCATCGGCAGGGAGTCGACGAATTCGACGGTGCGAGGGTATTTGTAGCTCGCCATCTGCTGCTTGGACCAGGCGATCAGCTCGCCGGGGGTGATCTGTGCGCCCGGTTCGAGGATGACGTAGGCCTTGACCTCCTCGCCGTGGCTGTCGTCGGGGACACCGACGACGGCGGCGAGGGAGACGGCGTCGTGCCCGATGAGGACGTCCTCGATCTCGCGGGGATAGACGTTGAAACCGCCGCGCACGATGAGGTCCTTGGCGCGGTCGACGATGTAGTAGAAGCCGTCCTCGTCGACCCGCGCGAGGTCGCCGGTGCGGAACCAGCCGTCGCGCAGCACTTCCGCGGTGGCCTCGGGGCGGTTGTAGTAGCCCTTCATGATGTTGTGACCGCGCAGCGCGATCTCACCGATCTGATCGGTCCCGGTGACGGTGTTCCACTCCTTGTCGACGAGACGCGCCTGGATGCCCCAGACGGGAACGCCGATCGATCCGGGCCGGGGTTCGAGAGCGGGGTCGCTGAACGTCGCGAGCGGCGACGTCTCGGACAGCCCGTAGCCCTCGAGGATCTGCACGCCGAACCGGTCGGCGAACCGGGTGAGGATCTCCACCGGCAGGGCGGCGCCGCCGGAGATGGCACGGCGCATGTTCCGGGCGATGCGGTCGATGTCGACGGGATGTTCGTCGAGGGCGCCGAGCAGCCCCCAGTACATGGTGGGCACACCCGCGAAGACGGTGATGTCCTCCCGCTCGATGAGGTCGAGTGCGGCCCGGGCCTCGAACCGGGGCAGCAGCACGAGGGTCGCGCCCACCGAGATGCCTGCGTTGAGGGTGACGGTCTGGCCGAACGAGTGGAACAGCGGCAGTGTCACCAGATACCGGTCGTGGGTCGAGGGTGTGCTGTCGAACAGCCGGTTGGCGGTCAGCGCGTTCAGCGCCATGTTGGCGTGGGTGAGTTCGGCGCCCTTGGGTTTTCCGGTGGTGCCGCTCGTGTACAGGATGACGGCGGTGTCCCCGGGTTCGCGGACCACGGCGTCGAAGTTGCTGTCGTGCCGCGCGAGGGCGTCGGCGAGCGTCCCGACGCCGTCGATCATGGCGGGGGCGGCCGGGTCGGTGGTGATGCGGAACAGGGCGCGGCAGCGGGGACTCTGCGCGAAGCCGGACAGTCCGTACTCGCCCATCGGCAGTTCGGGGGTGCCCTCGAAGCAGAAGTAGGCCTTGGCATCGGAATCGTCGAGGTGATACGCGATCTCACGATCCTTGAGCAGAACGTTGAGCGGCACGACCACCGCGCCCGCCTTGAGGATGCCGTAGTAGACGACGGGGAACTGCGGAATGTTGGGGCACGACAGCGCGATCGTGTCGCCGGGTTCGATGCCGGCCGACACCAGCAGGTTCGCGACCCGGTTCGACTGGGCGTCGAGGTCGGCGTAGGTCATCCGCTGGTCACCGAGCACCAGGGCGACGCGGTCGGGGAATCGGCGGGCCGAGTCTTCGAGAAGTACGGAGAGGTTGAGCACGGTGAACTTTCTCGTCGGGGGAACAGTGCCGTCGCGCTACGCGAACGACGCGGCGGTGGCGGCGGTCGAGTTGATCAGCTCGCGGAGCAGCTCTTCGGCGTACGGCCAGTACCCGTAGCCGGCGGCCGGGTTGAGGTGACCGACGGCGCCGAGGTCGACGAGCTTGCTGCCCCACGATTCGGCCATCCCGGCGACCCGGCGGAACCGGGCCAGCGGGTCGTCGGTGCTCGCCGCCACGATGCTGGGGAACGGGAGCCGGCGCCGGGGGACGGGGTTCCAGCCGTTCGCGTCGAGGTCCCCGCGTGCGGGGTAGCCTGCGGGGAGCGGCTCCTCGAAGTCCGGTGGGGTGGCCAGCAGGGCGCCCTGAACGGGACGGGACGCCTGCTGGGCCCAGTGCACCGTGATCGCCACGCCCGCGCTGTGCGCGACGAGCACCACCGGACCGTCGATGTCGGTGAGAACGGTGTCGAGGGCGGCGATCCGCGCGGCGAGACTGAGCTTGTCCCGCTCGAGCGGCGGCACCGTCCGCACGTTGTCGAGTCGCTCGGCGAGCAACGTCTGCCAGTGGTCGGCGACGTGATCGCGCAGTCCGGGCACGATCACCACGGTCGGTTCGGTGGAGGTGGTCACGGTCGGCTCCAGTTTCCTAAGAGATGGCGGTAAGGGCGGCGAGCTTGCGGCGTCCGGCCGGGTAGGCACGTTTGCCGAGAATCAGGGCGACGATCGCGACGACGTAGATCAGGGGCGCGATCTGCAGGGCGGTGACGAGGCCGAAGCGGTCGGCGAGCAGTCCGACGACGAACGGGCCGAGTGCCAGTCCGAGAAGGTTGTTGGCGAGTGTGAGGGTGCCGAAGGCCGAGGCACGCACCGAGGAGTGGGTGAGGTTCGCGACCATCGCGGCGATCGGACCGGACGAGCCGGCGGAGAAGAAGGCGCCGATGCCGATCAGGATCAGCTGGGTGGAACCGGACGGCATCTGGAAACCGGCTCCGAGGAACACGAGCGAGAGCACGCCGTACACGACGGCCGTGGTCCATTTCTTGGTGGGATCGTCCCGGCTCACACGGTCGGTGATGATGCCGCACACCACCATGCCGCTGCCGACGGCGAGGACGAAGATCGACGCCATCGCGCCGGCCTTGTCGGGGGCGAGGCCGTACGACCGGTTGAAGAAGCTCGGCAGCCACGCCAGCAGGACGCCCGCGGTGAACATCTGCAGACCGCCACCGATGTACGCCAGCACGACGGCGGGTGTGGAGAAGAGGCTCGAGAGCGGTGCCCGGAAACCGGTGGGTGTGTCGGCGGGGTCGTCGAGGACGGCGGCGTCCGTCAGTTTCCGTTCGGATACGAGGGCACGGAACAGGGCGACGAGGATGAGGCCGAAGACGGCCATCGCGGCGAACGACCAGCGCCAGCCGAGGTTGACGGCGATGACGCCGCCGAGGGCGACACCGATCACGGAACCGAACGATCCGCCGCCCATGAAGGCGCCGCTGAGCGCGGAGTGCACGCGCGGGGCGAACACGCTGAGCACCACTGCGATGCCGACACTGCCGTAGGCGGCTTCGCCGACACCGACGAGGAATCTGGCGCCGAGCATCTGCTCGTAGTTGGTGGCGAGCGCACAGAGCAGCGTGGCGGCGCTCCACAGGACGGCCATGAGAAGCAGGCTCTTGACCCGGCCCCACCGGTCGGCCAGTAGCGACAGCGGGAGGGTCAGCAGGCCGACCATGAGTGCGACGATGCTGCTGAGCGAAGCCAGCTGTGAATCGGACAGCGCCCATTCGGTTTTGAGGAGCGGGAAGACGGCGCTGAGAACCTGCCGGGACATGTAGTCCGACAGCAGCAGTCCGAAGGTGAGCGCGAAGACGATCCAGGGGTATACCCGCGACCGTCGGGCCGGCGCAGCGGTCTCGCCGATAGTGTCCGGGGCGGTGGTGGTGTTCGGTCCCATGAGGCCTCCTATGGCCGACAGGATTGGTAAAAGGGTGTGGGGAGGGAGCCGGGCGTGCTCGGCAGGAGCAGCGAATCCTCCGGCTCCCTCCCCGTTCGTGACGAAATCCCCTCGGGTGCGGGAACTCAGGCGTGCTGGGTGAATCCGACCTGGCCGGGACGGCGGTTCGGGGCGTAACCGAGCTTGGCGAGGGTCTCGTCGGCATCGGCGTAGGTCTGACCGATCCGGTAGATGTCGCGGGCCTCCTTACCGGTGGCCACCTCCCGGCCCAGCTCCCCGGCCACCCGGACCAACTGCTCGACCTGCGCGACCGAGGTCATCTTCTCGCCCTTGCGACCCCAGATCGTGTCCTCGTTCCCGCACCGCGGATGCAGACCCATCGCGATCGCCATCGCGTTGACCGGCAGCACACTGCGCATCAACGTCTCGAGGGTCAGGCACGCACCGTCCGGCACCCGCTGCACGAAATTCATGATGTTGTACGGATTCGGGCCGTCGAAACCGCCACCGATACCGACCCAGGTCAAATTCAGCGGACCGGTGTACACCCCACGCCGGATCAACCGCTCCACCGTCTCGAGCTGCGGAATGCTCGACAGCTGGAAATGCGGCTGGATCCCGGCCGCCTGCAGGCGACGCAGATGCTCCTCCACCCACGCCGGGCCGGCCGGGACCGTCATCTCCCGGTACGCCTCGGCCAGCTCGGGCCGCTGCATCGAGGTGCCCGCGATGTCGTCGGCGGTCATCAACTCCATGATGTTCATCTGCGAGGTGTTGATCGCGATCGTCACCTGATCCGGTGCCGGATCGAGGTCGGCGAGCATGTGCCGGGTGTCGTCGGAGAGCCACTTCGCGTCCGCGCCCTCACCCTCGGGGGCGAAGGAGATGGAACCGCCGACCTGCAGGATCATCTCCGGCACCGCCTGCCGCAGTCCGGCGAGCAGTTCGTTGAACTTCGACAGCCGCTTGGAGCCCTTGCCGTCGAGTTCGCGGACGTGGATGTGCAGCACGGTGGCGCCGGCCTCGTAGCAGTCCACCGCCTTCTGCACGTGCTCGTCCATCGTCAGCGGCAGGTCCTCGCGGAAGTCGTCCGGCTCCCACTCGGGACCGTACGGGGCGCACGTGATGACCAGCTTCTCCTGGTTCTCGGGGAAGAGGGCGTCGTCGTGGAAATGCATGGGTGTTCTCCGTTTCGAAATCGGAACTGATGACTAGGGGAAGTGAGAAATTCAGAAGGGCCGGTCGCCGACGATTCCGGCGCGTTCCATCTTGCGGACGGCGGGCCAGTAGTCCTGGACGGCGTAGTGCTGTGTGGACCGGTTGTCCCAGATCGCAACACTGTTCGGGGTCCACCGCCACCGCACCTGGTACTCGGGGATCGAGGCCTGGCTGATCAGGTAGTTGAGCAGGTTGCTGCTGCCGGGCGCGTAGTCGATGCCGTACCGGATGTTGTCCGGGGTGTGGTAATTGACGAAGTGGGTTGCGAAGGAATTGACGAACAGGATCTTTTCGCCGGTGTCCGGGTGCGTGCGCACCACGGGGTGCTCGGCGTCGGGGAAGCGATCGTGCAGGGCGTGCCGCTGCTCCAGCGTCTGGGCCGCGCCGAACGAGGCCTCGATGCTGTGCCGGGCGCGCAGTCCGTCGATCTGCTCCTTCACCCGGTCGGGGAGTTTCTCGTAGGCCAGGGCCATGTTCACCCAGATGGTGTCGCCACCGACCGGCGGCGTCTCGACGGCCCGGAGCACACACCCCATGGGCGGGTTGGCACGCCAGGTGGCGTCGCAGTGGAAGGCGTTCTCGTAGTGCTCGGCCGGGCTGTCGAGGTCCTTGTAGATCCGCACCAGCCCGGGATACTCGGGGTCGCTGCCCGCGACGGGATGATCCTCGAGCGGGCCGAAGCGCTCGGCGAGCGCCACGTGCTCCGCCCGGCTCATGTCCTGGTCGCGGAAGAACAGAACCTTGTACTCGAGCAGCAGTTCCCGGAGTTCGGCGAACAGGGCGTCGTCGCGAGAGACGTCGCCGAGGTTCACGTCGAACAACTCGGCGCCGAGAGAGCAGGTCATCGGTGTCAGCCGGAACGAACCGGAGGGGGAGAGGATCGCGTGCCGCTCGGGCGAATACGTCAGTTGCGCGGTGTCGTTCATGATGGTGTCTCCGTCGTGGTGAAGGGTGGCCAGGCTCAGAGCCGGAACACCGAGGAGCCGATGCTGGTGCCGGATTCGAGGTCGCGGTGCGCCTGGACGGCGTCCTCGAGTCCGTAGCTCTGGTTGATCTCGATGCGGATCCGGCCCGCCTCGACGTGGCCGAACAGTTCACCGGCGAGTTCGGCGCGCTCCGCCGGGTCCGCGATGTAGTCGGCGAGCGCGGGCCGGGTGACGAACAGCGAACCCTTGACGGCCAACTGCATCGCGTTGATCGGCGGAATCGGTCCCGACGCCGTGCCGAAGCACACGAGCAGTCCCCGCCGGGACAGGCAGTCGAGCGAAGTCTCGAAGGTGGACTGGCCGATGCTGTCGTAGACGACGGGAACGCCGGCGCCGTCGGTGATCTCGCGGACCCGCTCGGCGACGTTCTCGCGGGTGTAGACGATCACGTGCTCGCAGCCGTGGGCGCGGGCGATCGCGGCCTTCTCGTCGGTGGAGACCGTGCCGATCACGTTGACGCCCAGCAGCTTCGCCCACTGGGTGAAGATGAGTCCGACGCCACCGGCGGCCGCGTGGAGCAGCACGGTGTCGCCGGCCTTCAGCGGGGCGATGCGGCGCAGCAGGTAGGCCGACGTGAGCCCGCGCATCGTCATCGCGGCGGCCGTGTCGAAGCCGATCGCGGACGGCAGCGGAATGAGCGGGGCGGCAGGCATCACGCGTTCGGTGCTGTAGGCGCCGAGCGGACTGCCCGTGTAGGTGACGCGGTCGCCGACCTGCACGTGGGTCACTCCGGTGCCGACCGCCTCGACCACACCGGCGCCCTCGACGCCCATGCCCGCGGGCAGTTCGGCCGGGTAGAGGCCGGTGCGGAAGTAGGTGTCGGCGAAGTTCAGGCCGACCGCCTCGTGGCGGATCCGGACCCCGTGCGGGCCGGGTTCTCCGACCTCGACGGACTCCCACTGCATGACCTCGGGTGCGCCGTGCTCGTAGAACCGAACAGCCTGTGCCACAGTATTTCTCCTCTTCGACGTGATGATCGGCGCGGTACCGCTGCGGAACTGCTCGCGGGGGCGGGCCGGGGTGATCCGGTGCCGTGGGGTAGCTCTCCGCGCCGTCTCTCTGTGATGCACCTAACAGTAGGGCCGCGTCCGGTCGTATGCTTATCCTGACGGGACAGGACGCCTATCATTTCGGGACACGGCCAGGTGTCGGGAGAGGGCAGGGACGGGATATGAAACCTCTCGCGCGTTACGCGTCACTGAACGGGTACGTGGAACTGTGCCGGTCGCTCGGACTCGAGCCGGCGCCGCTGCTGCGCGCCGCCGGCCTCGACCCGTCCGGGCTCGGTCTGCAGGACCGCTGGATACCCGCCGCAGCGATCGCGCGACTGCTCGAGCAGTCGGCGGACAGATCCGGATACGCGGATTTCGGGGTTCGCCTCGCCGAACGCAGGCAGTTCTCCAACCTCGGACCGCTCAGCCTCGTCGTCCGCGAGGAACCCGACGTCCGCAGCGCCCTGCGTGTCCTCACCCGCTACGACCACACGTACAACGAAGCGTTGCGGACCCGGATGTCGGAGCGCGGCGGGCTGGTGACCCTGCGAATCGAACTCGACGTGGGGGAGGCCACCGACATCCGGCAGTCGGTGGAACTGGCGGTGGGGGTGCTGCACCGGCTGCTGCGGGGCTTCCTCGGCGGCGGCTGGAAACCGCTCGCAGTCTGCTTCCCGCACCCGGCACCGGCCGACGCCGCGACGCACCGCCGGTTGTTCGGGCCTGCGATGAAGTTCGACCACGAGTTCGCGGGCATCGTCCTCGAGGCCGGCGACCTGAACGCGCCGAACAAGATGTCCGATCCGCTGCTCCGCCCCTATACCCAGCAACTGCTCGAATCGTGGGAGCCGTCGGACGACGTGACGATCGTGAGCCGGGTCCGCGAGTTGATCGAACTGCTGCTTCCCACCGGCCGCTGTTCCGTCGAGCAGGTGGCCCGCAGCCTGGGGGTCGACCGGAGAACCGTGCACCGCCGTCTCGCCGAGAGTGGAGAGTCGTTCTCCACCGTCCTCGACGGCACCCGCACCGAACTCGCCGAACGGATGGTCGCGAATCCGCGGCTGAACCTCACCGAGATCGCGGACATGCTGGCGTTCTCGGCGCCGAGCAACTTCTCACGGTGGTTCCGCGGCCGGTTCGGGGTCAGCCCGAGCAGATGGCGAGCCGAGCACGCGGACGTCAGACCCTAGTGGGATGCCAGGCCGCCACAGCCCAGATCACGACCGCGTCGAGCGCGATGAGGGTGATCGCCCACATCGGGTAGTACGGCAGCCACAGGAAGTTGACGACGATCGACAGACCGCAGATCACGAAGGCGGCGCCGCGGGCCCACGTCACCCCGGCGAGCAGAGCGACACCCGCCGCGGCGACCAGCGCCCCGAGCACGATGTGGGTCCACCCCCACGAGGTGACGTCGAATTCGTACGTGTATCCGGCCTCGACGACGAGCACCTCGTCCTTGGACACGGCGGAGAGGCCCTGCAGGATCTCGAGCACCCCGACGGTGACGAGGAGGACCGCCGCGCCCAGTTGCGGTGAGGTGCGGGCCGGACCCGCTGCGGACGTCATGAGCGGATACTCGCGTAGTTCTGCAGGAACCGGGCTTCGACCAGCGACATCGCCGCGATCTCCGAGGGGTCGACACTTTCGTTGGGGGCATGGATCAGTGCCCGGGGTTCCTCGACGCCCATCAAGATGATCTCGGCGTCCGGGTACGTGTCGGCGAGGACGTTGCACAGCGGAATGGAGCCGCCCTGTCCCAGCATGACCATGGGCCGGCCGTAGGCCTCCTCCATGGCCGAACCGAGGGCCCGGTAGGCAGGTCCGTCGGTGCGGGTCCGGTACGGCGCCCCCGAGGCCTCGACCACGACGTCGACGGCCACCCCCCACGGCGCCGCGGAGTGCAGATGGTCGATCAGCGCTCGCTGTGCCTGCGCGGGTTCGAGCCCGGGCGGTATCCGCAGGTTCAGGCGGGCGCGTGCCCGCGGTGCGATCGCGGCCGCCGATCCGACCACCGGCGGGCAGTCGATGCCGAGGACGGTCAGCGCCGGACGCGCCCAGAGCATGTCGGAGACGGTGCCGTCGCCGAGAAACGATTCGGTGTCGAGCATTCCGGCGTCGGTGCGGAACTGTTCCGGCGGGTAGAGTTCTCCGGTCCAGGTCTGGGTGTTGTCCACACCGTTGACGGTGGTGTTGCCCTTGGCGTCTCGCAGCGTTGCCAGCATCGCGATCAACGCGGCGAGGGCGTCCGGGGCGGCGCCACCGAACATGCCGGAGTGCAGATCTGAGGTGAGTGCTTCGACGGTGACGACGACGTTGACCAGTCCCCGCAGGCTGACGGTGGCGGCCGGCAGGCCCACATCGGCGTTACCGGTGTCGCACACGAGAATCGCGTCGGCGCGCAGGAGATCGGCATTTTCGCGGACGAAGCCTTCAAGACCGCCGGTGCCCTGCTCCTCCGACCCCTCGACGACGAGTTTCAGGTGCACGGGGAGTTCGGCTCCGAGGGCTCGCAGCGCCGTCAGGTGGACGAGGATGTTGCCTTTGCAGTCGGCGGTGCCGCGTCCGTACCAGCGTCCGTTCCGCTCGGTGAGCTGGAATGGTGGTGTTTCCCAGGCGGTGTCGTCGAGCGGGGGTTGGACGTCGTAGTGGGCGTAGAGCAGCACGGTGGGGGCGTGCGGGTTCGGGGAAGGGCGTGACCCGACCACGGCGTGGCTGCCGTCGGACGTTTCTTCCAGACGGGCGTCGGTGAAGCCGTGCTGCGCGAATTTCGCTCGCACCCATTCGGCCGCACGGTGGCATTCTTCGGGAGGGTACCGGCGGGGGTCGGCCACCGATTGCATGGCGACGAGTTCGGTCAGTTCTTCTCGCGCCTGCGGCATCAGGTCGCTGATGCGTTCTCTCAGGTTCATCGCTCACTCACCCGCCACGTCGCTGGTCTCGAGGTCGCCGACGAACTGTTGGAATTCGGGAAGTTTGTCGGGGCAGTAGATCTGGATGACCAACAGTTCCCCCTTCACCACCCGTTCGTCCACGACGACGGGCCGGGTTCCAGGCCCGCCTGCTCCGTTGGCCATCTGGGACAGCAGCGTGGCCCGGGCCAGGGGAGCGTTCGGGTTGGCGCAGATCGCCCCGCCGTCGTCCCCTAGCACCCCGACGATCTGGTCGTGCGACGGTGTCCGGGCACCGGCCTGGTCGAGGGCCGCGATGAGCTGATCCGCCTTGTCGTCGGCTTCCCGGTTCGACGAGACATAGGGGAAGAGGAGCAGGGCGATGATCGTGAGGATCACGATGATGAAGGTGACGAGACCGTAGATGATCATGCGGTCGCGTCGGCTCGAGGCTTCCTTCGCGGTGGTCATGACTCGCTCTCCTCGGGTTGCTTCCACGAGGGCTTCCGGGCCCTGTAGAACAGATAGGGCACGAGCAGGCCGAGGCCGAGTGCTCCCGCGGCGACGATCAGAACGTACACGCCGGCATTGCCGGAACTGAACTGCGACGGCGGGATGAAGCCGATGAGGAGAGCGGCGAGTGAGGCGGCGAACCCGACCCCGCACAATCCGACCAGCATCGGTGCCCGGTATCCACGCGGGTGGTCGGGGGCCTTGCGGCGCAGCTGAACCGCGGCGACGAACATCAGCAGGTACATGATCAGGTACACCTGCGTGGTGATCACCGAGAAGATCCAGTACGCGCTCGACACGTCGGGGATGAACGCGTAGAGCAGGGCGATCACTGTGGTGACCAGGCCCTGCGTGACCAGAATGTTCTGCTGCACGCCGTGCTTGTTGACCCGCTGCAGGAACGGCGGCAGGTAGCCTTCCTGCCGGGAGATGAGCACCAAGCCCTTGGACGGGCCGGCGAGCCAGGTCAACATGCCACCGAGCGACGCCGCCACCAGCATGATTCCGATCACCGGTGTGAGCCATTGCCAGCCGAACTCCGCGAAGACCGCGTCGAATGCCTGCATCACCCCGGCGGTCAGGGACAGCTGTTCGGCCGGTACCACCCAGCTGATCGCCAACGCGGGCAGGATGAAGATCGCCAGGACCAGGCCCATGGACAGGAACATCGCGCGAGGGAATTCCTTGCCCGGGTTCCGCAGGGACGACACGTGCACCGCATTCATCTCCATGCCGGAGTAGGAGAGGAAGTTGTTGACGATCAACACGAGGCTTGCCAGGCCGGCCCACGCAGGCAGCAGGTGGTCGGCGGTCATCGGTGCGGCGGAGGCATTGCCCTGGCCCAGGAAGACCGTTCCCAGAATCACCAGCAGTGCACCGGGCACCAGGGTGCCGATGATCAGGCCGGCGCTGGAAAGACCTGCCACACCCTTCGTTCCGCGCGAGGAGATGTAGACCCCGGACCAGTAGGTCACCATGATGACTATCGCGGTCCACACTCCGTTGCTCGCGAGGGCCGGATTGATGACGTAGGCGAGCGTGCTTGCGACGTACCCGAGCAGACTCGGATAGTAGAAGATCGTCATGGCGAACTGGCACCACACCGCCAGGAATCCCATCGGCTTGGAGATCCCGCGGGAGACCCAATTGTAGACGCCGCCTTCCCATCCCGATGCCAGCTCGGCCGACACCAGCGATGTCGGTAGCAGGAACACCAGAGCGGGGATGAGGTACAGGAACACGCACGCCAGGCCGTACACGGCCATCGTCGGCGACGGACGCAGGCTCGCCACCGAAC
Organism: Rhodococcus sp. ACS1; assembly: GCF_002300155.1. NCBI lineage: Bacteria > Bacillati > Actinomycetota > Actinomycetes > Mycobacteriales > Nocardiaceae > Rhodococcus > Rhodococcus sp. ACS1. The sequence goes on from NZ_NSDZ01000011.1 coordinate 379,792, forward strand.
TGGTGGTCATCAACGCCAGGGCGAGCCAGGAAATCCACGACCCCGCCGGACCGCGGGTGCGGGCCTCGGCCTGAGCGGGCGGCTGGTCGGAGGGTATGTCCGGTGCACTCATGACATCCACCTGTCTCGGAACCGGCGGTCGGCGTTCCCGGCCTCGCTGCTGCGTGTCATCCCACTGCCCTCCTAGTCGACAACCCGCAGGTCGTGGCTGGTGTTGTTCAGGCGGCGTCCGCCGTCTTCGGTGACGGTGACGATGTCTTCGATGCGGATCCCGAACCTGCCCGCGAGGTAGATGCCCGGTTCGATCGAAAAACACATGCCGGGGACGAGGAGCTGTTCCTCGCCCTCGACGATGTACGGCGGCTCATGGGTGGTGCCCCCGATCCCGTGTCCGGTGCGGTGAATGAACTGCTCGCCGTAGCCGGCGTCGCTGATCACCGACCGCGCCACCCGATCGATCTGCTGACAGCTGATCCCGGGTCGGACTGCCTCGACGGCCGCTTGCTGCGCCCGCCGGACGATGTCGTGCACCTGCTGCACTTCGGGTGCCGGCTCGCCCACCGCGACCGTGCGGGAGGTGTCCGAGCCGTAGCCGAACATCAGGCCGCCGAAGTCCAGGACGACGATGTCACCGCGTTCGATCATCCGGTCACCGGCCTCGTGATGAGGATTGGCGCCGTTGGGTCCGGACCCGACGACGGTGAAATCGACCTGCTCGTGCCCGAATCGGCGCAACAATCCGGCAAGTTCTGCCGCGACCTCGTTCTCTCGCCGACCGGCGAAACGTGTCTGCACGATCTGCTCGTACACTGCATCGGCTGCGGCGCCGGCCGCGGACAGCCGAGCCAGCTCGGCGGGGTCCTTGACGGCACGCAACATCGGCATCCCGTCGGTCAGTGCCACATACGACGAGCGCGGTAGCTGTCGCTGCAGGCCCAGCAGGTGCATCGCCCAGGCGGAGTCGGAGACGCCGTATCTACCCGTGGGGTCGAGCAGTGCGCCGGCCACCTGGTACGGATCGGTGCCGTCGGACCACTCGACGAGCGACACCGCAGACGTCCCGTCCGCACCTTCGGCGTCGGGTCGTTCGAGCGCGGGCACCACCATGGTCGGCTGCCGATCCGGGCACAGCACCAGAATCGTGAGTCGTTCGGTGATCGCGGTCGGCCGATACGCCGTCAGCCACACCAGGTCCGGTCCCGGCGTGACGAGCAGACCGTCCAAGCCCGCGGCGACGGCGTCGTGAACGACTCGTGCCATTCGGGCGGCGTAGTCTTCGCCGGTGAACGGCGTGGGCGTCGGATGCGCGATCGATGTCATCGAGCCCTCCGGTGAGTGTGGAGATCTTCGACTGCCACCCGAAATTCGAGACAAAGAAACCGAATTCGCATTGCGAACTCGCCGCGTCCATGACCGCATGACGACGGTTGCTCAGGGCACTCCGCTCGATCGGCACCGCATCGCCACGGTCCACCTCCCACGGGCGCGTGAAGGCCCGCCAAATCGAATTGTGCGCCTGCCCGGACCGAAACCGCAGCAGAATTCCGGTAAAATTCAATTGCCATCTTGGTAACGGGGACGAGGCCGGCACAGTTCTCCAGTTGGACATCGGACTGATGCGACCGATCTCGGCCCTTCGCAGACGTGGCGGTTGCACCATGAATGACATGGACGACATGGCCCGTGAACCCCTCGACGGACGTGACTCCGGCGAGGGTGCCCCCGCGGGCGCTCAGGCCATGACCGTGCGCGGCGCCGCGTTCCTCGGCGTCGGCTCGATGGTCGGTGCCGGCATCTTCGCCCTCCTCGGGGAGGCCGGGGCCGTGGCCGGCTCCGCGGTGTGGCTGTCGTTCCTCCTTGCCGGCGTGGTGGCCACCTTGCAGGGCTATGCCGTCGCGAAGTTGGGGGCGCGCTACCCGTCCTCGGGCGGCATCGTGACATTCCTGCTCCAGGGGTACGGCCGCGGGCACATCACCGCAATCACGTCGTGGCTGCTCTACTTCGCGGCGCTCATCGTCACCGCCATGGTGGCCGTCTCGTTCGGGAGTTACGGCGCCGCACTGTTCTTCGACGATTCGGGTGCGTGGAGTCGCATACTCACCTCCGGCGTGGTCGTGCTCGTGGCGGCGATCAACATCGCGGGCACCAAGTTCATCGACCGGGTCCAGACCGCGATCGTGGTGATCCTGCTCGCGGTGTTCGCCGTCTTCGTCGTCGTCACACTCGCTCAACTCGACCCGAGCCTGCTGGCACCGTCCACGTACCCGCCGACACTGGACATCGTCGGCAGCGTGGCGCTGACCTTCTTCGCCTATCTGGGCTTCACCGTCATCAGTTTCACCGGCGGCGACCTTCCCGACCCGCGTCGCAACCTGCCTCGTGCGATGTACCTGGCCCTGGGCATCACGATCCTCCTGTACGTGCTGATCGCTCTCGGAGTCTTCGGAACCCTGACCGTGCAGGAGGTCATCGACAACGGCGATACGGCCCTCGCCGTTGCGGCCCAACCCGCTCTCGGCGACGCCGGGTTCGCGATCATGGCTCTCGCGGCGCTGCTGGCCACCTCCTCCTCGGTCAACGCCAACGTCTATGCGGCGGCCGGCTCCACCGCCAAACTCGCCGAATCCGGGACCTTTCCACCGGTGTTCGGTAGTCGAGCCTGGGTCGGGGGCACACGCGGGTTGACCATCTCGGTCGCGCTGATCCTGCTCCTGGCGAATCTGGTGGATCTCACCGCCATCGCCTCCCTCGGCAGCGCCGTGGCTCTCGCGATCTTTCTCGTGATGTCGATCGCGGCCTACCGGCTCCGCCACGAAACGGATTCCCGCGCAGGCATCCTCGTCGCCGGAATCGTACTGACCGTCGTCGTTCTCGTCGTCTTCGCCGTGCAGACGCTGCTGACCGCCCCGCAGACGTTCGTGGCGATGATCGGGATCGTGGTGCTGGCGGTTGTGCTCGAGTTGTTCTGGAGCGCGGTGCGCGCTCGCCGGGCGTCCCGCACGCGGTGAGGGGAGTGGGGCGCGGTCTCAGCGGACGGGTGGGACGGGCAGAAACGGCCGGATCTCGTCGTCGCCGGGGCGGATGACCCCGGCATGGGACTCGGGCACCTCCTGCCACGCGCCCTCGAGGTCGCGCAGCGGTTCGGACACCACGAACCGGGTTTCGTCGCCCAGTTCGCGCAGTACCTCCACCTCGGGGTGCAGGGCACGGACCTTGTCCATCGCGGTGGAGAAGAACAGCGAGCGCGTCTGCTGTTCGGTCGAGTACCGGAACACCCAGACGGAGACGCCGTCGGTGGTGGCGATCGTCGCCTGCACCGGGTTCTCGACCCCGTGCCGGGCGCCGACGTCCTCGACGAACCCGACGGCGCGGGCGACGGCGGTGAACGGGTCGTCGGTGAGTCCGAACGTCAGCGCGAGGAAGAACAGTGTCTCGGAGTCGGTGGATCCTTCGATCTGCGGGTAGAGACTCGGGTCGACGGCCAGGGCCAGTTCGCGCTTCATCTCGGTGAATCCGCGCAGCGCGCCGTTGTGCATCCACAGCCAGTTGCCGTGCCGGAAGGGGTGACAGTTGCTGCGCTGCACGGGAGTTCCCGTCGACGCGCGCACGTGCGCGAAGAGCATCGGCGTCCGGATCTGGCGGGAGATCTCCCGCAGGTTGCGTTCGTTCCAGGCGGGTTCGATGCATTTGAACAGGGCCGGGGTGGGGCCGTCCCCGTACCAGCCGATGCCGAACCCGTCACCGTTCGTGGTGGTCGCACCCATGCGGGAGTGCAAGCTCTGGTCGATCAGGGAATGGACCGGCCGGAAGAGGAGGTCCTCGACGAGGATCGGATCGCCGGAGTATGCCATCCACCTGCACATCTTCTCATTCAATCAGGTCGAGTCTGCTGACGTAGTGGCTTCCGTCATCGATCGGGTTGTCGGGTGGGAGATAGCCCTCGCCGACGCGTCGGAAGCCGGCCTTCTCCAGCGCCCGCCACGACGCCCGGTTGGGGATGACGACGGGGACGACGATCGCGGTGGCGTCGGGTAGGTCGGCGCGGCACTTGGCGACGAACGCCCGGATCATCGCCGTTCCCAGCCCTCGGCCGATACGCCCGGGATCGCCGATGAAGTAGTCGATGGAGATGCTGCCCGGTGGGATGTCGACGAGGGCCGTGAGGAGCGCGAGGTCCTCGGGATAGTCGGCGATCCGGTATCGCTGGATGAAGCCGAACGGCACGCCGCCCCGCAGCACGAGGAAATCCTCGCAGGGTTCGGTGCCGTCGATGCTGCCGCCGAAGTCGCGCTCGATGTCGGCGTCCGCGGTGTCGTGGTTCCAGAACCGCGCGACGTGCGGTTCGCGGAGCCATCGTTGCAGTTGAGGGAAGAATTCGCGGGTAGTGTGGACGAACTCGAAGGTGACTGCGCCGGCGCTCACGGTAGGGAAACTAGCACCACCCGAGTCGATACAACTTCGGTATCGATAACGAGAATCTTTGACTTGGACATGTATCGAACATCCCTCTAGCGTGATTCCTATGACTCAGGTCACGCTTCCGGATCGGGGCGTGATCAGAGTCCCCCAACTTCGTCACCCCCCGAATCCAGAGAGAGGAGTCACCGATGACCCTCCCCCTCGCCGTCTCGCCGGCAGTCGACAGCGCGGTCTCCAAGATCTTCCGCCGTGTCGTGCCGCTGTTCATCGTGATGTTGATCTGTAACCAGCTCAATCGCTCGAATATCGGCTACGCCCAGACCCACCTCGAAGCAGATGTGGGCATCGGCGCCGCGGCGTACGGATTCGGCGCGGGTGTCTTCTTCATCGCCTACGCGATCTTCGAACTGCCGTCGAACGTGCTGATGGAGAAGTTCGGCGCCAAGGTGTGGCTGACCCGCATCATGATCTCGTGGGGCCTGGTGTCCGCGGCCATGGCGTTCGTCAACGGCCCCGAGATGTTCTACGCCCTGCGGTTCCTGCTCGGTGTCGCCGAGGCCGGCTTCTTCCCGGCCATCATCTTCTACTTCACCCGCTGGCTGCCGAACAACCACCGCAGCCGCGCCACCGCCCTGTTCATCGCCGGTTCGTCGATCGCGGCCGCCATCTCGGGACCGATGTCCGGACCGCTGCTGTCCCTCGACGGACTCGGCGGGCACCACGGCTGGCAGTGGATGTTCGCCCTCGAGGGCCTGCTGTCGGTGGTCGTCGGGTGCATTGCCTACCGCCTGCTCGACTCGAAGATCGACGACGCGAAGTGGCTCACCGGCCCGGAGAAGCACGACCTGCAGGCCGTCATCGCCGAGGAGGACGTGCTGCGCAGCGAGGCGTCCGCGAAGCGCGGCGAGTCGGGCTCGCGCTGGAAGCTGCTCCTGCAGCCGCGGATCCTGGTGTGCTGCGGCATCTTCTTCGCGATCACCATGGCGATCTACGCCAACACGTTCTGGCTGCCGTCGATCATCCGCCGCATCCCGGGCACCACCGACGTCACCGTCGGGCTGCTGTCCTCGCTCCCGTGGATCTGCGCGATCTTCGCGATGTACTTCTCCAACCGCTCCGCCGACCGCACCGGACGGCACAAGCCGTACCTCGTCGCCGCGCTGCTCATCGGTGGTATCGGCACGATGGCCGCCGCGTTCGTCACGCCCTGGCTGGCCCTGCCGCTGCTGTGCGTCGCGACGATGGGGTTCAAGAGCGCGAGCCCGCTGTTCTGGTCGATTCCGCAGCGCACGCTCCACCCGATGGTGCTGGCACCGGCGATCGCGATCATCAACTCGCTCGGCAACCTGGGTGGCTTCGTGGCCCCGTTCGGCTTCGGTGTCATCAAGGAGCAGACCGGCACGGTGACGATGGGCCTGATCGTGCTGTCGCTCTTCGCCCTGGCCGCCGCCGCGGCGGTGACGTACTTCCGGCGCGACAAGGAAGACATCGACGAAGTCGCGAACGTCGCAGAGGTGGCGTCCGACGACACCCTGGCCACCAAATGACCCGTCACCGGACCATACGAAACGCAGACGAGAATTCGAGGATCGCATCATGACAGCAACGGTGAACCGGACCGACGTGACCGGACAGATGATCATCGCGGGCAACCCCGTCCAGGGTTCCGGCACGACCATCCACGGCATCGACCCCGCCACCGGCCACCAGCTCGAGCCCGGCTTCGCGCACGGTGACGACCGGGACGTCGACGCGGCCTGCGCCGCCGCCGCCGAGGCGTTCGCGCCGTACCGCGCCACGACGTCCGAGGAGCGCGCCCGGTTCCTCGAGACGATCGCCGACAACATCGAGGCGCTCGGCGAGACGCTGATCGCCCGGGTGTGCGCCGAATCCGGACTCCCCCAGGGCCGCGTCACCGGCGAGGTGGGCCGCACCTCCGGACAGCTGCGGCTGTTCGCCGGCGTCCTGCGCGACGGCGGCTGGAACGGTGCCCGCATCGATCCTGCGCTGCCCGACCGCACCCCGTTGCCGCGTGCCGACATCCGCCAGCGGAAGGTCCCGCTCGGACCGGTCGCGGTGTTCGGCGCCAGCAACTTCCCCCTCGCGTTCTCCGTCGCCGGCGGCGACACCGCGTCGGCGCTGGCGGCGGGCTGCCCCGTCGTCGTGAAGGCCCACGACGCGCACCCCGGCACGTCCGAACTCGTCGGCCGCGCCATCGCCGACGCCGTCGCGAGCACCGGCATGCCTGCGGGGACGTTCTCCCTGCTGTTCGGCTCGGGCCGCGGGCTCGGCACCGCGCTGGTCACGGATCCGCGCATCAAGGCCGTCGGCTTCACCGGATCCCGTTCCGGCGGAACCGCTCTGGTCGCGGCCGCCGCGGGACGCCCGGAACCGATCCCGGTGTACGCGGAGATGAGTTCGATCAACCCGGTGTTCCTCCTCGAGAACGCGCTCACCACCCGCGGCGCCGAACTCGGTCGCGCCTTCGTCGGGTCGCTGACCCTCGGTTCCGGGCAGTTCTGCACCAACCCCGGTCTCGTCATCGCGGTCGACGGTCCCGGCCTCACCTCGTTCGTCGAGTCCGCGCGCGCCGCGGTCGCCGAGAGCACGCCCACCCCGATGCTCACCCCGAACATCGCCGGCTGCTACGCCGACGGCGTCACCGCGCTCAGCGGAGCTGCGACCGTGGAGGCCCGCGGCACCGAATCCGACGCGCCCAACACCGGCCGGGCGGCGCTGTTCAGCGCCGCCGCCGACACGTTCCTGGGCTCGGAGGTGTTGCAGCAGGAGGTGTTCGGCTCGTCCAGCCTGATCGTCCGCTGCCGCGACGCCGAGCAGGTGCGCGCCGTGGCGGCGAAGCTGGAAGGCCAGCTGACCGCGACCGTCCACGTCGACGACGCCGATCTCGACGAGGCAGGCCGCCTGCTGCCCGTCCTCGAGCTCAAGGCCGGACGAATCCTGTTCAACGGCTGGCCCACCGGGGTCGAGGTCGGTCACGCGATGGTGCACGGTGGTCCGCACCCCGCGACGTCCGACTCGCGCACCACGTCCGTGGGTTCGCTGGCGATCGAACGCTTCCTGCGACCCGTTGCCTACCAGGATGTTCCGAGCTCGCTGCTTCCCGCCGCCATCGCCGACGGCAACCCCGACCAGTTGTGGCGTCGCATCGACGGCCGACTCACCCAAGACTGTTTTTCCCTCGTGAAGGAGTTCCCCATGCTCGACGGCGTCCTGTTCTTCCCCGTCACCCCGTTCACAGCATCCGGCGACGTCGACTACGACCGGCTCGCCGAGCACGTCGCCAAGGGTGTCGACGCCGGCCCCGGAGGCGTCTTCATCGCCTGCGGCACAGGCGAATTCCATGCCCTCGGGCTGGAGGAGTTCGGCAGGATCGTCGCCAAGGCGACGGAAGTCGTCGCCGGACGGGTCCCCGTCTTCGCCGGCGCAGGCGGTTCCGTGCAGCAGGCCAAGGAGTTCGCCGCCAGCGCGAAAGCCAACGGCGCCGACGGCATCCTGCTGCTCCCGCCGTACCTGGTGACGATGCCGCAGGCCGGACTGGTGGAGTACACCCGCGCGGTCGCCGAGACCACCGACCTGCCGCTCGTCGTCTACAACCGCGGCAACGCCCGCTTCGACGAGCCGGCAGCCGTGGAGGTCGCGCAGTTCCCGACCGTCGTCGGGTTCAAGGACGGCACCGGTGACCTCGACAAGGTGGGCCGCATCGTCCGTGCGGTGAAGGACGCGCTCGCCCCGTCCGGCAAGCAGTTCCTGTTCTTCAACGGCATGCCCACCGCCGAGGTGACCCAGCAGGCGTACCGCGCGATCGGTGTCACGCTGTACTCGTCCGCCACGTTCGCCTTCGCGCCGGAACTCGCACTCGGCTTCTACGACGCACTCGAATCCGGCAACCAGGAACTCACCGACGCACTGCTCCGCGACTTCTTCCACCCCCTGGTGCGCCTGCGCGACCAGGTGCCCGGATATGCGGTGTCGCTGATCAAGTCGGGTGTCGCGATGGAAGGTATCGACGCCGGGCCCGTGCGGCCGCCGCTCGTCCCCACGAGCGACGTGCACCTGCGTGAGCTCATTCGGATCACCGCGGCCGGCCGCGCCGTTCTCGCCGACGCTCTCGCCGTGCAGGCGGCGGTCTGATGACTGCCGCACCGATCCGGATCACCGGCGCGCGGATCACGCCCGTCGCGTTCGTCGATCCGCCGCTCCTCAACACCGTCGGCGTGCACCAGCCCTACGCGCTGCGCGCGATCATCCAGCTCGACACGGACGGCGGTCTCGTCGGACTCGGTGAAACGTACGCCGACACGGCCCACCTGCTCCGGCTCGAGGCGGCCGCCGAGGCGATCGTCGGGCTGGACGTGTTCGCGCTCAACGCGATCCGCGCGGCGATCGACGCGAAGATCGCCACGCTGACCGTCACGGGCGGCGACGGTGTCGCGGGCATGATCACCACGGCCAGCACCACCGACCGCGTGTTCTCCCCGTTCGAGGTGGCGTGCCTCGACGTGCAGGGCAAGGCACTCGGCCGGCCGGTGTCCGACCTTCTCGGCGGCAAGGTACGCGACGCCGTCCCGTTCAGCGCCTACCTGTTCTACAAGTGGGCCGGGCACCCCGGTGCCGAGCCCGACGAATGGGGCGAGGCGATCGACCCCGACGGTCTGGTCCGCCAGGCGCAGAAGATGATCGGCGAGTACGGCTTCGAGGCCATCAAGGTCAAGGGCGGCGTGTTCTCCCCGGACGAGGAGATCGCCGGTATCAAGGCGCTGCGGGCCGCGTTCCCCGACCTGCCGCTGCGCCTCGACCCCAACGCCGCGTGGACCGTCGACACGTCGATCAGGGTGGCGTCGGAACTCGACGGCATCGTCGAATACCTCGAGGACCCCACACCCGGTCTCGACGGCATGGCCGAGGTGGCGCGTGAGGCGAAGATGCCGCTGGCCACGAACATGTGCGTCGTCGCGTTCGATCAGCTCAAGCCTGCGGTGCTGAAGGATTCGGTGCAGGTCGTGCTGTCGGATCACCACTACTGGGGTGGCCTGCAGCGGTCGCGGCTGCTCGCCGGGATCTGCGACAACTTCGGCCTGGGCCTGTCGATGCACTCGAATTCGCATCTCGGCATCAGCCTGGCCGCGATGGTGCACCTCGCCGGCGCCACCCCGAACCTCACGTACGCGTGTGACACGCACTGGCCGTGGAAGACCGAGGACGTCGTCAAGCCGGGTGTGCTGAAGTTCGTCGACGGCGCGGTCGCGGTGCCGACGACGCCGGGTCTCGGCGTCGAGATCGACGAGGACGCGCTCGCCGCCCTGCACCAGCAGTACCTCGACTGCGGGGTGCGCGACCGCGACGACACCGGGTACATGAAGTCGGTGGACCCGACGTTCGAGAACACCTGCCCTCGCTGGTAGCTGTCTCACGGAAGACGCCGACCGCGAACTCGGTCGGCGTCTTCCGGGTGGGCTAGATTGAGCTTCGGGCTCGGGCCCACCTCGAGGCAAAGGAGTGGATCGAATGTTCTCCCTCGCACGGCTGTCGTGTTTCATCGCCGTCGCGGAGGAGCTGCATTTCGGTCGCGCCGCGGAGCGCCTGCACATGACGCAGCCGCCGCTGAGCCGTCAGATCCAGCAGCTCGAAAGCGAACTCGGGGTGCAGTTGATCGACCGCACCAGCCGATCCGTCACCCTCACCGCGGCCGGGGCGGCGTTCCTGCCCGACGCCCGGCGCATTCTGAGTCTGTCGGAGAGTGCCGCCCTGACGGTGCGGCGGGTGCCTGCCGGTGATCTCGGCACCGTCGTCGTCGGGTTCACCGGCGCGTCCGCGCACGCGGTGCTGCCGAGGTTGCTCGAGGCCGCACGCGACCGGCTGCCGGACGTGAAAATTGTTCTGCGGGAGATGGTCACGTCGGTGCAGATCGAATCGCTGATCAGCGGTGAACTGGATCTCGGACTGATCCGCCCCATCCTCACCCGCCCCGGCATCGACACCCGCCCCATCCACCACGAACGTCTCGTCGCCGCGCTGCCCGCGGGTCACCCCCTCGCCGACGCCGGCCAGTTGGCGGTGGAGGATTTCGACGACCAGCCCGTCGTCATGTATTCGCCGGTCGATGCGCGGTATTTCCACGAACTGCTCATCAGCACGTTCACGATCGTCGGGGCCTCCCCGCGCTACGTCCAGTACGTCACGCAGGTGCACACCATGCTGGTGCTCGTCCGGTCCGGGCTGGGCCTGGCCCTCGTCCCGGAATCCGCGCAGACGATGCACCCGGAAGGGGTCGTGTTCCGGCCTGTCTCCGCGATCCGCGACCGGCCCGTCCAGATGAACGCCGCCTGGCGCTCGGACAGCCGGAACCCCGCGTTGCGCAGGCTCATGGAGGACGTCCTGCCGCAGCGGGAATGGGAATGAGGGCCGGCACGCTCAGAGCGTGAGCTTGCACGTCTGACCGATGTCGAGCACCCGCAGCACCCGGCCCGTCCCCAGCCACAACGCACACGACAACGCCAGGTCGGTCAGGATCTCGTCGGTGAAATGCTCGTGACACCGCGCCCAGAAGTCCTCGTCCTCGCGCAGCGCCGTGTGATCGGTGGCGAACCGGTGCGCGAACTCCGCCGCCGTCCGCTCCTCCGCGCTGTACCCGGGCCACGACTCCCACTCGAGGACGTGATCGTAGAAGTGCTCGTCGATGCCCGCGTCGGCGCCACTGCTGTCGCGGGTGCCGAGGCACACGGCGCACTCGTTGGCCTCCGCGACCGCCATCCGCGCGATCTCCCGCACGCGTAACGGTAACTGGTTCCGGTTGTATACCGCGTCCGTGAAGGCGCCGAGCGCACCACCCAGCTCGGGTGAGATCGACAGCCAACCTGCCACGTCATCGTCACTGTAGCTACCTACTCGACTCATCCCCGAATGCTACAGCGAGAGCCGTCGCGGGCGATAGATCTGACACGTGTTCTACGTAGCAGTGGCCTCGGCGGCGGTGGTCATGTCCGCCTCCGACGGGGTGCGGGTTCGCGTTCGTTGTCCGATCCGCCGAGCAGCTCACTGAGCGTTTCGCCCACGCCCTCGAGTACGCCCTTGGTCTTGGATTTCGTGCTGCCGCTGCCCTTGACGTCGGAGACGAGATCGGTCAGGCCTTTCGGTTCGCTGCCGATCGCGAGTCGGTTCGCCGCCTCGGCAAAACGCAGGTAGGTGTCGACGCTCGCGACCACGACGCGGGCGTCGATGGTGAGTAGTTCGATGCCGACCAGCGAGACCCGGACGTAGGCGTCGATGACCAGGCCCTTGTCCAAGATGGTGTCGATGACATCGGCCAGGCTGCTCGAGCTCGGGCCTCCACCGGCTGTGGTCATTGCCGTGCACCTCGCTTTTGCTCGTGCCGCCCGTTACCGCATGCCCTGCGACATGGCGGAAACCGTGAATATCGTGCGGCTACCGGACTACCCGGAACCGAGGGAACCTAATCGGTCAAAGACGGGAATTGACTAGGTAATTCGTTCCTCGTGCCGGCCGGGAAACGGTCCGGACGGTCGGCTCTTTCGGTGCTCGGGTCGCCCCGGGGCCCGCAGGTGCTTATGCTCCTGACCAGGTTCGCCGAACGAAGAGGTGCACGATGGGCGACGCAAGCGATGACAGGTCGGGGCCCGGCCCCGAGTTGACCGTCGGCACGCGGGTGCTGGTCCGCAGGAAGGCCGAGGCCGACGCGACCGGTGAGGTCGTCGAGGACTACGCGGCACTCACCGAGCCGGGTGGTGCCGGGCACGACTGGGCGCCGGCGCATCGGTGGGCGATCGCACTCGACGACGGGCGCCTCGTCTTCGCCGACACGGACGAGGTGACCGTCGATCCCAGCCCTCGATCCGGTCGGCGGGGGACGCACCGTCGTGAGAGTTCCGACGGGTAGTCAGATCCAGGACACGGTGTCGGCCGGGTCCAGGCGGGGGAGCCGATCGAACCACGGGTTCGCGCCGGGGTGCCCGATGTTGACGACGAGAATGGAACGGAAGCGGCCGTCGGGGAAGAACTCGGCGTCGATTCCGGCGGCGTCGAAGCCTGCCATCGGGCCTGCGGCCAGGCCGAGGGATCGGACGGCGAGGATGAAGTAGCCGGCCTGGAGTGCACTGTTGAATTCGCCCGTTCGCTCGCGCATCTTCTCGTCGCCTTCGAAGACGTCGCGCAGCTCCGGCCGGAACGGCAGCAACGCCGGGATGTGGTCGTGGAACTGCGTGTCGACGGCCAGGATGGCGACCGCGGGCGCCGACTCGGTCTTTGCCTTGTTGCCCTCGCTCATGTGTGGCAGCAGTCGCGCGCGACCCTCGTCGGTCCGGGCGAAAACGATCCGCAGGGGCTGGGTGTTCGCCACCCCGGTGCCCACTTCGCGAGGTCCCAGATCTGGGCGAGCTGCTCGTCGGTCACCGGGGTGGACGCGAAACTGTTGGCCGTGCGTGCCTCGCTGAACAGCAGGGCGCGACCCGCCTCGTCCAGTTCCGGTCGCGTCTGTACGTCTGAGCTCATGGTTGCTTCCCTCTCGATGACTAGCAACAAAAATGTTACTAGTAAAAAACTAGTTGACAGTTGGATGCTAGCACCTTGCTATGGTCGAGGTATGAGCTCAGGCGTCGAACAGCACGATCCGCGCGCGTGCGACGGCGCGCTCGCGAGAGCGTTCACGTTCCTGGGCAAGCGCTGGAACGGCGTCATTCTGGCGACGCTGATGTCGGGCCCGGCGACGTTCTCCGGGCTGCGACGATCGGTCGGGAGCATCAGCGATTCGGTGCTCTCCGACCGTCTCGTCGAACTGGCCGGGGCCGGTCTGGTGACGCGGGAAGTCTGCGAGGGACCGCCCGTGTCGGTCACCTATCAGCTGACCGAGGCCGGCCAGTCACTGATGCCGGTCCTCGACGAACTGGCGGAGTGGGCGAAGACGCATCTCACGGTGCAGTGACCGGCGAGTCCCGACTCGGACTGCCGCAACCGGGGATCAGGGTGCGCGCGTGGAGTCGTCGAGCGCGGGTCGGGTCCACGTCTGTTGCGAACCTGCACCTTTCGCTACGAGGCCGAGCTCGCGCAACTTGGCGATCGTCATCATCGTGTTGAACATGGGGTTCGGATTCGCACCCGATACGCCCAGTTCCTGGGATCGCGCGATGAAGGCGTGAACGAACGCCGGCAGATCGTCGATGCGATCGGTGAGCAATGCCTGTGCGGCGCCGTCGAGCGCCGAAGCCTGATCGAGTAGCGACGCCAGGCGCTCGGCTGCGGCCGGGCGATCGAACACCTCGAACGCGTGGCCCTCCGTGACGACGTCGACGGCGCCGGTCTCGACCAGCGTCAGCGCCAGGGCGGCCGCGGCGAAGATGTTCATCTGGTTGGCGTCGTGCATCGCGCCGCACGGCCCGTTCGGTTCGTCGGACAGGTGCAGCAATCGTGCCCCGGGAAGGTGGACGACGACCTGGCCGGCGCAGTGGCCGTGGGTGCGGACGACCTGGACGGCACCGTCTCCGAACGACCAACCCGACACGTGTTGAGAGCCGATGACGAGGTGCTCGAGCGGGAGTTCCTCATAGGTCCGGGTGACGTCGGTGACGGGAACGTAGGGCCGGTACATGGCAAGGAGCCGGCGAGCTGCGTCAGCCGGATCCTCGAACCCCGGCACCAATCCGGACACGCGCTCGAGACTCGTGATCCAGTAGGGAAGACCGTCATCGCGGTACTGGCTCGCGTCGTGTGCGCTGACGAAGTGCTGCACGTTCGAGCGGTCGAGTCCGTCGCCGAGGTCGTTGACGAGGTCGTTGTTCCCGACATGGTCGGGGTGGCCGTGGGTGGTGAGCAGAAGGATCTTCGACCACGGGGCGAGGTCGTCGGCGGCGGACCGGATCGCGTCGCGGAAAGCGGTGGTCACCCCGCTGTCGACGAGCACCAGGAGATCTCCGGCCCGGTGGACGATCACGTTGCCCACGTCCGGCTGGTGCGCGGCCATGTCGAGCGCCTGACCCACGATCATGCGCGTCCGAGCGTCGATCTCGATCTGTTCGCCGAGTGCCACTCGTTCGTTCTAACACGCCACCCGACTCGTCGGTGACGGTTCACCCGAAGTAATCCGCCTCCCCGGCTGGGTACGGCCGCCCATACTGGAAACAGTGTTCCACGCAAGCTTCGAGCAGGTCGAGATTCGAGACAGCGATGGGAGAGCGGGGTGGCACGAACATCCTCGGTGCGGCGACTGGTCGCCGTTCTGGCGGTCCTCACGACGGGACTGGCGGGATGCGGTGAATCGGACGATGCACCGGTCCTGCCCGATGCGCAGCTCACCGAAACCATCCCGACGGCGATGGAGAACGCCTCGGTTCCGGGGGCGATCGTCGGTGTCTGGCAGGACGGCGCTGCACCCTACGTGCAGGCGTTCGGGGTACGCGACACCGCCACCGGCGACCCCATGTCGCCGGACCTGTTCATGCGCGTCGGCAGCCTCACCAAAACTTTCACCACCACCGCCGTGCTGCAACTGGTCGATGAGGGAAAGGTCGGCCTCGACGATCCGATCGACAGGTATGTGCCCGACGTCCCCAACGGCGAGGCGATCACCCTCCGCCAGTTGGCGGCCATGCGCAGTGGGCTGTTCGACTACTCCGAGGTGGTGATTCCGGCGCTCCCGAGTCAGCCGCAGCGCCAATGGACACCCCAGGAACTGCTCGCGATCAGTTTCAGCCGTCCACCCCTCTTCGCGCCGGGAACCGCGTTCGACTACTCCAACACCAACACCCTCCTCTTGGGTCTCGTGGTCGAGAAGGCATCCGGCCTGCCGCTGAATACCTACATCGCCGAGCGGATCACGGAACCCGAGAATCTCGACGACACCTCGGTCCCCACCACTGCGGCCCTTCCGTCACCGCACGCCCGGGGATACGCGAAAACACCCGACGGCGCGACGGTGGACGCGACCGACTGGAGCCCGTCGTGGGGATTCGGCGCGGGAAACATGATTTCCACGCTCGACGATCTGCGCGTGTGGGTGCGCGACTTGGCAGAAGGAACGATGCTCTCGCCCGCCACCCAGCACGAACGGGAGCAGTTTCAGCCGGCGCCGTCGGAAGGCACGGGTTCGCTGTACGGACTCGGGGTCGAGAACCAGAACGGCTGGATCGGCCACAACGGAAACATCGCGGGCTTCCAGACCTATGCCTACTACCTTCCCCCCGAGGGCAAGACGGTGGTGGTGTTGGTCAATTCGAACGCCGACCCGCTGGGCGTGTGGAACTTCTTCACCGAGATCGTGAAGATCGTCAGCCTCGACCACCCGTGGCCTGCGCCGCCGTCGTAGCGATCCGACGAAACCGCGGGTCGGCGGAGCGGCGCGGCCGGATCCACCCTGGGTGGCGGGACGGTCACCCGCGGGTGATTACGGACAGCACTCGGGGTGCTTATTTCCCGAACCTGCGCGATGGACAGTAGAACCTGTCATCGCGAGGAGGAGGGAGGCCGGCATGTCGATCGAGAGCACCACCCAAGCCCCGGTCCAGCGCAGGACCACTGTCTCGGCTGACGACGGTGTTTCGCTTGCGGTTCGCGAGTACGGCCCCACCGACGCCCCCATGACGATCGTCTTTCTGCACGGCCATTGCCTGAGTGCCGAATCGTGGATCCTGGTGCGGGACGAACTGATGCGGCAGTACACCGACGCCAGGATCGTCAGCTACGACCACCGCGGTCACGGCGATTCCGACGTGGCGCCCGCTGCGACTTACACCCTCGAGCAGTTGGGCCGCGACCTCCACGCGGTACTGGACGCCATCGCCCCCACCGATCCGGTCGTTCTGGTCGGACACTCCATGGGTGGGATGACCGCACTGACCTACGCGCGCCGGTATCCGCACGAGATCGGCACCCGCATCGTCGGGATCGGCTTGATCGCAACCGCCGCGAGTGGTCTGGCCGACGCCGGATTCGGCCGACTGCTGCGCGCCCCGGTCCTGTCCTGGGTCCAGGAGGCCGTGCGCCGAGCACCGACATCCATGGAGCAGGTGAAGCGCCTCGGGTGCAAGGTATTCGCACCGGTCATCCGCGGGGCCGAATTCGGTGACCGGAAGGTCAGCACACACGTCCTCGAGCTCGCCATCGCGATGCACGACGAGACCCCGATCGTGACGATGACCAGCTTCCTGGACTCGTTCACGACCTACGACGAGTCAGAGACGCTGCCGGCGCTCTCGGCGATTCCCACGCTCGTGCTGTGCGGTTCCGCGGACCTGATGACGCCGCCCACCCATTCGGTGGCAATCGCCGCGCAGGTCGAGGACGCCGATTTCGTCTGCGTCGACGGCGCCGGCCACTCGGTGATCCTCGAACAACCGACCGCGGTTGCCGATGCGATTGCTCGCCTCGTGACCCGGATACGCGGTTCGGAGACCGCAGAATCCGCGAACCTGGTGCTGACTGCCTGATCGGTGCACAGTTCGCGCACGATCAGCATGTCCAGGACTGGTGCTTCGGGGCCCGCTGAACTCAGCCCTGCGTGAGCCGGGCTACCAGGTCGACGTAGCCCTGCTTGGCGTCGGCGCTGCTCGTACCGGTCAACTTGGCCCAGGCGTCGTACTTGGCGCGTTTGACCATGTCCAACCGACCGGGCCGCTTGCCCTCGACATCACCCTTCGACCCCTGCTTGAACAGCGCGTACAGCTGCAGCAGCTGATCGTTGTCCGGTCGCGAGGTGAGCTTGTTGACGTTCTCCTGTGCATCGGCAAACGCCTGATCCAACTCCGACATGGCACCCCTGGCTCTCGGACGGACGATTCGACGCAATCGTAGCGGCCGGAGCCGATGGCGGCTGGTTCACTCAGTCGAGATGGCCGAGTTGTCCGACCATGTAGGTCACGGCGTTGTCGATCTTGCGGCGCCAGAGCCGCGTGACCTCTTCGGGATCCTGGGCCTCGAGAGCGAGGAGTATCGCGGTGTTGTCGGCGACGATCTCATCGACCGAGTACGCGTATTCGAGACCGAGAATCGAGACGAACATCCGCAACTGCAGCGAGAGACGGACGAACATCTTCTCGATTCTCGGCATGTCGGCTGCGGCAGCGAGGGTGTCCTGCCACCGGATGTCGGCGTCGCCCGTGCCGGGAACGTCGCGCATTTCGGCCTGCTGGACGAGGTCGTCCAGCGCGTCTTTCGCCGCGGCCAGACGGGATGATCCGTTCGTGGCGATGCGGCGCAGCAGCAGGGCTCCGAGGGGGCCTCGGGCGGTGTAGGTGTCGTAGACGTCGCGCCGAGTGGGGAGGGGCACGTACGCGCCGCGGTGCGGTTCGAGTTCGATCAGTCCGTCCTCGGCGAGGATTTTCAGGGCGTCCCTGATCGGCCCGCGGGAGACACCGAGCCGAGTGGCGAGAGGCTGTTCTGCGATGCGCTGCCCCGGCCGGAACGCGCCGGTGGCGAGGGACTCGCGTAGTGCTTCGACCACTGCCGATGCCAATATGGGTGAGGGGGAGCGTGACCGGTGGTCTTCGGTCGCGGGCCGGCGAGAAGCGCGGGTGGGTGAGGCGCGGACCCAGGAAAATGGTGTGCTCGGTTGCTCCGCCCACCGGCGCACCCTGTGTTCGAGATCGAGCAGTCCCGGCGATTGGCGAGGGTCGAGGACTGCGGTGATCGAGTTCAGTTGCGCGAGCCACGAGTCGGGATCGACTTCGTACACACTGAATCGGGGATGCCCAACAAGCCAACGGTCCACCCGAGGCGGTATCGGACGATCGACGAGCGCGGTAACCGGCCAATTACGCGGCACCGCGGCGTCGACCTCGCCCAACGTGGTCAGCAGCGTCGGGGAGATGTCGTTCCCGGTGGCCGGGGTTTCGCGAGGGAAGGCGAACTGGGCCGAAAGCAGGACACGGACGGGTTCGGTGAGCTGACTGGTCTGTCTGCTGTGCGGTCGCGCTGCGGGCGTTGCCGGCTGGTGGAAGACGAGGACCCGCACGCCGGGATCGATGACGACAGCCGCGAGCACCATCGAGTTCGGCGAGTCCAGGACCGAATGTGAGATGAGGTCGGGCCGATCTGCGAACCACCGACGCCGAACCCGGCTCACCGCTGCCTGGTTGGTGCCGAGTGCCTCGGCGATCGTGCGTGTGGTCCACCCCCGGTCCGGCGGTCGCTGCAGCGGAATACGCAGGATCGCACGGTGCAAGTCGTCCCCTGCGGCGGTCGGACGACCCGGCCTCGGCAGATCCTCGAGCCCCTGCAGACCGTGGGTGCCGAATCGGGTCCGCCATTTCAGTGCCGTGTTGCGTGAGACCCCAAGGGCGCGAGCAACAGTGGAAATCGACTCCTCGGAACTCGCCAGAACGATGCGGGCGCGGAGGGCCAGCGACTGGGGGGTGCTCGGTGCCGACACCAGCCGCTCGAGTGCACGTCGTTCCGCCTCGGACAGTGGCACGTCCGCCTCCCCTTCCTCGCGATCGACTCACAAATAGTAGAGCAGGCATCGGCGCGGGTGAGCTGGCATGTTGTGCCTTCAGTCTGCTCAGGTACTTATGAATCAAATCCCAACAAGGTGACCGTTTCGACTCGAGTCGATGGTCAACAAACAGGCGGCGCATGCATACTCACCGAGGCGCAGGCACAGGGCGCGCGCGGGTTCCCTGTGCGTGACGACGCGCCCGTCGTCATGCGAGCCCGGATACGGCCCCTGTGGCCGCAATCAGCTCAGGAGAAACTCGATGGACCAGCCACCTCACGCCCGGACAGAAGCGTTCCTCGTCGACGATGCCCCGCTGTTGCGCTTCCACAAACGACTCGCACTCCACGCCGGCGGGGGACCCTTCCTCGACGGATACGTGCTGAGCATCATCGGCATCGCCATGGTGCAGATCACGCCGCAGTGGGGTCTGAATTCGGCGCAGCAAGGCCTCATTGCCGCGTCGGCAACGATCGGTATCTTCCTCGGATCGTTCCTCGGCGGACGGCTCACCGACCGCTTCGGCCGCCGGCGTCTCTATACATTCGACTTGATCGCCGTCGTCGTCTTTTCGGTCGCGCAGTTCTGGGTGGACGGCTTCTGGTGGTTGTTCCTGCTCCGGGTTCTGATCGGAGTGGCAATCGGGGCGGACTATCCCGTGGCCGCCTCACTTCTGACCGAGTTCACCCCGAAGAAATATCGTGGCCCCTTCATCGGTTCGCTCACCGTGATGTGGTTCCTCGGTGCCGCGTCCGCCTATGTCGTCGGTGACCTCGTCAGCGGAGTTGGTGATCAGGGTTGGCGGTGGGTGCTGGCCAGCGCCGCGGTACCGGCTGCCCTGACCGTGCTCGCCCGCGCCGGCACACCGGAGTCACCGCGCTGGCTCGCCGGCAAGGGGCGCGTCGCCGAAGCCAGTGCGATCATCACGAAAATCTTCGGCCCACACGCCACACTCGAGATCGAGCCCGGCAGCTCCGCCGGGGCAATCGGCCCGCTCTGGAAGTCGGGCTACCTCGGACGAATCGTCTTCGTCACGACCTTCTGGACCGCATCCGTCGTGCCGCTGTTCGCGGTGTACGCCTTCGGGCCGAGGATCCTCGCCGGTCTCGGCCTCGACGGGCGAGTGGCGAACATGGGTTCGGCCGTCGTCACGATCCTGCTCCTGGTCAGCTGCGTCATCGCGCTGACCGCCATCAACAAACTGGGTCGCCGCACCCTGCTGATCCACAGCTTCGCGTGGTCCGGACTGACCCTGCTCCTGTTGGGATTGTTCCCGGGCAGTCCGGTACCTGTCATCCTGTGCCTGTTCGCGACATACGCGATCTTCACCGGAGGCGCCCAGGTCCTTCAGCTCGTGTACCCCAACGAACTGTTCCCGACCGAAATCAGAGGCAGCGCGGTGGGACTGGCCTCGTCACTCAGCCGAGTCGGTGGCGCCGTCGGTACCTATATGGTCCCGATCGCCCTGGACCGCTGGGGCATCGGCCCGACCATGCTCGGCGCTGCCGCGATCGCCCTGATCGGCCTCGCTGTCAGTGCCGCCTGGGCGCCCGAGACGCGTGGTAAGTCCCTCGCCGACTCCGCGCGAATCTGACGTCGGAGGCGGGCTCGACGACGCTCTCGCGTTTCGGTTCGTCTATCTGGGTTTGGACTGGTGGGGTGCGATATTCGAAAGGTGTCGGATTCCATCCCCCGCTGCAGCGGCTCCGCTCTCGCCTCACGCGTGGTCCGGGCATAGCAGATCAGGCGTCACGGTCCATCCGGCTGCGGTGAGCCATCGCTGGACCGGCTTGATCAGATCTCCCTTTTCGGCCAGCTCAGCGAGTCTGCCGGCGAGGATGGGGCCGTCGCCGCAGATGCTGCAGGCGATGTCGAATGCTGGCTGTCCGAGTTCACAATGCCGGCAGTGCTGTCGACCGATTAGCGTTCCGCGGTGATCGGGGTCCGGTTGGAGCCAAGTCACTGCGAGGTCAGCACGTTGGTGTGCTGCCTCGGCGCGCGATGTGGGTTCATGCCCGCAGGTCGGGCACGTGCGAGACGTGGGTGCCGGTGGCTCGGCAACCAGGATGATGTCCTGCGTGACCGGCGCGATGTCCACACGTTTGTTCAAATGCCCATACACCGTGGTACGGGGCACTTTCAGCATGCCGGCGATCTGCGCGACGGTGTGATCGCCTGCGTCGTACAGGCGTTGAGCCAGTTCGATCTGATCCGAGCTCAGCTTCGAGGGCCGGCCACCCTTACGGCCGCGGGCCCGAGCGGCAGCCAGCCCGTCGCGGGTGTTCGCCACGATCAACTCACGCTGGAATTCGGCGAGGACGGACAGCATCCCAAACATCGCTCGGCCCTCGGCAGTGGCAGTGTCGATCCCCTGCTCGAGCACCTTCAACCCGATGCCCCGCTCGCGCAGATCGGCGCCGAGGGTGATCAGATGCAGCATCGACCGCCCGAGCCGGTCGAGGCGGGTGATCACCAGAACGTCGTCGGCGCGGAGCCGCGCCAGCACCAGATCGAGTTGAGGGCGTGACGCTTTCGCCCCGCCCGCATGGTCGACGTGGATGTCCTCGGCCGCCACCCCGGCGCGGCGCAGCGCATCCACCTGATGGTCAGGGTTCTGGTCTGCGCTCGACACCCGCGCGTACCCGATCAGCATGTGTCGACAATATCCCGCGCAGGGGTTTTTCGGCATAGTTTCTCGACACGGGTTGTCGACGCTCTTGACGTACTGAATCTACTGGTCAAAAGGTATGTCGAAAAAGGATCGATTCTCGACAGGTTGGGAGTGAAAGTGCGCGGCCTGGCCTCCCGCGGATTGCCGCTTCTTTCGTCTGGCGAGTCGGAAAGAAGCAGGTCGAAGTTGCCAAGGGATTGGTGTGTGGTTGGCGGTCGGTGCGAATCTGGCGCCGATTCGTCCAAACTCGACTGGAACGCCTTGCCCGCCCCTGTCCGAGCCCGAAGATGACCGGGAACAAGATTCGCCGGCCACAAGATGTGCGAGGACGGGATTCCCTCGTCACCGCTGCCGGGATCCTTGGCGTGGTCGCACGGCTGTGTAGCGGCCCTGAGCCGTCCTCACCTACATCCCCATGCCACGCCGTTGACCACCGAACTGCGAACTACAGCTAGGGGCTCGATGCGTGTGCGCTGTCGGTAGTCAATCGCGGCGATGAGCGATGGACACAATCGATCCATCGAACTTTTGTCCCCACGCGCAAGCGCCTTGTGTCGCGCCTCACACAGGATCTAGGTCAAGCGCCAGGACCACACAGGCAACGCACACGCTGGCGATTTCACGGGGCAGCACATCTGCTCGCTGAGAAGGGGACGTTGCCGCACCGTTTGAAAGGTTGTTAATTCATGACTCAGGCACAGACGTCGGTGGATAGCGTGATTGCCGACACCCGTCCGAACTCGGAGCTCACGCACGAGGAGATCATCGCCCGCAACCTCGAGGTCGTGCAGGCGCACTTCCACAACGAGAACCCGGACGATGTGGACAAGGCGATCGCCCTCTACACCGACGACATCGTGTGGGAGGCCCCCTCGCGCGGCATGGTCTACACCGACCCGGCCGAGGTCCGCGCGGCATACATGGACATCTTCAAGACCCTCGTCTACGACAAGACGATCGCGCTGCGCCGGTTCGCCACCGAGGAATTCGTCATGGACGACCAGATCGCGCACGTGACCGTGGTCGGCGACAAGATGCCGAACCTGCCGTATGCGATCGGCACGAAGATGAGCGTCCGCCTGGTGCACTGCTTCCAGATGCGCGACGGCAAGATCGCCCGCGAAATCGCCTACGAACTCTGGCGCGAGATCGACTCGCCCGAGGACAACGACGCCATCACCGAGGACGCGGTCGTCGAGGTCTTCGACGGTGTCGTCGGCAAGCACGCACCCACGGCCTGACCGGCCGCCCACCCAGTTCCGACATCTTCGAGAGAGGTCGCTATGACCACCATCGCCCATTGGATCGACGGCCGATCGCACGTGTCCGCGGGTGACCAGCTCCCTGTCCTCGATCCGGCGACCGGCCAACCCCTGGCCTCGGTCGCCCTCGCCGACGAGGACACCGTCAAGCAGGTCGTGGCCTCCGCGGCCGCCGCCTTCCCCACCTGGCGTGACCTGCCCGCCGCTCGCCGCGCCCAGGTGCTCTACACCTTCCGCGACCTGATCCGCCGGCATCAGGACGAGCTCGCCGAGCTGATCACCGCCCAGCACGGCAAAACCCTCGACGACGCCCGCGGCGAGGTCGCCCGCGGCCTCGACTCGGTCGAACTCGCTTGCGGCGTCCCCGGATTGCTCAAGGGCGAGATGAGCGAGCAGACCGGCCGCGGCATCGACACCTTCTCCACCCTGCACCCGCTCGGCGTGGTTCTCGGGATCACCCCGTTCAACTTCCCGGTGATGATCCCGCTGATGATGGCCGCCGTCGCCATCGCCGCCGGCAACACCTTCATCCTCAAGCCCAGCGAGCAGGACCCGGGCCCGGCGATCCGCATCGCCGAACTCGCCAAGGAAGCGGGCCTGCCCGACGGTGTGCTCTCGGTGATCCACGGCCAGCAGCAGGTCGTCGAAGCCCTCATCGACCACCCGGAGGTCGCCGCGGTGTCCTTCGTCGGCTCCACCCCGATCGCGCACAGCATCTACAAGCGGGCCGCGAATGCGGGCAAGCGGGTCCAAGCGTTCGGCGGGGCGAAGAACCACCTGGTCGTGATGCCGGACGCCCCGATCGCGGCCGCCGCCGACGCGATCTCCTCCGCCGGGTTCGGCGCCGCCGGCCAGCGCTGCATGGCGATCTCGGTGGCCGTCGCGGTCGGTGGGGTCGGCGACGACCTGGTCGCCGCGTTGGCCGAGCGGGCGAAGGCGGTCGTGGTCGGGCCGGGCAACGACCCCAAATCCGAAATCGGACCCGTCGTCTCCGCCGCCGCGCAGCAGCGCATCCAGGGGATCGTCGCCGCCGCGCAGCAGGCCGGCGCGACCGTGGTGGTGGACCGCTCCGCCGAGGTGGTGCCCGGCTACGAGAACGGCTTCTACGTCGGCCCCACCCTCGTCGACAATGTCGACCCGACCGCGGAGATCTACCAGGCCGAGGTCTTCGGACCCGTGGTGGTGGTGGTCCGGGTCGACACCCTCGACGAGGCCCTGAAGCTGATCCACGACCACGAGTACGGCAACGGGGCCTCGATCTTCACCGCCTCCGGCGGTGCGGCCCGCAAGTTCCAGCGGGAAGCCTCCGCGGGCATGGTCGGGGTCAACGTCCCGATCCCGGTCCCGGTCGCACCCTATTCGGTGGCCGGCTGGAAGAACTCGGTGTTCGGCGACACCGGCCTGAACAACGCCGCGTGGCGGTTCTACACCCAACCGAAGTACGTCACCGCCCGCTGGGACGAAACCGTGACCGGTGTCGACTTCGGCTTCCGCCCCAACTGACACCCGTCAGCGAGCACCCGAACTACCCGAATCACCCGAATTACCAGACCCATCAACCAATCTGGTTCCAGGAGAGAAACATGCGTTTGATCGGATACAGCGTCGGCGGCACCCGCCACATCGGCGCCGTCGACGGCGACAAGGTGACCCCCTTGGGTACCGTCGCCGACTTCTACCGCAATCCCGACGCCGCCCTGCACGCCGAACGCGACGGTGAACTGCTGGCCCTCGCTGATCTCGAGCAGGCGCCCCCGGTGCCGGAAACCGCCCGGATCTTCTGCGTCGGCATCAACTACCACTCGCACGCCGACGAATCGAAGTCCGTCGCCGGCCTCGACCTGCCGAAGTTCCCGATGATCTTCGGCCGCTGGGCGTCGACCCTGGTCGTCGACGGCACCGAGGTGCCGGTCCCACCGACCGAGAAGGGACTGGACTGGGAGGTCGAACTCGCCGCCGTCATCGGTGAGACGGTGTGGGCGGCGCAGGAGGACACCGCCCTTCAGCATGTGCTCGGGTACACCGCGTTCAACGATCTCAGCGCCCGCCGCAAGCAGATCGAGACCCCGCAGTTCACCCTCGGCAAGAACGCGGACCGCTCCGGCCCGATCGGCCCCTCAATCGTCACCACCGACGAGCTGCCCGATCCGAGCGGGCTGCGGGTGCAGACCCGCGTCAACGGGGAAACGGTGCAGGACGGCAACACCGCGGACCTGATCCACCCGGTCGGCAAGATCATCGCCTACATCACCGACACCGTCACCCTGCGTCCCGGCGACGTCATCGCCACCGGCACCCCGGGTGGGGTCGGTGTCGGGATGAACCCGCAGCGCTTCCTGACCGCCGGGGACGTGGTCGAGATCGAGGTGGAGAAGATCGGCGTGCTGCACAACCTCATCGTCAGCCGCGAACAACTCGGCGACTGACCCGCGTCTTCGTCCCACGGATCGCGGCGTAGGGCGCCCGGAAAAACCGATCCGTGGGACGAACCCCACCCCCTGTTCCGCCCCGACTGACCCGTTCACGCCACATTTCGGAGAGACGATGACCCTGACCCACGACACGACCACCACCGCGGCCACCCCGGTCCGTCAGGTCGACCGGCTGTACCACGACACCCAGTCGAGCACCGAGACGACCGAGATCCGCACCCGGGCCCGGGAATTCGCGTCCAAGTTTGTCGCCCCCGCCGCGGCGCGGATCGCCGCCGGCGACGAGGTCGACGACGGGTTCCCCTTCGATGTGTTCGGCGCCATGGCGAACCAGAAGATCTTCGAGATCCCGTTCCCCGCCGACGTGCACGGCGCCGGACTGGCCCGACCGTCGTCGGCGACCGCGGCGGTCGTGGAGGAGCTGGCCTACTACTCCAACAGCGTCGCCGCGATCTTCGACGTGCACTGCATCCTCGCCGGCAACGCCCTCAACCAGGGCTCACCCGAACAGCGCAACCGCTGGCTCACCCCCCTGGTGCGCGGGGAGATCATCGGCGCCTTCGCCACCAGTGAGCCCGGCGCCTCCAGTGATCTGTCCCCGCAGGCGGTGCAGACCGTCGCCACCAGAACCGCGACCGGGTGGCGGCTGGACGGGCGTAAACGGTGGATCACCAACTCCCCGGTCGCCGACGTCATCGTCATCCTCGCCCGCACCGGCGAGCGGCTGTCGCTGTTCATCGTCCCCACCACCACACCAGGGGTGAGCGTCGGCCGCGCCGACCGCAAACTTGGCAACAAGGGCCAGCTCACCGCCGACGTCATTCTCGACGGAGTCGAACTACCCGACGACGCGCTCCTGGGAACCGAAGGCGGCGGACTGAAGATCGCCCTGTCCACCCTGACCTACGGGCGGATCGGGATCGCCGCCGCCGGCGTCGGCATGGCGCAGGCCGCGTTCGACCACATGGCCGACCGGCTCTCCACCCGAGAAGCGTTCGGGCGCAAACTCGGATCGATGCAGCACTGGCAGTTCCTCATGGCCGATCACGCCCTCGCCCTCGAATCCGCCCGCACCCTGTACATCAAGGCCGCCATCCGGCTCGACGAGGGCAACCCGTTCCCCGAGCCGGAAGCGGCGATGGCCAAACTCGCCGGCACCGAACTGTCGGTGACGATCGCCCGCGACGCCGTCCAGGTGTTCGGCGGACTCGGCTTCACCCGCGAGCTCGGCGCCGACGGCACCCCGGGCCCGGTCGAAGCGATCTACCGCGACAGCAAGATCGGCGAAATCTACGAGGGCGCCAACGAGGTCCAGAAATGGATCATCGCCCGCCAATTGCTCGGCCGCGACATCACCGGCTGACCAGACAGCCACGTTCAAGGAGTCAACAAAAATGACAACCATCCACAACGATGTGCAGACCTCCTTCAAGGAAGTCATGGCCGCCGTCGCCACCCCGGTCTCCATCGTCACCGCGATCGACGGGGGCATGCCGTACGGCACCACCGTCAGCGCGTTCGCGTCGTTGTCGATGAACCCGCCGATGGTGCTGGTCTCCCTCGACCGCGGATCCGAAACCCTGGAGTTGGTGCGCGCCTCCGGACGGTTCGGACTCAACATCCTCGGCGCCGACCAGGCCGCGACCGCATTGTCGTTCGCCAAGAAGGGCGGGGTCGGCAAGTTCCACGGCACCCGCTGGGATCTCGACCACGACCTGCCCCGCATCCCCGGCGCCCCGGGATGGATCGCCTGCACCGTGGCCGACCTGGTCGACGGCGGTGACCACGTCATCGTCCTGGGCACCGTCGACGCCGCCGAACTCGGTGACGCCGCGCCGCTCGTCTACCACGGACGACTGTTCGGCACCCACGCACCGCACGATTCCTGACCAGCGCCGCCCCGGCATCACGGCGCCGGTCCAGGCCGCCGGACCCACCGACCTCCCGGAGACAACCGGGCCCGCCGGCAGGCGGGCCCGGACAGCCGGGTAAACCCCGTACCCGTCTCCGACACGGGCCGATCCCGTCCTCGTGCGAGCGCAGGCCGTCGATGACCGCCGCGCAACGGTCCAGCCGAACTTTGCGCTCCCCGCCCAAGACCACCGTGGCGGACATCACACATGCTGGGTGAAGCCGTCCAGTTCCGCCCCGTCCCCAGCTGAGGCACCGCCTCATCACAGAAAGCAGTGACATGGACATCGGTTTGCTCTTGTTGCGAGTGTTGCTCGCCGCGATCCTGTTCGCTCACGGCACGCAAAAAGCGTTGGGCTGGTTCAGCGGACCTGGTCCGGCCGGCGCCGAGGCGCTCTTCGGCAAGCTCGGGCAGGTCCCAGCACGGACGAAGGTACGACTCGCGGTGGTCTGCGAACTCGCCGCCGCGACTTTGCTGCTGCTCGGCCTGGTGACACCGCTCGGTGCGGCCATCGCCGCAGGCACCATGCTCGTCGCCGGATTCTCCATGATCTATCTGAACAACACCTTCTGGAACTCGGCCGGAGGCGGCGAGTACCCGATTGTGTTGTCCGGCACCGCCCTCGTGCTCGGCTTCACCGGTCCCGGCCGCTATTCGCTCGATGCGCTCATCGACTCCCTGCCCTGGGGTGTCAACGGTGAACAGCAGGTTCTCATCGGGCTTGTTGTCGTCGTGGTCGCGGTCGTCGCGGCATATCCACCGCTACGCACCGTGCGGCAGGCCCGAGCCTCGCGCGCCGACGTCGGCTGACCGGCCCGCTGCTCCGCGCAGGGACAACCCGCCGTGCAGACCGAGAGGTACTCGAGATGACCATCGTTGACGAATTACCGACCCCCACCGGGGTACTGATCGATCTCGCGCCGAACAGTGAGGAACGCCGCGCGCTCGCACGGGTGTCGATGGGAGTATCCGAGCTCGGCCGGGGTGGGGCGGTGCTGCTCTGTGACGACGCCGAGCAACCCGATCGAGCTGACCTGCTGTTCGCGGCGATGCACGCCGACAGGCACCTCACCGCCTTCGCCATCGCGCACACCTCCGGCTTCCTTCAGGTGGCCCTTCCCTCCACCCGATGCGACGAACTCGACCTGGTCCCACAACGCGGGGCCGACCGGCCGGGGCTGCGGCACTGCGTGACAGTGGACGCCGCCGAAGGAATCGGCACCGGCATCTCCGCCGCAGATCGGGCAACGACCGCGAGGCTGCTCGCGTCCTCGAATGCCACCGCCGCAGCGTTCACTCGGCCCGGGCACGTGGTTCCCCTCCGCGCGGAAATGGGACTGCCCCGGCGCCAGCACGGCTTCGCGGAGGCCGCCGTCGACCTGATCAGCACCGCTCGGCTCACCCCCGCGGCGATGCTCGCCACGGTGGTCGGACTCATTGACGCGACGTCGATGGCAGCAGGAGAGGACGTGCGCACCTTCGCCGCCCAGCACAACCTGCCCTGCATCGGACTTTCCGATCTCGCCGTCGACGCACCCCCGCCGCTGTCGTTCCAACTTCCCCTTCAGCTGGCGGGGGTCCGGGCGCAGCTGACGGCGTTCACGGACGACGTCGACTACCTGTGCCTGGTCGTCGGTGAGGTCCGGAACCGCACCGCGGTCCCCCTGCACCTCACCACCGCGGACAGAATCGTCGAAGACGTCGACGCCCCAGGGGCCGGACCGTGCATCATCGTGGCGATGCGCGGTCACCACGCATCGCACCTCACCGCCCGCACCGCAGCGTCGATCACCGATCGGGTCCACACGCCGGCGAGTGCACTGCGGGTGATGCTCCGGCGCACCGGAGCACGATCCCTGACCCTGGGCCGCGACCTCGAATCCTGGTTCCAGCGCGCCTGAGCACCACTGAGACCAAACCCCTCAGCACCGTCGACAGTGCAGATCAAGACGACGACGTGGTGCTGATCGCACCGCAAGGAAGGAACCCTCTCATGAGCGTCGCCGGCGCAGCCCGCCCCTCCGCCTATGCCCGCCCGCCCCAGACCGAGCAGGTGCCTGAAGGGGCGACCAGCCGCCGACACCGGGCCGCCGACACGCGGGACGAAGCACAACTCGCAGCCCTCATGCGCAGCGCCGGGGACACCGAACGCACCATCGTGCTCGAGAACGGCACCGTCGTCACCGGAGATCCCGCCATCGGGAACTTCGTCGGCAACGTACTCATCCGGGGTACCAAGATCCTCGACGTCGGACCGGAGGTGCATGCTGGCGCCGACAGCATCGTCGTCGACGCCAGCGATTCGATCGTCATTCCCGGCCTGGTCGATGCTCACCTGCACGCCTGGGAAGGCCAACTCCGCGGTATCGCCCCCGCAGTGGACTTCCCGGGATACGTGAGCCTGACCCACGAAGGCTTCGCCCCCCACTACCGGCCGCACGACAACTACGTCGGGAACCTGACCACCGCGTTGGTGGCCCTGGACGCGGGCGTCACCACGATCATCGATAACTCCCACAATTCGCGCACCCCGGACCACTCCAACGCCGCCGTCGAAGCGCTGCGGGACGCCGGAATCCGTGCCGTGCACGCCGCGGGCGCCCCCCAATCGGGGATCTGGGACCAGCACTGGCCCCAGGACATCCTGCGCCTGCGCGACGAGTACTTCGCCACCGACGACCAGCTGCTCACCCTGCGCCTGTTCGACGCCTTCCCCGCGCCGCAGGTGTGGGCCTTCGCCAAGGAACACGACCTCTGGGTGTCCTCGGAATGGGGTAACTACATTCCTCATCTGTCCGAGCTCCAGCAGGCCGGACTGCTCACCCCCCAACACACCTTCAACCATTGCTTCGGGCTGCCCGACCGGGACTGGGACCTGATCCGCGATGCCGGTGTGACAGTCAACATCTGTGCCCGATCGGACGCCAATTTCGGGCTGGGCCCCGCTTTCCCCCCTGTCCGGCAGGCCCTCGAACGCGGCATCGTGCCCGGACTGAGCCAAGACGCCGAAGTCAGCTACGGCATCGACCCCTTCATCGAGATGCAGACCCTGCTGACCCTGTCCCGCAGCCAGGTGTTCGACCAGATCGACTCCGGCGCCGACGATCCCGCCACCCCACTGACACCCGAACAGATCTTCTCCTTCGCCACCATCGGTGGTGCCCTCAACGCGAACCTCACCGACAAGGTCGGCACCCTGACCCCAGGCAAGGACGCGGACATCGTGTTGCTGCGCACCACCGACCTCAACACCGGGCCCGGCACCAACGTGTTCGCAACGTTGGTCGGTTTCGCCACCGCCCGCAACGTCGACACCGTCTTCGTCGGCGGTCAGGTTCGCAAATGGGCCGGCCGCCTCGTCGGACACGACTTGACCGCACTGCACGACCTCGTCGACGAATCCTTGGCGTACCTCTTCGACGCTCGAGGACTGGTGCCTGATGCGTTCGCGGAACGGGGATACCGCGAGCGGCAGAGCCAGGACGGGTTCATCGGGAACGTGCTGGCCGACCCGGTCACATAGACCCGCTTCACAGTTCCGCCATCCCGATTCCCGGACGCCGCCGCAGCGCAGACACCCGACGAAACCTGGACCAGTGGTCCGTGCCGCCGACCACCTGTGGGGGCGAGTGATACCACTCGCCCCCACAGGTGGTTCATTGTGCGGCTGGGGTCTGCGTGTACGTCAACGACCGGGGTGGGACCGTGCGGTACAGGGTCCGGGAGCCCCGACAGTGTCACGGCCTCCGGGATCCGCATCTGGTGCTGCAGCTCCCGCATCTGGCGGAGGTAGGGCGCGGAGCGCAAAAGCATTCCCCGATCCTGTGCCTACACACCGAGAAGTGGTGACGCGCATCACACAGAATTGAGGTGAGAAAACAAACGCCACAAGGGAATGCGAGAGAGGAACGAGCGTCATGAACACTCACGGTGAACCTTTCTTCAGTTGGAATTCGCGGAGAGTCGTTCTGCCCAGGACCCTCGCTCTTATCGCTTCCGCAGCAGGCGATGGCCCGCAGCCGAACCGTTCCGGGGTCACCCTGGATGTGTCGTTGACGCTTGGGTCGCGCTCCGGCCGCTTGTTGGCGTACCACGATGCAGACTGGGACACCGACTACGTAGTCCTGATGATTGGGCAGATCATCGACGCCCAGGACGTTCCGATCCGCGTCGTCGACGAAGAGACCCTCCTGCTAGAGGGGGGACGATGCACTCGTGCGGCGGAGATCCTCATTGCCGCAAGTCCGATCGGTGCCGGACTCGGCGCGCGACGCGTGGATCGGCGGATCGTCGACTCCCAGTTGTGCACCGGCGGTCCCATTCGCGACATGCTGGGCTTGTCCGGTGCGGTGTCCGTCGAAAGCCAATGGTGCGAGGACGCCGCGTTGCCGGCGGTCGCCTGAGTCCGGTCTTCCAGGACGCCACCCATCAACCGTGCATTGCACGATCGTTCTACACGTCGGTGTGGGGAGCAGCGGCGCGTGCTCAGGCCCGGTCAGGTGGGCACCCGGTCGTCGGTTGTCCGGGTTCAGGATTCAGCGGGTGAGGATCTTGATGCCGACGCCGCGGCCGTACTTCCGCTCGAAGGCGAGGGTGAACCACAACTCGGTGATCGTGTCGCAGATATGGGCTTTGTCGTTGTCGCCGAGCCAGATCGGGCGCAGTCCGGTGTCGCTGATCAGGGTCTCCACGATCTGCTGGCTCGATCCGACCGGACCACTGTAGAGCAGGTCGCCGGTGAGGTCCCCGTACTCGGGGTCGGCGAAATTCTCCCACCCCAGACTGTTGAATGCCCGGTAGATCTGTGCCGTCGGCGCCTGCGCCGTCAGGGCGGCAATGCTGTTGAGTGGCTGACGGCCGAGGTTGTTGGTGGCGTCGATGACGGTCTTCCCGTCCAGTGCGGCACCCACCGTGGCGGTGACGGTCTCCATTGCCGCGCCGTCGACTGCGAACAGGACGGTCTCGGCTGCCGCGAGGGCGGCGTCGATGGTTCCGACGTCGGCGGTGATCTCGGCGGCGAACTCGACGAGTGAAGGATCTTCGGGCCGCCGGACACCGAACACGACGGTGTGACCCGCCTTCGACCATCGGGTGGCCAGCGTTCGGCCGATCACGCCGGCGCCGATCACGGCGACCGTCTGCGGTGTGACAGGGGCCGGACGAGTCATGGTTCCTCCTGAATCGAGTCGTTGTCGTCGCGGTTTCCCGAGCGGTGGTCAGTGGTCGGGGATGGGTGTGGGCTGGTACGCGACCATCCGCCAGGCGTCGCCCTCGTCGACCCAGACGGCGAGCGCGCTGTTGTGAAGTCTCTTGGGCACCCCCGCCCAGGATGCGGACGCGATCATGCGGCCGAGGACCACCGCACAGCCGGCGTCGACGAGGATCTGCTCCTCGGGGTGGTCGATCGAGGTGTAGGTGAATGTTCCGTTCCGCACCTTGGCGAGGTAGCTGACCTTGGTGTCGCGGGCGCCGTTCGAGTGCGTGTAGATCAGCCGCGTCGACAACAGTGCCTCGAGGGTGTCGGCATCGGCACTGACCATGGCGGCGTATCGACGCCGTTCGAGGTCGCGGATGCGGGTGCGGACCGGGTCGACGTCATTCATGTCCATCCCTTCGTGCTCGTCGCCGGGGACCGAGGTCGCCACGATCCGTGCCGGGTCTGTCACACTGCGCGGTCTTCCGAATACGCGACATCGCACCACCTTCAACGCGGCGCCGCGACCGGCCGCAGTACGCCTGGGTCAACGGTGGCCGGGACCGTTCGCCGCGGCAAGACGTCGGCAGCCACATTTGCCGCTGCCCTGTTGGGCCGAGCGCCTCATCCGCGCTCGCACCGGGCCCGATGCTCACAGATTCTGCCCGGCGCGCAAATCCCAGCCCCACGTTGTGGCGCAGAGCGCAAGCCGAGTGTGGTTGCAGTCACACATGCTGGGCGTCACAGCCCGCAAGGGACGGTGTGCACCGACACCCATCGGCTCGGTGCGCATCCCGCAGACAGAGAGGTTCTCCAACATGAGCAGGCGTGTTTTGATCCGGGGCGGCTACATCATTCCGACCGCACCCGCTGACAACGACATCCCCGACGGTGACATCCTGATCGAGGACGGTGTGATCGTCGCGGTCGGCCCGTCGATCACCGAGGAAGCGGACGAGGTCATCGACGCCACCGGGCGGGTGGTCATTCCCGGTCTCATCGACACCCACCGCCACCTGTGGGAGACGGTGCTGCGCAACTCACTTCCCGATGGGGATCTGATGGACTACTTCCAGTCCACCCTGACCCGCGGACAGTTCTTCCGTCCCGATGACGTGTACAACAGCAACCTCCTCGGCGCGGCCGGTGCCCTGAACGCCGGTATCACCACGGTGCTCGACTGGTCTCACATCTCCAATACCCCGGACCATTCCGACGCCGCGGTGGCGGCCCTGAAGGCAGCGAAGATCCGTTCCGTCTACGCGCACAGCGTCGGAGTCTCCCCGCTGCAGGACTGGCTCGGTGTCGACAGCGAGAACCGCCACCCCGACGACATCCGCCGGATCGTCGAGCAGTACCGCACCACCGACGACAATCTGCTGACCCTCGCCGCCGGTGTTCGTGGCCCCGAATTCAGCAGTTACGACGCCGCGTGGGACGACATCCGCCTCGCCCGCGAGCTTGGTCTGCGGATCACCATGCACACCGGGTGCTCGGCGCTCGGAGCCCGCAACACCGTCGAATCCCTCAACGAGCAAGGCCTGCTCGGCTCGGATATCACCTACATCCACACCAACACCTCGAGCGACGGTGCACTGAAGCTGATCGCCGACACCGGCGGCACCATCTCCTCATCGCCCGCAGTGGAGTCGGTGATGGGCCACGGCGCCCCGCCGTTCGCCCGGTTCGACGCCGTCGGTCTGTCGCCGAGCCTGAGTGTGGACGCGGAGGTCGGCGTCGCAGGCGATCTGTTCGGTCAGATGCGCAGCGCATACGAGCAGAGCCGCGCCGCCAGCCACACGATCTTGCGGGACGGCGGCCAGGCCACCCTGCACACCACCCGCGACGTCCTCGGCTGGGCGACCATCGAAGGCGCCCGCGCCCTCGGACTCGACCACGTGACCGGATCCCTCGAGGTCGGCAAGCAGGCCGACATCGTGATCCTCGACCTGGGCGGTCTCGAATCCGGGCCGGTCAATTCCCCGATCGGTGCCCTGATCCTGAACGCCACCGCCGCTCACGTCACCGACGTCTTCGTCGCCGGCCACGGAGTCAAGCGGGACCGCACCCTGATGGACATCGACACCGCCAGCGTGGTCCAGGCCGCCGAGAACACCGTCCACCACCTCAACTCCTCGGCATCGGCCGCCGGCCTCGGCGCCTGATCCAGAACACGATTCCCCCACCCCCGCCCCATTGGAGACAGACACATGAGCACCACCGAATCCCCAGCCCGCGTCGAGTCCGCGCAGGACGTCCTTGCGCGCGTGCGGGACTTGGTTCCCTTCCTCCGCGCCAACGCCGCCGACACCGAAATGCTCCGCCAGGTACCGGACAAGAACATCGACGCCCTCGCCGACGCCGGCGTCTTCCGACTCACCCTCCCGAAGAGCCGGGGCGGTTTCGAAGCCTCGATCACCGAGCAGAACGCGGTGCTCGCCGAGGTCGCCCGCGGATGCCCGTCCACCGGCTGGGTGTGCACCCTGATCAACTCCGTCAACTGGATGATCGCCCTGTTCCCGGACCAGGCGCAGGAAGAAGTGTTCTCCGTACCCGGAGTCCGCGCAGCCGGCGTGTTCGCCCCGACCGGCAAAGGCAAGCGGCAGGACGGCGGCATCCTGATCAACGGCCGCTGGGGATGGAACACCGGATCTCCCAACGCACACTGGGCCGGGCTGGCCGCCCTGGTCGAAGAGGAAGACGGCAGCGTCGCCCCGCAGTTCGTGCTGATCCCCTACAGCGAACTCGACTACGAAGACGACTGGTACTCCTCGGGCCTGGCCGGCACCGGCAGCCGCACCACCGTCGCCAAGGACGTCTTCGTGCCCAACCACCGGGTGCTTTCGGTGCAGAACCTGGCCACTGCCCAGTATCCCGGCAGCACCCCGTCGGCGGAGAACCCCTACTTCCGCTCTCCGGGTGTGCCGGTGTTTATCGCCGCGTCGGCCGGAGCCCCGGTGGGTATCGCCGGCGGCGCGATGGATGTCTTCCTCGAGCGCCTGCCCGGAAGCACCATCACCTACACCGAGTACGCCAGCCAGATCGAGGCGCCGCTGACCCACCACCAGGTCGCCGAGGCGAAGCTCAAGCTGTTCTCCGCCGAAGCCCATGCAGCTCGCGCCGGGGCACTGATCGACGAGCACGTGGGCACGGAACTGACCCTCGAGAACCGGGCCGCGATCCGCGGACACGCCGGCCACTCGATCAAACTCGCCCGCGAGGCCGTCGACATTCTCTTCCAGGCCAGCGGGGCGTCGGCGATTCAGTCCTCGGTGCCGATCCAGCGCTACCACCGCGACATCCAGTCCCTGTCCCTGCACGCGCTGATGCAGCCCAACACCAACACCGAGCTGTACGGCCGGGTGCTGCTGGGGCTGAGCCCGAACACCACATTCCTGTGACCTGCAGACCTTTGACCGATCCCACTTGTAGAAGGACACCATGACCATTCTCGACAAGCTCTACGACCGGTGGAACGATCACGACATCGAGGGAGTACTCGCCTACTTCCGTGACGATCTCGTCTACACCGACAAGACCATCAACACCACCTTCCGCGGCCGCGACGAACTCGCCCAGTTCATGGCCGGCTCGTTCGTATCCATTCCCGATCTGCGCTTCGAGTTGCTGCACACCATCGAAACCGACACCGACTGCGCCGGTGAGGCGCTGATGATCGGGACGTTCGAGAAGGACCTCGGCCCGATCAAGGCGACCGGAAAGGCATTCACCATCAAGTACGGCATCGTCGGTCGTATCGTCGACGGCAAGGTCTTCGAACTCAACGACTACTGGAACTTCGCCGAGTTCCTGGGCGACGACCAGCAGTAACGAACGGGACCGTAGCACCGCAGCGGAAGGAGACGCACCGATGGCCGTCCAGGGTCACTGGGTACGGCAACTGCGCGTCGAGCCGGGCACCCAGATCGTCCCGGTGTGCTCGCCTGCGGTGCTCGGTCCCGCGATCGAGCAGGTCGGGCAGGATGCGGTCGACTGGGCGGTCGCGCTCGGTCACACGATCGCGGTCCGCGCCGTCGAAGCAGCCCCGGAGTTCGGCAAGGGCCCCGCACAGATCGCGACGGTGCGCCTGGGCACCGAATCATCGGCCATCATCGCCATGCTCGGCATCGACAGCGGCAACATCGACACCCCGGCCATCACCGAGGACACGATCCGCGCCATCCAGGACTATGTGCACCGCGGCATCGCGCTGCCGACAATCTGGGCATCGGTCCGCCAAGGACACGCCTGGCTGGCCGAGGCGTATATGCGCGCCTGCGTCGAGCACGTTCCCATCGCCGAACAACCCACCCAACTCCAACTCGCGGTGGAGGTGCTGTTCGACTTCGTCGACCGGTTCACCGAAGCCATCGGCCGCGAGTACGGGCTCGAACACGAACGGTGGGTCATGACCACCGTCGCCGCGCGCGACGAGATGGTGCGGACCATCCTCGCCGGCGACTGCAGCGATGTTCCCGCCGCCGAGAACACCCTGCACTACACCCTCTCCCACCGGTCCCACCTCGGCGTGGTGCTGTGGGCCGAAACCTCACGGGCCGCAGATGATTCCGCTCTCCACAAGATCGCGATCGCACTGCTGCACGCGGCCGGCGCAGAACAGACACTGCTCATCCCGTACGGGCGGGCGAGTATGTATGCATGGGGAAACAGCACCCGAGCATTGACGGGCACCCCTGAGGAACTGAACTCGCTGCTCGGCAAGTACAACGGTGTCCGCGCCACCCTCGGCAGCCCCCAGGGCGGGCTCACCGGGTTCGCCGTCACCCATCAGGAAGCGCTCGAGGCACGTGACATCAGCGAAGCGCTACCGGGTATCCGCGCCCAGCTCATCGACTTCACGTCCCTGCACCTTCTCACCTTGCTCGCGCAGAACCCGGCGAAGGCCGACCGGTTCGTGCGGGTCCAGCTCGGAGCATTGGCCGCCGACGAACCGCAAGCCGCCGAACTCCGCAAAACCGCCGAGGCGTATCTCCGACTCAAACGCAGCCCATTGGCCGTTGCGAATGAGCTTTTCGTCGTCCGTAACACCGTGAGTTACCGGATCAAGAGAGCCGAGGAGCTCCTCGGCCGCAGCCTCGATGACCGCACCCTGGAAACCTGGGTTGCGCTGATCCTCAAAGACGCACTGACCGGGCAGGCAGACGAGGTGCCCAGCCCCTGACGGGCAGAAATTCCCCACGAACGCTCGATACACGCGCCCACTACCGCCACTGCTCTTGTCCGTGCCGTGCCGTGCCGTGTGGGAGCGGGTCAATCTTCGCGGAAAACAGTCACCGAATCGGCCTGGGCACGTGGCCGGATCACCACATGCTCGATGGACACATTCCGCGGTCCGGTGGCGGCGAAAGCGATGACGTCCGCAACATCCTCCGCGGTCAACGGTGTCATGCCCGCATACACCGCCGCAGCCCGCTCGGCATCACCGTGAAACCGGTTGGTCGAGAAATCAGAGTGGACAATTCCGGGACTGATTTCGGTGAACCGGAGCTGGGTATCGGCAAGTTCGGCTTCGAGCATCCGATGCAGTGCCCGTTCGGCATGCTTCGCCGAGGTGTACCCGGCCCCGCCGGGGTAGACCTCGAGCGCGGCGGTCGAGGTCACCGTGATAACCATCCCGTCTCCGTCTGCGAGCAGCTTCGGGATCAGTGCCTTGGTGACCCGCAAAGTACCCAGAACATTCGTCTCCCACATCCACCGCCAATCCTCCACCTCCCCGTCGCCGACCGCCGCCATCCCCCGGGCACCGCCGGCATTGTTCACCAACACCGCAACCGAATCGAGGGAGTCCGCGAACCTCGTCACGGACTCATCGGAAGTGATGTCGAGGAAGAGCGCGGTGCCTCCGATCTCGGCGGCGATACGCTCGCAAGGCTCGAGGCGGCGTGCACCGAGAACCACCTGGAACCCTGCTGCTGCCAGAGCCCGGGCGGTGGCCTCGCCAATTCCCGAGCTCGCTCCCGTCACGACCGCGGTTCGGGCGGTCTGGTTGTCGATACCGGTCACCGCGCGCTCCTCTACTTCGGTTCGAATGCGTGCACCGGCCGCTCCGGATCCACGCCCACACTCACTGGGTCACGATGGCATGCTCGGCCCAGCACCCCCGTCATTGGCTGCGGGACAACTGTTGCGCCGCCCCGACGGGGCTGCGGTTATCGTCGTTCCGACCTGCGGCCAACTGCGGCAGCCATTTCCCGCAGGCGGTTCCGTTCTGCCAAGTCGAGGCCTGTCCACCGCCCCGATGCGAGTATCTCCTCGATCCGCTGGGCGAAGGTCAGCATGCTGATTCCGAACTCCACCAGGACGTCGTCGGCGCTGGGGCCGCCGAAGGGGAGCCAGCGAAGAGCGAACTCAACGAGGGCGATCGATTCGGCATCAATCCTGCAGGGACCGGCGGCACCGGAAGGCCCTGCAGTCTGTTTGAGCTCCGAAGTCAGGCTGGGGGAAACTCTCCGCAACATGGTCACCCTCCTGTAGCGCCAATGAATCACCGCGATGTGATGATCAGAGTCTGCTCTGTGGACAAACGAATCCGCCTGCGTCCTCACCACAGAGAACCTGTGTGCCATTGCGCGCACCGCCCACCCGTCGGATAGCGGCCGGGCGGCGGCGTCACCGGCAGGACGAGTACCTGAACGAGATCAATCCGGATCGCATCACGACCACGTCGCCGGACGGGTCCACCGTCACCCGCGCGGACTACCCCGCCAACTGTGGCAGCGCCTACTTCTCGATCACCCTCCCCTCCACCCAACAAGCCATCATCAGCACTGCCCCATCGGGGAGTCCACCGTGCCGGTGACGTTGGAACAGATCGAATACCTGACCACCGCACCGGAACTCGACCTGGGTTGAAATCCGCGGACCGGGGTTCGCGTGCTGTGGGCAGTCGTTGCTACTGCCCGTGGTTACCAGAGGGTGAGAGGAAGTCCGGCCGCTTCTGCACTCCGGATCCGCTCTTCGATGCTGGCGGGAGCGTCGCAGTGCGCGAGGCCGGTGCGGATGGCGGCCGCGACTGCGCGGGTACGTCCGGCCGGGCCGCGGACGTCGGCGAGGGGGCTGGCGAGGTTGCGGCGCCGCAGGTGGTACTCGGTGCGGTTGACGGTATTGGTGCCCAGTCGCATGTGTGCTGGGTTGACGCAGCCGGCGAAGTCGCATTGGTGGCACAGCACCGCGTCGTCGGCACCGGACCACCCCAGCCGCGGGATGACGCCGTGCTCGAGCTGGTAGGCGAACAGGTGCGCGGGAACAGTGCCGCGCCGTGACGGGCCGGGCAAGCTGGCGGCACGAAATTCACCGTACAAGGCGTTGTAGACCCCACCGGTTCGCCAGGCAGCACGTATCAGGCAGTCGAATTTCCCGCAGGCTGACGCTAAGGGGAAGGTGCTGTGTTGAGCGTGGTGGCGGCGGCGCGTTCGACGAGCAGGGGGACGAAGTCGCGGACCGGGCGGCCGTCGAACCGGTGATGGGCGGCGTCGATCGCCTCGTCGATCAGGCGGGTATCGAGGTCGGGGAACCTGTCCTGCAGGCGTCGGCGGACGACGTCGATGTGCTGTTCTTCGCTGGTGGACAACTCTTACATTCTCGTCCCGTCGACCGCACAGGACCACCGTCGCGCGACGGGACAAGGGACTTTGTCCGGTCCTCGCGCCCGTCCGGCTGGGGCCTGTCGCGCTCAGATCTTGGCGGGATCCCAGGTCGCCACGGCCCAGATGACGACGGCGTTGAGCACGATGATCGTGATCGCCCACCACGGCTGGTAGGGCAGCCAGAGGAAATTGACGACGATCGACAGGCCGCAGATGATGGGCGCGGAGATTCGCGCCCAGATCACCCCGCTGAACAATCCGATGCCGGTGGCCGCGACGACCGCCCCGAGGACGAGGTGAATCCACCCCCATGCGGTGACGTCGAGCTTGTAGGTGTATTCCACTCCGACGAGGATCACCTCGTCCTTGGCCACCGCGGAGATGCCTTGCAGAAATTCGAGCACACCGACGGTGACGAGGAGAACCGCTCCACCCATCGCGGTTCCTTTTGCCACACCTTGCTTGACCAGTAATTCCTCGGACATGCCCGCCCCTTCCTCGGCACGGTGTTACGTGGTCTGCGCTCTTGCCATTCTTCCCGGGCGTCGTAGGCGGTTGCAGGTACGTGGCGGTGTCGTGTCGGCGAAATTCCGGTGCACGAATGTCTGTGCTCAGCCGACGGATCCGGTTCCGCCGAGCTGTCATTGGTCGGGAATTTCTCCTGTGACCACGAAGATGACGCGCCGCCCGATCTCGACGGTGTGATCGCAGAAGCGTTCGTAGAATCGGCCCAGCAATGTGATGTTCACGGCGGACGCGGCGCCATGCAGCCACTCGTCGCTCTTGGTGGCGGCGAACAGTCTGCGGAGTAGTTCGTCGGTTCGTTCGTCCGCCCAGATGAGGTCCAATGCGGCCGCCTCGTCGCGGGTGCGGAGGACTTCTCGTGCCGCCGCGGCCTGTGCGGTGGCGGCGACGCCCATGTCCGAGATGATGCCCCGCAGCTCGTGGGGAACGACCGGTTCGGGATGGTGCAGCCGGGCCACCTCGGCGATGTGTGCCGCCAGACTGCCCATCCGCCGTAGATCTGCGATGTTGTGCATGCCGCCGATCAGGGATCGCAGGTCCAGTGCCACCGGTTGTTGGCGGGCGATCAGCGTGAGTGCTCGATGATCGAGTTCTCCGGCGCGGGCCTCGATGTCGGCACTCAGTTCGGTGGCGCGGTCGGCTGCCGGGAGGTCGGTATCGAGCACGGCCCGGGTTGCGCAGTCGATCGCGGGCTCGGTCAGGGTGCACAGTTCGACCAGGTCGTCCCTGATCTGTTCGAGTTGCTCGTCGAATTGTTCCCGCATCGTCCCGGAGTTCCTCTCGCGATCGACTGGCACCAGGCTCGAGACCGGGCGGGCCGGATGGCGCACAGCCCGGGGATACCCACTCCGGGGGGAAATCAGTCATGCCGCTCACAGTCGGAGAACTCTAGGTATACAGGCGCGGTGGATTGGCCGGATGCCCTGTGAACAGTCGGCAGCGCAACAATCGACTGCCGATCCGATAAGTAAAGGGTGCAACGCCTTTCGTGCCTATCCAGGATCGTTCCCGGTCGTGCGGGTGTGGCTCGGTTGTGTTCCGTTCCGGTCGGCGCCCGGATAGGCTGCCGTCTGCGGGCCTGGGCTCGCATCGTGCTCGATCGACCATCACCCCGTCGTCTTCTCCGCCGTCCGAAGTCAAACCGGGAGTCATCGTGTCGTCCACCTCGCTCCGTATTGCCTCGTTCAACGTCGAGAACCTCTTCTCCCGTCCCCGCGCGATGGGCAGCGCGCCGGACGATGACGGGCGCGACATCCTCGAGGCACACGCCCAGCTCGGCGAGCTGATCGCCCAGGACACCTACACCGACGACGACAAGAAGCTCATCCTCGACCTCTTGGTGGCCCTGGATCTCGACCGATCCGACACCACCACCTACGCGGTACTGCGGCAGGTCCACGGACGACTGGTCAAGCGTTCGCAGGCCGCGGTGTCGGTCGTTGCCGACGGGCGCGGCGACTGGGTCGGGTGGGTGGAGCTGACCAAGGAACGCATCGATGCGCTGGCGATGACGCACACCGCCCAGGTGTTGCGCGAGGTGGACGCCGATATCGCTGCCGTCGTCGAGGTCGAGGGCCGGATCGCTCTCGAGCGTTTCGCCGAGGCCGCGATCGTCGACCAGGACCGGAATCCGCTGTTTCCGCACGCGATGGTGATCGACGGCAACGACGATCGCGGCCTCGCTGTCGGAATCCTGTCGAAGGACGCCTATCCGTTGCGGGGCATCCGCTCGCACGTTGACGACCGCACCCCGACCGGTCGACCGATCTTCAGCCGCGACTGCCCCGAATTCACCTTCGACTTCCCGGGCACCAGCACGCTGGCCGGCTCGTCGTTGACGGTGCTGGTCAACCATTTCCAGAGCAAGGGTTACGGCACGCCTGCCGACAGCAACGCGCGCCGCCTTCGGCAGGCCGAGCGGGTCGCCGCGATCTATTGGCAACTGCGCGCCGACGGCGCGGAGTTCGTGGCCGTCGTCGGCGATCTCAACGACACCCCCGACAGTGCGTCGCTCGAGCCGCTGCTGGTCGGTACGGATCTGCGCGACGTCTCGGAGGTGGCCGGGTTCGATGACGGCGGCCGGCCCGGAACCTACGCCAATGGCACCGCGAGCAACAAGATCGACTATGTGCTGCTCTCTCCTGCGCTGTTCGATCGGGCGACGGGTGGGGCGATCTTCCGCAAGGGTGTCTGGGGTGGCAAGCACGGCACGCTGTTCGAGCACTTTCCGACCATGACCGCACCGGGGCACGCTTCCTCCGGCCACGCCGCGATCTACGCCGACATCGACCTCAGCTGACCTCACCGGTCAGCAGTGGCAACCAGGACGTTGTCGGACTCATGCGACCCCGGCGGTCGACAGCAGCGAGGACGATCCGATCAGGTCGGACCAGCACTTCGGTGAGGTGATTGCGACGCATCCAGCGGTTGATTTCACCGGTCGATCCCGCGAGGGAGCGGCTGGTGACGACCTTCGCGTCGAGTCGGCGGCCGACATCGGCGAGGGCGTGCGGCGGCTTCCCGGCGCAGACGAGTGCGAAGCCGGGGCCGAGCACGCTGTCGGTTCTCCCGGTCCCGGTCTCGTCGTCGAGGACGTCCTGCGGGATCGGTGTTCCGACGGTCCTGGTCCGGTACGACGGCAGAGCGAGGACGCTGGGGGTCAGTGCACTTCCGCGCAGCGGTGGTGCGAGGACGCGTGTCGCCAGTGCGTCGGGTCCCGGTAGCGCCGATGCTCGGCGCAGCACAGCGTGTCCGGCTCGAACGGGGCGCGTGGGGCGCGTGGCCATGATTCGGCCGATCGCGGTGGCGGCGCGGATGGCCCGGACGACATGTCTGCTGCGTTCGGGCTCGTAGGTGTCGAGCAGTCGATCGTCGGCGTGGCCGTCGAGGACGGCGGCGAGTTTCCAGGCGAGGTTCATGGCGTCGCGTTGTCCTGCACCGAGACCCTGCCCGATGAATGGTGGCGTGAGGTGGGCGGCGTCGCCGAGCAGAAGGAGAGGTCCCCTGCGCCAGGTGCGTGCGACCCGGGCGCGGTGAGAATAGATGGTGTGCCGCAGCACCCGCAGACCGGTGTCTCCTGCCGGTACCCATGGTTCGAGCAGGTCGCGCACATCGGCCGGGCTGATGTCGTCGTCGGAGTCGAATCGGGACTCGTCCGGGAGGCGAAATTCCCACCGGTATCTGTTGTCACCGATCTGCATGAACGTTGCAGATCCGACGCCGGCGCAGACCTGGTGGACCCCCGGCCACATCCCGAGATCGTGGTCGTACTCGGCATCGACCACCAGCCATCGTTGTGTGAACCCGAGATCTCTTGTGCCTGTGCCGATCGCGGATCGGACCATGCTGTTCGCGCCGTCGCACCCGAGCACGTACCGGGCTGTCGTAACGGTCTCGTGTCCGGTACGGGTGTCGCGGATCGTGACATCGACGGTGCCGTTCGGCCGTCGTTGCACCCGGACGGCCTCGCATCCGGAGGCGAGGGCATTCGCTGCGCGCTCTTCGAGGTTCGTCCGTAGAACCTGTTCCAGGTCAGGCTGATCGAACATGTTGGTCTCCGGCCAACCGTGCAACCCGACCGGGCGGTCACGCCGGATCTCGACCAGTGTCCGTAGCTCGGCGTCGACCAGTCTCATTCCGAGTGCGCGGCGCGATATTCGGGTGATCTCGGCGGCAGCGTCGACCGTTTGCAGGATCCGGAGGACCTCGTCGTCGAGATGGACGGCCCGCGGCAGTGGATAGGGACCGCGGTGACGTTCGAGGACGATGCTCTCGATGCCGTAGCGGGAGAGGAGGTTCGCGGTCGTCAGACCGGTCGGTCCGCCACCGACGATCAGAACCGGAACGGTGGGCGGAATCCGGTTGGTGGTGGTGATCGTCGGTCAGCTCCTGCTCAGCACGATCGCGAACTGCACCTGTCCGGCATCCTCGACGACGATGTTCGGGAAGAGGGTCGGTTTGTTGATCTGGTAGTCGGTCCAGACCGTGTCGATTGCGCCCGCCGTCTCGATATTCTGTCCTGACCTGCGGATCTGGAAATTCGTGGTCACGTCGCGGGTCTGGTCGCGCAATGTCAGTGTGCCGTGGACGGGGACGGTGACCGCGGTGCCGTCGGCAGGCAATTCGGAGAGGTCGACGGGTTGGGAAATCTCGAACGTCGCTGTGGGTTGAGAGGCTGTGTTCATCACCAGGGTGCGAAACATGTTGTCCCGGCGGGTGTCGTCGGTGGCGATCGATTTCACGTCGACCTTCACGTTCCCTGTTGTGAGTACGGAATTCTC
The DNA here is from genome assembly GCF_002300155.1 of Rhodococcus sp. ACS1. NCBI lineage: Bacteria > Bacillati > Actinomycetota > Actinomycetes > Mycobacteriales > Nocardiaceae > Rhodococcus > Rhodococcus sp. ACS1. Next base: position 424,549 of record NZ_NSDZ01000011.1, read on the forward strand.
GACAGCGGCGGTACCGGTGACCTGATCGGTCTGACCGCGCACGAAGGTTCGTTGGCCGCTCAAGGTTTCCCAGACTTCGTACCCGGCGTGCGAGCCGGGAGACACGGACCACGTGCCGTCGAGGGGGCCTGTCGCGGCGGCCGCCGGGTCGTCCGACAGGTGCAGCGCATCGGGCTGATCACCGTGCAGAAATGTCGCATACGCCCAGGGTCCGACGCCGACAACCAGCACGATCACGGCGACGACACCCGCAATGATCCACCACACCCGTTTGCGCATGGAGTGAACCTAGCCGACCGAACCTGATCGCGCGCGACCTATGATCACCTGCGAGATCGATCTGGTTGCGTCGAGTTCGGCCAACTCGGCAGCCAATTCCTCGGCGCGGGTCCGGTATGCGGGATCGCGGAGAACGGTTTCGACAGCCCGGCGAATCCGGGCCGGGCCGGGGCTGCCCGAGCGCAGTCGCACGCCTGCACCGGAGCGCGCGAGTCGCGCACCCACCTCCGCTTTGTCCTCGGTACTGCCCGCGACGACGAGGGGGACGCCGTGCGACAACGCGAAATGTACCCCGCCCCAGCCGCCGTTGGTGACCATGACGTCGACGTGTGGGAGGAGGAGGTCGAAGGAGACGAATTCGGACACGATCAGATTCGGAGAGTCACGCCGCACCGCCGCGATCGGGCGTCCCCCGGTAGTGGCCACGATCAGCGCACCGGTGTCGGCGAGGGCATCGATGGTCGGCTCGACGAGGCGGCCGAGGTCGTGATTGTCCAGGGTGCCCTGTGTGACGAGGACGACAGGCCGGTCGGTGTTCAGGCGGTCCCACCACGGCGGCTTCGGTGCGTCGCCGGGGGCGGCAGGCAGAATCGGGCCGACGAAGGTCAGGCGCTGTCCGATGTCGCTTCGCGGGTACTCGAAGCCGGGCGTGGTCAGGATGAAGGCCGTCTCGGCGTGCAACACCCAGTCCAGTAGAAAGCACGGGGGCTCGGCCCCGGTGCAGTCACGTGTCGCTGCCGCGGCGACCTGCTGGGCCCGGCGCAGAACGATGCCCCGCGCGCCGGCGTTGAGTACCCGGTTGCGCAGACGTCCGAGCCTTCCGGTCGCCGGGGACAGTCCCGGACCGAACGGCGCGGTATCGACGCTGGTTGCCATCAGCGGGGATGTGCACACGCCGAACACGCGCGGGCGAGTGCCCGGGCTTCGGCCAATCAGCGGAAGCATGCCCAGGAACAGGTTCTCGGCGAGGATCGTGTCGGCGTCCACCCGCTCGAGCGCCTCGAGGACGGCACGGTACTGGTCCGCCAGCGGCGCCGCGAACATCCGCTCCGCGTCGAACCGGGACCGGAGAAACGCCGGCCGCCGGGCGCGACCGGCGAACCGTTCGTTGAGCGAGGCTTCGTCGTAGTCGCAGCTGTCGGGGAGCGCGATGAACCGGATCCCGGCACGTTCGGCGTGGGGCCGAAACTTGCGCCCCGTCAGGATCGACACCGCACACCCGTCCTGCACCAACTGTCGGCCGATCGCAATCATCGGCTGCACATGGCCGGTCAGCGGGGCGCTGCACAGCAGGATCGACGACATCGCGCTCCTCCTGCAGAGGCTCGACGGAACTTGCATGACGTTGCGACCGTACCCTCGAGTGGCGACCGACGGTGCTCTTGCAGAGCGGCGGAACGCGGTCTAACGTTCTCGCCGTCGTCGGTTCAGCGATTGCACCCACACTGCCTCCATCGGTTCCTCATCCAGTTTCGGAGCACCCCGTCATGGTTACTGCCTTTGTCAATCGCATCAGTACGGTTGTTCCGGAGCACGATGTCCATCAGGCATTCGTCGACTTCGCCGACGGCACGTTCAGCCAACGTCGCAAGCAGTTGCTCTTCCGCCGAATGGCCGACAGGTGCCAGATCTCGCACCGATGGGCGGGTATCGCCTCACCGGAATCCTTTTACGGTGACGATCCGAACAAAGTGGACACCGCGACCAGGATGGTCGAATTCGAACGTAACGCACCAGATCTCGCCGTCCGGGCCGTCGAAGGTCTCGAACTCGGCGACCGTGCCGCCGAGATCACCCACCTGATCGTCGTCACCTGCACCGGGTTCTATTCCCCCGGAATCGACTTCGAGCTCATCAAACGGTGCGGAATCAGCTCGTCCGTCGAACGCACCCAGATCGGCTTCATGGGCTGCTTTGCGGGCATCAACGGACTCAAACTCGCCCATCACATCGTGCGGAGCGAACCCGGTGCCCGCGTGCTCGTCGTCAGCCTCGAATTGTGCTCGCTTCACCTGCAGCGGTCCGAGTCGCTCGAAACGATGCTGTCGTTCCTCGTATTCGGTGATGGATCCGCCGCGGTGCTGGTATCCGCGGACGAGGAAGGCATCGCTCTGGACTCGTTCAACGCCGTCATGGTTCCGGACACCTCCGAGCTGATCACCTGGCGCATCGGAGACATCGGCTTCGACATGGTGTTGTCCGGAAAGGTCCCCGGCGCCCTCTCGCGAGCACTCGACGAGAAGAATCTGAAAACCATCCTGGCCGGCGCCGACAAGGATTCCATCGACCTGTGGGCCGTGCATCCCGGTGGACGATCGATCCTCGACGCCGTGGAAGAGTCTCTCGGACTCGACCATCGAGACCTCGCACCGTCCCGTCATGTCCTCGACAACTACGGCAACATGTCCTCGGCGACAGTGCTCTTCGTTCTCGCTGAAATCATGGAACGAGCGAAGAACGGCGGACCCACAGGCTCCGGTTGCGCCATGGCATTCGGCCCGGGCCTGACCGCAGAAACGATGCTGTTCCACATCTGACCCTCTACCCGACGGTGCCGGTGGGCCCGGTCGGGTGGACGCGAGGGTGGTGTTGTCGCGGGAGGCGATCAGGAGCGTAAACGATATCGCTATGCTGCAGCGAGATTCGTGGATGGAACGGTGTGTCTGTGCCAGGCGGGGTCGTACACGTAGGCCAACCGGCCGAGGGTGAGTGCGCCGAGCATCAGTCCGAAGTCGCGCAGTGCGATGTCGTAGAAGCCCGGGTAGGTCAGCAGGTTGATCACGATTCCGGCGAGCCAGGCGGCCACGATATAAGCGGCATATCGTGGTTTGATCGCGACGGCGATCCCGGCGACGATTTCGATGACTCCGACAACGAGCATGGTGTCGTGCGCATCGAGCGGACTCAGGTCGACGATCCACGGTGCCAGGTAGTCCTCCCAGGTGGTGAGCACGTTGGTGAACTTGTCGAGGCCCATGGCGATCGGGAGCACGGTGAATCCGATCCGCAGCAAGAGGAACGCGCTGTAGGCGGGGTCGCTGCGGGCGCGTTCGAGAGGCCCGGGTGAGTGTGCAGGCGTTGGGGTGGCCATCAGAAAACCTCCTTGTAAAAGTAATGGGATGTGTTTTTAGAATCGTCCGCCGCGCCCTATTTGTCAATACTGTTTGGTGTTACAGTCGGGGTATGTCCGCATCCGGGTCCGCAACCCCAACTGCGTTGGCGGCGTTGAGCAACCTGGACGATCCGTTGCGGCGCAGACTCTATGATTTCGTGGCGGAAAGTGACGCGCCGGTCTCGCGGGAGCAAGCGGCTGCCGCCGTCGACATCGGCCGAACCCTCGCGGCCTATCACCTCGACAAGCTGGCCGACGCCGAGCTGTTGACGGTCAGTTACCAGAGACCGGCCGGTCGCGGCGGACCCGGCGCCGGGCGCCCCGCGAAGCTCTACACCCGGGCGACGACGGAAATGTCTGTCAGCGTGCCTCCCCGGGATTACGAATTGCTTGCCCGGTTGCTGGTCTCCTCGGTCGAACATGACACCAGCGGAGTCGTCAGGGCGGCAGTGAACGAGGCAGCGCTCGACGCCGGCAAGCGGGCTGCGGCCGACGCCGGCGGAGACCTCCTGGCGGCGCTCCGCGGCTGCGGATATCTCCCTCAGATCGACGCGGACGGCCGTGTCGACCTACGCAACTGTCCGTTTCATCGGGTTGCCCGTGACCACCTGGAGGTCGTGTGCGGGTTGAATTTACGACTGGTCGAGGGAGTGATCGCCGGCAGCGGCCGGAGCGGAGCGCGCGCCGAACTGGCCCCCGAGCCGGGTCGATGCTGTGTGGTACTCCACGATGCAGCACCGGTCACTTCGGACTCGCCCTCCGCCTGAGACGTCGCCCACCCTGTCGTCATCGCTCGAGACGGTCCCGATCGGCCGAAGGACCGGGGTCAGTCGTGACCGTTCTTGTTCCAGAACTGGTGGGTGAGCCCGCTGGGGGAGGCGACGGTCTCGACGGTGAAGCGGTCTTCGATGCCGTCCAAGCCCTCCCAGAGGGATACGCCGCGCCCCAGGGTGATGGGCACGATCACCAAGTGCATGAAATCGATCAGGTCGGCTTGCAGAAACTGCCGCACCGTCGAGGGGCCTCCGCCTATGCGGACGTCCTGACCGTCGGCAGCGTCCTGGGCCATGCGCAGCACCTCGTGGGGTGACGCATCCACGAAGTGGAAGCTGGTTCCGTTGGGAAAGTCGATGCTGGGGCGTGGGTGATGGCTCATGACGAACACCGGTGTTCGAAATGGCGGCTCGTCGCCCCACCAGCCTCGCCACCCGTCGTCGGGCCAATCGCCGGTTTGGGGCCCGAACTTGCGGCGGCCCATGATCTCCGCGCCGATGCCCTGGCCCCACAGGCTGGTCAGGGCGCGGTCCAGGGTGATCGGGTCGTCTACCCGGTCGACCCCGTGGATGACGCGTCCGTCGAACGAGGCGAACAGCCGTTCGGCACCGCCGATCGGGGCGTCGAACGTCACGTGCTCGCCGGCGGCGTAGCCGTCGAGGGAGATGTTCATGTTGTGGATCCGGGTGCGGGGCATGCGCGACTCCTTCAATGAACGGATGGACCGGGATACGAGTATGCAGACCGCAAGAGGCGGCCGAACTCATCGCGGAACGTCGAACCTCGTGTTCCGTCGGCCGTCCCGGGAGCCGGTTGATGACCGGCGGCGCCACCGGCCCGGCGTGCTCCCGCCGCGGTTCCGGTCCCATCGGTATCCCGGCCCCACCTGTTGTAGCGTGTCGTCGACGTCGCGTCCCCGCGCCCGCCGAGCAGTTCCACTGTCACCGACAACCAGGTGCGTGCCACCCCCCGAGGATGGCACGCGGACCGCGGCGCTGTCCGGTCATCGCCGCAGACGCGCGCGCATCGGTGTTGTCAGACGCAGTCCCGGCAGATCAGCTGCCCACCCGGGGCGAGTCGGCTGCGGTGATGGACCAGGAAGCAACTGGTGCAGGTGAATTCGTCGGACTGCTTCGGGATGACGCGGACGGTGAATTCCTCACCGGACAGGTCGGCGCCGGGCAGGTCGAAGGATTCGGCGGGGTCGGTGTCGTCGATGTCCACCGCGGGTGATTGGGATTCTTTCCTGCTGGCGGTCAGCTGTTCGAGCGACGTGTCCGTCGACTCGTCGGAATCGGTGACTCTGGGTGCGTCGTAATCGGTGGCCATAATTGTTCAACCTCGTGATCTGCGTGTTCTGACCCGCCAGGTTAGAGCCCCCGGCAGCACGGGATGCGCCCGGGGGGTGTGACGGTGCTCGCAAAGGGCCAGGTCAGGGGTGGCTGGGCTCGGCCGCGTCGATCGGGCACGCGTGTGGCGCGGCGTGTGTCGGGATTGGATACCCCTGGTGGTGGCTGCTATTCCGTTGGGGGCGACGCGCGGTCGCAAGTTCGGTCACGATCGTGGACGGATCTGTCACGATTCTCTCGTAAATGATCTTGCTGTGCTCGATGCCCGGTCAGATGGGACCGCATCGGAATCGTCATTCGAGGGGGAAGGGTTCGTTATGCATCGCTATCGCCAGCTGTTCCTTGTGGTCGGGTTCGTGTTGTCGATTCTGTTCGCCGAAGGGGCGGTCGCCAGTGCGGCGCCGGGTTCGTCGGCAGGTTCGAGTGATCTCCTCGGCGGGCAGGGTTGTTCGACGGAGTTGTTCGACGGTGACCGGAGGCTCGGACCGCAGACGCTGTCGGATCTGTTCCCGGTTGCCGTGCAGCTTGCCGGATACCAGCGCACCGGCGATCTCACGGCCGATCAGTTTCTGAGCAAGTACTGGGATCCGACGGTGGTTCCGGCGGGTTCCTACAAGTACCCGCCGAAGAACGGTTACGTCCTCGACGGCAGCGGGAACCCCCGGCGGGTGCAGGGGCAGTTGGATGTGGGCACGCTGATCGACCGGTACGGCAGCGAAGGCGGCAACTTCCTGGCCCCGGCCGGCGCGAGTTACACCTCCCGCGCGCTTCCGCCGGTGAACCTGGTGTCCGATCCCGCGGACTTCTGCAACTACCACGTCTACGTCGTGACCAAGCCCCTTCCCCTGTACACCGGTCCTATTGCACCGTGGTTCGAGCAGCAGGGGTTCGGTACGCAGTTCGAGGTGGTGCCTGACTTGCTGCCGCAGGTCGCCGAATGCGGGACGAAGGTCGATGTCAGCTGGCTGCGGTGCGCCGGGTATGTGCGCAGCGTGTACCCGCTGCAGTGACGCGTACATGGTTGATCCGTTGAACGACGACCTGCTCGATCACGACATGCGCCGGCGGATCCTGGAGGTGACGGGGCGGATGGGTGCGCGCCCGGAGGATCTGCCGGCGCTCGGGCAGGCGCACGAGGACGCGCGTCCGTTCTGCTGGAGTGCGCCCGAGGACGGGTGGCATCTGACCGTCCGGGAACGCGATCGGTTGCTGTCGGACCGGCACACCACCGATCCGGACGAGTTCGTGTCCTGGGTCGCGGAGTCGGTGGCCGAGCGCATCGCTCTGCGCCTGCATCCACCGGAACAGCCCGGATTCCGGGCCGCGTCCTGGCACGCGCAGTACCAGTTGCTGCGCGGCATCGAACCGGCGTGGGCCGATGCGTGGCTCGCCGCGACCCGGTCGGCGTTGACGGCCGCCGGCGCCGAGCGGGCCGTCCTCGACATGCTGCCGGCGCCTCCGTAGGTCGTCAGTTACCGGTCGCCGTCGTGGTCACGCTCAGGTCGAGGGTCCAATTCTGGCCGACGAGGTCGTGGCCGAAGCTGTGGTGCGGTTCTTCGTCGGTGAGGACGAACCCGGCACCCTCGTAGATCCTGCGGGCCGACGCCAGCACGTCGTTGGTCCACAGCGTGACCTGCCGGTAGCCGGCGTCGCGGGCGAACGTGATGCATCGCTCGACCAGCCGGGACCCGACGCCGAGACCGCGGGCGCCCGGGGCGACCAGCAGGATCCGTAGTTTGGCGACTGCGCGTTCGTCGCCGGCGACGCAGAAGATGCACCCCACGCGCTGGCCGTCGACCTCGGCGATCCAGGCGCCTTCCCGGGCCGGGTCATGGTCGGTGGCGTAGTCGGCGACGATCTGTGCAACCAGCGCCTCGAAGCCGGCGTCCCACCCGAACTGCTGGTGGTAGATCTCGCCGTGGGCCATCACGGCCCAGCCCAGATCGCCGGGACGATCGGCCGGGCGCACCACGACTTCCGGTCGCTGGGGTGATTGCGACGACATGGGTTTCCTTTCCCGGAGCGCGTCCCTGGCGGGTGATGCTCTGCACTCACTGACACGACTGTTTCAGTGGAGGTAGGCTACCGCCGTGTCCCCGGAAACGACAACCCCGTCCGCGCGGCAGACCGAGTTGCTCGACGCCGCCTACCGCTACGCGCTCGAGCACGGGTTGGCCGATCTGTCGCTGCGTCCGTTGGCGGCGGCGATCGGCTCGAGCCCACGTGTGCTGATGTTCTTGTTCGGCAACAAGGACGGCTTGGTGCGCGCCTTGCTGGCGAAGGCCCGCAGCGACGAGCTGACGATGCTGGACCGCCTCGGGCAGGACGCGGGCGCGGAGCCGATCGGGCTGCCCGCGGCGGTCGAGCGGGTATGGGAGTGGCTCGCCGCCGAGGAGCATCGTCCGTTGCTGCGGTTGTGGACCGAGGCGTACGCCCGCTCACTCGTCGAACCCGACGGTGCGTGGGCCGGATTCGCCCGGTCGACGGTCGACGACTGGTTGGCCGTCCTCGCCTCGTGCCAACCGCAGCCGGAGAGGGACAGCGAGGCCGGTGCGGTCCGTCGCACCGCGGCGTTGGCGGTACTGCGGGGCGCCCTGCTCGACCTCCTCGCCACCGACGACCGGCAGCGCGTCACCGCCGCGGTTCGGCACCAGCTCGCCGCGCTGTCCTCGGATGCGGCGACGTAAGGCGAAGTCGGCTGGCTGTCCGGGCCGGTCGGATGGCTGGTGGGGTCAGGTCGCCGGTGACGAGGTGTGAGGAATGTCAGTGTGCAGGGCCGTCTTTCGTTGGGCTGCGATCGGGACGAACTGTGCAAGCGCGTCGGCGTCGTCGAGTGCGGCCGGGTTGGCGACACTCGATAGTGCGGCGCCCTGGAGGACTCGCTTGATGGGGACTTCGAGGCGTTTGCCGGTCATGGTGTGGGGCAGTGCGGGAACGGCGATGACGTCGTCGGGGACGTGGCGGGGGGAGACTTCGGACCGGATCCGGCCGCGAATTCGGGCGATGAGGTCGGGGTCGAGGTCGTGTCCGTCGGCGAGGACCACGAAGAGCGGCATCCAATAGCCGCCGTCGGATTCCTCGACGCCGACGATGACTGCGTCGGCGACTTCTTCGAGTTGGTCGACGACTTCGTAGATTTCGGCGCTGCCCATGCGGACGCCGTACCGGTTCATGGTGGCGTCGGAGCGGCCGTGGACGATGACGCCGCCGCGGGTGTTGACCGTGACCCAGTCGCCGTGGCGCCACACGTCGGGGTAGGTGGAGAAGTAAGCGTCGCGGTATCGGGCTCCGTCGGGGTCGTTCCAGAAGTACAGCGGCATGGACGGCATCGGGCGGGTGACGACGAGCTCGCCGACCTCGTCGGTGACGGGTTGTCCGTGCTGATCCCAGGATTCGAGGGCCACGCCGAGTAACCGGGCCTGCATCTCGCCGGGGTACGACGGGAGGGTGGGTACGCCGCCGGCGAACCCGGAGGCGATGTCGGTGCCGCCGCTGGCGGCGGCGAGCCAGGTCGTGGGCAGGGTGTCGTGGATCCATTGGGCGGTGCCGGCGGGCAGTGGTGAGCCGGTGCTGCCGAGGCCGGTCAGCTGGAGGTCGTAGGCCGCGGCGAGGTGGGTGCCGTCCTTGTGGGCGGCGGTCAGGTAGGCGGCGCTGGTGCCCAGGAATGTCAACTGCTCGTCGGCGGCCAGCTGCCACAGGGCGCCGGGGTGTGGCCAGCCGGGGCTGCCGTCGTAGAGCACGATCGTGGCGCCGAGGAGCAGGCCGGAGACCTGGATGTTCCACATCATCCAGCTGGTGCTGGTGTACCAGGCGAAGCGGGAGGAGGCGTCGAGGTCGAGGTGGAGGCCGAGGAACTTGAGGTGCTCGAGGGTGACGCCGCCGTGGCCGTGCACGATGCCCTTGGGGCGGCCGGTGGTGCCGCTCGAGTACAGCACCCACAGCGGCTGGTCGAACGGCACCGGGGTCGTTTCGAGCAGGTGGTCGCCCTGGGTGAGGGTGCCGAAGTGCTCGGTGCCGGGTGGCTGGGCCGCGCCGAGGTGGGGCACCCACACGGTGGTCCGCACCGAGGGCAGCAGGCGCCGGAGTTCGTCGTTGTAGGTGGAGCGGTCGTGTTCCTTGCCGGCGTAGCGGTAGCCGTCGGCGATGAACAGCACGGTGGGTTCGAGCTGGCCGAGGCGGTCGGCGGCGCCGTCGGGTGAGTACTCCTGGGAGCAGGCCGACCAGGTGGCGCCGACGGCGGCGGTGGCGAGGAACGCGACGACGGTGGCGGTGATGTTCGGGAGGTAGCCGACGACACGGTCGCCCGGGCCGATGCCCTGGGTTCGGAGCCAGTGTGCGAGGGAGGCGACCTGGTTGCGGAGCTCGTCGCGGGTCACCTCGTGCCGGTGCCCGCCTTCGGAGACGGCGACGATCGCGGTCCTGTCGCCGGTGTGGCGCAGCGCCTGGTCGGCGTAGTTGAGTGTGGCGGCGGGGAACCACTCCGCGCCCGGCATCGCGTCGTCGGCCAGCACTCGCGTTGCCTGCTGGCGGAAGCGCACGTCGTAGAAGTCGGCGATCGCCTGCCAGAACTCCTCGAGTTCGGTGGTCGACCAGCGCCAGAGCTCGTCGTAGCCGCCGAACTCACCACGTCCTTCGGTGGCCAGCCACCGCCCGAACGTGCTGATCTGTGTTCGGGCGGCGGCGTCCGCTGTCGGGGTCCACGCCGGCACGGGGACGTGTGCACGGTCATTAACCGGCATTGTGGGCCCCGGTCATCATCGCGGCGACGTCCTCGGGCATGAGGAAGGACGGCGGCGGGGGCGGGCCCCAGTTGAACAGGCCCTTCACACCTTCCCAGGTGCCGGGTGTCCAGAGCGCGTCGTCGACGATGCAGTCGATGTCGGAGTAGTACTCGGAGAAGTTGCCGGCCGGGTCTTTGAGGTACCAGAAGAAGTTGGATCCGACGTGGTGGCGACCCAGGCCCCAGACGTGCCGCTCGGGGTTCTCCTCGAGCATCGCCATTGCGCCGCGGCCGATTTCGTCGATGTCCTCGACCTGCCAGGAGGTGTGGTGCAAGAAGTTCACCGGTGCCTGCTGAACCAGCACGTTGTGGTGGTCGGTCGAGCACCGCATGAACGCGGCGATGGACGGGACGACGTCGCTGACCTTGAACCCGATGCCCTCGGTGAAGAACCGCTGGGTCGCGGCCTGGTCGGTGGACCCGATGACCACGTGCCCGAGCTTGCGCGGGGCCACCGGGCCCTCGCGCACGATGCCCGGCGCCCGCACGTTGGCGCGGTCGATCCGGCCGGGCCCGTTGTACGGGGTGGGCTCGGTGCGCTGCTGCTCGATGCGGGGTGCCACCGAGACGACGGCGCGAAAGCCCGCGATCGGCTCCTCGGTGACCAGCGCGTCGGCGGTCCGCTCGACCGGCAGGTCCAGGGTGCGGAGCTGACGGGCGATGCGGTCGAGGTCGTCGGGATTCTCCGCGCCGATGCCGATCTCGACGAGGCGCCTGCGGGGTGCGTGGGCGAGCTTGAACTGCTCGCCGCCGTCGGTGGTGGCGAACGCGTTTCCCCCGAGCGGTGTGAGACCGAAGTCGGTGTAGTAGGCGGCGGTTTCCTCGACGTTGGGGACGCCGACGGTGATCGAGGTGAGGCGGTGCAGAGCCATGGCGGGTCTGTCCTTCCCTGTCAGGTGTTACGAGGCGGAGGCGGTGGTGTGCGGGGTGCCGGGCACGCATCGTTGACGGAGTGCACCGATGCCCTCGATCCAGGTGACGACCTCCTCGCCGGGGACGAGGAACCGCTTCGGGGTTCGTCCGCCGCCCACGCCGCTGGGTGTGCCGGTGAAGATCAGGTCACCCGGCTGCAGCGGCAGGACCGCGGAGAGTCGCTCGATGAGAACCGGGATCGAGAAGATCAGGTCGCTGGTGCGGGCCTTCTGGACCTGTTCCCCGTTGATGCTGCAGCCGATCTCGAGGTCTGCGGGGTCCGGCAGCTCGTCGAGCGTGACGACGACCGGGCCGATCGGCGCGAAGCCGGGGAACGACTTGCCGAGGCTGAACTGCGGTGCGGGCGCGACGAGTTGCCGCGTGCGCTCGGAGTAGTCCTGCCCGGCGGTCAGGCCGGCGACGTAGTCCCACGCGTCTGCCGCGGCGACGTGACGGGCCTCGCGGCCGATGACGACGACCAGCTCGGCCTCCCAGTCGACGGTCTCGCCCGGTAGGGCGAGGTCACCGACTGGACCGGTGATCGAGGTGCGGAACTTGGTGAAGACCGGCGGCTCGACCGGGAAGTCGAACCCGCTCTCGGTGGCGTGCGCGCGGTAGTTCAGACCGATCGCGAACACCTGACCCGGCTCCGGGACCGGTGCGCCGAGTTCGGCGTCGTCGTAGGGTCGGCCGGACGGAAGCTCGGCCGATTCGGCCCAGGCAGTGAAGTCGGGCCACCGGCGGTAGATGGCGGTCGGGTCGGGCCCGAACTGGCCCCGGCTGGCCTCTTCGACGTCGACGGCACCGGTGTCGGTGACCAGGACGAGCCGTCCGGCGAGGTTGGCGATACGCATGGGGGATTCTCCTTGTGAGATCTAGGTCAGCGGAGCTCGGTGGAGAGCACCTGGGACAGGGCGTCCTCGAGCGCGGCGTGCGGGTCGGCGACGCCGTCGCTCGACCGGAACGCGACGTATCGGTCGGGCCGCACCAGGACGGCGCCGGTGGAGGAGATGCCGCGGTTCTTCAACCAGGCGCAGCGCACGTCGATGAAGTCGGAGTCGAGGACGCCGACGGTGCCGGCGACCAGCGGGAGGTCGTTCTCGGCGGCGATCTTGTTGGCGGCCTCGACCCAGGCGTGGCCCTCCTCGCCGGCGAGGAGCAGGAACTTGCCGCCGTGGACGAGGGTGCCGAGCGGGATCCGCTCGCCTCGTCGCTCCACGAACGCGTGCGGCATCGGGTGGCCCGGCTGGCTACTGGGCTCGTAGAGGCGGACCGGGTCGAGCGGCACGTACTCCGGGCTCCCGTCGGACACGATGGCGGTGGAGTCGTAGCGGTAGCCGAATTCGACGTTGTGGTGGCGGAACTCCATGGTCTGTGAGCCGATCGCCCGGTTGAGGGCGTGCCGCTTGGCCGCCGACTCCGGAAGCTCGTGCCACAGCGGGGCGAGCTCGGCCCAGTTCTCCTCCGGGGTCTTCTCGGGCGAGAGGCCCAGGGCCTTGTCGATCGTGAAGTGGTTCATCGCGTTGGCGATTGCGTTGTCGATGTTGTTCTTGTCGACGGGCTTGCGCTCGGCCTCGTAGGTGTCCAGCAGGCCGTCGCCGGCGCGGCCGGCCAGGACCGCGGCCAGCTTCCAGCTCAGGTTGTAGACGTCGTGGATCGCCGAGGTCAGGCCCAGGCCACCGGTCGGGGGGTGACGGTGCGCGGCGTCACCCGCGAAGAACACCCGGCCCTGGCGGAACTTGTCCGCGATGACGCCCTCCATCACCCACTGGCTGATTCGGTGCACCGTCGGCACCAGGTCGGGCGGAAGGCCGAGTGAGGCGCGCATCCGAGCGAGGACCTTCTCCTCCTGCATCGCGTCCGGGTCGTCGGTGGCGTATTGCATGTGGAAGACCCACTCCTCCGATTCCGGGCCCCAGTGGTCGGGTCCCATCGGGACCAGCACCCCGCTCCACGAGCCCCCGAAGTCGGGGTTGACCAGCCAGCGGATCAGCACGTCGTCGTCGGCGGCCCACGGGGAGAGGTCCGCGGTCATGTGGATCGAGACCATCTTCATGATGTCCCGCGGTCCGTTCATCTCCACCCCGACGAGCTTGCCGACCGTCCGGCCGCCGTCGGCAGCGATCAGGTACTGCGAGCGCACCTGGTAGGTCGCGTCGGCGTCCTTGTCCCGCACGGTGGCGGTCACACCGTCGGCGTCCTGGACCAGATCGATGAGCTCGTGGTTGAACCGAATCCCACCTGGGTTCAGCTTCTCGGCGTGCTCCTTCAGGACCGGCTCGAGCCGGATCTGCGGCAGGTTGCAGGTCCGGCAGGGGCTCGCGGCCACGTAGTCGGGGTCGGTGTAGCCGCCGCCCCACGCCTCGAGCTCGCCGAGCTTGCGTCCGTAGCCGTCGTGGGCGCCGGCCAGGCCGGCGTACCAACCGTTCGCCCGCATGTTCGCCGCAGGGGTGCTGCGCTTGTAGATCTCGGGAGCCACCCCCACCTCGGTGAAGATCTCCATCGCGCGCTGGTTGAGCACGTGCGCCTTCGGCAGCGTCGACGTGCCCGGCAGACCGCTCACCAACAGCGAGTCGACGCCGAGGTTGGACAGCGACATCGACGCCGTGAGCCCGGCGCCACCGCCGCCCACGATGAGAACGGGAACCTGGATGTCAGTCATGGAATGTCTCCTTTATCGGGACCGCCGAACGAGTGGACGAGAGGGTTGCCGACGGCCCGGCGCTGAGGCCCTGGCAGGTGTATTGCCTGGATCACAGTGTGCTCCAGATCTCATCGATGTGTCAACAAAAAATCGATTATTTCTTCCCATACCGATATTTCGGTGGATTCCGTAGACTGACCGCATGACCAACACTCCCGCCAAGCCCACCCGCGTCCAGGAGGTCTACGACCGCATCCGCGGCGACCTCCTCAGCGGCGAGCTGGCGCCTGGGAGCAAGCTCAAGATGAACGACTTCACCGAGCAGTACGGCGTGAGCCTCTCTGTAGTCCGGGAGGCCGTGATCCGACTGGCCGGCGAGGGCCTCGTCGAAGCAACACCCCAGCGCGGCTTCGCCGTCACGACACTCACGATCGACGACCTGCAGGACCTGACGCGCACCCGGGTCCTGATCGAGACCCTGGCCCTCGCGGAGTCGATCAAGCACGGCGACTTGGCATGGGAGGCTTCGGTCATTGCCACGCACCATGCGCTGGCCCACACTCCCATGATGACCAGCGAAGGGCACGTCGACCCGGCCTTCACCACCGTCCACCGCGACTTCCACCGCACTCTGCTCGTCGGCTGCGGCAGCTCACGGCTCGCCGCCATCGCCACCGGCCTGCGCGACTGCGCTGAGCTTTACCAGCACTGGTCCCAGGAGTTCGCCCGCGACGCCACCCGCGACATCGCCGCCGAGCACAAGACCATCGCCGAACTCACCGTCGCCCGCGACGAAACAGGCGCGACCCAGGCGCTGCGCGAGCACATCGAACGCACCACCGCCGCGCTCGTCCGGTACGCCGAGCAGCTCGACGGCAGGGACGACCAGCGCGCCCTCGCCTGAGCAAAGCTCTAGCACCACCTGGCGCAGCTATCCGACATCGATCTCGAGTCTTACGCATCGCTCTCGCAATTCGTGCTTGCCGTGCAGTGGAATCGCTACCCGGAGGAGAACACTTGATGGTCCCGAGGATCTTGTCGCGGCGGGGTTGGCCGTGACGGCGGCCGGCGTGGGGGCGCTGGTCGCTCGCGACTACCGGCAGTGGAAGGCGCTCGGCGAGGGGGGTATCATCGCACCCCACCCAGTCGGCATGATCGAACCGCAGGTGCGAATCCGCGGAATCGCCGAGGCTTCTTCGGCGCCGGAATGCCCTCCAGCGCAACGCATCGGCGACCTAGGTGACGATCGGAACGGGCTCCGTCAGGAGATGCCCTCGAATTGCCTTTGGCGGCGCCTACGGTGAAACCGATCGCGCTGCTCGTCGAGGAGTATCAGGCCGTGATGGTCGCGCCTGCTGTTTGCGCGCGTAATCGCCTCTCGCACAGCGGCCGTATGCCGGTGCAGTTCGGTGGCGCGCCTGTCCGCATTGTGATCACCGAGCAGTTGGGCGGCGGCGCGATCACATTCGATCAGTACCTCTTCGTAGGCGAGCCGGATCGGCGCCTGTTCGTCGAATCGGGTCAGCACCGCTTCGACGAATCGCAGCGGGATACGCGACAGCCGGTAGTTGATTCGCAGGAGGCGCATCGTCGTGCCGCGCAAGGTGACCACGATCGGCTCTGCGGTGGCAGTTGGTGATTGCGTCGGAGCTCCAATCATCAGGGGATTTCGGTCAACCGGCCCGAGTATGTACGCGGCGCGCTGTGAGGACGCTGAGAGACGGCGTCCCTCTGACAGTGCCGGGCGACGCCGGTCGCGCTCTCAGCGCTTCCACAGCAGCCGGCGCCGATACTGCGAACGTGAAACAGGCACCACCACTTCTCTTGCTTTCGAAGGCATCGGCGTATGGGCACCACGACAATCTGATCGGACGAGCCCACGACGCCGCCGCCGATGTACATCAGAGCACCGGCGCCGCCCTTGCATTCTCGCTGCTGGTGGCCGGAGCAGCTGTTTTCCTGGCCGCAACCACCTGGCGGGCGGTGGCGGGGACGAACCGGCGTTCGGCGACACCACCGCTGATCGGCCTGCAGATCCTCGGGCTGACCGTGGCGTTGAGCGCGCTGGCCTACCAGGTCAGGGTCGGCGCGTGGGTCACCACCGCGGATCCCGTTGTGCTGGGCTGGTTCGCCGATCACCGGACGGAGTGGGTGACCGGCCCGGCAATCGCGATCACCGACGCCGGTGGCCCCGTCGGCACCGCCGTCATCGCGGTGGTGCTGGGGGCGCTGTTGTCCCGGCGGGCACGATCACTCGTCCCGGGACTGATTCTCATCGGGACCGTCGGGGCTGCCGCGCTCGCGTCGACCGTCACCAAATCCATTGTCGGGCGGTCGCGCCCGCCGATCGTGTCCCAGGTACTCCTCGAGACTGACCACTCGTTCCCGTCCGGGCACGCGACGGGGGCGATGGTGCTGTCCACCATGGTCGCGGTCATCCTCGGATACGGGTCGCCGGCTGCCCGGCGCGGGCTGCTGCTCGCCGCGGCGTTCGCGGTGACCGTGGTGGTCGCGGTCACCCGCCTCTACCTCGGCGAGCACTGGCTCACCGACGTGATCGGCGGAATTCTCCTCGGCGGCCTCGCCGCCCTGATCGGTTCCGCGCTCTATGGCATCTGGATGCGGCGAGCCTCTGATCGCGTGCACAGTGCCACACAGGTTGATCCCCCACACGCGGTCTCACCTGTCGATGCGGCGACGACGGGACGAGCGGCATGACGTCCTGGGGCGCCGTTCCGGCTTCTCGCCCGCGGGTGTCCGGTGGCGGAGGATGGCCCCATGAACAGCGCACCTGTGTGGCTCATTCCGTCGCGGTGGGGGCTTGCCCTGCGTTCGGCCCTGAGCGCCGGAGCGGTGGTGGCGGTCGCATTGGTGCTCGGCGCCGCAGCCCTGTTGTTCGTGCTGGACCGGACCCTGTTGTCGGCCCTGGACGACGCCGCGACCGGCCGCGCCGCCGACCTCACCGTTGGATTGCGCACCGATTCGCCCGCTGATCTCGACAGCCAGCTCTTCGACACCGACCAACGCATCGCTCTGGTGCAGGTCGTCGACAACGCCGGCGCGGTGGTGCGCTCCTCACAGGATGATCTCGGGCTCCCGGTCACCGTGGTGCGGCCACCGGTAGGCGGTGCACCGGTCCGCAGTCTGGTCTCTCACGAAACAGGCGGCGCAGATCTGCGGACCACCGTGCAAGGGGCGAACGGGGTCGGCGGCGACTACACCGTGATCGTGGCCGCGAGCGAGGAGTCGGTGGAAGCAACCCTGGCCACGGTCGGCGGGCTCGTCGCCGCCGGAGCACCGGTCATCGCCCTCGTCGCGGCGGGAGTGACCTACAAACTGGTGCGCCGATCGCTGGGCTCGGTCGAGCGCATCCGCACCCAGGTCGCCGCGATCTCGACCACCGACCTCGGTGAACGGGTCCCGGTGCCGCGTCCACGCGACGAGATCGCCGCGCTCGCCCGCACGATGAACGACATGCTTGCCCGCATCCAGGCTGGGCACGCGGCCCAGCGGCGGTTCATCGCCGACGCCTCCCACGAGCTGCGCAGCCCGCTGGCCACGCTGACCACCGCCCTCGACGTAGCCGATGCGCGGCCCGAAGTCCTGAACCGCGACCTGGTCCGCGGGACCCTGCGTCCCGAGACCACCCGCATGCAGCTTCTCGTCGACGACCTGGTGCTGCTCGCACGGGCCGACGAGCACGGATTGCCGCTGCGGGTCGCCGACGTCGATCTCGACGACATCGTCGACACCGAAGTCCGCCGCTCCCGCGCCGACACCACCGTCACGGTGACCGCAACGCTCACCCCGGTCCGCATCCGCGGTGACGCCGCCCAGCTGTCCCGGGCGGTGCGCAACCTCGTCGACAACGCCGTCCGATTCGCCGCCACCACCGTGTCCATCGGGGTGTCCCGATCCGGCCGCCAGGCGTGCGTCACCATCGACGACGACGGACCCGGCATTCCCGAGTCCGATCGTGCGCGTGTGTTCGAGCGTTTCGTGCGACTCGACAGCGCCCGCTCCCGCGCTCACGGGGGTTCCGGACTCGGACTGGCGATCGTCGCAGAAATCGTGTCGGCGCATCGGGGTTCGGTGCGCATCGACGCGGCCGAGCACGGCGGGACACGAGTGGTGGTCACGCTTCCGGTGCAGGAGGTGCGTCCGGAGAGCCGGTCGTGAGTCGATAACCGACCCCGCGCACCGTGTCGATCGTGCGGGTACCGAACGGGGTGTCGATCTTGCGACGGAGATACCCCACATACACCTCGACGACGTTTTCGTCCCCCGCGTAATTCGCGTCCCACACGTTCCGCAGAATCTCGTTCTTGGTGAGCGCGGTGTCCGGGTTCCGCATCAGGTACTCGAGCAGTCCGAACTCGCGGCGGGTCAACTGCAACTCCTCGGTCCCGCGGGTGACCCGGCGGCGGCCGGGATCGAGGCTCAGGTCCCCGGCGGTGAGTACTACCGGCCGCATGGGTGCGCCGCGCCGGACCAGCGCCCGCAGCCGCGCGACCAGCACGACGTAGGAGAATGGCTTCGTGAGATAGTCGTCGGCGCCGAGGTCGAATGCGTCGGCCTCGTCGTACTCGCCGTCCTTGGCGGTCAGCATCAGGATCGGCGTCCAGTTCTGCCTGGCCCGGATTTCGCGGACGACCTGATACCCGCTGATCCCCGGCAGCATGATGTCGAGCACGATCACATCGAACGATTCCTCGGTGGCGCGCCAGAGCCCGTCGGGTCCGGTGGCGGCGGTGACGACCACGAATCCTTCCAGCTCGAGGCCGCGACGGACCATCTGGGCCAGCCTGGGTTCATCCTCGACGACCAGCACCCTCATTGCACAGACCTGTGATCGAACACGTGACCACCGTATCCCGGCCAGGCCCCGAGATGTCCGAGAGGCCTGATGCCGGAGAAATTCCGGACGCCGAGCCGTTCGTCGAGGTGACTTCGTGTGCCGCGTTCACGGTGACCGTCCTGTTTCTCAACTCCGTTGCCGCGAAGCAGAATTCGGGTGAGCGAGTCCTGTGGGGAGGCAGCGCTGTACCGCGAGCGGTGTGTGCCGAAACTGTGTGGAGAGAAGGCATTTACTGCTCGCGGTGGTGGTGGGACGGTTCCGATATGCGTCTGTTGTGCCCCTTCTGTCGGTTGGGTCCTTCTGTCAACTGGCGAGTATGCACCCGGCATCCTGTGGGAACGCTGAGAGGCGCCGGGCTCGCCCGTCGGAGTCCGGGCGTGTCTGAGACCCCGCTGAGAATCGGCGCTCAGTACTTTCCGGACAACGTTGCGGTGGAATAGCATTCGGATGCTGATGATGATCGATGCAACCGATACGTCAGTGCACCGGGCCCTCATTCCCAGGCGAGAGATGAGCTCCGGTTCGTCGGCTCCCGCCGGCCGCGACCCCAGAGGCCGGCGGGAGCCGTCGGTGTGCGCGCAGGCGGGATGATCCCTGCCGATGTGACCAGGATTCGCGGTTTTCCTTGTATCCCGAGCAGCAGGCCAAATCACCGGTTACCCTCAGCTCCTACGCATTTCGTAGAAAATTCCGAACGAATGGGGTCGGTATGACGAACATCAGCAAATCTCGCTCGAAGTACACCGGTCTTACCCGCGCCCTCGCGGTCGCAGGTGTTGCGGCGCTTGCGATGGTGCTGGGCAATGGTACCGCGTCTGCGGGCGTGGACAATTCGAGTTCCGTTGTCGATGCGAGGGGCAATCGCGTCGAGGTCCTGCAGGGTGACACTCAGTTTCAGGTCGTTCCGCCGCTGGACGGTGTGCCCACGTCGGTCGAGTTCTTTCACAACGGCTACGCCGGGGTGAATATCACCGGGCCGAATGCCGCGGAGTTCAAGGGCACCACACTCACCATCGGTTACCAGATCGGCTATCCGATCGCTCTGTCCGGCGCCACTGTGGTGCTCAACTCGCCGGGTCTCGGATTCGTGATCGGCGCAAGTAACGGAATCGACCTCGGCCTCGTCCCGACACCCTCGCTGAGCCTGAATGCGTCGAACCACGCCGACCTCGCCGGCGACATCATTCCGTCCCAGGAACTGGACATCGATCTGGCACCGGGTGGCATCACCACAGTTCCGCTCCTGGAGAACCAGTCGTTCGACGGTCCGGCGGCATCGGTGCGATTGCAGGGCATACACGGTTCCATCTCGGGCGCGCTCGGGGCAGTCACCATCCGGCCGTACGCGACAGCTGTGACGGCCGGGGGCGATACCGTCACGACCTACGGAGTGCCGCAGAAGCTCAACTAGCAGTTCACGCTTCGTGGCAGACGTTTCGGCCCGCTGCCCGACACCGATCCGCGATCGGTGCCGGGCAGCGGTGTCTGTGGTGACGCCTGCCTACGCGTTGCCGTGCTCTCGGCGAAATCGTCGGGCCGTGTCGGCGGGCGACCAAGTGCCGGTGCGGGCACGGGTCAGCGGGTAGCAGCACAGGCCGATGAGAACGGCGGCGAAGTGGCCGATCGCGGTGAAGGTCAGATGCACGAAGAGGGGTACCGCGAAGAAGGCGAGCACGCCCGCGAGGTAGAGATAGCGCCAGGGCGCCGCGATTCGGTAGGTGAGGATCGCGACCACCCCGGCCAGTCCGTAGCTGACGCCGACGTCGAGGGTGTCGACCGCCGAGGCAGGGACGCGGCCATGACGGATCGCGGCATACAGTGCACCTTCGCTGATGTAGGTGGCACCGATGTGCGCGATCGCCACCACGCACAACCATCGAAGTGTTCCCAGCCACCGCTCCGCCGGCACGTGGAAGATGTTGTAGACGATGAAGTACGTGATCCATCCGCCGCCGGCGAGCCAGAAGGCGCTCGCGATCAGGACTCGAACGGGGTCCTCGGCGAGGTGGTGCAGGTTGGTCGAGCGGTTACCCAGTACGTCGTGGAGCACATCCGGCGACAGGTGCCTCGCCACCACAGTCGTGACCAGCAGTATCGCCAGCCAGACGTAGGTGCCGGGTGCCCGCCGGATGTACGTCCAGGCTGCCCGCGGAAACGATCGAAGGTGCGACGAGATGGCGGCGTCCACCGGGGTAAGTATGCGCCGGGTGGTGGTATCGGCGCAGGCACGCCGCTCGACCTCGTTCCGCATCGCGACCCTCCTCATCATCGTCGCGATGGTGGTAGTCGTTCGTGGGGGATGCCGATCTCGCGCAATTTCTGCAGGGCCCGATGCTGGTCGAGCAGCACCTCGGCGGATGTGCGCCCGAGGGAGGTCGCGGTGTCGTCGACGCTCAGTCCCACCACGAGTCGCAGGATCAGGACCTCTCGTTGGGTGCCCGGTAAGGCCGCGAGCGGTCCGGGTTTCCGGGAGGTCGGGTCGGCCGCGCCGGTGCGGTCGATCATCGAGTTCGTGGTCGCCTCGAGGACGCGCAGCAACGGCTGCTGGGGTGGCCTGCGGTGCGGAAATGCGCGCAGCGCCGTCGATGACACCGCTGTCGCGACGGAATCAGCTGTTGTGCTGTCGAGTTCGGCCCGGCAACGTCGGACCAGGATAGGCCAGACGATGTCGAGCAGGTGCCTGGCGGCGTCCCGATCTCCGGTGGCTGCCGTGTCGGCCAGGGTGTCGAGCGCACCGAACGGTGATGATCTCATCGGACCTCAGCTCACTTTCGTGTTCCACTTACCCGGTGTCAGCTGGACCCGAACAACCCGGCGAAGGGGTTGGTCGCGAGCAGCCCGGCGAAGGGGTTGGTGGTCGGAGCGGGGGTCTGATTGTCGGTCTGCGGGGGCCAGGGGTCGGTGTCCTGCCAGTTCTCGTGCTGTTTGTCGTGGTGGTTCCCGTCGTGCCAGCCTCGGTCCACCTGAACTTGCGCTGGTGTGGTGGTGGCAGCGAATGCCGGCGCGGTGACCGCGGCCAGCGGAATGGCCGCGAGTGCCGCTGTGACGGCGATTCTCGACAGACGTCGCCGTGTTCCCGTCGTCGTGGAGTGTGTGATCATCATCGATCCTTTCACTGGCAAACCCACCGGGGAGGTGGGTTGGTGCACCCCTGGTCGAGGAGTGCACAATCCCAGTGCAGGCCCGCATCCTGGCGGTCGGCTGGCATGAACCTGTGAATCTCCTGGCAGCATTCAGGGCGTGCGAAAAATATAGTGGCACACCGTATATCCGCTGACGGCAATTAGGCGGAGGGTTCGACTCGGGTCCAGTCGCGAGTGATTCGTCCCCGGTCGTGGACTCTCCAGTGCGTGCCGATCCGGCGGCGGGGGCAGGTGACGACTCGACTGAGCATCCACTCGCCACCGGTGTTGTCGAGTTCCGCGTCGACGGCGAGGACGAGTTCAGCGGTGCACCGGTCGACGAACCGATGGCCCAGAATGCCGGCGCGTACGAGGATCTCCCCGCTGCGGAGTGCGAACCCACGCGAGCTGATCGCATTGGTCGACAAGGACACCCGGCCGCGGTCGAGGCTGCGGATCCGCCAGGTCGGCACGTACACCCGGCGCCCGCCGACCGCGGCCACGATTCCGGTTACCGGTGGGGACTCCTTGCCGCCGTCGACTCGGACGACGATGTCGTCGACGCGACCGACAGACCGGCCGGTACGGGCGATGATCGATTTACCGAGCAACCGCGCCACAGTCACGACCGTCCGCGCCGACCCCGTGGTGGGCGCCGCAGAGGAACTGCGCCGATGGGCATTCATTGCGGTCTACTTCTGTTTCATACCTTGCTGTTTCGTCGATCTATTCTGCGAAATGCCAGGGCTTGGCAGTGTGCGGGGGACTGCCGGGGTGATGCGACCCCATGTGACCAGGCTACGCACGGTCGCCGGTCGATGATCCTGCCCTTCCTGAGTATTCGCTGAGGATCTGAAATGAATGGTCTTGCGTCGGAGTATGTTCGATATGTGCCCCGCTTCGCCCAGTGCTGGGAGCGCCCCTCGGTCACGCCTTGCGGCAGGCGGAAGTCCCACATGTGGTTGGCGCGCCACGCCGAGGTGGTGTGGGACAGCGGCAGCAACCTCGAAAGGTCGTCATGAATATTGTCATCCCTAAAAGGGCGGGGTCCTGTCAACTGGCGTTTCTTGGGTGGCGGCTTCCGTGCGGGCAGCACCGAGCAAGGGCCGGGGTCAAGACGCAGCGCCCGGAGCGCCAGCGAGGACGTACGGTCTTGACCGGTTGGCCCGGCCCGGTGCAGACTTCCCCGGGGCCGGGAGCCTGACGAGGTGGGGCTGTGCGGTTGTGGGTGGTGCTAGGCCTCCATTGTGATGCGAATGGGTTTGGGGCAAGGCCGAATTCCTCGGCTGCCGGTCATCCCTTCGCCCGGCGGTGCGGGCATGGAGCTGTGCGCTGGCAACACGCGGGGGTCAATCAAAACCGCGACCACGCCGATGCGGGGGTCAGACAATATAGCGTCCGCGCGCGTGTTGCGTCCGAGGTGCTCACGCCGCCTTCTGGCGGATCAACGCGCGGATGTGTCCGTCACGCAGCCCGTAGTAGACGAGGGTGAGCAGTTTGCGGGCCGCGGCGACCTTGGCGATGTTCCTGCCGCGGCGGGCCTCGATGCGTTTACGGTCGACCGAGATCTTCGTCCCGGCCGGTTGCCGCTGGATGGCCTCCACCGCCGCCCAGCGCACCAGTTTGGAGCCCTGCTT
The DNA here is from genome assembly GCF_002300155.1 of Rhodococcus sp. ACS1. Classification (NCBI taxonomy): domain Bacteria; kingdom Bacillati; phylum Actinomycetota; class Actinomycetes; order Mycobacteriales; family Nocardiaceae; genus Rhodococcus; species Rhodococcus sp. ACS1. Next base: position 448,016 of record NZ_NSDZ01000011.1, read on the forward strand.
GGTGATGTGCCCGCGGCGAACGACGGTGTCGGACTCGCGGTGCTTGGGGGTCAGGCCGGCCCACGAACACAGGTGGCTGGGGTCGGTGAAGCGGTGCACGTCACCGATCTCCGCGACGAACACGGCACCGAGGGTGGGACCGACCCCGGGCAGCGCCTGAATCGCCCGATAACCGGGATGGCCACGCAACTCGGCGGCGATCTGGTCGAAGAATCGTCCCTCGTGCGCGTCGAGGACGTCGATCAGCTCGAGCAACGAAATCACCCGCTGCGCGTACGCGACACCGAGCGGCACCTTCGCCAGACGCTGGCGACCGGTGCCACCGAACAAATCCGACACCGGGATCAGCACCCCTTCCTTGGCGAGCACCGAGTGCACCTGCGCCTTGAGTCCGGACCGCAGCGCGACCAGCTTCGCTCTGTATCGCACCAGCTCGCGCAGCTCCCTGGTCTGCGGTGGGGCGATCCACGCCTCAGGCAACCGGTTCATCCGCAGCAGATCCGCCAGATCGGCGGCATCGCGGACGTCGTTCTTCACCCGTCGATATCGGAATCCCTTGACCCCCAGTGGGTGTGCCAGATGTACGCTCGCCCCGGCGGCCTGCAAGGCGTCGACCGCCCAGTACCAGCCGTAGGTCGCCTCGAGGACCACTTCGGGGTGTGGGCCGGCCTTCTCGATCTGCAGTCCCAACGCGACAGGGTCGTTAACGATCCGCACCGCGGACAGCTGCTCACCGGTATCGGTCTGTCGGACGATCACCGACCGTTGCCGATGCAGATCGATCCCGACGACCTGACTTCCGTCATACTGGCTCATAGGGGCCACCTTCTTCTTCGCCGTGTTGAAGTGGACACCCCCAGCATTCGCCGGGAACCACGAGGTAGCGGGAGGCCCCGCCCCTTCATCGCATCAAGAATGTCATCGTGGTCGGATCCGTCGCGGCGGGCTTCGCCCTGGCTGGTCCGGGAATGTCTCTCGCGTCGGCGGTGGCGCCCGCGCAGACGGTCGGCAATCAGCCGTCGGCGCCGTCCTCGACGCCGCCCAAGGAACCGACCTGTGGTCCGTTCCAGGACGCCCCGCACTGGGATTTCGACGCGCCGAGCAATCCCCTCGGTGACTGGTGCACGCAGTGGCAAGGGCAGCCGCGGGACACCACCAAGGACGGTGGCGGGGGCACCGTCTTCATGAAATGACGCCGAACCCGCCCCCGGTGTGAATCCTGTTGTGAGGCACGCCGGCGTTTTCACCCGGCACGGGTGATGGCCGGGCGGGCGCCGCGGGGCACCGTGTTCGGATGGGTACTTCGTTCGACGACGTCGCCAGAGGGTTCACGCCCGCGCACGCCGGGCTGGCCCGGTCTGCGGGGGTTCCTGCCGCACTGGCGGGTGAAAGCTATGTGGAGGCCCTCGCCCGCGTCGTCTACTACTGGGGATACCCGGCGGTGGACACGTTCGGCCGCACGTCCATGTGGGACCTCATGGAGGGCAGGGCCGGACTGCAACTCGGCATCCTGCCCGGCGCACCGAAGAACCGCACCGGTGCGCTGGCCGACTACATGAGTCCGGCGCAGCGGTGGGTGGTCTCACCGAACAACGACACGATCTACGGCGTCGGGTTCGCCGATCTGACCCGGGACGCCGTAGTCGTTCAGACGCCGACCGACGTTCCCGCCGGCCACTACTGGACCGTCCAGATCGTCGACGTTCTCACCAACGTCATCCACCAACTGGGCTCGGCCGCAGGAACACCCGGCGGTAAGTTCCTGCTCGTCGGACCCGCCTGGGAGGGGAACGAGGCCGCGGAATTCGTGGGCGTCCTGCGGATGCCTACCAACGTGGCCGCGGTGATTCCGCGCAGCTTCGCCGCGCACTCGGAGGAATCCAAGCAGCAGGCCCGCGTCGTCCTCGACCAGATCGGGATGTATCCCCTCGACGAGGATCAGCCCGGGCAACGATCGTTCGGTTACGAGGCCGACGCCGCCACTGCCATCTTTCCCCGGGCCTCACCGCCGAGATGCTCGCGGCGAATCCGGACGCCAGCAGGCCGCAATGGGTCAAGCCGGAATCGTTCTGGGCCGATCTCGGCGCGATGCTCGACTTCAATCCCCGGATGAGTGACTCCGACACCCCGATGGCCGATCAAGCGCGCACACTCGTCGCGTTGCACCGATCCGACGAGTCGTACCGCGCGCTCCTCGACCGTGCAGCGCTCAGCGCCGACGTCGCCCTCCATGCGTCTGCGACCTACGTCCAGGTCGGCGTGGACGTCGGCAACGGGTGGCAGCGCCAACACAACGGCGGTGTGTGGGGTACCGACTGGTTCGGCCGGGCCCTCGCCTCGGTGATCTACATCTACGTCAACGACTTCCACGAGGCGGTCTACCTGATCCGGGGCACCGACAGCGCCGGTGGTCTCCTCCACGGCCGCGAGCAGTACACGATGACGTTCGCCGAGAACGCCCTGCCACCGGTCGACCGAAACTGTGGCGGGTTCTGGTCGTTGACCATGTACGACAAGGACGCTTTCATGCTTGCCGGTGCCCCCGGTGGGCGTGTCAATCTCGGCACCGTCGACCTCGACGCCGGCGACCTCGTGTTCCGCGACGGGACACTCACCCTGCACCTGTCGCACGAGGAGCCCAGTGACCCTGCTGCACGGGCGAATTGGCTCCCCGCGCCCGACGGCGAGTTCTGTCTGATCATCCGTGCGTACGTCCCCGACCGGACCATCCTCGACGACTCCTACCAGTTCCCGGACGTCATCCGAAAACAGTAGGCGGGTTCGGGTTCACCCGTGTCGGGTGAGGTGTGTGAGCGCACGAGTGTCGAGGCTGTCAGCAGGAGTGTAGGCGAGGAGAGGCGCATCATGGTCAAGCCATTTCGCGGTGTTGTCAACGTCGATATCCGGGATTCGGTCCCGGATTGGACGCCGTTCGAGCCCCCTCGGGCCCCTGACGGAGCGCCGAACGTGCTCTACATCGTGCTCGACGACGTCGGATTCTCGGCAATGGGATGTTACGGCGGGCCGATCGAGACGCCGAACATCGATCGGATCGCTGCGAAGGGGGTTCGGTACACGCAGTGGCACACCACGGCGCTGTGCTCGCCCACGCGGTCCTGTTTGCTGACCGGGCGAAACCACACGCGTAACAGCATGGCCTGCATCACGGAGGCGTCGATCGGATTCCCCAATGCGAGTGGCACGATCCCGCCGGAGAACGGCATGCTCTCGGAGATCCTCGGCGAGCGGGGTTGGAACACATACATGGTGGGCAAATGGCACCTGTGCCCGACGGACGAGATGAACCTGGCGGCGACCCGCCGAAACTGGCCGAGCGGGCGTGGTTTCGAGCGCTGGTACGGGTTCCTCGGTGCGGAGACCAACCAGTGGTATCCGGATCTGGTCTACGACAACCACCCGGTCGACCAGCCCAGTTCGCCGGAGGACGGTTACCACCTCACCGACGACATCACCGACAAGGCGCTCGAGTTCATCAAGGACGCCAAGGTGATCGCGCCGGAGAAGCCGTTCTTCCTCTACTACGCGCCCGGTGCGTGTCACGCTCCGCATCACGCCCCGGAGGAGTGGATCGCGAAGTTCGAGGGCAAGTTCGACATGGGTTACGACGCGGTCCGTGAGCAGACCCTTGCCCGGCAGAAGGAGATGGGCATCGTCGCGGCGGACACCGAGCTGCCGCCGATCAATCCGATCGGCACCCCCGACACCCGGTCGGGACCCGAGGGGCAGCCGTTCCCGGAACTCGACTACACCCGCCCGTGGGACACGCTCAACGACGACGAGAAGCGGCTGTTCGCGCGGATGGCCGAGGTCTACGCGGGTTTCCTGGCCCACGCCGATCATCACATCGGGCGGGTGCTCGACTATCTCGAGCAGAACGACGAGTTGGAGAACACCGTGATCGTGGTCGTCTCCGACAACGGCGCGAGTGGTGAGGGCGGCCCGAACGGCTCCGTCAACGAGATGAAGTTCGCCAACGGCATCCCGGACGACCTCGCGGAGAACCTCTCGAAGCTCGACGATCTCGGCGGACCCAAGACGTACAACCACTACCCGAACGGTTGGGCGATGGCGTTCAACACCCCGTTCAAGATGTGGAAGCGCTACGAGTTCAACGGCGGCACCGCGGACCCGTGCATCATCTCGTGGCCGGCCGGAACGAAGGCGCGGGACGAGATCCGTGACCAGTACCATCACGCGATCGACATCGTGCCGACGCTCCTGGACCTGATCGGCGTCGAACCACCCGAGACCATCAAGGGCCATACCCAGGCCCAGTTCGACGGCGTCAGCATGCGGGGCACGTTCGAGGACAAGTCCGCGCCCTCGGCGCGCCGGACCCAGTTCTACTCGATGCTCGGCTCGCGATCGATCTGGCACGAGGGTTGGAAGGCCGTCACGACGCACCCGACCATCGCCGGGTGGGGCCACTTCAACGAAGACGAGTGGGAGCTCTACCACACCGATGTCGACCGGGCAGAGGTGAACAACCTGGCGTCGGAGCACCCGGACAAGCTGCGGGAATTGGTGAACATCTGGTTCGCCGAGGCCGGCGCGAACCTGGCGTTTCCACTCGACGATCGATCGGGTGTCGAAATCATGGGCACGCCCCGCCCCCAACTGGCCGCTGCCCGCGACCGGTACGTGTACTACCCGGACGTGGCCGCGGTGTCCGAATGGCAAGCGGTCAACACCCGCGGGCGGTCCTTCGTGATCGGGGCGCTCGTCGACATCCCCGAGCCGGGCGCCGAGGGCGTGCTCTTCGCGATCGGATCCCGCTTCGGCGGGCACGCACTGTACGTGAAGGACAACCGACTGCACTACGTCAACAACTTCGTGGGCAGCGACGAACAGATGATCGTCGGCTCCGAGGACGTCCCCACCGGCACCGACCTGATTCTGTCCGCGTCCTTCGACAAGGACGAGCAGGAACCTGCCGCCACCTTGGGAACACTGTCCCTCTTCCATGGGGATCGGAAGGTCGGCGAGGGCCGGATCAGAACTCAGATGGGGGCGTTCGCGATCGCCGGTGCGGGGCTGTACGTCGGCAGGCACCCGGGCGAGCCGATCACCGACGACTACCCCGGCGAATCACCCCATCGTTTCACCGGCGGCACGATCAACCGGGTCGCGATCGACGTCAGCGGTGAACCGTACCTCGACCTCGAGCGGGAAGCCGCCCTGATGCTGATGCGGGAATAGAGGACTTGACCGCATTCATGCGAATTGCAGCACGATACGGCCGTCGACCGTGCCCTGGCGCAACTCGTCGAAGACGTCGTTGATCTCGTCGAGTCTGCGGGTGTGCACGGTCGGATGAATCTTCCCGCGCGTATAGAAGTCGAGTGCCTCGCGCATGTCCTGCCGAGTGCCAACGATCGACCCCCGAATGGTCAGCCCCTTGAGGACGGTGTCGAAGATCGGAGCGGGAAAATCCCCGGGTGGCAGACCAATGAAAGTGATCGTCCCACCCCGCCGGGCCATTGCGATGGCCTGCCCGAACGCGGCAGGATGCACGGCCGTGACCAGCACGCCGTCGGTTCCGCCGGTCGCCGCTTGAATTCGAGCGGCCGGATCCTCCTTGGTCGCATTCACGAGGACTTCCGCGCCGAGGTTCCGGGCGAGTTCGAGCTTCGAATCCGACACGTCGACGGCGGCCACCCTGAACCCCATCGCCACCGCGTACTGGACCGCGACGTGACCGAGGCCTCCGATTCCCGAGATCGTCACCCACTGACCCGGCTCGAGGTCGGTGACCTTCAGTGCCTTGTACACCGTCACACCGGCGCAGAGTATCGGCGCCACCTCCACCGGGTCGGAACCGTCCGGAATGCGCGCCGCGAAGCGCGAGTCCACCAGCATGTATTCGGCGAAGGATCCGTTGATCGAGTATCCGCCATTGATCTGCTTCTCACACAAGGTTTCCCAACCCGTGCGGCAGTACCGGCAGTCCAGACAGGCCGACCACAGCCAGGCATTCCCGACCCGCTCGCCGATCTCGAGGTCGGCCACACCCTCGCCCAGTTCAACGACCGTCCCATAGCCCTCGTGGCCGGGGACGAACGGTGGGGCGGGCTTGACCGGCCAGTCTCCGTCCGCGGCGTGGAGGTCGGTGTGGCAAACACCGGTCGTCTCGACCTTCACCAGCGCTTGATGGCGGCCCGGCGTCGGAATCGGCACCTCTTCTATGGTCAGCGGCCGTCCGAATTCTTTGACGACCGCGGCCTTCATCGTGCTGGTCATGGGGCCTCCTTGCGTCTGTGGTGCACACTACGAGCGGGGGTGCCACTACGGTGGGTCGGCTGCGCCGGATGCCACGCGGAATCCGCGGTTCAGGCGCCGGATCTCAGGATTTGGACGCCTCGTCGATCTCCTTGCCGACCCGCTCCGTGTCCGCCTCGAGCTGCTTCTTTTTCACCTTGGATGCGCGTTCGAGCGCCTTCTCGACCCGCGCCTCGAGGTCCGTCGCCGCAACGACGATCAGTCCGCTGTCCCCGTCGTCGAGTAGCTCACCCACATCCTTGAGGTCGGAGCGGCTCATCCCGGCTGCGACGTGCCCGCCGAGTGCCCCGAGACCGGCGCCGCCGGCACCACCCAGCAACAACCCGGCGCCGAGCCCGACGGCCGGGAACAGGGCAACGAGTGCACCTCCAACCAAGCCGATGCCGAGCCCACCCCACGCTCCCTGCCGGGTCGGCTGCTCATGTTTCTTGACGATCTTGACCTTGCCAGTTTCGGTCCGGGTGATGACGGCCGCATCGTATGTATCGATCAGGTCCGCCTCGACGTAGAGATCGTGCACGGCGTCGTAGTCGGCGATCGCGGCGTCTTGCGAGTCATAGACCGCCGCGAGCAGGGCGAATGTATCGAGGGCCATGATTTCCTCCGATGGGTTGGTTGACGGTGGACCCGCTTCCAGCCTCGGCACCCGCGGTCCCGCTCGCATCGCCCAAAACGGGTGATCACCAGCGTGTCGTCGTCGCGCAGCGAGCGCTCACGATGTCTCCGCCGCGCAAACGTCACCACTGTTGCGGGTCGTCGGCGATATCCTGGGGAGGCGTCCTCGAGAGGTAAGTGGTGCTGAACCGGCGACATGGCTCGGATGAATCGACCTAGCAGTGGCCGATGACGATCCGTTCGAGACCCAACGCGATGTGGACCCGACGGCCACCGCGCAGTTGAGTGCGGACGGATTCGACGACGCCCGGGAGATCGGGCGCGGCGGCTTCGGCGTCGTCTACCGGTGCACGCAGGCCACGCTCGACCGGACCGTAGCCGTCAAGGTTCTGACCACGGATCTCGCGAAGGAGAATCGGGAACGATTCTTCCGGGAACAGCGGGCGATGGGTCGTCTGACCGGCCATCCGAACATCGTGACCGTGCTCGAAGTCGGCATCACGGGAAGCGGCGACCCGTTTCTCGTGATGCCCTACCACCCGCAGGGCTCCCTGGACACTCGTATCCGACGGCACGGCCCGCTGTCGGTGGACGAGGTGCTGCACCTCGGGGTCAAGCTCGCTGGTGCACTCGAGACCGCACACCGGCAGGGCATCGTCCACCGTGACGTGAAACCCGCAAACGTCCTCCTCACCGAATACGGCGAGCCGGCTCTCACGGACTTCGGGATCGCCCACATGTCCGGGGGCTTCGAAACCGCGACGGGCATCGTCACGGGTTCGCCCGCGTTCACCGCGCCCGAGGTCCTCGGCGGCGCGTCCGCGAGCCCGGCGTCGGATATCTACGGGCTGGGTGCGACCCTGTTCTGTGCGATCACCGGGCACGCAGCGTTCGAGCGGCGCAGCGGCGAACAGTTGGTGGCCCAGTTCGTCCGCATCACCACCGAACCGACACCGGACCTTCGGGAGCAGGGGATCGCGGACGACGTCACCGCCGTGATCGAGCAGGCAATGGCCCGCCGACCCGAGGACCGGCCACCCTCTGCCGCCGCATTCGGTGAGAAGCTGCGCGACGTCCAGCTTGGCCGTGGTGTGCCCGTCGACGTCATGGCTCTGCACGCATCGCCGACCACCGCCGCCCCGGACCCGGCGGACACTCCACGGCGAACACCGCTCGGTCCCTCCGCTCATCGGACGGGAAATCTCCCGCTGGAATTGACCAGCTTCGTCGGGCGCAGGCACGAACTCACCGAGGCGAAAAATCTACTGGCAGCATCGCGGCTGCTGACGTTGACCGGAATAGGCGGAGTCGGGAAGACCCGTCTGGCGATACGCGTCGCTACGGCAATGCAGCGCGAATTCGCCGACGGGGCATGGCTCGTCGAACTCGGGGAGGTCCGCGACCCGTCTCTGGTGATCGACGTCGTCGCCACCACCCTCGGATTGCGTGACCAGACGGCTCGGTCTCTTCGTGAAGTCCTGCTGGACTTCCTCTCTTCGCGAGAACTTCTGCTGATACTGGACAATTGCGAACAAGTGGTCGATGCCGTGGCGGACCTCGCGACGACACTGTTGCAACAGAGCCCCCGCCTGCGTGTTCTCGCGACCAGCAGGGAACCCCTGACAATCGGCGGTGAAGCGACCTTGCGCGTCCCACCGCTGGCGGTCCCCGACCCGGATCGCGAGCCGTCACTCCAGGGTCTTCCCCGCTACGACGCCGTGTCGCTGTTCACCGAACGCGCCACCGCCGCGGTACCGGCCTTTGCCCTGACCGAGACGAACAAGACCGCGGTGACCCGAATCTGCCGCCGACTGGACGGGTTGCCGCTACCGATCGAACTGGCGGCGGCGCGGTTGCGGGCGATGTCGCCCGAGCAGATCCTGCAACGCCTGAGCGACCGCTATGCGTTGCTGACGCGCGGAAGCCGCGGGGCACCGTCGCGCCAGCAGACGTTGAGGTTGTGCCTCGATTGGAGCTACGAACTCTGCACCGTGCGAGAGCAACGCGCATGGGAACAACTGTCGGTATTCGCGGGTAGCTTCGAACTGGATGCGGCAGAACAGGTATGCGGTGCAGACAGCGACGCAGAGGACCTCCTGGACGCGGTGGCATCGCTCGTCGACAAGTCGATCCTGAACCGGGAGGACCAGGGCGTCACGGTGCGATACCGGCTGCTCGAGACTCTCCGCGACTACGGCCGGGAAAAGGCTCAGCAGACCGGCGACTATTCGGACCTGCGTCGTCGGCACCGGGATTGGTATCGCCAGCTGGCCCGGACCGCTGAAGCCGAGTTCATAGGCCCTCGGCAGATCGAATGGCTCTCCCGGTTCAGTCGCGAGCAGCCGAACTTGCGGGATGCCATGGAATTCTGCCTGACCGAGGGCGACGTCGAGGAAGGTTTGCAGATCGCGACCGCCTCGTCCCTGCTGTGGAGTACGCGCGGTCTGCTCAGCGAGACACGGCGCTGGCTCGACCGATTCCTCTCGTCACCGAATCTGCCGCCGACGATCGTGACGGTCAAAGCGCTCTACGCCAACTGCCTGATGGCCGAACAGCAACGGGACCATCAGCGAGGTGCTGCCCTCGTCGAGCAGGCGCATGCCCTTGCCGACCATGTGCCCGATCCCGTCGCGCGCGCCATCGTCGATCACGCGGACGGCGTCTTCGGGATCTTCAACGGTGATCTCGTGCGCGCGTGTACCGGTTTCGAGCGGGCCCTCACTGTGCTTCGAGAAGCGGAGCGCGAGTTGGTCATACACGTCGAGACGCTCACGTTGCTCGGTCTGACCTACGAGCTGCTCGACGACGATCCTCGCCGGGCGGTCGACTGCTACGAGGAAGCCCTCTCGATCACCGATCGCCACGGCGAATCCGTGTACCGGGCCTACGTCCTGTGGGTCATGGCGGTTGCGCAGTGGCGACAGGGCGAACGGCGTCGTGCAACCGAATTGCTCGAGGAGGGGCTGCGGCTCAGCCGTCTCGTCGACGATCCGGTCAATTGCGCAAACAGCCTCGAAGCTCTCGCGTGGATCGCCGGCGGCAGTGATCCCAAGCGCGCCGGCATTTTGATGGGAGCCGCCGAAGCCATTGGTCACGCAGTGGGAAGTTCCTCGGTTTTCGTCCCCGACCTGCTCGTTCATCACGACGAGTGCGAACGGGTCGTCCGCGGAGCGCTCACAAAGAACGATTACGAGCAGGCGCTGCAACAAGGCCGGAACATGGATCTCGACTCGGCCGTCTCGTACGCACTCGGCGAACGGCTCCAGAAAGATTCCGGACCCTCCGGATCGGTGAAACTGACGAAACGTGAACGACAGGTCGCCGAGCTGATCGCCGAGGGGCTGACCAACAAGGCCATCGCCGCCCGGCTCGTGATCTCACAACGCACCGCGCAGGGACACGTCGAACACATACTCACCAAACTCGGATTCAACTCGCGAGCCCAGGTCGCGGCCTGGGTCGTGGAGGAGCGGCAATCGACCTGACCTCTGCCTCCACCGTGTCGACGACGAAGGCGATCACTGCGTTCGGCCCACTGCTGCACGATCGCGTCCGGTGGCCGGTCAGCGGCGGTTCACCAGCCGAATGGGTTACGGTCCGTGCCGGGCATCCACGGTCGAATGGCCACACCGAGCAGAGTACTGAAGTCCCAGGCCGAGACGGGATCACCAGCTGCTTGCCTACGGCGGCCGACTCGGTGCGGGCGTGTGGACGCAGTACGGTGCCGCCCTGTCCGATCCCATCGGGCGTGTGCACTGGGCAGGCGCGGAAACCTCCGACACCTGGAACGGCTACATGGACGGGGCGATTCGGTCCGGCTACCGAGCCGCGGCCGAAGTGCTGGCACAACTGAACTCGTGAGGCCGGCCGGGATTGCCGGTCAGGCCAGTGATGCCGCGATCGCCTCGGCGGCCGCGAAGCTTGCGTTGTCGAGTTCGTCGTCCACCGGTGTCGGGCACGACGACAGTTTCACCACCACGACGTCTCGGTCGAGGTCGATGTAGATGGATTGGCCGTAGATCCCCAGGCACAGCAGCACTTGCCGATCGGCGTGCGGCACCCAGAACTGGTTGCGGTACATGCCACCCGGCAGTGGCGTCGCGATCGGTGACTCGGCATACGCTGCACGGGAATCGGGCGCGCCGCGCAGGGCGTCCTCGATCCAGGATTGCGGCACCACCTGGTCGGTGCCGTTTCGTCCGCCGCATCGGAGCATCTCGCCGAACCTCGCCACGTCGCGGAGTGTGGCGGCGAGCCCGCCGTCGGCGAATACCGCTCCCGCGCGGTCCACTCCGGCATCCATGTCGTCCGAGGCGATCCGGGACCAGATCACACGCGACAGCAGCGACGGCATGCGCTCACCGGCGGCGCGTTCGCAGACCCACCCGAGTACGTCCGTTTCGCAGGATCGGTATTCGAACGGGCCACCGTGTGGGCGAGCAGCTTTCAGCATCGGAAGGAATCCATACATCGACTGCGGGACCCAATCGTCGACGCGCGGAACCCAGCCGACGGCCTGGTCGAGAAGGCGTACCTCGGCGCCGGGTTCGAGGTACTCCTCCGAGAATCGGATACCCGACCGCATGTCGAGAATGTGCCGCACGGTGGCTCCGGCGTAGCCCGAGTCGGCGAATTCCGGAACATACGCGGTGAGTGGGGCGTCGGGATCCAATGTGCCGGTCGCGATCAGGTTCGCGGCCACCGTGCCGACGATCGACTTGCTCACCGAGAACAGCATGTGGGTCCGGTCGGGGTCGAGATCGCCGGGATACAGCTCGGCGAGCACGGTGCCGCGGTGCAGGACCATGAAGCCGTCGGTGTAGGTGCGCTCGAGGATCGAACGCACGGTCTCGTTGCCGACGGGAAGATCGAGGTCGAGTGCGCCGTCCTCGGGTAGCCGCAACGGTGCGGGGCCTGCCGCGACTCGTGCCGTCGGCACCATCTGGCGCATTCGGCCGAAGGTGTACCGGTTGTGCGGGGGACTCTGCCAATCCGCGAGTGTGACAAGTGGTTCGGTTCCGATCATCATTTCCGGCCCTCGCTGATCTGTGCGGCGGCCACGACATCCTGCTCGTGGGTGAGGTTCATTTCGGGTGTCGGCCGGCGGAATCCGCGAGTGAGCCATACCAGGTAGACGATTCCGACGGCGAGCCAGGAGATGCCCGAGATCAGTGCGTGCTCGCTGAGCTGGGTGATCATGCCCAGCGTCACGGCTGCGCCGATCGCCGGCATCACGACGAAGCGAATTCTGCTCAGCGGCCGGGTCGAGCGATGGCGGACGTAGTAGGCGATGACGCAGAGGTTGACAGCGGTGAACGCTGAGAATGCGCCGAAGTTGATGAATCCTGTTGCAGTTTCGAGGGGCATGTTCATGCCGACGAAGCACATCGCGCCGGTCACCAGCACGCAGAAGATCGGAGTGCGCGTGCGGGCGTTGAGCTTCCCGAACAGGCGACGCGAGAGCACACCGTCCCGGCCCATGATGTACAGCAGTCGGCTCGAACTGAGCTGGACGGCCAGGCACGACGCGGACCCGGCGACGATGCCCGCGAGGTTCGTCCAATCGGCGTAGAACTGGCCACCGACGTCGACCGACATCGTGTACGCCACCGCCTGCGCGTCCTCGAAGACGCCGCCGGGGTGGACCAGCTGCATCACGTACGCGACGATGACGAAGATCAGGCCGCCGATCGCGACGATCCAGATTATGGCTCGCGGGATGTTGCGGGCGGCGTCCTTGGTCTCCTCGGCGAGAGTGGTGACGGCGTCGAACCCGAGGAACGAGTACGCCGCGATGGCCGCGGCGACCGAGATGCCGGACATCATGCTGTTCGAATTCCAGAACGGTTCCGTGTAGGACGCGACGGGGTTGCCCGCGACGAACTTGACGCAATAGGCGAAGAACAGCAACACGAGGAACACCGACACGGCGAGCAACACCCGGTTGATGCGGTCGGCGAGCGCGATGCCGATCACGTTCACGGCTGTCGTCAGACCCGCGTTGATCAACATCCACACCCAGATCGGGATGGCGGGGAACTGGGCGTTGAGCAGGATCGACTGTGCCAGCCACGCGACCATCGGCAGGAACAGGTAGTCCAGCAGGATGGCCCATCCCACCAGGAATCCGACCGACGACCCCAGGTTGCGGCGCGCGTAGAAGTACGCCGAACCCGACACCGGATAGATCCGGGCGAGGCGGGCGTAGCTCAGTGCGGTGAGCAGCATCGCCACCGTCGCGACGAGGAACGCGGTGGGCGCCGTGCCCGCGCTCGCCACGGCGATGACGCCGAAAATGATCATGACCAGGCTCGGCGCCATATACGACAGGCCGAATGCCACGACGGACGGAAGCGTCAGTCGCGGGGTCAATCGAGGTTCGTCCGTCGCTGTCGCGGCCTGCGAATCCGTCATGTGAATTCCTCCGTGGAGTGCTGTGATCGACCACACTAAACAGGCATCGCATCGGTGTTGTCAACAGCGTTGGCAGTTGTGTTGGCAACGCGGTCGGAAACAGGGTTTGCTACGGTGGACGCGGGAATCGAGGGGAGAACGATGGCAAAGGACTCGGCACCTGCGACGACGCCGCGGCCCTCCCGGCGGGAACGCAGGGGTGTGCAACAGGAGGCGGCCGTCGCGGCGGCATTCGAACTCGCCCGACGTGAAGGCGTCGGCGGGCTGACGATGCGACGGCTCGGCGAAGCGCTGAACGTGGACGCGAGCACGTTGTACAGGCTTTTCCGTGACAAGGACGAGTTGCTGCTCGCCGTCTACGATCACGCGACCGCGATCGAGCTCGACGAGATCGGCGAGGTGAACGAGGACGAGCACTGGCAGGACACGCTGCGGCGGATCGCCGACCGGATCTGGGCGACGGCGGCCCACTCACCGGCGATCGCCGCGCTGACGTTCGCGCGCACGACCGGCGGGCCTGCGGAGCGCCGGATGGTGGAGCTGATTCTCGACACGTTCTCGCGGTCCGGTCTGTCCCGGAGCGCCACCGTCCGGTACTACCGGGCGTTCGTCGATGCTGCGCTCGGGCTCGCGGGCCAGGTCGCCACACTCGCCACCCTGGACCCCGAGATCCAGGCGAAGGACGCGTCGTCGTGGACCCGCATCTACGCCCAGTTGCCCGACGGCGAGTACCCCACCGCCCGTGCCCACATCACCGAACTGACCAGCATCGATCGCCGCGCCGTCTTCGACGTGGTGATCGAGGCGATCCTGGCGGCGGCCGAACGCGAGAGCCGCGAAACCGGTCTGTGAGGCGCTGAGCGACGAGCTATGCCCGCGCGATCTCGCGCAGGTGCAGGCACACCTCGTCGATCGCCTGTTTCGCCTGCGCGAACACACCGATCTCGGTGACGAAACCGTGGAAGACGCCGGCATAGCGGGTCAGCGAGACGGGGACGCCGTCGCGCCGCAGCCGTCCGGCGTATGCCTCGGCGTCGTCCCGGATCGGGTCGACCTCCGCGGTCAGAATCAGGGCAGGCGGCAGGCCGCGCAGCGATGCGGCGCGCATGGGTGCCGCGAGGTGGTCGTCCGCCCGAAGTCCGGGGCCGACGTAGTGGTCCCAGCACCAGCGCGCGTCCACGGTGCTCAGCAGCGGCGCATCGGCGAATTCCGACCACGACGGCGTAGTGAATGTCCCGTCGACGGCGGGGTAGGCAAGGACCTGAGTCACGGGTAGAGGGCTGCGCTCGTCGCGTCGGTGCAGGCAGAGGGCGGCGGCGAGATTGCCGCCGGCGGAGTCGCCCCCGACCGCGATCATTCCCGGATTGATACCGAACTCCGATGCTGTCCCGGTCAGCCACGCGTAGGCGTCGACGCAGTCTTCCAGCGCTGCCGGGTAGGGGTTCTCGGGAGCCAGCCGGTAGTCCAGGGACACGACCGTCCATCCGGATCCTGCGGCGATCGCGCGACACAGCTCGTCGGCTCCCTCCAGGGTTCCCAGGACGAAACCTCCGCCGTGCAGATAGACGAGGGCGGGCGTGTCGCCGTCCGGAGCGGCACTGTTCGCGCGGTACAGGCGAGCCCGGATCGCACCTGCGCGGGTCGGGACGGTCAGTTGTTCGACACGGTCGAGCGGCGTGATCGGCTCGGCAGGTGGAGTCGTGTTCAGGAGCGCCCGGGCCTGCTGCGGTCCCAGCTCCCGGATCGGTTTCTGCAGGGCATGGGCGATCATCCGGGCCGCGGCCTGCGCATCGCCGTCGAGCAGATTCCACCAGGTGGGCGCGTCGTCGTTCATCTCGGAAACCTCGCAAGTCATTGACAACAAGTGATCTGTGCCTCACCATCATAGTCACGTGACCAAGACGTTTGACTGTGAAGGTCGCATTCCAACTGGGATCCGCTGCTGACGGTGTACCGCGCACATGATCTCGTCGAATCGAAAGGACTGAAGGATGACCGAAACGACGATCGGCCACGCGACATGCGAGGCCGACGCGGTCGACGGGGTCGACATCCGGATCGAGGACGATGCGAGTCCGATCGTCCGGCTGATCGGCCGCACGATCACCGATTCCGTCCGCGCGAACCGTGCGGATTCCGTCGTGGAGGGGGTGGAAGGCATCGTCGCGGTCCGCTCCCACGACACCCCGCAGGCTGCGACGATCAGCATCTCCAACGGTGTCGTCGCGGTGTCGAGCGGCGTGTTCACCTCACCCGACGTCACCCTGACCGTCGACCTCAACGCGCGGCTCGCCTCGGTCGGCGAGCCCGCGGGCGAAGGCGACCTCGTCGCAACGTCGCTGGCACTGCTGTCGCCGCCGCTGCCGGACTGGCAGGTTGCTGCGGAGGCGTTCTGGGCCGCGGCCCGGTCGGTACCGGGGATCCCCGACGTGCTCGTCGCGGTCGCGGACGGCCCCGACGGATTGGCCCAGCTGGTCGTCGGCGAGGGTGAGACGCACTATGTGATCGCCGGCCCCCCGGAGCTGCTGGCCGGGATCTTCTCGGGCGCCGACGATCTGATCGCCGCCCTGTCCACCGGTCTGATCGGCGTGCGCGGCACGCTCTCTCAGCTGTCGGTGCTCGTCGCCGCATCCTGGAAGGTTCGATACGATGTCTGAAATCACCGCCACCGCAACGGATCGCGATGCCGCCGTCCACACGGTCCGGCTCGAGGCCACCAATCACGATGGCTCGTTCCTCGGAAAGAACGTGGCGCCCAAGAAGTTCGCCGCGAGCGCGGGGTCGGGTTTCGCGTTCGCCGATCTCCTGTTCGGCCTCGATCTGGGCAACGACCCCACGTTTGGATTCGCCTACCCCGACTGGCGTGGGCACCTGGCCGACGTCCAGTTCCGGCCCGACATGTCGACGCTCGTGCAGTGGGAGCCCGGCCTGCAGTCCGTGATCGGTGACTACTGGCAGACCGACGGCACCCCGGTCGGGACCTGTCCGCGTAACCTGGCCCGAAAGCTGGTCGACCGACTCGCAACGCATGGTTTCACGGCCACCGTGGCGGTCGAGATCGAGGCGACCCTGTTCCAGGAGTCCATTCACGAGGCCCGCGCCAAGGGATATCGCGACCTGACGCCGCTCGGCGGTTCCGCTGGAACCGCGTACCACCTCGCGAAATCGAAGGACTGGGTCGACTACATGTCGGCGGTCGCCCGTCGCCTCGAAGAGATCGGCATCGAGTGGGAGGCGTGGAGCGACGAGGACGCGGCAGGCCAGGTCGAACTCAACCTGGTTCCCGGTGACCCGATCTCGGTGTGCGATGCCTGGGCTCGCGCCCGGCAGGTGATGCGCGAGGTGGCCTTCGAACTCGGTCACACCGTGACCTTCATGGCCAAGCCGACGGCCGGATACGGTCAGGCCTCGCACGTCAACCTGTCCCTGCAGCGCGACGGGGTCAACGCGTTCTACGCCGAGGACGGACCCTCGCCGACGATGCGGCACGCGATCGGCGGACTCCTCGCGACGATGCAGGGCGCGACGTCGATCGTGCTCCCACAGATCACCTCGTATCGCCGCCTGGTCGACCTGAGCGGCCCGCCGACGACGGTCACGTGGGGCATCAGCAACAAGACCACCGCGGTGCGTGCGGTGTGCGGGCATCCGGCGTACTCCCGCCTCGAGTACCGGGTTCCCGGTGCCGACGCGAATCTGTACCTCGCGGTCGCGGCCATTCTCGCCGGGGTGATCGCCGGCCTCGACGGCGCGATCGAGCCGCCCGAGCCGGTCAACGACATGGCGTGGTGTGCGCCCGATCTCGAGCGGTTGCCGAACTCCATCACCAAGGCGGCCGCCGCTCTCGAGGCAGATCCGATCCTGCGCGAACAACTCGGGGACGAGTTCGTCGACTACTGGGTGGGTACCCGCCGATGGGAGTGGATGCAGTTCCACACCGCGGGTGGCGATCCGTTCGCCGAGCTCTCGGAATGGGAGTCGGCGCGATACTTCGAGTTCCCGTGAGCACGGAGAACGCGACGCCGGGCACCATCCGGCCGCTGATCGGCATCACCGGCCGGCGGTTCCGGCTGGGGCTGGTCGATGGACTCGACAAGCGTTACGGCCACCTGTTCGCCGACGCCTTCATGTCCGACTTCTCGGATCGGATCGCCAGGGCCGGTGGCATTCCGGTGAACCTGCCCTACGATGCCGACCCGGAGGCACTCTGCCACTGGCTGGCGGGCGTGGTCGTGACCGGAGGCCAGGACGTTCATCCCGCGCGCTGGGGTGGCGACCCGTCAGTGGTCCGGGACGTGGATCCGCGGGACGATCCGATGGTCCACGACCCTGATCGGGACGAGTTCGAGATCGCTCTCGTGCGTGCCGCACTCGCCAGGCACATTCCGGTACTCGGGGTGTGCCGCGGCCTGCAGGTCCTGAACGTCGCTCTCGGTGGCACGCTGATCGCCGACCTCCCGCCCGGCTCCGTCGAGCACCTGTCGGTTTCGCCCCCGCTCACCGACGGTGCCGACGACCACAAGGTGACGTTCGAGCCCGGTTCGATCGCGGAACGGCTGTTCGGTGCCGGCGCGGTGACCAACTCGTGGCACCACCAGGCGGTCGACCGTTGCGGTACCGGCCTCGTGGTCACGGGTCGCGCGGCCGACGGCGTCGTCGAAGCGGTCGAGCTGCCGGGGGCCGCGGTGCTCGGTGTCCAGTGGCATCCCGAGTGGATGGAACGCGACGATCCGGCGCTGAGCTGGATCGTCGCCGAAGGCAACCAGCGGATCTGACCACAAGAGACTGTCGGCCGCCACCGAAAGGGGCGGCCGACAGCTGTCTTTCGGATCAGTGCGGTATCACTCCACGCTCACCCAGGACACGAGCGAGCGCAGGGTTGGCTGGGAGGAGACCGTCGACGCTCGGCCCACCGGCACGGAGGAAGCGCCGAGGTTCGTGGCCATCCACGCGTCGAGCACGCCGAGGGTGAGCTCGATCTGCGGCTCTGCCGATGTGCGGTCGGTAACCAGCCAGTTGAGCGCGAATCCGTCGGACAATACGGACACGATGTACGTCAGTTCGTCGATGGTTCTCGGGTCGACCGACTGGCCCGCAGCGGTAGCGGCGGCGTCGAGGATCGGCCGCATGGTCGCGAATGCCTCGTTGTACACCATCTCGGCCAGCTTGGCCTCCTGGCGCTGGGCCCAGCTGATCAGCTCGACGATCGCCGCGCCGAGATCGGGATTCGCCACGTACCACTCCATTACGCCGCGCAACAGTGCGCGGGCGACGGTCGCTACGTCGCCATGGACATCGTTGCGCGTCAACACCTCTCGATACTGCGCGTTGACGTACTCGAACACCGCCGCGAACAGCGCCTCCTTGGAGGAGAAGCAGTAGTGCAGCGTGGCCAGCGGAGCGTTCGCCTCTTCCGCGATGCGGCGGGTGGTGGCGCCGTCCACCCCGTGGGCGGCGATTACGCGTACGGCTGCCGCCACCAGTTCGGCGCGACGTTCGGCGGCGGGGATGCGAGCCATGCGTTCTCCTGTCTGGGCAGAGCTGAGCAGATGATCAAGTCGGTTCCCACGTTAGCAGTCGGATCGGAAAGCGAACTGGCGTATCGCCGAGGAGGACCGCCTCGAGCTGCAGGTAGTGCCATCAAATTTATGAGTCAAACATCTTGATCGTATGACTGACTTGACCTACGGTATGAGCCGGATCACACAGTCGTCGGCGTCCCTTCACTGCGACCAGCCCACTTTCGAAGGAACAGGCCCCTCATGACGACGAACGAACTCCCGCGCCTGATCACGAATCGGAGAAACCTATGACAGAGATCCACCCGCAAGCCGGACTCGCCAGTGAGGTTGTCGGTCGCCCTGCGCCGAACAAAGGAGTGCTCATCGGTGTCGGCACGCTGCTGATCGTCCTGACCAACGCCGTCATCTTCATCCTGCCGCCACTGCTGCCGATCATCCAGGCGCAGTACGGCCTTGCCACAGTGGCCGAGACGACGTGGCTGTACACGGCGCTGACCCTCGGCGGGGGAGCGGGCTTCATCCTGCTGCCGCGCCTCGCCGATCTGTACGGCGACCGAAACGCCTCCGTGGCGGCGTCCGCATTCCTGGCGGTCGGCGCGCTCATTCCCGCTGTCGGCGACTCCTATCCGACCCTCCTGGTCGGCTGCATGCTCATGGGCTTCGGTGGTGCGGCGCAGCTGCTTCCGCTCGGCTTCCTGCGTCGCAATCTCGGCGAGGAGGGCATCACGGTGGGCGTCGCGGTTCTGGTCGTCGCCACCGGTGTCGGCATCGTCGTGGGCATGATCGGCGGCGGCTTCATCGTCGAGAGCCTGTCGCTGCGGAGCTTCTTCGTCATCCTCACCGCAGTGTGCGCGGCCACGACCATTGCGTGCTTTGTCACGATCCCACATGCCCCGCCTTCCGAGCGTAACGGCCGCATCGCAGTACTCGGCACGGTGTGGATGATCGCGTGGGTCGCGGCGATCCTGCTGACTCTGACGCAAGGCCTCGTGTGGGGCGTCGCGGCACTCGTTCCGTTGGTGGTCGGCATCGTCGGTGGCATCGCATGGGTGCGCGTCGAGCGCCGGTCGACCTCGGCGGTGTTCGACGTCGCAATGATGAAGACGCCTCTGGTCACCGCGTCGTGCCTGTGCATCGCGTTGTTCGCAGCGGTGAACTCGGCCTTTCTGTTGCTGCTCAGCACGTACGCCCAGATCTCTCCCGAGAATCTTCGGCCCGAAGACTCCTACGGACTCGGGCTCAGCGCGCTGCAGACGGGCTGGCTCATGGCACCCTTCGCGGCGGCGTTCCTGGTCCGCGGAACCGTGCTCGACCGCGCCCTGCTCAACGGCCGTGGTGTCCCCGTCTTCGTCATCGGAGCGCTCACCAGCGCATCGGGGCTGGCCTGGCTCGCCCTGGCGCACGACCAGCAGTGGCAATACCTCGTGGGCGCTGCCGTCATGGGGCTCGGGACCAGAATCGGCTACGCAGCCGGCTTCACCATGGTGCAGATGGCAGTGCCCGAAGAGAAGGCCGGGATGGCGGCCGGTGTCGCCGGCACGTCCATGGCCGTGGGTTTCGCCTTCGGCACGGCACTCATCAGCGGCGACCTCAGTGCCTCTTTGGTTCCGGTGGTCGGCACCGGCCTCGAGGTCGCGGCAAAGGGCCTCTACGGCACCGGCTACTGGCTGTCGGGAGTTCTCGCCCTGCTAGTCGTGGTGACCGTGCTGATCTCACGCGCCCGGTCCGGTCGACGCGTCGACAGCGCCGTGTTCTGAATCAGTCCCACGCCTGTCTCCACGCTCGGCGTCGAGGGTGCGTCACTCCACGCTCACCCAGGACACCAGCGAACGCAGGGCGTCTTCGGGTGACGCCTTCGCGGCCGGAGCCGCCGGTCTGGGCACATCGCCGACGTTGGCGGCCATCCACGCGTCGAGGACACCCAGGACGAGCTCGATCTGCAGCTCGGCCGCTGTACGGTCGGTGAACACCAGCCAGTTGAGCGCGAATCCGTCGGACAACGTGGACACGATGTAGGCCAGTTCGGCGATCGTTTTCGGGTCGACCGACTGGCCCGCATCGGTCGCGGCGGCCTCGAGGATCGGCCGCATGGTCGCGAATGCTTCGTCGTACACCATCTCGGCCTGCTTGCCCTCCTGGCGCTGGGCCCAGCTGATCAGCTCGACGATCGCTGCGCCGAAATCCGGATTCGCCAGGTACCACTCCATCACGCCGCGCAACAGGGCGCGCGCGGTGGTCTCGATGTCACCTTGGACATCGTTGCGCGCCAGCACCTCTCGATACTGCGCGGTGACGTGTTCGAAGACCGCGGCGAACAGCACCTCTTTCGTGGCAAAGCAGTAGTGCAGCGTGGCCAGCGGAGCGTTCGCATCCTGCGCGATGCGGCGTGTGGTCGCGCCGTCCACTCCGTGGGCGGCGATCATGCGCACGGCCGCCGCCACCAATTCGGCGCGACGTTCGGCGGCGGGAATGCGGGCCATGCATTTCTCCTGTCGAATCAGATGTGAACGACTGATCAAGTCAATGCAAACGCTACCAGTCGGCTGGGCGGGCGAGCTGCCTCATCGCCGAGATGGGAACCTCACGACTCGCAGCGTTTATAGTCATACGATCATTTGCCTTGATCATATGACTATGTTCTTCTACGCTATGACTGAGCCCACTGCCCGGCGCCATCGCGATCGGAGGGGCACGAGCGCACCGCGAAATGCGCCGTCACGACATGAGATCGCGAGCAGCACCCGCATCAACACCGCATCGCACCCGACAAGTCTGAAGAGGATGACCATGACCGGAGTCGACTCAGTTCGACTGGAACGTGTACCAGCCCTGGCCCGGTTGGCGCAGGACCCGCCGATCGACACCCTCGTCGGCCTGCTGGCGATCCAGGCCCTCAGGTATCCGGACCGCGAGTTCCTCCGGTTCACGGAAGGGTCGTGGACCTTCGGCGAGATCGACGACTGGACGTCACGCCTGGCGCAGCGACTTGTCTGCGAGGACGGGGTCCGTGAAGGCGATCGGGTCGCGATCATGCTGCCCAATGTGGTGCAGTGGCCGGTCGCCTGGCTCGCGATTCTCGCGGCCGGCGGCGTCGCGGTGCCGATCAATTCGTCATATCGGCGCGCAGACCTCGAATTCGTGCTGCGGGATTCCGGCGCCAGGGTGATGTTCACCGACGCCGAACACACCCCACTCGTCGAACAGGTGCGCGCCGCGAACGCCGATCTGGCCGATGTCCGGATCGTCGAAGCCGCCTCGTGCGACGAACTCGCGCAGTATCCGGCGGACAGGCCGGGGGTCGCCATCTCCGGCGAGACGCTCGCGAATCTCCAGTACACCTCGGGCACTACCGGATTCCCGAAGGCGTGCATGCTGACCCACGACTACTGGGTTCGGTTGGGGTGGGTCTGCGCGAGCGCGGCAGGCCTCGGGGCCGACGACGTGGCGCTCACCTCGCAGCCGTTCTCGTACATGGACCCGCAGTGGAACACCTCGCTGTGTCTCACGATCGGCGCACCGCTGGTGGTACTGCCCCGGTTCTCCGCCTCGGGTTTCATGGCGGACGTCCGCAGGCACCGGGCCACATTCTGCTACGTGCTCGGCTCGATGCCCACGCTGCTGTTCAAGCAGAAGCCGAGTCCGCAGGACCGGGACAACGACCTACGCCTCGTGCTGTGCTCGGCAATCCCCGTCGCGCTGCACGCTGAGCTCGAACAGCGTTGGGGTGCACCGTGGCGGGAGATCTTCGGGATGACCGAAAGCGGGGTCGACCTGGTCAGCTTCCCCGAGCGGACGGCCGACGTCGGCAGCGGGCGGCTGGGGCAGCCGGTTCCCACGAAGCAGGTCCGGGTGGTCGATCCGCGGGGCGCGGAGGTTGTCGAGGGAGAATCCGGCGAGCTGATCACCTCGGGCAGACCGATGATGCTGGGCTACTGGAACCGGCCCGAAGACACCGCGCAGGTCCTGCGCGACGGCTGGCTGCACACCGGCGATGTCGCGGTCCGCGAGGCGGGCAGCTACCGCCTGGTGGGCCGGATCAAGGACATGGTCCGCCGCGGCGGCGAGAACATCGCGAGCGCCGAGGTCGAACGCGTCCTGGAGCGCGACGACACCGTCGTCGCGGCAGCGGTGGTCGGCGTCCCGGACGAGCTGTTCGGCGAGGAGGTCAAGGCTTTCGTGCAGCTGGCCACCGGCGTCGAAGAGAGCCGCGGAACCGCAGAGCGAATCGTCGACGGCGCGCGAGCCCAGCTGGCACGCTTCAAGGTTCCGCGCTACGTCGAGTTCGTCGCCGATTTCCCGCGCACCCCGTCGGAGCGTGTGTCGAAGCCGGTCCTGAAGGCGCGTTCCGCAGAACACCCGCGCACCACCTACGACCTGCAACCGCCGCGCACCGTCCGCAGCGGTAGCTGAGGAGCCGGACATGACCGAGAACTACCTGGACGTGCACATCGACCGTGACGTCGCGGTGCTCACACTGAACCGTCCGGCGAAGCTGAATGTGATGGACGTGGCCACCCGGGTGAGGTTCGCGCAGACGATCCGCCGGTTCGGGACGGGTGACGTCGTCCGCGGGATCGTGCTCACGGGTGCGGGTCGGGCGTTCTCCGCGGGTGAGGACCTGCAGTCGGTGCCGACCAGCTACGACGAGATTCACGAGGCCTTCGCGACGTTCCACGACATCACCCGCGCGATCCTCGAGACGAAGGTCCCCGTGATCGCGGCCGTGAACGGGATCGCGGTCGGCGGCGCCTCGGAGATCACGTTGTGTTGCGACTCCCGGATCGGCACTCCCGCCGCCGAGTACTACCAGCCGGAGAACCACCGCGGGATCATCATCTCGAACGCCTCGAGCTTCCTCCTGGGTCGCCTGGTTCGGAACCATGCGATGCGAATCATTCTGGCCTCCAGCCGGATCGATGCGGACGAGGCTCTGCGGATCGGGCTGCTCGACGAGATCGTGGCCCCGCAGACACTGGTGGACCGCGCGGTCGAGGTGGTCGGGCAGTGGAACTCCGATCCCCGTACCACCGCACTGCACCTGGGTCTGCTGCGGCCGCGGCCCGAAGACATCGAGGCCGCGTTCGCCCGCGAAGACGACGCCGCCCGCCACTCGTGGGAGTCCGGCGCCTTCACCGAGGGCATCGAGGGCTTCTGGGCATCGAAGAACGCGGCGCCGACGGCGCCCACGACGAGCAATTGAGATCGGAGACAAGAGTGATCACCACCGAAGCAGCACTTCTCACCGCGGTGAACGAGCCGCTGGAATTCACCGAGATCCAGGTCGACGACCCGGAGCCCCACGAGGTCCGCGTCGCGGTCTCCAACGTGGGCCTGTGCCACAGCGACCTGCACTACATGACCGGAACCGTGCACGCCGACCTGCCGGTGGTGGTCGGGCACGAGGTGGCGGGCATCGTCGAGTCGGTCGGCTCCGCGGTGACCTCGTTGCGTCCGGGCGACCGCGTCGTCGGCGCCCTCACGCCCTCGTGCGGGTCGTGCCGCAACTGTCAGGCCGGGCACTCGACGCAGTGCCAGCGCGCCTCGCAGATCCGGCAGCGGCCCCGGCCCGCTTTCCAGCGGCCGGGAGGCCGGGTCGTGGAGCGGCTCGGCGACATCGGCGCGTTTTCCCGCCACACCCTGATGCGGGAGAACTCGCTGGTGACGGTGCCCGACGAGGTGGGGCTGCACGTCGGGTGCCTACTGTCGTGCTGCATCATCACCGGCGTCGGTGCCGTCTTCCGCGGCGCGCAGGTACGCCCCGGCGCCACCGTGGCCGTGATCGGTTGCGGCGGTGTCGGGTCGGCCATCATCCAGGGCGCGCGGCTCGCCGGTGCCTCGGCGATCGTCGCCGTGGATCTCGACGATGCACGGCTCGCGGCGGCGCGGACATACGGTGCCACGCACACCGTGAACGGCGCGGCCGATGTCCCCACCGAGATCCGGAAGGTGCTCGGCGACGGGGTGGACTACTCGTTCGAGGCCGTCGGCTCCGCGCGCACCGCGGCCACCGCGCTGTCGGTCTTGCGCGCCAGGGGTACCGCATGCTTGGTGGGCATCGCACCGGACGGCACCGACCTCACCGTTCCCGCGTCGGATTTCTTCTTCGGCGAGAAGCGCCTCATCGGCTCGTACATGGGCTCCGGTCAGGCGCACGAGGACATCACCCAGTTCGCGCGTCTGTACCTCCAGGGCAGCCTGCTGCTCGACGAGATGGTCAGCGACGTGATCCCGTTCCGCGAGATCGACAAGGGCTTCGAGGCGATGAAGTCGGGCGAGGTGACCCGCATCGTCGCCGACCTCACCGTGTGACCGCACCGACCCCAACCATACCCACGCACCGAAGGAAGACGCGGATGTCGAACCCTCAACTGCCCCAGCCGATCAACTACATCGCCGACGAGTGGTCCGAGTGCCGGACGATCCCGGACGCGTGGAATCTCGACCCCAACACGGGCCGGCCGGTTCACCGCGCCGTCACCACCGGTCCGGACGACGTGGAGCGCGCACTGCGGCATGCCGAGCGGGCGTACGGCTTCGAGCGCTGGGACGACGCGGCGAGCGAGGAACGCGCGGCGGTCATCGAGCGTGCGGCCGACGTCGTCGAGTCCTTGATCGAGGACATCGCTCGAACCGATGCCCTCACCAGCGGCGTCCCGATCGCGAAGGCTCGGATGGTCGCGCAGTTCCTTCCGCACCGGATCCGCTCGTCCGCTGCGGATCTGCGCGCCATCCCGCGTCGCACGGCGCTGGAGGCCGGTGGCCGCGACGTGCGGCTGTACAAGGTTCCGTGGGGCCCCGCCGCCATCCTCACTCCGTGGAACGGCCCCAGTTTCATCCCCGCCGCGAAGATGGTGAGTGCCCTCGCCGCTGGTTGCCCCGTCATCCTCAAGCCGTCCGAGCATGCGCCGAGCAGCGCCCAGATCATCGTCGAATGCTTCGTCAAGGCCGGGCTGCCCGACGGTGCGCTGCAGCTCGTCCACGGCGCGGGCGACGTGGGCGCGGCGATCACCGGCGATCACCGCGTGAAGATCGTCTCGTTCACCGGCGGCCCGAACGCCGGCCGCGCGATCGCCCGCGCGGCCGCGGAGGACTTCAAGGTGCTCCAGCTCGAGCTCGGCGGCAACAACCCCGCCCTCGTGCTGGACGATGCCGACATCGACGTGGCCGCCGACGGGATCCTCGACGGGATGACCAAGCTCAACGGTCAATGGTGTGAGGGCCCCGGAAAGGTGCTGGCGCACAAGAGCCTCGTCGAGCCGCTCCTGGAGTCGCTGCTCGATCGCATCGCCCGCATCGGCATCGGGCACTCGCTCGACGAGAACACGCAGCTGGGCCCGATCTCGAACGCCCCGCATTTCGCCACGCTGCAGAGCCGGATCGAAGGGCTGCGGGCCCACGGCGGGACGATCCATCAGCCCGCAGAGCTCCCCGCACTCGACGGGTTCTTCCTTTCCCCCACAGTCGCTTCGGGAGTCGACGCGTCGATGGCGACCGCCGAACTGTTCGGGCCGCTCGTCAGCCTGCACGCCGTGGAGTCCGACGAGGACGCACTGCGCGTCGCCAACGCGAACCCTTCGGGTCTCGACGCGTACGTGTTCGGTGGCGACCTGGACCGCGCCATCGAGGTCGGATCCCGGGTGCGGTCGGGCGAGGTGCGGGTGAACGGTGCCAAGATCGCCGATCTCGCCGACGGTTCGGCGCAGAGCTTCTGGGGTGCTTCCGGAATCGGCGGTCATGCCCCCGGTGAGTCCGTCCGGGTGTTCTGCGGCGATCGCGTGGTCGGCGTCGATTCACCCGACCTCCCTCTGTAGCGATCGCGTCTACTTTCGCGTCACCCCTTGACTGTGACCGGGACCACTGGTCTACTCAACTAAGTCAGTTGATCGAGTCGTTTGACCAATACAACGAAAGCGACAGCATGAACTCCACCTCCACCTCAGCCAGCGGGATCGTCGATGTCATCGGCGTCGGTGCCGGCTTCTCCGGCCTCTACCTCTCGCACCGGCTCACGAACGCCGGGTGGACCTTCGCGGGTTTCGAGGCCGGACCCAGCGTCGGCGGCACCTGGTTCTGGAACACCTATCCGGGCGCCCGCTGCGACGTCGAGAGCATCTACTACTCCTACTCGTTCGACGAGGCACTCCAGCAGGAATGGACGTGGAGCCAGCGATTCGCGCCGCAGGCCGAAATCCTCAGCTACATCGAACACGTCGCCGACCGCTTCGACCTGCGCAAGCACTTCACCTTCGACACCCGCGTGGTCGGCGCGACGTGGAACGCGGCCGACCGGCTGTGGGAGGTGCGGCTCGACAACGGCGAGACGCGCCGCAGCCGCTACCTGATCTCGGGTGCGGGTGGCCTGTCCACCCCCAAGGACTTCGACGTGCCGGGCCTCGGGAACTTCACCGGACTCCAGGTGTCCACCAGCAGGTGGAACATCTCGCTCGACGACCTCGAGGGCAAGCGGGTCGCCGTGATCGGCACCGGATCTTCGGGCGTGCAGGCAATCCCACTGATCGCGGAGGTCGCGGAGCACGTCACGGTGTTCCAGCGCACCCCGAATTACGTGATGCCTGCCCGCAACACCGAACTGTCCACGGAGCAGATCGAATCCATCAAGGTCGACTACCCGGCGATCCGTGAGGAGTGCCGGCACTCGCCCGGCGGCATCCCCGACCGCCCGGTGGCCGACAAGGCCTTCGACGTGTCGGAGGAGGAGCGCCGGCGGCGCTACGAGGCGGCGTACGAGCGCAGCGGCTTCCAGGGCGTCGGCGCCGAGTTCGCCGACCTCCTCACCGACGCCGAGGCGAACCGGACCGCCTCGGAATTTCTCCACGACAAGATCCGCGAGATCGTCGAGGATCCGTCCACCGCCGAGCTACTGGTGCCCAGGTACCACCCGCTGGGCGCCAAGCGCAGTGTCTTCGGTACCGACTACTACGAGACCTACAACCGGCCGAACGTGTCGCTGGTGTCGCTGCGCGACGAGCCGCTGGAGACGATGACCGCGAACGCGATCGTCACATCGGAGGGCACGTACGAGGCGGATGCCGTCGTGCTCGCCATCGGGTTCGACGCCTTCACCGGCCCGCTGTACGGGCTCGGTCTCACCGGTGCGTCCGGCACGAAGCTGCAGGAGGCCTGGCGCGACGGTGTCCGGACCTACCTCGGGATGATGACCACGGACTTCCCCAACTTCTTCATGGTCGGCGGCCCCCAGAGCCCCGCGCTCGCCAGCAACGTGGTGATGACCATCGAGCAGGCCGTCGACTGGATCGCCGACCTCATCGAGCACGCCCGCGACTCCGGAGCGACGCTCGTCGAGACCACCGTCGAGGGTCAGAACGACTGGGTCGACATCACCGAGGAGACCGTCGCCCAGACGCTGTACGCCACCACCGACTCCTGGTACCGCGGCTCCAACGTCGAGGGCAAACCCAACACGTTCATGGGCTACGTCGGCGGTGTCGGCAAGTACCGCCGGATGTGCACCGAGATCGCCAAGCGCGGCTACCCCGGCGTCGAGATCGACGGTGAGGCAGAGTCCCGCCACCTCGGCGCGATCCATCAGGAGATTTCATGAGTAAGGCGGTCCACCGGCGCTATGTCGCCTTCTCCGATGCGCACTACGCGGGCAATCTGGTCGACGGCGCCTACGCCCTGAAACTTTTCGGGGACGTCGGCACGAACCTGTCGATCGAGCTGGACGGTCACGAGGGCCTGTTCGCCGGCTACTCGTCCGTCGAGTTCCTCGCCGCTGTTCGTGGCGGTGATGTCGTCGAGGCCGAGGCCACGCTGGTGAAGAAGGGAAATCGCAGTCGCACGGTGGATTTCGAGCTTCGGGTGATCTGCCGCGTCTCCGACGACACGGGCAGCTCGCACGTCCTGGAGCCGCCACTGGTCGCGGTGCGCGCTCGCGGCACCGCGGTCATTCCCGCAGACGAGACGGAGGCGTAACCATGGAGCTGATCTACGACACCGGTTGGGCCGCAACGCCCGCCACCGCCGAACAACCCCTGACCGGTGACATCGACTGCGACGTGGTGGTGATCGGCGGCGGCGGGGGCGGCATGTCGGCCGCACTCCGCCTCGCCGAGAAGGGCGTCGACGTGGTGCTCCTCGAGACGCAGACCCTCGGTTGGGGCGCCAGCTCCCGCAACGCCGGATACGTCACGAATTCGATTGCCGCCGATCCGGAGTTGCTGGGCTTTCTGCTGAAGAGCGAGCGGCTGCGCGACCTCTACCGGTACGCCGAGAACGCGGTGCACTTCGCCGAGGACGCCATCGCCCACCACGGGATCGACTGCGGCTACGAGCAGGCCGGCATTGTGATGGCCGCCGTGTCCAAGGGGCAGCTCCGGCATGCGCGCCGCAACGCGAAGGTCATGGCCGAGGCCGGATCGTCGGCCGAATTCGTCGAGGGCCGCGAGGCGGGCCTTCCGGACGGCTTCCTCGGCGGAATGCGCGAGGGCGTCGGTGGGACCCTCAACCCGGGTGAGTTCGTCCTCGGCCTGCGGGCCGCGACGATCGCATCCGGCGTGCGGGTCTACGAGCACACTCCCGCCCGCGACATCACGGACACCGGCGGCGGGGTCACCGTCGAAACTCCGGACGGAAGGGTTCGGGCGCGCAAGGCGCTGCTGACCACCAACGCCTACAGCGCAGGCCTGTCCAGCGCGCCGAAGAACCTCGCCACCCCGGTGTGGACGTCGCTGGTCGAGACCGAACCCGTTGCGCCCGAGCGACTCGACGAGATCGGCTGGACCAGCCGTGCCCCGATGGTCACGCTGCACATGATCATCGAGAGCTACCGTGTGACCCCGCGGGGCACGATCGTGTTCGGCACCCGCCGCGTGCAGACCGGGCGGAATCCGCTGCCGGACCGCACCCCTGCCCGGAACGTCGCCGACGACCTCGTCCGCGGATTCCGCGACCGCTTCCCCGGCCTGCGCGACATCGAACCGCAGAAGGCCTGGGGCGGCTGGATCGGCATGAGCTCCACGTGGCTCCCCGTCGCCGGCGAGGCCTCCGACAACGTGCTCTACTCGCTCGCCTGCAACGGCCACGGCTTCGCCCAGGCGCAGTACGTGGGCCACCTGCTCGCCGACCGCATCGGCGGCGCGCCCTTATACGACGACCTGGCCGCGATCTGGCACGGCCGGAAGCGCTTCTGGCCCAGCCTCGTCAGCGGCCCCGCGCTGCACGCGGCCTGGCTCGCCGACCGTGCCTCGGATCGCCTGGCAGCCCTCACGAAATAACCATCGGCGTAAGCCACCCTCCAAGGAGAAAATCATGTCCATCCGAGAACTGCTCTTCGCGGTAGCGGACATCTGGATGATCGCCGTCGGATTCACATACGGGATCAAGTTCATCCGGAACTACAAGAACTACCTGCTCGGCCTCGAGTGGATCATCGTTGCAACGTCGGGTTCGAACTTCCTCGTCTACGGCATCCTGAAGGCCGGTCACGACAGTCCGATGTACACCGGCGCAGCCTTTCTGGACGCCTTCTCCCGGTCGGTCGGCATCACGCTGATCCTGGTTCTGGGGCTGATGAAGGTCACCCACCGATACAAGCCGTCCGTCGCGGTGGACATCGGCGCGTTTGCACTCGCCGCGGTGGTGGGCTTCCTCCTCCTCGGGTACCAGTACCACATCGGCACCCCAGCCACGATCTTCTTCATCGTCGTCAACGTGCTCACCACGTTGTTCCTGATCTACTTCGTCAAGCGCCTGTGGGGTATCGGCGAGCACGGTCACGCCATGTCGGTCGCCATCGCCACCGCTTGCGGATTCGTCATCGCCTCGACCTACGACTTCGTCCACATCCCGGGCGACGACGCGGAGCACACGATCTTCTACATCTTCGCGCTGTCCACGTGGGGCCTGCAGATGTTCACGTACTTCCGTGCGTACCGGGCGTTCGACGCCCACAACAAGCGCGTCGACGCTCAGGCCGTCAGCGGCGCTGAGGTCACGGCCTGAGCGGCCGGACCTTCCCTTGTGATCGATCGAGAGTCAGGAACCGAAATGACAACGCACGTACAGGAAGAGACCACCGAGGTGGTCGTCGTCGGCGCCGGAATGGCGGGTTTGACGGCGGCGACGTCGCTGTCGCCGGAGACCGACGTAGTCGTGCTCGAGTCCACCGACCGCGTGGGCGGCCGAGTCGAGACCGTCCGGAAGGGCGACTACTGGATCAACGTCGGCACTCAGTTCACCGAGGGCACAGGCACACTGATCGATGCCCTCGACCGGCACGGGATCGAGATGGGCTCGCTCGCAGGCAAGAGCGTTGCGCTGTACCTGAACGGCGGGGTGGTCGACACCTCGAATCCCGTCGCACTCATGTTCCGCACGCGGATGACCCTGATGGACCGAATCGGCATGGCCATCGTCGGTGCACGCATCCTCGCGGTCACGCCGTTCCTGGAGTCGCAGAGCCGTATCGCACAACGGGTTCGCGCCAACCTCGACACCAAGCTGGCGTCGTACCTACTGAAGGGCGTCCGGTCGAAGCTGGCCGCCGACGTCGTCCGGTCGTGGTCGGCGCAGTGGATGGGATGCGAGGTGGAGGAGACGGCCGCCACCCAGTTCGTCACGTCGGTCGGCCTCGCACTGGCCGACCCGGAGAAGATCCCGAACTTCTCGCTGCCGGTGGGTGGCAACCAAACGCTGACCGACGTGCTGGCGGAGGATCTCGGTGACCGGATCCGGCTGAACTCGGCGGTGCACTCGGTGCGGCGCGACGGTGACGGCGTGGTCGTCGACTACCACGACGGTGACCGACCGGTGCGGCTGCGGGCGAAGCGCGCGATCGTGACCGCACCCGCCGATATCGCGGAGCGGATCATCCCGGACCTCTCGCAGCAGCACCGGAATGCTTTCAACGACATCACCTACGGCCGGTACGTGATCGTCGGATTCTTCACCGACGAAGTCGGGCCGCAACGCTGGGACGAGTACTTCGCTGTCTCGACGCCGCAACTGTCGTTCCAGGCGATGTTCAACCACGCCGCGGCGATGCGGAACGGCGACGACCGCAAGCCCGGTGGAGCACTGGCCTGTTTCGCCGGCGGCGCTCACGCCGACGCGTTGTTCGACCTCCCCGACGAGGAGATCGTGTCGCGATACCGGCAGGACCTGCTCGCAGTGTTCCCCGAGCTGGAAGGGAAGCTGGGCGAGGGCATCGTGCGGAAGCACCATCGGGTCGTGCCCTTCTGGGCGCCCGGGCGGAGGAACTCGCTTCCGACGTTGCGTGATCCGCTCGGCACCATCTACCTCGCCGGCGACTACCAGCTCGATCTGCCGTCGCTCGCCGACGCAGCCACGTCGGGCGAGCGCGCGGCGAAGGCCGTACTGGCGAGCCTGAGCCGGCAGCGCTAGACCAGTCCCCGAACAGAAGAACGAGGAAGCGCATGTTCACCAACACCTTCACCGAGACCTTCGGGATCGAACACCCCATCGTGTGCGGCGGCATGACCGCCGTCGGCACCGCAGACCTGATCGGCGCGGTGGCCAACGCCGGGGCGCTCGGATTCCTCACCGCCCTCACCCAACCCACCCCCGAGGCGCTGGTCAAGGAGATCGCCCGCTGCCGCGACCTCACCGACAAACCGTTCGGCGTCAACCTCACCATCCTGCCGACCATCCAGCCGGTGCCCTACGCCGAATACCGCGACGCCATCGTCGACAGCGGCATCACCATCGTCGAAACCGCCGGCGGCAACCCGACCCCACACCTGCCCACCTTCAAAGCCGCGGGTGTCAAGGTGATCCACAAGGCGGTCTCGGTGAGGCACGCCGTCAAGGCCGAGCAACTCGGCGTCGACGCGATCAGCATCGACGGCTTCGAGTGCGCCGGGCACCCCGGTGAGGACGACGTTCCCGGGCTCGTGCTGATCCCCGCTGCGGCCCGGGCACTGTCGATCCCGATCATCGCCAGCGGCGGACTCGCCACCGGCGCCGGACTTGTCGCCGCCCTCGCGCTGGGAGCGTCGGCGGTGAACATGGGCACCCGATTCATGGCGACCACGGAGGCGCCCATCCATCACAACGTCAAACAACAGATCGTCGACAACACCGAACGCGACACCGTCATCGTCTTCCGCGAGTTCCACAACTCCGCCCGTGTCGCCCGCAACTCGGTGTCCGAAGAAATCGCTACACTGTCGCGGCGACCGGGTGCCACGTTCGACGACATCGCCCACTTGGCCAGCGGTGTCCGCGGCCGCGAGCAGGTGTACGGCAACGGAGACGTCGAAGGCGGCATGTGGTGGGCCGGTCAGGCTCAGGGCCTGATCCACGACATCGGCAGCTGCGAGGAGGTAGTGGACTCGATCCTTACCGAGGCTCAGCAGATCATCACCCGCTCATTGCCCGATCAGCTCCGCGACTGAATCAGCCCGGCAACCGGACGCTTCAGAATTCGATCTTCAGCGTGGGACTGGTCGGCTTCGCCTGGCAGCCGAGGATGTAGCCGTCGGCGACGTCGTCGGGATCGAGGGCGTCGGTGACCCCGGGGTCGACGGTCCCTTCCAGCAGGGTGCAGGCGCAGGATCCGCATTCGCCTTCGCGGCAGGAGTACGGGGCGTCGATCCCGGCGCCCACCATCACGTCGATCAGGGTTGCGTCGGCCGGCCAAGACAGGGTGTGGGTGTCGCCGTCCAGGGTGACGTCCACGGTCGACGACGCGGCGGCGTCGGCGGTGACCTGCTTGATCGGCGCGAAGGGGTCGCCGTCGAGGGACCGGAATTCCTCGATGTGAATCCGGTGCCGGTCGTACCCGATGCTGGTCAGCGTCTCCTTGACCATGGCCATGAAGGGTGCGGGTCCGCAGACGAAGACGGTGCCGTCCTGGCCGCCGTCGGCGAATTGGGTGAGATTGTCCGGGCTCGGTAACCCCGCCTCGCTCTCGAGTCGGTGCTCGACGGTGAGCCGGTCTGCGTGCTCCTTGGCGAGGTCGGCGAGTTCGGCGTCGAAGATGATCGATTCCCGGTCCCGGTTGGCGTAGTACAGGGACACGGTGCCGGTCGCGGACGCCAGCACGGACTTGAGGATCGACATCACCGGGGTGACGCCGCTGCCGGCGGCGAACAGCTGGAAGTCGCCGTCGAGACTGTGCGGGGTGAACGTGCCCGACGGTGGCAGCACATGCACGTCGTCGCCCGCGGTGATGTTGTCGCACAGCCAGTTCGAGCCGTATCCGTCGACGATGCGTTTGACCGTCACCTTGATCCGGTCGTCGGTGGTGGGCGAGCTGGCGATGGAATAGCAGCGCGCCACCGAACCGGTGCGTTCGCTGGGGATCCGGATGGTGAGGAATTGCCCGGGCCGGTACGCGAACCGGTCGGCGATCTCCTGCGGGACGTCGATGACGAGGGAGGAGGCGTCGGGTGTCTCGGCGATGACGTCGGCGACACGGACGGTGTAGCCGAGAGAATCGGGTGCGACGTTGGTCATGGGTGCGTCTTTCGTTGCAGCTCAGGATGGGGAAGCGACACGTTCCGGCCGTCGGCGGCCGAAGGGAGCCGGTGGAATGTGGTCAGTGCTCGGAGGGCGACGCGACCGGGGGCAGCGCCCGGAACCAGACCTCACCGAGGGCGCGGCCGAGTTCGTCGATGCGTTCGCGTTTGGGGGTCGAGGCGGGGAGACCGACGTGCACGTAGGCCATCTGCTCGGTCATGCAGCCGAGCGACTCGGCGAGCAGGTCGAGGTTGGTGTCCCCGATCTCCCCGCGGTCGTGCAGTTTCTCCAGCCAGCGGCGGGTGCGTGCGATGAAGTCGTCACGCAGTTGCAGCCACAGCTGCTGAAAACCCTCGTTGGCGCTGGCGGCGGCAGCTTCACGCAGCAGTCGCAGGATGTGCCGGTGCCGGGAGTAGGCGTGCAGGTAGGTGCTGTTGACCTCGATCAGCGCTTCGAGTTCGCCGCTGGTGGTCGTCTTGCGGCTGGTGGCCTCGGACAATTCCTGGAGCCCGGTGTGCATGGCGGCGAGGAAGACGTCGTCGAGGTCGGTGAAGTGCCGGTAGAAGTTTCCCTGCGCGGTCTTCGCGCGGTGGGTGATGTCGGAGACCCGGGTGCGGGTGTACCCGTACTCGCTGAAGCATTCGATGGCGGCCTGCACGATGCGTTCCCGGGTGAGCTCCCCGCGGCGGTTGGGACGTTTCGGGGTGGCCGCGCCGGGTTCGACGAGGCCGACGTGCGTGTAGACGTCGTCGAGCGTGCGCGGTGGGACCTGTCGCTGTGTGGTCATCGCCGCCCCCTCTCCGTCGCCCGAGTTTGCGAACAAGATATCACTGACCGTGGATGTCGCATCGTTCTGACCTCGTGTTATGCCCGTTCCAGGTGCGCAGAGCGCAACTGTGCGAGCGGATGATCCACCGGGACGGTGTCGGGCAGGTAGCCGAGGAGTTCGGTGAGGTACTCGTCGACGTCGCCCTCGTCGGGGGTGTGCAGGGCGTCGCCCTCGTAGACCGCGCCGGTGGTGCCGTCGACGGTCACCGTCAGCCCGGTCAGTTTCGCGACGGTGCCGACTCCGGCGCCGACGACGCACGGCAGCCCGATCTCCCGGCACACCAGCGCCGCGTGGGAGGTGCTGCCGCCGAGTTCGGTGACGACGGCGACCGATTCGAACATCGCGGGCACGTCGTCCGGAGCGGTGGAGGGGCGAACGAGCACGACGGGTGTGCCGGCCGCGGCGAGGTCGAGGGCCTGGTCGAGGTCGCTGACGGCCTGCCCGACGGCGACACCGGGGCCGGCGCCGAGGCCGCCGGCCAGGACCGTCCGGTCGGCGTGCACCGCCTGCGTTTTCGCCAGGCTCGCGGCCTGCTCGGCCGAGACGCGGGAGACCGCCTCGTCGGCCGTGATGAGACCTTCGCGGACGAGGTCGACGGCGATCCGGACCGCGGCGCGCGGAGCACGCTTCCCGGCCCGGCACTGCAGGACGTACAACCGGCCGCTTTCGACGGTGAACTCGATGTCGACCAGGTCGCGGTGCTCACGTTCGAGGACCTCGGCGATGCGCTCGAGTTCCGGGTACACGTCGGGCAGGATGTCGCCGACGGTGACGAGCGGGTTCGGGGTCTTCTCCCCGGACACGACGTCCTCGCCCTGCGCCTTCGCCAGCCATTCGCCGTAGAGAGTGTTCTCGCCGGTGGCCGGGTCGCGGCTGAACAGCACCCCGGTCCCGGACCGTTCGTCGCGGTTGCCGAACACCATGGCCTGCACGGTGACTGCGGTTCCGGCGCCGGCGCCGAGGTTGTGCCGGGCGCGGTACGCCTTGACGCGCTCGTTGGTCCAGGAGTCGAAGACGGCGCCGATCGCCGATCGCAACTGCTCGAGCGGATCGCGCGGCGGCGCGGCACCGGGGTCGCCGGCGACGATGTCGGCGTAACTGTGACAGAACCGCTGCCAGGTGTCCGTCGCCCACCGCTGATCGCCGGTCTCGGCGGCGAGCGCCTCACACAGTTCGGGGGTCAGGCCGAGGTTGAGGACGGTGTCCATCATGCCCGGCATGGACTGCGCGGCGCCGGACCGAACGGACACCAGCAGCGGGGACGGACCGGCGCCGAACCGGCGGCCGGTCTCCGTTTCG
Source organism: Rhodococcus sp. ACS1 (assembly GCF_002300155.1). NCBI lineage: Bacteria > Bacillati > Actinomycetota > Actinomycetes > Mycobacteriales > Nocardiaceae > Rhodococcus > Rhodococcus sp. ACS1. Next base: position 484,460 of record NZ_NSDZ01000011.1, read on the forward strand.
AGTCGTCGCAGGTGTTCGAGGACCTGCTGCCAGATCTCGTCCGGCAGTGATCGGCCGTTGTCGTGGTAGACCGCGCAGACACCGGTGGGCAGCGCGAACGCCGGGGGGACCGGCAGTCCCATCGCCCGCATCTTGTTGACGCTGTAGGCCTTGCCGCCGAGTACCTCGCGGGTGCTGGGGTGGGTGCCGTCCAGGGTGATGACGTGCTCGGCCGGGCTGCTGGAGGAGGTCATAGCGAGAGTCCTTCGAAAACGGGGGATTTGGCGGCCGCACGGGTGGCGAACAGGCCACCTTCGACCGGGATGTCGATGCCGTTGAGCCAGGACGCGGCGGGGGAGAGGGCGAACGCGACGACCGCGCCGATCTCGTGGGGGTAGCCGTGTCTGCCGACCGCGTCGTGGGATCGTGCCATCGCGTCGGCGCCCATGCTGGCTTCGAAGTCGGCGAGGATCGGTGTCTCGACCGGTCCGGGGCTGACGGACAGCGCACGGATGTGGCGTGCCGTCAGTTTCGCCGACAGCAGTTGCGTCCAGTCGACGAGGGCGCGTTTGGACGTGTCGTAGGCGGCGGGCCCCTTGACGGGGTGGTCACGCAACCAGGCGTGCAGGTCCGCGCGGTCGCGGACCCGCAGTAGTTCGTCGATCGACTCCGGGGATTCGGTGTTGCGGTGCGCGGCGACGGAGGCGACGTTGACGATCGCCGATCCCGCGGTCATGCGGGGGAGCAGAAGTTCGGTGAGCAGGCGCGGCCCGAGAAGATTGACCGCCAGCACGGTCTGCGCGGCAGCGGTGCCCGGGACACCGGCGACGTTCGCCAGCCCGGTGACCTCACCGGGGAGGGCCGCGACGGCGTCGCTGATCGAGCCGGGGTCGGAGAGGTCGCACAGCAGGGTGCGCACCGGTCCGATCGGGCAGTCGCGCCGGTCGAGGGCGTAGACCGTGGCGCCTGCCGCGCTCAACTGGCCGGCGAGGGCGAGCCCGATCCCCGATGCCGCCCCGGTGACGACGACGTTTCCACTGAAAGTGTTGCCGGTCATGATATTACCGCCATCACGTCGGTGAACTCCTCGATGCCGAGGTGGCCGAGTTCGCGGCCGTAGCCGGAATTCTTGACGCCACCGAAGGGAACTGTGGGCCGATTGCGGGTGCGGACGCCGTTGATCTTGACCTGGCCGACGTCGAGCCGTCCGGCGACGGCGCGAGCGCGCTCGACGTCGCCGGACCACACCTCCGCGGACAACCCGTACGCGCAGTCGTTGGCGATGCGGACGGCGTCGTCGACATCGGTGTAGATCTGCACGGCGATGACGGGGCCGAAGATCTCCTCACGGATGGCCCGGGCGTCCTCGGGCAGTCCGGTGATGACGGTGGGATCGACGAAGTACCCGGTCGGGGACGCCTCGGACGGCTTGCCCGTGCCGGTGAGCAGGTGCCCGCCGGCGGCGACGGCGTCACCGATGTGGTCGAGGACACGCTCACGTTGGCGCGCCGAGACGAGCGGCCCCTGACGCGTCCGGGGGTCCGCGGGATTACCCAGGACCTGCTGCGCGACTGCATCTTCGATGATGTCGACGGAGTCGGCGGCGAGGTGTTCCGGGATCAGCAGGCGGGTGGTGGCGTTGCAGGCCTGACCGGAATTGACCAGACCGGAAGTGACGACCCCGGTGAGCGCGGTCTCGAGGTCCGCGTCCGGCAGCACCACGGCAGGTGACTTTCCGCCGAGTTCGAGGGTGCAGCGGGTCAACGTCTGCGCCGCCAGGGAGGCCACCGTGCGACCGGCGACGACGCTGCCGGTGAACGAGACGTGCGCGAGGCCCGGGTGCGCGGCCAGTGCGGCTCCGGTGACCGCACCGGTTCCGGTCACGACGTTGAACACCCCGGCCGGAAATCCCGCCTCGAGGAACAGCGCGGCGAGCGCGTTCGCGTCGTACGGGGTCATCTCCGACGCCTTGAGCACCACGGTCGATCCGGCGGCGAGTGCGGCCGAGACCTTGGCGACGATCTGATGGACCGGCATGTTCCACGGCGTGATCGCGCCGACGACCCCGCTGCCGCGTCGGACCAGGGTGGCCCCGTCGATGTCCTGCGACCACGGGAAGTCGCGGGCGGTGCGGGCGGTGGCCCGCAGCACGTCGGCGGGGAGCTGGGCCTGTGTGACCTCCGCGAGCGAGATCGGCATACCCATTTCCCGGCTGACCAGTGCCGCGATCGCCGAGCCGTCACGGGTGAGCAGATCCGCGGCACGGTCGAGCAACTCCGCCCGCTCGACGACGTCGGTGCGCCGCCACGCCGGATGGGCTGCTGCGGCCGACCGCACGGCGTCGTCGACGACCTCGGATCCGGCGTCGACGACCTCACCCATCACGGACTCGGTGAACGGGTCGATCACCTCGATCACCGGCCCGGCCGGCACGAACCAGTCGCCGTCGATCAGACAACCGGCCCGGTCGAAGGTGTCAGCCATTGCGCGGCTCCAATCGCACGGGCAGGGTCTTGATGCCGCGGAAGAAGTTGCTCTGCAGTCGCTTCGGGGAATCGGCCACGTCGATGTCGATGCCGCGTTCGACGAGCTTGGTGAAGAACAGCTTCGCCTCGAGGCGGGCGAGGTTGGCGCCGAGGCAGGCGTGATCGCCCCACCCGAAACCCAGGTGCTCGTTCGGGAACCGATCGGCCCGGAACGTGTCCGGCTCCTCGAACACCCGCTCGTCCCGGTTCGCGGAACAGAACCACATGACGACCTTGTCGCCGGCCTTCACGGTCTTGCCGTGTATCTCGACGTCCCGGGTGGCGGTGCGCCGCATCGACAGCACCGGCGACACCCAACGCACCATCTCTTCGACCGCGGAGCGGATCTTGCCCGGATTCTCGCGCAGAACGTCCCACCATTGCGGGTTCTCGTGCAGGGCGAGCACACCGCCCGACAGCAGGTTCCGAGTGGTTTCGTTCCCGGCGACCATCAGGATCAGGTAGTAGGCGTCGAGGTAACCTCGGCTGAGCGGGACCCCGTCGAGTTCGGCGGCGGTCAGCACGCTGACCAGGTCGTCGGCCGGGCAGGCCCGACGCTCGGTCTCGAGGGCCCGGAAGTAGGCGAACACCTCGTCGCGGGCGCGCACGGCGGTCTCGGGGCCCGCGGAGTAGTCGGGGTCCTCCGAGGCCATCTGGTTCGTCCACCGCAGCAGGTTCGGGCAGTCCTCGAGCGGGGCGCCGAGCAGTCGACCGATCATCACCAGTGGCAGTTGAGCGGAGATGTTCGCGACCAGGTCGATCGGCCCCGCGCCGACGGCCTTGTTCAGCAGGTCGTCGATCACCGCCTCGATGTCCGGGACGAGGGCCTTCACCTTGGCGGGTCGCACGTGCGGGGTGACGATCTTGCGCAGCGGACCGTGCTCCGGTGGGTCGACGTGGTGAATGCTGCGGGCGCCTTCGCCTTCGGCGCGCCTGCTCGCGATCTGCGTCCCCTGGGTGACGGTGAACGTGTCGTGGTCCGCGGCAACTGCTTTGACGTCGGCGTATCGAGTCACCGACCAGAATCCCGGGCCGTTCGGTTCCTCGTTCCAGTGCAGAGGGTCCTCGTTGCGCAACTGCGCGAAGATCTCGTCCGCGTAGCCGGAGGCGAATGCCCGCAGGTCCATCAGGTCGATACCACTGCTGGTGGTCATTTGGATGTCTCCCGTCACGGTCACGTTCGTTTGTGACATTGGTGTCACTAAAGCACAAATCGCCGGATTTGCAAATACCCCTTGTAAGACGAGTCAAATCGCTTGTAGCCTGACCTAGATAGTGACGAACAATTCACAAAAAGAGGTCACGTGTACCCACCCGCAATCGCCACCGAGCATCCTGATTCTCTCGCGTTCGTGATGGCCGCCTCCGGTTCTTCGCTCACCTACCGGCAGCTCGACGAGCAGTCCAACCAGCTCGCCCATCTCCTGCGCAGCAGAGGCGTGACAGCAGGCGATTCCATCGTCCTGGTGATGGAGAACCGGATCGAATGGCCGGTGGTGGTCGCGGCCGGAATGCGCGCGGGCCTGTATGTCACACCGGTGAACTGGCACCTCGGCGCCGCCGAACTCGCCGCGCTCCTCGCCGAAGCGACACCGGCCGCGGTCGTCACCAGCGGCTCGCTCGCCGGAGCGGTCGCCGACGCCCTTCCCGGCGGGCACACCGCGCTGACCCTGTGCACCGATCCTGCTCCCGGGGTCGAGCACCTCGCCGCGGCGATCGCGAACCACCCGAGGACTCCCATCGCGGACGAGCGCTTCGGCGCCCGCGTCCTCTACAGCGGCGGCACCACCGGCCGTCCGAAGGCGTTCCGGCAGAAATTGCTGGACATCCATCCCGCGGACGCCCCCACCCGTCACGCGGGCCTCGCCCTGAAACTCGGCATCGACTCGGACACGGTGCTGCTCTCGCCCGCCCCGAACTACCACGCGGCGCCGTTCACCTTCCAGCTGATGACGATGGCCGCCGGCGGCACGGTCGTGTGTATGGAACGCTTCGACGCGTCCGCGGCCATGACGGCGATCGCCGCCCACGGGGTCACCCACTCGCAGTGGGTGCCGACGATGCTGCTGCGCATCCTCGCCCTGCCCGACAGGAGCGCCATCGCGCTGTCGCCGACGCACACCACCGCCGTCACCTCCGGCGCGCCCTGCCCGGTGGAGGTCAAGGAACAGATCAACGCGTGGTGGGGGCCCGTCCTGCACGAGTACTACGGCGCCTCCGAGGGCTACGGGCACACGTACATCTCCGCGGCCGAATCCGCCGACCACCCCGGGTCGGTCGGCCGACCCCTCGGCGGCACCCGTGTGCACGTCACCGACGACGCGGGCACCCCGCTGCCGACGGGTGAGATCGGCAAGGTCTGGTTCGAACCGCCGGCCGCGGCGGCCTACGTCAACGCGGGAGACACCGCGACGAGTGCCGGCTGGAAAAGCATGGGCGACCGCGGCTACCTCGACGAGGACGGATTCCTCTACCTCGCCGGGCGGGAAAGTTTCATGATCATCTCCGGCGGGGTCAACATCTACCCCGAGGAGATCGAGGCCGCCCTGGTGCGCCATCCCGATGTCGTCGACGCTGCGGTATTCGGCATCCCCGACCCGGAATTCGGGGAACAGGTCAAGGCGATGGTGGAATTGCGCGAGGGTGTACCGGGTGACGCCACCACCGCCGCCGACCTCATCGATTACTGCCGCGGCTGCCTGGCGACCTTCAAAGCGCCCCGCTCGATCGACTTCGTCGACCGCCTGCCGCGGCTGCCCACCGGAAAACTCAACAAGAAGGCCCTGCGCTCGCACTATTTCGCGAATTCCTGACGAAGACACAATCTGACCACCGCTCACCCGAACAGGAGCCAGACATGGTTCACGCCCAGCAAGATCAACACACCTTCGACGTCCTGCATTCGCTCCGCGTGAAGGGACTGGCCAACGACAACGTGCTCAGCGCCCTGTCGGGCGTGCCCGTCGAGGACCTGCCGGCAGCCCTGGATCCGCTCGTCGAGCAGGGTCTGGTGGTGCGCCGGGAGGGCCGGATGCCGGGAGCGATGCTGACCCCCGCGGGCAAGGCCGAGCATCTGCGGCTACTCGCACAGGATCCGGCCACCACCGCCGCGGCCACCGCACTGACAGCCTTCTACGACCGATTCCTGCCGATCAACTCCGACTTCAAGATGGTGTGTCAGCGCTGGCAGATGCGCAGCGACGACACCCCCAACGATCACGGCGACCCGACCTACGACGGCGAGGTCGTCGGCGCGCTGGCGCAGACCGACGAGCAACTGCGGGCGTCGCTCCCGGAACTGGTCGATGCGCTGCCGCGGTTCGGTCGCTACCTGCCGCGCCTCTCCGCGGCGCTCGACCGCATCCGCGGCGGCGACAACGCCTCGTTCGCGCGGCCGATGTACGACAGCTACCACGACATCTGGATGGAACTGCACGAAGACCTCATCCTCAGCGCCGGGCGGACCCGGGGCGCTGCCGACGAAGGCTGACCAAGCGCACAACACGCAGAAGGGTCGGGCCGGTCGATGACCGGCCCGACCCTTCTGCGTTCGATATACGGTGCAGCGCAGGAAAATCCTGCGCCTAGGACTCGGCGGCCACCGGGAACGGCAGGCACGCCTCGACGTGCGCCGCGACGCCTGAGCCCTCGGAGTTGGCCGCCACGGCCGAAATGGCGCTGATCGACACGTAGCCGTCACGCACGAGAGCGGAGTCGGTTCCGGTGCCGAGGCGTTCGGTATTGGCGAATCGCAACAGCCGCACCGTGTCCGGGGTCTTGTCGAAGGTCAAGCCGAGCAGTCCTCGCGGTGCCAGCGGCGCCATCCGCACGCCCTTGACCTCACTGATGTCGAGATCGGGCACATTGACGTTCAGCACGGCACGGTGGGCGCTGTGGGCGAGCATCCACTGTGCCGCCGACACCGCGATGCGGCCGGCGGTGTCGAATCGGTGCTCCGGCGGAAACCCGCAGCTGACGGCGAGACCGCGGACGCCGAGGGTCGACGCGGTCAAAGCGGCCGCCACCGTACTCGAATTCAGAATCATCCGGCCGGTGTTCGGGCCCGGATTGATGCCGCTGACGACCAGGTCCGGCGGAGGGCCGAACACCCCCGCGCACGCCGCGAACACCGCAAATGCGGGCGGGGCGTCGAAGCTGAGCGCCTGCACTCCCGGCAGGTGCTCGAAGCGGCGCTCCGTGTAGGCGATCTCCGCTCCGTGCTCGAGGGTGCCCAGCGAAGAGCCGCTGCCGCTGCACTCGCCGCGCGGCGCGGCGATGGTGATCTCGTACCCCTCGGTTGCCAGAGCTGTCGCCACCGCATGCAGTCCGGGTGCGTCGATGCCGTCGTCGTTGGTGACCAAAATGCGCATGTGAGCGCTCTCCTTCCCTGCCGACCTCCACAAACCAGACGCCAGCTCAGACCTCGTATCCAAGGATTGTGACGCAGTATTCACACTTTTGTCTACCGGCAAACGTGGAAACTCGTCAGACGTGAGGCCGGTCAAGGCCAGGGACTCTTGACAGAGTGACGCCACTCACATAAGAATGTGAATTCACAGTCGCTAACACGAAAGGCGACGTGCATCGTTCCGGAATGAAACCGGCACTCCAAACATTTGTCTGAAAGAAGGCATCGCATGGCTGAGTGGCCCATCAACGACACTGTGTCGAAGGTGTTTCCCCTGTACTCCCGCGCGAACGTCGGGGAGATCTTCCCCGACCCGATCAGTCCGTTGAACGCCTCCGCCGGATTCCAGCACAATCTCGAACCGGGCTGGCGGGACGCCTTCGTCGCATGCAAGGTCTGGGGCCACGACCTCTACGACGCCACGGTCGACTACAACATCCTCCCGGCCTTCGGCAGCTACCTGTACATCAACATGTCGCTGATGCGGCTGTTCGGCGTCCGTGTGCCGGGGATGTCACCGGAGGCGGTCGACCTGCAGTACTTCGGTGACATGCCCGGGATTCCCAGCTACGAGAGCGAGAAGCGGGACTTCGACGAGAACCCGGAGTTCGCCGAGCGCGCCGGCGCCTGGCTGGTCGAGGAGGTCATCGGGGCCACCGGGCTGCCCGAGTACGACGCCGACCGTCAGGACGTGGTGCGGATCCGCGCCGACCGGCCCGACATGTCCGCGTTGACCGATCAGCAGTTGCGCGAGCGCATTACCTCCTTCGACTACATCCTGCGGCCGCTGTTCCAGCACCACATCGAGGCCAGCCTCAAATCGGGTGTCGGGCTGGGGGCCGTCGCGCAGATCGCCGCCGCCGTCGGCAGGCCCGAGCTCGCCCTCACCCTGGTCGGCGGCATCGGTGACGTCGACTCCACCGGACCCTCCAAGCGGATGTGGACCCTCAGCCGCACCGCCCAGGATCCGGCGGTGGCCGCCGTGTTCGACGAGGGCGTCCCCGGCCTCTACGACCGGCTGTCGGCGAGCACCGACCCAGCCGTCACCGCGTTCCGCACCGATCTCGACGCGTTCCTGTCGGACTGGGACTTCCGCGGCCCGGCGGAATGGGAGATCCGCGCCCAGACATGGGGCGTCAAACCGGAACTGGCGCTGGCCACCGTCGACCGCATGCGGCGGGTCGGTGACGACGAGGCGCCGGAAGGTAAGGGCGCCATCCGAAGTGAGGAACGCGAGGCCGCCGCTTCGGTGGTCCGTGAGCTCCTCGCCGGGGATCCCGAGACCTCCGCCCAGTTCGAGGCAACCCTCGCCGCCGCCGCTCTCTGGCTCCGCGGCCGCGAACGCGCTCGCACCACGGCGGCCATGGTGATCCACGAAATCCGGCTTCCTGCACGGGAGCTCGGCCGACGCGGGGTCGAGGCGGGAGCCCTCGACAGCGTGGAGCAGATCTTCATGCTCTTCGCCGACGAACTCGATGCCTACCTCGTCGATCCCGCTGCGTTCACCGACATCGTACGCGAGCGGGAAAAGAGCTACATCGCGCTCTTCGACGTCAAGCCGCCGTTCGTGGTGTCCGAGGAAGTTCCGCCGCTAGAGGGTTGGTCGCTCCGCGCAGGCGCCGCCGGTGCTGCGCTGGCCGCGGGCGAGTCTGTGGTCGGCGTGTCCGGCTGCACCGGCACCGCCCGGGGCATCGCCCGGGTCCTGACCACCCCCGACGACCCCTCCGCGCTCGAGCCCGGAGAGATCCTCATCGCCCCGATTACCGACCCGTCCTGGACACCGCTGTTCGTCGCCGCCTCCGCGGTGGTCGTCGACGTCGGAGCCCCGTTCTCGCACGCCGCGATCGTCAGCCGGGAAATCGGTATCCCGTGCATCGTCTCGGCCACCGACGCGACCAAGCGCATCCCGAACGGAGCACTCATCGAGGTCGACGGCACGACAGGTGTCGTGACGGTGCTCGAGATCTGAGTCGGTACCGGCCCTCGATAAGGAGAAGACATTGCACGCAGCTGATATTTGCGCGAGCTGGCTGGATCGAGTGTTGCGCGACAAGGGAATACTCGCCTCCGGTAACCGGGTGACCGACACGGCAATCGAACCGATAGGCACAGGTCTGGTCGCCGACAGCTATCAGATCACGATCTCGTACTCCGACCCTGGCAGCGGCCCCGTGTCGCTCGTCGCGAAACTGACCTCCGACAGCGAGCAGAGCCGCGCCGCCGGACGCAGCGAGCTCAACTACGCCCGTGAGGTCGGCTTCTACACCGAGATCGCGCCGCACCTCCAGGTCCGCGTCCCGTCCTGTTTCCACGCCGAAATCGATTCGAACAATACCGAATTCGTTCTCATCCTGGAGGATCTCACTCCCGCACGTCCCGGAAACCAGCTGACCGGCTGCACGGTGGCCGAAACGCGGCTCGCCGTCGAACAAGCCGCGCGGATCCACGCGCCTTACTGGGGTTCCGAAGAACTCAGGGGCAACCCGTGGATGGACATCTCGTCGAGCTACTGGCAGCGATTCGCCGAGATGATGCCCGAATGGTACGACGGATTCCGTCAGCGCTACGCCGGCCGGCTCAGCGAGGCCGACATCGCACTGGGGCAGGAATTCGTCGACAACATCGCCGGGTACTACCAGGCGCTGGAGAGGATGCCCTACACCGTCCAGCACGGAGACTACCGACCCGACAACGTTCTGTTCGACGCGCACGGCGGAGAAGTACCGCTCGTTGTACTGGACTGGCAAACAGTGGTGTACGCACCGGGAGTCGTCGACGTCGCCTACTTCATCGGTGGCGCGCTGGACGCCGCGACACGTCGAGCGAACGAGGACGAACTACTCCTCCACTACCACTCGGAACTCGTCGACCTCGGGGTCGAAGGCTATCCGTTCGAACGTCTCGTCCAGGACTATGCGTGCGCGACCTTCCACAACTTCATCATCGGGGTTGCGGCTGCGATGCTGGTGGAACGAACGGAGCGCGGTGACGACCTGTTTCTGTCCATGGTCACCAATTCCCTGACACATGCACGGGACCGCGACGGCACCCGCCACATCGGGATCCACCCACTCGCCGCGGTGAACCGTGGGTAGGTCGGCGCCCGACTGCGGTTCTCACGAAAGGCACACTCAGTGAACGATTCGATGCCTGAACTGGGCTTCTACGCACTCGGCGGACACGTCGAGTCTCCCCGAGAGATGTACGGCGAACTGGCACTGGCCGAGCGTCTCGGCCTGGGCACCGCGTTCTTTTCCGAACGGTTCAACGTCAAGGAACTCGGGTCGTTGACGGGCGCGGCCGGTGCGGTGACCGAACGCCTGAACATCGCCACTGCTGCGACCAACCACAACACCCGCCACCCGATGGTGACAGCAGCATGGGCGACGACGATGCACCGGCTGACGAACGGCCGCTTCGTCCTCGGCCTCGGTCGTGGGCTGGCACCGCAACTGAAAGCCTTCGGCCTCCCGCCGGTCACCACCGCGCAACTGGAGGATTTCATCGGTCTGATGCGCCGATTGTGGAAGGGAGAGACCGTCGAGGGCCATAGCGGCCCGGCCGGAAACTATCCGGCGCTGCGCCTCGACCCGACATTCGACGAGAACATTCCGATCGGGCTGACCGCATTCGGGCCTGCGACCCTGGCCCTGGCCGGGCGAGCCGCTGACGTCGTCGTTCTCCACACGTACTTCTCGGACGACACTGTCGTGCGGTGTGTGAACGCGGTCCGCACCGCCGCGGAGAAGGCCGGTCGTGATCCCGCAGCGGTCAAGGTGTGGTCCTGCTACGCAACGGTTCCCGATCACCTGCCCGTCGAACTGCAACTGAAGAAGACCGTGGCTAGACTCGCCACCTACCTGCAGGTGTACGGAGACCTGATGGTGAAGACGAACAACTGGGACCCCAACGCGCTCCAGCGGTTCCGAGAAGATCCGGTGGTCGCCGGATTGAACGGCTGGTGCGATGCGGTGGCGACCCCGTCCGAGATCGAGCACATCGGCACAGTGCTGCCCGCCGAGTGGCTCGACGCAGCCGCCACAGGATCAGCCGAGGCCTGCGCGAAGAAGGTCTCCGCCCAACTCGATCTCGGTGTCGACGGTGTCATCATGCACTGCTCGACCCCGGCAGAACTCGAGCCGGTCGTCGAGACGTACAGGAGTCTCCGGTGAGAACCCCCGTCGAACTCGTCGAACAGTATGTGTTCGAGATCTACAACAAGCAACGGGTCGAGCTCATCCACGAAATCTGCGGAGACCCGGTCATTCGACACGAAGCGGGTAACACCGTCGCGCTCAGCCGGAATCAGCAAATCGAGCGCATTCGTGCCGACCTGGCGTCGAACCAGCCGACATTTGAGGTGACCAACCTCTCCGGCAACGAGGAATTCGCGACGCTGACGTGGAACGCGATCCGCCTGTCCACCGGAGAGCGGCTCTGCGGAATCGAGGTCTTCAAAGCGACCGCGGGACTCATCACGGATGTGTGGAACTCCAACTACTTCGAAGGGTCCTGGTCATGAATCACCCGACTCCCAGAGTGCTCGACGTCGCCACCGAGATCGACACCGCATGGGTGCAGTCCGTGCTACGGCAGGCAGGCCACACTGGGGTCGAGGTCGCGTCGATCTCGGCGCAGCCGATCGGCGCAGGCAACGTGAGCGACACCGTACGAATCGGCATCGAGTACGCACGAGCCGAATCGGGTTCCCCCGCCGCGGTCGTGGTGAAGTTTCGTCCGAGCGCACCGGGTGCGCACGCGCACGGACTGCGGAGCGGTGCATACCACCGCGAAATCGGCGCTTACCGGGAAGTCGGTGGCCGACAGGCTTGCCGGATTCCGCGGTGCTTCTGGGTGGCCGGCGACGAGACGAACATCAACCTCGTCCTGGAGGACTTGACGGCAACGACGACGCCCGGCAATCAAGCCGCGGGGTGTGGTGTGGCCGAGGCGGAATCCCTTGTCGCGGAACTCGCTCGCCTGCACTCCAGCTTCTTCCCACTGACAGACGAGGCAGCGCCAGCGTGGTTGGTGCGCATGTCCGAGGTCTCCGACTACTGGTGCGATGCGGCGGAACGCGGGGCCGCGGCCGCGCTGACTCGCTTCGCCGGGGACCTCCCGCCGGACTTCCTCGCCGCCGTTCGAGATGCCGTCGCACTCGTTCGCACCTGGTACGGGCTGCCGCAGCAACACCTGACACTCACTCACGGCGACCCTCGCGTCGACAATGTTCTCTTCGAGAGGTCGGAGGCGGGAGTGTCGGCCGTGCTCCTGGATTGGCAGTTCACCGGCTTGCGCAATCCGATGTACGACTTCGCGTACTTCATGTCGGGCAGTGTCGACGTCGCCGAACGCCGACTACACGAAACACGATTGCTGAAGACGTACATCGACGTGTTCGCGGAGAAATCCTCCGGATACGACGAGGGGCAGGCGACGGCCGACTACAGGATCCAGCTACTCAGCGGCCTCTACGTCACACTCGCCGCGGTCGCGGTTCTCCCCGACAACGATGTGGTGAACCAGCTGATTCTTGCGCTGCTGCGGCGCAACTGCGCAGCCGCGGTCGATTGGAAATCCGTCGAAGCGCTCGGCGATTCGGCCTGATCCAGCCGGTGACAGGTACTCCGAGATCCGGGCGGTGCGAGTCGACACGAAGGTCCGGAACCTACAGCTTCCGCCGTAGGTTCCGGACCTTGATGACGTGCAGATCTACTCCAGTCCGTCAGAGGACGTAGAGCATCTCCTGGTACGTGGGCAGCGGCCAGAGGTCGTCGGCCACAATGTCCTCGAGGCTGTCTGCTGCTGCGCGAACGGCAGCCATCGCGGGCAGGAGGGCGTCCTTGGCATGCGTTGCCTCCGCCAATGCCTCCGATTCACCCTGAGCGGTGAGCGCGGACTTCAACTCGGCGAGCGCGACCCTGAGGTTTGTCAGGGGTGCCGACACGGCTTCGAGCGCGGACAGGTCCGCGTCCACGCCTGCGGCCTTCAGCGCCGCAACGTTCTGCGCCAACTCGGTCTGGTAGCGAATCGCGGCGGGGAGGATCGACGTCTGTCCCAATTCCAGGGTCAGCCGTGCTTCCACACCGATCGTCAGCGCGTACTGTTCGAGACCGATCTCGTAGCGAGAGTGCATCTCCCGGTGGTTGAACACCTGGTACTTGCCGAACAGTTCGACCGCCGATTCGGTGATCAGTTCGGGCAACGCGTCGAGGGTCGTGCGCAGGTTCGGCAGTCCACGCGCGGCCGCCTCGTTCTGCCAGTTCTCCGAGTACCCGTCACCGTTGAACACGACGTCACCGTGGTTGGTGATGATCTCGGTGAGCAGGTTCTGCACCGCGGTGTCGAAGTCGGTGCCGTTCGCGACCGCGGTCTCGAGTTCGGTCGCGATGTAGTCGAGCGACTCGGCCATGATCGTGTTGATCGTGACGATGGGTCCGCTGACGGTCTGCATCGAACCCGGCGCCCGGAACTCGAACCGGTTGCCGGTGAAGGCGAACGGGCTCGTGCGGTTGCGGTCGCCCGGATCGGTCGGGAGCACGGGCAGGGTGTCGACACCGATCTTCATGGTGCCCTTCCCCTTCGACGAGGTGGCCGCACCCTTCGCGATCTGCTCGAACACGCCGGCGAGCTGATCTCCGAGGAAGACGGAGATGATGGCCGGGGGAGCCTCGTTCGCGCCGAGGCGGTGATCGTTGGTCGCCGACGCGACGGAGGCGCGGAGCAGGCCGCCGTACTTGTGCACCCCGCGGATGACGGCAGCACAGAAGACGAGGAACTGGGCGTTGTCGTGCGGGTTGTCGCCGGGAACGAGGAGGCTGCCGAGGTCGGAATTGCCGAGCGAGAAGTTGACGTGCTTGCCGGACCCGTTGACACCGTCGAACGGCTTCTCGTGGAACAGGCAGGCCATGCCGTGCTTCTTGGCGATCGTCTTGAGCGTCGTCATCAGCAGTTGCTGGTGGTCGGCGGCGATGTTGCCGCGTTCGAACATCGGTGCGATCTCGAACTGGCCGGGGGCGACCTCGTTGTGCCTGGTCTTCGCCGGAATGCCGAGCTTGAACAGCTCACGTTCGGTGTCCATCATGAAGCCGAGAACGCGCTCCGGGATGGCGCCGAAGTAGTGGTCGTCGAACTCCTGGCCCTTGGGCGGCTTGGCGCCGAACAGGGTGCGGCCGGAGTTGAGCAGGTCCGGCCGGGCGAGGAAGAAGTGCCGGTCGACGAGGAAGTACTCCTGTTCCGGTCCACAGAACGAGACGATGTTCTCGACGTCGTCGTGGCCGAAGAGCGTCAGGATGCGTTCCGCGTGGACACCCATCGCCTGCTGCGACCGCAGCAGCGGTGTCTTGTGGTCGAGCGCGTCCCCGGTCATCGACACGAACACCGTCGGAATGCACAGGGTGTTGCCGTTCGGGTTCTCGAGCACATACGCCGGGCTGGTGACGTCCCACCCGGTGTAACCGCGCGCCTCGAACGTGTTGCGTAGCCCGCCGTTGGGGAAGCTCGACGCGTCGGGCTCGCCCTGGACGAGCGTCTTACCTGCGAATTCGGCGAGCGCCGACCCGTCACCGACCGGGTCGAAGAAGCTGTCGTGCTTCTCCGCGGTCAGGCCCGTCAGGGGGTAGAAGACGTGCGCGTAGTGCGTGGCGCCCTTCTCGAGTGCCCAGTCCTTCATCGCCGACGCGACCGCGTCGGCAACCATCGGGTCGAGAGGCTTGCCCTTCTCGATCGTGGCGATGACGGACTTGTAGACCGACTTCGGCAGACGCTTCTGCATCACGGTCTTGCTGAACACGTTCTGACCGAAGATCTCGCCCGGCTTCTCGTCGTCGACGAAACTGACGGCCGGGGGCACGTATGCCTCGACGTCCTTGATCGCCTGCAGACGGACGGCATTCCCACTCATGTGTTTCTCCCTCGCGTGTACCCCGCGGATGAGGTGGGGGTGCGTCGGGGCAACACTGTACGAACGGAACGTAACGTGAATGTTTCGTGCAGATTTCTCGGCCGTGTCAGACCGCCGTGACGGTGCTCACGCAGAGTCCCCTGAGGATAAGGCCCACAGCAAAACTACACCGTTCGGATTCGGTCCGTCGGTTGAGGCCGTCGCCGGCCGGCAGGGGCGGGAACGTCGAGCCCTCGACGGAACTTTACTTGCGCTTTACCTTATTTCGCGATAGCGTCCAATCAGTTGCAGGCGAAGCGAATCGCGAATTCGCCACCTCCAGACCGAGGTGAGAGTCCGCCCATCGAGGGATCGGGCGGTGTGCCCGTACGCAGCGCGCCGACGTCGAATCGAATTCCGTCGGACGCCGCTACACGGGCGGTGGACCCCACCGGTCAGCTTTGGGCGGCCGGGACCGGTGGGGCCATACCGGCGACTGGGAGTGATCCACCGCGCTGTGTGGCGGTGCCCCGCACCGGGCATTCTCGAAGTATGGGATCGAACGCGGGCAGCCCCACCAGTTCGTCGGCCGCGGCAGTCGGCGGCCGGCTGATGCAACTGGTCGGTGACCGCGACGTCGTCCGGTTCTCGGGCGAGATATCCCGGGTGTGCGCCGAACCGCCGGCTGTCGGAGAGCAACCGGAGTACGGCGACGTGCTCGCCTGGGTCGTCGATGCCATCGTCGGCGTTGTCACCGCGCGTTTGGGCGCCGCGCGACCGGGGGAGAGGTTCATCCTCGACCTGCGCTTCACGGACGGCGGGTTCGTCGACGTAGACGCCCTCTCGGCGTCGGAGCGTTGGGTGCTGCGGACGGTGTCGGCGTTCCTCGCCGAGGATCTCGCCGAAGCGCAGCGGTCGCTGACCGCTGCCGAGCAATTCGACGTGACCATGCGGGCGGAGACGCTCTCCGATGCCCTGATCTGGCTCGACTTCGTTCTCGACGTCGACCTTCCCGACCCTCCCGACGTCACCACCGCATAGCGGGGCGGTCAGTCCGGTGTCCTCGCCTCCGCCGGTAGAGGGCACGGCAACGCCGTGAATCCGCGATCTCGTTCAGCGGACTCTCACAGCGCTCCCCGGATCGGATTCTGTGGTGTTCCGCTTTGGAACACCCGCGTCGTGGGGCGGTGGTCGATCCTGGAGTCACCATGCCGGGTAGCCGGCACCGAACGCTCCGTCTGCGGCGTGCGGTCCATCATCAGGAGAATTTCACGTGACCTCAATTGTGACTTCGACGGCGCGCCGGGACCTTCCTCTCGACGGGATCACCGTGGTCAGCTTCGAGCAGGCGGTGGCCGCCCCGATCGCCACCCGGCACCTGGCCGATCTCGGAGCCCGCGTGATCAAGATCGAACGTGTGGGGGAGGGCGATTTCGCCCGCAACTACGACACCGCCGTGCACGGCCTCGCCTCCCATTTCGTGTGGCTCAACCGGGGCAAGGAGTCGGTCTGCGTCGACATGAAGTCAGCGGAGGGGCTCGAGGTGATACGTCGGCTCCTCGACCGGGCCGACGTCGTCGTCCAGAACTTTGCTCCCGGCGCGATGGAACGTCTCGGTCTCGGCGCCGACGCCTTGCGCCGCGACCGCCCCGAACTGATCGTGGTGAACATGACCGGCTACGGCACCGCAGGCCCACTGCAGGCACGTAAGGCGTACGACATGCTGGTGCAGGCAGAGACCGGTTTGTGCTCGATCACCGGCACCCCCGAGACGGCAACCAAGACGGGAATTCCAGCCGCCGACATCGCCGCCGGCATGTATGCGCTGACTGCGGTGCAGGCAGCACTGTTTCGGCGCGAACGCACCGGTGTGGGGGCCGCGGTGGATGTGTCCATGTTCGACGCGACCGTCGAATGGCTCGGGCACCCCATGTACCTGCAGATGTACCAGGACACTCAAGTCGAGCGGATGGGTCTGAGTCACGCCTCGATCGCACCGTACGACGCGTACCCGACCGTTGATGGGCAGATCCTGATCGGGGTGCAGAACGACCGCGGCTGGCGGGCGCTGGTCACCGAGGTGTTCGGCAGATCCGATCTTGCGGAGCATCCGAAGTTCGCGACCAACATCCTGCGGGTGGAGCACCGACCCGAAACCGACCAGGTCGTCGCCGAGCACACCCGCCGTTTCGACACCGAGGAACTGGACAAACGACTCGCCGCGGCAGGCGTGCCCGCCGCCCGCCTGAACGGAATGAGAGACCTCATCGACCATCCTCAACTGTCCGAGCGTGCCCGGTGGCGGGAGGTCGACACCGCCGCCGGGCCAGTGCGAGCGGTACTGCCGCCGATGACGTTCACCGATGTCGAACTGCCCATGGGACCTGTTCCCGCCCTCGGTGAGCACACCGACGCCGTGCTCAGCGAACTCGGCCTCACCGACACCGCGATCGCCGGACTTCGCACCGGAGGCGCCGTCGGTTAGCCTCCCGTCCCGCAGCTGAGATCGCATGGCTCAGCGCATCGACGAAGGCAGATCCGATGGCGGCCACAGAGGTCTCGTGGCCACCAAAGGCGTTGTCGCGCTGAGGCGGTCTATCGTTGCTCTCGCCCTACAGCACAGATCGGTACCCGCGCGTAAGTTCGGTGACCGAAGACACAAGCGTGTCGATGTCCGATGAGTGATGGGCGAAAGACGTCACGAACCGAACGACTCCCGGCTCCCAGCGGTCGCCGTAGAAGGCGTACCCCTGAGCCCTGAGATCAGCCGACAGGTGATCGGGGAAGTGGCAGAACAGAATGTTGGCGCCGCTCTTGCTCAGGATCTTCACGCCGGGGAGGCCTGCGAGGCCGTCGCGCAGTCTCGTCGCCATGTCGTTCGCGTGGCGTGCATTGTTCAGCCAGAGGTCGTCGTCGAGGTAGGCGCCGAGTTGCGCTGTCTGGAAGCGCATTTTGGAAGTGAGTTGACCTGCACGCTTGTGGCGGTATTGCAGTTCGGTAGCCAGCCGGCCGTCGAACGAGATCACGGCGTCCGCGGTCATCGCGCCGTTCTTCGTGGCACCGAACGACAGGATGTCCACTCCTGCCTTCCAACTCATTTCGGCCGGGGTCGCCCCGATGGCGATCAAGGCGTTGGCGAAACGGGCACCGTCCATGTGGACACGAAGACCCGCTTCGTGCGCGATCGACGACAGTTCCGCGAGTTCGTCCAGACTGTATGCGCTGCCGGACTCGGTTGCCTGCGTGAGGCTGACGACGGAGGGCTGCACGCTATGGACATCTCCTCTCCTCCGGCCCACTGCTGCGCGGAACAAGTCCGCGTCGATCTTGGAATCCGGGCCGTCCACCAGGATTGATCTCGCACCATTCGTGAAAAACTCCGGTGCGCCTGCCTCGTCGTTGTTGATGTGAGCGTCCGGGTGGGACAGGACTGCGCCCCACGGAGGCGTCAGAGCGGACAACGCGAGTCCGTTCGCCGCCGAACCGGTGCCGACCGGGAATACGTCGACGTGATGGTCGAAGACGTCGGCGAACTTCGTCCGCACCGACTGCGAAAGCTCGTCATTGCCGTACGGCGCGGCCAGGCCCTCCGCTGCTGCCGTCATCGCGGCGAGGATCTGGGGGGACGCGCCTGCAGCGTTGTCACTGAGGTATCCCTGCAGGGGTGTGGCGGCCGAGGTCATGGATGACCTTTCAATTCGATACTGGAACAATGAATGTCACGGTCAAGTCAACTGGCTCGTTCGACGTGACGTACACGTGCGGCGCGTCGCCGGCAAAGGCGAGTAAGTCGCCCGGTCCCAGCGCGGTGGGGTTGTCCACGGGTCCTGCACGAAGGTGCCCAGACGAGATAAAGAGCTGCTCGACTGTGCCGTCTGCGTGAGGGAGGCCTGTGCTGGAGTGGTTCGCGGGTAGTCGCATCCGCCATATTTCGACCGAATGCCCGCCGCTGATCCTGCGGAGAAGTTCACGCTTCACCTCGCCCGACTCGACGCCGGTTCCTCGCAGATGGAGTGGCCCAGGGTCTCGATCGCCGGAAATGAGGTCCGTGAGCGGAATTCTGAGTGCCACCGCAAGCGAATCCAGGGTAGTGATCGTCGGGTTCCCCGTACCTGATTCGAGTCCCGACAAGGTCGCTTTGCTGATCCCTGCGCGGCGTGCGAGCTCAGCTGCGGACATTCCGCGTTGGGTTCGCCGCATCACGATCTGTTCACCGATGGCGGCGCACCTGTCGTTCACCGATTGCCCCTCGGGTCCGGGCATACTCACACCTCGATCTGGCAACCGTCACTTGGACTCGGCTCACCATTGCGTTCGGTAAAGTGAACTATTCGTTCAGTCTAATGATCGTCGCGCTGGCGGGCAACCCGTCGCTGAGCTGCATTGCGTGGCGTTCCCGGAGCGGATGACGGGCCGCTGACACCGGAGAAGGTGCCGGCGGCCCTCTTCATTTTGCCCACCGGATGGTTCCGCTGTTGCTAGCCGCCGTCGTCCACGCGAGGACGGACATCGCCCGGCCTCTCCCCGGACGCTTCGATGTGGAGGGTCTCCGGCCGGGGATGCCCCCGGAACCAGGCCGCGTAACGATCGGCGAGCGGCGCGGCGGTGAGTCCGTGGGCGAGGACCGAGGCGCCGATGGTGACCAGCGCGGTCGTCAGCAGCAGGTTTTCGTGCGGGAGTTCGCCCGACTCCTCGACGATCAGGACCACGAAGACGATCGTGGCGAGCCCGCGCGGGCCGAACCAGCCGAGAAAGGCGATGGTCGGCCCCCGTGCGTGCAGGCCGACGAGGGAGAGCGCCACCGGCACCATCCGCACGACGGTGAGGCTGAGCGCCGCGTAGACGAGCACCTGCCACGACAGGTGACCGAGCGCGGGGCCGAGCAGCACCGCACCGAAGACGATGAAGGTCACCGCGTTGAAGAGATCGCCGGACTCCTCGATCATGTGCGAGAGCTCGCCCCCCGCCCGCCGCCGAATGGCACCGAAGGCGAGGCCACCGACGAACGCCGCGATGAAACCCGACCCGCCGAGCGGAACGGCGATCGTGTACGCGAGCACGGCGGCGGCGACCGGGACGATCTGGATCCACAGCGGGTCGATCGCATCGCGCCGGCCGGCGACGACCACGATTGCTGCCGCGACCGCTCCGGCGCCCAAGCCGGCGAGGATGCCGTAGCCGATCTGCTCGGCGACCAGGATCGCGGCCGAGCCACCGCCGATCGCCCCCGATTCGGCGCGGGCGATCGCGAGGACGATCAGGAACAGTGGCACGCAGATGCCGTCGTTGAGTCCGCTCTCGACGTTGAGGCCTTGCCGCACCCGCGTCGGTAGAGAGGGCAGCGTCACGACCGCCTGTCCGAGCGCCGCGTCGGTCGGCGCCAGGATCACCGCCAGCAGCAACGCCTCCGGCCAGCCGAAATCGTCGAACACGAGCACCGCGGCGCCGAAGCCCGCGGCGATCGTCAGCGGCAGTCCGAATCCGAGAAGTCGTGCCGGGAGCGCGATCTCGGGACGGAGCGCGGTGAGGTCGACGTTCGACGCGTCGGTGAAGAGCACGAGCGCGAGCGTCACCTCGGCGAGCAATTTGATGATCTCGCCCGTGACGTCCACCTCGATCAGGCCCACCCCTTCCGCACCCAGCGCGAGTCCACCCACCGTGAAGGCGATCGGCGCGGTGAGCGGGGTACCCGCAACTTTCCGGGAGATCGCGGCGAAGGCGAGCAGCATCGCGGCGATCGCCGGTATCGCCCAGGTCATCGCGTCCCTACCCCGGCAGGGCGGGGCGGCGAGGCCACCGCGGCGGATCCCACTTCGTCGAGCGCGGGATCACCAGTGAACGGCTCGTTCATGACCTTGGCTCCTCATCGGGTCTCGTGCATCCAGCCAAGCACGACGAACCCCGCGTTCACCATGGTTTGACCGGATCGCTGCGCTG
Source organism: Rhodococcus sp. ACS1 (assembly GCF_002300155.1). Lineage (NCBI taxonomy): Bacteria > Bacillati > Actinomycetota > Actinomycetes > Mycobacteriales > Nocardiaceae > Rhodococcus > Rhodococcus sp. ACS1. Next base: position 505,191 of record NZ_NSDZ01000011.1, read on the forward strand.
GTCCAGCCGTGAGGGCCAGAGGACTACCTCGCGGCCGGAGCGCGGGCCATGTACGAACACGAACACGATCTCCTGCGGCGACGTGAGAGCCGTCCTGGCCCCCCTTCAGCCTCGCCGGCATCGTGTCCGCACCGAACGCCGCGTCCGGCGCGAGATTCGCGTAGTCGACTACTCGGTCCAACCGGCGCAGGTCGCCGTACGGTCGGTCCTGTATCGCATTCGCGAATCGACGAAAGGACACTGAAATGGCTTGGTCGACAACGCCGCAGGGGCTTTTTCTCGCCGCTGGTCAGGCGAATCAATTCTCCTTCTCGTTCGGGGACATCTGGAAGGGGCCGCAGTTGGCGACGCCGAAACTCGATGCCAGTCAGGGTGGTGGCGGCACGAAGGTCCTGGTGACGCAGTGGCAGGGCACCGCCAACGAACCGGTATTCGGCGGCCCCAGCAGGCAGTGGTACGCGCTCGGCATTCATAACAGCTCGAATTCGGGCATCTGGTTCCATCTCGAAGGAGGCGTACTCGCATGACGACACAGGAATCACCGAAGGTGTCCCACGTGCAGGTCCTGGCGGACGACAGCGGCAGCATTCTGGCCGCCGTCATGCGGACCGCGGGGGCGGACTCGATCCCGGACTCGGGTGAGGACGTTGCACCCCAGGTCTCGCTTCTCGCCTCGGAAGGGCAAGTGTTGCATGAAGTCTCCGTCTCCGGAGCGTCAGGGGAGGAGATGTTCGAGTCGCTCGATCAGTGTGTGATTCGGGTCGATGCCGGCGTCCCGACGCTGGTGCGACGCGCGGACGCATAGCCGTCGAGGAAGGCGAGGGGAACGCTGGTCCGGGGGCCGGCGGTCCCCGCCCTGCGCCGAGCGGAAACCCATCAAATTCCCCTCGAGAGCTACTTTGTCCGCACAAACGGTTGACTTCGCTGCCGGCGCACAGCACTGTCGTAGAGACACCCGCCACGCCGAGTAGTTCCGGAGTCGACCTTGACCAACGCCCACCCCACCGAGATCGCAGTTGCAGTGGCCGGATTCGGCTGGATGGGCCGAGTGCACACGAACGCGTATCTGCGGCAGCGCCACCACTTCCCGGAAGCCCCGACGATCCGGCTGGGCGCCGTCGCCGACGAAGTACCCGGTCGCGCCGAGGAAGCAGCCGCCCAGTTCGGGTTCGGCGCAGCGTTGACGGATTGGCGCGACATCGCCGCCGACGAGAACATCGACGCGGTCAGCATCACCGCACCCAACTTCCTGCACCGCGAGATCGGCGTCGCGATGGCCGAGGCGGGCAAACACATCTGGATCGAGAAGCCGGTCGGGCTCTCGTCCGAGGACGCGAAGGCTGTTGCTGCCGCCGTCGAGAAGGCCGGCGTCCAGTCGACCGTCGGGTTCAACTACCGGCACGCACCTGCCGTCGCGATGGCACACGATCTCATCGCCTCGGGGGAACTGGGCACCATCACACATTCACGGTTCCGCTTCCTCAGCGACTACGCCGCACATCCGGACGGCGCGCTGAGCTGGCGTTACGAGAACGCGCGCGGTGGGTCGGGCGTGCTGGGCGATCTCGCCTCGCACGGCGTCGACCTGATCCGGTACCTGCTCGGGGACATCGACGCCGTGGTGGCCGACACCGCCGTCTTCATCCCGCAGCGCGCCGTCCCGACGGGGGCCACCAGCGGGCATGCGCGCGCCACCGGCGGCAAGTTGGGAGCGGTGGAGAACGACGACTTCGTCAGCGCGCTGGTCCGTTTGGCATCGGGCGGACGGGTGACGCTGGACGCCAGCCGCGTGGCCGTCGGCGAGCAGAACAACTACGGGTTCGAGATCCACGGCACGAAAGGTGCGGTGTACTGGGACTTCCGCCGGATGAACGAACTCGGCACGAGTCTCGGCAGCAGGTACCAGGACCAGCCGGTCACGACGGTCTGGGTGGGACCCGACGCCGGGGCATACGCCCGCTTCCAGCCGGGTTCCGCGTCCTCGATGAGCTACGACGACCTCAAGGTCATCGAGGGAAACAACTTCATCACGTCGATCGTCGACGGAAAGCCCCAGGGCGCAACGATCGCCGACGCCGTCGCCGCGGCCGAAACCCTCGACGCCATCACGGCATCGGTCGCATCGGGTGCGTGGGTCGGGGTGCGCTGATCCGATCCGCGCCGTGTGGTCGCGGGGTTACGCTTGATCGGTTGGCGGGTCGTTCCCGTACGCGCCCCTTCTCCGCGGAGGTTGGTATGAATGCCAAACCGTTCGGCATAGGCATTGCGATTCTCGCGTTGACGATTTCGGTGGTTTCGTGTTCGTCGGATACTTCCTCCGACAGCGAGGACAGTTGTGTCCGCGCGAGTGACAGTGAGCTGGATGCGCTTTTCACGAGTTGGAACGATGCACTGGTCTCCGGCGACGCGAGCCGGGTGGCCGCGCTGTACCGGCCGGACGCGATACTGCTGCCGACTCTGTCGGTGCCCATCGCCGACACCCCGGAGGAGATAACGGAGTATTTCGTCAATCTGATCAAGGCCGATCCCACGGCCCGGATGGAAGAAAGCTACAAGTATTCGGACTGCGACCTGGCCTACAACGTGGGCCGCTGGGTGATCAACGCCAACGGCCAGGACGTGGCAGCGAGGGTCACGTGGGTGTACCGGTACGAAGACGGAAAGTGGCTGATCGCCAACCATCATTCGTCGGTGAACCCCAGCTGAGGCGACGCGGTGGTGGCCGACCCGCGAGGCCGGCCACCACCGCAGTTCAGGACGATTTGGCGCGTTTGCCCGCGACGTACACCTCGGTGATGGACGTCTCGCGGATCCCCATCAGCAGCGCGAACAGGGTCTGATCGCGGGCGAGATCGGGATCGGGGGATCGAAAGGCGTTGCGCAGCAACCCGTCGAGCGCAGGTGTGCCCGCCGGGTCGACGACGACGAAGTCGGCTTCCTTCCCGAGGTCGAAGTTGCCGAACCGGTTCTCCATGTCCAGTGCCCGGGCGCCGCCGAGGGTGCCGACGAACAGCATCTCGGCGGGATGCATCGACACCCCGTCGTCACCGGGCTCGGTGATGTGCACCTTGAACGCGTCGCCGAGCACCCGCGGAATCAGCCATTCGTCGCCGCCGCCGAAATCGGTTCCCACGGAGATGGTGACACCCGACGCGACCGTGCGCTTCCACGGCATCGTTCCGGATCCCAGGAACAGCTGCGAGATCGGACAGTGTGAGACCGACGTACCGGTCTCGGCCATCCGCTCGAGCTCGACGTCCTGGCAGTGCACGCAGTGCGCGAGGATCGTGCGCCGGCCGAGCAGGCTCTTTCCGCCGACCGCCGAGCCGGGCAGGAACTTCCCGTCGTAGGTGTCCAGGTACGAGTTCACCTGGTACGTCTCCTTGGTCGAGTCGACCTCGCCGGTGCCGGGTCGGTTGTTCTCGTTGAGATGCGAGTGCACGTACACCCCGCGGTCGCGCACCTCGTCGTAGAGTTCGCCGAGATTTTTCAAGGTCTCCGGCGTCACCGACAGCGAGAACCTCGGGATGATCGCCACATGCAGCAGCGCGGTGTCGACGTCGCCGGTGTCGGCGCCGTGCCACTTGTCGATCTCCTCGCGGGTGAGTCGGATGGCGTCCTCTTCGGACGTCATCAGCGGCTGAGCGGTTTCGTCACCGACGGTTTGAATTCCGCGGCCACTCACGATGCGCAGGCCGGCCTTCTGCGTCTCGGTGAACAACGCGTCCTGGGCGTGCGGAAACGCCGAACCGAACACCATGGCGGCGGTCGTGCCCGCCGAGATGCGCCGGTTGGTGAACTCGACGGCCGCCTGCTGCGCGAACTCCCGGTCGGCGAACTTCGCCTCCGACGGGAACATGCACAGGGTCAGCCACTCCAGAAGTTGCCCGCCGCCGTAGGAGTCGCCGGCGTACGTCTGGGGGAAATGGACGTGGGTGTCGACGAACCCGGGCAGCAGAAACCCGGGCCGGTGGTCGTACACGGTGCCGGACTCGTATTCGAACGGGAGCTCGGCGCGGTCACCGCAAAACACGATTCGCCCATCGTCGTCCAGCACCAGGGCGCCGTCGGGTATCGAAACCAGGGCGGCCGCGGCTTCGGTCACTTTCGGCGCGCCTGCGATGTGGAAGATGTGTCCGAGGTGGAGGTGCGTGGCCATGCGTGAACTCCCGTCGAGTGGTAACGGATCATGCGATGAGATAACAGCCCACACCTACAATGCCACCGATCAGACCTGGATCGCGGCCGAACAGACCAAGCCGTCTGCGTTGGATTCTGCGCGCCCGGCGGTCACCGCAACGGTCAGCGGGCCTCGACGAATCGGCGGACGACCTTGTCCCATCCCAGCGACTCGAGGAGTTCCGCGGCGGCCGCCCGCGAGGTGAGTGGCCGAAGAGCGTCGATGTCGAGGTCGCCGCTGGTGCCCAGGACGTCGTCGAGGCGCAGGCAGTCGACGTATCCGTAGTCGGACCAGGGTTCCACGTGCCCGTCCCAGTCCGCGACGTCGGCGTACGGGCCGCCGAGTCGTAGCTTCCCGCTGCAGTGGATCATCACGTACCGGGGCACCACCTGCATCGTCTCGTCGGCGGTGGCGAGGGTCGTTGCGGGGTCGGCAGCAGGATCCGCGCCTGCGAGCCGACGGTCGTAGGAGGCCGTCTTGACGGTTGCGACCTCGACCAGCGCCCGCACGTAGATCCACCGTGCTCGTTCGACCGAGCCTGCCCACGCCGATTCCTCGTCGGCGCAGGAGAACACGTTCTCGGCGGGGGTCCGGATCAGCAGCCGCGTCCCCACCCGCTCGTGGTCGACGACCAGGTCGCCGTCGACGAGCAACTCGCCGTCGTACTCGCGGACCCCGGTGATCGTCGCGACCGCCAGCACCTCGTCGTCGGGGGCGGTGACGAACAGTTCACGTTCGGAGAAGACGCTCTCGGCGTCGCCGGGAAAGGGACCCCGGCCTCTGGTGAAGGCCTCCTGCTGGGTCAAGCCGGCCCGGAACCCTGCTTCGGTCGTCCCCAACGGATGATCGCGCATCTCTCGCCGGTCGCCGAGTCGAACCCTCAACGTCACAGGTCGTCCTCCCCGTTCATCTCCGGCGCACCGCGGGCCGACTCTATGATCTTAGCCGTTGACCTGCGGTGATTCCTCACCTGCGCAACCGCTGCCCGCCCAGTAGGGTCGCAGTGACTGTTCGACCGACCGAGGGGGACCGGTGACGGGTTCTGCGTCCGAAAGAATCATCTCGCCTGCCGCACGCGTGTTCTGGGACCGCAGCTTCGCGGATCGTCGCGCCCTGTTCGAGGGGCTTCGTCAGCGGTCGCCTATCGAGTTCCACACCGAAACGGACGGTCCGGGCTTCTGGTCGGTCGTCGGCTACGACGACGTGGTGGCGGTGAGCCGGAACCCGGAGGTCTTCTCCTCGGCCAAGGGCTTCACCATCGACGACGTCCCCGTCGAGATCCTCGAGTTCGCCATGTCGATGATCGCGATGGACAACCCCCGGCATCAGCATCTGCGGGGGATCGTGCAATCCGCGTTCACCGCCGCGTCGGTGCGGGGCATCGCCGACAGGGTGCGCGGTTACGCCGCGCAGATCGCCGCCGACCTGCCCCGAGATACGGTGTTCGACTTCGTCCCCGAGGTCGCGACCCGGTTGCCGGTGCAGGTGATCTGCGAGCTGCTCGGGATCCCGGAGAGCGACCGGCCGATGATCCTGGCGGCGGCCGCCGACGTCATTTCCGGGGGTGGGGATCAGGAGTTCGTCACCGCCCCCGGCGGTGCGGCGGGTCTCGGTCAGATCTACGGGTACGCCCTCGAACTGGGAAAGAAACGCAAGGCGGACCCCGGCGACGACCTGACGTCCCGCCTGGTGTCGACGATGGTCGACGGGGAGACCCTCACGCCGACGGAGTTCGGGTCGTTCGTCATCCTGCTGATCACGGCGGGTTACGAGACCACCCGGCAAGCGCTGGCGTGGGCGCTGCACCTGCTCAGCGAGCACCCCGGCCAGAAGGAACTGCTGCTCGCCGACTTTCCCGGCCACATCGACAACACGATCGACGAGGTGATCCGCTTCGCGTCCCCGGTGCCCTACATGCGGCGCACCGCGACCGTCGACACCGAGATCGGCGGGGCCCACATCGCAGCCGGGGACAAGGTCGTCATGTGGTACCTGTCCGCGAACCACGACGAGCGCGTCTTCGACGATCCGGACCGGTTCGACATCACCCGCCCGAACGCGGGCAAGCAGCTCGGTTTCGGTGCGAAAGACATCCACCACTGCCTGGGCGTGAACCTCGCGAAGCTCGAGCTGCGGGTCATGCTCGAGGAACTGTTCACCGCCCACCCCGGACTCCACACGGTGGGCGAGCCGGAGCTGCTGCTCTCCGCATTCGTCAACGGCATCGCGTCACTGCCGGCCCGGGCAGGCGACCGACCGTGACGTTCACGCCGGCCGGCGACCGGAAATCATGACGAGCGGCATGTCGGTGATGCGCGCTACGGTCGCGTCGTCGAGCTCGATCCGGTCCGCGAGGTCACGCGCCTCGTCGAGACTGATCGAGCGCCCGGCGATCCAGGTGTGGAAGATCGCCAGGTTGACCGGACCGAGAATGCGCGGCGCCTTGTAGTCCTCGACGAACTTCTCGGCGTCCTCGAACCTCGTGCTGCGGTCCGCATCCGTGATCAGCAGCGGTCCGCCCGGCTTCAGGACGCGCACGCACTCGGCGAGCCCGGCCTCGCGCGACGACCAGTGCTTGATGGAGCCGTAGCTGATCACGCCGTCGAACGTCTGATCGGCGAACTCCAGTTTCGTGGCGTCGCCCACATCGAAGCGCACCCGGTCGCCGTAGCTGCGCATGCGTTTGGTGGCGCGCTTGATCTGCGCCTGCGACAGATCGAGGCCCAGAATGTGCACGTCGGGGCGCTGGTCGGCGATGTACTTGGTGAACAGCGCCCCACCCGATCCGACGTCCAGAATGCGGGCGTTCGGGGGGAGATGCGGCAGGAAGTACTCGTCGATGACGCGGCGTGAGCGGTAGACGGCCGGTGCCACGATGGTCTCGTACATCCAGGCGTGCGCCGGTGTGTAGATCGCGGTGATGGGGTCGAACGGTGCCAGCGGCATGGTCGCGCTCCTAGGTGTCCCGGTTTCCCACGGCGCCCGAACCTGTGCGGGTCGACTGTCCGCGCCGTTGTCGCTCATAGAGTAAGGGTTACCTGGCGAACACGCGGTCCGTCTATACGGTTGTCCACCTACACGCGGGCGGGTGTCCAGTCGGGGGTTTCGGTGAGCACCACCTGGTTCAGCAATTCGGCCGCCCGGCCTACGCCCTCGATCGAACTGACGAGCGCGTCCTCGTGCTCGATGTTGAGCGTGCCGTCGTAGCCGACGGACCGGAGGTTGTAGACGAAGTCGGCCCAGAACTGCTGCCCGTCCGGATGTCCCAGGCCGAGGGTGACGTAGTTCCATGCGCGGTCGTGCGGGGTGGTGATCGGAACGGTGTCGAGCAGTCCGTCGTTGTCGGCGTTCCACCGGTTGATCCGGATGTCCTTGGCGTGGACGTGGAAGATGGACTCGCCGAGGGATCGGATGACGGCGGGGATGTCTGCGCCCATCCACATGAGGTGTGAGGGGTCGAGATTGGCGCCGACGACGTCGGCCCCGGCGCTGTCGATCAGCCGGTGCAGGGTCGACACGTTGTGGACGAGTTGGGCGCCACAGGCTTCGACGGCAAGACGCACGTTCGCGTCGCGCGCGAAGGCGGCGAGTTCCTTCCAGTACGGAATTGCCACCTCCTGCCATTGGTAGGCGAGGATGTCCAAGTTCTCCGGCGGCCAGGACGTGGTGATCCAGTTGGGCGACGAGTCACCCTCGGCGCCCGGCAATCCCGACATGAGGACCACTGTCGGGACTCCGAGCGCACTGGCCACCGTGATGGTGTCGCGGACGACTTCGGCCTGCCGCTCCCCGGTGACGGGGTGGAGTTGGTTGCCGTTGGCGGTGAGAGCGCTGAGGGTCAGACCGCGGGACGTGATCTTGCCGAGGAACTCCTCCCTCGCCCCGTCGGACGACACGAGGGCGGGTAGATCGGCATGCGGACTCTCCGACCAGTTTCCCGTGGCGACCTCGACGGACGACAGTCCGTGGGTGCGCGCCAGGTCCAGTGCAGCGTCGAAGGGCAGATGGCTGACCGAGTCGGTGAGTAGTCCGATTTTCATCGCTGTGCACTTCCTGTCGGGAGACGTCGTACACAACTAGTACGTTCTAGTATCCCTATTTGTCAAGACATATGGCCGGCGGCGACGGCGAGCCGGGCATGCTCGCCGACGCGTCCGCCGCTGCCGTTCACCCGCTCAGGACGTGAAGCTGACGCCCCGGGTCAGGGTGCCGATCTCCTTGAGCACGCGTTCGCCTTCGCTGCGTTCGCGTTGCCAGATGTTGCGGCCGACGATGATTCCGCGGGCGCCGGCGCGCAGGGTCTGCCCGATGGCGTCGACGGTGTCGTTGACGTCGCCGGCGAGGGGTCCGCCGGCGATGACGAGGGGGACGCGGAGTTCGTCGACGAGGCGGGCGGTGCGTTCCTCGCCGGGGAAGGCGATCTTGATGATGTGGGCGCCGAGGTCGTAGGCGATGCGGGCGACCTTTTCTTCTTCCTCCTCTTCGACGACGTCGTCGTCGGTGCGGGGTGCGCCCATGATGACCGGTTCGAGGACGAGGGGGATGTCCCAGGCGTCGCAGGCGGTGACGATCTTGCCGACGCGGGCGCACATGGCGGCGCGTTCGCTGCGGGAGATGTTCCAGGGGAAGAGCATTTTGACGGCGTCGACGCCCATGCGGACGGCTTCTTCGACGGTGGTGATCAGTTCGTGGGAGCCGCCGCCGTCGAGGGTGGTGACGTCGTAGTAGGTGTCGATGGTGAGTACGCGGCTCAGGTGTGGGTGTTCGGCGAAGAATTTTTCGGTTTGTTTGACCTGTCCGGGGGTCATCATGAATCCGGTGACGTCGGTGTCGGCCCAGGCGGCGAACGGTGCGGAGGGGGTTTCGAGGCCCTTGATCCTGTCGAATAAGATTATACGTATCGTACGTACAATCTGCACTCTATTGGGTGGGTCGCAAATGGACAAGGGGCAAGGTCGTGGACAACGCCTGGCCGTTCAACACCTACGATCGAGACATCAGAGAGCCGAAAGGAGCCGCTCCGTGACTACGAGTACCGAGGGTTCGATCGATCGGCAGTCGGTTGTGCCGTACTACCAGCAGCTGGCGTCCGTGCTGGAGGGTCGGATCTCGTCGGGGGCCATCGCCCGCGGAGCCAAGCTGCCCAGCGAGAACGAGCTTTCCGTCCAGTTCGAACTGTCGCGGGCCACCGTCCGTCAGGCTCTGCAGTTCCTGGAATCTCGCGGGGTCGCTCAGCGAATCCCGAACCGCGGAGTGTTCGCCAGCGCCCCCAAGGACGGCACCGGTTGGGTCATCCAGGGCAAGGAAGGCTTCCTCGAGAATGCGATGGGCCACCAGAACCGGTCGGTGAGCACCCGGGTGCTGCGCTCGGGAACTGCCACCTTTCCCGACCACGTCTGCCAGGCGCTGAATCTGCCGAGCGAGACAGTGGGTTTCGAGTTGGTGCGGGTTCGCTCCCTCGACGGCACGCCCGCACTGTTCAGTACCAATTACAGCCCGCCGATCCTGACTCCGGTCCTGGCGTCCGCGACCGACGTGCTCGCCGGCGAGGCGTCGCTGACGACACTGCTGACGAACGCGGGATTCAGCCTGGGCGGCGCCAACCGCATCATCCGCGCCGCCAGGCCGACGCCGGAGATCGCCGAGGCGCTGGCGATCGACGAGAACGAACCCATGTTGTGCATCCGCTCGACGTCCTGGACGCCCGAAGGTCTCCGGTACGACGTCTACGAAACCTGGGTGCGCAGCGACATCATCCCGCTGGAGGTCGACGTGAGCACGGTCGACCTCGGCAACGCGGTCCGCTGATCCGGGATCGGACGTCAGACGCCCACGGGCGCCCGGACGATGTCGAAACGCGCTCGCGCCCAGGAGCGGTCGCCGAGGCTGCCCGGCGCCGCCGAGGTGTTTCCTCGTCGCTGTGGCACCTCGTGCGCCATGCGATCAGTCCCCTGTGGGGGTGGTTCGTGGTGCGCCTCGGCGTGGCCCACCCCAAGCTGATCGACATCCTCGGCCCCCGGGCCGCCCGCGACCTGCGCAAGGGCGTGGACAGCGGAAGCTTCACGATTCCCGATGTCGAGATAGCCACGGCGTGCGTATTCGGCGCTCTGCTGTCGACCCTCCATCACGTGGTGTCAGTGCCGGCACAGGACCGCACCGACGAAGTCTTCTCCCAGGCGATGCTGTGCATGGTCGGCGTCGCCCCGGACGAGGCACGGGACGTCGCATCCCGGCCGCTGCCCTCACTCCCCGAGGTTTCGGCCGTGCAGTAACAGCGCTGACCGGCCCGCCACATGCGTTTCTTCGGTGAGGGGCGCAGTCCGCGACGCTAGTGCGGGTGCGTCTGGGTAAGGAAGGACTCCGGGATGGACGGCCATTCGGGTCGCCAGCGGCCGTGGCGTTGATCGTCGGCGATCCCGGTGAGGAGTGCGGTGACGAGTTCGCCGCCGTCGGCAACCAGTCGGGGCAGGCCATATTCGGCGCAGTCGGCGGCAACGGGAATGAGGACTTGTTTCGCGTCCATGACCCTTCCCGCGGCGGCCAGGCACTGGGCGTGCAGCATCCTCGCCTCGAGGAGGGCCCGCGGTCGCCGCGCTGTTTCGAGTGTCCGCACCACCGCCACGACTCGGGTGCAGGCTTGGGCGTAGGCGTGGGCGGTCAGGAGCAGCCGGATCTGGGAGTCTTCGTCGATTTCGGTCGTTCGTCTGCCGATGACGGTGGGTTGGTTTCCGGGCGTCGACCGCTCTGTCCGAGAGTGGAATTCGGTGCCCGGTTCCCATCCGCAGCGAATCCGCTCGTTGTCGATCCGCGCGGCGAGCCGCGGCAGTGACAACTTCCGGGCGGTGTCGGCGCCCTCGTCCAACCGCTGCGCGGCCGCGGGCATGTCACCGCGCAGGGCCTTGATCCGGGCTCCGGTGCCGTAACTGGCGAGCATGAAATCCACGACGCCGCCCTCGGCGCCGAGGCGGTAACTGGCATCCAGCAGGCGCTCGGCCTCATCGATCGTGCCCTGCTGATACAGCAGGTCACCGAGCAGGGCCCCGGACAGCTGTGCCGCATACGAGTGGACACCGACGGTGGAAACGGCGAGGTCCCAGGCGGCCCGGAAGTGATCCTCGGCGGCGGTGATGTCGAGGAGTTCGTTGGCGGCGATACCGGCGAAACAGTGCCCGATCATCCCGAAGTGCGGGCCGCGGGTCTGCTGGTGGTAGGGCCGTGCCCAGTTCTGCAGTCGACGGGCGGCGTCGAAGTCGAAAGTGCAGATGTCGGCGAAGGAAGTGACGTCGGCTGCCGCGGCGACGACGAAGGGCGGCAGGGTGTTCGGCCGTGTCAAACATTCGCGGACCTGCTCGCCGGCTCCGTCGATGACGTCGGCGTGGCACCGACCGACGTCGGCGATGACTGCCGCCTCCACCCGCAGATCGATCACCTGCGCCTCGGTCAGGGTGTGCTCGTCGAGGGCAGCCTCGACCCGCGCCAGGGAGGCCTGCATCGGCTCGAGCCGATGCAGCAGGACGTTGGCCCACGCCACGATCAGCTGGAGCCGGGCCCGGTTCTGTGCGAGCAGTGCGGGAAGTTTCGCGACCAGAGCGAGGACCGTCCCCATCTTCGAGCTTTCGATCAGGTTCATCGCGTGCGACTCGATCAGGTCGACGGCACGGTCGTCATCGCCGGCGGCCAGCGCATGATCGACCGCCTCGCCGAGCGCGTGATGGTCGGCGAACCAGTCCGACGCTTTCCGGTGCAACCGTGCGAGTTGCTCGGGTGCATCGCGCTCGAGCCGGCGTCGGAGAAACTCGGCGAACAGATGGTGATAGCGGAACCAGTCCCGGTCGTCGTCGAGGCTGCGCAGGAACAGATCCCGCTCTTCGGCCTCCTTGAGCAGCGCCTGCCCGCGGGTCGTGTCGGCAAGGACCCCCGCGAGTTCGCCGCAGATTCGTTCCGGAATCGAGGTGGCCATCAGGAAGTCGAGAAGTTCGGGTTCGAGTGCGCTCAGCACATTCTCGGCAAGGAACTCTCCGATCGCATGATGTCGCCCGGACAGGTGGGCGATCAGTTCGCCCGCATCGGATCGGCCGCGGAGCGACAGGGACGCGAGCTGCAGAGCGGCCACCCACCCGTCGGTGGAACGTGTCAGCGCGGCGAGCTCGGAATCGGCCAGCGCGAGTCCGTTCACGTCGACGAGAAACCGGGTGGATTCGTCCAGGTCGAAACGGAGGTCCGCGGCGGCGACCTCGACCAGTTCGTCGCGAACCTTCATTCGGCCGAGCGGCAGTCCGGATCGGGTCCGGCTGGTGACGATGAGCTGAAGGTGGTGGCAGCCGTTGTCGAGCAGGTAGCCCAGGGCGGCGAGGGTCGCGGAATCGGTGACCCGGTGCCAATCGTCGATCATCACCGCCACCGGTAGCCCTCGGTCGTGCACCTCGTCGACCAATGAGGTCAGCACGTAGCGGTCGGCGTCGGCCCCGCGGTCCTCCAGTACCTGACCGAGATCGTGACCCAGGGTGGGCTGCACACGCCGGATCGCCTCGATCAGGTGCGCGAGAAACCACACGAGGTTGTTGTCGTCGTTGTCGACGGAGAGCCACGCCACCGCAGTGCCTCCGGAGACGAGCACCTCGCGCCACTGGGCGGCAAGGGTGGACTTGCCGTACCCGGCGGGCGCATGGATGAGTACCAGTCGGCGCCGCCTCGCGGCCCGCAGAGCCTCGAGCAGCCGTGCCCGGCGCACCAGGGCCTTCGGTGCGGTGGGTGGCCGGAATTTCGTCGCCGGAGTCGGCGGCGCACGCCGCACACGTTGCGTGCCGGCGGGTGTCTCGGTCGGCACGGGCACCGATTCCGGCGCGACCGCGGGCGTGTCGGCGAGTGCTCCGGCCCGGGCCTGAGTGTCGCGCAACTCGTCGCCGAACTCCGCAGCCGTGTGTGGGCGAGCCGTCGGTTCGGCGGCCATGGCGTGCCCGATCACCGCCGTGACCGCACCGGGAATGGCCGGATCCCGCAGATCCGGCACCGGCTCGGTGGTGATCCGCACGAACTGGGCCACGAGCTGCTCACCGCTGCGGCGCTCGAACGCTGCGTGCCCGGTAAGTGCACAGAACAAACTCGCGCCCAGGCTGTAGATGTCGGACGCCGGGGTGGGGCTCTGCCCGGCGAGGACCTCGGGGGCGGTGAACGCCGGCGAACCAGTGATCACACCGGTACCGGTCTCGAAACCCCCGGAAATCCGGGCGATGCCGAAATCGGCCAGCTGCGCGTCGCCGTACTCGGTCAGCAAGATGTTCGCCGGTTTGACGTCGCGGTGCACGATCCCGGCCCGATGGGCGGTCTCGAGCGCCCCGGCCAACGCGATCCCCAGGTTCAGCGTATCGGCCCAGTTCAGGGGGCCGGTGCGGCGGATCGTGGCGTCGAGCGACCCGTACCGGTGATACGGCATCACGAGGTAAAGTCGGCCCGCCGCGGTGGTGCCCACCTGCAGAACGGTGACGATGTGGGGGTGCCCGGACAGCCGGCCCATCGCCCGCTGCTCGCGCAGGAACCGCTCCAGATCCTCTGGCGCCGGGTCCGCGGCGAGTACCTTGACCGCCACCGTGCGGTCCAAATGCGGCTGACGGCATCGATAGACGACGCCGAACCCTCCGCGGCCGATTTCTTCGAGGTCGGTGAATCCGGCGGCTTCCAGCTCTGCCGTTATGTCCCCGGCGTTGTCACGCTGGGTGGCAAACGGATCGAATTCGGCCATCGCACACCCCATCCCGGTCGGCGTCACCACACCGGTGCCAGGCTCGAGTCATCCCGTCGTCGGCGGGCGGGTGATCCCAGAGTATCCCCGCGACCGATACCAGGGGTACCGACCGGAAACGCCGATCGGCGGCCTTCGGAATATCGACCTGGTAGGGCAAGAGGTGTTTCACATCGGAACACAGGTGGGTTGGAACATTCTCTTACGTTTGATCCACACGCCGTGGCGGCCGTCACAAGGTCGCCCCGCCGATGCCAAGGGTCACAAACATCCTCGGCCCCCGCCCTGCTACCACTGAGCCTGCTTCAGGAGAAACACATGACAAGCACGACCTCGTCGCCGCCCGCGATGACTCCCCGTCGCGCGGCGACGGCCGCGCTCCTCGGCAGCGCGCTGGAGTACTACGACTTCTTCGTATACGGCGCCGCAGCCGCCTTGGTCTTCAACGTGCTGTTCTTCCCCTCCGGCGACCCCACCGTCGCGCTCATCGCATCGTTCGCCACCTTCGCCGTGGGGTACGTCGCCCGCCCGGTCGGCGCTGTGGTGATGGGACACTTCGGCGACCGGCTCGGCCGCAAACGCGTCATGCTGGCCACCGTCGTGATGATGGGCGTCGCGTCCTTTGCCATCGGGTGCCTTCCGACGTATGACCAGCTGGGCCTGGTCGCCCCGGTGCTGCTGGTCGCCCTCCGCGTCGTGCAAGGATTCTCCGCGGGTGCCGAATCGGCGGGTGCGTCGACGCTGACCGTCGAGCATTCCCCGGTCGGGCGCCGGGGATTCTTCACCAGTTTCGTCATGGTCGGCTACGCCGTCGGCTGCTCACTGGCCACCGTCGTGTTCCTCCCGATCGCGATGCTGCCCCACGACGCGCTCTACACCTGGGGCTGGCGAATTCCCTTCTGGCTCAGTGCCATAGTCGTCGTCATCACCTACTACGTGCGAAGCCATCTCGACGAAACTCCGGCCTTCACCGAAGCGCGACAAGAAGATCAGGTCCGGAAGCGGCCGCTGAACGACGTGATTACGCATCACTGGCGCGACGTGATCCGAGTCGCCGGAGCATCACTGATGGCGTCGATGCAAACGCTGTTCGCCGTGTTCAGCCTTTCGTACGCCACCTCGGTCGGGGTGGAGCGGGGCACGATGCTCGCCATCATCTCCGGGGCAATAGCCTTGTCGATCTTCGGCATCCCGGCAGCCGGCTACCTCTCCGACGTGATCGGCCGGAAGCGAACGATGCTGATCGGCGCTGTCGGCGGTGCGCTCAGCATCTTCCCTTACCTGTGGGCGATTTCGACGGCGAATGTCATGCTGATCGCGATCTTCGCGTTCGTCAACATGTCGCTGTTCTTCAGCTGCTACAACGGCGTGTGGACGTCGTTCTTCGCCGAGCAGTTCCCGGCACCGGTGCGATTCACCGGCATGGCTGTGAGCAACCAGCTCGGGAACCTTCTTGCAGGATTCGCTCCATTGATCGCCGCCGTGCTCCTCGGCGCGGGCCCGTCGGGCTGGCTTCCGGTCGCATTCTTCGGTGCGATCGCCACCGGAATCGGTGCGATCGCGGTTATCGGAATGCGCGAGACGTCGAAGACCCCGGCAGAATTCCTCGGCGGTCCGAGAGCTGAAGAGCTGATCGGTCAACTGAGCTCGCCCCAACCTGCCACCCCTGCAGCACGCCCTGCAGACGCAACGATGAGCTAGTAGACTGTCGCGGCTAAGTGTTGGGATATAGGTGGCGGAGTTTGATGCGGGCGTCGTCGGTGGTGAAGTGCCACTGGACCTGGCGTTGATCGGCGTTGGTCTGTCGTTGCCAGGCGGCGAGTTCGGCGCCCAGGGTCTCGAGGTCCTCGATGCGCCGGTCCAGACACTGGCGGGTCAGCACAGAGAGCTCGATCTCGGCGACGTTGAGCCACGAGCCGTGTTTGGGGGTGTGGTGGATCTCGAGTCGCTGCGCGAGCGCGAACGCCTCGGCCGGCTCGAAGGCCTCGTAGAGCGATCCGATGCCGTGAGTATTGAGGTTGTCCATCACCAGCACCACCGTCTCCGCGTCCGGGTAGTCCACGCACAGAAGCTCTTTGACCTGCCGAGCCCAGTCGATCTTGGTGCGCCGGGGCTGGGCATCGACACGCCGCCAGCCGGCCAGAGGCTCGACCCAGCAGAAGATCGAACAGGTCCCGTGCCGCACATACTCGGAGTCCTCCTTCAGATCGCGTCCCGGGCCTGCAGGGAGCGGGTCACGCACGTGAGCGAGGAGCTGGTAGGGCTTTTCGTCCATGCACACCACCGGGCGAGAGGGGTTGTGGGGGCGGGCGTAGACCGACAGGACATCTTCCATCCGGGCTGCGAACTCCGCGTTCGCCTTTGGTGGGATGGTCCAGCACTTCTTCAGGTGAGGACGAAGTTTCGTTTTTTTAAAATCCGGCCGATGGTCGAGTGGTCCAGGTCGGGGATGTCGTCGATCAGGGCGACGTGCTTCTCCAGCAGTCGCAGCGACCACCGGGCATGTCCCGCCGGGGGCTGTGTGCACGCCAACGCAATCAACCTGGCCTCGATCTCGCCGGTGATCTGCGACGGCACCGGTGGCAGGTCGCGCTGCTTGCGCCCGATCGTGGCCTCCACGTCCTGACTGGTCTCAGCGAACCGCTTGGCCACCAGTCGCACCGTCTCACCCGAGACCCCCAACCGTGCCGCGATCACCTTCTTCTCATCGACCGCCCCGACCGAGGTGTCCAGCGCCAGCAACACCCGGGCCCGCCGGATCATCGAAGCCGGATGCACCCCGGTCGTGGTCAACCGTTCCAAGAACTCACGATCAGCCGAGCTCAACGTCACCGGACGCTTCTTCTGCGAAGGCATTGACAACGGTCCTGACCGGCAGAGGGGAAGGGGAAGTCTGCCGCCTCCAACTTAAACGAAACAAGGCAGAACTAAGCAGCGACACGCTACTAGTGCCGCATCAGGCAACGTTTGCCCTGTTGACAATCTCCCGTAACTTCTCGTCGGCGGCGTGCTTGTTCCGCCAGATGATGTAGCGGCGAATCATGCTGGACTGCTCGCGATGAGAGGCATGGTCGGTGCCGTCGAGCGCGAAGTATCGCAAGGCAGTGAACTGGGCCTCGATCCGGTTCAGCCACGAACTGTTCGTCGGGGTGTAGGCGATCTCGACGTTGTTCGCCTCCGCCCAGTCCGCGACCCGACGACACGTGCGCGTGGTCAGGTGCGGCGAGTAGTTGTCGCACACGATCGCCAGCCGAACGCCTGTCGGGTACAGGCTGCGCAGGTACCGGCAAAATTCGAGGAACGTCGTGCGGTTCTTGGTGAGCTTGACATGCCCGTAGAGCCTGTCCTCGGCCAGGTCGTATGCGGCGAACAAGTGCCGCACCCCCTGCGTCCGGTTGTAGGTCGCTCGCCGGCGGCGCCTCGGCTCCCGCTCGGGATCCTTGTGCCTGCCGCCGCGTTCGGCCCACTGCCGGCCCGGATGCGGCTGCAGATTCAGCGGCCCGAACTCGTCGAGACAGAACACCACCTCCGGCTCACCAGGCTCGGGCACGACCTCCCGGTCGGCGATCGCGTACAGATGCTCGACGCGGGCCTTCTTGACCGCGTACTCCGGATCCTTCGAACATTTCCAGGTCTTCACCTTTTGAAACGACACGCCCTCCTCTCGGAGCAGAACCCGCAGGCCCTCATGGCTGATGTCGTCGACCACCCCCTCGGCGACCAAGAACTCGGCGAGCTTGGTCAGGCTCCAGGTCGAAAACGGCAGATCGTGTTCGACGGGGGTGGACTTGGCGATCTTCTTGATCTCCCGCCGCTCGGGCAGTGTGAACGTCTTCGGGCGTCCTCCTGCGTATTTCGGGTACAGCGAGTCGAACCCGTCGGCATTGAAGTTATGGATCACATCGCGCACCCGATCCGCGCTGGTGAAACTGACTTCGGCGATCTTCGGGACCGGCATGCCTTGCGCGGACAGCAAGATCATCTGGGCGCGACGCCAGGTCACCACCGACCCGGTGCCGCGACGGATGATCCGCACCAACCGATTGCCTTCGTCGTCGTCGAGTGGACGCACTCGTACTCGTTCTGCCACTCGACCAGGGTGACCGGTGTCGTGGCCGATACGCCGCAACCTGGCGGCGTGTCGCCAAACAGGGCAAAGGTTCCCGGGCACGGCACTAGCTCACCGAGAACTCCTGAATGAACAGACCCCCGACGATCCACTGTCCGGGGGTCTGTTCATTCGGCCCAGGATCTTCGTGGCACGGGCCTTGTTTCCGCATACTGCCCACAACGCGCCCTTGATTCTGTCGCGCCCGATCGCGCGCAGAAGTTTCCACAAGGTGTTTCACATTGGAACGCAGTTGTGCTGGACCTTGCTTTTATCCTTGATCCAAACGCGGTGGCGGCTATCACATTACGACTGCCGCGGCGGGTAGGGCACAGAACGCGGAAGAGAAATCGACCGTCTGACCCAGCAATCGCGCAGTGCCGCTCCGCCCCAATTTCTTTCACCCCTTCCCCGCTTCTTTCTCTGCATTTGAACGACACAGGAGTTCGCCATGTCTGCACAGACCACACCCCAGATCGTTGACGCCGTCGTCATCGGTGCCGGATTCGGCGGTATCTATGCCGTCCACAAGTTGCACAACGAACTCGGTCTCACCACAGTGGGTTTCGACAAGGCCGACGGCCCCGGCGGCACCTGGTACTGGAACCGTTACCCGGGCGCTCTGTCCGACACCGAGAGTCATGTCTACCGGTTTTCCTTCGACGAGGATCTGCTGCAGGACGGCACCTGGGAACACACGTACATCACCCAGCCCGAGATCCTCGACTACCTCGAGGGTGTGGTCGACCGGTTCGATCTGCGCCGCCACTTCCGCTTCGGCACCGAGGTCACCTCCGCGGTCTACCTCGACGATCAGGCCCTGTGGGAGGTCACCACCGACACCGGCGAGATGTATCGGGCCACGTACGTGATCAATGCCGTCGGGCTGCTCTCGGCCATCAACTTCCCGGACCTGCCCGGCCTGGACACGTTCGAGGGCGAGACCATCCACACCGCCGCCTGGCCCGAGGGCAAAAACCTCGCGGGCCGCCGTGTCGGGGTGATCGGTACCGGTTCCACCGGCCAGCAGGTCGTCACGGCGCTGGCGCCGGAGGTCGAGCACCTGACCGTGTTCGTCCGGACGCCGCAGTATTCCGTCCCGGTCGGCAAGCGTCCTGTGACCACCGAGCAGATCGATGCGGTCAAGGCCGATTACGACCGGATCTGGTCGCAGGTCAAGAAATCGTCCGTGGCGTTCGGCTTCGAGGAGTCCACGGTGCCGGCGATGAGCGTCACCGAACAGGAACGCCGCCGCATTTTCGAGGAGGCCTGGCAGCACGGTGGCGGTTTCCGTTTCATGTTCGCCACCTTCGGTGACATCGCCACCGACGAGGAAGCCAACGAGGCGGCCGCGTCGTTCATCCGTGCCAAGATCGCCGAGGTCATCGAGGACCCGGAAACGGCCCGCACACTGACCCCGACCGGCCTGTTCGCCCGGCGCCCGCTGTGCGATGACGGCTACCACCGGGTTTTCAACCGGCCGAACGTCGACGCCGTCGGCATCAAGGAGAACCCGATCCGCGAGGTCACCGCGAAGGGTGTGGTGACCGAGGACGGCGTTCTGCACGAGTTGGATGTGCTGGTTTTCGCGACCGGGTTCGATGCCGTGGACGGTAATTACCGGCGGATGGAGATCCGCGGCCGGGGCGGTTTGAACATCAACGACCACTGGGGCGGGCAGCCGACCAGTTATCTGGGGATTTCCACGGCGAATTTCCCGAATTGGTTCATGGTGCTGGGCCCGAACGGCCCGTTCACGAATCTGCCGCCGAGCATCGAGACGCAGGTCGAGTGGATCAGCGACACGATCGCGTATGCCGAGCGCAGCGGGTTGCGGGCGATCGAGCCGACGCCGGAGGCCGAGGCAGAATGGACGGACACGTGCACCGAGATCGCGAACATGACGGTGTTCACGAAGGTGGATTCGTGGATTTTCGGCGCGAATATTCCGGGCAAGAAGCCCAGCGTCCTGTTCTATCTGGGTGGTCTGGGCAATTATCGTGCGGTCCTCGCCGACGTCACCGCCGACGGCTACCGCGGCTTCGAGTCCGCGGACACGATCGCGGCCTGACACCGTTCATCACCACCACAGGAGAACGCCCATGGGTGTGTACACCACCACCGACCCGGTCACCGGGGACCAGAACGCGCAATACCCGGAGATCACGGACGCCGAGTTGGACATGTACGGCGGGCTGGATCGATGACAGGAAAGCCGTTCTGGCGCAAGCCATATGACGCCGCGGACCGTGCGGTGGCACCGCTGGCCGAGGCGCTGGTGCGTAGCGGGCAGTTCGCCACCGCGGCCGCCGCGATTTTCGATCTGCGGCGCACGGTGGGCCACGGCGTGAACGGTGTCGCGTCACGAGTGTGGCACCTGGTCAATCTGCCGGCGGGCACCGATGTGCATCGGCTCCGGACACAGATCGGGGCGCTGGACCGGGATGTGCGACGACTGTCGCTGCAACTCGAACAGCGCCGGGGCCACCCCCATGGAGAGTGATCGGGCGGTGGTGACGATGGAACCGACGTCGGCGAGCATCGTCGACCGGGTGCGTCGTGAGGTCGAACGCACTGCGCTGCGGGCGCGCAACGGTATTCGGATGGCGGCCGGTCTCTCCCGGCCGGAGGTCGGGCAGACATTGAAGGATGTGGTGTGGCGACACGGCCGGTCCGAGTTGTGGCGCTACCGCAACGACAACGTGCGGGTGTCGCCGCCGCTGTTGATCGTGTTCAGCCTGTTCTCCCGCAGCTACATCCTGGATCTGCAGCCGGGTAACAGCTTCGTCGAACGGCTGCTCGCTGCCGGATTCGACGTCTACCTACTGGACTGGGGCGTTCCCGACGAACGCGACGCCGCCAACCGGTTGGAGGACTACGTCGACGACTACCTGCCCGCCGCGGTCGAACGCGTGCGGCACATTGCCGGCACCGAGCAGATCAATATGCTCGGCTACTGCTTCGGCAGCGTGCTGTCACTGCTCTACGCCGCCCACCATCTCGATGCGCCGTTACGCAGCCTGACCGTGATGACCACCCCGGTCGACCTGCAGCAACTGGGTCCGCTGACCAGCGTGGTCGGGGGCGGGGGACTGGACGTGGGGAACGTGCTCGACGCCGACGGCAATGTGCCGCCGCAGGTCATCTACCAGGGCTTCCAAGTCCTGAAACCGACCGCCCAGGTCACCCAATATGTGGACCTGTGGGAACGACTGTGGAGCGATGATTACGTCGCAGCGCACCAGGCGATGATCGGATGGGCCACCGACCACATTCCGTTGCCCGGTGGTGTCGCCCGGCAGCTCGCGGAGATGACTCGGGACAACGCCATCGTCAACGACACCCTGGTCGTCGGGGGCGACCGCGTGCACCTCGCCGACATCACGGTGCCGTTCCTGACCGTGCTGGGCAACCGCGACCACATCGTGCCGGAAGCCTCCGCCGCCCCGCTGATCGACCTGATCGGCTCGCCCGACAAACACGAGGTGCGCCTCGACGGCGGGCACGTCGGGTTGCTCGTCGGCCGAACCGCCGCCAAGACCACCATCCCCACGATCATCGATTTCCTCATCCAGCGAAGTGAGACACAGGAATGAACATCGTCGCGTTGGGCCGGGAACACACCGACGCCCTGATCGAATTCTTCGGTCGCCTGCCCGCCGAAGACCTGACACTCATGCGAGAGGATGTCACCGAGCCGGACACGGTGCGCGGCTGGGCCGACCGCCCGGCGCACTGGGTCGCGCTCGACGACGCCGCGGTCGTCGGATTCGCCGCGGTGCGCCCGCTGCCCAGCTGGTCCGACCACGTCGGCGAACTGCGACTCGTTGTCGACTCGGCTCACCGACGAGCCGGCATCGGCCGCACGTTGGCCCGCCATGCACTCACCGACGCGGTCCGCGCAGGTCGGCGCAAGGTCGTCGTCGAGCTCGCCGCCGACCAGGAACACTCGCTGGCGATGTTCGGTTCGCTGGGCTTCGAGGGTGAGGCGCTGCTGCGCGACCACATCCGCGACCGCCAGGGCAACCTGCGCGACCTGATCATGCTCGCCCACTTCGTCGACCACACCTGGGCGTCCATGGACACCATCGGCGTCAGTGCGGAACTCGGCCTGGAAGAAAGCGCACGGTGACCGGCACATCGCTGCGGGGCACCGCGGCACCGGGCGACCTGCTCTATTTCACCGACCCCGCGCGTGCGGCCATCGACTACGCGCTCATGGCCTGTACGGCACCGCTGCTTGCCGCATTTCCGCGCGGCGACCACCACCCTGTCCTCGTGCTCCCCAGGTTGAACGGCAGCGATACCTCCACCGCCACACTGCATACCGTCCTCCGCGGACTCGGATACCGGACGCACGGGTGGCGGCTCGGCCGCAACATCGGCCCCACGAGCAAAGCGGTGCACGGCATGCGGGCGCGGCTGGACTATTTGACCAACCGCTATCAGCAGCCGGTCACGCTCATCGGGTGGAGTCTCGGCGGCATCTACGCGCGCCAACTTGCCCGCCGCACCCCGCAAGCCGTTCGACAGGTCATCACCCTGGGCAGCCCGATCCGGTTGGCCCGACACGACCAAAGCCGCGCCAACCGCCTGTTCCATCGCCACTCGCACCAGCACATCGAGCCGTTGGACCTCCCGCTCGAACGCGACGAGGGGCCGCTTCCGGTCCCCGCAACGTCGATCTACACCCCGCTCGACGGGATCGTCGCCTGGCGGACCTGCCTGGACGAGCCCGGACCCCGTGCGGAGAACATCGCCGTTCTCGCCAGTCACCTCGGCATCGCCAGTCACCCCGCGGCCCTGTGGGCGGTCGCGGACCGTCTCGCCCAACCCGCCGACCACTGGACACCGTTCCGGCCACCGTCCTTCCTGCATATGTCCTATCCAGCACCCGAAAGCCGATCATGACCAACCTCGCCCACATCCTGACCGAGTCCGCACGCCGTCATCCAGACCGGCCGGCGATCCGTATCGACGACGACGTCGTCAGCTATGCCGAACTCGACGAACTGACCGCACGCGCGGCAGGTTGGTTACGGGCTCGCGGCATCGACCCCGGCGACCGGGTCGGGATTTCGCTGCCGAACGTCGTGCAATTCCCGGTTCTCTACTACGGCCTGTTGCGGGTCGGCGCGACGGTCGTGCCGATGAATCCGCTCCTCAAATCTCGCGAGATCGAGCACCACCTCCGCGATTCGGGCGCCAAGATGGCACTGGTGTGGCGCACCGTCGTCGCCGAGGCCGAGTCGGCGGCCGCAGCGACCGGCACCGACCTGGTGGTCATCGATGACGACACGCTCGCCGCCACCGCCGATTGGCCGTCCTCACCGGCGGTCACCGCCCGGGAGGGCGCCGACACCGCGGTCATCCTCTACACCTCGGGCACGACCGGCACTCCGAAGGGCGCAGAGCTCACCCACGCGAACCTGTACCGCAACGCCACCACCTTCATGGGTCTGTTCGACTTCTGCCAGGACGACGTGGTGATCGGTTGCCTTCCGTTCTTTCACGCCTTCGGGCAGAGCAACGTACTGAACGCCTCGATCGCGGCCGGCGCGAGCGTGTCGCTGGTTCCGCGGTTCGAGGCCGCGGCGGTAGCGCAGCTCATCGAACGTCACCGGGTGACCGTCTTCGCGGGCGTCCCGACGATGTACGTTTCCCTGCTCCACACCGACACCGGACAGGTGGACACCTCCAGTCTGCGGATGTGCGTCTCGGGTGGTGCAGCGCTGCCGGTCGAGGTACTACGCGGCTTCCAGGAGAGGTTCGGCGCACCGATCCTCGAAGGCTACGGACTGTCCGAGACGTCACCGACCGCCACGTTCAACCGCCCCGCGCATTCCAAGGCCGGGTCGATCGGATGGCCGATCGACGGTGTCGAGCTGAAACTGGTCAACCGGGACGGAACTGACACGCCGCCCGGTGAGGTCGGGGAAATCGTCATCCGCGGGCACAACGTGATGAAGGGCTACTGGAATCGGCCCGACGCCACCGCCGCCGCGATCGTCGACGGCTGGTTTCATACGGGCGACATGGCCACCCGCGACCACGACGGCTTCTACTTCATCGTCGACCGCAAGAAGGACATCATCATCCGCGGCGGCTACAACGTCTACCCACGCGAAATCGAAGAAGTGCTCTACGAACACCGCGCAGTGCGCGAAGCCGCGGTCATCGGGGTGCCCCATCCCACCCTCGGCGAAGAGGTCGCCGCCGCGATCACGCTGCGACCCGGGACCTCCGCCACTCCCGACGAGCTGCGCGGCTACGTCAAGGCCCGGGTCGCCGCCTACAAGTACCCGCGCCACCTCTGGCTCGTCGACAAGCTTCCCAAGGGAGCCACCGGCAAGATCCTCAAACGCGAAATCGAGTTCCCTGCCGACATTCTCGGAGCGCCGGCGCCGTGAACGAGAACCGATCCGACCGTTGCACCCGCCGCGTGAAAAACATCCTGCTTGACATATCAAGCAGATGATTTATATATTTACCACGTTGGATAAATCAGCCAGCGAAAAATCGACCAGCAAGGAGCCCCACCATGGCCGCCACTACCACCACGATCAAGACCCCCACCGCCGCGAACTCCGAGGACGCCACGACCACCCCGGGAACCCCCACCGCCCCGACCGCGGAGACCTCCACCAAAGCCGGCGACCAGCTCGTCTCCGCCGTCAAGCAGGGGCAGAAGGTCGCCCTGGATGTCGCGAAGACGGTCGCGAAGCTGACCCCCTCCATCCCGACGCCCGAACTGCTCAAGATCGAGGGCGCTCCGGAACTGCCCGACTTCCAGGCCCTCACGGCATCCGGCTTCGACGTAGCAATCGCACTGCTGACGGCTCAGCGTGACTTCGCCACCAACCTCGCGGCTGCCTTCGCACCGGCAAAGGCGTCCTGACCGAGTAGATCCGACGGCAGACTGACCGAGTAGGTTCGAAGGCATCCGCCGCCTCGATCACACCAGGGACGACAATGCCGACAGATCCAGATGACAGGACCAAGCTCTTGGGGGACTTCATCAGGGCGCAGCGACAGATGGCGAATCTGTCGCTGCGCCAGCTTTCCGCAATGACTGCGGTTTCCAACCCCTATCTCAGCCAGATCGAGCGCGGCATGCACGAACCGTCCGTTCGGATCCTCAAGTCGATCGCCACCGCACTCAATCTCTCCTCGGAAGCCATGCTCGAACAGGCCGGATTGCTCGATGAATCCGTTCGGGCCGACGACGACGCCACCGAGGCTGCGTTGCGCGCCGACCGGAGGCTCTCGGAGTCGCAGAAACGTGCTCTGCTCTCGGTGTATCGCAGCTACATCGAAGCGAACGAAACGGACGCGTGACTCGGTCCGCGATCCGGCCCGCGTCTCAGCGCACAATACGCGCGGCCACCAAGAGTGTGGTGAGCGCAGCCGGCGTGCATCACCGGGAGGGACGACCCCTCGCCGCCCCTCCCGGTGATGCCACAATTGGCGGCTGAGGAAGAGCCTGTGTGGACGATCGAGTCTGCGGGACATCGGCCACTGGTCGCGTGTGCCGGGATTCGAGCGGTCGACGTCTGTTCCGGCGGAGTTGGTGGATGTACTTTCGCCGATCGCCTTCGGTCATCCCGCCCCAAACACCGTAAGGTTCGCCCACCGCGAGCGCGTGATCGCGGCAAGGCGCGAGTACGGGGCAGCGTTGGCAAATCTGCCGTGCCCGCGCTTCCCGGCGGTCGCGGGCGCGGCCGCGCTCGGCGTCGGGCGAGAAGAACACCGTCAGTTCGGCACCGTGGCACGCGGCACGCGCCCGCCACTCACCGGAGTCGCGAGTGCCGGTTTCCCTGCTCGAGAACCGATCGTCCAGAGTCTGTTCGCTCATTGGCGCCCGGATGACGCGTTGCCGGCCCGCTTGACGAGGCCGCCGCCGACAATCAGACGCTGGATCTCGCTGGTGCCCTCGTACAGACGTAGCAGCCGGACGTCCCGGTAGATGCGCTCCACCGCGACCTCCCGCATGTACCCGCTGCCGCCGTGAATCTGCACCGCCAGGTCCGCAACCTTACCGACCATCTCTGTGCAGAACAGTTTCGCGACCGACGGGGCGATCCGTCGATCGGTGCCCTCGACCCAAGCGCGGGCGGCGTCACGCACCAGCGCGCGCCCGGCCATGACGCCGGTCTGCTGATCGGCGAGCATCGCCTGCACCAACTGGAAATCACCGATCACCGTGTTGCCCTGCGTCGCGGTCGCCGCGTACGCCACCGACTCGTCGAGCGCACGCAGCGCCTGCCCGACCGCAAGCGCCGCCACGTGCACCCGGCCGCGGGCCAGCGACGTCATCGCCGCACGGTAGCCGACGTCCTCACCGCTGCCGACCAGCGCCGACGACGGCACCCGCACGTCGTCGAAATGCACTGTGGCCGTTGTCGACCCCGCGTGCCCCATCTTGCGGTCCTTGCCGCCGACCTGCACACCCGGAGCATCGGCCGGGACCAGAAACACGGCGATGCCGGGTCCATCGCCGTCGGCGGGCCGGGTGCGGGCGAACACGACGAACAGGTCCGCGATCGACGCGTTGGTGATGAACCGCTTCTCCCCGGTGATCAGCCAATCGTCCCCATCCCGTACCGCCTTGGTACGCAGCCCGGCCGGGTTGGATCCGGCACCGGCCTCGGTCAACGCGAACGAGGCGACGACGTCACCGGACGCGATCCGCTCGAGCCAGGCCGTCTTCTGCTCCTCGGTGCCGTAGTTGACCAGCACCTGACCGGCTATCCCGTTGTTGGTGCCGAACATCGAGCGGAGGGCGAGAGTGGTGTATCCCAACTCCATTGCGAGTTCGACGTCCTGGATCAGGTTCATGCCGAGGCCACCCCACTCCTGGGGGATGGCGAATCCGAACAGGCCCATGTCTTTGGCCGCGGCCCGGATCTCGGCGGGGATCGCGTCGTTCTCGTCGATCTCCTGCTCCCGCGGAACCACGATGTCGCGCACGAAAGTCCGGGCGTGGGACAGGATGTCGCGGAAATCCTCGTCATCCACCTGCGTTGTCGGATCGCTGCTCACGGTTGAGGTCACGTCATTCTCCTGATGATGGGCCGATCGGCGGATCGGACGATGCGTGTGAGGCGGTGCAGGGCTCAGCGCGCATCCGTCCCAGCCGCGTTTCGTGGCGCCGGTTGCCTGGCGTCGTAATCCCAGAATGGGCCATACCGCACTCCTCGGGGTGTTCCAAAGCGGAACAACCCGCCGTCGGAATCACGGAGACGCAACGCGGAACCGTCACCTCCGGCGGGCGGAGAGCACCGACGTCAAGGACCGGGAGCGATCATTCGCTCGTCGGCATTGATTTTCAGGGCCCGCATCTTGCGGTACAGGGTCGTGCGGCCGATGCCCAGAATCTTGGCGGCGCGCGCCTTGTTGCCGTCCGCTTCGCGGAGGGCGCCCTCGATCGTCTCGCGCTCTGCCTGCTCGTAGCGGCTCAGCGAGGACAAGGCCGTCTGCCGCATGGGGGCAGGCAGGTCCTTGGTCTGAATCAGGCCGCTCCGAACCGGATACGGGAGGGCGGTGAGGAGCTGGGCCAGCTCGGCGACGTTGCCGGGCCAACGCCAGGCCAGCAGGCACTGCAGCGCAGCGGGGGAGAATCGGAGTGCCGGCGCGCCCGGGAACAGTTCGGCAGCGACCTCGCGCACGATGTCGGGCAACTCGCTGCGCAGTTCCGCGAGAGACGGGACGCGTACGGCATCGTCTTCGCCTGCATCGCCGGTGCTTTCGGTGAGGATGACACGGGCACCTGCGGGTACTCCGGGCCGCGCGATCACGGCGAAGTCTCCGAGACGTGCGCGGACGTCGTCGGCGAGTTCATCTCCTCCCACCACGACGATTCCACGGCCCTCACGCAACACGGCTTCCCCTTTGGCCCAGACCGCGTCGTCCGCAGCGAAATCGCGGGCGGTGACGACATTCGGCTCCTGGCCGGTGCGTCGGCGCAGCCATATCGAGGCCTGGTGGCGTTTGCCGGCGCCGGGGTCCCCGACGACACGGATGAGCCCGTCGACGTCTGCGCAAGCGCTCAACCGCCGTTGCACATCGCCGTACGGGTTCAGCCGAGTCCGATGGGGCGCCGCACCGCCGGCAGGTGCGGCCGCATTGTCCGGGTTGTGGGCGACGGTCACCTGCTCGGCTCCGGCCGCCGCGGCCTGCTCGGTGAACTCCAGCGCGAAGATCGCGTCCTGACCGGCGCGGCCGAGGCGCCGAACCATGGCCTCGGTACCGAGCGTGGGCAACTCCAACTGCAGTTCGTCCTGATCCCAGCGGTGCCGGCGTAGCTTTTCCCACAAGTCGGCGTGGGACTCCGCGTCGAAGTGGGCGAGGGCGGGCAGGTCCGTCATCACCGTTTCCGAGTTCATCACCAGGACGGGGTGCCGGGAGGACCGGAAGAGTCGGTAGGTGCGCGCGAGCTCGAGGTCCCGGGAGTCGGCCATCAGCTCGAGCGCTTCGGCGATCTGATATCCGGCCTGCCGCACCATCGCGACCATCAAGGGGCTGGCGGCGTCGATGTGCGAGGCGATGGAGAGCGAGCCCACCATCCGCCCGGTGATGGGGTGCTTGATCGGAGCGCCCGCGCACGCCAGTTGAGCGAGGGCGTCGTTGAAATGCTCGGTGCCGCGGACGAATACGATTCCGCGCGACTCGATGGGAGTACCCAGCCCGTTCGTGCCCAGGGACTGTTCGGAGAAGTCGAATCCTTCCACTGCGCTGGCCTGGTCCAGTGTCCGCTCGTCCTGAGCGTCGACGATGCGGCGGGACACGATGCGGCCGGCCTCGTCGGCCAGGAACAGGGTCATCCGCGAGTCGGTGAGGTTCGTCTGCCACTGGTCCAGGATCCGGCCTGCGGCACGCAGGATGGCGCTGTCCGGGTCGATCTCCCCCAGAATGTGGGGTCCGGCCCCGGGATCGACGCGGTGCGAGACCGAGCGGCGCCAGCTCTGCTCGATCTCCGCGGCGACCAGGGACGCGGGAACGGAAGCCCGGACCAGTCCCTGCGTGATCAGCAGTTCCCGGGCACTCCGGACCTCGTCCTCGCGGCGTGACTTTTCCATCACCATCCCAGTGTCAGGCAGTCAAGACGATGCGTCCAGCAATGCCCCCGGCGGTGAGGTCGTCGAGGGCGCGGGATACCTCCGCCGCGGACAGCGTCCGTTCGACGACCGGGATGTTGGGTAGCTTTCCGCTTCGTGCGATACGCACCAGGTCCTGCAGCTGCGCAAGAGTCCCGACAAAGCTGCCTTCGAGGTGGATCATGCGCAGGGCGAGCAGCGCGGTCGGGATGGTGACTTCGCCGCCGAACAGTCCGACCTGGACCATGTGCCCCGCCTTGGTC
Source organism: Rhodococcus sp. ACS1 (assembly GCF_002300155.1). Taxonomy (NCBI): domain Bacteria; kingdom Bacillati; phylum Actinomycetota; class Actinomycetes; order Mycobacteriales; family Nocardiaceae; genus Rhodococcus; species Rhodococcus sp. ACS1. The sequence goes on from NZ_NSDZ01000011.1 coordinate 534,577, forward strand.
AGGACGTCGAAGGCCGACGTGGCCGTGACGCCGGTGTTGACGAAGTCGATGACGGCGCTCGCAGGTCCGCCGACGGCGTGTCGGATGTCTTTGGCGCCGCTGGCGGGCCCGGAGAGGACGGTGCTCGACGCGCCCATGTCCCGGGCCAGGGCGAGGTTTCCCTCGGCGACATCGACCGCGCAGATGTTGCGGTGGCCCCGGGCGCGGAGTAAGGCGACCGCGGTGAGGCCCAGACCTCCCGCGCCGAACAGGACGACGGGCTCGTCCGGTTCGAGGGGAAGTATCCTGTCCACGGCGCTGTAGGCGGTCAGACCCGAACAAGCCAGCGTGGCAGCCCAACTCGGGTCGATACCGTCGATGTCCACGAGGTACTTCTCGTCGGGCACGAGTATGTATTCGGCGTAGCCGCCGTGGCGGGCCACACCGAGGTTTCGTCCCGCAGCGCAACGGTTGTCGTTGCCGTCGCGGCAGTGGCGGCATTCCCCGCAACCGATCCACGGGTAGATCAGTCGCACGTCGCCCGGACGAACGGATTCCACATCGTCACCGACCTGTTCGACGATGCCGACCACCTCGTGGCCCATCACCATCGGGTATTCGATGCCGCGGTCCTTCATGCTCATCAGCCCGCGGCTGCCCAGATCGTATCCGCCGGCCCGCAGGTGGGTATCGGTGTGGCAGACGCCGGCCCGCGTGACTTTCAAGAGGACCTTCCCGCCTTCCGGGCTCGGGGTCAGGATGTCCAGGTCATGGATCGTGGCGTCATCGGGGAGGACGGCGAATGCATGCATTGGGGGAGTACCTCGTTCACGGTGGGTGTCAGGTGCCCCCTCATCATGAGCAGACTTTCGAGGCTCGATGTGTTTCACATCGGAACACAGGGGAGCCGGAACCCACTCCTATGTTTGACCTAGACGCCGTGGCGGCCATCACATCGGGACCGCCGCAGCAGGTAGGACACAGCAAGCGGACGAGGCGTCAACCACCTGGTCCGACACCGAGCCAAAGGCAATCATGACCACCAACATCTCCGAACAGCTCAGCGTCACTTCCGCCGATGCCGACGACCGGGACGTGCTGCGCGACCTCTACGCCGACTGGTCCCAGATCATGGCTGCGACGCCGGACCTCACGATGCGCCTGTTCCGCTCCATGTTCGACGAGTGGCACCAGCCGACCGTCGAACCGGAGGGCGTGACGTACCGCGAGGACACCGTCGGCGGAGTCCCGGGCATCTGGTGCCTGCCGGAGGGAGCGGACAGTTCGAAGGTGCTCCTGTACACGCACGGCGGCGGGTTCGCCGTCGGCTCGGCCTCCAGTCACCGCAAGCTCGCCGGCCACGTCGCCAAAGCTCTCGGGTCCGTCAGCTTCGTGCTGGACTACCGCCGGGCCCCCGAGTTCCAGCACCCTGCCCAGGTCGAGGACGGTGTGGCCGCCTTCGATGCGCTCGTCGCATCCGGCACCGCGCCAGGGAACATCACCACCATCGGCGATTCCGCCGGCGGCAACCTCGCCATCGCGATCGCCCTGGCCCTCCGGGAACAGGGCAAACCGGGCCCCGGCGGGGTCATCGCCTTCTCCCCGTGGCTCGACATGGAGAACGAGGGCGAAACCCTCCTCACCAACAACGACACCGACGCCCTGATCACCCCGGAACTACTCGAAGGCATGATCGCCGGGGTCCTGGGCGGAACCGTCGACCCGAAGACTCCGCTGGCGAACCCGCTGCACGCCGACTTCACCGGTTTCCCACGGCTGTACGTCACGGCCGGCAGCGTCGAGTCGCTCCTCGACAACGCCACCCGGCTGGCCGAACGCGCCACGGCAGCGGGTGTCGACGTCACCCTGTCCATCGGGGACGGCCAGCAGCACGTCTACCCCTTCCTGGCCGGCCGCTCCGCCCTCGTCGCCGAGGAGTTCGAGAAGCTCGCCGCCTGGTACCGCGCGTAACAACGCCAATCCCTCTTTCACCCCTTTTCTTCTCTGCATCGGAACGACACAGGAGTTCGCCATGACTTCCCGAACCACACCCCAGATCGTTGACGCCGTCGTCATCGGTGCCGGATTCGGCGGTATCTATGCCGTCCACAAGTTGCACAACGAACTCGGTCTCACCACAGTGGGTTTCGACAAGGCCGACGGCCCCGGCGGCACCTGGTACTGGAACCGTTACCCGGGCGCTCTGTCCGACACCGAGAGTCATGTCTACCGGTTTTCCTTCGACGAGGATCTGCTGCAGGACGGCACCTGGGAACACACGTACATCACCCAGCCCGAGATCCTCGACTACCTCGAGGGTGTGGTCGACCGGTTCGATCTGCGCCGCCACTTCCGCTTCGGCACCGAGGTCACCTCCGCGGTCTACCTCGACGATCAGGCCCTGTGGGAGGTCACCACCGACACCGGCGTCGTGTATCGGGCCACGTACGTGATCAATGCCGTCGGGCTGCTCTCGGCCATCAACTTCCCGGACCTGCCCGGTCTGGACACGTTCGAGGGCGAGACCATCCACACCGCCGCCTGGCCCGAGGGCAAGGACCTCGCGGGCCGCCGTGTCGGGGTGATCGGTACCGGTTCCACCGGCCAGCAGGTCGTCACGGCGCTGGCGCCGGAGGTCGAGCACCTGACCGTGTTCGTCCGGACGCCGCAGTATTCCGTCCCGGTCGGCAAGCGTCCCGTGACCGCCGAGCAGATCGACGCGGTCAAGGCCGATTACGACCGGATCTGGTCGCAGGTCAAGAAATCGTCCGTGGCGTTCGGCTTCGAGGAGTCCACGGTGCCGGCGATGAGCGTCACCGAACAGGAACGCCGCCGCGTTTTCGAGGAGGCCTGGCAGCACGGTGGCGGTTTCCGTTTCATGTTCGCCACCTTCGGTGACATCGCCACCGACGAGGAAGCCAACGAGGCGGCCGCGTCGTTCATCCGTGCCAAGATCGCCGAGGTCATCGAGGACCCGGAAACGGCCCGCACACTGACCCCGACCGGTCTGTTCGCCCGGCGCCCGCTGTGCGACGACGGCTACCACCGGGTCTTCAACCGGCCGAACGTCGACGCCGTCGGCATCAAGGAGAACCCGATCCGCGAGGTCACCGCGAACGGTGTGGTCACCGAGGACGGCGTTCTGCACGAGTTGGATGTGCTGGTTTTCGCTACCGGGTTCGATGCCGTGGACGGTAATTACCGGCGGATGGAGATCCGCGGCCGCGGCGGTCTGAACATCAACGACCACTGGGGCGGGCAGCCGACCAGTTATCTGGGGATTTCCACGGCGAATTTCCCGAACTGGTTCATGGTGCTGGGCCCGAACGGCCCGTTCACGAATCTGCCGCCGAGCATCGAGACGCAGGTCGAGTGGATCAGCGAGACGATCGCGTATGCCGAGCGCACTGGGTTGCGGGCGATCGAGCCGACGCCGGAGGCCGAGGCCGAATGGACGGACACGTGCACCGAGATCGCGAACATGACGGTGTTCACGAAGGTGGATTCGTGGATTTTCGGCGCGAATATTCCGGGCAAGAAGCCCAGTGTCCTGTTCTATCTGGGTGGTCTGGGCAATTATCGTGCGGTCCTCGCCGACGTCACCGCCGACGGCTACCGCGGCTTCGAGTCCGCGGACACGATCGCGGCCTGACACCGTTCATCACCACCACAGGAGAACGCCCATGGGTGTGTACACCACCACCGACCCGGTCACCGGGGACCAGAACGCGCAATACCCGGAGATCACGGACACGGAGCTGGACGACCTCATCGGACGGAGCACCACGGCCTACCGCTGCTGGCGGGCCGCTCCGCTGGAGCGGCGCCGCGCCGTCCTCACCCGGGCCGCCGAGATCCACCGGGAACAGGCCGACGAGCTGGCCAAGCTCCTCACCCTGGAAATGGGCAAGCCGATCGCGCAGGCCCGAGGCGAGGTGGAGCTGGTGGCCTCGATCTACCAGTACTACGCCGACCATGTGGACGACTTCATGGCGGACGAGCCCCTCGACATCACGGGATCCGGCACGGCCGTCGTCCGCACCGAGCCGATCGGCCCGCTCGTCGGGATCATGCCGTGGAACTACCCCTTCTACCAGGTGGCACGCTTCGCTGCCCCGAACATCGCTCTCGGCAACACGATCATCGTCAAGCACGCCCGGAACTGCCCCCAGTCCGCCCTCGCCATCGAACGGGTCCTGACCGAGGCCGGTCTGCCCGCGGGCGTCTACCTCAACGCCTTCATCTCTTCGGCGCAGGTTGCCAACGCCGTTGCGGATCCCCGCGTCCAGGGTGTGTCGCTGACCGGATCCGAGAAGGCCGGGTCCGCCGTCGGCGAGATCGCCGGCAGGCACATGAAGAAGTGCGTGCTGGAACTCGGTGGCTCGGACCCGTTCATCGTGCTCGCCGACGCCGATGTCGACGCCGCGGCGGCCGCCGCCGTCATCGGCCGCCTCGGCAACGGCGGGCAGGCCTGCACCGCGTCGAAACGGTTCCTCGTGGAGGAACGGGTGTACGACGAGTTCGTGCGGAAATTCGTCGACGGGATGTCCGGCTGGCAGCCCGGCGACCCGACCAGCCCCGAGACCAAGCTCGGACCGATGGCGTCGAACTCGGGAGCCGAGGAGCTGGACGAGCTTGTCCAGGAAGCGATCTCACACGGAGCCGAAGTGCTGTTGGGCGGTGGGCGGCCGGAGGGGGCCTACTACCCGCCCACCGTCCTGACCGGCGTCACACGCGAGATGCGCGCCTTCGACGAGGAACTGTTCGGTCCGGTGGCGGTCGTCCACCGCGTCGGCTCCCTGGACGAGGCGATCGAACTGGCCAACGACTCCCCGTTCGGGCTTTCGTCGAGCGTGTTCACCTCGAGTCCGGAGAAGGCCGACCGCGTCGCCGCGGAACTCGAGACCGGCATGGTGTGGATCAACAGCACCAGTAAGAGTTCGCCCGACCTCCCGTTCGGCGGCGTCAAGGGATCCGGCGTCGGCCGCGAGCTGGCCCGGTACGGTTTCAACGAGTTCGCCAACAAGAAACTCGTGCGAAACCCACAGGGACAGAAGTAATTCAGTCGTGGATGGGAGGCGCTCCGATCATTCCGGAGCGCTTCCCCCCGGGGCTGCGAACGAGGGGAGCAGCGTGGCGACGAGCCGCTTTCCGAATCCGTCGTCCATGGGCGAGCCGCTCGCTACGCGACGTATCGTTTTTTGCACATCATCCACACTTTCAGACCCGCTCACGAGGAATACTCATGTCCACAGATCGCTACCAGCGCGGCCTCGACCGCATGATGGAGCTCGTCTCCACCGACCACGTCAACACGTTCGACCACGTCAAGCTCGTGGAGTCCTACAAGAGCCTGGACGCGGACCTGTCCGACTACATCGTCTCCTTCGCCTTCGGCGACATCTACTCCCGCAATGGCCTCACCCAGCAGGAGCAGACGATGGTGACCATCTCCACGCTCGTCGCCCTGGGTACCGAACCCCAGTTGAAGCTGCACATCAACACCGGCTTCAACGTCGGCCTGACCAAGGAGAAGATCGTCGGAGCCCTGATCCACTGCATCCCCTACATCGGGTTCCCGCGCGTGCTCAACGGCCTGACCCTCGTCAAGCAGGTCATGGCGGAGCGCGGCCTCACCGAGGGCTGAGAGGCTGCAGCCCGGCACTTCTCACATACATCTCACACCCGAGGAACGTTCATGCACTTGATAATTGGGCTCGGACCCATCGGCGGAAACATCGGAGCACACCTCGCCCAACTCGGGCGGGAGGTGTACGGCTACGACTTCGACGCGGAGCGCGTCCGCGAGTGGTCGGAGGAGACCCAGTCACCGGCCGGCAGCGACCTGGCAGCTCTGGACTGGCCGTCCGTGGACAGCGTTCACGTCGCCGTGCGGCTGGCGGACCAGGTGTCGTCCGTCTTCGCGGCGCTCCGGGAGCACACCACGCGGCCGCTGACCGTTTTCGTCCACACCACGCTGGCGCCGGAAGACGCTCGGAAGATCATGCCCTCGGCCCCGGACGACTGGCGCGTCTTCGAAGCCCCCGTGTCGGGCGGCCCCCAGGGTGCGCGCCGAGGCTCGATGACCATCTTCCTCGCCGGACCCGACACCACCCCCGCCGAGGACCGACTGCTGGACGACATCTCCGGCCGCGTGTTCCGCATGGAGTCCTACGGTCAGCCGGCCCTGGTGAAACTCCTCAACAATGCGCTGGCCACCTACAACCTGGCCGCCACCGCACGGATGCTCGATCTCGCGGAGAATCTCGGCACGCCAGCCGCGGGCCTCCTCGAGGTGATCGGGGTATCGACCGGCCAGAGCTGGATGAGCGACAATCTCGTCGATGTCCAATACGACCTGCTGCTCAAGGACGTCGAGCTGCTCCGCGGCGAAATCGGTGCGCTCCCATCGGGAGATCTCGACGACAACGTCGAACACGCGATCCTGCGGGCGCGTGCACTACTGGGCGCCCGCTAGGTTCGTCTCCCACCGCCACGACGGTCGGTGGAGGGCTGAGGGGTTAGGTCACGCAGGGCACCAGACAGGGGTGCGCCCGCCGGCAGGGGGCGCTATTGTTTGTTTCGGCGATGGATCTCCGCCGAGACACTCCCGCGAAGGGGTTGTCTGAACCGCCCCAGCCCGGGGCTGATGGCTCCTTTCCCTGATGTGGAAGGAGCATGTCCGTGCACGGTCACCACGATCCGAATCCGACGCTGCCGATCGATCCCGATACCGCACCCCGCACGCCGGGGCCGCTGCATGTGCGCCCCGCGGCCATTGCCGCCGTCGGCGTAGGAGGACTCCTGGGAACACCGGTGCGCTATTACCTCGGGGTGTGGTTCCCCACCGTGGCGGGTGGGTGGCCGGTCACCACGTTCACGATCAACATCGCCGGGGCGCTCCTGCTCGGGTGGCTGCTCGAGGCGTTGACCAGGCTCGGCCCGGACACCCGGTGGCGCCAGCGGACCCGCCTGTTGGTGGGGACCGGGGTGCTCGGCTCGTTCACCACCTACAGCACCCTCGCCGTCGATACCGACCTGCTCCTGCGTGGTCACCAGTGGTGGCAGGCCGGCACCTACGCGGCCGGCAGCGTGCTCGCTGGTCTGGTGGCTACCGTCGCCGGGATCGCGGCCGGTGCCCGGATCCGGTCGCGGCGGGCGGAGGCTGCGCAGTGATCGCCGTGTGGATCGCCTGCGCCGGCGGTCTCGGCGCCATCGCCCGGTTCGTGCTCGACGGGGCGATAAGGCACCGGAAGGCGTCGGAGTTCCCCTGGGCGACAGCGACGATCAACGTGACCGGGTCCCTGTTACTGGGCTTCGTCGTCGGGTTGGTGCTCTTCGCCGATGTGTCGCATCAGGTGCAGTGGATCGTCGGTGTCGGGTTCTGCGGTGGGTACACCACCTTCAGCACCGCCAGTTTCGAGACCGTCCGGCTGATCCAACGGCAGCAGTATCTGACAGGGGCAGCGAACGCTGTCGGCACCCTGCTGGTGACGATCGTCGCCGGTGGTATCGGCCTCGCTCTGGCCTCGGTGTGAGGAGAGGATGATGACCAAGAAGGAAAACCACGACGTCGCCCGAGACAATCTGCGGGACTGGCGCACTCCGCTGCGGGTGGACGGACCCGCTGCACCGACCGCCGCGGTGTGCCATCTGGTGGTCGGCTTCGACCGACACCGGGCGAGCCACGCCGCCCTGACCTATGCGATGGACCTCGCCGGCCGACTCGGGGCGTTTCTGCATGTCGCCCACATCGTTGATATCGACGACATGCCCGTCGAACCCGACCGCGACGACTGGGAGCAGCGCTTCGCTGACGCCGTCGAATCCGAGCGCCGTGAGGCCTGCACCATGCTGGGCACGCTGCCCGGCAATTGGGCCTACTACTCCAGGGAAGGGAACCCGGCACAGCTGCTGACCACGATCGCCGAAGCCAACGACGCCCTGATGATCATCATCGGCACCTCCCGCGGCGGAGCGATGTCACTGCTGGAACGGTTCCTCGGCGAATCGGTGTCCGGTGCCCTGGTCCACCACGCCCGACGACCGGTGCTGCTCGTACCGACCTGAACGGTAAGGGGCGGCCGCCGAGCAGGGTGAAGGTGACCGCGGCATTGCCGAGCCGCCGTCATCGTGAGGTGAGCCGGATGACCGGGTACTGACGATCGGATTTGCTCTGATACTTCGCGATGCGGGGCTGGGCGGCGGCGATGCGCTGCCAGGCCTGCTCACGGTCGGCGCCCTCGAGTTGCTGCGGGACGACGGAGGCGGCGTCGCTGCCGGGCAGTTCGATCGACACCTTCCCGGGGTGCGCCATCAGGTTGGCGTGCCAGTCGGGATTCTGGCTCCCCCCGCCCGACGCGACGACCAGCCGGGCGTCGTCACCGTCCGGGAACCACGCCAGGGGTGACTGCCGCGGTTGACCGCTCCGGCGGCCCACCGTGTTGAGGATCAGCACGTCCATGCCCATGAACTGGCCGTGGCCGCGTCGGATCTTGCGGTTCATGCGGGCGTTCATCTTCCGCTGCATCCACCGCGAAAATGCACCCGGCGTACCCGGCTTGCGCTTGTCTGCTCGGTTGTTCGTGGTCATGTGCTCTCTCCCATCGGTCCAGCCGTCGTGTTCCGAATAATGACGCTACGGGCGGTCCGGTGAGCGGCGCTTCTCGATTCCTGATCGATCCGAGGCGGGCACTCGGATGAGTGCCCGCCTCGTCACACCTACCGCAGCGGCGGTGCGATCACGCCGTCGACGAGCGGCGAATCGTAGGGCTGCTTCGTGGTCCGTTCGAGGAACTCCTCCTTCGCGAGCTTCAGCAGGGTCGCGTCGGTGAGGAGATTCATCGCCGATCCGGCCATGACCTTGGCGGCGTGGACCATGCCCTTGTGTGCGGCGGGGAGCTTCCCCTGCGCGACCAGTTCCCACGAGTGCGCGGGCGTGCCGCGGCTGACGCAGGCGGTGGTGCACTGCACGGTGGGAGTGACCCAGCTGACGTCGCCGACGTCCGTCGACCCCGTGAGCACTCGCCGGGGCGCGCCAGCGTCGAATGTGATCACGCCGTCGTGCAGTGGGCTGTCACCCTCTTCGATTCGGGTACCGAACATGTCGAGCGGCTTGTCGGTGAGAAACTGCCGCGCCGTGGCGAGGTCCTGCTCGTCGAATGGCACCGGTCCGAGTTCGAGGAGCGTGTCCTGCATCGACGTTTCCAGCACCGTGTTGCCGAGAAGGTTCGAGGAGCCCCCGTCGACCTCGATCGCCACCGTGGTTTCGGTCATCAGGGCGGCGCCCTCGGCGATCTTGCGAACCCGCTCGAACAACGCACGCATCTCCCGGACATTCGGTGCCCGGACGACGTAGTACGCCTCGGCGTACGGTTGGACGACATTCGCCGAGCGGCCGCCGCCATCGAGGATCGCGTAGTGGATGCGGCAGTCGGAGAGCATGTGCTCGCGCAGGAAATTGACGCCCACGTTCATCAGTTCGAGTGCGTCCAACGCGCTGCGACCGAGTTCCGGTGACGCCCCGGCATGGGAGGCGAGGCCCGTGAAACGCACGTACGACTGCATGTACGCGAGACTGTGGTCGCGCTGCACGAGGGTGCTGTCGCCCGGGTGCCAGCAGATCGACGCATCGACGTCGTCGAATGCGCCTGCCGCGACCATGAAGGTCTTCCCGGCCGCGGCTTCCTCGGCCGGGCATCCGTAGTAGCGGACGGTCCCGGGCAGTCCGTTCTTCTCCAGGTAGCGCTTGACGGCGGTGGCGGCGAGGAGGGAACCGGCGCCGAGGAGGTGGTGACCGCAGCCCTGGCCGTTGCCTGAGGTGTTGGCCGGGTCCGGGGTGCGTTCCGGGTTGCCGGACTCCTGGCTGAGGCCGGCGAGTGCGTCGTATTCGCCGAGGACGGCGATGACGGGTTCACCGGAACCGGCTTCCGCGCTGAACGCGGTCGGCACACCGCCGATCGCCGGGGTGATGCGGAATCCTTCCGCGCGTGCCAGCTCGATGTGCCGTTCTGCTGATGCTGTTTCTTCCCAACGTAATTCGGGGTCGTCCCAGATGGCATCGCTGAGTGCGGTGTAGCGGGGTGCGAGCTCGTCGATCAGTCGGGCGAGGTCGTGGGTGGTGCTCATGTCCGTCCTATCGGTCGAAGGAGATGTCGATGGGTGATCAGTCGAGGGAATTCCACTGCGGTGTCGCCTCGGGGTCGCGGTGTGCCTCGTACCATGCGGCGACCTGAAGAACGGTCAGGTCCTGCCGTCGATCGGCGGCGATCTGCAGGCCTATCGGCCGTCCGTCCTTCGAGAAGCCGCAGTTGATCGACGCGGCGGGGGTGCCCGCGGCGTTGAACGCGGACGTGAAGTTCGCCGGGCCCGCGAACTCGGTCATCATCCGGCTCTCCGCGGGTCCGGCGAGGATGCCGGAGGTGGGCGACAGGACGGCGTCGTAGCGTCCGAGCATGTTCACGGTCTCCTGTACGAACGGCCCGATCGAGTCGTACGCCTGGATGAGCTCGAGGGAGGACAGCGAGTCGATGCGCGAGACCGCAGCGACCATCTCCTGATCGGCCCGGCTCAGATCGTCGACGATGTTCTTGTCGTTCATCTGCGCCCACAGATGCGCGGTGAAGAACGGGATGAAACCGGTGCTCAGGTAGTCCCGGGACAGATACGGCTCGACGGTCTCCACCTGTGCGCCCGCTGCCTCGAACACGGCGACGGCCCGGCGTATCGCGGCGACGATCTCGGGGTCGGCGGTCTTGCCCTCCACCGGGCCGAAATTGACTCCGAGGCGGAGCCCGCGGATGTCGACGTCCAGGTCGGTCCAGTCGATCGATTCGTCGGGGAGCGAGCTGTGGTCGCGGGAATCGGGGCGGGCGATGAGCGCCATCGTGTGGGCGGCGTCGCGAACGGAGCGGGTGATCGGGCCCGCGCAGCGACCGAGATAGGTGTCGTTGATCGGGACGCGCCCGTAGGACGGTTTGAAACCGAACGCGGCGTTCATCGCCGCGGGTATGCGGATCGACCCGCCGATGTCGGTGCCGATGTTGACCGGCGCGTAGCCGAGTGCGGCGGCGACGGCCGCACCGGAGGACGAGCCGCCCGTGTTCCAGGCAGGATTCCAGGCGTTGCGCGCGATGCCGTGCCGGGACGACACCCCGGATCCGAGCCCGCTGAAATCGGGCATGCTGGTGCTGGCGACCACCACCGCGCCCGCCTCCTGCAGGCGGTCGACGACGGGCGAGTTCTCCGTCGCGATCACCGGTTCCCGCGCGGCGGTTCCGTACGACTGCGGCAGACCGACTTTCGCGGTGTTCTCCTTGATCGTCACCGGGATTCCGTCCAGCGGGCCCAGTGCGGCGCCGCTGCGCCACCGCTCGCCGCTGCGCCTGGCGGATTCGCGGGCCTCGTCCGCGTCGATCACATAGACCGCACGGTGCGTGTCGTCCTTGGCGGCGATGCGCGCGATGGTCGACTCCAGTGCGTCGAGCGGTGTCAACGATCCGCCGGCGAATGCGTCGTTCAGTTCGGCGACGCTGCGTCCGGCGATTGTCTGGTCGGGCATGGGTATTTCCTCTCGTTCGAATGACGTGACGTGATCAGGCGGGTGCCGGCTCGTTCTCGCCGGCAGGCGGTGCGGGGGTCTCGGAGGCGGTCCGCGGGCGGCGCGAATCGAGGAACGGGGACAGGACGGCGATGCCGATGCAGAGGGCGGCGCAGATCGCCCAGACGGTGGCGTACGAGGTGAACGACGAGATCGAACTCGTCTTCTCACCGACGGTCACCGACGTGACCAGTGATGACATCAGCAGGGCGAACATCGCGCCTGCAATCGATCCCGCACCCGTTCGGGAGCTGTTGTAGACACCGGAGGCGATTCCGACCGAGTCTTCGGGAGCGCGGCTGACGATGATCGCAGGTACGACGCCGGCGAGCGTTCCGATGCCGAATCCCAGCAGGAACAACCAGATCGAGAAGGTGAGCACGCCGTCGTGGGAGACGATCATCGCCGCATACGCGGCTCCGCTGACGAGGGCGCCGAATGCGACCGCATAACGGGGTGTCAGTGCGCGAGCGATCCGGTCGCTGATCGTCGAGGCGATGAAGGCGCCGGTGGCGGTGATCGACAGGAGGAGACCCGCGATCGTGGCCGACACGCCCAGGCCGTATCCGTACGCATTCGGGTCGGCCCTCGAGAACAGCGAGATGGGCGCCTGGGAACCGAACGACTGGGCTCCAAGCAGTGCGGCGATGAGCATCGGGAGAACCAGCCGGCCCTTCGTCAGGACACGAAAGTCGATGAGGGGATTGACCGTTCGATTCTCGACGACCGCGAACGCGACCAGGGTGGCCGCACCCCCGGCGACGAGGACGACGATCAGTGGGCTTCCCCACCCGATGGCGTTGCCGTTGGACACCCCTCCCAGGACCATGAGCAGACCGGCGGACAGCAGTGCCGCCCCGGCCCAGTCGATCCGCCCCGCACTGCGAACGGTCGTCTCCCGCACCAGGAAATGGGCGACGGGAACGCAGAGCGCCAGCATGATTCCGGGAACCAGCAGCACCACCGTCAGGTTGTCGATTCGGGTCATGAACCACCCGGCGACGAAACCACCGACGATCACACCGCCGGTGAGTGCCCCGATCAGGTGGCCGATGTTGCGCCCCGCCCGGTCGGGAGCGCGGTGCCGGACGATGGCGAATTCCAAAGGCAGGAAAGCGATCAGCGGGGCCTGCAGGGCGCGGCCCGCGAGAAGCACGGCGAACGACGGAGCGAACGCGACGACGAAGGATCCTACGGCCACCGCCGCTGCGGACGCCACGAGCATCCTGCGGTGGCCGTACATGTCACCGAGCTTGGCGATGATCGGAACGCAGGCCACCGATGCGAGCAGGAAGATCGCATTCACCCAGTTCAGCGCTGCCGCCGAGGTCCCGTGTTCTTGTCCGATGCTCGTGAGGAGCGGGGGATACCACCCCTGCAGCAGACCGCTGCCGAACTCCATGACGATCAGAAAGCCGACGGCCGCGGACGTTCCGGTGGTCCGCCTCGTGCCGGTGTGTGGCGCAGTGCTCATATGTTCCTCCAGCAGAAACCGTGTGGTGGCCGTATCCTCAGCTGGATTGAAATCCGATAGGTAAAATGTCAGGAATTGATGCAAAGTGACTTCACCGAATCAGGATTCTCTGCGGAGAGACGCCGATCTACGGCTGATTCATGCACTGCAACTCGAGCCGCGGGCGTCGTGGACCGAACTGGGTAGGGCCCTCGCGACCGATCCGGTCGCGCTCGCCCGGCGCTGGGCCAGGATCACCGAAGAGGGGCTCGCGTGGATCAGCGGGCAGCGTCGTCACTTTCCCGCCGTGGCCGTCGTCGAGATCGAATGCGCGCAGGGAAAGGCCGCCGAGACCGCATTTCTGCTCGCCGACGAAGAAATCGTGCGCACCATCGATCACACGTCCGGTGGGCGCGATCTCGTCGCCGTGGTCGCGGGACCGGACCTGGAGTCCTTGTCGGCGTTCGTCATCGACCGGCTGGGGGATCAGCGTCTGATCACCCACGCCCGTACGCACCTCGTCACCGAGATCCTCGTGGAGGGCAGTGTCTGGAGGTTGAACGCACTCTCCGACGAAGAAGCGCAGCGGGTCCCCGCGGCCAAAGCACCGCGGCCGCGTGCCGCCCGGCAGGTTCCCGCCGACCTTCAGGAGGTCGTCATCCGCGCATTGTACCGCGACGGCCGGACCCCGGCCGGTGACATCGCCGCGAAGGCCGGCGTCAGCACCCAGCGAGTTGCCGACGCCATCGCCACGATGCGCCACTCGGGTGACCTCGTCCTCCGGACGGACGTCGCGCGCAGCTACACCGGGTGGCCGATCAACGCCTGGTACTTCGTGCAGGTGCCTGCGTCGTCCATCGACCGGCTCCGGTCGACGCTGTCCCGGCTCGCGGAAGTCCGGCTCGCGGTGACCACCGCGAGCCGGTACAACCTCCTCATGACCCTGTGGGTGCGAGACCTGGCCGACGTCAACCGTTTCGAAGCCCTACTCGAGAAGGTCCTCGCCGGCGCCCGCATCGCCGACCGCGCCGTCGTCATCCGCCCCGCGGTGCACTCGGGGCGCCTGCTGGATGCCCGGGGATTCGTCACCGGGCTGTCCACACTGCACGACGACCCGGCCTAGAAATTCACCCGACCTTGCACGCCGAACGCAGCAGTCGCACCCGCGACTGCTGCGAAACTAGTTGTCCGGCAAGGGCTGAACGTCAGGTGAGCGGGATGGTCCAGATGATCGCGGGCATGTCCTCGGCCCTGCGCTCCTGCCGCTGTTCACGCTGACGGTCGCGGGTCCGGTCGTCGTTGCCGCCGGGGATGTCGCGGCCGGTGTCGGGGGCGGCCACTGCTACGACCGTGTGGTCGGCGACCGGGGTAACAGCAGCCGCGGCGCCGATGGGAAGGACGCCGAGAGCAGCCGCGGCCACCACCACGGTGACGATCCGCTTCCGCAGCGAGCCGCGGTGGGTGCGTCGGGCGTCCTGGTGCGAATGTGTGGCGTTCATGGTCTGAATTCCTGTCCGAGTGCCGCAAACCCAGCGTTCACAGCTACTAGAACGGTGTCCGCGAGGGCGCGAAACGTTACGCCCCGCCGGACATTATTTTTTGCGGGAACTCTCCCGCCGCTAGCGCCACTCCCGGAACGCGTCGAGCAGACGGTCGCGCAGCGCCGGATCGAGCTCCTCCGGGGGCAGCGTGCCGAGGGTGTGCACCGTCTGCTCGATCTGCTCCAGATAAGTGGCGCAACCCGAGCACTCGCCGAGATGGGTCTCGAATCGGGCCCGGGCGTCGGGATCCATGTCGTCCTCGAGGTACGCCGTGACCAGTTCGACGAGGTCCTGGCAGTCCATTTCTCACGCTCCCGTTCCGAGATAGTCCTCGAGGGCCTGACGCACGTGTGCGCGACCCCGGTGCAGCAGCACCCGCTGATTCGCCGCGGTGATCGACAGCATCGCGGACACTTCCGCGGCGTCGTAGCCGAGGACGTCTCGCAAGACGACCACGATGCGCTGGCGGTCGGGAAGGTGCTCGAGTTCGCGGCTCGCGACGTCGAGGACCTCCGCACCGAGGACCGAACCCTCGGGAGACTCCGGCCAGCTGGTCGGGGGAGTCGCCCAGTGGTGTGGATCCTCCGGTGCCGTCCTCGGCAGGAACCGGCCAGGGTCCACGGTGGGGCTGCCCGTGAAGGCGGCCAGTTCGGCGTCGGAATCGTGCCGGTCCCGGACACCCCGCTTCTTGGCGATGTTGACGAGGATCCGGAACAGCCAGGTTCGGAGCGTCGAGCGGCCCTCGAATCGGTCGATGCCCTGCAGCACGGCGATCCAGGTTTCCTGGACGACGTCCTCCGCGACCTCGGCGCTGGCCACATAACCCCGCGCCACATGCAGCATCATCGGCGTGTGCCGGTCGACCAGTTCGGCGAAAGCTGACTCGTCGCGCGCCCGCAACGAATCGACGAGGCGCTGCTCGTACGAGGTGTCGATCTCCGTCATCCGCTCCTCCTCGGTGATCGAGGTGCTCCGGAAGCGTGGCCGCGTGAGACGGCCGGATGACATACAACCTTACTGACCTCGGCCACAGCCGTCGATCGGTCCGCGCCCGATCGTGTGGTGGGTAGGGCCGAACGGCCCTGTCTTGACCGCACGGTGCGGGGAAGACTCGATTCGGAGGGGTGGTGGCGGTCCGCGGCGATCGGCAACGGTCGCTGCGGCCCGGGTCCCCACGGACCACCCGACCCGGCAATCCCGAAAGGGCGGCGCATGAACGTTCGGCGAACTCCGCAGGCGCGTTCGGAAAGCTACTGGGAGGAACTCGGTTCAACGGAGGCCCGTCACGTCGGCGGCGCCGAGCGGGACCGGCTCCCGGCGGCGCACGAACACGTCTCGCTCGTCGACCACTGCCGAGTTGACCCGCGAGGGTAGGCAACTGTCGCTCGACGTGGCACGATTTCGTAGGTGTCCAGCAGCCCTGCCCCGGCGCACTACCTGCGCGACCTCGCGCGCCTGCGCCGCGTCCGCGACCGGATCGACCGGGAGTATGCACAACCGCTGGACGTGGACGCGCTCGCCCGCGGCGTGAACATGTCGTCCGGGCACCTCAGCCGCCAGTTCCGGCTCGCCTACGGAGAGTCGCCGTACTCGTATTTGATGACGCGGCGCATCGAGCGTGCGATGGCGCTGCTGCGCCGCGGCGACCTCAGCGTCACCGAGGTCTGTTTCGCGGTCGGCTGCGCGTCGCTGGGCACGTTCAGCACGCGCTTCACCGAGTTGGTCGGCGTGCCGCCCAGCACCTACAAGCGCGACGCGGAGCAGGCGACGGCGGGCATACCGTCGTGCGTCGCGAAACAGGTCACCAGACCGATCAGGAATAGAGAAGCGCCGGTCGCCGAGCCGCATTTATCGTGATGGTCATGGACATCACCATTCACCAGACCTACCTCCCACAGGACGATCCGGACGCCGCGCTGGGCTTCTATCGCGACATCCTCGGTTTCGAGGTCCGCAACGACGTCGGATACAACGGACTGCGGTGGATCACCGTTGGCCCCGTCGGCCAGCCCGGCACCTCCATCGTCCTGCACCCGCCTGCCGCCGACCCCGGGGTCACCGACGAGGAACGCCGGACCATCGTCGAGATGATGGCGAAGGGCACCTACGCCGCCATCAACCTGGCGACCAAGGACCTCGACAGCACCTTCGAGAAGCTGCAGGCCGGCGACGTCGAAGTGGTGCAGGAGCCGACCGACCAGCCGTACGGGATCCGCGACTGCGCATTCCGCGACCCCGCGGGCAACATGGTCCGCATCCAAGAGTTGCGCTGAGTTCGAGCAAGTCGACCGACGGAGACCGTGAACGCGGCTCCGCCCGAACAGATGGAGACACGATGAGCATGGCCACGGAATCGGAGTCGCCTGAGCTGCATCTTGCCGACAGTCACGACCTGATCCGCGTGCACGGTGCGCGCGAGAACAACCTCAAGGACATCAGCGTCGAGTTGCCGAAGCGCCGGCTGACGGTGTTCACCGGGGTGTCCGGCTCGGGCAAGAGTTCGCTGGTGTTCGCCACGATCGCCGCGGAGTCGCAGCGGATGATCAACGAAACGTACAGCGCGTTCGTACAGGGGTTCATGCCGACGTTGGCGCGACCCGACGTCGACGTGCTCGACGGTCTGACGACGGCGATCATCGTCGACCAGGAGCGGATGGGCTCGAACCCCCGCTCGACCGTCGGCACCGCCACCGACGCCAACGCGATGCTGCGGATCCTGTTCAGCCGCCTCGGGAAGCCGCACATCGGTTCGCCCCAGGCGTTCTCCTTCAACGTCGCGTCGATCTCCGGCGCGGGCGCGGTCACCATCGAGCGCGGGGGCCAGCAGACGAAGGAGCGGCGCAGTTTCAGCATCACCGGCGGCATGTGTCCGCGGTGTGAGGGCCGGGGATCGGTCACCGATTTCGACCTGACTGCGCTGTACGACGACAGCAAGTCGCTGAACGAGGGCGCGCTGACAATTCCCGGCTACAGCATGGAGGGCTGGTACGGCCGCATCTACCGCGGCTGCGGCTTCTTCGACCCGGACAAGCCGATCTCGAAGTTCACCAAGAAGCAGTTGCAGGACCTGCTCTACAAGGAGCCGACCAAGATCAAGGTCGAGGGCGTCAACATCACGTTCGAGGGCCTGATCCCGAAAATCCAGAAGTCGTTCCTGGCCAAGGACGTCGACGCGATGCAGCCGCACATCCGCGCGTTCGTGGAGCGGGCGATCACGTTCGCCACCTGCCCCGATTGCGACGGCACCCGGCTCAGCGAGGGTGCGCGATCGTCGAAGATCAAGGGGAAGAACATCGCCGACGTCTGCTCGATGCAGATCAGCGACCTCGCCGACTGGGTGCGGAGCCTGAAGGAACCGTCGGTGGCGCCCCTGCTCACCGGGCTGCAGCACCTCCTCGACTCGTTCACGGAAATCGGCCTGGGCTACCTCTCGCTCGACCGGCCGTCCGGCACGCTGTCCGGCGGAGAGGCGCAGCGCACGAAGATGATCCGCCACCTCGGCTCTTCGCTCACCGATGTCACGTACGTCTTCGACGAGCCGACCATCGGCCTGCACCCGCACGACATCCAGCGGATGAACGGCCTGCTGCTGCAACTCCGCGACAAGGGCAACACGGTGCTCGTCGTCGAGCACAAGCCGGAGGCGATCGCGATCGCCGACCACGTCGTCGATCTCGGCCCGCGCGCAGGCACCGAGGGCGGCGAGGTGGTGTTCGAGGGCACCGTCGAGGGTCTGCGGGCCAGTGACACGCTCACCGGACGGCACCTGGACGACCGCGCCACGCTGAAGTCGTCCGTCCGCGAATCGTCGGGGGCGCTGGAGGTGCGCGGCGCAGACACCCACAACCTGTGCGGCGTCGACGTCGACATCCCACTCGGCATGCTGGTGGTCGTGACCGGGGTGGCGGGCTCGGGCAAGAGTTCGCTGATCCACGGTTCGGTGTCCGACCGGGACGGCGTGGTGTCGATCGACCAGGGCGCGATCAAGGGTTCCCGGCGCAGCAACCCCGCCACCTACACCGGACTGCTCGAACCGATCCGCAAGGCGTTCGCGAAGGCCAACGGTGTGAAGCCGGCGCTCTTCAGCTCCAACTCCGAGGGCGCCTGCCCCACCTGTAACGGCGCCGGCGTCATCTACACCGACCTCGGCGTGATGGCCACCGTCGAATCCCCCTGCGAGGAGTGCGAGGGGAAGCGGTTCCAGGCGGAGGTGCTGGAGTACAAACTCGGCGGCCGGAACATCGCCGAAGTGCTCGCGATGCCGGTGGCCGAGGCCGAGGAGTTCTTCGGCGCCGGCGAGGCACGGATCCCGGCGGCGCACAAGATTCTGCAGCGGCTCGCCGACGTCGGACTCGGCTACCTCAGCGTCGGGCAGCCGCTCACCACGCTGTCCGGCGGCGAACGGCAGCGGCTCAAGCTGGCCACCGCCATGGCCGACAAGGGCGAGATCTACGTCCTCGACGAGCCGACCACCGGCCTCCACCTCGCCGACGTCGAACAGTTGCTCGGTTTGCTCGACCGGCTCGTCGACTCCGGCAAGTCGGTCATCGTCATCGAGCACCACCAGGCGGTCATGGCGCACGCCGACTGGATCATCGACCTCGGCCCCGGCGCAGGCCACGACGGCGGCCGGATCGTCTTCGAGGGCAGGCCGGAAGATCTGGTGGCCGCAGGCTCCACCCTCACCGGCGAGCACCTCGCGGCGTACGTCGGCTCCTGACCACGGCGTCGGCCCCCCGGTTGCCCACGGCAGCCGGGGGCCTTTCCGTGTGCCGGTCGCGCCGCGACTGTGACGCCCGCCACCGGATAGTGCCGAACCGAGACGTGCCCTGCCGAACAGAGACGTCATTACCCTCCCGTCGGTCCTAGCGTCACTTTCCGCCAGTGACCACAGACACGACAGGAGAGTGGAATGTCCGATCTCAATGCCGCGCTCGGCAAGGTTCTCGACGACGTCACCGCGGACGATGCGCCACGGGTACCCGGAGTGGTCGCGATGGTGACCGACCGCGACCGGACGGTGTTCGAGGGTGCGGCCGGCGTGCGGTCGGTCGCGGATGGCGAACCGATGACCACCGACACCGTCTTCGCGATCTTCTCCACCACCAAGGCGATCACCGGGACCACGGTGCTGCAGTGCGCCGAAGAAGGGCTGCTCGACCTCGACGCGCCCGCCCGCGAGTACGTTCCCGAACTCGGCGACATCCAGGTCATCGAGGGATTCGACGACCACGGCGACCCGGTGCTGCGGGCCCCGAAACGCGACATCACCACCCGGATGCTGTTGCTGCACACCGCCGGGTTCGGATACGCCTTCTTCGACGAGACCTACAACCGGCTGGGGGTGGAACACGACCAGCCCAGCGTGATCACGGCGAGCAGGGCGTCGCTGAAGACGCCGTTGCTGTTCGATCCGGGCACCAAGTGGCAGTACGGGACGAACATCGACTGGGCCGGTCAGGTGGTCGAGGCGATCCGCGGCAAGCGACTCGGTGAGGTGATGGCCGAGCGGGTCTTCGCACCGCTCGACATGCGTGACACGTCGTTCACCCTGACCGGGTCGATGGCGGCCCGGCGCGCGACGATCCACCAGCGCGAGGAGGACGGCCGGCTCACCCCACTGGATCTGGTGCTCCCGCAGGACCCGGAAATCCACATGGGCGGGCACGGCCTGTACTCGACGGTCGGCGACTACCTGAAGTTCCTGCGGATGTGGCTGAACGACGGCGACGCGCCCGGTGGACGAGTACTGCGGGCCGACACCGTGCAGGCGGCCGTGTGCAACGGTCTGGAGGGTCAGGAGGTCGGGATGCTGCCGGCCGTGATTCCGTCCCTCACGAACGACGCCGAATTCTTTCCCGGACAGCGTAAGTCGTGGGCGTACACGTTCATGGTGAACGAGGAGGACGCACCCACCGGCCGTCCGCGGGGGTCACTCGGGTGGGCGGGGCTCGCAAACTCGTACTACTGGATCGATCGTCGCACCGGAATCGCCGGGTACTGGGCCACACAGATCCTGCCGTTCGCCGACCCCGTCTCGTTCGGCGGCTACCTGGACTTCGAGACGGCGGCCTACCGGCACGCCCCGCTCGCGTCACCCGTCCAGGTCGGATAGTTTCCGTTCGAGCACGGTCCGCTCGCGCTCGTTGCCGCACAGCGTCACAGCGAGCTCGAGTTCGGTCCGCGCCTCGCCGGTGCGTCCCAGGCGGGTGAGCAGTTCGCCGCGAACACTGGGCAGCAGGTGCGAGTTCGACAGCGCCTGCGCGGCCACCAGTTCGTCCACGATCGGCAGCGCCGCGGCCGGTCCCTGGGCCATGGACACCGCCACCGCCCGGTTGAGGTCGACCACCGGTGACGGCGCCAGCCGGCCGAGTGCCTCGTAGACGAGGACGATCCGCTCCCAGTTCGTCGCGTCGACCGACGGCGCGACGGCATGGCATTCGGCGATCACCGCCTGCAGGCCGTAGGCGCCCAGGCCCCGGCCGACCTGTTCGGCGCGGGCGAGGGCGGCTCGTCCACGCCGGATCGCGGAACGGTCCCATCGGTGGCGGTCCTGCTGCTCGAGCAGCACCGGCTCACCGTCCGCCCCGGTGCGGGCCGGGAACCGCGCCGCGGTCAGCTCGAGCAGCGCGAGCAGGCCGTGGACCTCGGGCTCGTCGGGTACGAGCCGGGTCAGCACCCGGGCGAGGCGCTGCGCCTCGCTCGCCAGGTCGACGCGGATCAGGTCGCCGCCGGAGCTGGCCGACGACCCTTCCGTGAAGATCAGGTAGATCACGCTCAGCACCGAGCCGAGCCGCTCGGCCCGCTCCCCGGCGGGCGGCACCTCGAACGGCACCCGGGCCGCGCCGAGCGTCTTCTTCGCCCGGGTGATCCGGGCCTGCACAGTCGCGGTCGGGACGAGGAACACCTTCGCGATCTCGTCGCTAGTCAGACCGCCGACCACCCGCAGCGTGAGCGCCACCCTCGCCTCCCGCGACAACACAGGGTGGCAGGAGATGAACATCAACGCCAGGATGTCGTCGTCGATCTGGTCCGGATCCCACAGCACGTCGCCGGTGCCGCGGGCCGCATCGGCGGGCGCGGGACCCGAGACGGCGCCGCCCTCGCCCAGTTCGTGGGCGAGGACGGCGTACCGCTCGTCGAGGGCGGCGCGCCGACGGAACGCGTCGATCGCGCGGCGGCGGCCGACGGTGAGCAACCATCCCGCCGGGTTGTGGGGAATGCCGTCGCGTGGCCAGCTCACGAGTGCCTCCGCCAGCGCCTCCTGACCGAGGTCCTCGGCCAGCGCGAAATCGCCGGTGTACCGGGCGAGCGCACCGACGATCCGCGCCGACTCGATCCGCCAGACGGCGGCGACGGCCTCACGCCCGGTGTGGCCGCCGCCCGCCGACCCGCTCAGAGCTGGCCGGTCTCTTCGCGCCACGCCCGCTCCTTCTGAATCCACTCGTTGTCCTGCGGGAACTCGTCGATCGTGGTGACCCGGCGGATCTCCGCCTTCGAACCGGGACCGGCCATCGGGGCACGCTTCGCCCACTCCACGGCCTCCTCCTTCGATGCCACGTTGAGCATCCAGAAGCCGCCGAACAACTCCTTCGTCTCACCGTAGGGGCCGTCGGTCACCACCGGAGTCTCGGAGGAGTAGTCGACCACGACACCCGATTCGGGGTCGGGGTCCAGGCCCTCGGCGGCGAGCAGCACACCCGCCCGGATCATCTCGTTGTTGAACTTGCCCATCGCGTCCATGATCTCGCCGAAGTCGGCGTCCTGGAATGCCGCGAAGGTCTCGTCCGTGGCGCGCATGATCAGCATGTACTTCATGGTTCGTCTCCTTGGATGTCGGGGCCCTCTTGGACCTTCTCATCCTCAGGTCGAACGGGGGGTGGCATGGATCGACACACCTTCAAAAAACCTTCACGTGAGTGGCAAAGAGTGCGGGAGCACTCTTTGCCACTCACGTATCCGGTCAGTGCAGGTGGCTGCCGCCGTTGATGTCGACGGTGGTGCCGGTGAGGTACGCGGCGTCCTGGGAGGACAGGAAGGTGATGACCGCGGCCACCTCGGTGGTGGTCGCGACCCGGCCGAGGGGAATGTCGCGGCAGAGCGCGGCCTCCTGCTCGGCGGTGCTGCCGACCCGGATGCTGGTGTCGACCGCACCCGGGGTGACGGCGTTGACGGTGACCCCGCTGTCGCCCAGTTCCCGCGCGAGGG
Source organism: Rhodococcus sp. ACS1 (assembly GCF_002300155.1). Lineage (NCBI taxonomy): Bacteria > Bacillati > Actinomycetota > Actinomycetes > Mycobacteriales > Nocardiaceae > Rhodococcus > Rhodococcus sp. ACS1. The sequence goes on from NZ_NSDZ01000011.1 coordinate 557,357, forward strand.
ACTTGGTGAAACCGAGGACCGCGGCCTTCGCGGACGAGTACGGAACCTTCCCGAAGACGCCGCCGCCGCGCTGGGCGGAGACGGACGACATGTTCACCACACGCCCCCAGCCGTTGTCGATCATGGCCGGCAGGAACGCGCGGGTGACCAGGTAGGTGCCGGTGGCGTTGACCGCCATCACCTTGTTCCACAGTTCGAGCGTGGTCTCGAGGAACGGCACCGGCGACGTAATGCCGGCGATGTTCGCGAGCGCCCCCACAGCCGGGAGGTTTCCGCCGGCGACCTCGGCGGCGACGGCGTCGTGCGCCCGCTGGACCGACTGCTCGTCGGCGACATCGATGTCGTGACCGAACGCGGGGACGCCGAACTCGTTCCCGATCTCGGCGGCGACCTTCGCGGACTTCTCGCCGTCGAGGTCGAGAACGACGATCGCCCAGCCCTCTTCGGCGTAGCGGCGGGCGGTGGCGAGACCGATACCGCGCTCGGAGGTGGCGCCGGTGATGACGGCGGTGCGCTGGATGGACGACATGATCGCTCCTCGTGTAGCTGGGATCGCGGGTCCCGGCCTGCGGTGGAGTGCAGGAAGCCGGTCGACGACGCGGTAGATGACTGCCACCACAGTAAGTCGATCAACTGTTAACAGTCAACCGTCGGCGGATAACGGTTGACAGATGGACGTGGCTCGGATCACACTGTGAACTCCGCACTGTTGACAGTCAACAAATCCGCGGCAATCGTAGAACCGGCAGCCCGAAGAGGAGTCCCCATGAGTACCGAAACACTCAGGATGCGAGGTCCTGTCCATGGCACGAAGGACGCCAGGCGCGTAGCGATCGGCTCCTCCGTGGGTGCCGTCATCGAGACCTACGACTTCATCGGGTTCGGTACCGCCGCGGCGCTGTACTTCGGTACGGCCTTCTTTCCCGGCGCGGATCCGGTCACCGGAACACTCGCGGCGTTCGCGACGCTCGGTGTCGGCTTCGCAGCGCGCCCGCTCGGCGGCGTGCTCGGTGGGCACCTCGGCGACAAGCTGGGCCGCAAGCCGGTGCTGGTGGCGTCGCTGATCGCGATGGGTCTCGCGACGTTCGCGATCGGCCTGCTGCCCACCTATTCGCAGGTGGGGCTGATCGCGCCGGTGCTGCTGGTTCTCGTCCGCGTCATCCAGGGCCTCGCCTTCGGCGCGGAATGGGGCGGCGCGATCCTGATGAGCTACGAGCACGCCCCCTGGAAATCCAAGGGCAAGTTCACCGGCATCGTGCAGGCCGGCTTCCCCGTCGGGCTGCTGCTGGCGAATCTGGTGTTCCTGTTCAGCGTGCACCTCGGCGGCGACTGGGCCTGGCGGGTGCCGTTCCTCGCCAGCATCGTCCTGGTCATGGTCGGCCTGGTCATCAGGTCGAAGGTGCCCGAGTCCCCGGTCTTCGAGGACGTCAAGAACGAAGGCGACATCGTCAAGTCGCCGGTGCTCGAATCCATCAAATACGACTGGCGAAACATCCTGCGCGGCATCGGTCTTCGAGTCGCCGAGACGGCGGGCTACGCGGTGTCGATCACGTACATGATCTCGTACCTGCACAACCAGGGTCTCGCCGGAAAGTCCGAAACCCTCGTCGCCCTGTGCATCGCGTCCGCGATCGGCATCTTCGCCACCGTCGCCTGGGCCCGGCTCACCGACCGCATCGGACGACGCCCCCTCTACATTGCGTCCTGCGCCTTTGCCGCACTGTTCGGAATTCCGATGTTCCTTCTGGTCAACACCGGTCTCTTCGTCCTGATCATCGCCACCATCGTGATCTCCTACGGCGTCTGCCAGAACTCGCTGGCGGGAGCGCAGGGTGCGTGGTTCCCCGAACTCTTCGACGCCTCGCGCCGTGCCTCGGGAGCGTCCCTCGCCTACCAGATCTCGGCGATGGTCTCCGGCTTCACGCCCTTCGTCACCACGCTGCTGTTCGTCTCCTTCGGCTGGTGGGGCCCCGCGCTGCTGTTCAGCACGTACGCCCTGATCGGACTGTGGGCGGCATTGATCACCAGGGAGACCTGGGGACCCACCGAACGTCGCCTCGCCGCCGAGGCCGCGGAGCGCGCCGATTCCAAAAGCGCCGACGCGCCGACGTCGACCGGCACCACGCCCACGATCCGCAAGGAAAAGGAACTCCTGTGACCATCACAACCGCCGTTACCGCGGCCGAAGACACGACCAGTGAAGCGTCGCGCATCGCGACCGTCGAACAGTTCGCCTACCGCATGCGGCACAACGTCATCGACATGGGTGAGGAACAGGGCCAGGGATACGTCGGGCAGGCGCTCGGGGCCGCCGACATCTTCGCCACCGTCTACGCCGACCGACTGCGTTACCGCGCCGACGATCCCGCGTGGGAAGGCCGCGACCGGTTCCTGCTCTCCACCGGCCACTACGCGATCGGCCTCTACGCCGCACTCGCCGAGGCCGGAATCATCCCCCGCAGCGAACTGCAGACGTACGGCTCCGACGACTCCCGGCTGCCGATGTCGGCGATGTCCACGTACACCCCCGGCATGGAAATTTCCGGCGGCTCCCTCGGGCACGGCCTCACCATCGCGGTCGGCATGGCCCTCGGTCTGCGGCACCAGAATTCGACGGCCCGCGTCTTCAACTTCCTCTCCGACGGCGAACTCGACGAGGGCTCGACGTGGGAGGCGGCGATGGGCGCGCACCACCACCGGCTCGGCAATCTCACCGCGATGGTCGACATCAACGCGCTGCAGGCCGACGGCGCCACGTCGACGGTACTGAGCACCGAACCCGTGCACGACAAGTGGGCGGCTTGCGGCTGGCACGTCGAGCGCGTCGACGGCAACGACGTCACCGCCTTGGTGCGCGCATTCGACAACGCCGCGGCCGAATCCGACGGCAAGCCGTCGATCGTTCTCTGCGACACCCGCGTCGGCAAGGGCGTGCCCCTGCTCGAGACCCGGGAGAAGGCGCACTTCATGCGCATCGACGAACACGAGTGGCAGATCTGCCGCGACCAGCTCACCGCCGGCTTCGACAACAAGGACGCCTGACATGACCACCGCCGCCAGCAAGCCGAAGCTCAAGACCTCGGCCATGATCGCCTCGTTCGTCGACGAGGGGCAGAAGACCGCGTCCGCGCCGTTCGGGCACGCCCTCGTACAGGCTGCTCGGGAGAACGACAAGATCGTCGGGCTGTCCGCCGACCTCGCCAAATACACCGACATGCACATCTTTGCGCAGGAGTTCCCCGACCGCTTCTTCCAGATGGGGATGGCCGAGCAGCTTCTGCTCGGAGCCGCCGCCGGGATGGCCGAGACCGGCCTCGTGCCGTTCGCGTCCACGTACTCGGTGTTCGCCGCACGCCGCGCCTACGACTTCCTGTGCCTCGACATCGCCGAACCGAACCTCAACGTCAACATCATCGGCGGCCTCCCCGGCCTGACCACCGGCTACGGGCCCAGCCACCAGGCCACCGAGGACATGGCCATCTTCCGGGGCATCCCCAACCTCACCATCGTCGACCCGTGCGACTCGATCGACATCGAGCAGGCCGTCCCGCAACTCGCCGCGTCCGACGGTCCCACGTACCTGCGGTTGCTGCGGGGGAAGGTCGCGACCGTGCTCGACGAGTACGACTACACGTTCGAGCTGGGCAAGGCGAAGGTGCTCCGCGGCGGCAACGACGTCGTCTTCGTCACCAGCGGGCTGATGACGATGCGCGCCCTGCAGGCCGCCGATCGGCTGGCCGGGCACAACGTCGACGTCGCGGTCGTGCACACGCCGACGATCAAACCGTTCGACGCCGCGACCGTCCTGGCCGAGATCGACACCGACCGCCTGGTGGTCACGCTGGAGAATCACACCGTGATCGGCGGCCTCTTCGAAACCGTGGCGGCCGCCGTCGTCACGGCCGGACTCGGCAAGCGTGTCGTGCCGATCGCCCTCCCGGACGAGTTTCTCGACGCCGGCGCCCTGCCCACCCTGCACGATCGGTACGGCCTGAGCACCGACCGGATCGTCGCCAAGGTGCTGGGCGAACTGGCATGACCTGCACGTACGGCCCTCGCCGCGGGTCCGGGGGCGAGGGCCGTACGATGGCTGTCAACAGGTTGCTGTCAACAGACCGCTGTCGACAGTTGATCGCCGACCCCACGGAGGCACCCATGGCCGGACAACCCGCCGCACTGCTCGGGCTGGAGAAGACCAGTCTCCGTCAGCAGGCCGTCGCCGCCCTGCGGGTCGCGATCACCAGCGGGGAACTGGCGCCGAGCAGCCCGCTCGTGGAGACGGAACTGTCCGAGATGCTGCAGATCAGCCGCGGCACGCTCCGCGAGGCGATGCGTCAACTCCAGCAAGAGGGCTTGATCTCCGCGGGTGCGCGGGGTCGCCTGTACGTGCGGCACCTCGATTCCAAGGAGATCCGCGACATCTTCGCTGTCCGCGCCGCCCTCGAGGCACTGGCGGTCCGGGAACTCGCCGGCCTGGCCGACCGCACCACCGCCATCGCGGAACTGCGCGCTGCCCTCGACGTCATGGACACCGCGGTCCTCGAGGCCCGCATTGAGGCCGACCTGAACTTCCACCGCACCATGTGCTCGCTGACCGGCAACGACACACTCCTGCACTCCTGGATCTCCCTCGAGGGATCCATCCGGATGTCGATCATGTTCGCCGGCCTCGACCGCGCCGTCGGCAACATGGACGTCGGCCGGCACAGCGCCATCGTCGACGCCATCGAAACCGGCGACGCCGACGAAGCGGCCAAAGCGATTCAGACGCACATGGACTGGGCCTCGGCGAATCTGGTTGCCTGACTCCCACGTGAGTGGCAAAGAGTGCGGGAGCACGCTTTGCCGCTCACGTACCCGGCGTCACCCGGCACACGAACGCAGGCACGTGCGCGGGGGCGGTTGCGTCGAGGGTGGTCCACGACCGTCGGCGGGCGTCGAGCGGCGTGCCGGCGAGGATGCGGGCCCGCCGGTGCTCGGGTTCGAGCAGCACCGTCGACAGGGTGGCCCAGCGCTGACCGAAGACCGCGTCCGGGGCGGGGACGCAGCACAGCTGGGGCTGCCCCGGATCGGAGTACAGGTACTCGACGAGGTGATCGGCGACCGCAGGCGCCGCGTATCGCTGCTGCCGGGAGGCGATCAGCCCGTAGCGGTCCTGGGAGTCGGGCTCGTACAGGCCGGCCTTCTCGCGGGCGGCGTTGGCCGGGTCGAGAAAGTGGTTGGTGTGCGTCAGGAATCCGTCCGTCGGGTGCAGGGCGGCGACGCCGACGGGGCTGACCTCGGCGCACGCGACGGTGTCGGGGTCGATCAGCGTCAGCGCGCCCGAGGTTGCGATCGGCGCCGAGCGCAGCAGATCGAGGGCCTCGTCGACGGTTCCGGCTTCACCGAGGACCGCCGCCGACAGGATGTGCACGGGCACCCCGGCCGGTACGTCGTCGCGGTGGCCGAGGATGTTGAAGAACACGCCGAGGCCCGCACTGTTCATCCCGATCTTGCCGAGGATGCCGTGCTCGGTCAGCCCGACGTAGGCGTGGCGGGTTCCGCGCACCTGATGGGTGTGCCAGTACGGGTCGAGTTCCTGATGCCAGTCCCAGGTTTGGATCCCGAACGGCGCCGACGCGCGATCCGCGGGTGCGTAGGCGATGGTGGAGCACTCGCCGGGGCGGGCCGCGGTGGCCTGGGACAGGATCTCCGTGCGGCCGTTCAGTGCCATCACGTGCCAGGTTTCGAGCCCGGCGCCGACAGCGATGCCCTCGATCTCGTCGAGGTACCGGGGACCCCACGCCCCCAGGACATCCGCGAGACGGTGCGCACTGTCGCGGGTCCGGCTCTCGCTCACGCCGACCGTATCGAACAGGCGCAGATACAGTTCCACGGACGCGGGCAGGTCGGTGCGCAGCTGCGTGCCGCGGGCGACACCGCGTTCGCGCGGCCGGGTGTCGTCGACGCAGACGTGAGGGCGGGCAGTGGTGGATTCGGTCATGATCGTCCTCGTTATCCAGATGGTGTGAATAAAGCTGTGGAGCAATTGATCACAGGGGGTCAGCGGGTTCGGTACGAGCGCATCAGCACGACGTACAGCGCCGCGGACACGAGCAACCCGACCGGCAGCGACAGATCCACGCCGCCGACCGCGTTCGCGACGGGTCCGGTGTAGACCGGGGCGGCGACGCAGAGCGCGGCCGCGGCGATGCCGGTGAAGACGGCGACCGTTCCCGCCCAGTTGGTCCCACCGCTGTACCAGTAGGGGCTGCTGCTGGTTTCGTCGCCGAGCCCGAGGCCGTCGTAGCGGTTGCGGCGCCACAGGACGTCGGCGACGTAGACGGCCATCACGGGACCCATCACGGTCACGACGAGCTGCATCATGTTGCTGACGGTGTCGAGGAAGTTGGAGACGAGCAGGGCGTACAGCGTCATGGCGACGCCCATCGAGCCGTCGAGGAGGACGCTGCGCGAGCGTCGCAGGCGCAGCCCGACCGATTGCAGCGCGAGCCCGGAACTGTATGCGGTCATCGCGTTGTTGGCGATGGTGCCGACGATGACGGCGAGCAGGAAGATCGGCGTGAACCAGGAGGGGAGGATGGCCTCGAGTGCGATCTGCGGGTCGGCCATGTCGAGTCCGGTGCCGGCGAGTGCGCCGAGCGCGGTGAACAACACGCTGGGGACGAACGCGCCGAGCGCCGTCCAGGCGGTGACCGACACCGGCGACGTGGTCGCCGGCAGGTAGCGGGCGAAGTCCGCGCTGTTGGTGTAGGACAGCGGAGCCGACGCCACGATGGAAACACCCGCGGCCACCGTCGCCCACAGCCCGATTCCGTGGAGCGCCTCCGCCGGCTGGTAACCCCAGTCGGCGTTCCCGAGGACGTAGCCGGCCATCACCACGAAGATCAGGATCAGCACGACGGCCAGCGGCTGGTAGAGCCGCACGATCGTCGCGTGCCCGTACACACCGATGGCCAGCGTGGCGGCGGCGATCGCCAGGATGACGACGACCTTCACCGGGGTGGTCGCGTGGATGCCGAACCGTTCGAGGAGCCGGAACGCCGTGTACGACGCGGCCGCCCAGTTCAGCGCCAGGTAGCAGACGCTGATGAACCAGCTGGTCACGAGGATGTTCACCCGATTGCCGCGGATGCCGAAGATCGCCCGGGTGATCACCTCGCTGGGTGTGCCCGACGCCGGTCCACTGGCGGCGACGATCCCGGTGAGGATCGAGAACAGGTTGCCGACCACGATCACCGCGAGCGCCTGCCAGAACGACAGGCCCATCAGGATCAGTGCGCCGCCGACGACCAGGGCCAGGTAGCTCACGTTGGGCGCCGCCCACACCGCGAACAGGTCCCGGGCGCGGCCGTGTCGCTCGCCGTCGGGGATGAAGTCGATGCCGTGCGTCTCCACCTGCCCGGCACGGTCGGCGGGCGGCGTCGTGCCGGGTTTCGCCGCGCGGGAGTCTGCTCGAGTCGATGCCATGGGGTCCTCCGGGTAGACGAGCACGGATGTGCGGCTGGTGGCGCAATCGCCGATCTGGCGTGACCCGGGTCACCGTACGGAACCAAATCGATTTGGACAAGAGCGTGAGAAGTAAATTTACAAATCGATTTGGTGCAGGTCGGACAGTTGGTAGCCTGATCCGGTGACGGAGAAACGATCGCGGCCCACCATCGCCGACGTGGCACGGCACGCCGGGGTGTCGACCACCACGGTGTCGCACACGTTCAGCGGCAAAGGGGTCGTCGCCGCCGCGACGCGGGAGCGGGTCCGCGCGACCGCGAAGTCCCTGGGCTACCGGCCGGATGTGGTGGCGAGGGGGCTGCGCAGCAACCGTCTCGGCATCCTCGCCCTCGTGCTCCGGCCCCTCGAAACGCTGGATTCTTCGCTCCCCGAGGGCGTCGACTACTTCCTGCGGTTCGCGGGTTCGGCGGCGCTGGCCGCGATGGACTTCGGATACGGACTCATGCTGGTGTCGGACCCGACCCGCGAAGAGTCACCGGCCGCCGCCCTCGCCTGCGACGGGTTCCTGATCACGGAACCCGTCACCAACGATCCCCTCATCGAGATGCTCCTCGGGGAAGGCGTGCCGTTCCTGTCCGTCGGCAAAGATCCGGCACGGGCCGCGTACGAGAACTGGATCGACACCGACACCGAATTCATGACCGACCTGGTGTTGCAGCACCTCGACGAAGCGGGTGCCACGCGAGTGGCCCTCGTTGCCGGGACCGACCCCAACTCGTGGAACCTCGGCGCCGAGGCCGCCTACCGCGCCTGGGCGGAGGCGCGCGGTCAGGACCCGCTGGTCGCCCACCGGCCCGAGACCACCGGGGAGTCCGGCGGCCGCGACGCCGCCGACGAACTGTTCGACCGCGACGACCCGCCCGACGCGGTGTACTGCCTCACCGGCAGGCACGCGGCCGGAGTGCTCGCACGTGTCCGGGAACGCGGACTCGACGTTCCCGGCGACGTCCAGATCGTCGGTGGCTCCGACTCGGAGCACACCCGATCTGCGACGCCCCCGATCACCTCGGTGGACCTGCAGCCCGAACTCCTTGCCCGCGTTGCCGTCACACAGCTCGTCAACCGCCTCGACAACCTCGACCGGTCCGTGCCGCCGGGGAAACTCCACGGACGCCTCATCGTGCGGAACTCTACCCGGACGCCGTGATTCGACCGATGGCAGCGATATCCTTGTGGGCACGCCATCGAGAGGCGAGTCCACGGTTGTATCTGCGTTCTGGTCGTGCCGTCGGAACCAGCGCGCGGCGGCACGAGCCGACGGGGTGAGTGGTCCGTCCGATGGGTGAAGGTGATCCGCTCGACACGCAGCGGTACGTCGTCCCCGTCGTGGCGTCGGAGCTGAGTGCGGCCGGTTTCGACGACGCCGAGGAGATCGGACGCGGCGGCTTCGGAGTGGTCTACCGCTGCACCCAGGCGGATCTGGATCGCACGGTGGCGGTGAAGGTGCTCACCGTCGATCTCGACGAGGAGAACAAGGCCCGGTTCTTCCGGGAGCAGCGGGCGATGGGCCGGCTCACCGGTCATCCGAACATCGTCGGCGTCCTGCAGGTCGGGGCCACCGACAGCGGAGTTCCGTACATCGTGATGCCCTATCATCCGCACGGGTCGCTGGAGGCCCGGGTCCGCAAGGACGGTCCCCTCGAACTGGACGAGGTGCTGCGGCTGGGGGTGAAGGTCGCCGGCGCGGTGGAGACGGCGCACCGGCTCGGCATCCTGCACCGGGATATCAAACCCGCGAACATCCTGCTCACCGAATACGGCGAACCGGAGTTGACGGACTTCGGCATCGCCCACATCAGCGGCGGTTTCGAGACCGCGACCGGCGCTGTCACCGGGTCGCCGGCCTACACCGCGCCGGAGGTCCTCCAGGGTGACCCGCCGAGCCCGGCCGCCGACGTCTACGGTCTCGGGGCCACCCTGTTCAGTGCCCTCACCGGTCATGCCGCGTTCGAACGCCGCAGCGGGGAGCGGGTGGTCGCGCAGTTCCTGCGGATCACAACGCAACCCGTGCCCGACCTGCGGGAGCACGGGATCCCCGACGACGTGTCCGACGTGATCGCCCGGGCGATGTCCCGGACCCCCGGTGAACGTCCGGCGACGGCCGCCGACTTCGGGGAGGAACTGCGGCGGATCCAACTCGATCGCGGTCTTTCCGTCGACGACATGGCCCTCCGCACGGAACCCGACGCGCAGGTCCACGACCGAGGGCACGGACCGCGCGGCACGACACCAGCGAGCGGCGTGACGGGACACCTCCTCTTGGAGCTGACGAGTTTCGTCGGCCGCCGGCACGAGCTCACCGAGGCGAAGAACCTGCTCGCCGGGTCGCGGTTGGTGACGCTGACCGGGATCGGAGGGGTCGGCAAGACGCGGCTGGCGATGCGCGTCGCCGCGGGGGTGCAACGGGACTGCGGCGACGGTGCGCGGCTGGTCGAGTTGGGCGAGGTGCGTGACGGGTCTTCGCTGGTGGATGCGGTGGCCGCGGCGGTGGGGGTGCGGGACCATTCGGCGCGGCCGCTGCGCGAGGTGTTGATCGAGTTCCTCGCCTCCAGGGAACTGCTGCTGGTCCTCGACAATTGCGAGCACCTGGTGGACGCGGTGGCGGAGCTGACCGAGACGCTGTTGCGGGTGTGCCCGGCGCTGCGGATTCTGGCGACCAGCCGCGAATCCCTCGGCATCGGCGGGGAGGCGGTGCTGCAGGTGCCGCCGCTGGCCGTGCCGGATCCCGATCGCAGGCCGTCGTTGCGGGGATTACCGAAATACGATGCGGTGCACCTGTTCGCCGAACGCGCCGCCGCCGCGGTTCCCGGATTCGCACTGACCGAGGACAACGCGGCGGCGGTGGCGGGGATCTGCCACCGCCTCGACGGGTTGCCGTTGCCGATCGAACTGGCCGCCGCCCGTTTGCGGGCGATGTCGCCCGAGCAGATCCTGGGGCGCCTGACAGACCGCTACACCCTGCTGACCCGCGGCAGCCGCGGTGCGCCGACGCGGCAGCAGACCCTGCGTTTGTCGATCGATTGGAGTTTCGAATTATGCACCACCGGTGAGCAACTGATGTGGGGTCGGTTGGCGGTCTTCGCCGGCAGCGTCGAACTCGATGCCGCCGAGCAGGTCTGCGGCGACGGACTGGGCCCGGACGAATTGCTCGACACGCTGACCTCCCTGGTGGAGAAATCGATCCTGATCCGGGAGGGGCACGGGTCGGTGGTGCGGTTCCGGATGCTCGAGACCCTCCGCGCGTACGGCTACGAGAAACTCGAGCAGACCGGCGAGACCGTGACTTTGCGTCGCCGGCACCGGGATTGGTACGAGGCGCTGGCGCTCACCGCGGAGGCCGAGTGGATCAGCGCCCGGCAACTGGACTGGATCGCCCGCCTGAAGCGGGAGCAACCGAACCTCCGTGAGGCACTGGAGTTCTGCATCGACGACGATCCCGCCGCCGGCCTGCGCACCGCCGCCGCACTCCGCTGGTTCTGGACCTCCCAGGGTCTGTACAGCGAGGGGCGGCGCTGGTTCTCCGACCTACTGGCCCGCTGCCCCGGAGAGCCGACGGTCGACCGGATCAGGGCGCTCTACTGCGCCAGCGTGATGGCCAACGTGCAGGGCGATCTCGAGTCCGGTGCCGCGCTCGTGGCGGAGGCGCGGAACCTCACCGCGCACACGAGCGACCCCATGATGCGTGCGTTCGTCTCCTTCGCCGACGGAACGCTGGCCCTCTACAGCGGGGACCTCCCAGACGCCTGCACGCACCTCGAAACTGCACTCACGGAGTTCAGCGCACGCGGGGATCGCACACTCGAGACGAACGTGCTCTATCTTCTCGGGTTGGCCTACGGACTGTCCGGCCAGACCGAGCGGGCCGTCGAACGCCACGAGCGGGTCCTCGCGATCACGGAAAAGTACGGCGAGAAGATGTACCGATCGCATTCGCTGTGGGCCTTGGGAATTGCGGTGTGGCGACAGGGCGCCGCCGATCGCGCAGTTCGGTACCTCGAGGAATCGCTGGAGCTGTCGCGGCAGGTGCACAGCCCCCGCTTCGCCGCAGCCGCCGTCGAAGCGCTGGCCTGGATCGCGTGCGAGAGGCGAGATCCGACTCGGGCCGCGGTGCTGATGGGAGCCGCGCAATGGCTGGCGGGGTCGGTGGGCAGTGCCGCGGTCATCCATTCCAATCTGATTGTCTACCAGACCGAATTCGCCGAGAAGGCCCGGCAGGGACTCGGGGACACAGCATTCGCGGCGGCCCACCGCAAAGGTGAACAGCTCGGCTTCGACGCGGCCATCGCCTACGCCCTCCACGAAGCGCAGCCCGGTACCTCCACACCGGACACCGACGCGCCGACGCGACTGACCAAGAGGGAACGTCAGGTCGCCGACCTGATCGCCGAAGGCCTGACCAACCAGGCCATCGCCGACCGCCTCGTGATCTCACCGCGTACCGCCCAGGGTCACGTGGAGCACATCCTGGCCAAGCTGGGTTTCACCTCCCGCACCCAGGTCGCGGCCTGGGTCGTGGAGCAGGCGCACGACTAGGTCGGTGGCCGAGTCCGGTCTCTCGGACGCAGTGCACCGATAGCCGCGGCGATCAGGCAGGCGACGGCCCCGAGAAGCAATCCTGCGCGGCCGCCCCACTGCTCACACACCCATCCGGTGATGGGCCCGCCGACCGCAGTGGATCCGATGAATGCCATGCCGAACAGGGCCATGACCCGCCCGCGTTTGTCCGGTGCGGCGGCGAGTTGCAGTGTGCTGTTCGTCGTCGAGTTGAACGCGACACTGCAGGCTCCGACACAGGCCATGACGACCAGCATGACCCACAGATTGGGGACGACGGCGGCGACGAGGAGAACGGCTCCGAACGCCGTCGCGGTGACGACGAGCGGCCCGGTTCCGGTACGGCCCCAGGTTGCGACAGCGAGCCCGCTCACCACCGATCCCGCTCCCATCGCGGCGGTGATGAAGCCGTACGCTCCCGGCCCGGCGTCGAGGGTCTGGTCGGCGATCACCGGTAGCACTACGGGGAATTCGAGGGCGAAACAACCGACCAGCGCCATCATGGTCAGCGGTACGATCAGTTCAGCGGACTGCCGGACGTACGCGAGACCTTCGCGGAGCTGACCGCGAGCCCGGACCGTCGGTGGTGACGGATTGAGCTGCGAGACATCGAGGGTGAGCAGGGAGATCACGACCGCGACGAAACTTGCGGCGTTGAGAAGGAAACACAGACCGACACCGCCGGCGGCGATGACGAGCCCGGCGACGGCAGGACCGACCATCCGTGCCGTGGAGGTGAGCACCGATTGCAGGCTGACGGCGTTGCGAAGTCGATCGGCCCCGACCATTTCGAGGAGAAACGATTGGCGTGTCGGAGTTTCGAAGCACTGGTTCAGGCCGAGCACGAGAGCGAGAACGTAGACCTGCCAGAGGTGGACTGTTCCGGTGACGGTGAGAATTCCGAGGACCAGTGCCTGCACCCCCATCAGGGTTTGCAAGGCGATCATCAGGCGCCGCTTGTCGACCCGATCTGCAACGACGCCGCCATACGGGGCGACGAGGAGCATCGGCACGGTCTGCAACGCCATCACCGCACCGATTGCGGTGGCGGAGCCGGAAAGTTCGAGGACGAGCCATGATTGGGCGATGGTCTGCATCCACTTGCCGGCCTGCGAGATCGTCTGGCCGGTGATGTAACGGCGGAAGTTGGTGGTGCGCAGCGACGCGAAGGTTTGTCCGCGGAGGCCGGAGAGGACGGTCATCGGCGTGGTTTGCTCCCTTCCATTGGCGATCCTGAACAGGCCGGTCGGCCGGGTGTTCGGCTCGAAAGAACCGAACACCCGGCAAGACCCGCGGGTTTCTCGCGAAAAGTACCTATCCGGCCAGGCCGGGATACAGCCGTCGCGCGGTGCCCGCGAAGATCTCGCGGCGTTCGGGCTCGGGTACGTCGGCCAGTACCTTGTGGGCGAGGGCGACGAGTTCAGGCAGTGACTGTTCGGCGGCGGGCAGGTTGGAACCCCACGCGATCCGGTGCGCTCCGAACGCTGCCAGCACCGGATCGAGGAAACCAGAGGCCTTTTCGCCGGCGTCGTGGAGAGGTTCGAGATTGCGGTGGGTCAGCTTGAGGTGCAGGCCAGGATGGACCGCCAGCTCCGCCACCGCTTCGCCGGCGTCGGTGGGTGAGGCCGCGATGTCGGGGTATCCCATGTGGTCGAGCAGCACGCGGACCGACGGGAACCGGCGAAGCAGCTGGTGCACTTGATCGGTCGCCGGTCCGAGCCGCATCTGCAGGCACACCGTGACTCCGATTTCGGTGGCCTTGTCCCAGAAGGGGTACGTCTCCGGCGCGGCGAACCACTCGCCCTGGGTGGGCACCGTGCTGCCGCTGGTGAACAGCCGGACCCCGGCGAGGCCGTTGTCGCCGACCGCCGCCTCCAGGTTGCCGGCGGCGTCCGGCCGCAACGGATCCACGGTGCCCACCACGATGAACCGGTCCGGCCGCTGGGCGCGGCTGTCGAGTACGTAGGAGTTGTCGTAGCCGTAGGCGGTTGTCGCCTGTACCAGTACGGCCTGGCCGATCCCGGCTTCGTCCATGCGCTCGACCATGCCGTCGGCGGTGACCGGGCGGGTGGTCGCCCAACCGGACTGGGTCCCGCCGATCGGGGCCCGGGGGTAGCGGGTCACGTCGTCGGAGATGATGTGGCAGTGGGTGTCGACGATGTCCAAGGTCTACACCTTTCTCGTTCGGTGGGCTGGCTCAGGCGTCCGGGTACTCGCCCTTGGCAAACACCTGGTGGGGATCGGTGGAGAAGTCCGGGTCGAGGAGACCCTGGTCCCGGGAGTACTTCACGAGCGCACGCACACTCGCGTCGTTGGCATCGAGACCGTAGGGGATCGGATCGCTCTGGATCTGCTTGGCCTGCTTGCCCAGTCGCGCCAGCGCCGACCACTGTGGATCGGCCTCGATCTGACGGCGCTTGCTCTCGGCGAATGCGGCGTACAGGGCGGTGGGCAGCGCCGGATCGCGGTCGACGAGTTCGCTGCGGATCGCGATCACCGAGTGCAGCGGATAGATCCCGGTGCGCAGGTACCAGTCGGTGGCGAGCACCTCGTGGTCGGGGAACAGCGGGTACGGCCCGTCCTCGACCGCGGGTTGCTCGGCCGCCGCCGACCACCCGGCCCGCGGCGCCCCCGCACGTCCGGTGCCGGCGTTGCCGCTGAATGCGGCGTCGATCTCGCCGGCCCGCAGCAACTCACCGAGCGACCGGCCGTCGGTGACGCGCTCGACGTTCGAGGGAGCCCGGCCTTCGATGTGGTCGTCGTCGTCCACGACCCACTTCACGGTGTCGATGTCGAGGCCGTACTCGTCGCGCAGGATGCCGCGCATCCACACTCCGGTGGTCACCGTGTACGCGCGGACACCGATCCGCTTACCTTCGAGATCGGCGGGGAAGCGGATTCCCGACGCCGAAGCGCACTGCACGTCGGCGTGGTGGAAGCGGCGGTTGAGGAAGACGGGGATGCCGGTGAGCGGAACCCCGGCCTGCAACGCCATCAGGTAGGAGGTCGGCGCGAGTTCGCACACGTCGAACTCGAGGTCGCGGATCATCCGGCGGTATGCGCCGATGATCGGGCTGACCTCGACCGGTTTCACCTCGTAGCCGTTCACCGTGACGTCGCCGCCCAGCAGGGCCTGCACGTGCCGGTAGTCGCCGAGTGCGACCGAGAGCGTGTTCATGTTCAGCCTTTCGTATTCCAGAGGGAGCGAGTGGTTCAGCCGCCGAGCCGGGACGCGGTCACCCCGAGCGCGGCGCAGGTGCGATCGACCAGTTCGTCGAACTCGACGCGGCGCGGCAGCACCCCCTGCTCGTAGGCGTAGCGGGCGGCGTCGGTGACAGGCCCGCGCAGACCGGCGAACCCGACGGGGCTCAGGTTCACCGGCCCCGCTGCGGGACCGGCAGTCGCGGCGGCCTCGGCCAGCGCGTCGTACACCGCGAGTACCGCCTTCGGGTCCTCGTCGGCGGCCGCCGCGCTGAACCCCACCACGTGGTTGATCGGAGCGAAACCCTTGCGTGCGGCCCATTCGGCGGCAACCGCGAGGGCGTTGGGAATGGCGGTGCGGATCCGGTCGTCGGAGGGCAGTTCGTTGCCCATGATCCCGTAGTCGAGCCGGCCTTCGAGGAAGTCGGCCTGCAGTTTTGCGCCCTCGGGGGCGCGCGTGACCCACGCCGGGTCGGTGGCCCCGTCGACGTGCCCGCCCTCGTACGTGTGCCAGTCCACTTCGGACAGATCGAGGCCGTACTGCTCGCTGAGGAACCCGCGCAGCCACACCCCGGTGGTCTGGCTCCACGAGCGCACGCCGACGCTCCGGCCCCGTACACCCTCGACGTCCAGTTCGCCCAGTGTCACCAGGGTCTGATGCTGGTACCGGCCGAGCATGGTGATCGGCAGCAGCGCCACCGGCTTGTCGTATGCGGCCGCCTGCAGCAATGTCACCACGGCCAGCTCGCACACGTCCGCCGCCGCGTCGTTCACGAAGCCGCGCGATGCCTTGTGCACGGGCCGGATGTCGAGACGTTCGGGCGTTGCACCGGCGGCCACGGCCCCCTCGACGGCCACGGCAGCGAGATCGTCTCTGCCCAGTACGATTTTCATTGACGAGTCCTCGTTTCGTTGGTCGTGATCAGTCCCCGCGCGGTCATACGTCCTCGCCGTACTGCATGCGCCGGTAGGGCACGCTGAGCACGTCGCGGGTGATGCGCACGTCGATCACGGTGGGCCGGGGGTCGCGGACGTACTCGGCCAGCGCGGCGCGCAGTTCGTCGGTCGTGCGGACGGTGGCGCCGCCGCCGCCGAGTGCCTTCCCGACCGTGCCGAGTTCGGGGGTGGGGATGACGGCGAGCTCCGGGTCGAGGCCCTTGGCCTTCGCCTTGTGGTATTCCGCGCCGAGGCCTTCGTCGTTCATGACGACGACGAGCACCGGAAGGCCGTAGCGGCACGCGGTCTCGAACTCCGACAGGTGCATCAGGAAACTCGCGTCGCCTTCGACCACGAACGTCGGCTTGCCGCCGTTGGCGACGACGCTGCCGATGGTCAGCAGCGGAGCCTGGCCGATGGCACCGAACATGCCGTAGTTCGAGGTGATCTCGCGGGACCGCTGGAAGAGCATGGTGCCGAAGTCCGTCTGGTGTCCGCTGCCGAGCACCAGCCCGATCTCGCCGGGAAGTTCGGCGTCGAGCACCGAGATCGCCTCGCGCGGGTCGAGCAGGCCGGGCTGACTGCGGAACTCGGCGGGGTCGATCAGCGGGGCGGTGAGCCGGCCGTGCACCTCGGGGGTGTGGAAGCCTTCCATCTCGATACCGCGAACCCCCAGCGCGCCCGTCAGGGCATCGAGGGCGGTGACCGCGTCGGCCTGCATGTAGCAGTCGGCGACCTGACCGTTGCCCATCACCAGGTGCGGCGCCGTGTCGATCTGGATGAACCGGGCTTCGGGGAACAGGTATCCGCTCTCGATGGTGTAGTGGTTGAGGCTCGCGCCCACCGACACCACGCAGTCGGCCTCCTGCAGCAGCTCCATCGCGAGCCTGCTCCCGAACAGGCCCGCGATCCCCACGTGGTACTCGGTTTCGGCGCTGAGCCAGTTCTTGGCCTGCAGCGTGGTGGCGAGTAGGGCGCCGGTTCGACGCTGGAGCGCGAGGATCTGCTCGCCTGCTTCCGCGTTGCGGGCACCCCGCCCGGCGACGATCACGACTCGTTTGCTCGCCCCGATGATTTCGCACGCCTGCTGGATCCGGTCCGGGTGCGGTAGGAGCTTGGGGGTCCGGAGTAGCTCGGTGGACGGGACGTACGGCATGTCGTCCTCGAACTCCTGCAGCTGCACGTCGAACGGGGCGCTGATCATCACCGGCCGGGATTGGGTGCGGGCCAGGTAGAAGGCGCGCTGCACCACTTCTGCGGCCGACTCAGCCTTGGTCACCTGAAGGAACTCGCACTCGATCGCGGCGGCGAACCGGCGCTGGTCGAGGTACTGCACGGCGCCCGTGTCACCCAAGGGCGTCTCCCCGCAGAACGCGACCAGCGGGATCCGCGCACGGCTCGCCACGATCATCGACGTGGCCAGCTGCGCGGTGCCGGGCCCGCTCGTCGTCGTCACGACACCCGGCAGGCCGGATGCGCGGGCGTACCCGTGCGCCATGCTCAGACCCGCACCCTCGTGACGCACCTCGTACAGGCGCGTCCCACGGGTGGCCAGGGCATTCATCCAGTGCATGTTGGCGTCGCCCATCATGCCGAACACATCCGTGGTGCCCTCGGCGGCGAACGCTGCTGCGAGTGCTTCGTAGACCTTCACCGCGCAACCTCCTCTTGCTTGTCGTGGTTGGTGACTCGGCTTGCCAGGCGGGGGAACACCTTCAGCGCGTTGCCGCCGTAGATCGCCTGCCGGTCGTCGTCGCTGATGGAGTCGATGGAGTCGAGCAGCGCCTTGGTGTCGTCGAAGCGGTGCCCGGTCTCCGGGTCGACGCTGCGGACGGCGCCGATCATCTCGGAGGCGAAGAGCACGTTCTCGGCGGGGATGATGTCGGTGAGAAGTTCGAGGCCCCGCTTGTGGTAGACGCAGGTGTCGAAGAAGACGTTGCGCAGCAACGATTCCTCCAGAGGCGGCCTGCCCTGGTCCTGCATCATCCCGCGGTAGCGGCCCCAGTGGTAGGGCACCGCGCCGCCGCCGTGCGGCAGGATCAGCCGCAGCGTCGGGAAGTCGGTGAACAGGTCCGACTGGCACAGCTGCATGAAGGCAGCGGTGTCGCCGTTGAGGTAGTGCGCGCAGGTGCCCTGGATGGCGGGGTTACGCGACATCGCGACGTGGACCATCGCGGGCACGTCCAGTTCCACCATCTTCTCGTAGAGCGGGTAATAGATCCGGTCGGTCAGCGGCGGCGCCTGCCAGTACCCGTCGGAGGGATCCGGGTTGAGGAGGCAGCCGACGAACCCGAGTTCTTCGACGCAGCGCTCGAGTTCTGCCGCCGACCGGCGGATGGAGGAGGCCAGCGCGTCACCAGGCGACTGCGGAAGCTGGCACACCGCCGCGAAACGATCCGGGAACAGGCCGCACACCCGGGCGATGAGGTCGTTGCTGACCTGCGACCAGACCAGGCTGGTCTGCTCGTCGCCGTAGTGGTGGGCCATCTTTCCCGCGCCGGGGGAGAAGACCGTGAGGTCGGTGCCGCGTTCGAGTTGGAGCTTCAGCTGCCCCTGTTCGATCGCGGCCGTGATCTCGTCGTCGCCGATGTGCAACTCGTCGGGTGAGACCCGCGCGCCCGAATCCTCGAACGCCTTGATCTGGCGCTCGCGCCACTGTCCGAGCGCGGGTGGCGCGGTGGTGAAGTGGCCGTGACAGTCGATGATCATGAAGGTTGTTCTCCAGGTCAGTGTTCGGGGTCAGGAGCGACTGGTGAGTTTGCGGCCCAGTTCCAGGCCGGGATAGCTGCGCACCGGCGCGGACATGAGGAAGCGGTAGCCCTCGTCGAGCACCCGCTCGACGTTGCTCGTCGTCACGTGCGGGTGGCCGACCACGACTTCGTGTTCGTGACAGATCTTCACGATCCGGCTCCTGGCCTCGACCATCAGCGGGTGGTCGAGTTGACGGGGCACGCCCAGTTCCTGGCTGAGATCGCCTTCACCGATGAGGATGAGACCGATTCCGGGCACCTGTTCGAGGATGGCCGGGAGGTTCTCGATGCCGAGTTGATCCTCGATCTGGATCACGACGAGGATCTCGCCGTCCGGGGCGAGCGGCCACACGTCGGCCTTCGCGTAGTACTCGTCGTTGGACAGGCCCCAGTACCGTGCGGCGGCCGCAGGCGCGTCGCCGCGCAGGCCCGGCGGGTCGTACCGCTCCTCGCCAGGCAGGCGGGGGTACCGGCAGGCCGCGACCGCATTGCGCGCTTCCTCGACCCGGCTGATGTGCGGCCACACGATTCCGTACGCCCCGAGGTCGAGAGCCTGCTTCGCGTGCCACTGGCCCTGTTCGGCACCGTTGACGGGAACCCGGATCAGCGGAGTGGGCGACGGGGCGAGCGTGCCCGATTCGAATATCCGTCGCCGGTTGAGCAGATACTGCAGGCTGTCCCGCAACGTCGTTGCGTCCCAGGGTTTGTGCTCGGCCTCGAACACCAGACCGTCGTAGTCGCTGGTCGCGAAGTCGAGCGCCGCCGCCGGCTCGGGAGCCGCGAACGCCGCGAAGGCGTGCTGCCCCGATTCCAGCGCACCGATCACACTATTGAGTCTTGCCACTTGCCACTCCGCTCTGCTCGCTCTGTCGCTTGTGAATGGTCCTGCGCCACCAGGCGCGCACGCGGGCCCACACGGTCGGCCGGCTCGGCGCCGACACGACCGCGGTCTCCCCGGCGCACCGGCGCACCAGTTCGTCCGTGAAGTCGTTGGTCATCCGGGACACCACGGCGCCGGCGCCCGCCTCGATCACCGACGCGAGCTTGCCCGCGAGGGCCACCTCGCCGGTCACCTGCACCCGTGCGCCGCCCGCATGGTCCTCGGTGATCCGGAAGTTCGCGTGCGCGGTGAACCGCGTCGCGCCCTGCCCGTCCCGCCCGCGCGCCGAAAGTCGTCCCTCCCAGGCGGGCTCGTCCAGCTCCAGCGACATCCGGGCGCCGAACCGCACCCGGATCGCGCTGAATTTCACGACCAGCGTGCCGTCGAACGAGCCGTCGTCGTGGAACTGGCCGAGTTCGGCACCGTTGATGCACGACACCACCTCGGTGGGGTCGGAAATGACCGCCCACACCCGCCCCGGTGGCGCGGGTACGGCGATTGCTTCGTCGATCTTTATCACAACTGTGTCCTCGCTTGACGATCGTGATCAGCCACCACAGACCACTGTGGCGCTTCGGGGAAACTCGCGAGACTCGATCAGCGAGCTGGTGTCGGAGGGCGTGCCCTCGCCGGCAGCGAGCAGGCCGGTCGCCAGATAACACTGGCGTCATCCGAGTCTCCCCGGTCGGCTCTCAGATTGTTTAACAACTTTCTGTCGTCAGAGTAGCAGCGGATTGCGGCGAACAGCAAGAACTTGTTTTCCAGACGCGGGTTTGTCCACGATGCGCAACTTGACCGCACTCATCTTGTAGAACAATCTGAGGCGGTGGGCCGATTGCCCCAGCATGATTGCGCCGGCGGACGCGAACCCCGTGTCTTCGCCGCCTGCTTCGACCCGGCTTCCGCAAAATTGTTAGACGATCCGAGCCTCAAAGGCTTGTAATGGGCGTCACTCCCGCGTAAATTGAGCGAAACCGTAAGACAAAACCGATATTCACCCATCGGTCGAATGACGGCATCGGCGCACTGACACCAGTGCACTCCCCGGGTTCGGAGGCACACCACATGCACTCCCCGGGTTCGGACGCAACAGAGGAGTTGTATTCATGTCCACAACCTTGTCCATCGCGGCGAAGTCCTACCCGCACACGGCGTTCCTCGCGGAACCCGGCTTCAGCGTCGAGGGACATCCCGTCGAGCTCGCGGCAGCGGATCCGATCTACAAGGCGTTCGCTCCTATGGTGCGTGAGCTCCGGTACGACTTCAGCGAATTGGCCATCGCCACCTATCTGCAGGCCCGCGAGGCAGGAGCCCCGATCGCGCTTCTGCCGGTGGTACTCAGCGGCGACTTCCACCACCACTCCCTGACCCGCTGGCCCGGTTCGGCCGAGATCAGCCCGGCGGACCTGGCAGGCCGGCGGGTCGCGGTCCGGGCCTACAGCCAGACGACCGGTCTGTGGGTGCGCGGAATCCTGCACGAAGAGTTCGGCGTCGACGCCAAGGAAGTCACCTGGGTGACCACCGAGGAGCCGCACGTCGCCAGCTATGTCGAGCCGCCGAACGTCGAGCGCACGACCGGCAAGGTGCTCGACGTGCTCGAGCGCGGCGATGTCGTGGCCGCCGTCCTCGGTCCGCCGGCGCTCGACGGGGCGCAGGGGCCGCTGGTGCCGATCATCCCGAACTGGCGGGAGGCCGAGGAGGCATGGGGAGCCCGGCACAAGACGGTGCCGATCAACCACGTGCTCACCGTCCGGCGTGACCTCCTCGAGGCCGAGCCTCGCACAGTATCGGCGCTCTACCAGGCTTTCGGAGACCGGATCGAGGCGCGCAAGGCCGCTGAAACCGAGCCCGGTCCCCGCGTGCGCGCCCTCCGTTTCGGAGTGACCGACGAGCTCGTCGCCGGTCTGCAGATCGCGATCGACTACGCGTTGCAGCAGAACGTCATCCGCACACCCGTGACGGTGGCCGAACTCCTCGACGACTCCACCCGGCATCTCGGCGAGCTCGCCTGAGCGCGCCCGCCCGCCACTTTCCGCCCGCCACCCCACCCACCAGTCGTGAGGTACTGATGTTCACAGTCGACACACACACCCACATCATTTCGCCCGACACCGATGCCTACCCCGCAGATCCGCTCGGCGGACACCGGTCCACCTGGTCCCAGGAACGGCCCACCGACATCGACGGCCTGCTGCGGGCCGCCGACGCCGCCGACGTCGACCACCTGGTCGTCGTCCAGGCCTCCACGGTGTACGGATTCGACAACAGCTACGTAGCCGACCAGCTCACAAGGCACCCCGACCGCCTCAGCGGGGTGTGCTCGGTGGACTTCCTCTCCCCGAAGGTGGTCGACGACCTCCACCACTGGATCGACGAGCGGGGCTTCTCGGGGGTCCGCATCCGTGCCGCGGACGGAACGACCGCCGTCCCGACACCCGGCCGCGGACTCGACGACGAGCGCATGGCGCCGGTCTGGCAGTTCCTGTCCGACCGCCGCGTGCCGGTCTGCATCCAGATGCACGCCCAGCACGCTCCGATCCTCGCCGGGCTCCTCCAGCAGTACCCGGGACTCACCGCGATCCTCGACCACGCGGGCCGACCGCAATTGGACTCCGCGCCGTACCCGAACTCGGACGGAGCTCCCCAGCTCAGCGAGACGGGCCGCGTGTTCATCAAGATCACGCCGCCGGCCGTACTCCGCGCGCAGCGCGAGAGCGGATCCGCGGCACCGCTGGTCCGCACGCTGATCGAAGAGTTCGGGGCGGCCCACGTCATGTGGGGTTCGAACTTCCCCGCCTCGGCCGGATCGTTGTCGGACTTGGCCGACCTCATCAGGGAGCAACTGCCGTCACTCGACGCCACCGACCTGGAGCTGATCGCGGGCGGCACCGCCGGCCGGCTGTACGGGCTCGCCCAGGGCAGCTCCGTTTCCACCGCCGCGAAGGAATGTTGATCGCTATGAAGCGCTTTCGGCGCAGGCTCTGCATGGCCTCGGTCATGGCAGTCGCCGTCGTCCTGACCGCCTGCGGCGGTCCGCCGCCTGTTCCGGACACGAAGAACCTCGACGAGCTGTACCAGGCGGCCAAGGCCGAAGGGGAGGTCGTCTGGTTCGCGCCGAAGCCGGAGGCTCAGATGAAGCCGGCGATCGACGCGTTCGAGAAGAAATTCCCAGGGATCGAGGTCAGGTACACGAACAAGAAGGCTCCGGATCTGGTCACCCAGCTCAATGTGGAGCAGGCCGCCGACCGGGTGACGTTCGATGTGTCCAACGCAGGTGGGCTCACGGTCTTGCCGTCGCAGTCCATGGCGGCGAAGGTCGACTGGGCATCCTACGAGGTGCCCAGCGACCAGATCTTCGCCGACGACTTCGTCTACGTGTGGGCGGTACCGAAGGTCTGGGCCTACAACACCGACGCCCTGGCCCCGAACGATGTGCCCGCGAGCTGGGACGACCTGCTCGATCCGCGATGGAACGGCGGAAAACTCAGTGTCGAGTCGCGCGGGTCCTTCATGACCGTGTGGGCCCAGGACCCCACCCTCGGCGCCGACGCCGGTCTCGACTACGCGTCCCGGCTGGCCGAGCTGAATCCCCACTACACCGAAAACACGACGCAGGCTCACACACTCGTCGTGTCCGGCCAGACGCCGGTCGGCACCGACCTCATCAACCTCGTGCTCGCGGACGAGTCGAAGGGCGCGCCGGTCGCCGTCGCACCGGTGGGCCCCACGAACGCCAACAAGTCGTATCTGTTCGTGGCCGACGGTGCACCGCACCCGGCGGCGGGTCGCCTGCTCACCGCCTTCCTCGCCTCCGAAGAGGGCCAGTCCGCATTGGTCGGCACGTACAACTCTGTCATTCCCACCAACACGGACTGCACCGACGCCGCCACGAACCGTGTCATCGGCGCCCTGTGTGACGCCGGCGTCGAATGGTTCAGCGAGACCGACATCGCGCAGTACGAGCAGTTCTCAGATTTCTTCCCCGAGGTCGAAGAGGCCTTGGGCACCAACGTCAACTGACGGCTCCCACCGCCGCACCGCTGCCCGTGACGGGCGGCAAACTCTATCCCCTCACCCTTGGAGACTTCAGCGATGCAGTCCGGCACCCAGCTCTCCACCGGCGTACGCCCTCGACCCGACGACGTACGCCCTCAGCCCGCCGACGTACACCACCCCAAGCGCCGGGACCGCGTCCTGGTCGGCGTCAACATCGCCATCGGCGCGATCGTCGCCTATCTCATGCTCTTCCCCCTGGGAATGCTGTTGTTCAGCAGCCTCAAGGACAGCGAGACGAAGCTGCCCTTCCAGGTCCCCGGGTTCACGCTCGACAACTTCACCGCGATCTTCTCCTCGAAACGCCTGGTCGACGTCGCGCTCAACTCGTTCGTCTTCGTGGTCGGCACCGTGTCGCTGGCATTGGTTGTCAGCGTCAGCCTGGCCTACCTGTTCGAGCGGACCGACATTCCGGGACGCCGTTTCCTCGCGCCGAGCACGCTGGCCCCCATGGCCGTGCCTGCCACGGTCATGGCGGTGGCGTGGGTCCTGGCGGCCAACCCCACCAACGGCCCCATCGCCATCGTCATCGAGCGGGTCTTCGGGCTCTCGATCGACATCTACTCGCTGCCGGGCATGATCCTGGTGGCCGGCATCTTCGGTGTCCCGGGCATGTACATCATGCTCGCGCCGACGTTCGCCCGGCTCAACCTCGAATTCGAGGAGGCCGCGGCCACGTCGGGTGCAGGCTGGTGGACGCGAACCCGCAAAGTGGTTCTGCCGCTGACGATGCCGGGGATCTCCGCGGCCAGCATGCTGCTCGTCGTCATTGCGCTCGAGGAGTTCGCGATCCCTGCCATCCTCGGAATGCCGGACCAGATCTTCGTGTTCAGCAGCCTCATCCAGGCGTCCCTGCAGCCGCCGTCGGGTCTTGCCAACTACGGCCAGGCCAGTGCCTACGGCATCATGCTCGTCCTGCTGTCCCTCGTGATGATCGCCGTCTACCGGCGTCAGACCCGCGAGTCCCACCGATTCCAGGTGGTGGGCGGCAAGGGGTACCGGTCCACACCGGTGCGGCTGGGGCGGTGGCGCATCCCGGTCGCCGGCATCGTCTCGTTCTACGTTCTCGTCGCGATCATCGTGCCCATCCTGACCCTGGTCTGGACGAGCCTGACCCCGTACCTGCAGCCGATCAACTTCGACAACCTGGGTGCGCTCAGCCTCGCCAACTACGGCGCGATCTTCACCAACCCGAACCTGACGCACGCCGTCGTCAACACCCTGGTGATCAGCCTGATCACGGCGACGCTGACCGCCGGGTTCGCCCTGTGGCTGGCACTGGCCTCGACCCGCGCCGGGCGCCTCGGCAGGGGCCTGTTCGATCTGTCCTTCCTGGTCTTCGCCATCCCCAGCGTCGTGCTCGGCATGGCTGTGCTGTTCCTGTACCTGTACCTGCCCATCCCGATCTACGGCACGATCTGGATCATCATCATCGCGTTCACCACCCGCTACATCCCACGCGGATCACGCATGATTCAGACGGCACTGTTGCAACTCGACAAGGGACTCGAAGAGGTGGGCCGCGTCAGCGGGGCGTCCAACGCCGTCGTGCTGCGCCGGGTGGTCTTCCCGCTCGTCGCTCCCGCGGTGTCGAGCACGTGGCTGTGGGTGTTCGCCAACTCCCTGGGCGAACTCCCGATCGCGCTGCTGCTGTCCAGTTCCGACAACCGCACCGTCGTGGTGCTGCTGTGGGACATGATCGGTGAAAGCGCGAACTATCCCGAGGCCAGCGCCCTCGCGGTCCTCCTGCTCGCCCTGTCCGCCGTCTCCGTCTGGTGGGTCAACCGCCGTGGCTTCCAACAACACATCTGAGGTGCCGTGAACATGAAAACCCTCGTTGGTTCCGACCATTCCGTGCAGATCTCCGGCCTGCAGAAACACTTCACCCGCCCGCACAGCGGCGAGGTGACCCGCGTCATCGACGATGTCAGCTTCTCCGTGCCGCAGAACAGCTTCTTCACCCTGCTCGGGCCCAGTGGGTGCGGCAAGACGACCACCCTCCGCTGTCTCGCCGGACTGGAGACCGCCGACAGCGGCGAGATCTGGATGAACGGCCAGGCCGTCTTCTCGGCCGCGGCGGGGCGCGACGTGTCTCCCGACGTCCGGCCGATCGCGATGGTGCCGCAGTCCTACGGGATCTGGCCGCACATGAAGGTGTTCGACAACGCCGCGTTTCCCCTGCAGTACGGCCGGAAGACGTACCCTCGCGCCGAGCGGGAGCGTCGCGTCCGAACGATGCTCGAACAGGTGGGCCTGTCGGAGTACGCGGACCGATGGTCCACCCAGCTCAGCGGCGGCCAGCAGCAGCGGCTGGCGCTGGCCCGCGCCCTGCTGTGCGAGCCGGAGGTCCTGCTGCTGGACGAACCGCTGTCCAACCTGGACGCCAAGCTGCGCTCACAGCTGCGCGCCGAGTTGCGCTCGTTCCAGCAGAAGTTCGGCGTCACCACCATCTACGTAACGCACGACCAGGGTGAGGCCCTGGCCATGTCCGACACGATCGTCGTCATGAATCGTGGTCGGATCGAACAGATCGGATCACCGAGCGAGATCTACGATTCGCCCGCGACACGGTTCGTGGCCGACTTCGTCGGCAGCGCCAACCTCATCCCCGGAGTGCTCGACCGGCCGGCGGGCTCCGGCGACCGCGTCGTCGACGCCAAGACGACCGTCGGGGTGGTGCGGTGCGAGCGTTTCACCACCCCATCCACCCCGCCCACCCCCGGCCAGGAAATGTTCGTGTGCATCCGGCCCGAAAACATCCGCATCATCCCCGAGGAGCGGGAAACTCACGGTCCCAACCGATTCCCGGGGCGCATCGTGACCACCGAGTATCTCGGCGACCGCCAGGAGATGGTCGTGACCGTCGGGGACGTGTCGCTCCGCGCGCACGCCGACGCGCACCTCCGTGCTCGCCCGGGCGACGACGTGACCGTCGTCCTGGACCCGGCATGGACGGTCGCGCTGTGGTCGTAACCGCCGCGTGGGAGCGGGCGGCCGGCGTGTCGTTCTGAGTCGGTGAGGACCTCCTCACGAATGGAGGAGGTCCTCACCGCCAGTGCTCAGCTGACGGGAGCGCCGAACCACCGCGACAGGTGCTTGTCGAGTCCCGCCTGGTCGTCGCCGGCCCAGGCGACGTGGCCGTCCGGACGGAGTAACACGGCCGGCACGCCCAACTCGGCGTCGGCATCCGCGACGGAGTCGACCCGATCCGCCCAGCCGTCGACCGAGAGCCGGCCGGTCCGGTCGAGCAGAAGTCCGCGGCCATGGTGCATCTGTTCGTACAGGCGCCCGCTCCCGAGACCGATGTCCCGGAGCCGTTTGCCGAGCAGTTCGTGCCCGTCGCCGAAGTCGTAGCGGATCCCGATGGCGGTGACCTTTTCCATCAGGTACCGGCTGACGACCTCGAAGTCCATCAGCTCCGTCACCAGCCGGCGCACAGCTTGGGGGCCCGGTTCGGTGGACATGAGCTCGCTCTGCGCGCGGGTGTTGTTCAGTACGTCGGCGCCCACCGGGTGCCGTTCGGACTGGTAGCTGTCCAGCAGATCGACCGGTGCCCAGCCGTTGATCTCGGCGGCCAGTTTCCAGCCCAGGTTGAAGGCGTCCTGGATCCCGAGGTTGAGGCCCTGTCCTCCCAGCGGTGGGTGCACGTGCGCGGCGTCGCCCGCCAGGAACACCCGTCCGGCCCGGTAGCGCTCGGCCTGACGGGTGGCGTCGCCGAAGCGGGAGAGCCAGCGTGGTGAGTGGACACCGAAGTCGGTGCCGGCGAACGCTCGCAGTTGGCTCTCGACCTCCTCGAGCGTCGGGGGGACGGTGCTGTCCTCGGTGACGCTCTCGGCGGGGACGACGACCCCGTACA
Source organism: Rhodococcus sp. ACS1 (assembly GCF_002300155.1). Classification (NCBI taxonomy): domain Bacteria; kingdom Bacillati; phylum Actinomycetota; class Actinomycetes; order Mycobacteriales; family Nocardiaceae; genus Rhodococcus; species Rhodococcus sp. ACS1. The sequence goes on from NZ_NSDZ01000011.1 coordinate 585,099, forward strand.
GGCCGTTCCCGGCGGGACCGACACCGAACCCCTTGTGGGTCTTGCGGACCTCGGCCACGATGGCGGCCAGTTCCTCCGGCGGAGTGGTCACCTCCATCTCACCCCGCAGCCACTCGACCTTGGCGGGTTCGCCGGGGAATCCGACGCCGAGCAGCTTGCGGACCGTGCTGCGGCCGCCGTCGCAGCCGACGAGGTAACGCGTACGCACCTGCTTGCCGAGCGACCCCGCCTCGGCGAGTTCGACGGTCACCCCGTCGGCGTCCTGGCTCAGGCCGGCCAGTTCGCAGCCGCGCCGGATATCGGCACCGAGTTCGGCGGCGTGCTCGGCCAGCAGCCGGTCGGTGACCGGCTGGGGGATGCCGAGGATGTAGGCGTGCGCGGTGTCCAGATGTTCGGGCCACGGTTTGTCGATGCCGGCGAAGCGACCGCCACCCGGGTACTGCGTGCCCTGCTCGAGGAACCGTTCGAGCAGCCCGCGCTGATCCAGGATCTCGATGCTGCGCACGTGCAGGCCGAGCGAACGGACCTGTTCGTTCGGCTCGACCTCCTTCTCCAGCACCAGCACGTCCACACCGTGCAGTCGCAATTCGGCGGCCAGCATCATGCCGGTCGGTCCGCCGCCGGCGATGATCACATCAGTCATGAAACCCCGTTCATCCTTTCCGCAGCTGGTCGTCCGACGTCGGGAAGTTCAGCTGAAGTGCTCGCCGGGCCGAAGACAGGTGATGCCGCATCGCCGCGGCGGCGGACTCCGGGTTGTGCGTGACGATCGCCGCGAGGATGGCCTCGTGCTCCCTGACGGAGTCGGTGCGCGGGTTCGCGCGACGGTCCGCGTCGCGGTACTGCTGCATGACGAGCGGATAGAGCAGGCTGTCGACGAACCTGGTGAGTGTGGCCTGCCGTGCCGCCCGCTTGACCTGTTCGTGAAACTTGCGGTTGAGATTCCAGTATTCCTCGCGCCCGCCCGGTACCTGCAAGTCCCACATGCGCTTACAGGTCTCGGTCATCGCGGCGATGTCCGCCTCGGTGGCGCGTTCGGCGGCCTTCGCTGCCAGCGCCGACTCCAGGACCGCGCGGGTCTCGAGAATTTCGATCGCCTCGTCCACCGAGAACGAGCGGGTGCGAGCGCTCCGGTTCGCCTCGGTGGTGACATAGCCCTCTTGGGCGAGGCGTGCCAGCACCGAACGGATCGTCCCCCGTGAGACCTGGAGCTGGGTGGTGAGTCCCGACTCGGTGAGGCGGGAGTCCGGTTCGTAATGACCGGAGAGGATCAGGGCGCGCAGATCGTGATACGCCTGCAGCGTCCGGTTGGCGCCCGAATCGGGGCTGCCCTCGTTGTCCGGGTCTGCGCCCGCCGCTAGCACCATCGTGTGTCACCTGACTCGCCGGGACGAGTGGGCAGCGTCGTCATCGGAGCCTCACCCGTCATGTTGTACAACAACATCGAACGTACCGTGTCGAGCGCTCGATGCGAACGCAGTTCGGGGGCATGAAGATCTTCCCTTCCTGAGTCGATCAGGTCCGTGCTGACGTGCACTATTGTTGCACAATTTCGGTGCAACGCCGATCGCCGGCGCACCACAAGTGATGCGCCGGCGAGCAGGTCCGCGGCGGGCCGATCAGAACAACCAGGGGACCTCGTCGTGGCCGAAGTCGTGGAAGTCGCCGAACCGCCCCGAATAGAACACCAGGCCGGTTCCTTCGCGGCAGCGCATGTCGGTGACTTCACCGTAGAAGACGCGGTGGTCGCCGATGTCGTGGGCGCTGTGGATCCTGCATTCGAGTTGGGCCAGAGCGTCTTTGATCAGCGGCAGGCCCGAGCGGCTGCGATCGCAGGGCAGATCGTCGAATCGGGCGCCGCCGCGGGTGGCGAACCGCCGGGCGAGTGCTTCCTGGCGGGACCCGAGGATCGAGACGGCGAACGAGCCCGCGGCCTCCACGGCCTCGGTGGTGCGGGAGCCGTGGGTGAGCGAGACGAGCAGGATCGCCGGGTCCAGGCTGATCGAGGTCAGGGAGCTGATCGTCATGGCGCTGGGGTCGCCGTCCCCGTCGTCGGCGCTGACGACGGCGACCCCGGTGGTGAACCGGCCCATGCTGCGCCGCATGTCCGTGGGGGTGGGGGCGTGGAATGCCGGAAGGGTCATCGCGGGCCTACTTACTGTGGTACCGGACTTCGAAGGTGACGACACCTTCGTCCGTGCTCCAGGGACCGTGGGGCATGCCCGGCGGCCGGCACGCGTACATTCCGGCGGTGAACGTCTCGCCGAGGGTGAGGTCCGTGAACGATCCCTCGAGGATGTAGACCTCCTCCCAGAAATCGTGCTTCTGCACGCCCATGGGGGTGGAGTCGGCGCCGGGTTCGTAGCGCAGGATCCGGGTGGCGACGTTGCCTTCGGGGTCCTTGGCGAGGATACGTTCGGTGATCTTCGGATCGTCACCCGGACACACGGTCCACTCGACGTCGGTGACCGGGAAGAATTCGAATTCGGGCTTGGCCATGAGGGGTTACTCGCTTTCCGCTTTGTATCCGTCGGTGAACTGCTGCACTGCCGCGACGGCGCTGTCGTAGTCGTAGTTGCGGTACGTGTACGCGCCCTTCACCACGAAGGGGGCGCCGGCGTAGAACATTTCGTACTGCTGGTGTCGTCCGGCGAATTCGGAGCCGATGATGTCCCAGGCCAGTTTGAAGAGTTTGATGCGTTCCTCGGACGGCACACCGGGGGACTGAACGTAGTGTTCGATGTCGCGGGACGTCAGCGGGCTGGTGAGGTCCTTGACGCTCGACGGGAGTTGCAGCACGCCGCCGCCGACGAGGTCACGCAGGATCGCGATCACCCGCGGGTAGATCTCCGACTGCAGGCCCATCGACCCGTACAGGGCCTGCCTGCCCGGCAGCCACATCCCCGCCGAATCCGGCTCGGCGGTGTATTCGGCGGCCAGCACCGCGGACCGGACCCCGCTGACGAGCGCGGCGAGTTCGCCGAGCTTTTCCTGCACGCTGGGGATCTTGTCGATGCCGTTGACCTGGGTGACGCGACGCGCGACGCCGGCGATGAATTCCAGCTTCGTCGCGAACCGGATCTGCGCCTGCCAGTTGCCGAGAACGTGTGCGCCCGTCTCGAAGAACTGCCGGCGGACACCGGTGGTGTCGCGGTCGACGAACACCCGATCCCACGGCACGAGGACGTCGTCGAAGACGAGGAGCGAGTCGGGCTCGTCGTAGCGGCAGGTCAGGGGGTAGTCGAACGAGCTCGTCGCGGCCGGGATGTACGGGCGCCGGACGTACTGCTTGAGGCCGGGGGCGTTGGCCGGGACGACGAAGCCGACGGCGAAGTCCTTGTCGTCCGGGCCGAGCGGTTTGATGCACGAGACGAAGATTTCGTCGGCGATCGCGCCGCCGGTGGCAAGCATCTGCGAACCGCAGATGACCAGACCCTCCGGGGTCTCCTCGACCACGCCGGCCTGCAGGTATTCGCCCTCCCAGCCCGACGCCGTCGTCGCCCGCGAGACCTGCGGCGGGATGATCGCGTACGAGACGTAGAGGTTCTCGTCGAGCAGGCGCCGGTACAACGCGGAGACGTTCGCCCCGAAATCGTGGTCACCCTCGGCGGCGAACACCTCGGGATGCGCCGCGAACGCGGCCAGGAACGTCCCCACGTGGTCGGGGCTGCGGCCGATCCAGCCGTGCGTGTGCCGCGCCCACCGCTCGATCGCCTCCCGTCGCTGCGCGAGTTCCTCCCGCGACCGCGGAATCGAGAACACCCGATTGGCCTGGTTCCCGGTTTCGGGGGCGACGTACTGCATGCCGTTGGCCTCGTCCGCGGCGAGGTCGAACATCTCCGCCATGGTCCGGGTCACGGGCGCGAATGCCGGATGGGTGGTGACGTCGTCGATCTTCTCCCCGTCGACGAGCACGACTCGCCCGTCGTTCAGGGAGGCCAGGTAGTCGGCTCCGGTGCGCATGTCAGTGTCCTTCGGTGGTGTAGGTGTGGGTGAGGGTCCGGCCGTCGGGCAGGGTGAGTTCGAGGTCCCACCGGTGTCCGGGGGTGAACTTCCCGTCGAGCAGCGGCAGGGTGCCCGCGAAGCAGAGCAGGTCCTCGCCGGTGTCGCCGATCCGGTCGGCGAAGATCTGCAGAAGGTTATGCGGGGTAAGGAGATTGGCCAGTGTGCCGTCCTGGTACAGCACTCCGTCGACCCACGACCGGGCCCGGCACGCGTCCCAGTCGAACGACGCCCAGTCCTCGATTTCGACGACGGCCGGGCCCACCGGCTTCGGGCACGCCCGCTTGGAGTCGCCGATGTCGACGGTCTCGAGTTGTCGGTCGGTGTGATCGGAGCCGACACCGAGGTAGTACCGCCCCCGGTGCCGCAGGATCACCGGCTCCACCTCGCCCGACGTGTGCGCGCCGGTGACCGGGGCCTGCGTCGCGGTGGTGATCGTCGCGATCTCGACGGGGTAGAACATCGGGACCTGCGCCGGCGGTGCGACACCGATGGCCGCGAGTTCGTCGATGTGATGTTGCACCGCCGCTTCGTCGCGGCCGGTGTATCCGGCGACCAGGGTCCGGACGTCGTCGAATCGCAGGGTCTCGGAAGAGTCGAGGGTGTCGAAGGTGAGCACCTGCGTGGTGGCGCCGGTCATGACAGGACCTTTCTGCGGTTGAGGAAGCTGTAGTCGTCGAGCCGGTCGTTCAGGACCGGGAACTCGGCGCGGGTGCGGTCGACCGCGGTGGGGTCGATCTCGGCGATGGTGATGCCCTCGGACGAATCGGCCTCGGCGATCACCGTTCCCCACGGGTCGACGATCCGGCTGTGGCCGCCGAGTTCGACGGAATTGTGGGTCCCGGTGGCGTTGCAAGCGATCACGAAGACCTGGTTGTCGACGGCGCGGGCCGACGTCAGCAGTCGCCAGTGCTCCCTGCGGGCCTTGGGCCAGGCCGCGGGCACGATGACGAGTTTCGCTCCGGCGGCATCCAATTCGGTCCACAGTCCGGGGAATCGCAGATCGTAGCAGGTGGTGGCCGCGATCGGGCCGAACGGGGTGTCGGTGGTGTGGATCTGCGTTCCCGGCTGCAGGAGCTGCGCTTCGAGGGAGGCGTATCCGAACACGTGAACTTTGCTGTAGTGGTGGTGGATCTGGCCGTCCGGGCCGATCAGGACCGCCGTGTTGCGCAGTCTGCCCTCTTCACCCTGTTCGACGATGCTGCCGGCGTGGATGTAGCAGCGCCGTTCGACGGCGACGGAGGCCAGAACCTGGACGGTGCCGCCGCCGAGAGTTTCGGCGGCCGAGGCGTAGTCGTCGAAGTGGTTGTATCCCACGCGCCACAGTTCGGGCAGAACGATGAGGTCGACGCTGTCGTCGAGTCCGGTCAGGAGGTGGCGCACGCGTTCGAGCCGGTGCGCGGGGGTTTCGGAATCGGGGCTGGCCAGCTGGGCCAGGGCTATCTTCATGGGTTTCCTTCGTGCCGTTAGATGTTCGGCCGTTTCATGGATTGCAGCGTGGTGTCGAGGTGCTCACGCACCGCCTGGACCGCAGCGGCGGGATCTCCGGCCGCGATCGCGTCGGCGATGGCGCGGTGCTCGACGAGGACCTGCTTCTTGCGGGTTTCGTCGGCCATGACGATGCGGATTCCCATCCGCATCTGACGGTCCCGCAGCGAGCTGTAGAAGTTGTTCATCAGTGGGTTGCCGGCCGCGCGGATGATGGCCGTGTGGAATTCGAGGTCGTGTGCGATGAAGTCGACCGGGTCGGTGTCGTTCTCCTGCAGTTCCAGGAGGATGCGGAGCCGGTCCGGCACCAGGCCCGGTTGGGGCGCGACTTCGGTGACGGACCATTCCTCGACCACTCGGCGGGCCTGCATGATGGCTTCGACGTCGCTGTCGGACAACGCCGGGATGAACGCGCCCTTGTGGGGCACTCGCCGGATGAAGCCTTCGGCCTCGAGGCGCAGCAACGCTTCTCGCACGGGGGTTCGGGAGATGCCGGAGGACGCGGCGACCTGCGCTTCGGACAGGAACATCTCTTCGTCGCGGGGCAAGGTGATGATGGTGTTCTTCAGCCACTCGTAGGCCAGCTCCGGTGCGGTTGCTCCGGTGGTCTTCGATGTCGTCATGGCTTGCCCCTTCGAGGAGAATCAGTTGATGACGGACGCCGGCGTTTCCGGCGTCCGGGACGTCGCTTCGTCACCCACGGCCGAGAGATCCACGGACTGCGTTTCCCGCGCGAGGAGTGAGGCGATCAGGGAGATGACTCCCATGGCGGCGAGGTAGGCACCGATGGCGTATCCGGTGCCGAACCGGGTGTAGAGCGCGATCGCGATGATCGGGGCCAGCGAACCGGCGAGGACCGACGCGAGGTTGTAGGCCAGCGAGACTCCGGAGTACCGGACCTCGGTGGGAAACAGTTCGGAGAAGAACGCGCCGATCACGGCGCTGTAGGCCGCGAAGATCAGCAGCCCCACCGCCACCGCGAGGGTGATCGCCGCCGGATTCTTCGTGTCCAGCAGGGCGAAGAACACGAACGCCCACACGATGGTGGCGGCGGACGCGCCGATGTAGATCGGTCGCCGGCCGATCCGGTCGGCGAGCACGGCGAACATCGGGATCGTCACCAGCGCAACGACCATACCGATCATGACGGCGTTCAATCCGGTGCTGCGGTCGAGTTCGAGGATCTGGGTGATGTAGGTGATGACGAACAGCGAGAAGATGTAGAAGCCGGCGTTCTCGCCGAAGCGGGTGAAGGCTGCGAGGAGGATCTGGCGCCAGTGTCCCCGGACGGCCGCGGCGAGCGGCATGCCCTTCTTCTCGGCAGGCGCGGTGTCCCGCGACTGCTCGAACAGCGGGGTCTCCGCGACGTACAGTCGCAACACCAGACCGATGATCACCAGGAGCGCCGACAGTCCGAAGGCGATCCGCCACCCCCACGACAGGAACGCGTCCTCCGACAGCGTGGAACCGAGGACCGCGAGTACCCCGGCAGCCAGCAGATTGCCCAGTGGCGGACCGAGATTGGGCCACGCGGACCAGAACGCCCGTCTCGTCGAATCGCCGTGTTCGGACACCAGTAGGACGGCGCCACCCCACTCGCCGCCGAGCGCGAAGCCCTGCACCAGCCGCAGAAGCACCAGCATCAGCGGTGCGGCGACGCCGATGGACGCGTAGGTGGGCAGGAACGCGATGAGGAAGGTCGACACTCCCATGAGCATCAGGCTGGCGATCAGGGTGGCGCGCCGGCCTTTGACGTCCCCGAAGTGCCCGAGCACCGCGGCGCCGAGCGGGCGCGCCACGAACCCGACCGCGTAGGTGGCGAACGCGAGCATGGTGCCCACCAGGGGATCTTCGGTGGGGAAGAACAGCTTGTTGAACACCAGTGCCGCCGCTGTTCCGTACAGGAAGAAGTCGTACCACTCGACTGCGGTTCCGGCGAGGCTCGAACCTGCGATGACGGGCAGGCTGGTGTGTGTTCTGCGATTGATAGATTTGTCGTTGGCGGTTGCCATAGTCGACTCCTAGGTCGAATCGTCGCTACGTGACGAGCTGCACGTCCTTGCGCCTACCTCCAAGTAGGCGACTCGAACGGTCGCGCAGATGGTGCTGCCTGGGCTCGGTGGTTGCTCCAACAGCCGCCGAGCCCGCTTTTTTTCTTGCCTCCGTCCGGCTGTGAAGCCGATCACCAAAGGCCGTACACCAGTTGTATACGACCGGTCTACGATCCGCAAGAGGGGTCCGGACTCTCCGTTTCATCCCCGTGACCCGGCATCTCTTGACGTCGGCCCGCGCACGACCTAGCTTAATCGAATCATATTCGATTAGTTGAAGGAGGGACCGTGGACGCCGAACTGCTGGTCGTCGGAGGCACGGTGCACACCGGCGATCCCGACCTACCCGTCACCGACGCGCTCGCCGTGTCCGGCGGTCGCGTGGTCGCGCTGGGTGAGCGGGCCCGTGCCCTGCGGGCGAGCGGTACCGAGGTGATCGACCTGGGCGGCGGCGCGTTGTTGCCGTCGTTCGGGGACGGGCACGTCCACCCGTTGCTCGGCGGCCTCGGAGTGCGCGGCGCCGCGATCCGCGACTGCGGCAGCGTCGAGGAGGTCCTGCACGAGGTGCGCCGCTGGGCGGACGAGAACCCCGGGGCCGAGTGCGTCTTCGGGGACGGAGTGTCGCCGACGCTCGCGCCCGGCGGGCGCTTCGAGGCGCGCTGGCTCGACAGCGTGGTCCCGGACCGGCCGGTGGTCCTGCGCACGATGGACCATCACACCGCCTGGGTCAACAGTGCGGCGCTGCGGCGGGCCGGACTGACGCGGGACACCCCGGACCCGGCGGGCGGCGAGATCGTGCGGACCGCCGACGGCGAGTTGCTCGGCACTCTGCGCGAATGGGGTGCGATCGATCCGGTGCTCGCGCTGGTGCCGGAGGCGACTCTCGACGTCCGGGTCGACGCGCTCGCGTCGGTGTCGAGGATGCTTGCCGCCGCGGGCATCACGTGGGTGCAGGACGCGTGGACCGAACTGGACGACGTCGACGTGTGGCTGACGGCCGCGGACCGCGGACTGCTCGCCACCCGTGCCAATCTCGCGTTCCGCGCCACCCCGGAGGGCTGGGAGGCCGACCGGGACGCGTTCGCCGTGGCACGCAAGCGGGTCGGGGAACGGGGCGGCGACACGGTCAAGGCGGGAACGGTCAAGTTCTTCGCGGACGGCGTGATCGAGGCAGGCACCGCAGCCCTGCTGGCGCCCTACACGGATTGTCCGCACTCCCACGGCATCAGCAACTGGACGACGGACGAGCTGTGCCGGGCCGCGGCCGAGGTGGACCGGCTCGGATTCCAGATCCACATCCACGCCATCGGCGATGCGGGGGTGCGCATGGCGCTCGACGCGATCGAATACGCCGACCGGTGCAACGGTCCTCGTGATCGTCGCGCCACCATCGCGCATCTGCAGTTGGTCGACGGCGAAGACCTCGACCGGTTCACGTCGCTCGGGGTGGTCGCCAACTTCCAGCCGTTGTGGGCCCAACTCGACGCCCTGATGACGGAATTGACGATCCCGCGAATCGGCGCCGAGCGGAGCGCGCAGCAGTATCGGATCGGAACGCTGTCCGAGCGCGGCGCGCGGGTGGCCTTCGGCAGCGACTGGCCCATTACCGCGTACGAGCCGATCAGGGGCATCGCCACCGCGATTCACCGGCAGACACCGTCCGGCATCCCGTCGGAGGGATGGCTGCCGCGGGAACGCGTCGGCCTCGAACGGGCCCTCGCCGCGTATTCGGCCGGCGTCGCCTATCAGGGATTCGAGGAGGACCTGTGGGGCCGGCTGCTGCCGGGAATGCGCGCCGACATGATTCAGCTGCCGGTCGATCCGTACCGGCTGTCGTCCACGCAGGCGCTCGGCGAGCTCGCCGTGACCCGGACCTGGCTGGGCGGCAAGCGGGTTCACTGACGCCCGGTGCTACCGCCGCACCGCGCCGCGGTCCTGCAGGAGGGCGCGAAAGCCCGCCAGTAGTGCCGCCAGGCCGAGTTCGAACGCCTGCTCGGCCCGCTCCGGGCCGCGTGGTGCGGCGGCGAGCGCCCGGGTCAGCGGATCGTCGGCCGTCGTCGCGTCCGCTTCGATCATGACCTCCGGTGCGGCCGCGTCCAGGGCGGCCCCGAGGAGAAAATTCTCCGCGGCGGTGATGACGGCCATGATGTGGTCGTCCGGGAAGCCGGCGTCGCGCAGACCGGCGGCCGCCGAGTGATACACCGAGAGCGAACCGGGATCGCGCACCGTCTCGGTGGCGAGGAGGCGGATGGCCGTGGGGTGCCTGCTGAACGCTGCCCGGTACGACCGCGCCCACTCGGACAGGGCCTCGTCCCACGGCAGGCGCTCGAACGACGATCCGTCGATCTCCCGGACGACACGGTGGCGCACCAGTTCGACGACGGCGGCGCGGCCCTTGGCGTGGTGATAGATCGACGACACCTGCACGTTCAGGTGCCGGGCCAGATCCGGCATCCGGAAGTCGCCGTCGCGATCGACCAGTTCGAGTGCCGCTTCCGCGATTCGTTCGCGGTCCAGGCGTGCGACGCGGGGTCTGCCCATCGCTGCACCCACCTTTCCAATCGAAATTCATTCGATTATGCCCTTGTGGCGCCGGTCACTTCGTTCTAGTCTAATCGAAACACATTCGATTGTTTCCTCGTCGCGTATCCGCGCCCTGGTTTCCCCGCCGTCGCGCCCCTGCCCGGACTGGAGAAGTTCCCCATGAAGAAAACCGCACCCGGACCCGCCTCCGGCGCGCAACTCGAGGGCGGCGCCCTCGGCACCGCCGGCATCGTGTTCTTCGTCGTCGCGGCCGCCGCGCCGTTGCTGGTGATGGCGGGCGTCGCGCCCCTGGCGCTGAACGTCGGGGGCATCGGGGCGCCCGGCGGGTACATCCTGGCCGGGCTCGCGCTGGGCGTGTTCGCGATCGGCTTCACCGCGATGAGCAAGTACATCCACAACGCGGGAGCGTTCTACTCGTACATCTCGATCGGGCTCGGCCCCCGGTGGGGTCTGGCCGCCGCGGTCCTCGCCCTCGTGTCCTACAACGCGCTCGAGATCGGGATCTTCGGCGCCCTGGGGTATTTCACCCAGTCCACCATGGCGGATCTGGTCGGCCTGGACCTTCCGTGGGGGCTGTGGTCGCTGATCGGCGTCGGGCTCATCTGGTTCCTCGGGTCGCGGTCGGTCCATGTCGGCGCGCGGTTCCTGATCCTGCTGCTGAGCGCCGAGACCGGGATTCTGGTTCTGCTCGCCGTCGCAGTCCTCCTTCGCGGCGGCGCCGAGGGCCTCGGTGTCGAGTCGTTCGCTCCCGCCCACGTGTTCAGCCCCGGCTTGGGCGGGGTGCTGACGCTGGCGTTCGCCGCGTTCATCGGGTTCGAAGCGACCGCCCTGTACCGGGAGGAGGCGAAGGACCCGTCCCGCACGATCCCCCGGGCGACGTACCTGGCGGTCGCGTTCCTCGGCCTCTTCTACGCCTTCATGGTGTGGATCATCATCCAGGCCTACGGCCCCGATCAGGCGCTCGCGCTCGCCGCCTCCGACCCCGCCGCGATGTACTTCGACGCCATCGAGAACTACGTCGGTGGCTGGGCGAGCACGCTCATGGAACTGCTGATCATCACGAGCATCCTCGCGAGCCTGCTGGCGTTCCACAACGCGATCACCCGCTACGCCTTCGCGTTGTCGCGCGAGCACGTACTTCCCCGGGTGCTCGGCAAGCTGCACCCGGTCTACAAGTCGCCGTATGTGGCGAGCGCCGTGCAGAGTCTGCTCGCGGCGATCGTGATCGCCGGGTTCGCGCTCGCAGGCGCCGACCCCTACCTCCAGCTCCTGCTCTGGGTGAATTCGCCGGGCGTCGTGGGCATCGTCGTCCTCCAGGCCATGGCCGCCGCAGCCGTTCTCGCATTCTTCTGGCGGGACCGCCGCGGGCATTCGGTCTGGAGGGTGCGGGTAGCCCCCGCCGCCGCCCTTGCCATGTTGATGTACGCGACGTGGCTGATCGTGGCCAAGATGGACCTGCTCACCGCCGCCGGACCCGCCGTGAACACGATCCTCGTCGCCGTCACGCCGGTCAGCCTGGTGATCGGGTTGGCGCTCGGCACGCGGCTCGCGCGACGCAACCCCGACCTCTACGCCCGGCTGGGCACCACAGACGTGGATGCCGAGCCCTCGGTCGCGCCCGAAGAAGTAAGCAATCCGATCCCGCCGGGCACGGTGACCTAGACGTGTCCGCTCCCCGGACCCTCTGGTTCAGGTGGACCTCGCGCCGAGTCGGCCCAGGACAGGGGCCCGACCGATAGAAACGTCGACCCGCTGCGCCTCGTCAGAGCCGTACCCCTTCCGTAACGAATCCTCGTCGGATTCGGACATATCCCGGGAATCCGAACCAGGGGAGGGATCGACGTGAGTCGAGTAGTGCGAAAGTTGACGATCGGGGTGCTCGCGGTGAGCGCATGGATCGGGTGTTCGGTGCCGGCGAATGCCGAATCGCCACAGTTCGACGGCGTGACCACCCTCCAAATCCCCGGAACGGTGGTAGGCTGGCCGCTGACCCGCGGCGGCGCGTTCTACAACCCCGTCGTCCACCACGGACACGGGCAGATCTATCCGACCCCGGATGGCTACGGATACGAGTTCCAGTGGATCAATCTGTCGACCGGAGGGTCCGGGATCATCACCGATCAGCATCCTGATCGCGATGCGGTCACGACCGGCCCCGGTCAGGTGGTCGTCGCCGTGACCGCGCACCTCCCGGGCCTGTACGACGTGTACGGCACACCGAGCGTCGGCACGTTCTACGTGGCGCCGTAGACGCGAGATCACGGCGAGGAGCACAGACTTCCTCCTCCCGCACACGGTTGATCCGTGAGTCTTTCGGCGCAAACCCGGGTCCTTCAGGTCCGGGATGGCCGATCTGGTTTGTCGGACCGTGGGGCTAGTGTCTTCGGTCATGGCGGGGAGGGTGGTGAAGCGGGCGTTCAAGTACCGTTTCTATCCGACTGCGGTGCAGGCGGAACAGCTTGCTCGGACGTTCGGGTGCACCCGGTATGTCTACAACCGGGCGTTGGCCGAGCGGTCGCGTGCCTGGTCGCAGGAGCAGCGACGGGTCACCTACGCGGACACCTCGAAGATGCTCACCGGATGGAAACGGGATGTCGAGACGGAGTGGTTGGCGGAGCCGTCGAAGGGGCCGTTGCAGGAGGCGCTGCGGCAGTTGCAGGGTGCGTTCGAGAGGTTCTGGCGCAAGCAGACCCGATACCCGCAATTCAAGAAGAAGGGGCAGTCGAAGGATTCGGCGACCTACTACTCGAACTGCTTCACCTACCGCGGCGGGCAGGTCCGGTTGGCCAAGCAGACCGAACCCCTGGACGTTCGGTGGTCGAGGCCGCTGCCGGAGGGGACAGTACCGTCGCAGGTGACGGTGTCGCGTAATGCTCGTGGTCAGTACCACATCTCGATCCTCGTCGAGGACACGATCACCGAACTCGAGCCGGCCGATCGGGTGGTCGGGCTCGACGCCGGGATCACGAGCCTGTACACACTCTCGACGGGGGAGAAGATCACCAACCCGCGCCACGAGCGCACGGACCGTGAGCGGTTGGCGAAGGCGCAACGGATGCTGGCCAAGAAGCAGAAAGGGTCCCGGAACCGGGCCAAGGCCCGACTGAAGGTCGCGAAGATTCATGGCCGGATCGCTGATCGGCGCCGCGATTATCTGCACAAACTGTCCACTCGGCTGGTGCGCGAAAATCAAGTGATCGCCGTCGAGGATCTGAGTGTGCGGAACATGGTGAAGAATCGGTCGTTGTCTCGGGTGATCTCGGATGCGGGGTGGTCCGAGTTCCGGTCGATGCTCGAGTACAAGGCCGACTGGTACGGGCGGCGGGTGGTGGTGGTCGACCGGTTTCATCCGTCGTCGAAGACCTGCTCGGTGTGCGGGGAGGTCGCGTCGACGATGCCGCTGGACGGTGCGGGTGTGGGCGTGCCGGTGCGGCGTCGTCCATGATCGGGATGTGAATGCGGCGAGGAATATTTTGGCCGTCGGACTGGCGGTGGCAGCCTGCGGAGATGGTGTGAGACCACCTCGCACATAACGTGTGGGGTGGCGACTGTCGGTGAAACAGGAACCTCGGGACGTGAGTCTGGAGGGGAATCTCGGTCGTTCACGGCCGAGAGAACGTCAAGCTTTTCTTCACGCTCCAGGCGCCGCCGAAGGCCCTGCTGGGGATGTTTCTGAGTTTCGCGTGCGGCGTCGGCTGGGCCGGGTTGTTCCTGCTCGTCAAGGACGCCCTGCCCGGGGTGCCGTTCGAACTGATGATGGGGGTCGGCGTGGCCGTCGTCATCTTCCTGGTCCTGTCGGTGCACCCGATCCTGCTGGGGCACACACCCTTCGGAGTCGTCCCGGCGGTGCTGCTGGGGCTGATCGAGTCGCTGCTCGTGACGATGGTGGCCCCGATGCTCGTCGACGGCGCACCGGAATTGAACCTGCTCTGGCTGCTCGTCGTCTTCGGTTACGGCTGCCTCATGACGCTGATCCTCGTGGCGGTCCAGGACCGGGTGATCAGCGCGGTGCTCGGGACGACCTGGCGTTCCGCCCCGACGGAGGACGCACCCACCCGTGCACCACGAGTAGTCGGCTGAGGGAGGACTACGGTCTGCCTATGGACGACGGTCGACTCGAGGAACTCGTCGCGCGTGCCCGGGCGCTCGCCGCGCCGGGCACGCGCCGCGTTCTCGGCATCGCGGGACCGCCGGGCTCGGGCAAGAGCACCGTCGCCGCGGCGGTGCTGGCGGGGTTGGGATCGTCCGCGGTGGTCGTGCCGATGGACGGGTTCCACCTGGCGAGTGCGGAACTGGCCCGCCTCGGCCGGGCCGGACGCAAGGGGGCGCCGGACACGTTCGACGCCGCCGGGTACGTGGCGCTGCTGCGCCGGCTGCGGGAACGGAACGGCGAGACGGTGTACGCCCCGCAGTTCCACCGCGAGGTCGAGGAGTCGTACGCCGGGGCGATCGCCGTCCCGCCGGACGTTCCGCTGGTGATCACCGAGGGCAACTACCTCCTCCTCGACGAGGGACCGTGGTCGGCGGTGCGTGCCCTGCTCGACGAAGCGTGGTTCCTCGCCCCGGACGGGGACGAGCGCGTCGCCCGCCTCGTCGAGCGGCACATCCGGTTCGGCAAGTCACCCGACGAGGCGCGAGAGTGGGTGCGGCGCAGCGACGAACGCAACGCCGCGTTGGTTGCACCCGGCCGCGCCCGGGCCGACGTCGTCGTCCGCGGCGACCCGGTGTGACCCTTCAGGCCGGGTACTCGATCGGCTCCATGCGACCGCTGGTGAGCGAGCGGGTCGCGGCCTCGGCGATCGCCTGCGCCTTCAACGCCTCCGACAGGGTGGGTCCGATGGCGGCACCGTTCTCCAGTGCGTCGACGAAGTGGTCGAGTGCGATGCGGTAGCTGGCCCGGATCCTCTCGAACCATCCCGCGTGCATCCCGTCGTCGACCACGCGGCCCGCGCTGTACCGGGAAACGGACCCGGCGCGCTGACGTCGCGCCTCGACCATGCCCGTGGAACCGAGCACCTCGATGCGTTCGTCGTAGCCGTAGCCGATCCGCCGGGTGGAGTCGATCTGGACGAGTGCGCCGCCGGGCAGGCGCAGCGTGACCGCCGACGTGTCGACGTCGCCGTACTCGGCGAGGCGGGGTTCGGCCAGTGTGGAACCGGTCGCGAACACCGACTCGGGGTCGAGCCCGGAGATCCACCGGGCCAGGTCGAAGAAGTGGACGGTCTGGTCGCGCATCTGCCCGCCCGAGACGGCGATGTACTCGAGCGGCGGCATCGCCGGGCCACGGCTGGTCATCTGGATCAGCTCCACCGAGCCGATCTCGCCGGACGCGACGACCCGCTGCAGTTCGGCGTAGTCGCGATCGAAGCGGCGGTTGAAATCGACCATCGCCCGCAGCGACCGGGAGTCGGCGAAGCGCACGATGTCGATGGCGCGGGCGAGGTCGAGGTCGATGGGCTTCTCGCACAGGGCCGGGATTCCCGCCGTCGCCGCGGTGCGGAGATGCTCGGCGTGGGTGTCGGTGGACGACGCGATGAAGACGGCGTCGATCGCCGTGGGATCGAAGACTTCCGCGAGATCGGTGGTCGCGCGGCTGCCGTGCCGCTTGGCGAGGTCCGTCGCGCGCGCGAGGTCGATGTCGAAGACGAGTGCCAGGTCGACGTCGGGGTGCGCCGCGAGGTTAGCGCCGTGAACGCCGCCGATGAACCCGGCTCCGATGAGGGCGAAACGCTGCATGTCAGATACCGACCTTTTCGTGTGCGAAAGCGGGAACGACCCAGGCCGAGTCGGCGGCGTCGGAGGCGGCCGTCGCCTCGACGAACTGGACGCCGATCAGCCCGTCGCGTCCGGTGGGGAAGGAGAGATCACGGAGGGTGGAGGGCTCGCCGTCGCGGCGGGCGCGGAGTTCGTCCGCGAGGTCGCGGTAGAAGTTCGCGAACGCCTCGAGGAAGCCCTCGGGGTGTCCCAGCCCGGGACGGGTGAGCCGGGCGGCGTCCTCGGACAGCGTGCGCATTCCCTGCGCGAGGATCGTGGTGGCGCCGTCGAGGTCGCGGACCGTCAGGTGGTGCGGATCCTCGTGCCGCCATTCGATGCTCGCGGTGTCGCCGAAGACCCGGATGCGCAGGCCGTGCTCGTTGCCGGTGGCGGCCATGCTCGCCCAGAGCGTCGCGGGTGCCCCGTTGGAGAGGGTGAGGCGCACGGTGGCGTTGTCGAACACCCGCCGCCCGGGGACGAGGGTGTCCAGTTCGGCCGATACCCGGGTCGCCTCGAGACCGGTGACGAAGCGCAACAGCTGGAAGGCGTGGGTACCGAGATCGCCGACGACGCTGGGGAATCCCGCGATGTCTGGGTCGGTACGCCACCGCGCCTGCCGGTGCTCGCCGAGTTCGAGGGGCGTCGCCGCCCAGCCGGACGCGTGTTCCACCGCCACGAACCGGATGCGTCCGAGGTCGCCGTCGCGCACCATCCGGGCCGCGTGCCGGACCATGGCGTAGGCCGAATAGCAGTGCGGGACGGCCAGAATGGCGCCGGACGACTCGGCAATCGCGACGAGTTCCGCTGCCGACTCCGAGTCGCGGGTGAGGGGCTTCTCGCACACCACCGAGATGCCGGCCTCCAGGAACGTGCGCGCGATGTCGAAGTGGCTGTCGTTCGGTGTGGTCACGGCCACCACGTCGACGCCGTCCTCGCGGGTGGACTCCCGTTCGGCCATCTCCCGGTGGTCGCGGTAGGTGCGCTCGGCCGTCACGCCGAGGCTCTCCGCGATCTGCGCCGACGACGCGCTGTCTCGTCCGAAGACTCCCGCTTGCAGGTCGTATCGGTCGTCCAGGCGCATCGCGTAGCGGTGGGTCTTGCCGATGTCGGCACCCTGCCCGCCGCCGACCATGCCCGCGGACAGCCGCAGGCTTCCGTGCTCGCTCAACTCGGCTCCTTCCGGAAAGGGACAAACGTGGACCGGTCCCAGTTGTGATGAGCGTAACACGGCCCGGGCTCCATATGCTGTCCCTCGTGAACGAATCAGATCGCGGCCCGGCCGAGGGCGAGACGGCGGACGCCGCGCCGGGAGCGTCGTCGTTTCGCCCACCGACGATCCGCGACGTGGCCGCGCGGGCGGGGGTGTCGAAATCGCTGGTGTCCCGGGTGCTCCGCGGCGAGGCGAATGTCAGCCCCGCCCGCCGCGAGATGGTCACGCAGGCCATGAAGGAACTCGACTACCGGACGAACACCATCGCCCGCGGATTGTCCGAATCGCGCAGCGGCACAGTCGGGGTGATGTTGAACGACCTCCGCAACCCCTGGTTCGTCGAACTGCTCGAAGGGATGACGACGACGCTCGACGCCGTCGGGATCGCGCCGGTGCTGGCCGACAGTCATCTGGATCAGCGCGTCGGGCGGGACACCGTCGAGACCCTGCTGTCGCAGCGGATCGACGGGTTGGTGGTGGTGGGCACCACCGACGCCGGCCCCGCGATCGAACGGGCCGCGGCCCTCGTCCCCGTCGTCCTCGCCGGAACCCACGAACCGAGTCTGCCGAACGTCGACATCGCGGCGGACGACGACATCGCCGGTGCCCGGCTGGCCACCCGGCATCTGCTGGACCTCGGCCATCGGCGGATCGCCTACCTGCAGGGTCCCGGAGTGGTGGGCACTCTGCGCCGCGACGGATTCACCGAGGCGATGACCGAGGCCGGGTGCGGCGACCTCGCGTCCGTGCAGTTCGCAGGCATGACCGAGGAGAGCGGATACGTCGCGGCCGGTCGTGTACTCGATGCCGAACCCCGGCCGACGGCGATCCTCGCGTTCAACGACGTCACGTGCGTCGGGGCGCTGTCAGCGGCCGACGACCGCGGCCTGAGAGTCCCCGACGACCTCTCGCTCGTCGGGTACGACGACACGTATCTCGCGCGGATCCGGCACCTGTCGCTGACGTCGGTCAACAACGGCAATTTCGCGGTCGGTGCGCAGGCCGCGAAATTCCTGCTGCAGCGGCTGGAGCGACCGACGCAGTCGCGGCGCATCCACCTGCACACGCCGACGCTCAGTGTTCGCCGTTCGACAGCGGCGCCCGGCGGCGGGAAGGGGTGACCTCCCTGCTGCCGGGCGCCGCGCTGGAACGTGAAACCAGCTTCTACTGAGGGCTTTTGACCGCGAGAACCGGGATCGGTGATTGCAGGATGAGGCGCTGGCTCACGCTGCCGAGGAGGGCCTTGCCGACCGCGCTGCGGCGCTTGACCCCGATCACGAGGCGTTCGATGTCGGGCCGGTCGTCGATCAGATCCAGCACCGCGGTTGCGGGATCGCGGTCGCCGCGGCCGATCCGGTCGAGGACGGTCACCCCGTCGTCCGCGAGGGTGTGCACCTCTTCGGGTTCGGTGAGGGAGAGGTTCACCACCAGCAGACCGGTGTCCAGCATCGCGGCTTCCTTCTTGCCGGCGAGGAGGGCGTGCGATCCTTCGGAGGTATCGGTCACTGCTACGAGCACTGTCATGAGGTCAACCTTTCACGGGACTCGGTGCGGAGACGGTCACGAATACTCGCGCCGGAACTGCTCTTCGAGTTCCTCGAGGGAGCGGCCGCGGGTTTCCGGGACCTGGGTGGTGATGAACACGAGAGCCAGCACGCCGAGGCACGCGAAGATGAAGAAGGTGGCTGCGATTCCCAGTGCTGCCACGAGGGGCGGGAAGACGAGCGCGACAATCGCGTTCGCGATCCACAGCATGAAGATGCAGATGCCGATGGCGAAGCTGCGGATCTTCAGTGGGAAGATCTCCGACAGCATCAGCCACACCAGGGGACCGATCGTGCCCTGCATCGAGAAGACGAACAGAACCACGAACACGAGGATGAAATAGGCCTTCGCGGTGCCGTCGGGCAGCAGGAAGGCCGACAGGCCGACGAGGAGGTGGAACGTGGTGGTGAGCACGAACCCGCCGATGAGCATCTTGCGACGGTCGATCCGGTTGATCAGGGCGATGCCGGTGAGGACGCCGAGCACGCTGAACAGTCCGTTGAGGGTGTTCGCGACAATGGCTGCGTTGGAGGAGAATCCGGCGTCGCCGAGCAGCTGGGTGCCGTAGTACATCACCGAGTTGATGCCGGTGGCCTGCTGGAACACGCCGAGGCCGACGCCGATGAAGATGAGGCGGCGGATCCACTTCACCGACAGGTCCGCGGGACCGCCGGTCTGCGCGAGCTTCTCTTCCTCCGCGAGCGCCTGGACCTCCTCCAGTTCGGCACGCGCCCGCTCCGGGGACCGGACCTGGAGGAGCACGGCGAGCGCTTCGTCGTGCCGATCCTGCGACATCAGCCAGCGCGGGCTCTCCGGCATCCTCAGCATTCCGGCGAACAGGACGATGGCCGGAGCGACGGCGATCAGGAGCATGAAGCGCCAGACGCTCTCGTGCTCACCCCAGATGTTGAAGATGACGGCGTTGATCACGAATGCGGCGAACTGCCCGCACACGATCATGACTTCGTTGCGGGAGACCACGCTGCCGCGCCGTTCGGCGGGGGAGATCTCGGCGAGGTAGACGGGCACGGTCGCGGATGCGCCGCCGACGGCGAGGCCGAGGATGAAGCGGAACAGTGCGAGTATCTCCCACGTGGGGGACAGCACGCAGCCGAGCGTGCCGATCATGAAGATGATCGCGAGTACCAGGATGTTGTGCCGGCGTCCGTACCGGTCGGACATCCGGCCGCCGATGAGGGCGCCGATCGCGGCGCCGAAGATCAGGATGCTCACCACCAGGCCCTCGGTGACCGAGGTGAGCTGGAGGTCTTCCTTGAGCGGTTCGAGTGCGCCGTTGATGACTCCGGTGTCGTATCCGAAGAGCAGGCCGCCGAAGGTGGCGACGACGGCGATGACGCCGAGCCTGTGCGAGTGCCGTCCAGGCGCGTCGGCGGGCAGGTGCTGGGCGGTAGTTCGGGTGAGATCGCTGGCCATGAACATCTCCTCGACGTATTCCATGTGCAGAACACGTAATGTGTTTATGTCCGGACAAAGCTAACCCATTGTGACTCGGGGCACAACGGCTAGCCGATCATCGAACGGCTCCCATCGCGCGGTAGGCCAGTACCTACCGACGGGTAATAGAACGCATGATCTGTTATCGTTCGCCGTATGCCCAGGCCACGCGTCCACGACCTCGACGCCGCGCTCGACACCGCCGAACGGCTGGCCGTCGAGGGCGGGCCGAGCGCGGTGACGCTGCGGGCGGTCGCCGCCGCCACGGAGATGTCCAACGGCGCCATCTATCACGCATTCGGCTCCCGTGGAGGGCTCGTCGGACGCGCATGGTTGCGGGCGGCGCACCGATTCCTCGACCTGCAACAGCAATCGGTCGAGCACGCGCTGGAGCGGGGTCCCGTGGACGCCGTCGTCGCGGCCGCCGACACCCCGGCCGTCTTCGCCGAGAAGTTCCCGCAGTCGTCGCGGCTCCTGCTCACCGTGCGCCGCGACGAACTGCTCGGATCCGACGTCCCCGAGGACGTCGCGGACGAGTTGGCGCGCCTCGACTCCGTCCTCGTCGACCTGTTCGTTCGGTTGGCGCTGGCGTTGTGGGGGCGCAGGGACGGTCGCGCGGTCGAGGTGATCGAAGCGTGCGTCGTCGGACTCCCCACCGGACTGCTGCTCCGTGCCCGGCGGAAACCGGACGACGCCGTGCGCCGGCGCCTGGAGGTGGCGGTCCGCGCCGTCCTCACCCTCGACCCCCCGCCCCCGGGGAAACGTCACGACAGCACCACGAAAGGTTCCTGATGACCGCCACCCTGACCTACCGGGACAAGATCGCCGTCCTCGACCTCGGCGACGACGAGAACCGTTTCTCCCCCGAGTGGCTCGACACCGTCGACGGTCTCCTCGACGACGCGCACGAGCACGGCGCGCAGGCCCTGGTCACCACGGCCACCGGAAAGTTCTATTCCAACGGCCTCGACCTGGAGTGGCTGCTGGCGAACGGCGACCGCGCGGACTGGTACGTCGGGCGCGTGCAGGCCCTGTTCAGCCGCATTCTGACGCTCCCGCTGCCGACGGTGGCCGCGGTCAACGGGCACGCGTTCGGCGCGGGCGCCATGCTGGGAATCGCCCACGACTACCGGGTGATGCGGTCGGACCGCGGGTTCTACTGCTTCCCCGAGGTCGACATCCACATCCCGTTCACCCCGGGCATGGCGGCGCTGATCCAGGCCAAGCTGACGCCGCAGACCGCGATCACCGCAATGACCACCGGCCACCGGTACGGCGGCACCGAGGCGCACACCAGCGGGCTGGTCGACGGGACCGCGCCCGAAGGCGCGGTCCTGGGTGCCGCTGTCGACCTGATCTCCCCGCTCGCGGGGAAGGACGCCGGCACGCTCGGTGCGATCAAGTCGACCATGTTCGCGCCGGCCGTCGCCGCGCTCGCCACGGGCCGGTCATAACCGGCTGATACGAAACCTACTGGGCGAGAGTAGGGGTCATTCTCCCGGCACGTGGAGGATCAGGGCGTCGCCCTGTCCGCCGCCACCGCACAGCGCGGCAGCGCCGGTTCCACCGCCGCGTCGCTTCAGTTCGAGCGCGAGGTGCAGCACGACCCGCGCACCCGACATGCCGAGCGGATGCCCGATGGCGATGGCGCCGCCGTTGACATTGACCTTCGACGGGTCGATTCCGAGTTGCCGGGTCGACTCGATGCCGACGGCGGCGAACGCCTCATTGATCTCGACGAGATCGAGGGCGGACGCGTCGAGTCCCTCTCGGGCGCAGGCCTTGTCGATGGCGTTGGCGGGCTGCTGCTGGAGCGTCGAATCCGGACCGGCGACGACGCCGTGGGCGCCGATCTCGGCGATCCATTCCAGTCCCAGTTCCTCGGCCTTGGCCTTGCTCATCACCACGACGGCCGCGGCGCCGTCGGAGATCTGCGACGCGGACCCGGCGGTGACGGTGCCGTCCTTGCTGAACGCGGGACGCAGCTTCGACAGCGACTCGGCGGTGGTGTCGGCGCGGATGCCCTCGTCCTCGGTGAGGACGAGCGGCTCCCCCCTGCGCTGGGGGATGGTGACGGGAACGACCTCGTCGTCGAAGAGGCCGTTCTTCCACGCGGCCGCGGCACGCTGATGCGAGGCGGCGGCGAAGGCGTCCTGCTCCTCGCGACCGATCTTGTCGGTGGTCGCGTTTCGGGTCTCGGTGAGCGCGCCCATCGCCTGGTCGGTGAAGATGTCGTAGAGGCCGTCGTAGGCGAGGTGGTCGACGAGGGTGGTGTCGCCGTACTTGAAACCGCCCCGTGAGCCCGGGAGCAGGTGCGGCGCCTGGGACATCGACTCCTGCCCACCGGCGACGACGACGTCGAACTCGCCGGCGCGGATCAGCTGGTCGGCGAGCGCGATGGCGTCGAGACCCGACAGGCACACCTTGTTGACGGTCACGGCGGGCACCGACATCGGGATGCCCGCGGCGACCGCGGCCTGCCGGGCCGGGATCTGACCGGCGCCGGCAGTGAGGACCTGCCCCATGATCACGTACTCCACCAGTTCCGGTGCCACGCCGGCCTTGTCGAGGGCGCCCTTGATGGCGATGCCGCCGAGATCGGATCCGGAGAGGGTGGCGAGCGAACCCGTCAGCCGGCCGACGGGGGTCCGGGCCCCGGCGACGATGACGGACCTGGTGCGTGAAGTCATGGAAGTGTCCTTGGTGTCGTGTCGAATGTCGGTCAGACGAGCGCGGATTCGCGGATCTCGAGGGGGGTTCCGGTGGCAGCGACGACGTCGTCGACGGTGACACCGGGGGCGACCTCACGCAGGGCGAGAGTGCCGTCGCCGACCACGTCGATGACGGCGAGGTTGGTGATGATGCGGTTGACGACGCCCTGGCCGGTCAGCGGCAGGGTGCAGGTGTCGATGATCTTGGGGTTGCCGTCCCGGTCGGTGTGTTCCATGAGGACGATGACGCGGCTCGCCCCGTGCACGAGGTCCATCGCGCCTCCCATGCCCTTGACCATCTTGCCGGGGACCATCCAGTTGGCGAGGTCGCCGGTGCGGGAAACCTGCATGCCGCCGAGGACGGCGGTGTCGATGTGACCGCCGCGGATCATGCCGAACGACAGCGCCGAATCGAAGAACGCGGCTCCGGCGTTGACGGTGACCGTCTCCTTGCCCGCGTTGATCAGGTCGGGGTCGACGTTCTCGTCGGTGGGGTAAGGGCCGGTGCCGAGGATCCCGTTCTCCGAATGCAACGTGACGGTGACGTCGGTGCCGAGGTATCCGGGGATGAGCGTCGGCAGTCCGATGCCGAGGTTGACGTATTCGCCGTCGACCATCTCCGCGGCCGCGCGGGCGGCCATCTGGTCACGTGTCCATCCGTTGGTGCCGGTCATCGAGTGGCTCCTTCCGTGCTGCTGACTGTCCGCTTCTCGATCCGCTTGTTCTGGGGGCCGGTCTCGACGATGCGCTGAACGAAGACTCCGGGCAGGTGCACCTGGGCGGGATCGATGGTGCCTGCGGGGACGAGTTCCTCGACCTGCGCGATGGTCACCTTCCCGGCCATGGCCGCGAGGGGGTTGAAGTTCAGGGCCGTCTTGTCGAAGACCAGGTTGCCGGCGGTGTCGCCGCGCAGCGCGTGGACCAGGGCGAAGTCGGCGGTGATGCCGAGTTCGAGGACGTAGCGCTTGTCGCCGAACTGCCGGGTTTCCTTGGCGGGCGACGCGAGCGCGACGGAACCGTCGGCGGCGTAGCGCCACGGCAGGCCGCCGTCGGCGACCGGGCTGCCGACACCGGCGGGGGTGAAGAACGCGGGGATGCCCGCACCGCCGGCCCGGAGGCGCTCGGCCAGCGTGCCCTGCGGGGTGAGTTCCACCTCGAGCTCACCGGAGAGGTACTGGCGGGCGAATTCCTTGTTCTCGCCGACGTAGGACGCGGTGACACGGCGAATCTGGCGGGCGCCCAGCAGGATCCCGAGCCCGTGGTCGTCCACACCGCAGTTGTTGGAGAAGACCTCGAGGTTCCCGACACCCGAGTCGGCGAGCGCGCGGATCAGCGAGTCGGGGATTCCGCACAGGCCGAATCCGCCGACGGCGATCGTCGCGCCGTCGGACACGTCCGCGACAGCTTCTTCCGGGGTGTCGAACACTCTCGATCCCATGTGCATCCTTTCTTCTGGCCGCCGAACCCGGCGATACCGCCTTCCCGCGACATTTCGTCCATCCAGTGGACGACCTCTGCGACGGGCTTTGCTCCACTAAAAGGGGTCGCTTCATGCATTTCAAGGAGATTGGACATGTTGCTCGCGGTCTGGACGTCGTGGAAAAGAGCGTTCACTGAGTGGACGTATACTCCGGTCATGAACGAGGCGCAGCGGCCACAGGTCATTCACCGGGTGGGATCGATCCTGCGGGCCGTCGCGGCGCTCGAATCGTCGGGATCCTCGACGTCCGCCCTGGCGCGGGAGACGGGCCTCGCCCGCCCCACCGTGCATCGCCTCCTCGTCTCGCTGGCCGAGGAGGGGCTGGTCGACCGCGACCTGAAGTCGGGCAAATGGTCGCTCGGACCCGAGCTGTACCTGCTCGGCTCGCTCGCCGCCAGCAGGTACGACATCACGGACCGCTCCCGCGACATCCTCCGCGATCTCGCCCGCGAGACCGGCGAAAGCGTGTTCCTGTCCGCTCGCCGCGGCGACGAAACGGTCTGCATTGCGAGCGAGGAGGGCAGCTTCCCGCTGCGCTCGCACGTGCTGCACATCGGAATCCGATTTCCGCTCGGGGTGGCGACGGCGGGGATGGTCATCCTGTCGCACCTGCCGGACCGCGAGATCGACGAGTACCTGGCGCGCGCGGACGTCACCGGCGAATGGGGGCCGCAGCACAGCCGGGAGAAGATCGCCGAGCGCATCGCGGAGACCCGTCTCAACGGCTACACCGTCAACCCCGGACTGCTCGTCGAGGGCAGTTGGGGGATGGGCGCAGCCGTCTTCGACACCCAGGGAGCACCCGCCTGGGCGCTGAGCATCACCGGGGTGGAGAGCCGGTTCCGTGAGGAACGACGCCGCGAACTGGGAGAATTCCTCCTCCGCGAGGCACACCGGCTCACCCAGCTACTCGCCGACCGGCCGCGGAGCCGCGGCTGAACCAGCGGTCGGACCCCGCCTACGCGGCCTTCCGGCGACGCCCCGGCCGCCCGTGGCGGGTGTCGATGCTCCACACGTGCGTGCAGTCGGGGCACTGCAGGTGCACGGTGGTTCCCTGATTGCTCAGCAGGTACTGCCAGTGCCGGTGGCAGTTGCGGCTGGACCCGCAGTCGCCGCAGGACGAGCCGTGGTCGCAGCCCGGGCAGGGCAACCAGGCACGACGGGAGAAGTCCGCGGTGGGATCAATCGGCAACACGGCCCACCGTCCGATCCGGGAGCACACCTGCCTGCACCAGTTCGTCGTAGATGCGCTGCTGCTCGGGGTCGAGCCCGGAATACAGCATGTCGTAGGCCCGCTCTTCCTCCGCCAGCACGGCGACGGGATCCCAGTCCTCGCCGATCGCTTCGAGGACAGCGGTGCGCCGACGCGCTTCGTCCAGCGTGAGGTCGAGAGCGAACGAGAGTTCGGAGTCGCTACCCATGTGGTCACCTTCGTTTCGCAGTCGCCGACATCGAACGGGCTCCGACATCGAAGGGGTCAGGGTCACTCGAGCCTGCCCAAGATCACAATGACCTGGATCACGTCGATCGAAAGTGTTGCGTCGTGTTCACAACGACGCGCCCCGTCGTCCGGGTGGACGACGGGGCGCGGGTGGTTCTGGTGGTGCGGGTGGGTCAGGCCTGAAGACCGGCCTCGATCTCGAGGGTGATGGTGATCTTGTCGCCGACGACGGCGCCGCCGCCTTCGAGGGGCATGTCGATGGTGATGCCGAAGTCCTTGCGGTTGAGGACGGTGGTGGCTTCGAAGCCGGCGACCGGCCCGTTGCCCATGCCGGGGTTGACGCCGTTGAACTCGAGGGCGAGCTCGACCTGCCGGGTGACGCCGTGGAGGGTGAAGTCGCCCTCGACCACGTAGTCGTCGCCCTTGGCGCGGACGGCGGTGGAGGTGAAGGTGGCGGTGGGGTACTGCTCGGCGTCGAAGAAGTCGGCGGACTTGATGTGGGCGTCGCGGTCGGTGTTCTTGGTGTCGATGGACGCGACCTGGATTTCGGCGGTGACGGCAGTGGTGCCGTCCTCGGCGACGGTGATCGCGCCTGCGAAGTCGTTGAACGTGCCGCGGACCTTGCTGACCATGAGGTGGCGGACGGAGAAGCCGACGGTGGAGTGGACGGTGTCGATGGTCCAGGTTCCGGCGGTGAGGTTGGGGAGGGTGGCGGTGGCGGTGGTCATGAAAACTCCTTGACGGTGAACGGCACTCGAATCGAGGTAATTGAATCTGCAACTACTAAGGTAGGGGGAAGTCGTTGCGATGTCAACTAAAATCTGCGGAGGGTGGGTGAGCTGCGGTTACTGCTTCGGCCGGACCTGATGGCGACTGACGATGGAGATCCGGTTGAACGCGTTCATCGTGACGGCGATCCAGCTCACCGTGGAGATCTCCTGCTCGGACAGGAACCGCCGCGCGAAGGCGTAGTCGGCGTCCTGGCGGTGCGCGTCCGGGAGCGTGGTGATCGACTCGGCCAGGGTGAGGGCCGCGACCTCGCGTTCGGAGAACAGTGTCGTCTCCCGCCAGGCAGGCAGAACTGCGAGACGCTGCTGGGATTCGCCCGCCGCGATCGCCGCGGCGACGTGCACGTCCAGGCAGTACGCGCAGCGGTTGATCTGGGAGACGCGGACGTTGATCAACTCGACGAACCGCCGGTCCATCCCGGCCTCGGTGGTCGCGTGACGGATGGCCTTGGCGACGCCGATCTGCGCCTGATAGACGGCCGGACTCTGTTTGTCGATGTGGACGTAGTCGTTCTCCGTGGACGTGCTGCTCATGACCGGCCTTTCGGTGGGTGGCTCAGGGGTTCTCCTGCAGGTGGGCGCGCATTTCGCCGAAGTCGTGCCCGAGGATGGCGACGTCCCGGGGGCAGAGCAGGTCGAACATGTCGCGGCGCACCTCCGCCACGTGTCCGGGGCTGGCGGCGGCGAGCTTCTCGGCGCCGGCGTCGGTCAGCTCGGCCAGCATTCCCCGCTTGTCGTCCTTGCACTCCAGCCGCCGCACCCAGCCTGCCTCGACCAGCCGGCTGATCGCCCGGGTCACGCCACTGCGCGTCGTGGTGACCGCGTCGGCGAGTTCCCGCATCCGCAGTTGCCGCTGCGGCGCCTCCGACAGCACGACGAGAAGTTCGAAGTCCGTGAACGAGATTCCGGAGTCGCGGGTGAGCTGCCGATCGAGCGCCTGCAGGAGTAGTCGGGTGGCGTCCAGGTATGCGCGCCACGTGTTCTGTTCTTCGGCGCTGAGCCATCTGGTCGATTCCACGGGACCAGCATATCCCAAGTAGTTGACAGCGCAACTACTTGGTGTACGGTGGTGATAGTTGAAAGCGCAATCATCGGCGTTTCGCGGAGAGAGGTTCGGGCAATGAGCACCACAGACGAGCAGGAGCGCTCCCAGCGGTTCGCCGCGCAACGCGACAGGATCCGCGCCGAGCATCTGAAGCCCGTCTCGTCGCGGCCCGCATCCTCGGCCCGCGGACTCCACCACACCGCGCTGATCAGCAGCGATGTCGAGCGCACCGTCCGGTTCTATCAGGATCTCCTCGAGTTCCCGCTGACCGAACTGATCGAGAATCGCGACTACCCCGGGTCTTCGCACTTCTTCTTCGACATCGGCAACGGCAACCTGCTCGCCTTCTTCGACTTCCCGGGCCTCGAGGTCGGCCCGTATCAGGAAGTGCTCGGCGGACTCCACCACATCGCGATCAGCGTCGAACCCGGCCGCTGGAATCACCTGCGCACGAAACTGGTCGACGCCGGCGTCGAACTCGTCGAACACAGCGAGGTGTCGCTGTACTTCCGCGATCCCGACGGTGCCCGCCTCGAACTCATCGCCGATCCGCTCGGCGAAATGTACGGCTCACACGTTCTGTGAAAACCCTGCTCTGAGAACGCTGGAAAGGATTCACTCATGACTGCCGCCATCACCTCACCCCGCCTCGACGTCCGCCGCGCCGACGACCGCTTCAAGACGAACGTGGGCTGGCTCGATTCCAAGCATTCCTTCTCGTTCAGCAACCACTACGACCCGGCCAACACCCACCACGGTGTGCTCATGGTCAACAACGACGACATCGTCGTCCCCGGCCAGGGTTTCGACACCCACCCGCACCAGGACATGGAGATCGTCACCTGGGTTCTCCAGGGTTCGCTGGTGCACCAGGATTCGATGGGCCACTCCGGCGTCATCTACCCCGGACTCGCCCAGCGCATGAGCGCGGGAACCGGAATCCTGCACTCGGAGAAGAACGACTCGTGGCGACTGCAGGGAGACGCCGACGAGCACCGCGATCCGGTCCACTTCATCCAGATGTGGGTCGTCCCCGACGAAGCCGGGATCACCCCCGGCTACGAGCAACTCGAAATCGACCACGAGTTGCTCACCGGCGGGCTGGTTCCCGTCGCGTCCGGCATGCCGGGCCACGCCGACCACTCGGCGATCCGCATCAAGAACAAGTACGCCGCAATGCATGTCGCACGACTGCAGCCCGGCCAGGCGCCCATCACCCTGCCCGACTCCCCGTTCCTCCACGTCTTCGTCGCACGCGGCGAAGCCTCGCTGGAGGGTGTCGGCCTCCTCGCCGAGGGCGACGCCGTCCGGATCGGCGGTGGCGGTGGACAGCAGCTGACCACCGACACCGGTGCCGAGATCATCGTGTGGGAAATGCACGCGAAGATCGCCGGATGACGCGAGCGGCGGGGCAGGTGCGGGTGTAGGTCCCGGACCGGAGGAGTTCCGTGGTATTTCCTAGTCGAAGTTCGCATTCGCTGCCTGCCGGCACGGTCAGGTTCACGGTGAACAGGTCGTCGGTGATCGTCCAGCGCACCGCGATGTTGCCGTAGGGGCTGCAGTGCTCGGCGTGGGCGGCATTGATGTCCCCGCCGGGGCGCGGATCGACGACGAATCGGCGATAACCGACGGTGTCGGGGCCGGTGGTCTCGGCCGGGCGCAGGCCGGCGACGAACTGGTGGAGAAACGAGATGACCGCGCCCTTGGCGTAGTGATTCAGTGAAGCGGTGGCGCGGCCGTTCTCGTCGACTCCGTCCCATCGCTCCCAGATGGTGGTGGCGCCGCGGTCGATCATTTCCATCCAGGACGGATTGCCGGTGGACAGCAGTATCCGGTAGGCGGTGTCGAGGTACCCGTTGCGTGCGAGCGCGGGCAGCAGCATCCCGGTGGCCAGGAAACCGGTGCCGAGGTGATCGTCGTTGTCGGCGAGCAACTGTGCGAGTTCGTCGGCAAACCGGGGGCGAGCCTCGGCCGGGACGAGGTCGAACTCCAGGGCGCGGACATAGTTCGCCTGGGTCGGGTGGGTCAGAGTGCCGTCCGGCGCGATGAATTCGCGCTGCCAGGCGTGGACGGCTCCCGCCGCTATCGCGGAGTACCGGCACTCGTCCCGGTTGCGACCGAGTACGCCGGCGATCTGCGCGAGCAGCCCCGCCGACCGCGCGAGGTACGCAGTGGCGACCACACTGTGATCGCGAGCGGGATCGGGCGCGGGAATCTCGTCGGGTTCGAGCCACTCTCCCCAGTGAAAACCGGTGTCCCACAGATATTTCTCGTGGTCGTCCGGTGCGGGACGCGCACGTGCGCGGTCGGGATGGCGGTGGTCCCGGGCTGCGCCGGCGGCCAGCTCGACCCACCGCGCCATGGAATCGTATTGGCGTTCCAGGACTTCGACGTCGCCGTACAGGCGCCACAGCTGCCACGGGACGATGACGGCGGCGTCGCCCCAACCGGCCGAGCCGTTGGCGATGTCGGCGAAGTGGTTACCCGACGGCTGGTTGCCTGCCGGGTTGGGCACGATGTTGGGTACCGTGCCGTCCGGCCACTGGTCGGCGGCGAGATCACGCAGCCATTTGTCGCTGAATCCCGCGACATCATGTGTGAAGGCCGCTGTTTCGACGTAGACCTGCCAGTCGCCGGTGAAGCCCGACCGCTCGCGCTGGGGGCAATCGGTCGGGACGTCGCAGGCGTTGCCGCGGAAACTCCACACCGCGGCGGCGTGGAGTTTCTCGACACGAGCGTTGTCGCACCCGAAACTTCCCACCTGTTCCAGGTCGGTGTGCACGACGGCGGCGGTGATCGAGTCGGGCCCCGGTTTCGTCTCGGACCCGTAGATCTGGACGTACCGGAACCCGTGAGTGGTGTGGCGCGGCTCGAATGCCTCGCCGCGGCGCCCGGACGACACGACGTGGTCGACCTGACCGGCAGGCAAACTCTTGCCGGTCGCGAACTCGAAAGCGCGCAGGTGATCCGTGTCGACCCTCCCGTCGGCGGCGAGGGACTCACCGTGGGTGAGGGTCACGCGCGTGCCGGCCGGGCCGAGGTCGGCCGCAGCCACCCATCCGTTGATGTTCTGCCCGAAATCCACGACGTACGTTCCGGGTCGGGGCTCGGTGACGGCCACCGCCGCCAGTGTCTCGATCCGGCGCACCGGGGGTGCCACGCCGGTCGTCAACCGGACACGATCGTCGTAGAGTCCACCGCGAGCGACCACGGCCGGGTGGTGTACCTCGTCGGCGGGCACCCGGCGCAGATCCACCCGCTGGCCGTCCATCAGGTCGGCGGCGTCGATCTCACTCGGTGCGCTGGTCCAGCCGTCGCCGGTGCCGAAGCGTTCCGACGTACCGTCGGCATAACGGACGTGCAGTTCCGCGAGCGCGGCAAGCCGATCCCCGAATCCGTCGCCGTGGCGCTCGAACCCGTGCCGGCCACGGAACCACCCGTCGCTCAGCAGGATTCCCAGGTCGTTGTGTCCTTGGCGCAGCAGGTCGGTGACGTCGAAATGCTGCACCTGCAGGTGCGCGCGGTAGGCGGTGAAGCCCGGGGTCAGCTCGTGATCACCGACCCGGACATCGTTGACGAAGAACTCGTAGGTGCCGTGAGCGGTCGCGAACAGCGAGGCGTGTGTGATCTCCGCCCGCGGTCGCCAGGAGGCGCGCAGCCGGTATGCGGGACGGTGACCGAGCGGCGGAACGTCCGGCTCGTACGGTTCGATCCAGTCGGCCGTGACGTCGCCGCCGTGCAGAAGGCCGGTGACCCATGGAGCGGGCTCGGACCAATCGCTCGGTCCGAGATCCGTCCAGCACCGCACCTGCCAGGTGCGTGCCTCGCCCGCGGTCGGCGCCGGATGCGTTGCCGTCCAGGGTCGCACGAGGACGTGGTCGCGTCCCTCGATGATCTCGGTGGTGAACAGGGTGCTCGACGTGCGGTCGGAGACGCCCGCGACCCGGACCTGGTATGCCTGCTGACCGGCGCTTCCGGTGGGCAGCCACCAGGACAGTCGCGGGTGGGTGGTGCCGCAGGGTTCGCCGGGCCGGAGATGTTCGAGGCGCAGGTGTGTCGGTGTCGTCATCGGATCGACCGCACGAAGAGAACGGCTGCGCCGGCGACGGCGGCGCAGGCCGCCAGGACGCAGAACAGAAGCGCATAGTTGTCGCCGGTGAGTGGAAGGAGCACGGCGCCGATGAGCGGGACGACGGCATAGGGGAGTGTGGCCGCCACCTGGTACACGCTCATCGCCTTGGCCGTCTGCCGGACGTCGGGGATGACCGCGGCGGCGATCGCGATGTCGACCGTGAGGTAGCACGCCTGACCGATCGTGAAGGCGACGAACGCCAGCAGGAACCCGCTGACGTGCGGGTTCACGGCCAGATACACCAGCGCGCCGCCGGTGAGGAACGATGCGACCGCGACGAAGGCCTTGCGCCGGCCCAGTTTGTCGGAGAGGAATCCGGCGAGCAGGAACGACCCGATCGAGATGGGGGTGGTGACGGCGGTGGCGTGGGCGTATTCGGCGGCCGCGTCCGTGATACTCAGTCCGGCCGCGTCGACCAGGAAGTAGGTCGCGTAGGTGGTGAGCCCGACCATCGCGAGCCCGAACAGAAACCGGCTGATCCAGTTGAGCGCGAAGTCCGCGTGCCGGATCGGGTTGATCCAGTAGCTTGCCGCGAACTCGCGAAAGCTGTAGGGCTGCAACGTGGCCGGGTCCACACCCGAGTCGGCGCCTCGAATGACCACGGCGACGACGGTCAGGCACACGACGGCGGTAATGCCGGGGATGATCATCATCGGCACCGGGTGGTCGGCGAGGCGGCTCCCGAGGGTGACGCCTGCGAGAACGGCGAACGCCGTGACGAAGCCGATCATCCCCGACAACCGGGCGCGCAGATGGTCGGGGACGAAGTCGGGGATGAGCGCGACGAACCCGGCCAGCGCCGCGGAGTAGCCCAGCTGCGCGAGTGCCCAGCCCGCGGCGATCGCCGCGACGTTCGTCGCCAGCGCGATCACGGTGAGGCCGGCCAACGCGACGAGAGCGCCGCCGATCAGCCACGGGGTGCGCCTGCCGAGCCGGCTGGTCGTGCGATCGGACAGGGAGCCGAACAGCGGTATCGAGGCGAGCGCGACGAGGGCGCCGATCAGCACCACCGTCGACAGTCCGAGTGTCTTGCCTTCGGCGTCCACGCCGAAGATGCGGATCGACAGCGTGATGATGGTCGGGGTCAGACTGCCGAAATACACCCCGAATGCGCCGACGACCAGGGCGGGGACGACGTAGCGGGGGCGCGGCGCGGTGACCGCGGAGGGGTGGCCGAGCTGTGCGGGGGACGGGTGTGTGGAGCGAACGGTAGCCATCGGCGTTCCGCCTTCCGTGAAGTGAAGATCCGCGCGGCGAGGTGGGGCGCAGCGGACGTCGCAGTGTGATGCACAGCACCGTACACGAAAACCGGGTGTATCCGGTTTTCAATCCGAGAATCGTGCTGTCGTATCGTGGCGACATGGGAAAACGGGCGCGTGGCAGCTACTCGGTGGGAATCGAGCGGCGCACGCGAATCGTGGAGGCGGCCGCGGGGCGATTCTCGGCGGAGGGGTACCACGCGACCACCATGGCCAGCATCGCCACCGACGCGGGAATCAGCGACAGTGGTCTGCTGCACCACTTTCCGTCGAAGAAGCACCTCCTTCTGGCCGT
This sequence comes from Rhodococcus sp. ACS1, assembly GCF_002300155.1. NCBI lineage: Bacteria > Bacillati > Actinomycetota > Actinomycetes > Mycobacteriales > Nocardiaceae > Rhodococcus > Rhodococcus sp. ACS1. The sequence goes on from NZ_NSDZ01000011.1 coordinate 618,299, forward strand.
GGCGCAGTACCGCCTCGACACCTCGGCCGAGTGGTGGGACACCCTCCCCGCCGAGGTGTCGGGTCTGGCGACCCTGGATGCGATGGTCGACGCGGCGCGGCGACTCGTCGGACAGCCGGGTCTCATCGAACTGTTCGTGCTGGTGAGCGCGGAGGCGGCGGATCCGAGCAGTCCCGCCCACGCCGTCCTCGCGCAGCGCTACGACGGCGCCGTCGATGCCCTCGCGGCGCGCCTGCGTCAGGGGGTGCACCGAGACGGGCTGCCGGCATCGCTGGACTTCCCGGCGCTCGCGCGTGAATGCATTGCGGTGAGCGACGGCCTGCAGTTGCAGTGGGTGCTCAGCGACGGCGTCGTCGACATCGTCGAGGGTGTCCGCGGACATGCCGCGCGGCTGACCGCCGCGCTGACCGGCGCGACGGAGGAAGAATCCGGGTCTTCCGTTCAGGTTGTCGAAGCTGCTACTGTGCCCGACAGACAGTGACCTATGGAAGGGCCTTACAACCGCGCGAGCGGCGACCCAGGCCCGGGTCCTGCATCCGAAGGAGTTCAATCCCTTGGACACGGCTTCGACCGTCGTCCGCCGATCCACCGTCGAGTACGCCCCCGATCTGCTACTCGATCTCGTACGCCCCGCCGAGGCAGCGCATCCATTGCCTGCGATCGTGTGGGTGCACGGAGGTGGTTGGCGGCTTCAAGACCGCACTGCATGCCCAGATCTGGTGCAACACTTCGCAGGACACGGCTACGTCATGGTCAGCATCGACTACCGCCTCGCGCCCGGGACCTGCCACCCCGGCCAGCTCTTCGATGTCCGGCGGGCGGTGCGCTGGCTGCGCGCCAACGCCGCGGACCACGGCATCGACCCCGACCGGATCGGTGTGTGGGGATCGTCGGCCGGTGGGCACCTCGCCGCGCTGACCGGAGTGCACTCGGCCACAACACGATTGCCCGGGGAAGAACCCACGACCGTCGACAGCTCGGTGCAGGCCGTCGTCGACGGTTACGGGCCCGCCGACCTGCCCGGCCTCGTCGACCTCTCCGCGAAACGGACACCGGGGGAGGGCCATTCCCCGGAGGCGTCGTTGCTCGGTGGCGCGATCCGGGACCGACTGGACGCGGCGCGATCCGCGAGCCCCGCGCTGCACGTGGCGCCCGGAGCGCCGCCGTTTCTGGTCATGCACGGTGTCGCCGACAACCTGGTGCCGTTCACGCAGAGCGTCGCGTTGTACGACGCGCTCGTCGCTCACGGCAACGACGCCATTCTCTACCTGATCGAGGGATTCGGGCATGGGTTCTTCAACCCGGGGCACGTCCTCGAACTCGGCCCCGACCAGACCCTCGACCAAGGCCGTCTCGAACGAGATCCGCAGGCGCCGGCCTCGACCCGCGCGGTGAGCGACTTCGGTCGCGCACTGACCGAGAGGTACTCCTCCGCCTCATTCGCCGCGATCGAAGCCTTCTTCTCGCACACACTGAAACCAGGAACACGCACACCATGACTACTTTCGACATTCCCGTCCTCGACGAGGTCCACGCTGTCGCCCCGCAACTCGACACCCTTCCCGGCCGCTGCGTGCCCTACGCCATGGCTGCCGGTGAAGGTGAGCGCCACGAACTCGGCGGGCAACTGATCACCGTCATCGCCCGCCCTGAGGACACCGGTGGACAATTCGGCGCCGCATATGTGTATGGCGGCAAGGGAACCGAGACCCCGTTCCTCTCCCACGACCGCGAGCATCGCTTCCTGTACGTCACCGACGGACGGCTGCAGGTGTGGTTGCCGGGCGAATCGCACCTGCTCGTGCCGGGCGACTCGGTCACCGTCCCGGCCGGGACGCCGTACGCGTACCGCATGCTCGCGCACCGGACCCGGTTCCTGAGCTGGCTCACCGTCGGCGACGGGCACCGGTGGTCGCAGGCGACCGGCCACGCAACCCAGTCGCACGTCTTCGACTCCGCCGCGGCGCCGATGTCGGACGCGCGGCAATCCGAATTCGCGGATCGGTTCGGCATCCGGTTCCACGATCTCGAGAAGAAGGACCTGCCCGCGGTGACGGGCGCGGTGCTCCCGGCAGGGGAGTCGCCCTACGTGCTGCAGGCAGGCGAAGGCGACCGCTGGGCGAGCCTCGACCAGTTGAACACGTATCTCGCACGGCCCCGGAACACCGGCGGAACGTATTTCGCGATGCACACCATGGGCGGCAAGAGTGCGTACATTCCCCGTCACTTCCACCGCGAGCACACCGAGAACTTCTTCTGCATCGAGGGTCGAATTCTCCTGCACGCCAACGGTCGGGAGATCATGCTGACCAAGGGCGACTTCCTCCATGCGCCTGCCGGAACGATCCACAGTTTCGCGTTCGACAGCCACGACACGCAGATGCTCGGCCTGCTGACCACCGGCGTGTTCGAGAAGTTCTTCGAGTACATGAACGTCCCGACGGACGCGCACGTGCACACCGAGGGCGGCGACATGCAGTTCCCGGCCGACGGGTTCGCACGGGCGCGTTCGGAGCTGGACCTCGAGGTCGTCGGCCCGCCGCCCGCCCGAGGCGCCGGGCGGTGAGTCCCGCCCGGCGCGCACGCCGCCGGAGCGGCTGAGCTCTACACTCGAGCCATGGCGATCCAGAGCACCGTCACCCGGGCAGAGTCCCTGGTCGCCCATATCCAGGATCGGATCGCCGCGGGCGAACTCGCGCCCGGTGATCGGGTGGGCACCCGCAAGGAACTCCAGGAGGAGTCGGGGATGGCCCGCGGAACGGTCATCGAGGCCGTCCGGCTCCTGCAGGATCGGGGAGTCATCACCGTCCGGCCCGGGCCCGGCGGTGGCCTGTTCGTCGCCGAACCGTCGTCGGTGGTCCGGCTCGGCCGCACCCTGCTGACCGTCGAGGGCGACGCGGCGGGAGTCGCCGACGCCATCGCCGTCCGAGAAGAGTTGGAACCCCTCGTGACGGAACTGGCCGCCCGGCACCGGACCGCGGCCGACGTCGCCGACCTGCGGAGACTGATGACCGTCCTCGAGGACTCGGCCGGCGACCCCGAGGCGTTCATCCGCACCGTGTGGGATCTGCACCGCCGGATCGTGGCGATCGGCCCCAACCGGGTGTTGCGCGAAACCTATCTGAGCCTCGAAACCTACGTGGAGCAGCACGCGACGCGCGCGAGCCGCGAACGAAGCGCCACCAACAGCGAGTACTTCGCGCGACGGATCGACGTGCACCGCGCACTGGTCGATGCCATCGAGTCCGGCGACGCGGCGAGTGCCCGCGCGGCCGCGCAGGCGCACGCTCACTGAGCGATCACTTTTTGCCGCCCTTTCCCGAATGCAGTGCTTGACAGGGGGCAGTGGTCTGTGGCTACCATCACACATAACGGTTATAACCGTTTATGGACGAGTTGATCCTCCCCCACTGACCAGGAGTGTTCCGCATGAATTTCTCCACGTCCTCGCCCGGCGGCCGCGGCAGAGTGCTCGTGCCCGTCCTCTGCTGGGCTGCCCTCCTCAGCGACGGATACGACCTGTTCGTCTACGGCGCCACCCTGCCCGCCCTGATCGGGCACGCCCCGTGGTTCATCACCGCCGGCGCGGCAGGCACCGTGGGCAGCGCCGCCCTGGTCGGAGTCCTCATCGGCTCGCTGACGGCCGGGACGCTCACCGACATCCTCGGCCGTCGCCGCCTGTTCCTCGCGTGCCTGACGCTCTTCTCGACGGCAACCCTGGTCACCGCGATCGCCCCGACCTTCGAGATCTTCGCCGCAACCCGGTTGGTGGCCGGCCTTGGCATCGGCGGGTTGATGCCCACCGCCATCGCGATGGCGGCGGAGTTCGCGTCCCCCGCCTACCGGTCCCGGATCCTCGGCATGGTGCTCACCGGGCCGGCATTCGGCGGCGTCCTCGCATCGACCGCGTCCCTGCTGCTGCTCGAAGAGTTCGGCTTCCGCCCGGTCTACGCATTCGGTGCGGTTCCGCTGATCACGTTGCTGCCGTTGGCGTTCGCGTTTCTGCCGGAGTCGCGGGCGTTCGCCGTCGAACGATCCTCCGAGGGCCGGGCGTCGAAGTCGCCGGTCGCCAAGCTGTTCGGTGACCGGATGGGGCGGGCCACGGTCGGCATCTGGTTCGTCGCGATCTGCAGCATGCTCACCATGTTCGGGGTGACCACCTGGCTGCCGCAGATCATGCGTAATGCCGGTTACCCGATCGGTTCGGCGGTGACGTTCCTGCTCGTCTACAGTGCCGGCGCCATCGTCGGAACGCTGCTCGCCTCCGTGCTGGCCGAACGGTTCGGGCCCAAACCGCTGGTCCTGACCGGGTTTTCCACGGCCGCAGTCTCTCTCGCGCTGCTGGGCACGCACCCGCCGACCGCCGTCCTGATGCTGCTGGTGGCGCTGGCCGGATTCGGCGGCCTCGGCACCCAGAACATGCTCAACGATCACATCGCGACGTTCTACCCGGCCCGGTTCCGGGCAACCGGACTCGGGTGGGCGCTCGGAATCGGACGGGCAGGGGCGATCGCGGGCCCCACGTACGGCGCGTTCTTCGTCGCCGGTGGCGGTGCCGTCATCGTCAGCTCACTGGCATTCGCCGTGCCCGCGCTGATCGGCGGTGTTGTGATGGCCACCCTCCCGAGACGCCCCGGCGCGACCTCCGCCGATGCGGACAACCGCGTCGAAGCGGCCACCCCGCGCAGCACCGAAATTTCCCGCTAGAACTCGCCACCGAAGGGTGGCGGACGAAAAGGATGAAATAGATGAAGATTGTCGGTTACCGCAAGAAGGACAAGGACGCCGTAACCGTGGGTGTCCTCCGAGACGGCTTCGTTCGACCGCTCGCCGCACTCGAGGAATTCTGGAGCGACGCGGCCGGCTGGGTGGCACGGGCGGAACATCTCGAGGCGCCGGAGATCGACGTCACGCTCGTCAGCATGGTGCCGCCGGTGCCCGACTCCGCCCGCGTCATCTGCGTCGGCCTCAACTACAAGGCCCACGCCGCCGAGGGCGGCTTCACCCCGCCGACCCACCCGACGCTGTTCGGGCGGTGGACCCCGTCGCTCAGCGTCGATGGCGCCCCGACGCCGGTGCCGGCCAACGAGGCGGGCCTCGACTGGGAAGGTGAGGTGGCCGCGTTCATCGGCACCCGGCTCGAAAGCGTCGACGCGGCCACCGGCCAGGCCGGGGTGCTCGGCTACGCCTGCTTCAACGACCTCACCGCCCGCACGGCGCAGAAGCTGACGGCGCAATGGACGCTCGGCAAGAACGGGGACCGGTCCGGCCCCCTGGGCCCGCTGGTTCCCGCCGGTGAGGTCGGGGATCTGTCCGACGGTCTGCGGGTGCAGACCCGCGTCAACGGAACAGTCGTGCAGGACGGCAACACCCGGGACCTGATCTTCTCGGTCGGCGAGATCATCGCCCTCATCAGCGAGACGTTCACCCTGCACCCCGGCGACATCATCGCCACCGGCACCCCGGAGGGCGTCGGTTACGTGCGGAACCCACCGTGGCTGCTCGGGCCCGGCGATATCGTCGAGGTGGAGATCGACAAGATCGGCGTCCTGCGGACCCCGATCGTCGATGCCAGCGGAAGGAAGGGCGCATGACCGACAACGCGTCCGAGGTAGCGCGGACCCCGGTACTGATCGCCGGCGGCGGACCGTCCGGACTCGCGGCCGCGCTCGAACTGGCCCACCACGGGGTGGCAAGCCTGGTCGTCGAACCGAGGGTCGACGTCGACGCCGAACGCCCGCGCGCCAAGACCACCAACGCTCGCACCATGACGCACCTGCGGCGGTGGGGACTGGCCGACGAGGTGCGTGCCGCGTCGCCGCTCCCCGTCGAGTGGGCGCAGGACATCGTGTTCTGCTCGACGCTCCTGGGCCACGAGATCACCCGGTTCGAGAACGGTTTCCAGCTCGATGTTGCCGCTCCGACGCTGGCGCCCGAGCGCGGCCAGCAGGCACCGCAACCCGTCGTGGAAACTGTGCTGCGGGCAGCGGTGCAGCGCAGCGAACTCGCCACCCTGCAACTCGGCGCCCGCGTCACGTCGCTCGAGGAACTTGCCGACGGCACCGTCCGTGCGACGGTCGAAGGGCCGGGACCGACCCGAACGGTCGTGGCGGACTACGTCCTCGGGTGCGACGGCGGCGCGAGCGTCGTGCGCGAGTCCATCGGCGCCCGGTTCGAGGGCACGTCCGGTGAGCGCCCCAATCTCAGCATCCTGTTCCGTGCGCCGGGCCTGGCGGAATGGGTGCCGTTCGACGGTGCCGTCCACCACTGGGTGATGGCGCCCGGGGCGGCGGGCATCGTGGGCCGGCTCGACCTGTCGGACACCTGGTGGGCGATCGTGCAGGGCGTCGACGTCCGGGACGAGGAGGTCGACGCCACCGCGCTCGTGCACAGCCTGATCGGTGAGCCGGTCCCGGTCGAGATCATCGCCACCGACCCGTGGGTGGCACGAATGTTGCTGTCTGACAGTTACCGCAAGGGCAGGGTGTTTCTCGTCGGCGACGCCGCGCATCTCAATCCGCCGTGGGGCGGGCACGGGTACAACACGTGCATCGGTGACGCCGTCAACATCGCCTGGAAGATCGCGGCGACGCTGCGCGGCTGGGCCGGGCCGCAGCTGCTCGACAGTTACGAAGCCGAACGCCGGCCCGTCGCCGCCCGCACCATCGCCGAAGCCGGAGCGCAGGAAAAGGCTTTGGCACACCACTTCTCCACCGTCGAGATCGGTCAGGAAGGCCCCGTAGCGGAGGAGGCACGCCGTCGCACCGCAGAGGCGCTGGCCGTGAAGAAGAGCGAATTCCACTCGCTCGGACTCGTTCTCGGCTACGCCTACACCGACTCACCGGTCATCATTCCCGACGGGTCGACGCCGCCGGCGGAAGATCCCGTGGAGTACGTGCCCACCGCGTGCCCCGGAGCGCTACTGCCGCACGCGTGGTTGGGCGACGGTCGTTCGCTCTACGACGTTCTCGGCCCGGAGTACACCCTCGTCGTGCTGGACGCCGCGGGATCCTCGCGGCACACCGCAGAACTCGACGCGCTGACGGCGAAGGCCGCGGAACTGGGCGTCCCGCTGGCGGTGCTACGGCTGTCCGACACCGGGGGAACTCTGGGCGCCGTCCTCGGCGGCCCCTTCGTCCTCGTCCGACCCGACCAGCACGTGGCGTGGCGGGGCGGCGACCTCGCGAACGCCGAGAAGGCGATCGACATCGCCGCGGGATGGTGACGAAACCTCCCCTCGCCGAACGCTGCTCCACCTCCACTCTCGAGAAGGAAGATTCACGTGTCTGCTCTCCATGAGGCGCCCCAGACGGCGACCAAGCTGCTCGTGACCGCCATGGGTTTGATCGATACGTTCGACCCCCGGCAACGGGCGACCGCGATCATCGACGATTTCGACGACCCGCGACGGCTGAACTGGGACATCATCCCCAAGCCGGACCGCACCGGCATCCCGCTCCACCAGCTGGACCGTCACCAGAAGGTGCTGGTGTGGGATCTGATCCGGTTGGCCGTGCCGCTGCGCACCTTCACGAAGGTGCTGTCGATTCCGCAACTCGAGCACGTGCTCCGGGACTACGAGCAGGATTTCCTCGGACCGGCACTGCAGACATGGCGCACGTCGGATTCGTACTTCCTGACGTTCTTCGGCCGGCCGGGTTTCGAGGACACCTGGACGATGCGCTTCCTCGGTCACCACGTGTGCCTCAACCTGACGATCGTCGACGAGCGGTGGATCTCCGCCACCCCGGTCGCGCTGGGCGCGCAGCCCACCGAGTACGACGGCGTGCTGAAACCGCTGGCCGACGACGAGGGCCTGGCCTTCGACCTGCTGGCCTCGCTGGACGACGAGCAGCGCGGCCACGCCGTCATCCACGACGTCGCGCCGGCCGACTTCGTGACCCGGCAGGTACCGCGGATCGGGGCCTACGAGTACCCGGACCATTACGACCTCGGCATGCCTGGCTACACCATCACCGACGCCGACCGGGTCGCCCTGAAGTTCGTCCGCGACCGGCCGTCGGGCATCAGCGGCTCGAAATTGTCCGGTGACCAGCAACAAGTGCTGCTGGGGCTCGTGGACTGCTACCTCGAACGACTGCCGGAGGAGGCCGGCGAACGCCGCCGGCAGGCCCTGCGAGACGGGGGTATCGACCGGGTGTTCTTCGCGTGGGCCGGTGCGCAGAAGCGCGGCGCACCGCACTACTTCCGCGTCCACACCGACCGGTACCTCATCGAAGCGGTCAACGCCGTCGGCGGTGGAAATCACCTGCACACCGTGCTGCGGGACTTCGACAACGACTTCGGCCACGACCTGCTCGCACTCCACGCCGGGACCGACTCGAAGTGGGGCGGCGGGCACCTGAGCAGCCGGACGGTGTCCAGCGAACAGTCCGATCCGCACCTCGAACCCTGAGTGCCGCTCGGCCCCGCACAGCGCTGAGCGGGGCCCACTCCGGACTGCACGCCTCTGACCTCGGAGTGTGAGACTCGTCAAGTTTGCCCATTTCGGTTTCCTTGTTGCCTGATCAGTGGCGACACTGGTGAAGCAGGCAATTTACGTGAACGAAACAATGAGGTGAATCGTGTTGGGGCGCTCGAAGGCAACCGTGGTGTACTCGGTGTCGGGTCGACCGTCCAACCCGTTCGCACGACCGGTCGATCGCTACGCGGCCACCCTGAGATCCGTAATCGCTGCACTCGCCGGTATCGCGATCGTGCTCGCCGCCGTGATGGGCACCTGGCAATGGAACCAGGAGAGTGCGCGGGCCGCGCAGCAGCGCGCCACCACCACCCTCGCCAAGGCCGTCACCGGCACCGACGCCCCCATCACCATGTCGCCCCGCGGCTCGGTCCGGACCACTCCGATGGTCGAGGCGACGTGGTCCTGGACCGCCGAGTCGCGCACTCAGAGCATCGAGGTCCCCTCGGGGACGCCGGCGGGCACCGAGAAGACCATCGCCGTCGACGCGGACGGCAACTGGGCAGGCCCGAGGGTCACCACCTCCGACGTCGTCAGCGGCGCGGTCGCGGCCGTGCTCCTCACCCTCGCGGCCAGTGCGCTGCTCCTGGGCATGGTGTGGGCGATGTGCGCACGCGCCGTCGAACGCCGCCGCCAGCAGTACTGGGACGAGAGCATCCGCAGGCTGTTCGCCACCTACAGTCGCTGATCCTTCCCTCGACGGTCACCTCCTGATTGCGCCGTCCCCACGGCGGTTTCGGTGCGCTCGCTCCGGGCTATTCAGGTGATGCCGAGGAAAGGTGGAGCCATGTCCGACAGGGATGCTTCCATATTCGAGAGCGAGCGGGAGCTCGACGAGGATTCCGTCCGGAACGCTCAGCGAACCGTCGCCCACCACTCGATCGACGCCGACGATTGCCGGATGCTGCTCGCTGCGCTCGGCATCCCCCTCGTCCGCGAGACCGACAAACAGACGCTCTCCGGCACGGCCGGCGCCGAAGCGTTGTGACCTGCTCACAGTGACTCCGTTGTGACCTGCTCACAGTGACTCCGTTGCGACCTGCTCACAGTGACTTCGCAGCGAATCTCCAGGGTGTCCGCACCGGGGGCCGTTTGTATGGGACCCAACCCCGAAACAGCCCTTGGAGGTCCCCATGACGAAAAGCCCGCGTCACCACCACGCCGAAGAAGTGCACGAGCACGATCGCGGTCTCAGCCATGACCTGAAGTCGATGTTGTCGCGTCGCCGCGCCCTGTTCGTGTTCGGCGCCGCGGGAGCGACCGCGCTCGCCGCCTGCTCGACGGCAGGCGGCGAGCAGGCGGCGGGCTCGTCCTCGACGACCGACGCGGCAGCGACTACGGCGGACACGGCGAGCGACGGCACGTGCGTGGCGGCGGCGCCGCAGGAAACGGCCGGACCGTATCCCGGTGACGGGTCCAACGGCCCGAACGTCCTGGTCGAGTCGGGGATCGTGCGCCAGGACATCCGCAGCAGCTTCGGTGCGTACTCCGGGACGGCGGAGGGCGTCGCGACGACCATCGAACTCGACCTGCAGGACCTGACGAAGGACTGTGCGGCGGGCGCCGGAATGGCCGTCTACCTGTGGCACTGCGACCGGGACGGCGAGTACTCGCTCTACGGCAAGGGCATCACCGAGCAGAACTACCTGCGCGGCGTCCAGGTGGCGGATTCGGCGGGCAAGGTGTCGTTCACGTCGATCTTCCCGGCCTGCTATTCCGGGCGCTGGCCGCACATCCACTTCGAGGTGTTCGACACCCTCGAATCGGCGGTGGCCGGGGAGGACGCCCGTCTGACGTCGCAGATCGCGGTGCCGCAGGACCCGTGCGCCACGGTCTTCGCGTACGACACCGGCTACGCGAACAGCGTCTCCAACCTGTCGAAGGTCTCCCTCGACTCGGACAACGTGTTCGGCGACGGCTGGGACGCCGAACTGGCCACCGTGACCGGCGAGCCCGCCACCGGCATGACCATCGCGATCACGATCGGCGTCGCCGAGAAGTCGGCGAACACGCAGTCCGCGCCGGCCGGTCCGGGTGGGGGCGGCGGACAACCGCCGGCAGGGGCGCCCGGCCGGTAGCGCCGGCCCGTCAGCTGACGTGCCACCCCGGAGGTCTGTCGAGTTCGTTCCATTCGCGGGTCAACCGGGCCTGCTGGCGGCGGGACGCAACCCAGTGGACGATCAGGAACAGGAGGCAGTAGCCGCCGGTCGACGCCACCCAGATCCCGCACGCGACGCTCACCGCCGTGGCGGCGTTCTGCGAACCGGTCTCCGGTGCGGCGACGAGGTCGCCGTTCGGGCCGAGCCAGACGGTGACGGTCTGACCGGCCTTCGCACCCGCTGCGGTGGGAACGTCGGCGGTGTGCGTCTGCCCGTTCACCGACCACTGCACCCGCGCGTGGGCTTGGTACTGCGGTGCCGCGGACAGGGCCTCGCCGGCGCTCCCGCTGCGGGAATCCTCCACGAGCGTCGCGGGGGTCGAGTGCTGGGTGGCGAGTGCGGCCTGGGTCTGATTGTCCAGCCGCGAGTACGTCTCGGTTCCGACGGCCGCGGCCAGTGGAATCATCAGGAGCACGAAGACCACCCCGACGAGGACCAGCGCGGATCGCAGTCGGTCGCAACCCCGCATGAGTGGGTTGCGGCTCCACGGACCCAGACGCCACAGGCGTATCGGCGCTGCACACGTTTCGCTCATCGCGCACCTCCGGGTGGTTGCCCACCACCATTGTGCAACCGAAACGCCTGCGCGTGTAGGGCCTTCTGTCAGGTCTTCCTGCCTGGCCTCGATTCGCGCCCGCCCGCCGAGTCAGACCTTTTGCACGAGGTCCGGCCACGGAGGACGGCGGAGCATGGCGAGGGTGGCGATCACGGCGGCCGCCAGTCCGATGAATTCGCCGAAGAGCGCTACCCGATTGCCGTCGACGGCGGGCTCCCACGACACGGTGCCGCCGTGGACGACGAAGACGCCGACCGGCGCGGGGCCCAGGACGCCGCGATATCTGGTCACGGTGAGGATGGTGGCTCCGTCGGTCGTCTCGTAGGGCTCGCCGTAGATCCGCGCGGCGGCGTTCGCCTCCGACTGGTTCACCACGTCCCGAAGTTTCACCGCGACTCCTCTCGCCGTCCGATCGAAGACCGATCTCATGATGGCACTCGGGCCCGCCCCCTACGGGGCATTCCCGGATCGCGAGTCAGGCACCGACGCCGGCGAAGGCCTCGGTCAACGCCTCGATGCCCGCGCGGACCGTGGGCCGGTCGTTGTCGGCGCGGCGGAGTGCGTAGATCTCCCGCTCGAGTGTGGGACGCACGGGGACGATCGCGACGTTGTCCGGCACCCAGACGCGGGCCAGGCGCGGTACGAGGGCGGCGGCGAGTCCGTGTGCGACGAATTCGAGTTGCGCCGCGAATTCGGGTGCTTCGTATCGGATGTCCGGTTCGATGCCGCGGTTGCGCAGCGTCTGCACCAGCCAGGTGTGGAACACCGCCCCCTTCTTCCACGTCGTCCACGGCATGTCCGCGATCTCGTCGAGGTCGACGTGGTCGCGGGATGCGAGGGGATGGTCCCGGGACAGTGCGACGTCGGCCGAGTCCCGGTGCACCAGGGTGTGCACGGCGTCCTCGGGGAGGTGCAGGGGCATCGTGACCCAGCTGTCGACGACGGCGAGGTCGAGTTCGCGGCGCACGATCGCCGGTATGAGTTCCTCGGTCTCGCCGGCGGAGAAGCTGACCGTGAGTTGCGGGTGCCGGCTGCGCAGCGTGGCCACCGCGGTCGGCACGACGACCCTGCCTGCGGAGGAGAACGATCCGATGCGCAGTTCGCCCACCACGTCGCGATCGAGGGAGACGACCTCGGATTCGGCCTGCGCCAGCAGTGATATCGCTTCCTGCCCCCGGCGGGCCAGGAGCCTGCCGGCGTCGGTGAGCTGAACGCCGCGGCCCGCGGGCACCAGGAGTGTGACGCCGACCTCGCGTTCGAACTTGCCGAGTTGCTGCGACACCCCGGACGGTGTGACGTGCAGGGCACGCGCTGCGGCACCGATCGAACCGTGTTCGGCGACGGCACACAGCGCGCGGAGGCGCTCCAAACTCAACATGTTAGTGATGCTACTGCTTTCATGAAACGACTATTCACTTGTTGTAATGGTTGGAGGCTCGGAGAATTCTCGGTGTGACTACTGTCCTCCGTTTGCGTCCCCGTGCCCTCGTCAGCCCCTCGTTCAGCATCGCGTCCGTGGATCCGCGACTGCTCGTTCTGGCGGGTGCGGTGGCAACTTCGCTGACCGGCAGTCTCATCAAATTGTCCGGGGTGGAGCCGGCCACGTCGACGTTCTTCCGGTGTGCGCTGGCGTTGCCGATCCTCGGTTTCCTCGCCCTGCAGGAGTTTCGGCGGCACGGCGGCATTCCTCTCCGGGTGATCGCCGCCCAGGTGCTCGGCGGGATGATGCTCGGTGTCGACTTCGCACTGTGGGCGCGATCGATCCAGATGATCGGGGCCGGGATCTCGACGGTCGTCGTCAACGTCCAGGTCATCGTCGTGCCACTGCTGGCGTGGATCGTCTTCCGTGCGCGGGTGCCGCTCCGGTTCGTGGTGGCGGTGCCGTTCCTGTTCGCCGGAGTGGCTCTCGCCGGCGGAATCCTCGGCGGCAGCGGCGAGGGCGACCAGTTGTTCCTGGGAACCCTGCTGTCGCTGGCCGCGGGCGTGGCCTACGGGATCTACATCTTCGTCATCGGCCGGGCGGGATCCGCGCACCGGGCGTCGTCGCAGGTGTTCGTGTCGACGATCGCCGCGGGCGTCGTCGGGACCGTGGTGGGATCGCTCTGGGGAACGGTGGACCTCACGCCCGGCTGGCCCGCGCTGGGTTGGTTGGCGGCGCTGTCGCTGAGCAGCCAGGTGCTCGGCTGGGTCCTCATCGGATTCGCGCTGCCGAGGCTCGCCGCCGAGGTGGGTGCCACGCTGCTGCTGCTCCAGCCGGTCCTGGCGATGCTGTTCTCCATCGTGATCGTGCACGAGCGTCCGAGCATCGGGCAGTTCGCCGGATGCGCACTGGTCGTCGCGGCGGTGTGGATGGTCACCCGGGTGCGACCGGCGGGCCGTCGTTCGGTGACCGCGCGCATCGCCGAATCACCCGTGGCACGACCCGTGGTCAGGCGTTCCACCCCGTCCGCAGTGACTGTTCGTCGGCCGGCGGCTCGGGCGGGTGGTGTCGCTGCTTCGCGGTGTACAGCTCACGGTCGGCCCGTCGATAGAGCGCGGTGAGCGGGTCGGACTCTCCGGTGCACGACGCGACGCCGAAGCTGAACGAGGTGGGGCTCTGCCGCGCGAGTCGCACCATCACCTCGGGCAGCTCGGCGTGGTGCTCGCCGACCATGCAGCTGACGAACTCGTCGCCACCGACCCGGGCGAGCAGGGCGCCGCGGGGCAGGTGCGCGGCGAGGTAGTTCGCCAGATCGACGAGAACGGCGTCCCCCGCAGCGTGGCCGTAGTGGTCGTTGGTCGACTTGAATTGGTCGACGTCGATGAGCGCCAACGTGACCGAGGCCTGCTCCGTGCCCGCGCTCGCGAGCGCGTCCCGGAACGCGAGTTCGAACCCTGCGCGGTTGAGCAGGGCGGTCAGTGCGTCGGTGCTGGCCGATTCGATCAGCGTCCGGGTCAGTGATCCGAACATCTCGGCCGCACCGATCACACAGGTGACCGCCACGACGAGAACGGCAGCCTTCACGGTCGCCGTGTCGACGTCGACGGGCACCAGTGTGAAGGCGGTGGGAGCGAGAACGACCCCGACCGCCATGAATCCGGTGAGGCAACCGACGAGGAGCCTCGCCTGCAGTTTCGGGTAGAACACGACGAAATACATCGCCAGGAACGTCGCCGCGATCGCGCAGAGCAATTGGGCGGCGGCAAGAATGAGACCCGACATCACGATCGGTGTGGCGAGCAGTGCTGCCGCGGTGCTGACCTGGTAGGCCCGCCGTCCCGGCCTGCGTCCGCCCCGGTACAGCACCACGAGTGCGATCACTCCGAGGAGGATGCCGGCCGAGCGCGCGACGACGGTCTCCGGCCGGATCGGCAACCCGACCATCGGAGGCAGAACGAACCCGGCCAGGTGCAGCGCCGTCGTGATCCACAGGTAGCGGCGCAGGATGCGCGGCTGATAGTCCTGAAGGACCGTGTCGACGGACGAAGCAGCGAGGGGCCTCACTCTGGCAATTATCCAGGACCGGTCCCGGGAAAGGCGGGGCCTTTGGTCACCGCCCCTCCCGGGGAGACGTGTCAGCCGGTGGTGGCCGCCTGGATCGGCGCGGCGGCGTCGTGCCACGGCGGTGTCTGGATTCCGGCGCCCTCGTACATCGGGAGTCGAATGTCGCTGCCGTACCGGGCGATCTGGTGCCAGGGGCGGTTGAGACCGAACGTGCCGTAGGTGCGGACCCGGGTCACGGCGTCGAGGTCGAGGGTGTCGACGAGGATCTCCTCGCCCGAGCCTGCCTGCTGGCGGATGATGCCCTCGGGGTCGACCACCACGCTCGCACCGACGCCGGCCGGGTCGGCGCCGTTGACATTGACGACGTAGACCTGGTTGGTCCAGGCGTTGGCCCGCGAACAGACGAGTTCCATCTCGCGGTCGCGGGTGGTGGTGAGGGTGGGTTGGATGATCACTTCGGCACCGAGCCACGCGAGTTGGCGTGCGGTCTCGGGGAAGGAGCCGTCGTAGCAGATCGCCAGCCCGATCCGGCCGGTGCCGGGGATGTCGAAGACGACGAATTCGCTGCCGGGTGCGGTGTGCTCGTAGGGCTGCCAGGGGAAGACCTTGCGGTAGCGGGCCACGACCTCGCCGAGCGGCGACACGGCGACGGCGGTGTTGTAGATCCTGTTGTCGTCGCGTTCGTAGAGGCTTCCCGGCACCAGCCACAGGCCGGTCTCCTCGGCGAGCGCGCAGATCCGGTCGAGGTGGGGGCCGTCGAGCGGCAGGGCCACCCGGTCCATCCAGTCGGAGCGGGACTCGAGGAGGGGCGCCTCGGCGGCCAGCAGGAGTTCGGGGACCACGACGAGTTCGACGTGCGGGAAGGTGTCGCGCACGGCGCGGATCTGGTCGGCGAACCGCTGCCAGGTGGCGTCCACGTCGAACGCGATCGGGGCGGTCTGGATGGCGGCGATGGTCAGTGTGCGCATGGTTCAGTCCTCTGTGACGGTCAGTCGGGTGACGGCGGTGCGGCCGTCTCGGAAGAAGCGGCGGAAGCGGGTGCGGACGAGCACCATCGCGACGGCGCCGACGGCGATCGAACCGACACCGAGCAGGAATACCCCGCCGATGCCGTGGAACGAGGTCGCCCCGTAGTCGGGGGCGAGCATGTCGTGGGCGCTGCGCGCGAAGGCGCCGAGCATGATCGCCGCGCCCAGTGCGGGCAGGATGCCGCGGAGGAACAGGTCGCGCGGGGAGTCGTTCAGGCGGTGCCGGAAGTGCCAGACGCAGGCGAGACCGGTGACGCCGTAGTAGAACGCGATGAGCAGGCCGATCGACAGGATGGCGTCGCCGAGGAAGTTGCCCGAGACGATCGTGAGGGCGGTGAGCAGGACCGCGGCGGTCGCCCCGAAGAACACGGTGCCGAACGCGGGGGTGCGGTAGGTGGGGTGAATGCGGGTGAAGGCGCGGGGCAGTGCGCCGTGAGCGCCCATGGAAAGGGTGGCGCGTGAGCTCCCGATGACACAGGTGAGCAGCGCCGAGATCGCCGACACGCAGATGGCGAGTTCGACCACCTTCGACAGGCCCGCGCCGAGAACCGGTGGCCCGAGCGTGGCGAGTACGTCGCCCGCGTTGTCGGGATTGCCCAGGCCCAGCCCGTCGGTGCCGATGCCGGCGAAGCTGATCGCGGCGAATCCGGTGAAGAGATACGTGCCCAGTAGGACGAGCGTGGAGATCACCGCGGCCTGACCCGGGATGCGGTCGCTGTCGCGGGTTTCCTCGTTGACGGTGATCAGGGCGTCCCACCCCCAGTAGATGAACAGGCACAGCAGTACCGCCTCCGCGAAGGGGCCGAAGCCGCCGAACGCGAACGGGTTCAGCCAGGACAGGCTCGGTGCGGACGCGCCGGTGCGGGCGAACGCGGCCGCTCCGAAGCCGAACAGGGCGACCAGTTGCAGCCCCAGCAGCACGTATTGCACGGACGCGGCGAGTTGCAGACCGCGGTAGGCGATCGTGGTGACCGCGGCGACGAGCAGGACGGCCGTGACGATCACCGCGACATTGTTGGACGCCAGCGACTCCAGGCCGAGCAGCGTCAAGAGGTACCCGGCTCCGACCCGGGCGAGTGCCGTCATCGCGATGAGGGTCGCGATCTGCACCACCCAGCCGCCGGACAGCCATCCCGTGTGCGGGCCGAACGCGCGGGTGGTCCAGACGAACGTGGTGCCGCAGTCCGGCATCTCCCGGTTCAGCTCGCGAAAAGCGAACGCGGTCAGAAGGATCGGCACGAATCCGAGAAGCAGGGCGGCGGGTGCGAGGTTGCCGACGACCATCGTCACGAAACCGAGGGTGACGGCGATGCTGTACGCCGGCGCGACCGACGACAGGCCGAGCGCGACGGCGGCGAGCAGGCCGACGGAACCGCCCTGCAGGCCCTTCCCGGTGGGTGCCTGCGGTGGGTCGAGGCTTGTCTCGGCGTCGGTGGGGTTGGTCGGCACGGTGACTCCTGAGCTCGAATGGATTCTTTAAATAGAAATTTAAGAACAGTGTGATCTACCTGTCAACAGCTGGGCAGGTATTGTCTAAACTTTCGTATAAGAACTCGGTGAGAGTGGGGCGAAGGCAGTGGCGCGGAAGAAGGACCAGGGAGCACGCCGGGCCGAACTCGGCGAGGCCGTCCAGCGGGCGGTGCTCGCGCGCGGACTGGAGGGGGTGCGTCTGCGCGACATCGCGGAGCAGGCCGGGGTCACGCCCGCGGCGGTGCTCTACTACGGCGACCTCGATGCGCTGATCTACGAGACGTACCAGCGGGCCATCGAGCGCTTCAGTCAGGAGCGCGAGCGCGTCGCCGAACAGTTTCCCGACGCGCGTGACCGCCTCCGCGCCTGCATCGACCACGGCGTTGCCAGTGGGCCGGACGACGAACTGGTTCGGCTCCTGTTCGAGTGCTGGCCGCGATCGCTGCGCGACGCCAAGGCCGCGGCCCTGGACAGTTCCTTGACCGAGCGTCAAATTGACGTCTACTACGGCATTCTCGTCATCGGGCAGACGCAGGGACACTTCGCGCTCACCGACCCGCCGCGCATGCTCGCCGCCAATTTCGTCGCGATGGAGGACGGCTACCAGATGGAGGTGCTGGCCGGGCGGCGCAGCCGCGTCGAAGTGATCGCCAGCCTTCACTCCTACGCGCGCGCGGCGACGGGCCACGATCTGGGCTAGGCGGAGTACGGGATACTCGGAGTAACGGATAGGTTGGACGCCCGTCACCGCCCGGCGCCGAGTCTCGCGTCCCGAGGTTTCCTGTTTCACCGACAGTCGCCTCCCCGCACGTTATGTGCGGGGCGGTCTCACACCGTCTCCGCAGGCTGCCACCGTCAGTCCGACGGCCAAAATGTTCCTTGCCGCGTTCACATCCCGGTCATGGACGACGCCACATCGGCACGTCCACTCCCGCACGTTCAGCGGCATCGCCGAGACGATCACCCCGCACACCGAGCAGGTCTTCGACGACGGATAGAACCGGTCGACCGCCACCACCCGGCGCCCGTACCAGTCGGCCTTGTACTCGAGCATCGACCGGAACTCGGACCACCCCGCATCCGAGATCGCCCCAGACAACGACCGATTCTTGACCATGTTCCGCACACTCAGATCCTCGATGGCGATCACTTGGTTTTCGCGCACCAGTCGAGTGGAGAGTGTGTGCAGATAATCGTTGCGCCGATCGGCGATCCGGCCATGAATCTTCGCGACCTTCAGTCGGGCCTTGGCCCGGTTCCGGGATCCTTTCTGTTTCTTGGCGAGTGCCCGCTGCGCCTTCGCCAGCCGCGCACGGTCCGCGCGCTCGTGGCGCGGGTTGGTGATCTTCTCCCCCGTCGAGAGCGTGTACAGGCTGGTGATCCCGGCGTCGAGCCCGACCACCCGATCGGTCGACTCTAGTTCGGTGATGGTGTCTTCGACGAGGATCGAGATGTGGTACTGACCGCGGGCATTGCGCGACACCGTCACCTGCGACGGCACGGCCCCCTCCGGTAGTGGCCTCGACCACCGAATATCCAGGGGTTCGGCCTGCTTGGCCAACCGGACCTGCCCACCCCGGTAGGTGAAGCAGTTCGAATAGTAGGTCGCCGAATCCTTCGATTGGCCCTTCTTCTTGAATTGCGGGTAGCGGGTCTGCTTGCGCCAGAACTTCTCGAACGCACCCTGCAGTTGCCGCAGCGATTCCTGCAACGGCCCCTTCGACGGCTCCGCCAACCACGCGGTCTCGGCATCGCGTTTCCATCCGGTGAGCATCTTCGAGGTGTCCGCGTAGGTCACCTGCCGCTGCTCCTGCGACCAGGCACGCGTCCGCTCGGCCAACGCCCGGTTGTAGACATACCGGGTGCACCCGAACGTCCGAGCAAGCTGTTCCGCCTGCACTGCAGTCGGATAGAAGCGGTATTTGAACGCCCGCTTCACCACCTTCCCCGCCATGACCCAGACACTAGCCACACGGTCCGACAAACCAGATCGGCTATCCCGGACCTGAAGGACCGGGTTTGCGCCGAAAGACTCACGGATCAAGATCCTGCAGCACGTCTCGCGCGAGATCCGCGAGTGGGAACAGGCCGTCGCGACGGTCGTGCTCCGGATACGCCAGATCGGGGTACTGATCGACCGCCTGGGTCCCGCCCTCGACGACCTGTCCGAACTACTCGACGCCGCGAAGCAGATCGCGGAGACCGCGGAAGGGCTCGCCGTCAGCGCGAAGGGAATCGATCAGAGCGCCGAGATCATTGCCCGTGACGCGGAGAAGATCGCGTACGCCTTGCCCGCGGTCGAGCGGCTGGGACGGCTCGCGGACCGCCTGCCCGGGGGCGGGAGACGGTCCGCGGCCGGCCGGTGACGAACGCCGGTCGGGTTACTGCGCGCGGTCGAGCGTCCCCGGTGCGGTGGGGTGCTCGCCAGATTCTGCATCGAGGTCGTCGGCGACCCCAGCAATCGGCATCACGGCGAGGGCCTGGTCGAACGCGTCGGCGAGCCATTCCCCGGTCACCTCCACGAGCTGAGTGATCTCGGCGTCGGGTTGCCGCTGAAAGAACCGCACGACCCAGGGGCTCTGCGCGTCCGGATCGGAACTGAGATCCCCCGGCGCGTTGGTGGCGAGCAAATGGATGCTGCGCTCGAAATCGACCCGGACGGCGTATCCGGCGCCGGTGTTGACGACGGTGGCCGGACGATGCGCGGCGAGGGCCAGCGTCATCAGGGCATCGGAGTAACGAGCGGTGTGCTCCGCGGTGAGTGGCATGAACGATCACCTTTCAATTTCTGTGACCGTCGCCGTGGCACAGCAGGCTCGGAGGTTGGTCCGAAAATGCAATTCGCCGACAGATCACGAGAAGGTAGAAGTCAAGCTGTTCGTCGGGAGCTTGGGCTGCGAGAGCGTCGCTGTCGGCCACCTTCGAGGTGGGCGTCCTGGCACCGCGTGACAGTTGGGTACGCCCGATGGGAGCACGGACACGCCGGGCGCCCGTGAACTCGGTAGCTGTGTACTCAACTACGGGTAACCGTACGGGGCCTGACCCGGATACGCGACACGGGGTGGTCCGCAGGTGGTCTTCTACCCGAGGTCGCCGGCCAGCACGCGGCTCTGCTTGAGGGTTTCCAGGATCAGCGAGCTTTCCAGCCGGTCGACGTGCTCGAGCCACTCGGCCTCGAGCATCAACTCGCGCAGGGCTTCCTTCGACGGCAGCCGGAAGTCCGCGACGATCTGGTAATCACCCATGATGATCGCCGCGTACCGGAGAAACGGCTGACCGGCGAGCGCCTCGGCGACCGCCGACACCCGCGACGGCCGGGCCCGGATCCACAGCAGCGCGGCGACGGGTAGGCCGATCAGCGCCGGGTCGAACACCGCGCGGAACGTGAGCAGCCCGGACTGCCGCATCTTGTCGAGGCGTCGTTTGACGGTCTGTTCGGAGATGCCCACGAGCCGGGACAATTCCTCGAAACTCGCCCGGCCGTTCTCGACGACCAACCGCACCAGTGCCTTGTCCTCCCGGTCGAGGACGACCGGGTCGGTGAATTGCGGCCAGCGGGTTTTCGGGATCCGGCGGATCTCGGCGGTCTGTGTTTCGGTCAGGATTCCCGGTTCCCAGTCGTGAAGCGTACGTATGTATTCGAGCACCGGCGAGATGTCCATCTGCAGAAAACCGGACGGCGCCGCCATTTCCTGCAGGAACAGGCGGGACTGCCGGCGGCGCGGAGCCCAGATGTCGGCGTAGCAGTGCTGCGGCCCGGACAGGACGTAGACCGTCACGCTCTCCGGTCGGTGCGCGAGCGCGACGGCCGCCGTCAACGTGCTGTCCGGCCGGCACCGGCCGTGGACGATGAACGGATCGGAGTCGGCGGTGCGGTGCGGGTCCGCCATCCCGCGAACCTCCACCATCCCCGTCTCCAGCAGCCGCGAACCCCGGCGTGCCACCGTGCGCTCGGCCTCGCCGAGGGCGGCCGCGATCGTCGACCACGTCGCGCGGCCGTCGACGATCAGCGCGGCGATGATCTTGCGGTCCAGGGGATCGGCTGTGTGTTCCGGCATGATCGGCCAATCGTACGGCTGAATCCTCCATATTGCTGGTTTTCATTGCTTGAATCCGACTCCAGGGTGACGCTTGGGGCCGAAACTGACGTTCGTCCCATGAGGAGCCCTCAATGTCCGATCTGATCCAGAAACCCGCACGCGAGGTCGTCCGGCTGCTGCGCGAAGGGACCGAGACGCCGACGAGCGTGCTCGAAGCCCTCCGCAGGTACGTTGCCGACGCAGACCGGCAAGTCAACTCCCTCCCGATCCAGTTCTTCGATGCCGCCGCCGAACGCGCGGCGCGGTTGGAGGCCGAAGTTCCGGATCCGGCCGGGCGCGGCCTGCTGGCCGGACTACCGGTCGCGGTGAAGGACTACAACGACGTGGCGGGGCAGCGCACGACGCACGGCTCGCCCCTGTTCGCCGACCACGTCGCCACCCGGTCCGACGCGATGGTGAGCGTCCTCGAGAACAACGGCGGCATCCCGTACGCCAAGTCCAACGTGCCCGAGTTCGCCGGCGGTCACACGTACAACACGCTGTTCGGGCCCAGCCGTAACCCGTGGAACCTCGACCGTTCGGTGGGCGGTTCCTCCGGTGGTTCGGCGGCCGCGCTCGCCTCCGGCAGCGCCTGGCTGGCGACCGGCAACGACCTGGGCGGCAGCCTCCGCACCCCGTCCGGATACAACGCGACCGTCGGTCTGCGCCCGACTCCCGGGCGGATCCCGCGCCGCAGGCCCGCCATCCCGTTCGACCCGCTGTGGGTGGAGGGGCCGATGGCACGCGATGTCGGTGACGTCGCCCTCATGCTGGATGCGATGGTCGGGCACGACCTGCACGACCCGTTGACGAAACCGGAACAGCCGCGGTCGTTCCTGGAACGCCTGACGACCTTCGACCCGCCCGCCCGCGTCGGATTCAGCCCGGACCTCGGGTGCCTCCCGGTGGAGCCGGCGATGCGCCGCGTCTGCGGTGACGCGATGAAACATTTCGACGCACTGGGTGCCGACGTCGTGACGGACTGCCCGGACTTCACCGGCGCCTACGACGCCTTCCAGGCGCTGCGCAGCCATCTGGTGGCGGCCGTGCACGGCGGGCTTCTCGCCGAGCATCGCGGCGCGATCAAGCCCGACATCGTCTGGAACATCGAGCGTGGACTCACCCAGTCCACGGAGACGTTGCTGTCGGCGGAACGCGTTCGCGGACAACTGTTCCACGAGATCGCGGACTACTTCGAGACCCACGATCTGCTGGTGATCCCGTCGGCGCCGCTCGATCCCTTCCCTGTGGAGTGGACGTATCCCGAACGCATCGACGGCGTGGAATCGCGGACGTACATCGACTGGATCGCGATTACGTTCTGTGTGAGTCTCACCGGGTGCCCGGTCGTTGCGCTCCCGTGCGGATTCTCCGACGCCGGACTGCCGGTGGGACTGCAGCTGGTCGGTGCGCCGGGGCAGGAGGCGCGGCTGCTCGCGCACGCGCAGATGTTCGAGTCCTCGGTGGGCATCGCGGCGAGTCTTCCTATCGTGCCACGTCGGCCGAAGGTGGCGACATCATGAGCAGCACAGTCGAATCCGAGCTTCGCGACGAGGAACAGCAGGACGCCCGCGAGGGTTTCCTGGCCCGGGTCGCGCTGCGGTTCGCGGCGGTCATCGAGCGGTGGTTCCCGGACGCGTTCATCTTCGCGCTGCTCGCGGTGGCGTTGGTGGCCGGAGCCGCGCTGGCCATCGGGGCGTCGCCGGCGACGGTGGCGACGAACTTCTCGACCGGTTTCTGGGATCTGATCCCGTTCACGATGCAGATGGCGATGGTCGTGGTCACCGGCTACATCGTGGCGTCGTCGCCACCTGCCGAACGTCTCATCACGCGGCTCGCGGCGATACCGCGCACTGCCCGCGGCGGCGTCACGTTCATCGCGGTGGTGAGCCTCGTGACGTCGATGGTGAACTGGGGTTTCGGACTGGTCTTCGCCGGTCTACTGGCGCGGGCGATGGCGCGCCGCACCGAACTCGGCCTCGACTACCGGGCCGCGGGCGCGGCCGCCTATCTGGGAATCGGCGGAATCTGGGCGCTCGGGCTGAGCTCCTCGGCGGCGCAGCTGCAGGCGAATCCGAAGAGCCTCACCCCGGAGCTGCTCGCGATCACGGGTGTCATCCCGTTCCGGGACACGATCTTCCTGCGGCAGTCGCTGTTCCTCGCGGCGGTGATCTTCGTGGTCAGCATCGTGATCGCGTATCTGTCCGCACCGCACAAGGCGAACTCGGTCACCGCGGAGGATCTGGGGGTGGACGTCCACGACGTGCCGCCGCCGCTGCCGAAGCGGGAGCGTCCCGGCGACTGGCTCGAGTACAGCCCGGTGCTTCCCCTGATCGTCGGAGCACTCGTCTTCGGCTGGCTGCTCAGGGAATTCGCGTCGAACGATCCGATTCTCGTGATCTCCAACCTGAGCACGTACAACCTGCTGTTCCTGACGTTGGGCATGCTGCTGCACTGGCGTCCGCGGCGCTTCCTGCTCGCGGTGAAGAACGCGGTGCCCGCGTGCGCGAGCATCCTGGTGCAGTTCCCGTTCTACGCCGGGATCGCGGCCATCATGACCCGGGCGCAGGACGCCGACGGCAACACGGTGGCGCACTACATTTCCGAGGGCTTCGTCAGCGTCGCGTCGCACGGCACGTTCGGATTGGTCATCGGTATCTACTCGGCGGTGCTCGGATTGTTCATTCCGTCAGGCGGCGGCAAATGGATCATCGAGGCCCCGTACGTGATGCAGGCGTCCAACGACCTTCAGGCGCATCTCGGGTGGACGGTCCAGATCTACAACGCCGCGGAGGCGCTGCCCAATCTCGTCAACCCGTTCTGGATGCTGCCGCTCCTCGGCATCCTGGGCCTGCGCGCCCGGCACCTCGTCGGGTTCACCGCGGTGCAGCTCGTCTTTCACCTGCCCATCGTGCTCGGACTGTTGTGGTTCCTCGGCAATACGCTCACCTACGACCCGCCCGTGCAACCCTGAGCGGCACTACAGGTTGTGGTCGCGTTCGAGGAGGGCGTCGAGCCACAGCAATGCTTCGACGAGGGCCTGCACCCGGGCGAGTTCGGTGTCGGCGGGCACGGGCGGCGGGGAACCGGATCCCGCCCCGTGCCTGCCCTGCAGGTGACTCACGACGGCGCTGAACAGCCATTCGGCGGGTGCGGGCAGCTCGTCGTCCAGCTCGGGCGCGTCGTGCACGACGGGGACGACGCTGATGAAGCTGTCGACGGCGTCGGTGACACTGGCGGTCGGGTCCGCGACGAGGTCGGCGATGGTGGCGACCATCCACGTCACGACCGCGGTGAACGCCGCGCCGTCGCTCCCGGTGCCGCAGGTGATCCGCGAGATCTCGCGGGCGAGCGCGTGGAAGTCGCGGTCGCCGACCAAGGTCAGGAGGCGACCGCCCAGTTGTGCGCCGTCCGCGCGATCGGGCCCGTCGATCATGGCTGTCCCACGGCAGGTATTCGGCGCCGCCACGGCCCCGGATGGGGTCGGGCCGGCGAGATCTAACTACCGAACGGAATGCACAGAGAACCCGTGCACGCTGCGGTGGCTGCGACGGAAAACGGCTGGTCGAGTCCGGCGGCCAGAACGGTGGGGGTTCCCCCGGTGGCGGGCAGGGAGACCACGGAGCCGTTACTCGAGCCTGCATCGCCCGCGGCCGCGACGTACACCGTGCCCGCCGAGACCGTGAGACCGAACGGGCGGACGAGCCCGGTCGTCAGGACGGTCGGGGTGCCGCCGGTGGCCGGCAGGGAAACTACGGATCCGTCACCGGCGACCGCGACGTGGAGGGTGCCGCCGGAGACGTCGATTCCCGCCGGGAGATTCAGGCCGGCGGCCAGCACGGTGGGGGTGCCGCCGGTGACGGGCACGGCGATGACGGAACCGGTGCCGGGCGTCCCCGCACCGGCGACGGTGACGTAGAGGGTGCTCCCGGAGACGGCGACCCCGACCGGTTGCTGGAGGCCGGTGACGACCGGGCTGGGGGTGCCACCGCCTGCGGGCAGCGCGACGACGTTGCCGGAATCGAACTCGGTGACGTAGAGCGTCCCGCCGGACACCGCCACGTCGAACGCGTTACCCAGGCCGGTGGCGAGGGTGGTGGGGCTACCGCCCGCGGCGGGCACCGACACGACCGAGGCGCCGGCGGTGACGAACAGCGTGTCACCCGACACCGCTATCCCGCCCGGTCCGGCGATCCCGGTGGCCACGGCGCTCGGGGTGCCGCCGGTGGCGGGCAGGGACAGCACGGAACCGGTGCCGTTCTCGGTCACGTAGAGCGTGTTCGCGGCCGGCATCGCCGAAATGGCGGGTGCGGCGGCCACCGCGGTGGCGAGGATCAGCGCGCCGGTGATGACGGCCGCCCGACGGCCGAGTCGGGTGAACGGTGATCGGCGCATCGGCAGTCCTCTCGTGGCCCGTGCCCGGAAGAATACCGCCGCCGCAGCACGATCCACCGCGATTCGGGCACTTCGCCGGGGCGGCTCAGACCTCCGCGGCGACCGGCGGCTTGACCCCGACGACCGGGCACTGCGCCTCGAGGAGCACGCGCTGGGCGACGCTGCCCATGAGGAGTTTGCCGACCGGGGAGCGGCGGCGCATGCCGAGGACGAGGAGTTCGGCGGCGGAGTCGTAGGACGCGTCGATGAGGTTGTCGGCGTGGGAGCGGCCGGGTTCGTTCCGTGCGATGCGGTAGTCGACGGCGCCCGCGTCCGCTTCCTCCCTGGCGGAGTGCAGTTCGGCCTCGAATCCGGCTGCCGAGGCGCTGTCGCCGTCGGCGATCACCACGAGATCCGTTGCGCGCATGCGGGCTTCGATGAACCCGAAGGTCAGGGCGCCACGACCTTCGACGGTCGGGACGTAACTGAGAATGACGCTCATCGTGACCTCGGATCGAGAACGGGGGTGGTCAGGGTGCCCTGGGCGAGGTACTCGTCGAGGTTCTGCAGGGTCAGAGCCTCCATCGCGGCGCGGGTCTCGGTGGTTCCGCTCCCGACGTGGGGGAGGAGGACGACGGTGTCGAGCGCGAGGAGCGCCTCGGGAACGTGGGGCTCCCGGGTGAACACGTCCAGTCCGGCGCCGGCGAGTTTGCGTTCGGTGAGCAGTTCGACGAGCGCGTCCTCGTCGACGACGCTTCCGCGTGCCACGTTGATCAGATAGCCGCCTGGCCCGAGTGCTTCGAGAACCTCTCGGTCCACCAGCTTCTGGGTTCCCTTGCCGCCGGCCGCGGCGACGATCAGCACGTCGACCCCGGCGGCGAGGGCGGCGGCCGAGTCGACGTACGCGAACGGCGAACCGGGGACCTCCCGCCGATTGTGGTACGAGATCGTGCAGCCGAAGCCGGTGAGGCGGGCGGCGATGGCGGAGCCGATGCGGCCGAGGCCGACGATGCCGACCCGGGTGCCGCTGACCTTCCGGGTGAGGGGGTAGTTGCCCTCGGCGGGCCAGCGGCCCGCGCGCACGAAGCGGTCCGAGGCGGAGAATCCGCGGAGCGTGTCGATCAGCAGTCCGACGGCGGTGTCGGCGACGCAGTCGGTGAGGACGTCGGGGGTGTTGCTGACGCCGATTCCGAGTTCTTCGGCGCGCTCGACATCCGTTGTGTCGTAACCGACTCCGAAGTGCACGATGGCGCCGAGATTCGGCAGTTCCGTCATCAGGGCGGCGTCGACTCCGGTGCGTCCGGACGTCACGACGGCGGTGACGGTTTCGCCGTGCTCGGCGAGGAAGCTGCTCCGGTCTTCTCCGAGGGGGAGGGTGCGGGCGTCGTACTTCTCGGAGAGCGTTGCGGTGAGCGACGGCTTCAGCGGCCCGACCTGCAGAACCCGCCCTCCTGAAACGGTCTGTGCGGCAGCTTCTTTCACGGACGCCTCTGCGGTCACCATCGTGCCTCCTGACGAGTGGCGACGCGGCTGTCCGCGCCGCCGGTTACCCGTAAGTTAAGCGGCCCTCGGAATACCTGTCCAACACGTAAATAACATGGATCGATACTGAAACGGCATTGGTCGGCGGCGCGCTGACGTGCGCAGATGTCAAAACTTCGGGTATGCGCCGGTCAGGGGCCCGCCGGGGTGATCGCAGTCTCCCTGATATCGCGTCTGTGACGGCCCTCACGAGCCGTTTTGCGCCGTAACCCCCTGTTGACGCTCCCCGGGGCCGCTCATAGCGTTGTGGCTACCGTCACAGGCGGGCCCTCTTCACTCGCGTCGAGTACGCGACACATCCCTACGGAGGACACCATGAGCCCTGCACGTTCGCTGCAGCAGGGAACCCGTTACCGCGTCGTCGCCGTGGCCACCGCCGCTCTGACGGTGCCGGCTCTGGCCGCAGGTTGCTCGGTGGCCAATTCGAGCCACAGCGACGCCGCCAGCCCCGACACGTTGCGGATCGTGCTCCCGCAGGAGCCGCCCACGCTCGAGCCCTGCGACGCGTCACTCACCTCGACCGGAGTCGTCGTCCGCTCCAACATCACCGAGCCGCTGGTGGAACGCAACGCCGACACCGGCGACCTGGAGCCGAAGCTCGCCGACTCGTGGGAGCAGACGTCGGACACCGTCTGGACGTTCCGGATCCGTCCCGGTGTCACGTTCAGCGACGGCAGCGCGTTCGACGCCGAGGACGCCGCGTTCTCGATCGACCGCACCGTCAACTCGACCATCGGCTGCGACGTCGACGGGTACGTCTTCGGCGACGACGCGCTCGTGGTGAACGCGATCGACCCGTCGACCGTGACGGTCCAGACGCCCACCGCCGACCCGATCCTGCCGCTGCGGATCTCGTTCGTGGAGATGGTGCCGTCCACCACCGACGCCAAGGACAAGGTGCGCGACCCCATCGGCACCGGCCCCTACAAGATCGACTACTGGGATCACGGCCAGCGGCTGTCCCTGGTCCGCAACGACACGTACTGGGGCACGGCCCCCGAGTACGCGCGGGCGATCTACCAGTGGCGGACCGAGGGCAGCGTGCGGGCCGCGATGGTCGCCAACGACGAGGCCGAACTCGCCACGTACCTCGGTCCGGAGGACGGCGCCGGCGACCTCGGCGTCGCCTACCCCAACAACGAGACGACGGCGCTGCGGATGATGGCCACCGAACCGCCGCTCGACGACTACCGTGTCCGCGAGGCCATCGACCTCTCCGTCAACCGGGCGGGGATCGTCAAGGCGCTGTTCCAGGGACTCGGCGACCCGGCCGGGCAACTCGTCGGCAGCAGCATCGTCGGGTTCGACCCCGACCTGCAGCCCACCCCCTACGACCCCGACCGCGCCGCGCAACTGGTGGCGGAGGCCAAGGCCGACGGTGTCCCCGTCGACAACCAGATCCGCCTGATCGGGCGCACAGGCCAGTTCCCCAAGATCAACGAGACCATCGAGGTCATCCAGAACTCGCTGAGCAAGGCCGGCCTGAACGTGAAGATCGAGATGATGGACACGGCCGGGCAGATGCAGTACCAGATCCGGCCGTTCCCGCAGGGCACCGGACCGATTCTGCTGATGATCCAGCACGGCAACCAGGCGGGTGACGCGCAGTTCACCGTCGACCAGTACATGCGCAGCGACGGCTACCAGAGCTACTTCGGCTCGGCCGGATACGACGCGCAGATCGCCGCCGCCGAGCAACTCGTCGGCGACGCCCGCCAGGACGCGTTCGCGTCGGTCCTGGCGAACGAGCCGGAAGAGATCCGGCAGTTCGCGTACATCGCCCACATGAACGCGGTGCTCGCCAAGTCCCCGACCGTGCAGTACACGCCCAACTCCGCGACCGGCGACGAGATGCGCCTGAGCGAGATGACCCACGCGGACACATCCGCAAACGGCTAAACCCTCTTCCCAGCCCCCGGAGGAACTGTGATGTCCCAACCGAACCCGATCCGAAGGCGGTGAGTCATGTTCGCCTTCCTGCGCCGACGCGTCTACACCAGCCTCGTACCTCTCCTCGTCGTCCTCTTCGGTGTGTTCCTGCTCGCCCGCCTCACCGGCGACCCGACCAACCTCTACCTCCCGGTCTCCGCGACCCCCGATCAGCGCGCCGAGTTCGCGGCCGAGAACGGCCTCGACAAGCCGGTGCTGAGCCAGATGGCCGACTACCTGTCCGGGGTCGCCCACCTCGACTTCGGGGAGTCGCTGCGCACGGGTGAATCCGCCGCGACCATGGCGCTGCGGGCGTTCCCCGCCACGTTGCAGCTGGCGTTCTTCACGATGCTGCTCGCGATCATCGGTGCCGTCGTGATCGGCTGCTGGGCGGCGTACCGGCCGAACTCGCTGGCCGACCGGATCTCGAGCCTGCTGTCGATGACCGCGGCCAGCATCCCCGACTTCTGGTTCGCCATCACCGGCGTGTGGATCTTCGCGGTGGTGCTGGGAGTGCTGCCCACGTCGGGCACCGGAAGCGCGCTGTCGTGGATCCTGCCGATCGCGACCCTACTGATCCGCCCGCTGGGCGTGCTCACCCAGGTGGTGCGCGGCGCGATGGTGTCGGCGCTGTCCGCACCATACGTACGTCTTGCCCGCAGCAAGGGCGCCGGCGACCTGCGCGTCGTCACCCATCACGCGCTCCGCAACGCCGCTGCCCCGGCGCTGACGGTGGCCGGCGACCTCACCGTCGGCCTGGTCAACGGCGCCGTCGTCGTCGAGGCGATCTTCGGGTGGCCCGGCATCGGCAAGCTGATGATCGACGCGATCCTGCAGCGAGACTTCGCGGTCCTGCAGGCGGCGGTGCTCCTGACCGCGGTCAGCATCTTCGTCCTCAACATCCTGATCGACGCGGGCTACGCACTTCTCGACGCGCGTGTCCGCGAGAAGACCAAGGTCTAGGAGGCCGCCGACATGTCCATAGACAACGCTCCCCGCCTCGACGGAGCCGGCGACGTCCACCAGGGCCCCGACGAGACGCCCCCGGCCCCGGCCGATCCCGCGCCCAAGCCCGCACGGAACAAGACGCCGTTGTGGAAACTGCTTCTTCGGGACCGGGTGGCCACGGTCGCGGCGGCGATCCTGGTGTTCGTGTTCCTCGTCGCCGTCTTCGGCCCGTGGCTGGTCGGCGACGCCGCAACCGATCAGAACCTGGACCAGTCCAACCTCGCACCGTTCCACGTGGCGAACGGGTGGATGAACATCCTCGGCACCGACCCGCTCGGGCGCAGCATGCTCGCCCGGTTGATCGTCGCGTGCCGCACCACCCTCCTGGTGGCGCTGCCCGCGGTCGCGCTGTCCTGCATCGTCGGTTCGCTCATCGGCATGTGGGCCGGTTACCACCGCGGCTGGCGGGAGACGACGGCGATGCGCGTCGCCGACGTCATCATGAGCTTCCCGTCGCTGCTGATGGCCGTCGTCGTCCTGTACGTGTTCTCGCCCAGCGCGGCGAACATCGTCCTGGTGCTGGCGATCACCCGCATCCCGATCTACCTCCGCACCGCCCGCGCGGAGTCGGCGGAACTGCAGAGCCGGTTGTTCGTGGACGCCGCACGGACGTTCGGCGCCCGCAGCGGGGCCGTCATCCGCAGGCACGTGTTCCCCATCCTGCTGCCGACTCTGCTCACCGTCGCCACCCTGGACTTCTGCTACGTGATGCTCGCCGAGTCGTCGCTGAGCTTCCTCGGCATCGGCATCCAGCCGCCCGACATCAGCTGGGGCCTGATGGTGTCTCAGGGCCGGACGTACCTGCAGACGGCGTGGTGGCTGTCCTTCTTCCCCGGACTCGCCATCGTCATCACCACCGTGTCGGCGACCGTGCTCGCCGCGTGGGCCCGGATCGCCACCGACCCCGCCCAGCGCTGGCGCCTGACCGTCCCGCGGTCGCGTCGCTCCCGGCTGTTCCCCACCCGAAAGGTCGTCTCATGAGTGCACCTGCACCGGCTGTCGAATCACCCGACTTCGCAGACACCGACCGCGTCGCACTCGAGGTCGCGGATCTCACCGTCGACCTGCGCACCCCCTCGGGCACGGTTCGGGCCGTCGACCACGTGTCGTTCACCGCGCGACGCGGGGAGACCCTCGCGTTGCTCGGTGAGTCGGGGTGCGGCAAGTCGATGACCGCGCAGGCGCTCGTCGGCCTGCTCGAGCCGATCGCCGACGTCACCGACGGCTCGGTCCGCCTCGGCGACGTCGACCTGGTGACGGCGAAGGCGAAGACCCGCCGCGCCCTCGCTGCGACCGAACTCGCCATCGTGTTCCAGGACGCGCTGACCGCGCTCAACCCCGTCTACACCGTCGGCAAGCAGTTGGCCGAACCGTTCCGGATCCACCGCGGGCTGTCCGCGAAAGAGGCGAGGCGCGAAGCGATCTCGCTGATGCAGAGGGTCGGGATTCCCGAGCCGGAATCGCGCATCGACTCCTACCCGCACCAGTTCTCCGGCGGCATGCGGCAGCGCCTGCTGATCGCGATGGCCGTCGCGCTGAGCCCGACGGTCCTGCTCGCCGACGAGCCGACCACCGCACTCGACGTCACCGTGCAGGCGCAGATCATGTCGCTGCTGCGGGATCTGCGCACCGAGCACGACATGGCCGTCATCCTCATCACGCACGACCTCGCGCTGGTGGCGGAGGAGGCCGATCGCGTCGCGATCATGTACGCGGGCAACGTCGTCGAGACCGGACCGGTCGCCGAGGTCTTCTCCTCGCCACAGCACCCGTATACGAAGGGCCTGCTCGATTCGGTCCCCGTGCACGCGGTCCGCGGCGAGGACCTGAAGTCGATCGGCGGCACCCCGCCCGACCTGCACTCCATTCCGTCCGGCTGCGTCTACCAGGCGCGCTGCCCGCTCGCCCGCGACCTGTGCCGCACCACCCGCCCGCCGCTCGCCGGCGTCGCGGCCGGCCGCCGCTCGGCGTGCCATTTTCCCGAGGAGGTCTGACATGTCCGAGTCGATTCTGAAGGTGCGGGGCCTCACCAAGACGTTCAAGGTGCCTGCCAACGCGGCGGGCAAGAACCAGTTGCGTGCGCTCGACGGCATCGACCTCGACCTCGCCCGCGGCGAAACGCTCGGGCTCGTCGGCGAATCGGGCTGTGGCAAGTCCACCCTCGCCCGGACGCTGATGATGCTCGAGCGTCCCGACTCCGGTTCGGTGACGTGGGACGGCGTCGACCCGTTCTCGCTCAAGGGCAAGGATCTGCTGGCGCTGCGCCGCCGGGTGCAGATGGTGTTCCAGGACCCTTATGCGTCGCTGAACTCCCGGATGTCGGCGGCGGACATCATCGCCGAGCCGTGGCGCACCCACAAGACGATGTACAAGACCAGCCGCGACCGGGCGGCGCGGGTGCGCGAACTGCTGCACCTCGTGGGGCTGCGGCCGAGCGACGAGCACCGCTACCCGCAGGAGTTTTCCGGCGGTCAGCGTCAGCGTCTCGGGATCGCCCGGGCCCTGGCGCTGAACCCGAGCGTCGTCATCTGCGACGAACCCGTGTCGGCTCTCGACCTGTCGGTGCAGGCTCAGGTGCTCAATCTGCTGAACGACCTGCAGAAACAGCTCGGCATCTCGTACGTGTTCATTTCGCACGACCTGTCCGTGGTCCGGCACGTCGCCGACCGCGTCGCCGTGATGTACCTCGGCCGGATCGTGGAGACGGGTGCGACGGACGCCGTCTTCGACCGCCCCGCCCACCCGTATACCGAGGCGCTGATGTCGGCGGCACCGAAGCTGGACGCCGGATCCCGCGGCAAGCGGATCATCCTCGAGGGTGAGGTTCCGTCGCCGCTGAACCCGCCGTCGGGCTGCCGGTTCCGCACCCGCTGCGCGCACGCCACCGACATCTGCGCGAGCACGGTGCCGCCCGCCGCCGTCGACGCGAGCGAAAGCGGCCACGTCGCCGAATGCCACCATCCTCGCCGTTCGGTCGCGCTCGGCGTGCCGGTCGCGGTCGGGTGAGCGGGGCCGAGTTCGCGGTCATCGCGCTCGCCGTCTTTCTCGCCTCGTGCATGCAGGCGTCGATCGGATTCGGGATGGGCATGCTCGCGGCACCGGTCGTGGCGCTCGTCGATCCGAGCCTGCTGCCCGGGACGCTGATCATGACGGCGACGGTCGTGACGGTGATGGTGGTGTGGCGGGAACGGGAGGCCCTGGACCTGACCGGCACGGGGTGGGCTCTGGCCGGCCGGGTGCCGGGCACCGTCGCGGGCGCGGTACTGCTGGTGGTGCTGCCGGAACGGGGGTTGTCGCTGCTGCTCGCGGGCGTGGTGCTGTCCGGGGTCGTCTTCGCGACCCTGGGCTGGGCGCCGCAGCCGCGACGCCGGAACCTCGCCGTCGCCGGGGCCGCGTCGGGTCTCCTCGGCACGGCCACGTCGATCGGCGGACCGCCGATGGCGCTGGTGATGCAGGGGTCGAAGGGGGCGCAGCTGCGCGGCAACATGAGCGCGTTCTTCCTGGTGGGCTCCACGCTGTCGGTCGCCGTTCTCGCCGCGACGGGTTCGGTGCATCGCGAGTCGGCGGTGATGTTCGCGTTGCTCGCCCCGGTGACGGTGCTCGGATACGTGGCGTCGCGGTTCGTGAACCGCCACCTGGACGCGTCTCGCCTGCGCCGGACGTCGATCGCGGTGTCCTGTGTGGGCGCGTTGATGCTGATCGGACAGCAGCTTCTCTGATGCAGTGTCTGCATCGTTCGATGCTCAACAAGTCTTGGACATGTATCGATCGGGCCACTTAGAGTTTTCGTTGTGAGGCGCCTCACGGGCGGCGCTGCGCTGTGAAGGAAGGTTTCGGAAGATGAGTACAACGAGCACCCCGGTCGTCACCGACATGCGAGTGGTCCCGATCGCGGGACACGACAGCATGCTCCTGAACCTGTCCGGCGCGCATGCCCCGTACTTCACCCGGAACCTGGTGATCCTCACCGATTCCGACGGCAACACCGGTGTCGGCGAGGTCCCCGGCGGTGAGCCGATCCGGCGTACCCTCGAGGACGCCCGCGCCATCGTGACCGGGCGCAGCATCGGCGAGTACAACGGCGTGCTCGCCGACCTGCGGCGCACGTTCGCCGACCGCGATTCCGCAGGCCGCGGCAACCAGACGTTCGACCTCCGCGTCGCGATCCACGCCGTCACCGCCGTCGAGTCGGCGCTCCTCGACGTTCTCGGGCAGCACCTCGGTGTCCCCGTCGCGGCCCTGCTCGGCGACGGTCAGCAGCGCGAGAAGGTGCAGGCGCTCGGCTACCTCTTCTTCGTCGGTGACCGCAACAAGACCGACCTGGACTATCAGTCGGGTGCGGGCGAGTCCGACGACTGGCTGCGCCTGCGGCACGAGGAGGCGCTGACACCGGACGCCGTCGTGCGACTCGCGGAGGCCGCGCAGGCGCGGTACGGGTTCGCCGACTTCAAGCTCAAGGGTGGCGTCCTCGCGCCCCGCGAGGAGGCGGCGGCTGTCACGGCGCTGGCCGAACGGTTCCCCGACGCCCGGGTCACCCTCGACCCCAACGGCGGGTGGCTGCTGTCGGAGGCCATCGAGACCTGCCGCGGGCTGAAGGACGTGCTCGCGTACGCCGAGGATCCGGTCGGCCCCGAGGGCGGCTTCTCCGGCCGCGAGGTGATGAGCGAGTTCAAGCGCGCCACCGGACTGCCGACCGCCACCAACATGATCGCCACCGACTGGCGCGAGATGGGGCACACCATTCGCTCCGGCGCCGTCGACATCCCCCTCGCCGACCCGCACTTCTGGACGATGGCCGGATCGGTCCGCGTCGCCCAGCTCTGCGATGCGTGGGGCCTCACCTGGGGATCGCATTCCAATAACCACTTCGACGTGTCGCTCGCCATGTTCACCCACGTGGCCGCCGCGGCCCCGGGCGACATCACCGCCATCGACACCCACTGGATCTGGCAGGACGGTCAGCGGATCACCCGAGACCCGTATGAGATCGAGGGCGGCTACCTGACGGTGCCGTCGACGCCGGGCCTCGGGGTGGAGCTCGACATGGACCGGGTCGAGGCCGCGCACGAGCTGTACCTCCAGAAGGGTCTCGGTGCGCGCGACGACTCGGTCGGCATGCAGTTCCTGGTGCCCGGCTGGTCGTTCGACAGCAAGCGCCCGGCGCTGGTCCGCGCCTGATGAAGATCGTCGTCGGCGACCGGAATCTGCTGCCGCATCGCGAACTGTTCGAGTCGGGGCTGCCGTCCGGCGCCGTGGTGTCGTGGCATCGGACGTTCGACGAGTCGGCGATCGTCCCCGACCTCGCCGACGCCGACGTGTACGTGGGCGGCCGGTTCACCGCCGCGATGGCGGCCGCGGCGCCGAAGCTGCGCCTGCTGCACGTCGCCGGCGCGGGCACCGACAACGTGGCCTTCGACGCCCTTCCCCCCGACACCCTGGTCGCCAACACGTTCCACCACGAGGACTCGATCGCGGAGTACATCGTGTCGTCGGCGCTGATGCTGCGCCGCGGATTCCTCCGACACGATCGCGCCCTCCGCGGCGACGTGTGGGCGACGTCGGTCTACGACGACGCGATCGCGCAGTCCCGGTCCATGCGTGGTGCGCGGATCGGATTCGTCGGCTTCGGTCACATCGGCGGGAGGTCGTGGAGCCTGCTCCGCAAGTTCGGTGCAGAGGGTTGCGCGGTCACCGGCCGGGGAAATCTCGACGCCGACGCGGAAGGCCTCCAATGGGCGGGCGACAACACCTCGCTGCTCCGGCTCATGACCGAGTCCGACGTCGTCGTGGTGTCCGCGCCGCTGGGCGATCACACCCGCGGCATGATCGGCGGGCCGGAACTCGAGGCTCTCGGCCCTGACGGAGTTCTGATCAACGTCGGGCGCGGACCCCTCGTTCAGGAACAGCCGCTGTACGACGCACTGGCGTCGCATCGGATCGCGGGCGCGGCCATCGACGTCTGGTACTCCTATCCCGATGCCGGCGGTCACGGTGCGCCGAGCGCACTGCCGTTCCGCGACCTGCCAAACGTCCTGATGACCCCGCACTCGTCCGGCGTCACCGACCACACGTTCCTCGGCCGCGTCCGCGACATCACCGACAACATCCGCCGGCTGGACACGGGGCGGACGGTCCTGCGCACCTGTCGCTGAGGACCGCCGCAGTCTTGCGACCTTCTATATAGGAGTTCCTATATAGAAGGAGTCGGTGCCGGCGACAGTGGCAGATCCTGAAGATCGGCGGCCGGAATCGCTGCGACCAGGCGATTTGGAAAACGGCGCACGGTTCGCGTAACTTATTCCAAGTCAGAGCGACACGGACACCGACCTTCACCGCAAGGTGAATGCAACGAGGTTGTACGAAGTGCCTGGCAAATCCGAAGTTCACCATCGTGTATGGTTGTGCTTCAACCCCGGAATGTCTTCAGTGGGTGCCGGTTTGCGCCGGTCAGCCCGATGAGATAAGCTGGAAAAGTTGCCCCGGAGCGGCTGGCGAGTGAGTCAGAAGTGATGGTGTGCGCGTGTTCTTTGAGAACTCAACAGTGTGTCGATGAATGTCAGTGCCAAATGTTTTTGGTACTCC
>NZ_NSDZ01000012.1:0-406992 GCF_002300155.1 Rhodococcus sp. ACS1
ACCTCGTGTCCCCCGCCTTCCGGCCGGGGTCGGTGTCCGTGTCGCTCTGACCTGGAATAAGTTACGCGAAGGGAAACTGCTTGCCAAATCGCCAGGTCACGGTGTTCGTCGTTGCAGGATTCCGCTGGTCAGAGCCGGTGCGCCCCTTCGGATCCGGGGCCTCGCCGCTCGTACCGGTTACTGTGACGCCGGACTCACCGTGAAGAACCGGGTTCCGCGTCCACTCGTTCGATGCGGCCACCGAGTTCCTGCAGGATCTCGACGAAGCGGGGATAGCCGCGGTCGATGTGGAAGACGTCGTGCACTTCGGTCACCCCGTCGGCGACGAGACCCGCCAGCACGAGGCCGGCTCCCGCCCGGATGTCCGACGACCACACCGGCGCACTCGACAACTGCGCGATTCCCCGGATCACTGCGTGATGACCGTCCGTCCGCGCATCGGCGCCCAACCGGATCATCTCTTCGACGAACCGGAACCGCGCCTCGAAGACGTTCTCCGTGATCATCGATGTTCCCTCCGCGACCGCCGCGAGGCCGATCGCCATCGGCTGCAGGTCGGTGGGGAAACCCGGATAGGGCAGCGTCGCGAAGTTGACGGCTGTCGGCCGCGCTTCCTGGACCACCCGGAATCCGTCCGCCTCGGCCGTAACCTCGGCGCCGGCCACCCGCAGCTTGTCGAGCACCAGGCCGAGGTGCTTCGGGTTGACCCCGCGCACGCGCACGTCACCGCGCGTCATCGACGCCGCGATCCCCCACGTCGCCGCGACGATCCGGTCGCCGATGACGCGGTGCGTGGTCGGCTCGAGCTTGGGGACGCCCTGGATGGTCAGCGTGGATGTGCCGGCACCCTGGATCTTCGCGCCCATCTGGATCAGCATGTTGCACAGGTCGACGATCTCGGGTTCGCGGGCCGCGTTGTCGATCACCGTCTCGCCCTTGGCGAGGACGGCGGCCATCAGGATGTTCTCGGTCGCCCCCACCGACGGGAACGCGAGCCGGATGTTCGCACCGTGCAGGTCCTCGGCCTGCGCGACCACGCAGCCGTGCTCGATCGTGCTGTGCGCACCCAGCAACCGCAGCCCCGACTGATGCATGTCGAGGGGCCTCGAACCGATGGCGTCGCCACCGGGCAGCGCGACCACGGCGCGACGGCACCGCGCGACGAGCGGTCCGAGCACACACACCGAGGCGCGGAACTGTCGTACCGCCGCGAAATCGGCGTGGTGTTTGGGTTCGGCGGGTGTCGTGATCCGGACGACGGAATCATCGAGGTCCACCTCGCAGCCGAGGCCCCGCAGGACGTCGGCCATCAAAGGAACATCCAGGATGTCCGGACAATTGGTGACAGTTGTGGTGCCCTCAGCCAACAGCGCTGCCGCCATCAGCTTGAGAACGCTGTTCTTCGCGCCCCCGACAGACACTTCACCTACGAGGCGGTTACCGCCGGTGACAAGGAAGCGTTCGCTCACAGAACACAGCCTAGAGCCAGGGATGCCGGCACCGGAGGCCGGTACCGTAACGCTATGGCCGTACACCTCACCAAGATCTATACCCGGACCGGCGACGACGGGACCACCGGACTCAGCGATTTCTCCCGTGTGTCGAAGAACGATCCGCGGCTGATCGCGTACGCCGACTGCGACGAGGCGAACGCCTCGATCGGGGTTGCGGTCGCGCTGGGCGACCCGCCGGAGGAGATCCGGTCGATCCTGCGGCAGATCCAGAACGACTTGTTCGATGCCGGCGCCGACCTCTCCACCCCGGTGGAGGCGGAACCGAAATACCCGCCGCTGCGCATCACCGGCGAATACATCGATCGTCTCGAAAGCTGGTGCGACGAACTGAACGAACGCCTGGAGCCGCTGAACTCCTTCATTCTCCCGGGCGGGACGGCGCTGGGCGCTCTGCTGCACGTGGCGCGGACAGTGACCCGTCGCGCCGAGCGGTCCGCGTGGGCGGCCGTCGACACCAACCCGGAGACCACCAACGCTCTTCCGGCGAAATACCTCAAC
Organism: Rhodococcus sp. ACS1; assembly: GCF_002300155.1. Classification (NCBI taxonomy): domain Bacteria; kingdom Bacillati; phylum Actinomycetota; class Actinomycetes; order Mycobacteriales; family Nocardiaceae; genus Rhodococcus; species Rhodococcus sp. ACS1. The sequence goes on from NZ_NSDZ01000012.1 coordinate 2,013, forward strand.
CGGCTGTCGGATCTGCTGTTCATCGTCAGCAGGCTCGCGAACCCCGAGGGCGACGTGCTCTGGAAGCCGGGCGCCGGGAAGTCCTGATCAGAGACGGCGACCGCGAACCGATCGGCCGGACGGTCGCGATTCGACCCAGGACAGGAACGCGGTCAACGCTCCCCCGTCCAATGCGATCTCGTACGAGCTCCCGCGGTCCTTGACCGACAGGATGATGATCTCGTCGGACATGATGTCGAATTCGGAGCCCTCGGGGCTGCGACGACCTGCGACCTCGATGCCCTGGCGCTCGATACGCGAATCGGGGCCAGGTCGCAGACTCGACAGTTTGAAGAAGACGAGGGAGCCCTCGCCGTAGCGGATGACGCCGTGGCGCCACCCGGTGTCCCCCAGGGCAGGCGTCACCCGGAGGATCGCCGCGGTGCCCCCGCGGCGCAGTACTGCAAGCCGATACAGAAAAACCGCGACGGAGGCCGCGAGCAGCACAACCAGAATGATCAACACAGTCATTCCGATTGTCACTGTTCGTCGGCTCCGTCGCGGTCTTTCTCGTGCAGCCTAGGCGCGCTCGACAGCGCGGACCCGACCCTTGGCGACAGCAATCGCCTCGAGGTCGTCTCCACTCTCTGCGAGCACGGCCTTGGCCGCTTCCACATCGATGTCCTCGGCCAAGTCGGCTGACTCGGCGAGGATCGTGACTGTCTTCGCGGTCACGGACAGGAATCCGCCGTGCACAGCAGCGACGATACGCTCACCGTCGGCCGTCGTGATCGCAACCACTCCGCCCTCGACCAGCTGTCCGAGAACCGGCTCATGCCCGGGCATGACACCGATCTCGCCCTCGGTCGTCTGTGCGCTGACGAGAGTCGCCGAACCAGACCACAACCGTCGCTCCACGGCGACGAGTTCCACGGTCATCTCAGCCATCGTCGACTACTTCCCGGCGATCTTCTTGGCTGCAGCCTCGACGTCGTCGAGTCCACCACAGCTGTTGAACGCCTGCTCGGGCAGGTGATCGAACTCGCCCTTGCAGATGCGGTCGAACGCCTCGATGGTGTCGCGGAGCGGCACCACGGAGCCGGGCTCACCGGTGAACTTCTCGGCGACGATGAAGTTCTGGCCGAGGAACTTCTGCAGACGACGGGCACGGCCGACGAGCACCTTGTCCTCTTCCTGCAGCTCGTCCATACCGAGGATGGCGATGATGTCCTGCAGTTCCTTGTACTTCTGCAGGATGCGCTTGACCTCGTTGGCGACCCGGAAGTGCTCGGCACCGACGATGCCGGGCTCCAGGATGCGGGAGGTGGAGGTCAGCGGGTCCACAGCGGGGTAGATACCCATCTGCGAGATCGGACGCGACAGCTCGGTGGTGGCGTCGAGGTGCGCGAACGTCGTGGCCGGCGCCGGGTCGGTGTAGTCGTCGGCGGGCACGTAGATCGCCTGCAGCGAGGTGATGGAGCGGCCTCGCGTCGAGGTGATCCGCTCCTGCAGCTCACCCATCTCGTCAGCCAGGGTCGGCTGGTAACCCACGGCCGAAGGCATACGACCGAGCAGGGTCGACACCTCGGAACCGGCCTGGGTGAAACGGAAGATGTTGTCGATGAACAGCAACACGTCCTGACCCTGGACATCGCGGAAGTACTCCGCCATGGTCAGCGCGGACAGGGCGACGCGCATACGCGTTCCCGGCGGCTCGTCCATCTGGCCGAAGACGAGGGCGGTGTCCTGGAGGACGCCCATCTCTTCCATCTCGAGGTGAAGGTCGGTGCCCTCACGGGTGCGCTCACCGACGCCTGCGAACACCGAGGTGCCGGAGAACTCGCGGGCGATACGGGTGATCATTTCCTGGATCAGAACGGTCTTGCCGACACCGGCACCACCGAACAGACCGATCTTTCCACCCTTGACGTACGGGGTGAGGAGGTCGATGACCTTGATGCCGGTCTCGAGGATCTCCGTCTTACCCTCGAGCTGGTCGAAGGCCGGTGGCTTGCGGTGGATGCCCCACTGCTCGCCGTCGCGACCCGTACCGGGAGCGTCGAGGCAGTCGCCCAGCGCGTTGAAGACGTGGCCCTTGACGACGTCGCCGACGGGAACCGAGATCGGCTTGCCCGTGTCGGACACCGAGGTGCCGCGGATCAGACCGTCGGTGGGCTGCATCGAGACGGTGCGCACCAGGTTGTCGCCGAGGTGCTGTGCAACCTCGAGGGTCAGCGTCTTGGCGACCGAGGGGAGCGTGATCTCGGCGTGCAGGGCGTTGAACAGTTCAGGAATGGCGCCACGCGGGAATTCAACGTCCACGACGGGACCGATGACCCGCACGACGCGGCCGGCGACGGACGAACCCGAGCCTGCCCCGTTGTTTTCGGTTACTGCTGCGGTCATTGCTTAGTCACTTCCTGCGCTCGAGGCGAGCGCATTCGCGCCGCCGACGATCTCGCTGATTTCCTGGGTGATCTGGGCCTGGCGAGCCTGGTTTGCCTGACGGCTCAACGTGTTCACCAGTTCGTTTGCGTTGTCCGTCGCGGCCTTCATGGCGGTACGACGGGCAGCCGACTCCGACGCCGCAGCATCCAGCAGCGAGGAGTAAATGCGGGTGCTGATGTACTTCGGCAGCAGGGCACCGAGCAGCTTGTCGGGTTCCGGCTCGAAGTTGTATCCGGCGACCGGGTCCGAGTTGCTGGACCCGTGACCGTTCGTCAGGATGTCTTCGCCGAGTTCGACGTGCTCCTCGGAGACCATCACCTCGAGGGGAGCCATCCGGCGAACCTCGGGAGACTGGGTCAGCATCGACACGAAGCGGGTGTAGACGATGTGCAGCTCGTCGACGCCTTCGATGGTGCCCTCACCGTTCGGCGCGGGAACCTCGGAGCCGGATCCGGCCATGAACAGGTCGACCAGGTGCCGGCTCGCCTTGGCAGCGTCGGAGTAGCCCGGATTCTGGGAGAACCCGGTCCACGCACCCCCCAGATCGCGGTCACGGAACGTGTAGTAGCCCAGGCCCTTGGATCCGAGCACGTAGATCACCGGATCCTTGCCCTCGCTGCGCAGCAGCTGGAACAGCTCCTCGGCCTCCTTGAGGACGTTGGAGTTGTATCCGCCGCACATACCGCGGTCACTGGTGACGACCAGGACCGCGGCACGCTTGGGATCGGTGCGCTCGTTGAGCAACGGGTGGTCCAGCGAAGCGGACGCGCTCGCCAGCTCCGAGAGAACCTTCGTGATCTCCTCGGCGTACGGCTTCGCCGCGGCGACGCGCGACTGTGCCTTCGTGATCCGCGAGGTCGCGATCAGTTCCTGGGCCTTGGTGATCTTCTTGGTCGAGTTGACCGACTTGATGCGAGACCTCAGTTCGAGAATGCTTGCCATCGATCGATCACTCTCCCTTCATGTTTCGCAGCATCATGGGCAGGCCGCTCACTTGCTGACGGTGGTGCGCTTGACGTTGATCTGCTCGTGGCCGACCTCGCCGGCGTCCAGAGCCTCAGCCTCGGCCTCGTTCACGACCCGGCTTCCGTCGGACGCGAGGAACGTTTCCTTGAACTTGTCGGTGGCCTCGACCAGTGCCTTGGCGTTGTCGGCGTCGAGGGCCTTGCCGCCCTTGATGCTCTCGTACACGCCGGAGGCGGTGCGGTGCAGCTCGTCGAGCAGTTCGGCCTCGAAGCGACGGACGTCGCCGACGGGCACGCTGTCGAAGACACCTTCACCGGCGAGGTAGATCGACACGATCTGGTCCTCGACGGGGATCGGGCTGTACTGATCCTGCTTGAGCAGCTCCACCAGGCGGGCGCCACGCTCGAGCTGTGCCTTCGAGGCGGCGTCCAGGTCGGAGGCGAAGGCCGAGAACGCCTCGAGCTCACGGAACTGGGCCAGCTCCAGACGCAGCGAGCCGGAAACCTTCTTCATGCCCTTGGTCTGCGCGGCGCCACCGACACGGGACACCGAGATGCCGACGTTGATGGCGGGACGGACACCCTTGTTGAACAGGTCCGACTCGAGGAACACCTGACCGTCGGTGATGGAGATGACGTTGGTCGGGATGTAGGCCGAGACGTCGTTGGCCTTGGTCTCGATGATCGGCAGCGCGGTCAGCGAGCCTCCACCCAGGGCGTCGGACAGCTTGGCCGAACGCTCCAGCAGGCGGGAGTGCAGGTAGAAGACGTCACCGGGGTATGCCTCACGTCCCGGCGGGCGACGCAGCAGCAGCGAGATGGCGCGGTACGCCTCGGCCTGCTTGGTCAGGTCGTCGAACACGACCAGGACGTGCTTGCCCTGGTACATCCAGTGCTGACCGATGGCGGAGCCGGTGTAGGGGGCGAGCCACTTGAAACCGGCGGAGTCGGAGGCCGGGGCAGCGACGATGGTGGTGTACTCCATCGCGCCCTGCTCCTCGAGGGCAGCCTTGACGCCCGCGATGGTGGAACCCTTCTGGCCGATCGCGACGTAGATGCAGCGAACCTGCTGCTTCTCGTCGCCGGTCTCCCAGTTGGCCTTCTGGTTCAGGATCGCGTCGATGCAGACGGCGGTCTTGCCCGTCTTACGGTCGCCGATGACGAGCTGACGCTGTCCGCGGCCGATCGGGGTCATCGCGTCGATGGCCTTGATGCCGGTCTGCAGCGGCTCCTCGACGGGCTGACGCTCGAGCACCGAGGCAGCCTGCAGCTCGAGGGCGCGGGTCTCGTCGCTCGCGATCTCGCCCAGGCCGTCGATCGGCTGGCCGAGCGGGTTGATGACGCGGCCGAGGAAGGCGTCGCCGACGGGTACCGACAGCACGTCGCCGGTCCGCTTGACTTCCTGGCCTTCCTGGATGTTCTCGTAATCGCCCAGGATGACGGCACCGATCTCGGTGGCATCCAGGTTGAGCGCGACGCCCAGAATTCCGCCGGGGAACTCCAGCAGTTCGTTGGCCATCGCCGAAGGCAGGCCACTGACGTGCGCGATGCCGTCGCTGGTGTCGGTCACGACGCCGACCTCTTCGCGGGAGGCCTCCGGGGAGTAGCTCGCGGTGTAGTTCTCGATCGCGCTACGGATCTCGTCGGAGGAGATCGTCAGCTCCGCCATGTTTTTCCTGCTCTCGGTGTCTGGTCTTCGAAAAGATCTGGGGTATGGGGTTCGGTTGCGGACTACTTGAGGGACTTCCGCAACGCTGCGAGACGTCCCGCTCCGCTGCCGTCGATCACCTCGTCGCCCACCCGGACGACCAAGCCGCTGAGGAGTTCAGGATCGACCTCCACGTGAACCGTCACCGGCTTCCCGTAGGTACGGGTGAGGGTGGCGGTCAGCCGATCCGACTGCTCACTGGACAGCGGAGCAGCGCTGCGCACCTTGGCGACAACGGCCTTCCGCTGCGCTGCTGCCAGATTCGACAGTTCGTCGAAGGCGTCCGCGGGTGCGGAGTTCTTCAACCGGCCCACTGCCTGGGTCGCCAATGCCTCGGAGACCGCGGTGACCTTGCCGTACAGCAGCTTGGAGAGCAGGTCACGCTTGCCCTTCGCCGGTACGGAACGGTCGGACAGTGACTGCTCGAGCTTGGGGTCACCGGCAACGATGCGGCCGAGACGGAAGAGCTCGTCCTCGACGGCGTCGAGCTGTCCCTGATCGGCCGCTGCCTTCAGCAGCGATTCCCGACCGAGGAGCACCAGCGAGTTGAGCAGGTCGGAGGTGGCGGACCAGTCCTGGCCCACCGCCGCCTTCAGGACGGCGAGGGTCTCGGCCGAGACCTTGCCGCCGAACACCTGCTGGGCCAGACCTTCGCGAACGCTCCCGATCGTCGAGGTGTCCGACAGGGCACTCCGGAGAGTGCGCTGCTCGTCCAGGATCTCGACGACCGAGAACAGCTCGGCCCCGATCTGGGCCGCGGCCGCTGTGGCTGCTCCGGCAGAGACGGATCCCAAGGCCGAAGACAACGCAGCACGGGTCTGCGTCAAGGCCTCACGGCTCGCTGCGTACATGGTGCTCACTTCCCTGCTGCGGAATTTGCGCCGATGGAGTCGAGCTCGTTCAGGAATCGATCGACCGTGCCGGCCCGCTTCACGTCGTCGGCGAGGGACTCACCGATGAGCTTCTCAGCGAGGTCGACCGCGGTGCGGCCGAGATCGGCGCGCAGTTCGGCGACGATCTGCTGACGCTGCGCAACCAGCTGGTTGTTGCCGGCGGCCACGATGCGGTCGCTTTCTTCCTGAGCCTGTGCCTTCATTTCGGCGATGATCTGCTGCCCCTGGGTGCGCGCGTCCTCACGGATCTGCGCAGCTTCGGTGCGAGCTTCGGCCAGCTGAGCGCGGTACTGCTCGAGCGCCGCCTTCGCTTCGGCCTGGGCCTCTTCGGCCCGCTTGATGCCGCCGTCGATCTGCTCGGTTCGCTCGGCAAGGACCTTCTGGAACATCGGAAGGACGTACTTCCAGAAGACGAAACCAACGATGACCAGGCAGACGATCGACCAAACGATGTCATACGTCGCGGGGAGGAGAGGGTTGTGACTCTCTTCCTCTGCCGCGAGCAATGCGATGTTGGCTGCCATGTGACGGTCTTAGAAAATGAAGCCGGCGACGAGGCCGATCAGCGCGAGGGCTTCGGTGAAGGCGATACCGAGGAACATCGTGGTACGAACCTGTCCGGCCATCTCGGGCTGGCGAACCATTCCCTCGATTGCCTTACCGACAACGATGCCCACGCCGATGCCGGGGCCGATCGCGGCGAGACCGTAGCCGATGGCTCCGAAGCCCGTCGAGCGGGTTTCCTGGACAGCTTCCTGAGCGAGGTAGGCGAGGCTCATGGTGTTCCGTTCCCTTTCTGTTGACCTCCGCCGGATTCGGCGGGAGGCTCAGTTCTTGGTGTAGCTGGTCGTGAAGCTTGTGGTGCTAGTGCGAATCCGCGTGCAGCGCCAGATCGATGTACACCGACGTGAGCAGCGCGAAGACGTAGGCCTGCAGGAAGATCACCAGCAGTTCGAAGAAGGTGAATGCAATGCCGGCGGCAAGCGAGGCCACACCGAACACGGCCTGGAACCCACCGGAGACGAAGAAGAAGTACTGGGTGGCGCTGAAGAACAGCACCAGCAGGATGTGGCCGGCCAGCATGTTGGCCATGAGACGAACCATGAGCGTGAACGGCCGGAGGACGAACGTCGAGATGAACTCGATCGGCACGAGCAGGAAGTGCAGCGGAAGCGGTACACCCGGGACGACGATGCTGCTCTTCACGTACTTGAAGAAGCCGTACTTCTTGATGCCGACGTAGTTGAACACGATGTACGCCAGGGCGGCGAGCACGAGCGGCATGCCGATGCGCGCGTTCGGCGAGATGTTGATGAAGGGGATGATGCTGCCGAGGTTGCTGGCGAGCACCAGGAAGAAGATGGTGGTGATGACCGGCAGGAAGCGCTTGCCCTGCTCCTTGCCGAGAATCTCTTCCGCGATGTTGATCCGGACGAAGTCGAGCGCGATCTCACCGATGTTCTGGACACCGCGAGGAATGATCTTCGGGCTGCGCATCGCGATGACGAAGAAGAGCATCATCAGCGCGGACAGCAGGATGCGAACCAGCATCAGGCGGTCGAGTTCGAACGGAGTCCCTTCGAACAGGACCGCGGGCGGGAAGAAGTCGTTCAGGGAAGGCGCGTGGAATTCTTCCGCGGCCACGTTGATGACGCTCAGCGTTCTCTCCCGTAGTCGGTCCGCAGCCTTCGTTGACTGCGGTTCGATCGGACATTGACGATCAAACAAGTCGACAAGCTCGACTCGCGTATTCGTCAGCTGCTGCGGACTGTTCGAGTCCAGCGTCTGTCGGTGTCGGCGACTCTCGTCGACTCGGCGGCCCTGAAAGTGCGGCCACCTACAAGCATGCAATACCGGCGAGTAACTGACTCGCACTCTCATTGCTCTCGCTTGACCCAGACCTTAGCAAGTCATCTACGACGTTGTGTAGACGGGGTCGGGGTCGATTCAATTTTACTACATCTCGTAGTACTACTTATCGTCCGAATCGGGCGATCCGGCGTCGTCCGACGGCGTGGGTTCGACGTACGGCGCCTTGGTACCGAGCACTCCGAACGTTTCCGCTCCCAGCACGATGACCAGCGAAAGCACCATGACCAGCACCAATGCCGTCTTGTCGTAGAAGTCGAGCGGTTTGAGGATCGCGAGGACCGTGATCGCGAGGATCATCTTCAGCAACCACGTACCGAGCAGTACCGCTCCCGCCGTCAGCGCCGGAAGCTTCGCGGTGAACAGCACACCGAGTGCGGTGCACAGGATGAATCCTCCCCCGACCGCCGCACCGAGAAGGGCCCCGTACAGGCCCGGCTTACCCGCGACGAGAAAAGCGACGATCGAACCGACCACTGCCAGCACGATCAGACCGAGAACTCCGTAGCGCACGGCAGCCCGCAACGACGCGGTGTGATCAGGGGCGGAGGCAGGGGTGAACGTCACGGTCGCCAAGGGTAGTGGATCCTCGCCGGTCCGCGGCAACCCTCCCGTCAGCCCCGACGATCGTGCTGCTGTCCGCGAATCGACGGGACAGCCGTCACGACCAATGCGAAGACCAGGCCTCCCGCGACCAGGAGCACGACGACGCGACGGTCGAACAGGGCCGAACCGACCGCGCCGAACGCCAGCACACCGACCCACAAGTAGATGAGCAGCACGACGCGGCGGTGCGAGTGCCCGATCTGCAGGAGCCGGTGGTGGAGGTGCATCTTGTCGGGGCTGAACGGGCTCACCCCGGCGCGGGTTCGCCGGACCACGGCCAGCAACAGGTCGAGGATCGGAATGAACATGACGGCACCGACCAACAGCAGCGGCGAGAGCAGACCGAGCAGGTCGCGGGTGCCGTACGCGGTCAACGGAATGCGACCGGACGCGCTGGTGGAGATGGCCGCCAGCATCAGTCCGATCAGCATGGAGCCGGAGTCGCCCATGAAGATCTTGGCGGGCTGGAAGTTGTGCGGAAGGAAACCGAGACACGCACCTGCCAGGGCGGCGGCGATCAGAGCGGGCGGATAGGCGCTGACGTCGCCGCCCTGATCGTGCAGAAGTCCCACCGAGAACACGCAGATCGCGAGCGACGAGATCAGGCCGAGGCCCGCGGCGAGGCCGTCGAGGCCGTCGACGAAGTTCATGGCGTTCACCATCACCACCGCGACACCAACGGTGACGAGACCGGCCTGCAGCTGGTCGAGGATGACCGTGCTGCCGTCCCCGAACGGCATATAGACGATGAACCAGCTCACCCCCATCACGACGAGGATCCCGGCCGCGGTGACCTGGCCGACGAACTTCGTGAGCGCGTCCAGGCCCCAGCGGTCGTCGACCACCCCCACCAGCACGATCACAAACCCCGACACCAGGGCCGCGGGAATGTCGGAGGTGAACTCGAATCCCCTGGTGAGCGCGGGTAGCTGCTGCGCGAACAACAACGCGACGAGCATGCCGAGATACATGCCGACCCCGCCGAGGCGGGGCGTCGGGATGACATGGACGTCCCGGTCCCGCGGCACCGCCACTGCCCCGAACCGCAGCGCGAACAGCCGCACGGCCCCGGTGGCGAGGTAGGTCACCACCGCGGCCGTGAAGAGGACGAGCAGGAGTTCGCGCAGCGGGACACCCGCGCCCCCACCTGCTTGAGCCAGCACCACGCCGGCCGATTCGGCAGCACTCACTGGGCGGACAGACTCTCCGCCGTCACTCCGAGTACGGCGGCGACATCGCCGGTGGGCACCGCGCCTTCACGCAGGATCCGCGGGGTGGCGCCGGTGAGGTCGACGATGGTCGATGCCTGCCCCTGTTCCGCCCGGCCGCCGTCGAGGTACACGCTCGCCGATCCGCCGAGTTGCTCGCGGGCTTCCTCCACCGTCGTGGCGGGCGAGCGCCCGGAGACGTTCGCGCTCGACACCGCGAGCGGACCGACCTCACGCAGCAGTTCGAGGGCGACCGGGTGCAGCGGCATGCGCAGCATGACCGTGCCCCGGGTGTCGCCGAGATCCCATGCCAGCGAAGGCGCTTGCTCCACAACGAGACTCAGCCCGCCGGGCCAGAACGCCCGGATGAGGTCGCGCGCCTGCGGGCGCACGCTGTACACCAGGCCGTCGATCGTGTTCCACGAGCCGACGAGCACGGGCACCGGCATGTCCCGCCCGCGACCCTTGGCCCGCAGGAGGGCGGCGACGGCCTCGCTGTCGAATGCGTCCGCGCCGATTCCGTACAGCGTGTCCGTGGGGAGCACGACGAGACGCCCGGCCTTCAGCGCATTCTTGGCCGCACTCAGTCCGGCGGAGCGTGAATCGGGAAGGCCACAGTCGTAAACGGTACTCACCGGTTCATTCTTTCACCCTCGGCGTCGGCCCCTGCACGCTGCGCCTCGATATCCGTTGCGACGCGCCGGGCCACGACGAACCGCGGCTTCCCCGCCAGGTCCGGATGCTCCGCGACCTCGCCGAACACCCGGCGGGACGCGAACAGTGCCGCGACGTCGGAGCCGTTCGAGTCGTCGTGCTCGATTCCGACCGCTCCCCCGATGCGCAGCCAGCGCGCGACGTTCGAGATCATCGGCTTGATGACGGACAGACCGTCAGGTCCGGCGAACAGCGCGCTGTGCGGATCGTGGTCGGCCACCTCGGGTTCGAGTTCGACACCCTCCGGGATGTACGGCGGATTCGCGACGATCAGGTCGACCCCGCCCTCGAGCCCGGCGAGCAATGTCCGGTCCGTCACGTCACCCTGGTACAGCCTGATCGGCGCGTCACCTGCCTGTTCGCGGGCGTCGGCATTGCGCCGGGCCCACGCGAGCGCATGCGGTTCCAGTTCGACGGCGTGTACGACGGCGTCGGGGCGGGCGTTGGCGATCGCCAGCGCGAGCGCGCCCGACCCGGTGCACAGGTCGAGGACCACCGGCGGATGCTGATCGCAGCTTCCGAGGAATGCGAGCGCCCACCCGAGCAGCAGTTCCGTCTCCGGGCGCGGCACGAAAACGCCGGGGCCGACCTCGATGTCGATGTCTCCCATGGCGGCCGTACCGAGGATGTACTGCAACGGAATCCGCTTGGCCCGCTGGTCGACCATCTTCTTGTAGGCGTCGATCACCGACTCGTCGACGAGCGGGACGAGCCCGAGCCGGGTTCGCTCCACCCCCAGCAGGTGTGCCGCGAGCAGTTCGGCGTCCGCACGGGAGCTACGCACCCCGGCCTCGTCGAGTTGCGCGGTTGCGTCGATCAGGGCCAGGCGAAGAGGAAGGCGACTCACAGGTACAGACTGCCACGCGGCCCGCCGCCCGGTGGCGCGGTCCCGGCTTCGCGGTTACTCCGCGGCGAGCCTCGCCTCACGGTCCGACTTGCCGAGCGCGTCGAGCAGGGCGTCGAGTTCGCCGTCCAGGACCGCATCCAGGTTGTGGGACTTGAACCCGATCCGGTGATCGGTGATGCGGTTCTCCGGGAAGTTGTACGTACGGATCCGCTCGGAACGGTCGACGGTGCGCACCTGGCTCTGCCTGCCCGCCGACGCCTCCGCGTCCGCGGCCTCCTCCGCCGCAGCCTGCAACCGGGCGGCGAGCACCTGCATGGCGCGGGCCTTGTTCTGCAGCTGCGAGCGTTCGTTCTGACAGGTCACGACGATGCCGGTGGGCAGGTGCGTGATCCGGACCGCGGAGTCGGTGGTGTTGACACCCTGACCACCCTTGCCCGAGGAGCGGTAGACGTCGATGCGCAGGTCGGTTTCGTCGATCTGCACCTCCTCCACCTCTTCCGGTTCCGGGTAGATGAGGACACCGGCGGCGGACGTGTGGACGCGTCCCTGCGATTCCGTCACGGGCACACGCTGCACACGGTGGACGCCGCCCTCGAACTTCAGCCGCGCCCAGACCCCGTCACGCACATCGCCCTTCGACTTGATCGACAGCGTCGCGTCCTTGTATCCGCCGAGGTCGGACACGGTCGCGTCGAGGATCTCGACGCGCCAACCGTGACGCTCGGCGTACCGGACGTACATCCGGGCCAGGTCGGAGGCGAACAACGCGGATTCCTCGCCGCCCTCCCCCGACTTCACCTCGAGCACCACGTCGTCACCGTCGTGCGGGTCGCGGGGAGCCAGGAGATCGGTGAGAGTCTTGTCCAGTTCGAGGACCTGCTCCTCGAGTGCGGGCACCTCGGCGGCGAAGCTGGAATCGTCGGCGGCGAGTTCACGCGCCGCCTCCAGATCGTCCTGCGCCGACTTGAGCCTGGTGTACGTCGCCATGATCGGTGCGAGTTCGGCGAATCGCTTGCCCGCCTTGCGGGCCGCGGAAGCGTCGTTGTGCAGGGCCGGATCCGCCAACTGCTGCTCCAGGCCGGCATGTTCGGCCAGGATGTCGTCGATGGCCGAAGGCTGGGTGGTCCCTGCCATGATTCGCTCCGCTCTGCGTTCGTTCGGGAAGTAGGCACAAAAAAGCCGACGCCCGGCCTGCAATTATCGCAGGACGGGCGTCGGCCGAACAGCTAGGACTCTGCAGATTCCTTGGCTGCGCCCTTGCCGGCACGCTTGCCGTAGCGAGCCTCGAAGCGGGCGACACGTCCACCGGTGTCGAGGATCTTCTGCTTGCCGGTGTAGAACGGGTGGCACTGCGAGCAGACCTCGACGTTGATACGCCCGGTCTCCTTGGTGCTGTGGGTCTCGAAGGTGTTGCCGCAACCACAGACCACGGTGGTGGCCACGTAATTGGGGTGAATGCCTGACTTCATGGTGTCCCTTTCAATGGTCGCCGGGTCGCCTTCGCCGTTCGAAGACGTGAACCGGAACCGGACTCAGCCGCTCAGTATGCCAGACCGCAGGTTCGCGATCCCAATCGGCATTTTGTGCTTGCGGTGTGGTCAACGCGGGTGGTCCGCGTTTTGTTCCACGGTGATTCCGGAGGGGGAAACAGCGGGGCCCGGCGACCGAAAGTCGCCGGGCCCCGCTTCGGGTCGATGATCAGTCGTCGATCGCGCCCGGAGCAGTCTTCGACACCTGCATGAGGAATTCGAGGTTGCTCTTGCTCTTCTTGAGCCGGTCGATCAGCAGATCGATGGCCTGGTGCGAATCGAGACCGGAGAGCACGCGCCGGAGCTTGTGCAGCACCGCCGCCTCGTCCGGGCTGAGCAGCAGCTCGTCCTTACGTGTGCCCGAGGGGTTCACGTCCACGGCCGGGAACACGCGGCGTTCCGCGATCTTGCGGTCCAGCTTCAGCTCGGCGTTACCGGTGCCCTTGAACTCCTCGAAGATCACGGTGTCGCCGGTGGAACCGGTCTCGACCATTGCCGTCGCGATGATCGTGAGCGAACCGCCGTTCTCGATGTTGCGCGCAGCACCGAGGAAACGCTTCGGCGGGTACAGCGCGGTCGAGTCGACACCACCGGAGAGGATACGTCCCGACGCCGGCGACGAGTTGTTGTACGCACGGCCGAGGCGGGTGATCGAGTCGAGCAGGACGACGACGTCCTTACCCGCCTCCACCAGGCGCTTCGCACGCTCGATGGCGAGCTCGGCGACCGACGTGTGGTCTCCCGGCGGGCGGTCGAAGGTCGAGGAGATGACCTCGCCCTTCACCGAACGCTGCATGTCGGTGACCTCTTCGGGACGCTCGTCGACCAGCACGACCATGAGGTAGCACTCGGGGTTGTTGGTCGCGATGGCGTTCGCGATGGCCTGCAGAACGCTGGTCTTACCGGCCTTCGGCGGGCTCACGATCAGCGCACGCTGTCCCTTGCCGATCGGCATCACCAAGTCGATGACACGCGTCGTCAGGATGTTCGGCGTCGTCTCCAGACGCAGCCGCTGATTCGGGTACAGCGGGGTGAGCTTGCCGAACTCGGGGCGCTTCTTGGCCGCTTCGACGTCGCCGCCGTTGACGGTGTCGATGCGGACCAGCGGGTTGAACTTCTGCCGCTGGTTGCCCTGGTCACCCTCGCGTCCGATCCGGACGGCGCCGGTGATGGCGTCGCCGCGACGGAGGCCGTTCTTGCGGATCAGGTTCATCGACACGTAGACGTCGTTCGGTCCGGCCAGGTAGCCGGAGGTCCGCACGAACGCGTAGTTGTCGAGGACGTCCAGGATGCCCGCGACCGGCTGCAGGACGTCGTCCTCGCGGATCTCGGTCTCGCGAACGTCACCGCCGCCGCCTTCACCGCGGTCGCGTCCACGACGACGTTCGCGGAAGCGGCGTCCGCGGCGTCCGCGACCGCCTTCCTCGTCGTCGCCGGGGCGGTTGTCGCTGGTGCGCGGGCCGTTGCCGCCCTGGCTGCGGTCGCCACGGTTGTCGCGGTCGCCCCGGTCGCCCCGGTCACCGCGGGTCTCGCCGCGATCACCACGGGTGTCGCCACGGGTGTCGCCACGGTCGCCGCCGCGCTCACGTCGGTTGCGGTCGCCGCCCTGCTCGCCGGAGCCGTCCTGCTTCGCCGGCTTCTCGGCGGAATCCTGACGGTCCTCGGCCTGCTTGCGCTCGGCCTGCTGCGTGTCGGTGGCAGTCGCCGAGGCCGTGTCCTGGGCGTTGCCGCCCTGGTCACCCTGCTCGGGAGCGCCCGCCCGACGTGCGGATCCGCGACGCTGGCGGCCACGACGTCCGCCTTCGGCGGTGTCGGTGTCCCCTGCAGCGCCGTCGGCCGTCGCAGGTTCGGCCGTCTTGGGCTCGGCGGCCTTCTCGGCGGGTTCCGCCTGCGGAATCACTTCGAGTTCGGTCTGAGCGGACTGTTCGCGCTTGGCGCGCGTCGCCCGGGTCCGGGGAGCGGTTTCGGTCGCGGCAGCGGCCGGGGCCGCAGAGCCGCCCTGACGCTCCTTGATCGCGGCGATCAGGTCGCCCTTGCGCATCCCCGAAATGCCCTTGATGCCCAGCTCACCTGCGAGAGAGCGGAGCTCGGTGAGCACCATTCCGGACAGCCCGGCACCTCGGCGCGCGTCGGCGCGCTTTGTGGAGGCCGTCACTGATGACGCCTGTGAAGAGTCGCCTGCCTGCGCGCCAACGGTATCCACCGAGGAGGCGCGCACAGGAGCGGCGATGAGGTCCGTATCGGTCACGGAGGTCCTTTCCTTCCCTCACTCGCGCTGCGCAGAGTCGAGGGTTCGTCCCGTAATTCGGTTTCGAATACCGAATTCGGATGTGCCGTACGTAGTTGCATGTGAAGAACTGCCGGCTTGCCCGCCATCACATCACCCTTGAAACAGGCGCGTACTCGCAATCCCTACACGACAGATAGTGCGGAGGATCGTGCCAGGAGCCGTCAACCCCGATTGACCTGGAGTAATTGCCCTGGTGAAGCACCGGCGTCTGATGCGCACGATGTACGGACATTGCCCAGGATAGCTGTGAACGACCGTAGGGGCAAGGAGACGCCCCTACGGCGTGTCAGCTGGTCCGGACGCCGTCGGCTACGTCCAGTTCGAGAACCTGCAACCCCTCGGCCTCGGCCTGTGCTCGAAGATCCACGGGGAAAGGCTCCGTGGTCAATGCGAGAACGGTCGGTCCGGCTCCGGAGACGGTGGCGGCGATACCCGCCTTGCGGAGGACGGCGATCCATCGCGTCGTCAGAGGAAGGGCCGGAGCGCGCTGCGTCTGATGCAGTCGGTCCTCGGTGGCCGACATCAGAAGGTCGGGACGCTCTGTGAGCGCCACCACAGCGAGGGCCCCGCGGCTGACGTTGAACGCGGCATCCCGGTGGGGAACCGTCTCGGGCAACAGACCCCGCGTGTGGGCCGTCGACGAGCGCTCCCCCGGAACCAGTGCGACGACCCGGATCGCGGGGTGCACCTTCAGCGGGACGGCCGAGTAGATGTCGGTGGCCGCGGGGGCTCCGTCGGCCTGCTCACCCGCGCAGCTCCACGACACGACCGCGCCGCCGAGCACGCTCGCCGACGCGTTGTCGGGGTGCCCTTCGAATTCCGACGACAGCTGGACGAGCTGATCGAGCGACAGTCCGAGTTCGGGGTCGAGCTTGATCGCCAGGCCGTTGGCGGCCGCCAGTCCCCCGACGACAGCGGAGGCAGAGGACCCCAGACCGCGCGAATGGGGTATCACGTTGCGGCACACCACGTCCAGGCCGTCGGCCCACACACCGGCCGATTCCAGGCCGCGTTCGATCGCCCGGACCACGAGATGGGATGGACCCCACGGCACGTCGTCGGCGCCCTCGCCCTCGACCCGGATGTTCAGCCCCGAAGCCGTGGTCGTCACGGTGATCTCGTCGTACAGTCCGAGCGCGATGCCCAGCGTGTCGAAACCCGGGCCGAGGTTGGCGCTCGACGCAGGCACGCGAGCGGTCACGGTGAGGCCCGCGGGGAGGGTCTGTGTCATGGTGGCAGTGTGGTCCTGCGGCGTGGTGGGCGTGGGCGCCCCCACTACGCCAGCTCGAGGGCCGAGGCGACAGCGACTGGGTCGACCGGGATCGGTTGGACCTCAGGCATACCCGCCAACGCCGTGTCGGGGTCCTTGAGGCCGTTACCGGTGACCGTGCAGACGACGGTCAGCCCGGAGTCCAGCCAGCCCTCCTTGCGGGCGGCGAGCAGGCCCGCGACGCTCGCGGCCGACGCCGGTTCGACGAAGACCCCTTCGGTCCTGGCGATCAGCCGGTACGCCTCGAGGATCTCGTCGTCGGTGGCGGCCCGGAAGGCGCCGTGCGACTCTTCCTTGGCGGTGACCGCGCCGTTCCAGGATGCCGGCGAACCGATGCGGATCGCGGTCGCGATGGTCTCCGGGTCCTTCACCGGCGCACCGTGGACGAGCGGCGCCGCGCCCGCGGCCTGGACTCCGAGCATGCGGGGCTTCACGCTGGTGAGCCCGTCCGCGTAGTACTCGGAGTACCCGCGCCAGTAGGCGGTGATGTTGCCGGCGTTGCCGACCGGGAGGGCGTGCACGTCGGGCGCCTTGCCGAGGGCGTCGCAGATCTCGAACGCCGCGGTCTTCTGCCCCTCGATGCGGACCGGGTTGACCGAGTTCACGAGCCCGATCGTGGGGAATTCCGCGGTGGTCTTGCGGGCCAGTTCGAGGCAGTCGTCGAAGTTGCCCTGCACCTGGATGATCCGCGCACCGTGCATGACGGCCTGCGCGAGCTTGCCCATCGCGATCTTGCCCTGCGGCACCAGCACGGCGCAGGTCATCTTCGCCTTGGCGGCGTACGCGGCGGCGGAGGCCGACGTGTTACCCGTGGACGCACACAGGACGGCCTGCTGACCGCGGGCCAGCGCATCGGTGACGGCCATCGTCATGCCGCGGTCCTTGAACGAACCGGTGGGGTTGAGCCCCTCGACCTTCAGGTACACGTCGCAACCGGTGATCTCCGAGAGGTGCCCGGCGGGCAGCAGCGGGGTGCCGCCCTCGCGCAGGGTGACCGTCTTCCAGTTCGGTCCGATGGCGAGGCGGTCGCGGTAAGCCTCGATCAGCCCCGGCCAAGGGGTGTGAACGGGATTACGGGTGCCGGTCATTGTTCGGTGCCTTCCAGTCGCAGCACGCTGGTCACAGCGGTGACGAATTCGAGTTTGCTCAGGGCCTCAACGGTTTCCGACAGGGCAGAATCCGTCGCGACGTGGGTCACGACGACGAGGCGGGCGCCGTCGCCGGCGCCTTCCTGCCGCACGGTGGAGATGCTGACGCCGTGCTGCGAGAATTCGGCAGCCACCGCCGACAGGACCCCGGCCTTGTCCGCTACCTGCATGTTGACGTAGTAGCGGGTGGGGATGTCGCCGATCGGCGCGATCTTCAGCTTGGCGTACTTGGACTCGCGGGGTCCGCGGCCGCCGTTCACCTTGTTGCGCGCGGCCATCACCAGGTCGCCCATCACGGCCGACGCGGTGGGGGCGCCGCCGGCGCCCTGACCGTAGAACATCAGGCGCCCGGCGTTCTCCGCCTCGACGACGACCGCGTTGAACGCACCGTTGACCGAGGCCAGCGGGTGCTCCAGCGGCACGAGAGCCGGGTAGACCCGCGCGGAGATCCGCTCCTTGCCCTCGGGGGTGGTGATCCGCTCGCAGATGGACAGCAGCTTGATCGTGCAGTCGAGTGCGCGTGCCGACGTCAGGTCGGCCGCGGTGATCTTGGAGATCCCCTCGCGGTACACGTCGGCGGCGGTGACCCGGGTGTGGAACGCGATCGACGCGAGGATGGCAGCCTTGGCCGCGGCGTCGTAGCCCTCCACGTCGGCGGTCGGATCGGCCTCGGCGTATCCCAGGCGTCCGGCCTCGGCGAGGGTCGCGGCGTAGTCCGCGCCGGTCTCGTCCATCGCCGACAGGATGAAGTTGGTGGTCCCGTTCACGATTCCGGCGACCTTGTTCACCCGGTCGCCCGCGAGCGACTGGATGAGCGGGCGGATCACGGGGATGGCGCCCGCCACGGCGGCCTCGAAGTAGAGGTCGACGTTGTGCAGTTCCGCGGCCTCGGCCAGTTCACCGGTGTGATCGGCGAGGAGCGCCTTGTTGGCGGTGACGACGGACTTGCCGGAGTTCAGCGCCGAGAGAATCAGCTTGCGGGGCAGATCCATGCCCCCGATCACCTCGACGACCAGGTCGACGTCGTCGCGGGCCACGAGGGACTCCGCGTCGGTGGTCTGCAACTCCTCGGGAATTCCGCGGTCCTTGCCGGGGCGGCGGACGGCCACTCCACGCAGTTCCAGCGGGGCGCCGACGCGAGCCTCGAGGTCTTCGCTGTGCTCCCGCAGGATACGCACGACCTCGCTCCCGACGTTGCCGAGGCCGAGGACGGCCACACCGATAGCGCGATGCGCCGATTCGCTCGTCACTCTTGTACCTCCAAGCTCAACAGGTCTTCCACGGTTTCCCTCCGCAGGATCACGCGCGACTGTCCGTCGCGCACCGCCACCACGGCAGGGCGGGCGAGCAGGTTGTACCTGCTCGACATCGAATAGCAGTATGCACCGGTGGCCGCGACGGCGAGCAAGTCGCCGGCGTCGATGTCCTCGGGCATCCAGGTGTCGCGGATCACGATGTCACCGGATTCGCAGTGCTTGCCGACGACGCGGGACACCACCGGCGCCGCGTCGCTGACCCGCGAGACCAGTTTGGCCTCGTACTCCGCCTGGTACAGCGCGGTGCGGATGTTGTCGCTCATACCGCCGTCGACGCTGACGTACCGGCGGGTGAGGTTGCTGCCGACGGTGACGTCCTTGATGGTGCCGACCTCGTACAGCGTCACCGTTCCCGGTCCGGCGATCGCGCGGCCGGGTTCGACGGCCAGCGTCGGCTCCGGCAGACCGGCGAGCGCCGACTCGTGGCGCACGATGTCGCCGAGTTTGGCGGCGAGCTGGTCGACCGGCGGCGGGTCGTCGGTGGGGACGTAGGAAATTCCCATGCCGCCGCCGAGGTCGATGATCGAGATCTGGGCGGTCTTCTCGACGCCGAACTCCGCGACCACGTCCCGCAGGAGCCCGATCACACGGTGCGCGGCCACCTCGAAGCCGTCGACGTCGAAGATCTGCGAGCCGATGTGACTGTGGAGACCGACGAGACGCAGGTTGTCGGCGGCGAAGACCCGCCGGACCGCGTCGATCGCCTTACCGCCGGCGAGCGAGAACCCGAACTTCTGATCCTCGTGGGCGGTGGAGATGAACTCGTGGGTGTGCGCCTCGACTCCGACCGTCACGCGGATCAGGACGTCCTGCACCACACCGGCTTCGGCGGCCACCTTGTCGAGGCGGTCGATCTCCGTGGCGGAGTCGAGCACGATGTGCCCGACCCGGGCCGACACGGCGGCGGTCAGCTCGGAGACCGATTTGTTGTTGCCGTGCATGGCAATTCGCTCCGCCGGGAATCCGGCGTGCAGCGCGACCGCGAGTTCGCCGCCCGACGCGACGTCCAGGGACAGGCCCTCGTCGGCGACCCAGCGGGCGATCTCGCCGCACAGGAACGCCTTGGACGCGTAGTGCACCTTGGCCGTCGGCCCGAAGGCGCGGGCCATGTCGCGGCAGCGGGACCGGAAGTCGTCCTCGTCGACGACGAACAGTGGGGTGCCGTACTTCTCGGCCAGTTCGGTGACCGGGATGCCCGCGAGGCTCACCACTCCGTCCGCGGCGCGGCGGGCGTTGCGGGGCCACACCTCGGGAGAGAGCGCCGCGAATGCGGCCGCGTCGGCGGGACGTTCGGGCAGACCGGGCGCGTGCAGTTGCTCGGCGTGCTTGGGACCGGCGGGGTGCGCGTTCACATCTGCTCCGGTGCGCTGACGCCGAGCAGGGCGAGACCGTTGGCCAGAACCTGACGGGACGCGTCGCACAGCGCCAGTCGCGCGATGTGCAGCGGGCCGACCTCTTCGTCGCCCTGGGGCAGGATGCGGCAGGCACCGTAGAACCGGTGATAGGCACCGGCCAGTTCCTCCAGATACCGCGCGATGCGGTGCGGCTCACGCAGATTCGCGGCGCTGGTCACGACCCGCGGGTACTCGCCGAGGGTGCGGATCAGATCGCCCTCCTGCTCCGAGATCAGCAGCGAGAAGTCGGGATCCGTGACGGCGATGCCGAGGTCGGCGGCGTTGCGGGCGATGGCCGACAGCCGGGCGTGCGCGTACTGCACGTAGTACACCGGATTCTCGTTGCCGGTGCTCGTCCACAGTTCGAGGTCGATGTCGATGCTCGAATCCACCGAAGACCGGATCATGGCGTACCGCGACGCGTCGACGCCGATCGCCTCGACCAGGTCGTCCAGGGTGATGACGGTGCCGGCACGCTTGCTCATCTTCACGGCCACGCCTTCGCGGACCAGGTTCACCATCTGCCCGATGAGTACCTCGACGGTGTCGGGGTCGTCGCCGAACGCGGCCGCGGCCGCCTTGAGCCGGCCGATGTACCCGTGGTGGTCCGCACCGAGCATGTAGATGCACAGGTCGAAGCCCCGGGAGCGCTTGTCCTGGAAGTAGGCGATGTCACCGGCGATGTACGCCGCGTTGCCGTCGCTCTTGATGACGACCCGGTCCTTGTCGTCGCCGAAGTCGGTGCTCTTGAGCCACCAGGCGCCGTCCTCCTGGAAGAGGTTGCCGGAATCCTTCAGCGTCTCGACGGCCTTCTCCACCGCGCCGGACTCGAACAGCGAGTTCTCGTGGAAGTAGACGTCGAAGTCGACGCCGAACTCGTGCAGGGTGCGCTTGATGTGCGCGAACATCAGGTCGACGCCGATGGCGCGGAAGACCTCCTGCTGCTCGCCCACGGGCAGGTCCAGCACGTCGGGGCGCTGCTGCTGCACCGCGGTGGCGATGTCGGCGATGTAGGCGCCCGCGTATCCGTCCTCGGGGGCGGGTTCGCCCTTGGCGGCGGCGATCAGCGAGCGGGAGAACCGGTCGATCTGGGCGCCGTGGTCGTTGAAGTAGTACTCGCGCGTGACCGCCGCGCCCTGGGTGGACAGGATCCGGCCCAGCGCGTCGCCCACCGCGGCCCAGCGGGTTCCACCGAGGTGGATGGGGCCGGTGGGGTTCGCGGAAACGAACTCGAGGTTGATCTTCTTGCCGTCGAGCGTGTGGCCGGACCCGAAGGCGGCACCCGCCTCGAGGATCTTCGCGACGATCGCGCCCTGCGCGTCGGCGGCCAGGCGGATGTTGAGGAAGCCCGGGCCCGCGATGTCGGCGCTGTCGATGCCCTCGGCCGCGGTCAGCGCGTCGGCGAGCCAGCCGGCCAGCTCACGCGGGTTGGTACCGACCTTCTTGGCCACCTGCATCGCGACGTTGGTGGCGTAATCGCCGTGCTCGGGATTGCGCGGACGCTCGACCGTGAGAGTTTCGGGAAGCACGGACACGTCGAGTCCGCGTTCGGCGAGCACTTTCGCGGCGGTTCCGCGGAGCAGTTCGGCAAGGTCAGCTGGAGTCACAGGTATCTATCCTATGGCCAACGCGTCCCGAGCGGTGATCCGGCTTCCCGCGAGTCCCGGCGACCGCCGGCGAGCGTGGGCCCGGCCACTCTCCCAGGTTGCGCTCAGGGTGGGTAAGTACAGTGGGATCGCCCTGAGTCCCGGCTCTCAGCTCCCGGTCACCGGGGGGTCGAGCGCCCGTAACCCACACACCGAAAGATCACAATCGATGCCAAGCGGTTCGGAAAGTCGCGGTCCCGATAAGAACTCGGGCGCGAAGTCGGCGAAGGCCATCAAGGCCGCCAAGAAGAAGAGCGGCGGCGCGAAAGTCAAGGGCGGCGCGTCCGCTCCGCGGAACATCCCGTGGCTGACGATCGGTGCCGGAGCGGCCGTTCTCGCGCTCGTGGCGGTCCTCGCGATCAACCTGGTTCCCAAGTATCAGGCCAAGGAAGAGGCCGCGAAGTACGCGCCGAGCGCCGAGAACCCCGATCCGTCGGTCAACATCGACGGCGTCGTGAAGGTCGACTACCCGGCAGGCATCCACATCCAGCCGACGCAGCGCGTCGCGTACGACCAGTCGCCGCCGTTCGGCGGCCCGCACGACGCCATCTGGGCGACGTGCACCGGCACGGTCTACCCGAACGCGATCCGCACCGAGAACGCGGTGCACTCGCTCGAGCACGGCGCCGTGTGGATCGCCTACAACCCGGACGAGCTGTCCGCCGACCAGGTCGAGACGCTGAAGGACAAGGTGGACGGCGAGACGTACACGCTGCTGTCGCCGTACCCGGGCCTCGACAGCCCCGTCTCCGTGCAGTCGTGGGGCCACCAGCTGAAGGTGGACAGCGTCGACGACGAGCGCATCGACCAGTTCATCACCGCGCTGCGGATCAACAAGAACACGTATCCCGAGGTCGGCGCGAGCTGCTCGTCCATCCCGGGCTCCGGTTTCGACCCGGACAACCCGCCGCCGTTCGACCCGTCCACGCCGGGCGCGGACGCGGTGCCGATGGACGGTGGCGGTATCAACCCCGACCAGTCGGAATCCGGCGGCGCGGGAGCGCAGCTGCCGAGCGGCATGCAGCTCCCGTCCGACCTGCAGCTGCCGTCCGATCTGCAGCAGGCCCCGGCCGAGGGCGGCAATGGCTAGTTCCGCCGACACCGGGCACGGACCCGAGACCGATTCCGTCGACGAGGCGACCCCGGCCCGGCTCAGTCAGCGCACAGCGCTCCTGGTCATCGGGCTGATCGGCGCCATCGCCCTCGGATTCGCGCTCGGGTTCCTCGCCCGGCTTCCGCTCGAGGACTCCGGTACCCCGGTCCCCGAGGCCGGTTCCGTCGATGTCGGATTCGCGCAGGACATGAGCGTGCATCACAGCCAGGCGGTGGAGATGTCGGCGATTGCGCTGGCCAATGCCACCGACCCGGCGGTCCGCAGCCTCGCATACGACATCCTCACCACGCAGCAGAACCAGCTCGGACAGATGCAGGGCTGGCTCGCGCTGTGGGATCAACCGGCGCTGCCGTCCGGCGGCTACATGGGCTGGATGGAGTCGGAGCACTCGGATGGTCACACCCACGGGACCGCCGAGAACACGCACATGGAGTCGATGTCGAAGATGCCCGGCATGGCGTCCTCGGAGGACATGGCCGCGTTGCGTCAGGCCACCGGCCCGGCCGTCGACGTCCTGTACCTCCAGCTGATGCTGCGGCACCACCAGGGCGGGCTCCCGATGATGGAGTACGCGGCCCAGCACGCGTCGGAAGACGCGGTCCGCAGCCTCGCTCAGACGATGGTGGACACCCAGCAGAGCGAAGCGACGGTGATGACGAACATGCTCACCGCGAAGGGCGCCGCTCCCCTGCCGATGAACTGACGTCCGGCGTCACGACCACGTCCAGTCGCGCACCTCGGGCATGTCCTCGAGGTGCGCGACGACGTATTCGCCGTGCCGTTCGAGTTGCCGGAGGCAGAAGTCGGCCAACTCCGTGGCACCGGCCGGTTCGCGCCGCGTGCGGCGCAGCGCGGCGAGGGCGAGGTGGTAGCGGCTCATCCGGTTGAGCACGACCATGTCGAACGGTGTGGTCGTGGTGCCCTGTTCGCTGAAGCCGCGGACATGGAAGCGGTCCGGTGCGGGACGTCCGTGCATCAACTCGTGGACGGCGCGCGAGTACCCGTGGAACGCGAACACCACGTGTGTGTCCGCGGTGAAGAGGTCGAGGAAGGTGCGCGCGTCGAATCCGTGCGGGTGCTCGGTGGGTGTGAGCAGCCCCATCAGGTCGACGACGTTGACCACCCGGGTGACCAGTTCCGGGGTGTGTTCGCGCAGCAACTGCGCTGCGGCGAGAACTTCCTGGGTCGGGACGTCCCCGGCGGCGGCGAGCACGACGTCCGGTTCGGTGCCCGCAGAAGACTCCGTTCCCGCCCACTCCCACACCGACGCCCCGGCCGCGCAGTGCGCGTGTGCCTCCGCGAGGGTGAGGTACTGCAGGTGCGGCTGCTTGTCGACCACGACGAGGTTGACGTGATCGGTGCTGCGGAGGCAGTGGTCGGCGATCGAGAGCAAGGTATTCGAGTCCGGTGGGAGCCACACCCGGACCACGTCCGGTGCGAGCGGGATGACGGCGTCGATCATTCCCGGCCCCTGGTGGCTGAACCCGTTGTGGTCGTTGCGCCAGCAGGTGCTGGTCAGCAGGACGTTCAGCGAAGCCACCGGCGCGCGCCACGGCAGATCCACCGCATGCTGCAGCCACTTGGTGTGCTGGACGAGCATCGACACGCTCACCATCGCGAACGCCTCGTAGCTCGCGAACAGTCCGTGCCGCCCCGACAGCAGGTACCCCTCCAGCCAGCCCTCGCAGAGGTGCTCGCTGAGCACCTCCATCACCCGGCCACGGGCCGACAGTCCGTCGTCGTAGTCGGTGACCGGGAGCTGCCAGCACCGGTCCGTCACCTCGAAGACGGCGCCCAATCGGTTGCTGGACGTTTCGTCCGGGCAGAACAGCCGGAAGTATCCACCGCCGTCGGGCGTGGTGGTGGCGGCGTAGAGGTCGCGGAGCAGTTCCCCGAGCACCCGGGTGGTCTCGTGGTGGGTGGTGCCGGGTTTCTCGATCGGGAGCGCGTACTTCTCCAGGGGCAGTACCGGAAGATCCGCGCGCAGGCGGCCGCCGTTCGCATACGGCGACGAACCCATCCTCTTGTCGCCCTGCGGCGCCAGCCGCACGAGGTCCGGCACGAGTGCGCCGGACGAGTCGAACAGTTCGTCCGGGCGGTACGACCGCATCCACTCCTCGAGTTGACGCAAATGGGCCTCGTCGGTGCGAACCCCCGACAGCGGAACCTGGTGCGCCCGGTGCGTGCCCTCGACGAGCACGCCGTCGACGGTGTGCGGACCGGTCCAGCCCTTGGGGGTCCGCAGCACGATCGCCGGCCACTTGGCGGCGCTGCGCCTGCCTGCCCGCGCCTCCCGCCGAAGGTCGGAGATCGCGGTGTGTGCGTCGGTCAGCGCGCGATGCAGCGCGGGGAAGACCTGCCGCGGGTCGTCGCCCGAGACGACGACCGGCGCCCACCCCTGACCGCCGAGGAACGCTTCGACGTCGGCGTCGCTGCTGCGGCCGTGGACGGTGGGCCCGGCGATCTTCGCACCGTTGACGTGCAGGATCGGCAACACCGCACCGTCGCGTTCCGGATTGAGGAATGCGGGCAGTTTCCACGACGCGGACAGTGGTCCCGTCTCCGCCTCTCCGTCTCCGATCACGCACGCCACCAACAGATTCGGGTGGTCGAACGCCGCCCCGGCGGCGTGTGCGAGCGCATAACCGAGTTCGCCGCCCTCGTGGATGCTGCCCGGAGTCTGCACGCTGACGTGACTCGGGATGCCGCCCGGCGTCGAGAACTGCCTGCAGAGCCGGTGGATACCGGCGGCGTCGCGGGACACGCCCGGATACACCTCCGAGTACGTCCCCTCCAGGTACGTGGCGGCGACGAGCGCCGGACCACCGTGACCGGGACCGGTCACGTAGAGACAATCGGTGTCGGTCCGGCGGATGAGACGGTTCAGCAGGGCGTAGATCATCGACAGCCCCGGACTCGTTCCCCAGTGCCCGAGCAGCCGGGGTTTGATGTGGTCCGGGCGCAACGGCTCCCGCAGAAGCGTGTTGTCCTGCAGGTAGATCTGCGCGACCGTCAGGTAGTTGGCCGCCGCCCACCACCGCAGGTCCGACTCGAGGTCGGCATCGGAATAGTGCCTGTCGGAATCCTGCGACCCCGGCTGCCGTACATCGGTCATTCTCGACCCCTCCCCGAGAGTTCGCGAGCGTCCACGTCCTCCCGACACTAGGCGTGTTCGGGCCTCTACCGGGGCGAGTCCACGAAGTAGGGGGACCGATTTGGTCGATCCCCCTACCTATGCGCTACCATTGGCCAGCCCAATCGGCACACCGGTTTTCCGGTGCGCCCCCGTAGCTCAGGGGATAGAGCGTTCGCCTCCGGAGCGAAAGGTCGCAGGTTCGAATCCTGCCGGGGGCACCACGAGAAAATGCGCCGCATTGCCGCGGCGCAGTTTTCTCTGGTGCTACCAGTCTTCCCCGAGTGATCTCCTCGGGCCTTGTCGAGAGCTGCAGCCGCGCCGGCACATGCCGCGCACATCGATCGAACGCCGGCCTCCTCCATTGCAGGTTCCGCGGCAACAACTCTCTGCCGAAGACTCTCTCCGGCAGTGTCGACCAAGGGACACCCCTGTGCATCAACACCGCTCTCATCCACTCACCCTCGGCGTCGTCGCGCGTTCGAGTAAGACCGACGAACGCCGGCTCCCGATCCATCCGCTCCACTTCGATCGGATCGACGCCGACCTCCGTGGGCGCATCCATCTCGAGTACGGCTACGGCGAGCCCTTCGGCGTGTCCGACGAGCAGCTGGCCCTGTCGGTGGGAGGGCTGCGCACCCGGGAGCAGCTGATCGAGCACTCCGACGTCCTCCTGCTGCCCAAACCTCTCGCGAAGGATCTGGCGGACCTGCGAGACGGCCAGATCCTGTGGGGGTGGCCGCACTGCGTCCAAGACACCGAGCTCACCCAGGTGGCCGTCGATCGCCACCTCACGTTGATCGCGTTCGAAGCCATGAACCACTGGAGCGCCGAGGGGTCGTTCCAGCTTCATGTCTTCCACAAGAACAACGAACTCGCCGGATACAGCTCGGTGTTGCACGCGCTGTCGATCGCGGGTTCGACCGGCGACTACGGTCGCCGCCTCCGCGCGGTGGTCCTCGGATTCGGTGCCACCGCCCGCGGCGCCGTGACCGCGCTGAACGCCCTGGGCATCCACGACGTCCATGTCGTCACCCAACGCGGGGTCACCGCCGTGAGCTCGCCGATCCACTCCGCGGAGATCGTGCAGTTCGATCACGACGACGCCGATCCGCGCCGCAGTCACGTCACCACGGATGAGGGCCGGATGCCGCTCGCCGGGTTCCTCGCCCGGCACGACATCATCGTCAACTGCGTCCTGCAGGACACGGAGTCGCCACTGACGTTCCTGATCGACTCGGACGTCGAGACTCTCCTGCCCGGCAGCCTCGTCGTCGACGTGTCCTGCGACGAGGGAATGGGCTTCAGCTGGGCCCGGCCCACGTCGTTCGCCGATCCGACGTTCGTGATCGGTGAGAACGTCCGCTACTACGCGGTCGATCACAGCCCGTCCCACCTGTGGAATTCGGCGACCTGGGAGATCAGCGAGGCCCTGCTTCCCCACCTGGGGACTGTCCTCGACGGACCCGCCGCCTGGGACCGCAGCGACACGATCCGGCGGGCCGTCGAGATCCGGGACGGAGTGGTGCAGAACCCCAGGATCCTGTCGTTCCAGCACCGCGCGGCGGAGTACCCGCACCCGGTCGTCGCCTGATCGACCGGGCTCAGGCCGGGGTGCTGCGGCGCATCTCGCGTCGGAGGATCTTCCCGCTGGCCGTCTTGGGTAGTTCGTCGACGATCTCGACCCGCCGCGGTGCCTTGTAGCTCGCGAGCCGCTCCCGGCAGTACTCGACGAGGTCGTCCGTCTCCACCGTCTGCCCGGGGCGGAGGCTGACGAACGCGGCGACGGTCTCGCCGCGGTAGCTGTCCGGTTCGCCGACGACGGCCGCCTCCCGGACGGCGGGATGCCGGTAGAGGACGTCCTCGACCTCACGCGGCCAGACCTTGAAACCGGACGCGTTGATCATGTCCTTCTTGCGATCGACGACGTACACCCAGCCCTGGGCGTCCATGAATCCCACGTCGCCGGTGAGCAACCGGCCGCCGGGCAGCGACTGCGCCGTGGCGTCCGGCTTGTTCCAGTACGCGGGCACGACCATCGGTCCGTCGACGGCGATCTCCCCGACTTCGAGTGGGTCGAGGTCGGCGCCGTCCTCCCCGACGATCCGGATCACGGCGGAGGGCAGCGGCAGGCCGATCGCCAGCGTGCCGGACGACGGATCGACCGGCGCCTCCAGGTTCGGCGGGACGACGACGCACGGCGCGCTGGTCTCGGTGAGCCCGTAGCCGTTGCGGATGTACTTTCCGGTCAGCTCCCGGAACCGTTCGACGATGGCGGGCGGCAGCGGGGCGCCACCGGACATCACGGCCTCCAGCGAGGCGAAGCGCTCACCGGAGAAGTCGGGGTGGGCCATCAGTGCCATGTAGGCGGTGGACGGGCCGACCATGAACACCGGCCGCTCCTGCTCGAGGGCGTCGAGCACGACCCCTGCGTCGAACCGGTACGCGAGGATCAGCGGCGACGCCAGGTCGATCGCGGTGAGCAACTGGCACACCATGCCCGTGATGTGGAACAGCGGCGCCAGCGCGAAGATCGGCGAACCGGCGGGCTTGCTCTCGTACAGGCGCAGGATCGAACTGTTGACGGTGAGATTCCGGTGGGTGTTGGTCGCTCCCTTGGGGACTCCACTCGTTCCGGACGTGTAGGACACGAGCGCGATGTCGTCCGGGACCAACCCGGGATCGGGTACGTCGGCCCCCGCGCGCGCCCGGGCCACCTCGAGCAGGTCCGGCACGCCCTCGGCGCGCGCCCGGGTCATTCCCCCGAACACCCGTGGGTCGCCGGACGTCTGGATGTCGAGTTCGCTCGCGGTCAGCGCGATCCGCACACCCGCGGCGGACGCCCGCTCCGCCACCCGATCGGCCCACGCATTCTCGCTGCACACGATCGCGGTGACTCCGGCGTCGGTGAGGATGTGGGAGAGCTCGTCCCGATACATCGGGTTCAGCGGGACGACGACCCCGCCTGCCTTCCACGTGCCGAGCAACGCCAGCACGAACTGCGGGACGTTCTGCAGGTAGATCGCGAGCCGGTCGCCGTTCCCGAACCCGTTCTCCGCGAGGTATGCGGCCACACCGTCGCTGAGTTCGTCGACCTCGCGGTAGTCGAGGGTGCCGCCGAGGTACCGGATGGCCGGCCCGTCCGGGGCGGACTCGACCGCGGCCGAGAACATGTCGAGCGCTGTCCGGGCGGGGATCTCCCCCACTGAACGCGTGTTCTCGTCGTACCGGTTCATCCAGGGCCTGTCGTCGTACCAGCTCATCGTCGCCGTGCCGCCTCTCGCTCGTTCCGTGTCCGACTGTGTGACGTGCTGCTTCAGCGTGTTCCCGAGATCCCGCCGTCGACGGGGACGACGGTGCCGGTGAGGTAGGCCCCGGCGCGCGAGGAGAGGAAGATCGCGGTGCCGGCGACGTCTTCCGGAGTTCCGACCCGGCCGAGCGGCACCGATCCCTCGACCGCCTCCTTCCGCTCCGGGTCGTCGAGGATGAACGCCATCATCTTGCTCGGAAACGGACCCGGCGCAATGGCATTGACGGTGATCCGCTCGACGGCCAGCGCCGCGGCGAGCTTGCGGGTGAGCATGTGGACCGCGGCCTTGCTCGCCCCGTACGAGAAGTTCTCGGTACCCGACACCACGAGTCCGTCGATCGACCCGATGTTGATCACCCGGGCGGGGTTTTCGTCCGTCGCCGCGGCCCGCAGACTCGGCAGCAACGCCTGGGTGAGCAGGAACACGCCCTTGACGTTGATGTCGAAGATCTTGTCGAACCCGGCGGCGGGGAACTCGTCGACCGGCGCACCCCACGTCGCGCCGGCGTTGTTCACCAGGACGTCCAGCCGGGGCGACACCTCGGCGACCCGTGCGACGAGTCCCTCGATCCCCTCCTCGGTGGACAGGTCGGCGGGGTGCGCGTGGCACGTCCCCGGCCCGGCGGCGGACAGTTCGGCCGCGGCCTTCTCGCACGCCTCGGCCTTGCGGGCGGAGATGACCACGGTCGCCCCGGCCTCGACGAACCCCTGCGCGATCATCCGGCCGATACCCCGCGAACCTCCGGTGACCACCACGGTCTTGCCTGCGACGTCGAACAGCGAACCTACGTCCATGTGCGTTCCCTTCAGGGTTGGAAGACTTCAGGGTTGGAAGACGAGGCGACCGACGGTGCTGCCGTCACCGAGCCTGCCGATGCCGTCGGCCACGTCCGCGAGCGAGAGCCGCTCGCTGATGAGCGGCGTGATCGCCCCGGACTCGGCGAGGCGGGTCAGTTCCTCGTGACAGTCGGCGATCGCCTGCTGGTTGTACTGCTTGTACAGACCCCAGTGCAGTCCGATGATCGAGTAGTTCTTGATCAGGGCGTGATTGAGACCGGGTGTCGGGATAGTGCCGCCGGCGAAACCGATGATCAGGATCCGGCCCTCGAACGCGATGCACTTGGTGGACTTCGCGTAGGCGTCGCCGCCGACCGGATCGTAGATGACGTCCGCGCCGCGTCCGCCGGTGAATTCCTTCACCAGCGGAACGAAATCGTCGGTGTGCCGGTCGATCACCAGATCTGCCCCCAGCCGGCGGCAGTACTCGACCTTGTCGGCGCCACCGACGACGCCGATCACCTTCGCTCCCGCGGCCTTGCCCAATTGCACTGCGGCGCTGCCCACTCCGCCCGCGGCGGCGTGGACGAGCAGAGTCTCCCCCGGCTTCAGCTGGGTGCGGCGGTGCAGTGCGAACCAGCTCGTCTGGTAGCCGATGCTCAACGCCGACGCCTCCGCGTCGTCGAGCGCGGACGGGGCGGCGAACGTGTTGGCCTCGTCCATCACGGCCATCTGCGCGAATCCGCCGCCGGGCAGGTTCGGGTTGCCGATCACCCGGTCGCCGGCGGCGAAGCGGGTGATGCCGTCACCGACCGCGACCACTTCGCCGCACAGCTCGACTCCGGGCGTGAACGGCAGCGGCGGCTTGATCTGGTATTCGCCGCGGCACAGCAGCACGTCGGGGAAGTTCGCCGGTGCGGCGAGGACCCGGACCAGCACCTGCCCCGGGCCTGCCGTGGGGTCCGGGACCTCCTCGAGGTGCAGCGCGGTGCGCGGCTCGCCGAGTTCGTGGACACGCCATGCCTTCATGGATTGCTTCCTGACTGTCGGTGGTGGGGCCCGGGTTACGCGGGCAGGTCGATCAGGCCGGCGAGGTGCGCGCGGTGACGGTAGGCGGTGCCGAATGCCAACTGGTCGCTCTTCGCCCTCTTCAGATACAGGTGGGCGGGGTATTCCCAGGTCATGCCGATCCCGCCGTGCAACTGAACGCACTCCTCCGCGGCGTGGACCGCGACCCCGCTGCAGTACGCCTGCGCGACGGCAGCCGCGACCTCGGCGTCCGCGTCGCCCCGGGCGGCGGTGTCCGCGGCGTAGCGGGCAGCGGCGGCCGCGGAGGTGACTTCGAGCCACAGGTCGGCGAGGCGGTGCTTGATCGCCTGGAACGACCCGACGGCGCGGCCGAACTGGGTTCGCTCCTTGGCGTACGCCAGGGTCGTCTCGAAGCACCACTGCGCGAGCCCGAGTTGCTCGGAGGCGAGCAGCGCTGCGCCGAGAACGAGGGCCTCACGGACCGCCGCCGCGGCGCTGCCGTCGTCGATGCGGGTGGACGCGGCGGCGTCGAACGCGACATCCGACAATGGCCGGGTCATGTCGAGCGCGAGCACGGGCGTGACCGTGACACCGGCGGTGCCGGCGGGCACCGTGTGCAGTTCGAGCCCGTTCGGACCCTCGACCGGCACGATCAGGATGTCGGCCTCCGAGACGCCCGCGACGCTGGTCACGGTGCCGGTCAGGGCGTCGCCCTCCCGGTGCACGGTCGGGGTGAACAGTCCCGGTGCGGTCGCGAGCCCGACCGTGAGTGCACCGGTGGTCGTCCCGTCGGCGAGTGCGCCGACTGCCTTCGTGTTTCCCGCTTTCAGCAGCGCGACCGTCGCGAGTACGGCGCTGGACAGGTACGGGACGGGCGCGACGGCACGTCCGATCTCCTCCATGACCACCGCGGCCTCGCGTGCGCTCGCGCCGGCGCCGCCCAGGTCCTCGGGAACGAGCAGGCCCGCCAGTCCGAGCTCGACGGCGAGGGATTTCCACACCCCGGAGAAGTCGGCGGGCGTCCCGTCGTACGCCCCGACGACCAGCTCGTGCGGGCACCGGTCGGCGAGTAGCCGGCGGACGCTGTCACGCAGGGCGTCTTCGGTGTCGGAGTACAGCAGATCTGCGGTGTTCATCGGGGCAGGTCCTTCCAGGCGATGTCCTTGTCGACGCGATGCTCCGGCGGGAGGCCGAGGACGCGTTCCGCGATGACGTTGCGCAGGATCTCGGACGTGCCGCCCTCGATCGAGTTGCCTTTCGCGCGCAGGTACCGGTATCCGGGTTCGCGGCCGGTGAAGTCGACCTTGTCCGGGCGGCGCATGCTCCAGTCGTCGTAGCGCAGCCCGGCCTCACCGTGGAGTTCGATGTCGAAACCCGAGATGGTCTGCGCGAGCCGGGCGAAGGCCAGCTTCAGGCCGGATCCCTCGGGGCCGGGCTGCCCGGCCTCGAGTTGCTGCCGCAGCCGTTCGCCGGTCAGCCGGGCGACTTCCGCTTCGACCCACAGCCGGAGCAGTTCGTCGTGCATCGCGGGGTCGCGGAGCTCGGGTTGTTCGCGCCAGGCGCGGGCGACCGGTCCGATCATGCCGCTCTCGCGGGCGGCCGCGGAACCGCCGATCGCGACCCGTTCGTTGTTGAGGGTCGCGGTGGCCACCTTCCAGCCCTGTCCCTCGCTGCCGAGCCGATCGGAATCGGGAATGTGGACGTCGGTGAGGAACACTTCGTTGAACTCGGCCTCACCGGTGATCTGCCGCAGCGGCCGGACGTCGATACCGGGATCGCTCATGTCGCACAGGAAGTAGGTGAGCCCGGCGTGCTTGGGCACCGACGGATCCGTGCGGGCCACGAGGATGGCCAACTGCGCGTTCTGCGCCCCCGATGTCCACACCTTCTGCCCGTTGACCGTCCATTCGTCACCGTCACGGACGGCTCGCGTCGCGACGGCGGCGAGGTCGGAACCCGCCCCCGGTTCGCTGAACAGCTGGCAGTAGATGTGCTCGCCGGTGAAGATCGGCCGAAGGTACTTCTGCTGCTGTTCGTCGGTGCCGAACGCGGCGATGGTCGGCGCGGCCATGCCCAGTCCGATCCCGTTGCGGCTCTTCGCCGGGCCGGGCGCCCCTGCGGCCTCGAGTTCGGCGTCGACCTGCGCTTGGAAGCTCTGCGGCAGACCCAGACCGCCGCGCCCGGGCGGGAAGTGGACCCATGCGAGGCCGGCGTCGAATCGGGCCCCGAGGAACCGGGCCGGATCCGACTGGTCGTTCTGTTCCAGGAGGGTCGCGACGCGGCCGCTCAGGTCGCGTGCGATCGCCTGTTCGTCAGTGCTCATCGTCCTCAGTCCTTCGGTCAGATTCCGGCCCGGGCGGCGATGTCGCACGCCTTGGCCACGAGGTCGTCGATGCGCTCGACGGTCGGGGTGCCCGCGGCCGCCTTGTTCTGCGGTTCATCCCGGGCGCGGCGCATGACGCCCTCCGCGATGACCGCCACCTTCCACAGGCCGAGGACGTGCCAGAACGCCAGGGCTTTCGGGTCGCGTCCGGTCTCGTCGAGGTACACCCCGGCGATCTCCACCCGGTCCGGGAAACCGTCGAGGGTGGACGCCGGGAAGTCGCCGCCGGTGGTCTCACCCGGCTCCGGCCAGTACGCGAGCAGGCTGCCGACGTCGGCGAGCGGGTCGCCCAGCGTGCACAACTCCCAGTCCAGGGCGGCGGTCACCTCCCCGGTCGCGTGGGAGGTGATGACGTTGCGCAGGTGGAAGTCGCCGTGCACCAGTGTCAGTTCCCGCTGCTCCGGCACCGAGTCGGTGAGCCGTCCGGTCAGGTCGTCGAGGGCGGGCAGCTCGCGGGTCTTCGACTTCTCCCACTGACCCGACCACCGCTTGAGCTGACGCTGCGCGTACGGCTTGTGGCTGGCCAGGTCGGTCAAACCGGTGCTCTCGAGGTCCACCGCATGGATCTTCGCCAGCGTCCGCGGCAGCGACAGGCCGATCGCCCGGCGACGTTCCGGGGTCAGGCACTCCGCGATCGACATGCGATCGACGACCTGTCCGTCGACGAACTCCATCAGCAGCAGCGGTACCTCGGTCACCTCCGGGTCGTCGGTGAGCCCGAACACCCGCGGGGTGGGCACCGCGGTGTCCTCGAGGGCGGAGAGAATCCGCGCCTCGCGGGCGACGTCGTGGGCCGACGCGAGCAGGTGCCCGAGGGGTGGGCGCCGGAGCACCCATCTGCCACCCGCCCGGTCCTGGACCAGGTAGGTGAGGTTCGACTGGCCGAGACCGATCCGGTCGAAGGTCAGCGGTCCGGCAGTGTCGATGCCGAGCGTGCCGATCCAGCGGCTCACGGCCTCGCTGTCGATGCCGACGACGTCCACGCTAGACACCGAGCTGAGCCCCCTGCCGGAACGGGATTGCGTCGCCGAGCAGTTGCCCGCCGTCGATCGCCATGGTTTCGCCGGTGATCCAGCTCGCGGCATCGGACACGAGGAACGCGACCGCGGACGCGATGTCCTCGGGTTCGCCGATCCGTCCCAGCGCCGTGGACGCCGACACGGCCTGCTCGTGGTCCTTCCACAGCGCCTCGGCCAGCTTGGTCCGCACCACACCGGGAGCGACGGCGTTGACCCGCACGTTCGGTGAGAGTTCCAGTGCCAGTTGCTTGGTGAGGTGGATCAGCGCGGCCTTCGACGCGTTGTACAGGCCGATGTTCGCCTCGAACGCCATGCCACCGATGGACGCGGTGTTGACCACGGCGCCGCCGTGCTCGCCCATCCACGCCTTCGTGGCGAGGCCGGTCCACAGCACCGGCGCCCACAGGCTCACGTCGAAGGTCTTGGCGAACCGTGCGTGGTCCTGGTCGATGACCGGTCCGAAGGCGGGGTTCGTTCCCGCGTTGTTGACCAGGATGTCCAGGCTGCCGAAGCGTTCGACGGTGGTGTCGACGCAGCGCCGGGCGGCCTCCTCGTCGACGGCGTGCGCGGCGACGCCGATCGCGGTGCCCCCGACCTGCGCCGCGGCGGCGTCGGCCGATTCCTGGGAGCGTGAGGTGAGCACCACGTCGGCACCGGCCGCCGCGAGGGCCCGGGCGACGGCCAGGCCGATACCCCGCGAGGCGCCGGTGACGATCGCGGTGCGTCCGGTGAGGTCGAGTCCGGCCATGTCAGCTCACCGCAACCTTGTGACCGTTGGTGGAAGCGTGGGCGGCGTCGCGGTACTGCCGCAGTTCCTGCCGCGCGATGGCGCGCTTGTGGACCTCGTCGGGACCGTCGGCCAGGCGCAGGGTGCGCAGGTGCGCCCAGGCCATGGCGAGGGGGAAGTCGTCGGTGACGCCCGCACCGCCGTGCACCTGAATCGCCCGGTCCACGATCTTGAGCGCAATGTTCGGAGCCGCCACCTTGATCGCCGCGATCTCCGTCCGCGCCTCCTTGTTCCCCACCGTGTCCATCAGATACGCCGCCTTCAGCGTCAGCAACCGGATCATCTCGATCTCGATGCGCGCCTCCGCGATCCAGTCCTGGATGTTCGCGTTCTCACTGACCGGCTTCCCGAACGTCACCCGCGACGACGCGCGGCGGCACATCAATTCGAGTGCCCGCTCCGCCATCCCGATCGCCCGCATGCAGTGGTGGATCCGGCCCGGCCCCAGCCGCGCCTGGGAGATCGCGAAGCCCTCGCCCTCGCCCTTCAGCACGTCCGTCACCGGCACCCGCACATCCGCGAAGTCGATCTCCGCGTGCCCCTCACGGTCCTGATACCCGAACACCGGCAGCCCCCGCATCACCGTCACCCCGGGCGCATCGATCGGCACCACCATCATCGACTGCTGCCGGTGCGGCGCCGCCGACGGATCCGTCTTGCCCATCACGATCAGCACCTTGCAGTTGCGGTGCAACGCATTCGACGCGAACCACTTGCGGCCGTTCAGCACGTACTCGTCGCCGTCACGCACCATCGACAACTCCACGTTGGTCGCGTCCGAACTCGCCACCGCGGGCTCGGTCATCGCGAACGCCGACGCCATCGTCCCGTCGAGAAGCGGCTTCAGGTACTTCTCCTTGTGCTCGGCCGTGCCGAACAGCTCGAGCACCTCCATGTTGCCCGTGTCCGGCGCATTGCAGTTGCACGCCTCCGACGCAATGTGGCTGCGCCCCATGATCTCCGCCAACGGGGCGTACTCGAGGTTGGTCAACCCGGCGCCCGTGCCCGGGTGCGGATGGAACAGATTCCACAACCCCCGGCGCCGCGCCTCCGCCTTGAGCTCCTCCAGAACCGGCGGCTGGAAATGCGGATCCCCCGACTCCCGCATCTGCTCCTCATACACCGCCTCCGCCGGATACACGTGCGAATCCATGAACTCGAGCAGATCGACCTGCAACTGCTGGGCGCGTGCGGAAATGTCAAACAGGGACATGGGAACTCCTGACGGGTAGTGAGGGAAACACGGGTGTGCGCTTGTCGAGGTGGCTCTGGATGCCCTCGACGAGATCGGCCCCGCGGAACGCCTGCAACATCAGGCCTTCCGCTCGGGCCACGGACTCGGCGTAGGTGCCGTCCGCATCGCTGTGCAATTGGTCCTTGATGACGGCCATCGACGTCGGCGAGCAGTGCGCCGCCAGGTCCGCGGCATACGCGACCGCGGCGTCGACGACCGAACCGTCCGGCACGAGGTGGTCGACGAGTCCGATGCGCAGCGCCTCCTCGGCGTCCACAATGCGGCTCGACAGCAGCAGGTCGGTGGCCCGGCTGCGTCCCACGAGTCGGGGCAGCAGCCAGGAGATACCGTATTCGGCGATCAGCCCGCGCTTGGCGAACGCGGTCGTGAACCGTGCCGATGCGGACGCGAACCGGACGTCGCAGTAGAGGGCCTCCACCATGCCGAGTCCGGCCGCGACCCCGTTGATCGCCCCGATGAGCGGTTTCCGCAGCGTCGCGGGAAGGTCGCGGGGGCGCGGGCGGAAGAGGTCCGCGTCGGAAGCGTCACCGACGGCCTGCAGGCGGCCGAGGTCGGCACCGGCGCAGAACCCGCGCCCGGCGCCGGTCACGACGATCGCGCGCACGTCCGGGTCGTCCTCGGCGTCCACGAGCAGCGTGAAGTAGCGGTCCTCGAGGTCGTCTGTCCAGGCGTTCAGCTTGCCGGGCCGGTTGAACGTCAGCACCAGGACCGGTCCGCGCCGCTCGGCGAGGACCAGGTCTGCGGGCTCGCCGGTCACGCGTGCTCCAGCAGCGAACTCTGGAAGCGGCGCATTCCGCGCAGCCAGCGGTCGTAGTCGGACCCCTTCTGCTGGTACATGGTGAGGACGCTCTCGTGCGGCAGGATCAGGAACGTCTCCCGGTCCACGGCGTCGAGCACGATGTCGGCGACCTGCCCGGGCTGCAGCACCTCCCCCGCCGAGACGACGGCCTTCGTGGCAGCGACGCCGAGGGGATCACCCGAGTTCTCACCGGAGCGCATCAGCTTCGTCTCGACTCCCATCGGGCAGAGGCAGCTGACGCGAACCCCGTCGTCCCCGTATGTGACCGACAGCCATTCGGCGAACGAGACGGCCGCGTGTTTGGTGACCGCGTAGGTCGCCGAGCCGATCTGGGTGAGGAGGCCGGCCGCGGAGGCGGTCGACACGAAATAGCCCTCGCCGCGCGCGATCCACTTCGGCACGAGTTGCTGGGCGGCGCGGATGTGGGCGCGGACGTTGACGTCGAACGCGAGGTCCCAGTCGGCGTCGCCGGCGTCGAGGCCGGGCGCTCCCGCGATGCCGGCGTTGGCGAAGTAGAGATCGACCGGCCCGAACTCGGTCTCCGCGCGGTCGATGATGCGCCGGATCTGATCGGTGTCCGCGACGTCGCCACCTTCGGCGACGGCGGATCCCGGATGGCGGGCGTTGATGCCGTCCGCGACGGCGACGGCTGCGTCCGGGTCGAGATCGGCGACCAGCACCTTGGCGCCCTGTTCGGCGAGACGGTCCGCGATCGCCCCGCCGATTCCGCCTCCACCGCCGGTCACGATGGCGACTTTCTGTGCAACCTTCACGAGGTGTCCTCTCCTTCGCCGTGCGTTGTGACTCGCGTCTCTCTTTTGTATAGTTGAATCCGTCGTCAAGTTCAAGTGTCTGGGGTCGGCAACACACGACTTCCGATGCAGCCAACGTGACACATCCAGGCCCTGCACCACCCGGAATCGAGGGAGACAGATGACCGACACCACCGCACTGCCCGTTCGCCCCGCGAGCTTCGACGAGCTCACAGCGCTGATCGGCAAGGAGCTGGGCCCCACCGACTGGCACGACGTCACCCAGGAACGCGTCAACGCCTTCGCGGACGCCACTGGCGACCACCAGTGGATCCACATCGATACCGAGCGCGCTGCCGCCAGCCCGCTCGGCGGCACCATCGCGCACGGCCTCTACAGCCTGTCCCTCGGACCGGCCCTGTCGGCGACCCTGCTGCGCTTCGACGGCTTCGCACACAGCCTGAACTACGGCTACAACAAGGTCCGCTTCCCCGCGCCGGTGCCGGTGGGTTCGCGCATCCGGATGCGTGCCACCATCCAATCCGCGGAACAGGTCGGGGGCGGCATCCAGGTGACCATGTCCCAGGTCGTCGAGCGCGAGGGCTCCGACAAACCGGTGGTCGTGTCCGAGTCCGTCGCCCGCGTCGTCGAGGCCGGCTAGCAGCCGTGAGCACTTGTGAACCGCCCGCGGTTGACAACTACTCACGGGCGAATGTGCTCGATCCGGTGTCCCGCCACGCCGACGCCACTCCCGACAACATCGCGCTGCGAGGTGCGGACAGCACCCTGACCTACGGACAGTTGCGCGCCGCGAGCACCCGGTACGCGGGAGCGCTCACGGAAGCGGGCCTGTCCCCCGGCGACCGAATCCTTCTGGCCGCACCCTCGGTGCCCGAGTTCGTGGTCGCGTACCTGGGCATTCAGGCGGCGGGGTGCGTCGTGGTGCCGGTGAACACGATGTCGACCCGGCCCGAGACCGAGTACGTCCTCACCGATGCCGGCGCCGCACTCGCCATCGTGTGGCACGAACTCGGGCCCGCGATCGCCGACGCGGCCGCCGCGCTGGACATCCCGGTCTGGACGCTCACCCCGGACAGCGTGTCGCCGGACAGCGTGTCGCCGGACACCGAGCCGGTTGCCGTCGCCCGGCGGGATCGCGACGACACCGCCGCCATCCTCTACACGTCCGGTACCACCGGGCGGCCGAAGGGCGCGGAGCTGACGGTGGGGAACCTGCTGTCCGGCGGCGAGATCGGCGCCGAATGCAGTCGCGGTTCGAGCGAAGACCGGACCGGCACCGGACTTCCGCTGTTCCACGTGTTCGGCCAGGCCTCGGTCATGATGGCGACGTTCACCGGGGGTGGGTCGCTGACGCTGCTGGCCCGGTTCGATCCGGCGGCGATGCTCGCCCTGCTCCGGCGCGACCGCCTGACGATCATGGCCGGTGTGCCGACGATGTGGAACGCCATGCTGCATGCCGCGGACGGCACTGACTCGCAGGACTTCACGCAACTGCGCATCGCCATCTCCGGAGGCGCGTCACTTCCGGGCGAGGTGGCCCGCGAATTCGAGTCCCGCTTCGGGTGCACCATCCTCGAGGGCTACGGGCTCACCGAGACCACCGCGTTCGGCACGTTCAACGACATCGACCGCGGCGGGAAGATCGGCTACACGGGTCGCGCGGTGCCCCGGCTTGCGGTCGAGGTGCGGGACCACGACGGGCTCGCCTGCCCGCCCGGGACCGTCGGCGAGGTGTTCGTGAAGGGGGCGACGGTGATGAAGGGCTACTGGAACCGGCCGTCCGACACCGCCGCCGTCCTGGACCCGGACGGCTGGCTGCGCACCGGGGACCTGGGCGAGACCGATGCGGACGGGGATCTGCGCATCGTCGATCGGGTGAAGGATCTCATCATCCGGGGCGGCTACAACGTGTACCCAAGTGAGATCGAGGAGGTCCTGTACGCGCACCCCGACATCCTCGAGGCCGCCGTCGTGGGCGTCCCCGACGATCACTACGGCGAGGAGGTGGCCGCGGTCGTGGCCACTGTCCCCGGTTCCGGGCTGGACGGCGCCCAACTGACCGGCTGGGCCCGGGAACGGCTGTCCGCATACAAGATTCCCCGGATCGTCGCCATCGTCGACTCCCTTCCCAAGGGGTCGACCGGAAAGATCCTCAAACGGTCGATCGACAGAACCGCACTGAGAAACGACGCACTGACCGCAGAAGTACCCGAAAGGTGAACACCGTGACAACCGTGAACAGGCAGGTCCGACTGGCGAAGCGTCCGGTCGGCCGTCCCGACGACTCCACCTGGGAGATCACGTCGGAACCGATACCCGAACCCTCGGACGGCGAATTCACCGTGAAGGTGGACTACGTGTCCCTCGACCCGGCGATGCGCGGGTGGCTCGACGACGTGAAGTCGTACGTGCCGCCGGTCGCGATCGGCGAGGTGATGCGCACCCACGCCGTCGGCCGGGTGGTGGCGTCGAAGAACGCGAAGTTCCCCGAAGGACAGCTCGTGTCCGGGCAGTTCGGCGTGCAGGAGTACGCGCTCTCCGACGGCCGCGGCGCGCTCGCCGTCGACGAGTCGCTCGCCCCGGCACCGACGTGGCTGGGCGCACTCGGATTTCCCGGCATGACCGCGTATTTCGGCCTCACCGACGTCGGCAGACTGGAGAAGGGCGACACCGTGCTCATCTCGGGCGCGGCGGGAGCGGTCGGGAGCATCGCCGGGCAGATCGCCAAACTGAAGGGCGCCACGGTGATCGGCGTCGCAGGCGGCCCCGAGAAGTGCGCGTGGCTGACCGAGGATCTGGGTTTCGACGCGGCGATCGACTACAAGTCCGAATCGGTCGGGAAGGCGCTGCGCGCCGCCGCACCGGACGGGATCGACATCTACTTCGACAACGTCGGCGGGGAGATCCTCGACGCCGCGCTGGCCCGGCTCCGCAAGAACGCCCGGGTCGCGCTGTGCGGCGCGATCTCCGGATACAACGCCACCGACCCGCAGCCCGGGCCGTCCCGGTACCTGTCGCTGCTGGTCAACCGTGCGTCGATGACGGGGTTCATCGTGTTCGACTACCTCGACCGGTTCCCCGAGGGCATGGAGGCGATGTCGGAGTGGATCCGGGCCGGGGAGATCGTGACCCGTGAGCAGGTCGAGACCGGGGGCGTCGAGGCGTTCGGCCGCACCCTCAATCTGCTGTTCGACGGCGCCAACACCGGCAAGCTGGTGCTGACGATCAGCTGAACTCCTCCTCCCGCGACGATGCCCACCGCCGAGATCCGGCGGTGGGCATCGTCGTGAAAAGGGGCGGGGTGTCTAGTAGAACTGGGCACCGGGCACGGCGGCCGGATCGCTGCGGACCTCGGCGGTGTTGGTCTCGCGGAGCTTCCACGCGCAAAGGAAGGTGACCAGCCCCATCACCGCGACGAACACCGCGACGAACGTGGTGGTCCCGGTCTTGGCGATCAGCGCGGTCATGATGAACGGGGTGCCGCCGCTCACCGTGATCGCGGCCAGCTGATACGCCAGCGAGGCGGCGGAATACCGGACATTGGGAGCGAACAACTCACCCATGTACGCGGCGATCGGCCCGTACGTCATGGACTGGAAGACGCTGCCGACTGTGACGGCGACGAAGAACAACACCAGGTTCCGGGTGTTGATCAGCCAGAAGTACGGGAACGCCCACACGATGATCATCGCCGCACCGATCAGGATCATCGGCCTGCGTCCGATCTTGTCGGACATGTGCCCGGACCACAGCACCACACCGACCGTGAGCGCCGCGCTGAGCAGCGAGATCGCGAGCAGGTCGTTGCGCTTCATCCCCAGTTCCGCGGTGCCGTAACTGAGCACTCCGGCGATGGAAATGTAGAACAGCGAGTTGGTGGCCGCGAGCAGGCCGCAGCCGAGCAGGATCTTGCGCCAGTGGTCCCTGATCGCCTGGGTCAGCGGTGCGCGGACGACGGTCCCGTTCTTCTTCTCCGCCTGGTCCTGCAGGTGACGGAATTCGGGGGTGTCCTCGACCTTGGTCTGGATGTACAGCACCACCGGGAACAGCAGTGCGCTGGCGAAGAACGGGATCCGCCAGCCCCAGCTGAGGAACGCCTCGTTCGAGATCGCCGCGGTGGCGCCGAGGAACACGAGGTTGCCGAGCAGGACACCGAACGAGACACCCATCTGCCCGAAGGTGCCGGAGAATCCCCGGCGCTTGGGACTGGCCGATTCGGTCAGCAGCAGCACGATCCCACCCCACTGACCCCCACACGCGAGGCCCTGGACGAACCGCAGGACCACCAGCAGGATCGGGGCCGCGATCCCGATGGTCGCGGCGCCGGGCAGGCAGCCGATCAGGAACGTCGCCAGCCCCATGAACAGCAGGCAGGTCACGACCGCCGGTTTGCGGCCGTACTTGTCACCGAAGTGACCGGCGACGAGGCCGCCGAGCGGGCGGGCGACGAAGCCGGCCCAGAACGTGCTGAACGAGAGCAGGGTGCCCACCAACGCCGACGCGCCAGGGAAGAAGACGTGGGGAAAGACCAGTGCCGCAGCGGTTCCGTACAGGAAAAAGTCGTACCACTCAATCGAGCTGCCGACCAGTCCCGCCGCCAGCAGTTTCCGATGTGCACGCGTGCGCGAGACGGCCGTGTCGCCTGCCGCGTCCTTACTCGGCTGCACCGCGGATGAAGTCATCCGATCACTCCTCGAGATAGGTCTACGGGTGGATGTGGGATCGCGATTTTTCAGAACATGACGCCAACTTCAAGTCAGTGAGCGCTTGCTTAGTGTGTGTGAACAGTGATGTGATGTCAATCACTCGAGGGGATTGATCTTGCCGATTCCCGCCGGCACGGACGAAGCTCGATGCGGCGGAGAGGACCACCGATGACCGAACTGCGAGACGACGTGTTCGCGACCGAGCAGGCCAGCCCGGGTCCGCCGACCTCCGAGGAGCGCCTGCTCCGCGCGGCGACGACGCTGTTCTCCGACAAGGGTTTCGAAGCCACACGCACGCGGGACATCTCCACGACGGCGGGAATGAGCCCCTCCGCGATGTATGTGCACTTCCCGTCCAAGGAGGATCTGCTCTTCCAACTGGTCCGCCGGTCGAACGAGCGCGCCCTCGCGCTGGTGCTCAGCGCGGTCGCACCGTTCACCGACCCGATCGACCGCGTCCGGGCCCTGGTCCGCGAGTTCAGCATCATGCACGCCCGGAACTTTCGCCGGGCGCGCATCGCCCAGTACGAGAGCAGGCATCTCAGTCCCGAACACCGCGAGACGGTGGCCGAGACCCGGCTCCAGATCCGGGTCGCCGCGATGCGCGAGGTGCAGAACGGGCTCGATCAGGGTGTGTTCCTCATTCCCGACCCCCGCGTCGCCGTTCTGGCGATCATGTCCCTCGCGGTGGACATCTGCCGCTGGTACAGCCCCGACGGCGAATTCACGCCGGAGGAACTGGGCGACATCAACGCCGATCTCGTTCTGCGCATCCTCCACGCCCCCGGCTACTGACGGCCCCTCAGACGCGGTCCGGGACGCGCAGCGCGTTCGTCCACATCCGCGCGAGTCCGGCGTTCAGTTCTTCGAACGTGAGTGATCGCCGCTCGCTCGGCGGTCCGACGAAATAACCGTAGGCCATTCTCCCGACCATGGCGGACAACGCCTTCGACGTCAGCATCGGGTCGAGCGACGCGTCGGCGAGACCCCGAGCCTGCAGATCGGCGATCGCCCGCGCGTTGCGCAGGTAGAACGTCTCGTCCCGCGAGCGCTCCAGTTCACGGAATGCAGGGTCGACGTGCGCGACCTGCTCGAGCAGGGCCAGCAGACGCGCATTCCGGCGGCACGCGTGCAGGTATGCCCGGATGCTCGCCTCCACGACCGCGTGCACGTCGCCCTCGTCCTCGACCCGCCCCATCCCGGGATGCAGCAGGTCGTTCTGCGTCACCTCCACGACCGCCGCGAACACTTCCTCCTTACCGGCGAAGTAGG
Source organism: Rhodococcus sp. ACS1 (assembly GCF_002300155.1). Classification (NCBI taxonomy): domain Bacteria; kingdom Bacillati; phylum Actinomycetota; class Actinomycetes; order Mycobacteriales; family Nocardiaceae; genus Rhodococcus; species Rhodococcus sp. ACS1. The sequence continues at coordinate 46,200 of NZ_NSDZ01000012.1, forward strand.
TGTAGAAGGAGCCGGTCGAGAGTCCGGCCTCCTTGCTGATGTCGACGAGGCGGGCGTCGAGGTATCCCTCGCGCTCGAACACCACCCGGGCCGCGGCGACGAGGCGATCGCGGGTGCGGACGCCCCGGGCGGTGACCGGTGGTGTGGGTGCGGTTCGCGGGCGCGACATGTCAGTACGGGTCCACGTTCTCGAAGTACCGCCGGGGCACGTCGACCAGCATCTCGGTGATCATCTTCTCGGTGACGCCTCGCTCGCGGACGTAGGGCAGCACGTCGTTCTCGATGTGCAGGTAGTGCCACTGCGGCAGCGCCGCCATCAGGTTCGGGTCGATCCAGTCGATGTAACAGGAGGCGTCCTGCGACAGGACCATCTGCCCCGCGAAGCCGCGGCGGCACATCTCGACGAGCGTGTCGGCGCGCGCTTCGAACGTCGTTTCGAGGTTGATCCCGAACCGGTCCATGCCGAGGACGAAGCCGGCCTCGGCGAGGCTGGTCAGGTGGTCGACGTCGGTGCTGTCTCCGCTGTGCCCGAGCACGATCCGGTCGGGCCGCACGCCCTCCTCGTCGCACATCACGCGTGTGACGTGCAGACCGGCCTCGCTGCCGGGGTGGGTGTGCACGGTGATCGGCACTCCGGTGCGCCGATGCGCCTTCGCGACGGCCCTCATGACCCGCTCGACACCCGGTGTCGGCCCCTGGTGGTCGATCGCGCACTTGAGCAGGCCGGCGCACACCCCGGTGTCGGCGATCCCCTCTTCGATGTCTTTGACGAACATGTCCACCATCGGGTCGGGCACCTCGGCCCCCACCATCGCGTCCAGCGCGGGACCGCGGTAGTGGAAGAAGAACGGCACGTCGTCGTAGGTGTACAGCCCAGTGGCCGCAACGATGTTCAGTTCGGGAAGCTGTTCCGCCACCCGCTGGATGCGCGGAATGTACCGGCCGAGGCCGACGACGGTGGGGTCGACGATGGTCCGGACCCCCTGCTCCGCCAGCGCGCGCAGCTTGGTGACGGCGTCGGCGACCCGCTCGTCCTCGCTCCCCCACTCGTCCGGGTAGTTCTGCTGCACGTCGGGTGTCAGCACGAACACGTGCTCGTGCATGTACGTGCGTCCGAGTTCGGCGCTGTCGATCGGTCCGCGGACCGTGTTGACCTGACTCATGCAGATTCGCCTCTCCGAGTGTGACCGTCGTCATACCCCGGGCTCAGCGTAGAGCTAACTTGAACCTGACGTCAACATTTACTGCCGTGGGTCACCCACCACCGGCTGCAGCCTGGATCGGCGCCATGTCGAAGTAGTCGCGCCACGTGGTGATCTTGCCGCCGGTGATCTCGAAGACGCCGACGACGGGCAGTTCGACGACGGTGCCGTTGAGGGTGAACACGTCGATCCGCTCGTTCATCACCACCCCGCTCGACTCCTCGGCGTTGGGGCTCTGACCGCCGTCGGTGACCTGCCGGTGCACCCGGAAGTCGATGCCGCCGAAGGCCGCGGTGAAGCCGGCGATGAACTCGCGGATCGCGTCACGCCCGGTGACGGGTTCCATCGGAATATTGTGATAGACGGCGTCTTCCGCGAAGTATTCGGCGATCTTCGCCGGATCGGGCTCGATCCACTCGGCGCAGAATTGGGTGACCAGCTGGTCCGGGGTCATCGGTTCTCCCTCTCGATCGCGAACGGTTCGATGATGGCCATGACGGACTGGATCGCCCCGGCCGGGATGTCGAAATGTTCCGTGATCCGGACCGACGTCACCTCGGTAGGTGTGGCCCCGAGGTCGAGCACGAACCGGGCCACCACGTTGTCGCCCCATTCGTGGAAGGAGAGGTCGCGCACGGCCTGGATGGCCTGATACTGCAGTCCGTTCTCGAGTTCGTCCCGGATGAACGCCCCCGATTCGCCCGTGTGCTGCCCGTTCTCCACCCGCCACGCGTTGTCCGCGAGACGCACCTTGGTGGCGTCGTGACTGACCAGTGCGTCGATGTAGGCCCTGGCCATCGCGACGCGTCCGCTGTCGGCCGTGTCGGTGGCGTGTTTCGCGATCGCCGCGAGCAGGGGCGCGGCCAGTTCCGGCCGGCAGATCAGCAGGTCGGGGAGATAGGGGTGGGATTCGTTGTAGCCCAACGGGGTTCCGTCGATCCGCGAGCAGTGCAGGCCCGCGGCCACGGCGACGCCGACGGGGGCCGCGGAGTCCCATTCCCACTGCCCGCCCGCATGGATGTACGCGTCGACGTCTCCGCGGAGCACCGCCATCGCCTTCGCGCCCGCCGAACCCATGGTGGAGACCTCGGCACCGATGTCCGTCGCGACGGCGTCGACGAACGCGGGCGGCCTGCTGGCGGACACGACGATCCGCGGGCGGGCAGGCAGCTGTTCGGCATGGACCGCGTGGCTGTCGTCGTCGCTGGCGTACACGGCGCCCAGTGCCGGTTGCGCGACCGCGGCCGCCGTGATGCCGCGACCGCGTTCCCACAGCGCGACGTGCACCGCCCAGTCCGAGTGCCCGGGCAGTCCGTACTCCTTGGACCCGTCGAGCGGGTCGATGATCCACACCCTTGACCGCTCCAGCCGGGACCGGTCGTCGGCCGACTCCTCGGAGAGGATCGCGTCTTCGGGTCGCTCCGCCGCGAGTTTGCCGAGGATGAACGCATCGGCGGCGATGTCGCCGCGCCTGCCGAGTTCACGACCGTCGGCCGATCCCAGTCCCGCGGTGCGGATGTCCAGCAGCAGGGCGCCGGCACCGGAGGCGATGTCGGCCGCGAGTCGTGCGTCAGTGATCACGTGTCAACAATTCCATAATTCTCGCGGCTTGTTCGGTCGGCGTGCCGTCCTCGGGCCGGAGCACGAGTTCGGCGTTCTCGGGCGCCTCGTACGGGTCGTCGACCCCGGTGAATCCCGTGATCTCCCCGGCGCGGGCCTTCGCGTACATGCCCTTGGGATCGCGCGCCTCGCACTGGTCCACCGGCGTGTCGACGAACACTTCGACGAAGTCGAGCCCGGCTGCCCGATGCTGTTCCCGGACGCGGTCCCGGTCCTCGCGGTACGGGCTGATCAGCGACGCGATCGCGACCACCCCCGAGTCGGCGAGCAGTTGCGCGACGGCGCCGACACGGCGGACGTTCTCGGCGCGGTCCGTCGCACTGAACCCGAGGTCGGCGTTGAGGCCGTGCCGCAGGTTGTCGCCGTCGAGCCGGTAGGCGGGCACCCCGGACGCGACCAGGCGGCGCTCGAGTTCCACCGCGACCGTCGACTTTCCCGACGCCGACAGTCCGGTCAGCCACACGGTGCGGCCGCGCGTCGCCCGCTCCTCCCGCGACACGGCCGCCGCGTGCCACACCACCTTCGAACGCGACAGCGTCGGCCCGGTGATCATGCCGGCGGCGACCGTGTTGTGGGTCGACTCGTCGACGAGGACGAAACTGCCCGTCACGTGGTTGCGGCGGTACGGGTCGAACATCAACGGCTGCGACGTTCGCAGCTGCACACGGCCGATCTCGTTGAGCGACAGCGACCGTGCGGACTCGTCGCGGTGCAGGGTGTTCACGTCCAGCCGATAGTCGAGCCGCGCGATCGACGCCTTGGTGGCACGGGTGGTGTGCAGCAGCGTGTACCGGGCATCGGGTGTCAGCGCGGACTGTTCGCTGAACCAGCAGACCATCGCGTCGAGTTCCTGCCCGACGAGCGGACGGTTGTTGGGACGGCACAACACGTCTCCGCGGCTCACGTCCAACTGGTCGGCGAGTTGCACGCACACCGCCGACGGTGCGAACGCCTCGTCGAGGCGGGTTCCGCCGGGACCCCAGATGGCACTGACGGTGGAGGTGAACCCCGACGGCAGGGCCACCACCTCGTCGCCCGGCTTGAACACCCCACTGGCGACCGTCCCCGCGTAGCCGCGGAAATCGTGCAACGCCGAATCGGTCTGGCGTTGCGGCCGGACCACGTACTGCACCGGGAACCGCGCGTCGATCAGGTTGCGGTCGGACGCCACGTGCACCTGCTCGAGGTAGTGCAGCAGCGACGCTCCCTCGTACCAGGGCATGTTGGCGGTGCGTTGCGCGATGTTGTCGCCGCGCAGTGCCGACACCGGGATGAACGTGAGGTCGTGGACCTCGAGTTTGATCGCGAACTTCCGGAATTCCTCCTTGATCTCCTCGAAGCGTTCCTCGGACCACCCGACGAGATCCATCTTGTTGACGCACAGCACGAGGTGCGGAATTCCGAGAAGGCTGGCGATGAAGGCGTGGCGGCGGGTCTGCTCCAGGATCCCCTTGCGGGCGTCGACCAGGATCAGGGCCAGGTCGGCGGTCGACGCGCCGGTCACCATGTTCCGCGTGTACTGCTCGTGCCCCGGGGTGTCCGCGATGATGAATTTGCGGTGCGGCGTGGCGAAATAGCGGTGCGCGACGTCGATGGTGATGCCCTGCTCGCGTTCGGCGCGCAGGCCGTCGGTGAGCAGAGCCAGGTTCGCGTGTTCGTCGCCCCGTTCGCGGCTGGTGCGTTCGACCGCCTCGAGCTGATCCTCGAAGATCGCCTTGGAGTCGTAGAGCAGCCTGCCGATAAGGGTGGACTTGCCGTCGTCGACGCTGCCCGCGGTCGCGACCCGGAGTAACTGCGGCATCAGAAGTAGCCTTCCTTCTTGCGGTCTTCCATGCCGGCCTCGGAGATCCGGTCGTCCGCCCGGGTCGCCCCGCGCTCGGTCAGCCTGCTCGCGGCGACCTCGGTGACGACGGCCTCGGGGCTGGTTGCCGACGATTCGACGCAGCCCGTGCACGTGGCGTCGCCGACGGTCCGGAAGCGGACGAGGGCCTCGTACGGTTCGTCACCGGGGAGCAGGGTCAGGAACCGTGTGTGCGCCAACAGCATTCCGTCGCGGAGCACGACCTCCCTGCGGTGCGCGTAGTACAGGGACGGGAGCTCGATCCCCTCCTCGCCGATGTACTGCCAGATGTCGAGTTCGGTCCAGTTGGACAGCGGGAACACCCGGATGTGCTCGCCCTTGCGATGCCTGCCGTTGTACAGGCTCCACAGTTCCGGGCGCTGCGCCCGCGGATCCCACTGCCCGAACTCGTCGCGGAAGCTGAACACCCGCTCCTTCGCGCGGGCCTTCTCCTCGTCGCGCCGGGCGCCGCCGAAGATGGCGTCGAACCCGTGGTCGCGGATGCCGCGCAGCAGCGCCGTGGTCTGGAGCCGGTTGCGGCTGGCCCGCGGACCCGTCTCCTCGCTGACGCGACCGGCGTCGATGTCGTCCTGCACGCTGGACACCACCATCCGCAGGCCGAGGCGGTCGACGGTCCGGTCGCGGAACTCGAGGACCTCGTCGAAGTTGTGGCCGGTGTCGACGTGCATGACGGCGAACGGGAGAGGCGCGGGCCAGAACGCCTTGGCGGCCACGTGGAGCATCACCACCGAGTCCTTGCCGCCGGAGAACAGCAGGACCGGTCGCTCGAATGTGGCGGCCACTTCTCGGAAGATGTGCACGGCTTCGGCTTCGAGCGCGCCGAGGTGGGACAACTCGTACACGGGCGGTGCGGTCATGGGCGACTCCTCGTCGCGAGTTCCTTACCGGTCGCTATTCCATATTTGGACCAGCCCGGTCGAAAATGAATGCATCTTCGAGAATAGAACGTGTTTCAGATTGCGGTCAATGCCTGCCCGCCCGTCACCGCGGCCGGCGGCCACCCACCTCCGTCGTGATCGCGTCCGCGGCCGCGGCGAGGGCCTTGCCCCGCCGCGCGATCTCGGACGGCGCGAGTTCGGTACCCACGTAGAGGGTGAGGACCATGGCCTGATGCCCCTCGGCGTCGTACGTCGGCGCCGCGATGAGGCTGACGGGGTGCGGCGACGCGGGGTCCGCGTGCTCGGCGTCCAGGTACACCCGCTCCCCCAGGCTGGACACCATCTCGCCGAGCACGTCGCGCAACTCCGGCGGCAGGTCGTGCGCGGCCACCCCCGCCATGAGCGTGTGCAGGCGCTGCCCGACGGGAGTGAGTGTCTCGACGAGGTATCCGGTGCGGGAACACTCCTCGACGACCGTGCGCAACCGGTCCCGGTCGAGGCGCACCGGCAGCGTCGGTTCCCGGCGCAGCCACGACTGCAGGGCGTCGTCGCCGTCCCACAGCACGTACATCAGGCCGACGGGCGGCGCGAACGGGTACATTTCCCCCACCTTGGCGGCGGCCCGCACCCCCGGCGGACTGGTCAGCTCGAGGACGGCGATGCGGTCGCCGACCACCGCCGACGCAGTGCAGGTGGTCCGGAGCTCGTCGCTGAGCACGGCGAGATGCCTGCGCGCCACCGGCCCGGCCGCAAACCCCTGCTGGGCCGCGCGGCCCGCCGCGATGAGGGCGGGCCCGAGGCCGTACGTCTTCGTGGCCGGGTCCCGGACCAGGTAGCCGCCGCGGACCAGTTCGGTGAGGATCCCCAGGCACGTCGGCTTGCTGATGTCGAGCGTCCGGGCCAGCTCCGACAACCCGAAGCGATGCTCCTTACGCGCCACCAGGAAGTCCAGCACCTGCACCACACGCTCGGTCGGCGGCGACCGCCGGCCCTGCGCCCGGTCGGGCATCTCGTCCTCGTGCCCCATTGACCACTCCTTAGAACACGTTCTATTGTCGGTTCATCAATGTTCTACCACGCAGGTACATATTTGTACCACCCCTCGTGAGGAGCACGGTGTGCTGACCGACCCATTCGCCGACGCCATGGCCGAGGCCGAGAAACTGATCGAGAGCGCCCCCCACATCCGCACCGAACAGGACCTGCTGGAGGGCTACCAGTACCTCGCCGGCGGAATCCTCGCCACGACGCACGCGGCCTGGGCCACCGAACGGTCGCACCCGACGTTCATCTCGGGCACCGGCCCGTACATGAAGATGGGCCTGGACAACCCGGACACCCTCTACTTCGGTGCGCGGATCGACGACGACGTCGAATACGTGGTCACCGGCCTGCGCGGCACCACGGCGGACCTCAGCTTCCAGGTGCTGAACGGAAATTACACGGCCGCACACGTTCCCGGCAGCGTCACGGCATTCGACGACCGGGAGATCGACATCGCGCCCGACGGCTCGTTCGAGGTGCGGTTCGGCCCCGACGACAGTGCGGGCCGGCGCAACTACTTCACCCTCGCTCCGGGGTCGTCGCAACTGGTGGTCCGGGAGGTGTACAGCGATTGGAGTCAGCGGCGCGGCACCATTCGCATCGCCAGGGCGGATACGGTCGGTACCGCCCCGGGCCCGCTCACCCGCGAGACCGTGGAGAAGCGGTACGCGCGTGCGGGCAAGGCCCTCGTCGCGCGGGTGAAGACGTGGCTGCAGTTCCCGGAGTGGTTCTACCTGAACCTGCCGGTGAACACGATGACCGAGCCACGGCTCACTCCGGGCGGTCTCGCCACCCAGTACTCGTCGGTCGGGCACTACGAACTGGCCGAGGACGAAGCCGTGGTCATCACCGTCCCCAAAGCCGACGTGCCCTACCAGGGCTTTCAGCTCGGCAGCATGTGGTACATCTCCCTCGACTACGTCAACCACCAGACGTCGCTGAACGTCGCACAGTCGCAGGTGGATCCCGACGACCACATCCGTCTGGTCGTGTGCGAGCGCAATCCCGGCGTCGCCAACTGGATCGCCACCGTCGGGCACCTCCGCGGCTACCTGCAGTTCCGCTGGCAGCGCGTCTCCCGCGAACTGACCCCGGACGACGGTCCCCGGGTCGAGGTCGTGAAGTTCGACGAGATCCACCGGAGCCTGCCGTACTACGACTCCAACAAGATCTCCCCCGGGGACTTCGCTGCACGCATCGCCGCACGCCAGGCCGCAGTGGCCGACCGGATGCTGGGATGACCGCCATGACTACTCCACAACTCCTGCAGGACAAGGTCGTCGTCATCTCCGGCGTCGGACCGGCCCTGGGCCGTACCCTCGCCGTCCGCTGCGCAGCCGCCGGCGCCGACGTGGTGCTGGCCGCCCGGACCGCGTCGCGCCTCGACGAAGTGGCCAAGGAGATCATCGCCGTCGGCCGGCGCGCGGTGACCGTCCCGACCGACATCACCGACCAGGCCTCGGCCGAGAACCTGGTGTCCGCGGCCGTCGACGCGTACGGCACGGTCGACGTGCTGATCAACAACGCGTTCTCGGTTCCGTCGATGAAACCGCTGGCCCGCACCGAGTTCGACCACATCCGCAGCAGTTTCGAGCTGACCGTGCTCGGGGCATTGCGGCTGACTCAGCTGTTCACTCCCGCACTCGCCGAGGCGAACGGCGCGGTGGTGAACATCAACTCGATGGTGCTCCGGCACTCCCAGGAACGGTACGGCAGCTACAAGATGGCCAAATCCGCCCTGCTCGCGACGTCGCAGTCGCTCGCCACCGAGTTGGGACCGCTGGGAATCCGCGTCAATTCCGTTGCCCCCGGCTACATCTGGGGAAACACGCTGAAACAGTATTTCACGCACCAGGCCGAAAAGTACGGGACGACCGTCGAGCAGATCTACGAGCACACCGCCGCGAACACCGATCTGAAGCGGCTCCCCACGACCGAGGAGGTCGCCGACGCCGTGATCTTCCTGGCCTCCCCGTTGGCGAGCGCCGTGACCGGCCAGTGCCTCGACGTCAATTGCGGCGAATTCCACCACTAGCGAACAGAACCGGAGCATCATGAGCGAGCGCACCACGGTCGGCACGGTCGAGGACCTGCACGCCTCGGCCACCCGGCTGACCGGTCTCACCGACTTCGGTGTGGACGACTACACCGAAGCCCTCGGCGTCCTGCTGGATTCGTATCACACCGACGAGCAACTGACACCGCTCGGCAGCAAGGTGTCCCGGGTGTTCCTCCGCGGCGCCCTGGTGGCCCGGCTGCTGAGCGAGGCGGCGTGGAAGCAGAACCCCGAGCACGCGGACGTGCGGATCGAGCGGCCCATCTTCGTGACCGGCCTTCCCCGCACGGGGACGACCGCGCTGCACCGACTGCTCACCGCGGATCCGTCCCATCAGGGCCTGGAGATGTGGCTGACCGAGATGCCGCAACCCCGGCCGCCGCGTGAGACCTGGGAATCGAATCCGGTGTTCCAGAAGATCGAGGAGGGCTTCAGCCGCCACCACATCGAACGCCCCGAATTCATGGGCGTCCACTACATGTCGGCGAGCGAGGTCGAGGAGTGCTGGCAACTGCTGCGGCAGACGTTCAAGTCGATCTCGTACGAGTGCCTGGCGTCGCTCCCGACGTATTCCCGCTGGCTCGAGGGCCAGGACTGGACGAACGCCTATCGGCGGCACAAGAAGAACCTGCAGCTGATCGGGCTGCCCGACCGGGACCGCCGCTGGGTGCTGAAGAACCCCAGTCACCTGTTCGCGCTCGACGAACTGCTCGCGGTCTACCCGGACGCGCTGATCGTCCAGACCCACCGGCCGCCGCGCACGATCGTCCCGTCGGTGTGCAGCCTGGCGGAACAGGCGACGGAAGGGTGGTCGGAAAAGTTCCGGGGCAGCGTCATCGGGGAGAGCCAGCTCGAGCTGTGGGCCCGGGGGCTCGAGCAGTTCACCGCGGCCCGCGCCCGGCACGACCCCGCCCAGTTCGTCGACGTCGACTACCGGGATTTCGTGGCCGATCCGCTCGGCACCGTCGAGGGGGTCTACACGCACTTCGGGCTCGATCTCGGTGGGCCAGCCCGGGCGGCGATGGAGGCGATGCACGCCGAGAGCCGCAGCGGCGACCGCCGCCCCTCGCACAAGTACACGCTCGAGGAGTTCGGGCTGACGGCCGAGCAGGTGGACGAGAGATTCGCCGACTACCAGTTCAGCGCGTCCAGCTGACCGGATAGTCGAGGATCGACGACGCCGCCCGCGCCGCGATCAGCGGCCTGGGCGACAGCGGCAGGTGGACGACCGGGGGAAGCGGCTCGGGTTCGGGCTCGGGTCGGGGATCCGGTTCGGCTTCCGGTTCCGGCGACCACGTCGTACCGCTGTCGAGGTCGAGAGCGTCGAGCAGCGGTATCAACTCGGCGGCGATCCGGTCGCCCACCTCGGTGAACGCCGACTCGGCCAGACCCACCGGGTCGCTGATGTTCGGCTCCTCGACCGTCCCGTAGTCCCGGCGGGCAACCGCGAGTTCGGCGACGGTGCGGGCCCCGGTTGCGGCGGCGATCCTGCGTGCCTCCCGCAGGGTGAACGTGCAGTGGCTCGTCCCGAGGAGCAGTTCCATCGAACGGTCCCGGATCTGCTCGGTCATCGCGAGGACGAGGTCGGCGCGTTTGATCATCTCGGGCTGCAGGCGGCGCGCCCGGAAGCCGTCGGCGCTCGCACCGAGGCCCTCGATGACGCGGGCGGCGACGGGTTCGATCGGAAAGCCCACGAGGGCGCGGACGCCGGCGCTCTCCGCGGTGAGGTGCGGCAGATCGCGGGCGAGTGCGTACGCGTATGTCAGCCGCTCTGCGATCGGCGAGCGGCAGACGTTCCCGCTACAGACGAACAGAACATGCATGAGGGAACCCTAACCAGCGACTTCGCCCACATGCGAGCCCGATTCCACTGTCCGAGCGGTCTGTTCTTACAGTTCACCCACAGGTGGTGGGTCGTTCATCCACTGGACTCCTCACGGTCACGTCGATTCACGAACACCCGGCACCCCGTCGTCTGCCCACAGCAGACAACTGGCGGTCCTGCGCCGGCGCGGCGGTAGAACTGGAGACATGACCACAGCCGCACTACCCGACCTGAACTACCGCGACCTGTTGGCGGACAGACTGTTTCGCCAGCGCACGATCCTCCTCACCGGCGAGGTCGACGATGCCATGGCCGAGCGCGCCTGCTCCGAACTGGTGCTGCTCGCGGCCGCCGACCCCAAACGCGACATCGTGCTGTACATCAATTCGCCGGGTGGTTCCGTCTTCGCAGGCCTGGCCATCTACGACACGATGAAACTCGTCCCCAACGACGTGGTGACCGTGGCCATGGGTTTCGCCGCCAGCATGGGGCAAGTACTGCTGTGCTCGGGAACCCACGGCAAGCGGATCAGCCTGGCGCACAGCCGAATCATGATGCACCAGCCCTCGGCAGGGATCGGCGGTACGGCCGTCGACATCGCCATCCAAGCCGAGAGCCTCGAACGGATGAAGCGACAGTCGCAGGAGATCCTGGCCGCGGAGACGGGGCATCCGGTCGAGCAGATCGCCGAGGACAGCGACCGGGATCGGTGGTTCACCGCGGACGAGGCCCGCGACTACGGGATCGTCGACCGCGTCGTGTCCTCGTTCGCGGAGATCGCCCCGCACACCACCGCCCCGAGAATTGGATTGTGAAGCCATGTCCCAATACACCATTCCCCACGTCATCGAACGCACCCCGGCAGGCGAGCGGTCGTTCGACATCTTCAGCCGACTGCTGAACGAGCGGATCGTCTTCCTGGGCACGGAGATCGACGACGGCGTCGCCAATGTCGTGATGGCACAGCTGCTCCACCTGCAGGCGGACAGTTCCGATCAGGAGATCGGGCTGTACATCAACTCCCCCGGCGGCTCCACGACCGCGATGCTCGCCATCTACGACACGATGCAGTTCCTGCGCCCGACCATCGCCACCTACTGCATGGGGCAGGCCGCCTCCGCCGCGGCGGTTCTCCTGGCAGCGGGAACCAAGGGACACCGGCACGTCCTGGCGCACTCCCGGGTACTGCTGCACCAGCCGTCGACGCAGGGCAACGGCACGATCTCCGACCTGGCGCTGCAGGCCGCCGAGATCATGCGGGTTCGTTCGCAGACCGAGGCGATTCTGAGCAAACACACCGGGCAGACCGTCGAACGCCTTCGCCGGGACACGGACCGCGACCGCATCCTCACGGCTCAGGAGGCCATCGACTACGGCCTGGCCGACACGCTCGTCGCGGAGTGACTGCGAAGGCTAGGCGGCGAGCAGGGTGGGCACCTGCCGGTTCGGGTTCCCGGTCGCCGAGTTCCGGTTGGCCGCGCCGAGCCGGCGCCCGGACCGGAACAGCAGGTGTTCGACCGGGAGACCGAGGGCGCCGCACACGGCGCGCAGCATTTCGGAGGACGGCTCCTTCTTCCCGCGCTCGATCTCGGAGAGGTACTGCTTCGACATGCCGACGGCGGCGGCGACGTCCTCGAGACTCCGGTCCTGGTCCCGGCGCGCCTCGCGGAGCACCCGCCCGTAGAGCTCACGCACCAGCGGCTCCTCCCGCGAACTCTCGGGGGCGGCCGTGACCAGCGTCAGTCTGCGCTGAGCTTCCATACCTCCGGAGTCTTCCAGCCCACGCACCCTGACGCCGCGGCGTTCACCGACAGCGGACAGCCGATCACGGCTGATCGAGCAGGTGCTTGCCGAGTAGTTCGTCGACGCGTTCGGCTGCCTCGTCCGGGATCCAGTGGCTCACGCCGCGGAGCACCTCGAATGTGTACGGGGCGTCGACGAAGCGGGAGGTCAGCTTCGGCCCCACCGGACCGATCGCAGTATCGCCGTCGCTCCACACGAACAGCGTGGGCAACCGGACCTTCCGGGAGGCCGATCGGGGCGAGATGAACGGCATTGCGCGATACCAGTTCAGGGCGCCCCGGGCCCGCGTCCGGTCGCGCATGGGCCCGAGGTCGCGCTTCGCGTCGTCCGGCGACTGGCCGCTGGCGACCAGGGCCCGGTAGCCGAAGCCGTCCGGGGTGAGCACCCGCTCCGGGATCCAGGGCAGCTGGAACGCGAACATGTACCAGGACTTCAGGATCTGACGGCTGGTGAGCATCGCGCGTACGAACGCCGCCGGGTGCGGCACCGACAGCGCCGTCAGCGTCCGGACCCGGTCCGGGCGTTCTGCGGCGAGACCCCAGGCCACGGCCGCGCCCCAATCGTGTCCGACCACGTGCGCCGGGCCGAGGCCTGCCCGGTCGATGAGCGCGACGACGTCCGCGATCAGTTCCGCGCTGCGGTACGCCCGGCGGGCGCGGGGCCTGGCACCGGGCGAATAGCCGCGCTGGTCCGGGGCCAGGGTGCGGAAACCGCGCCGGTGCAGCAGCGGCGCCAGCGCATCCCACGACCGCGAGTCCTGCGGAAACCCGTGCAACAGCACCACCGGTGTGCCGTCGATCGGGCCCTCGTCGCGGACGTCGAACACCAGTCCGTCGCGGGTGAACGTGCCGATCCGCTCCGTGCGACTCATCCGACGATCGTCTCACGCTCGCTGCGGTCTGCGGCCGACTCTCCGGCGCGGAGGAAGCGTCCGGTCTTGGTCACGCCGAATCCACCGGTGAATTCGCCGTCGCGGTAGACGAGCCTGCCGTTGATCACCGTCGCGACCGCGGCGCCGTCGCTGCGGTTCACCATCCGCCGCAACCCGCCGTATTCGGGGACCTCCGCCTCGAACAATCCGTCCACCGTGGCGTCGAGACCCGCCGGGTCGACGACGACCAGATCGGCGCGGTCACCTTCGCGGAGGTGGCCGGCGTCGATGCCGTACCAGTCGGCCAGCTCGCCCGTCAGCCGGTGAACGGCCCGCTCGACGGTCAGGAACGGCTTGCGGTCGGACTGCGCGTCCTTGACCTTCTTCAGCAACCGGATCGGGTAGTTGTAGAACGCCATGTTGCGCAGGTGGGCGCCGGCGTCGCCGAATCCCATCTGCACCCCGGAACTGGCCGCGAGCTTCTTCGCGAACCTGGGGCGATGGTTGGCGATGGTGGTCCGCCACCGCAGGTCGGTGCCGTACTTCACGACGAGATCGAGGTACGCGTCGACCGGGTGCACACCGCCGAGGTCACCCACGGCGCCGAACGTCTTGCCGATCAGCGTCTCGTCAGGGCACCCGACGATTTCGGCGTCGTAGAAGTTGCGGTGCCAGATGCGGGGGCTGAACTTGTTGTCGTAGTCCTTGCGGAACCGGCGTCGGTAGGACTCGTCCTGCAGTAGGGCATTTCGCTCCACCTGGTCCTCGAGGTGCAGTGCCGCCGCGCCGGCGCCGAATTCCTCGAACACCACGAGGTCGATCCCGTCCGCGTAGACGGTGAACGGCACCGGCAGGTGCTGCCACTTGAAATCGGTCTTGGCGAAGCGGTTCAGCAGCGGCGCCGCGGCGAGCATGAAGTACACGATCGGCGGGTAGGCCTTCGAGTCCGCGGCCGACAGCAGCGACGTCTTGAGGGGCTTGCGCCGCCCGAGGCCCGAACTCTCCGTGAAGAATCCGGCGATGTTCGGATGCAGGTTGATGGTCGGTGCGCTCTGCAGGATCTTGCCGCGCTCGCGCAGGATGCGATTGAGGAAGCGGAACTCCTTCCACCGCGCGTACGTGGACGGCAATGAGCGCGAACGGTATTCGTCACCGTCGATCTTGTCGAGTGCGTTCGTCATCGAGGAGAGGCCGAGGAAGCCGGCGTCGACGGCGTCGGTGAGCATCGCACCCATCTGCTCGAGTTCGCGCGCGGTCGGCTCGATCCGCTTGTCGGTGCCGCGGCCGAGACCGAGGACGTGGGTGCGGATGTCGGAGTGCCCGATGAACCCGGCGATGTTGGGGCCGAGCGGCAACGACTCGAGTGCCTCGACGTACTCCGCCGGGTTCTGCCAGATCTTGTTTTCCTCCAGGATCCCGAGCACGGAGTCGTGCGGCACGGCCTCGACCCTGCTGAACAGGTCGGCGCACTCGCGCGGCGTCGAATACACGGTGGAGAGGGAGCAGTTTCCGAGGACGACGGTGGTCACGCCGTGTCGTACCGACTCCGGCAGGCCGGGGCTGACGAGCACCTCCGCGTCGTAGTGGGTGTGCACGTCGACGAATCCGGGGAGCACCCACTTGCCTGCGGCGTCGATGACCTCGGTGTCAGGTCCGACGGACAGCGGGCGGGTCGATGCCCGGACGACGATTCCGTCGCGGATGCCGAGATTGCGTCGCAGCGGCGCGGATCCGGTTCCGTCGAACCACAGCCCACCATTGACGACCACGTCGAAATCCGGCATTGTTGCGCTCCTCACACTCGGTATGTGTAACCCGAGGTTACGTATGTGGTTGAGTAAAAGTCAATGGACGGTTCGGGCGATCCTCAATAGAGTGCAGGGGTGGCCGCCGCACCCCGCTCTCCCGAAGATCGGCGCGCGCAGATCCTCGACGTGGCCGTCCGGCTCCTCGAGACGGTGCCGTTCGACGACCTCTCGATCGACCAGGTGGCGGCCGAGGCGGGCGTCTCGGCACCACTGCTGTTCCACTACTTCAAGAACAAGCAGGGCTTTCGCAACGCCGTCCTCGAAGCCTCGGCCTCCGAACTGCAGCGGCGGATGACACCCGACGCGACGCTCCCGCTATACGGGCAACTCCGGGCAGGCGTCGAAACGTTCGCGGACGCGGTGATCGAGCACCCCACCATCTATCTCGCGGTCATGCGGATGGCCGGGAGCGGCGACGAGAGGATGCGGCAGATCTACCGCGGCATGCGTCGGACGTTCACCCGGTGGATCGGCGTGTCGCTGGCCGAGTTCGGCGTGCCGACGACGCCCGCGCTCGAGGCCGCGATCTCGGGCTGGCAGGCGTTCATGGAGGAGATCGTGCTGTCCTGGCTCGACGAGCCGACCATGGAACGCACCGAGATGATCGACCTCTGCGAACGCGCCTTCTACCACCTGCTTCCCGCAGCAGGCGTCGACGTCGACACACTCGACACGACACGCTGAACCGGATCGCGATCGGAGTCCGGGTTCACAGGAACCTTCCAGCCGCCTCCCAGCCGGGTGACGCCCCCACGCGAGAACGTTGTCAGGACAGCAACTCGCGAAGGGACCACCTGATGACTGCCGTTCTCACTCCGGCTCCGCCACGGAGAACAGGATCGCCCGGCCACCGCGCCGAGTCGGAATCGTGGATCCGCCGGCGCGGTTCCGCACTCGCCGTCACCGCACTACTCGCCGCCACCGCGGCGCTGTACCTGTGGGATCTCACCTCGAGCGGCTACGCCAACAGCTTCTATGCCGCGGCAGCGCAGGCCGGTTCGCAGAGTTGGAAGGCGTGGTTCTTCGGCTCGCTCGACACCTCGAATTTCATCACGGTCGACAAACCGCCCGCGTCGCTGTGGGTGATGGGACTGTCCGGACGGATCTTCGGGTTCTCCAGCGCCAGCCTCCTCGTCCCCCAGGCCCTGATGGGGGTCGGGTCGGTCACCCTCGTCTACGCGGCCGTCACCCGCGTCACGAACAGTGGCGCCGGGTTGATCGCCGGCGCCGTTCTCGCCGCAACTCCCGCGGCCGCCTTGATGTTTCGCTTCGACAACCCCGACGCTTTGCTCGTGCTCCTGATGACCGCGGCCGGATATTTCGTGGTCCGCGCGATCGAGACGGAGACCGGCCGCCGCGCCGCGATGTGGATCACCCTCACCGGGGTCGCGCTCGGCTTCGCGTTCCTCACCAAGATGTTGCAGGGCCTGATGGTGCTGCCCGCGTTCGGTCTGGCCTATCTGGTTGCCGGACATGCCCGGTTGCGGTTTCGCCTGCTGCACCTGGCCGGGGGTGTCGCCGCCGTCGTCGCCGCGGCCGGATGGTGGGTTCTCGCCGTGTGGCTGTGGCCCGCGGACTCGCGCCCCTACATCGGCGGTTCCACCGACAACAGCGTCATGGATCTGGTGCTCGGCTACAACGGACTCGGCCGGATCTTCGGAAACACCGGCGGTGGTGGCGGCGGAATGGCCGGCGGAAGTGCGGGATCGAGTTTCGGCGGGAGCACCGGGCTGGATCGCCTGTTCGGCAGCGAGATGGGCATCGAGATCTCGTGGCTGATCCCGGCGGCGCTGGTCGCCCTGGTCTTCGGGTTGCTCGCCCGTGGACGCGCTCCGCGGACGGACCGCGTGCGGGCCTCCCTGATCGCGTGGGGTGGCTGGTTCCTCGTCACGGGACTGATCTTCAGCTACATGTCCGGCACCATCCACCCGTACTACACGGTGGCGCTCGCCCCCGCGATCGCCGGGATGATCGGCACCGGCGGGTACGCCCTGTGGCAGAAGCGCGGCAGCATTCTCGGACGGTTCGGTCTCGCATTCATGATGGTGGCCGCAGGTGCGTGGGGCTGGGTCCTGTTGCACCGCAACACCGAGTGGATGCCCGCCCTGAAGTGGGTCCTGCTCGCCGGCACCGTTCTCGGCGCCGCCCTGCTCGCGCTCGGCGACGGGAACCGCGTCCGGAAACTCGCCGTCACCGGCGTGCTGCTGGGCTCGCTCGCCGGAATCGGAGGCTCCGCGTCCTACGCGATCGCCACCGCCGCCACCGCGCACAGCGGATCGATCCCCACGGCCGGCCCGTCCGGGGCAGTCACCGATACCGGAATGGGAGGCGGCGGCGGCCGGGCACCCGGCGGTGACATGGCCGGCGGCCAGGCACCGGGCGGTGACATGGGCGGCAACGAGGGTGGGGCGAGTTCCGAGCTCACGACGTTGCTCGCCGAGGCAGGCACCACGTGGTCGGCCGCGACCAACGGTTCGCAGAGCGCTGCCACCTATGAACTGGCCGCCGACACCGCGGTGATGGCCATCGGCGGATGGAGTTCCGACCCCACGCCGACACTCGACCAGTTCATCTCCTACGTCGAGAACGGCCAGGTGCACTACTACATCGCCGGTGGTGGTGGGGGTGGTGGTCGCGGCGGCGACAGCACGTCCGGCGCGATCGAGCAGTGGGTGGCCGCCAATTTCACGCCCATCACGGTGGGCGGCACGACCGTGTACGACCTCTCCGGTTACACCGGATAGTTCCCCGTCGAGCACGCGGAGAACCGGCAGGTGCATCACCTGCCGGTTCTCGTCGAGCGAGTGACGGGATTCGAACCCGTGTGAACGGCTTTGCAGGCCGGTACCTCAACCACTCAGTCACACCCGCATCGATGATCACTGTGCCCGGCCGGCGCCGAGGGTGCGAGGGTTGTGCTCACGGTGATTCTGAACCGACACGCCGGGGCGGGAACAAACCACGTGCCCTCGTTGCTGTGTTGCTTCATGACCGACACCGAAGAACGCGCCGCCCCGACCGGCGAGCGGACAACCACTCGGCCCAGCCTTCGGGTGATCCTCGTACTCGGCGCGATGGTGGCCCTCGGCCCCTTCACCATCGACATGTATCTGCCGGCGCTACCGGACATCGGAACCGACCTCGGCGCGTCCTCGTCCGCAGTCCAGCTGACCATCACGGGAACCCTGCTCGGCCTCGCGCTGGGGCAGTTGATCGTCGGACCGCTGGCGGACAGCCTGGGGCGCAGACGCCCCCTCATCGCCGGTATCGGTGTGCACGTCGCCGCGTCCGTGCTCGCGGTGTTCGCGCCGACTGTGGCAGTGCTGGGGGTGCTCCGCGTCTTCCAGGGCATCGGCGCCGCCGCCGCAGCGGTGGTCGCGCTCGCCGTGGTCCGCGACCTGTTCTCGGGGAACACCGTCGCCGTCGTGATGTCGCGGCTGATGCTCGTCCTCGGCGTCGCACCCGTGCTCGCCCCGAGTATCGGCGGGGCGCTCCTCATCGCCCTCGACTGGCGCGGGATCTTCGTCGTCCTCGCCGTGATCGGCACGCTGACGGCGTTGATCGGCGCGTGGGGTCTGACGGAGACGCTGCCGCCGGAGCGTCGTCGCAAGAGCAACCTCGTCGCCGTGCTGGGCACCTACAGGGGCCTGCTCGGGGACCGGGCGTTCATGGTGCTCGCGCTCGTGTCGAGCGTGGCGATGGGATCGCTGTTCTCGTACGTCTCCGGTGCGTCGTTCGTGTTCCAGGACCAGTACGGCCTGGACGAGCAGCAGTTCGCGCTGCTGTTCAGCTCCGGCGCGATCGCCCTGATCGGGGCCTCGCAACTCAACGTCCGCGCCCTCGCGCGCTGGTCACCGCTGCAGATCACGGTGTCGGCCCTCGGCTTCGCGACGGTGGCCGGGCTGGCGCTGATCACCACCGCGCATTTCGAGTTCGGCGGGCTCGTCGGGTTCGTCGTTCCCCTGTGGTTCCTCCTCGGCGGTGTCGGCTTCGTCCTGCCCAATGCCCCGGCCCTGGCCCTCGGCAGGCACGGGGAGGCCGCGGGCACGGCTGCCGCGCTGCTCGGCGCCCTGCAATTCGGTGTCGGCGCCCTGATCGCTCCCCTGGTCGGGGTGCTCGGTAACACCGGCGTCGCGCTTGCGGTCACCATGACCGCGTGCACGGGACTGGGGTTGGTGGCGCTGGCGGCCGCAGCGAAGGCGGAAGCGCGCTGACGACACGCTCGGCAGACTTTCACGGCCCATCACCCGACATGGGATGATCGACGCATGCCACCACCGTCACCACTTCATCTCGACCCCATCGAAGAGGCCCACCGGCAGTGGACCAAGCACGGCTGGGGTGACGTTGCCGACGGCATGGCCGCGGTGACCTCGGTGATGCGCGCCCATCAGATCATGATCGCGCGGGTGGAAGAGGTGCTCAAACCGTCGGGGCTCACGTTCGCCCGGTACGAATTGCTGACACTGCTGACGTTCACGCGCACCGGCGCACTCCCGATGGCGAAGGCCAGCGCGCGCCTTCAGGTTCACCCGACGAGCGTCACCAACGCCGTCGACCGGCTCGAGACGGCGAATCTCGTGCGGCGTGTTCCGCATCCGAGCGACCGTCGAGCGACGCTGATCGAAATCACCGACGCGGGAAGGAAACTGGCAGTCGAGTCCACCGAGCGGCTCAACGCCCAGGTGTTCTCCCGCCCCGGCGTGTCCGGTGACAAGCTGGAACAACTGGTCGCCATCCTCGCCGAACTGCGCCGCGAGGCAGGCGATTTCGACACCGGAGACGCGCCCACCAAGTGGTGAAGCACCACTGTCGCCCCGCACCTGGTCCGGTGCGGGGCGACAGTCGTTTCAGGGCTTTCAGCGGTGCTTGAAGACGGGCGAACGCTTCTCGACGAACGCCGCCATCCCTTCCTTCTGATCTTCGGTGGCGAACGTCGAGTGGAACACCCGGCGCTCGAAGCGGACGCCCTCGGTGAGCGTGGTTTCGAAGGAGCGGTTCACCGCTTCCTTCGCCATCATCGCGACCGGGAGGGACATCTCGGCGATGGTGGTCGCCGTCTGCAGCGCCTCGTCCAGGAGGTCGGCGGCGGGCACGATCCGCGACACCAGCCCGGCGCGTTCAGCCTCCTCGGCGTCCATGTTCCGGCCGGTCAGGCACAGTTCCATGGCCTTGGCCTTGCCCACGGCGCGGGTCAGTCGCTGGGAGCCGCCGATGCCGGGGATGACACCGAGTTTGATCTCCGGCTGACCGAACTTCGCGGTGTCGGCGGCGATCAGGATATCGCAGAGCATCGCCAGTTCGCACCCGCCGCCGAGGGCGTAGCCCGCGACGGCAGCGATGGTGGGCTTGCGGGCCGCGGCGAGGCGATCCCACGCGGCGAAGAAGTCGTCCAGGTAGACGTCCATATACGACTTGGGCTGCATCTCCTTGATGTCGGCGCCCGCCGCGAAGGCCCGGTCGGAGCCGGTGATCAGGATGGCTCCGATCTCCGAATCCTTCTCCAACTCCTCGACCGCCGACACGACCTCGCGCATCAGCTCGGAGTTCAATGCGTTGAGCGCCTTCGGACGGTTGAGGGTGATGATCCCCACCCGGCCCTTGCGCTCCAGGAGGATGGTCTCGAAGTCGGTCACTGCTCTCCCTCGGTGGAACGTTCGCGGATGTCGTTGATGATGGCCGAGAAGTCCTGGCCACCACCGCCGGCGGCATGGAACCGGCTGTACAGTTCGGCGGCGCGGAGCCCGAGTTCGGCCTCGACGCCGTTGGTCTTCAGCGCGTTCGCGGCGAGACCGAGATCCTTGTCCATCAGCGCCGCGGCGAAGCCCGGCTGGTAGTCGTTGTTGGCCGGGCTCGTCGGAACCGGTCCGGGCACAGGACAGTTGGTGGTGAGCGCCCAGCACTGACCCGACGCGTTGGATGCGACGTCGAACAGGGCCTGGTTGCTCAGGCCCAGCTTCTCGCCGAGGACGAACGCCTCGCTGACGGCGATCATCGACACACCGAGGATCATGTTGTTGCAGATCTTCGCGGCCTGACCGTTGCCCGGGTCGCCGCAGTGGACGACCTTCTTGCCCATCACGTCGAGCAGCGGCTTCGCGGCCTCGAAGTCGTCCGCCGTGCCGCCGACCATGAACGCGAGAGTTCCCGCGGTGGCGCCGACGACGCCACCGGAGACGGGTGCGTCCACCGAGCGGTGTCCGGCCTCGACGGCCTCGTCGTGCGCGGCCCGGGCGTCCGCCACGTCGATGGTGGACGAGTCGATGAACAGGGTCCCCGGTTTCGCGGCGGGCAGGATCTCCGCGTAGAGCCCGAGAACGTGCTTGCCGCTCGGCAGCATCGTGATCACGACGTCCACCTCGCGTACGGCATCGACGGCCGAATCGGCGACAGTGACACCGTCTTTCACTGCCTGCTCGAGTGCGGCGGGGGCGAGGTCGAAGCCGACCACCGTGTGTCCCGCCTTGACGAGGTTGGCCGCCATGGGGCCACCCATGTGGCCGAGTCCCAGAAATCCGACGGTAGTGCTCATAGCAGTCCCTCCTGGACGCGTGTGGCTGATGGTTCAGTGCTGCGGCTGCGGGGCCGTGAGGCCGAGTTCGAGGTCGCCGAGGGGGGTGAAGAATGTTGCGACGGCGTCGTCGGTCACGTCGTCGAGGGAGGCGGGTGACCAGTGCGGGTTGCGGTCCTTGTCGACGACCTGCGCCCGGATCCCCTCGACCAGATCAGCCGAGCCCAGGCACGCCACCGACACCCGGAACTCCTCGTTCAGCACTTCTTCGAGACTGTTCGCCTGGCGGGCCCGGCGCAGCGACGCCAACGTGACCGCGCACGCGGTCGGCGACTTCGCCAGCACCTGCTCGGCCGCCTTCGCCGCCTCCGGCACCCCACTGCCCTGCAGGCGGGCCACGATCTCGGCGACGCTGTCCGCGGAATATGCGGCGTCGATCCACGCCTGCTGCGCCAGCAGGTCCGATTCCGGGGCCGGTTCGGTGAACGCGGCCAGCGCCGCCTCCACCGTTGTGGTCGACAGAGCCTCGACGAACTGTCCGATCCTGGCGGACGGGATGAAGTGGTCGGCGAACCCGCACGCGATCGCATCCCCGGCACTGAGGCGGGCCGTGGTGAGCGCGATGTGGGTGCCCAACTCCCCCGGGGACCGGGCCAGCAGGTAGGTGCCGCCGACGTCGGGGACGAACCCGATCCCGGTCTCGGGCATCCCGATCATCGACCGCTCGGTCACGATCCGCACACTGCCGTGCGCCGACACCCCGACCCCGCCGCCCATCACGATGCCGTCCATCACTGCCACATACGGCTTCGGGTAGTTCGCAATGGCGGCGTTGAGGATGTACTCGTCCCGCCAGAACTCCCGCGACCCGGTGCCACCCTCCGTGGCGTCGTGGTAGATCGAGACGATGTCCCCGCCCGCGCACAGCCCGCGTTCCCCGGCGCCGGTGATCAGCACCGCGCGCACTTCGTCGTCCCCGGCCCACTCCGCCAACGCCGCCGCGATCCGTGCCACCATGGCGTGGTTGAGGGCGTTGATCGCCTTCGGGCGGTTGAGCACGATCCGGCCCACACCGCCGCTCTTGTTGATCAGAACCTCGTCCACCGCTGTTCCCGCGTCGCTCATGCCGCTCCCTGCTTCCCGTGTCCCGCGATGATGCTGCGGGCGATGACCACCCGCATGATCTCGTTGCTGCCCTCGAGGATCTGATGCACCCGCAGGTCGCGGACGATCTTCTCGATCCCGTACTCGGCAAGATAGCCGTACCCGCCGTGCAGCTGCAGCGCCTTGTTCGCGACCTCGAACCCGGTGTCGGTGGCGAACCGCTTCGCCATCGCACACAACTCCACCACGTCCGGGGCACCCTCCTCCAGCGCGGCCGCCGCCCGCCACAACAGGGTGCGGGCCGCCTCCAGCTCCGTGCGCATGTCCGCCAGCTGGAACTGCAACGCCTGCGACTCGAGCAACGACGCCCCGAACGCCTTCCGGTCCGCCAGATAGGCGACGGCCCGCTCCAGCGCGGTCTGCGCCCCACCGACCGAGCAGGCGGCGATGTTGAGCCGGCCCCCGTTCAGGCCGGCCATCGCGATCCGGAACCCACCGCCCTCGTCGCCGAGCAGGTTGCCCGCCGGCACCCGCACATCCTCGAAGATCACCTGCCGGGTCGGCTGGGCGTTCCAGCCCATCTTCACCTCGTTCGGCCCGAACGACAGCCCGGCCGAGTCCTTCGGGACGATGAACGCCGAGATCCCGCGCGGCCCGCCCTCCCCGGTACGGGCCATCACCACATACACCTCCGAGGTGCCGGCCCCGGAAATGAACTGCTTGACCCCGTTGAGCACGTAGTCGTCGCCGTCGCGGACCGCCCTGGTGCTCAGCGCCGCCGCATCCGAGCCGGCGCCGGGTTCGGTGAGGCAGTAACTGCCCAGCTGATCCATCGCGCACAACCCCGGCACCCAGGCGCGGCGCTGCTCCTCGGTGCCGAACCGGTCGATCATCCAGGTGACCATGTTGTGGATGGAAATGTAGGCGGCGATCGACGGACAGCCCTTCGCCAACTGCTCGAAGATGCGGGCCGCATCGACCCGGGTCAGCTCGGAGCCGCCCACGTCCTCGCGGATGTAGATCCCGCCCATCCCCAGCGAGGCCGCCTTCCGCAGCATATCGACGGGGAAATGCTTGGCCTGATCCCATTCCACCGCATGCGGCGCCAGATGCTCGGCCGCGAAATCACGGGCCGTGTCACTGATCGCCCGCTCGTCATCGGTCAAGGTGAACATGGAGATCCGTTCAGTTCATGGTGGGGATGACGAAGTGGTTGGTCTCTTCCTTCTTGCCCGAGGGCCAACGCTGCGTCACGGTCTTGGTCTTGGTGTAGAAGCGGAAGGAGTCAGGACCGTGCTGGTTCAGGTCGCCGAAGCCGGAACGCTTCCAGCCGCCGAACGTGTGGTACGCGATCGGTACCGGGATCGGCACGTTGACGCCGACCATGCCGACGTTCACCCGGTTCGTGAAGTCGCGGGCCGTGTCGCCGTCGCGGGTGAAGATGGCGACGCCGTTGCCGTACTCGTGCTCGGTGGGCAGGCGGAGCGCCTCCTCGTAGTCCGCCGCGCGGGCAACCAGCAGGACGGGTCCGAAGATCTCTTCCTTGTAGACGCGCATGTCGGTGGTGACCTTGTCGAACAGGGTCGCGCCGGCGAAGAAGCCGTTCTCGTGGCCCTCGAGGGTGAAGCCGCGGCCGTCGATCACGGCCTCCGCGCCCTCATCGATGCCGATCTGGATGTAGTTGTTCACCCGCTCGAGGGCGTCCTTGCTGACCAGCGGACCGAAGTCGGCGGACTCGTCGTCGCTGCGGCCGATCGTGAGCTTGCCGACCCGCTCGGTCAGCTTCGCGACCAGCGCATCCGCCGTCTCCTCGCCCACCGGCACGGCGACGGAAATGGCCATGCACCGCTCACCCGCGGAGCCGTAACCAGCGCCGATGAGGGCGTCTGCCACCTCGTCGAGGTCGGCGTCGGGCATGATGATCGCGTGGTTCTTCGCGCCACCGAAGCATTGTGCGCGCTTGCCGTGGGCCGCGGCGGTCTCGTAGATGTACTGCGCGATCGGGGTGGACCCGACGAACCCGACAGCCTTGACGCGGTCGTCGGTGAGCAGGACGTCCACCACTTCCTTGTCACCGTTGACCACGTTGAACACACCGGCGGGCAGACCGGCCTCGAGGAACAGTTCGGCCAGGCGCAGCGGCACCGAGGGGTCGCGCTCGGACGGCTTGAGGATGAAGGCGTTGCCGGCGGCCAGCGCGGGACCGGCCTTCCACAGCGGGATCATGGCCGGGAAGTTGAAGGGTGTGATGCCGGCGACGACGCCGAGCGGCTGACGCATGGAGTACACGTCGATCCCGGTTCCGGCGGATTCCGTGTACTCGCCCTTGAGCAGGTGAGGAGCGCCGAGGGCGAACTCGATGACCTCGAGTCCGCGCTGGATGTCGCCCTTCGCGTCGGGGATCGTCTTGCCGTGCTCGGACGACAGGAGGCGCGCCAGCGAATCCATCTCCTCCTGCACGAGCTGGAGGAACTTCATCAGGACGCGTGCCCGCTTCTGCGGATTGAACAGCGCCCATTCGCGCTGAGCTTCTACCGCGTTCGCGATGATCGCCTCCGTCTCGGCCTTGTCGGCGAGAGGCACACGCGCCTGCACCTCACCGGTGTTGGGGTCGTAGACGTCGCCGAACTTGTTGGAGGCACCGGGGACGCGCTTGCCGCCGACGAAGTGGGATAGCTCTTGAACCATTGTGCGAACCCGTTCCTTGTTCGATGATGAGGGAGTTCCGAATATGTGCTCATCCTATAGTTGGATGTCCATGTATGTCCACCATACGATCGGAACATGCAGATTCACTCTCCCGAGGAGCTGAACTTCCTCCGCATCCTGCAGACCAACCCGTACATCACCACGATCCTGGACCGTGCACCCCAACTCGGCCTCTCGGACTGGTACCTCACCGCAGGCGCCGTATTCCAGACGGTCTGGAACCACCTCGACGGCCGCGACCCGCAGTCGGGGATCAACGACTACGACCTCTTCTACTTCGACGACACCGACCTCGGCCACGACGCCGAAGACGACGTCATCCGCCGAGCCGACGCACTGTTCGGCGACCTCGATGTGCGCGTCGAAGTCAGAAACGAAGCGCGTGTGCATATTTGGTACGAAAACCACTTCGGCGTGCCCTCGACACCCTTCACCGACTGCACGATCCCGTCCTCGCTCCGCGTGAGGTGTACGAATCCAAAGCTGCCCGGTGGCAGAAGGAATGGCCCCATTTGACCGTGGTGCCGTGGCCGGAGTAAGCAGTCAGTGCTTTCGCACGACGTGCTCGGGCTTGCCCGGTTTCCAGATGGTGATATCCATGTGGCCGTCGCCGACCTCCACCGCCGAGCCGCCAATCAGGTCGGCTCGGTAGCAGTGATCGAATTCCTGCCCCCGGATGTCGAACCCGGTCTCGTCGAACAGTGCCTGCGCGAAACGCTGATGCAGGGCCTTGTCCTGGACGTCGTCGACGACACCCCACAGTTTTGCGTCACCCTCCTTCACCTCGGTGTCGACGGTCGCCGTGTGCAGGCAGAAGCGCGGATCCCGTGCCAGATCACGGAACTTCGTCGTGTTCGGCATTCCGGCGATCCACAACTGATTCTCGAAAAATCTCGGCTCGACCGGGCTGATCCGCGGAAACCCGTCGGAGCGAAGCGTGCCGAGCATGCACAGGTTCTTGGTCGCCGCGTGCCTGCGGGAGAAGATAGCGGCAATCCGCGGAGCAGCTTCGGCGAACTCATTCCAGCTGGCCATGCACACGACCCTACGACGAATCCCATGGCCGCCGGGTCAAGACGCCCGCAATTGTGCGATGAGGATCGCTTCGATTTCCGACCGACGCGCCGCGGACGGCAGTCGTGGGGCCGCGGACCGGTAGTGATGCCCCGTCGGGGTACCGAGGTCGAAGAGATGCGTTCGGCCATGCCTCCTGACGGGGCGCGCGGTCCAGCCGTCGCCTTCCTTCGCGTAGTTGCACGCCGCGCACAACCCGGCCCATTGTGTGCCGTGGTGGCGCCCTTGTTGCGGCGCGAGAGAATGTGATCGTGATGGCGGATCGGGGCGTCACACCACGGGGTGCGGCACGTCCGGTCGCGGAGGTCGATCAGCTTCGCAAGGCTTTTCGGGAACGTCCGGGACTGCGATTCCATCGCCGTCAACGACCCCGACACCGGGCACGAGTAGATCAACCGCAACGTGGTTTCGGTCTCCCCCTCAAGGGCGTCCGCCACCAGTTTCCGGGCGATCCCCGCCGGCACCGGCCCGAACCCCGCCAGATCCGCCGCCTCGTTCTCACCCGCCAGCAGTGCTTCGTCGGAGATCACCAGGTTCACCGCCACCGGCACACCATTGGCGACCGATGCCCCGGTGCCGCGGTCGAACAACAGATCCGCCATCAGCTGATTGCGGGTGCGGCCACCGCTGTCCCCGGTCGCGATGAGGCTGTCCGCACCCCGCCCCAATGTGGCGTGTAGGCACACGGCCTGTTCCATCGGCAGCAGCACACTCAGATACGCCATCGAATCCGGCGCCGGCCGCGTCGTGACCCGCCGCTCGGAGACGGCCTTGCAGTACCGGGCCACGACCGCGGCCGCGTCGAGTTCCACCGCCAGGGCCTTCGCCTTCGCGACCAGGCCGCGGTCCCCGACCCCGTCGAGACTGTTCGGGTCCGAACACAACCGGCGATCCACCACCGCGCGATCCGCCGCCGACAGACACGCTGTTTCCCGCACCAGCAGCGTGGCGCGCCACTCGTTCAACCGGCCCGACCGCAACAACGCCAACGTGTGCGGCATCTCGTGCACCACCGCCCGAGCGAACCCCAGATGCCGCCCACCGCGGTTCGGGGACTCCCTGCGCGCCAACGCAATCTGTGAGGCGATACCGCGGTCCCACTCCGCCCGCGGCAACCGCCGGGCCTTGCGGTCCTCCCGCATGCACGTGGCGACATCGTCGGTGACCACCGCCTGCACCGCGCACCCCACTGACTTCAACGACTCCACCGCGTCGATCCACTCGATCCCCAACCCGGGATCACCACTCGCAGAAACCACACGAAGCCGCGCCGTGAACGCCCGCAACTCCTCCAGATCCGGTGCCCCCACATCCCCCACGACCAGCCTCCCCCGAGGTTGTTCGAAACTTTGTTCGACTCTAGCAGCCTGACCGGACCACAGGCAATGGCCGAAAGTTCAGATACCCAGTGCCACAGCGGCTGCGATGGCGAGGGTTTCGTCGACGGCGTCGTAATCGCCGGTCCCACCGCCGGGACCGCCGCTGTCGGCGACGGTGCGGCGGGCGGACAGGTGTACGGCGTCGACACCGGTCCCCGCGACCGCGGCGATGTCGTCGACGCGAATCCCGCCACCTGCCATCACCTGGATCCGCCCGTGTGCGTGGGCGACCATGGCCGACAGGGCGTCGAGGCCGTCGATGCAGCGGGGCGCTCCGCCCGAGGTGAGGACGCGGATGATGCCCGACCGCGCGAGCGCATCGAGGGCAGTCGCCCTGTCGTCGACGACGTCCATCGCACGATGGAACGTCACCTCCACCGCGTACGGGTCGATGCCGTCGAGCAGGCGGGCCAGCGCGTCGCGGTCGACGGCCATGCCTGGCGTGAGCGCACCGACGACGACGCCGGATGCGCCCGCGCCCACCGCGGCACGGATGTCGCGGGCCATGACCGCGATCTCGTCGGCGTCGTAGGCGAATCCGCCGGGCCGGCACCGGATCAGCGGGTGTACCGCGATCCCCTGGGCCACAACGGCTTCGATCATGCCGATGCTCGGTGTCAGTCCGCCGGTCGCGCCGAGTGCGGTGCACAACTCGACACGCGTTGCTCCGGCGCGCCGTGCGATCCGGGCGCCCGCGACGTCCTGGACCGCCAGTTCGAGTACGGGTGCCATCTAGAACAACTGCCAGGAAGGCTTGTGTTCCAGTGCGTACCGGTAGTAGTCGGCGAGTTGCAGTTTGCTCGCCGCGGCCTCGTCGATGACGACGGTCACGTGCGGGTGCAGTTGCATCACCGACGCCGGGCAGAACGCAGCGAGCGGACCTTCGGCGGCGGCGGCGATCGCTTCGGCCTTGCCCTTGCCGAACGCGATCATCACCAGGTGCCGGGCTTCGCTGATGGTGCCCAGCCCCTGGGTGAGGACGTGGTGCGGGACGTCGTCCACGCTGTCGAAGAACCGCGCGTTGTCGAGTCGGGTCTGCTCGGTGAGGGTCTTGACGCGGGTGCGTGAGGTCAGTGCGGAACCCGGCTCGTTGAACCCGATGTGGCCGTCGGTTCCGATGCCGAGCAGTTGCACGTCGACGCCACCCGCCTCGGCGATGGCCGCGTCGTATCGTGCGCCTTCCTCGGCGATGGTGGGCGATTCGCCGTTCGGGCTGAGCACCCGCTCGGGATCGAGGTTGACGTGGTCGACGAACTCCGAGCGGATCACCGAGAAGTACGACTGATCGTGACTTTTCGGCAGCCCGACGTACTCGTCGAGGAGGAAGGCCCGCGCGTCCGTGAAGTCCAGCCCGGACTCGCGGTGCCGTCGCGCGAGTTCGCGGTAGCTTCCGAGCGGGGACGACCCGGTGGCGAGGCCCAGTGTCGCCGGACCGCGTCGGACGTACCTCTCGACGATGTCCGCGACGGTCGTGCTCACCTCCGACGGCGTCGGCCGGATTACGATTTCCATGCGAGTCCTTCCGTTCCGGCGGGCATTCCGCCGGAAAACACGCCACGCGGGCGCAGTTGGTGATCGGTCACGACGATATCTGCGCGGAGGCCCGGGGCCAGGGTGCCGCGTTCGGATTCCAGGCCGAGCAGCCGGGCCGGGGTCCTGGTGGCGGACGCGACGGCGTCGACGAGTCCGACGCCGCTGTCGACAACGGTGGTGCGCACGACATCCAGCAGTCGTGCGGTGCCGCCCGCGATGGCCCCCTCGGATCCGTCGGCGGTCGCGAGCCGGGCCACCCCGTGCGAGACGCGCACGTCCAGTGGCCCGAGTTGGTAGTCGCCGTCCGAGACACCGGCGGCGGCCATGGCGTCGCTGACGAGGACGATCTGGTCCGGTCCGACGGCGTCGAACACCATCGACACGGTCTCGGGCGCGAGATGCACTCCGTCCGCGATCAATTCGACGACGATGTCGCCGCGACCGGCTGCGGCGAGAAACGCGGCCACCGGCCCCGGCGCGCGGTGGTGCAGCGGCGGCATCGCGTTGAACAGGTGTGTGGCGGTCAGCGGCCCGCCGGCGGCGTCGGCGATCCGTGCGGACGTCGTCGCTGCATCGGTGTCGGTGTGGCCGAGGCTCGGTAACACGCCGCGCCGGCGCATCGCGGTGAGAAGCTCGCCGAAGTGCGCGGTCTCCGGTGCGAGCGTCATCGACCGGACGGTGCCACGCGCGGCGTCGCAGATCCGCTCGAACAGGCCGGGGTCGCCGGGCACCACGGACGCGGGATCCTGCGCACCGCAGCGGGCACCGGAGATGAACGGGCCCTCCAGGTGGATCCCGAGGAGGTCACGGCGTTCCACCAGGTCGGCGAGGATTCCGGCCTGCCGGAGCAGATCCTGCTCCCCCGCCGAGACCAGGCTCCCGAGCAGTCCGGTGGTGCCGTGCCCGCGGTGATGGTCCGCGGCCAGCCTCGCCCCGTCGGCGTCGGCGTTCGGAAAGCCTGCGCCTGCGCCGCCGTGGCAGTGCAGGTCGATCAGGCCCGGCAGCAGTATCGACGAAGTCGGGTCCGGCAGCGGCACCTGCCCGCGGTACTGCGACGCGGAACCGACCCAGGAGATTCGGTCGCCGTCGGTGACGACCACGCCGTCGGCGAGGACGCCGTCCTCCACGACGGCCCTGCCCCGCAGGATCATCGGGGTGCCCCGGACGCAAGAGCCGCGACTGCCGACCGTGCGGCCTGCGGTGACTGTGCGCTGCGCGCGGCGACGGCCATCTCCCGGCACCGGTCGAGGTCGGTGACGGCCAGACGGGCACGGACGGCGCCCAGCGATGGGGCCACCATGGACAGGCTCGTGACGCCCAACCCGACCAGCACGGGCGCCAGCACTGGATCGGACGCGGCCTCCCCGCAGACGCCGACAGGTGTGCCCGCCTCCGCTCCGGCCGCACCGACCAGGCCGATCAGGTCCAGGACCGCGGGCTGCCACGGGTCGAGCAGTGCGGCGAGGCCGCCGGCCATCCGGTCGGCGGCGCACGTGTACTGGCTCAGGTCGTTGGTTCCGATACTGACGAAGTCGAGATGTTCGAGCAGATCGCGGGCGCGCAGTGCCGCCGAGGGGATCTCGATCATCGCCCCGACCTTCGCGATGCCGCGGGAACGGGCGAGTGCAGCGAATCCCTCCGCCTCTCCCGCCGTGGCGACCATCGGGGCCATCACCCACAGGTCCGCGCCGGTAGCGGAGGCCGCCACGCCGAGCGCTTCCAGTTGGGTGGCCAGGACCTCCGGGAAGACGGTGCCGACCCGCAGCCCCCGCACACCGAGTGCCGGGTTCTCCTCGGCGCCCAGATCGAGGAACGGCAGCGGTTTGTCGGATCCGGAATCGAGTGTCCGGACCACCACCTTCCGTCCGGCGAACCGCTCCAGCACGGAGGTGTACGTGGCGATCTGCTCGTCGAGGGTGGGCGCGGTCTGCCTGCCGAGGTAGAGGAACTCGGTGCGGAACAGTCCGACGCCCTCCGAATCCGCGGCGGCGGCGCGCACGGCGTCGTCGACGGTGCCGATGTTGACGAGCAGCCCGACCGGTGCGCCGTCCCGGGTGCGGCCCGGCCCACTCGTGGCCGCGACCCGCGCCCGGGCCTCGGCGATCCGCGTCCACACCTCCGACTGCCGACGTTCGCCGGGGTCGACGACGACCTCGCCCGTGGTGCCGTCGAGCACCACCGGTCTCCCCTCGATCAATCGGTCGAGGTCGGCGCAGTTCACGATCGCGGGCAGGCCGAGCGATTTCGCCAGTATCGCAGTGTGGCTCGTGGGCCCGCCCTCCGCAGTGAGCAGGCCCACCACGTCGCTGCCGCCGAGCATCGCGGTGTCCGCGGGCGACAGGTCCCGGGCAACGAGAACGAACGGATATCCGGGGTCGGGGATTCCGGGCATCGGCACTCCCGACAGCACCGCGACCGCACGATGTCCGAGGTCGCGCAGGTCCGCGACGCGCTCGGCCATGTACCCCCCGAGTGCCTCGAGTGTGACGCAGTAACCCTCGAACGCGACGCTCACGGCGTGCGCCGTCGGCATGCCGCCGCGAAGGTTCTCCTCGGCGGCGGACACGATTCCCGGGTCGCGGGCCATCGCCGCCGACACGAGCAGGATCTCGGACGCGACGCCGTCCACCTGCGCGGCGCGGGCCTCGAGGTCGCCGGACACCGTCGCGAGGGCGTCCCGCACCCGGGCGATCTCCGCTGGGACCGATTCGCCGACAGGGTCTTCGGCGGACGTCTCGACCGGCGTCCCGAACGCGAGCCAGGGCGCGCAGACCAGCCCCGGACTCACCCCGAGTCCGTGCACTACCTGTTCCGTGGTCGTCGGCATCAGGCGGCGTCGAGGTCGGAGGCGAGCAGGTCGGCGAGGCGGTCGAGGGCGTCCTCGCTGCCCTCCCCTTCCGCGGTGATCGTCACCTCGGTACCGAATGCGGCGCCGAGGGTCATGACCGCGAGCATGCTGCCCGCGTCCACCGGCGCCGACTCGCCGACGGCGATCTGCACCGGGACCGGCACGGCCGCGGCGGCCTGGGTGAACTTCGCGGCGGGGCGGGCGTGCAGGCCCACCTTCGAACCGATGAGGACCGTTCGTGAAGCCATGCTCACTGACCTGCCTTTTCCGTGTCGGTGTCGGTGTTGGTGTCCGCGTCGTCCTCCCGGCCGGGAGTGCGCAGGTTCCATTTCTTGATGACGAAGCTGAACAGGACGTAATAGATCACCGCGTACCCGAGCCCGATGGGGATCAGCATCCACGCGTTGGTGGCCTTGCCGAAGTTGAGGACGTAGTCGAAGAAGCCTGCGGAGAACGTGAATCCGTCATGGATGCCGAGCGCGTTGACCAGGGCCATCGAGGTGCCGGTGAGGAACGCGTGGATCAGGTACAGCGGCCAGGCGACGAACATGAACGCGAATTCGAGGGGCTCGGTGATCCCGGTGAGGAACGCCGTCAGCGCGGTGGACAGCATGATGCCGCCCACGACCTTCTTCTGCGAGGGCCGGGCGTTGCGCCAGATCGCCAGTGCTGCAGCGGGAAGCGCGAACATCATGATCGGGAAGAAGCCGGTCATGAAGATGCCGGCGCTCGGGTCGCCGGCGAAGAACCGGTTGAGGTCGCCGCGGACGAGTTCTCCGCTCGCGTTCTGGTAGTCGCCGACGAGGAACCACACGGTGGAGTTCAGGATGTGGTGCAGTCCGGTCGGGATGAGCAGGCGGTTGGCCATGCCGTAGACGCCGCCACCGATCACCGAGTTCTCGGCGACCGTCTCGCCCACCCACGTCAGGGCGGAGTTGAACGCCGGGTACAGGAACGCCATGAGGACGCCGACGACGAGACCGGTGACGGCGGTGAGGATGGGAACGAGCCTGCGGCCGTTGAAGAATCCGAGGTAGTCGGGCAGTTTGGTGCGGTAGAACCGCTGCCACAGAATGGCGGACAGCAGACCCATCACGATGCCCGCGAGGACACCGTAGTTGATCAGCGCCTGGTCGCCGTTCGGATCGGTCTTGCCTTCCAGGACGACCGGGGACATGGCCTCGAACACGCCGTTGATGACCATGTATCCGACCACGGCGGCCAGGGCGGTGGAACCGTCGGCCTTCTTGGCCCAGCCGATGGCGATGCCCACAGCGAAGATGAGGGGCAGCCAGGTGAATACGGCCTGGCCGGCCGCGGAGATGACGGACGCGGCGGTCTGCATCGAGTCGAATCGTCCGAGGAGGTCGTCCTGGCCGAGTCGCAGCAGGATGCCGGCCGCGGGTAGTACCGCGATCGGCAGCATCAGGCTGCGCCCGAGGCGCTGTAACCCGGCAAACACCGCTGATTCCTTTTTCGGGCTGTCTACGACAGTCATATCGGCCTTCTCTGTGCGCGTCGGTCGCCGAATCGGCGTCTGGTGAGTCCCGAAACCGGTGGCGGCGAGCGCGTCGTACGGCTTCGGGAAAACTATTGTGGACCAGCACCCCCAACGGGTACTGTCCGGTCATAACCAGTTGCTAGTTTGACCAGGTGAGCACAGGATGTCAACAGGCAAATGTGATCCAGCTAACTCATTCCTCACCATCACCTGCAGCGCAAACACGAACTACGAGGGAGAACCGATGTCCAAAGCGGACGCAATCATCAGCGGCCTCGGCGGTGCCGACAACATCGTCGAGATCGAGGCCTGCATCACCCGGCTGCGCACCGAGGTCAAGGACGGCGCCAAGGTCGACGAGGCCGCGCTCAAGGCCGCAGGCGCCCACGGGGTGTTGAAGGCGGGCAGCGTCGTCCAGGTCATCGTCGGCCCCGAGGCGGACACCCTGGCCGAGGACATCGAGGACATCCTGTGAGCCTGTCCGTGCAGGCACCACTGCCCGGCCGGGTGCTCGCCCTGGCCGACGTGCCCGACCCCGTGTTCGCCGGACAGATGGTGGGTTCCGGAGTCGCGATCGAGCCGGCACGCGACCGCGGCGCCCTCGACGTGCTCGCGCCGATCTCGGGCAAGATCCTCAAACTGCACCCGCACGCGTTCGTCATCCTGGGCTCGGCGGGCGGCGGCGTGCTGGTGCACCTGGGAATCGACACCGTGAAGCTGAAGGGCGAGGGGTTCACCCTGCTCGCGGCGGAGGGCGACGAGGTCGACGCCGGCGACCCCGTGGTGCGGTTCGATCCGACCGAGATCGACGGCACCGGGTACTCCGCCGTCTGCCCGATCGTGGTGATGGATTCCAAGCCGGACTCGGTGTCCACCGACACCATCGGGTCCGACGTGACCACCGGCGACGTCCTGTTCGCCTGGGCGGCGCAGTAGTAGCAGGGCCAGGGCTGCCGGGCTCAGACGCTGCGCTGAGTCCGCTCCCCCTGAACTTCCATCTGCAGTTGGTAGCGATCGGACCGGTACCAGCTGCGGGTGTGCTCGACCGGTGTGGGGCCGCTGAAGGACACCCGGTCGAAGTACATCACCGGGGCGCCCTTCTTGATGCCGAGCAGGGTCGCGATCTCCTGGCTAGCGCCGTCGGCACTGACGGTCTGCTCGGCCCGGTCGATCGGCATGCCGTACCGGTCGGCGGTGGCCCGGTAGATCGACCCGGTGAGGTCGAGGTCCAGCAGGCCGGGAAGCAGTGCGGCGTTGAACCAGCCGTCGTCGACGCTGACCGGTTCGCCGTCGGCCAGCCGCAACCGTTTGACGTGGTAGGCGCTGGTGTCCGGTGCGATCCGCAGGGCCTTCGCGGTGGCCTCGGGCGCCGCGTCCTCCTCGCTCTGCAGCACGACCGTCGTCGGCTTGTGGCCCTGCGCCCGCATCTCCTCCGTGAATGAGGCCAGGTGGAGTTTCGACTGCACCGGACGATGGGCCACGAACGTGCCCTTGCCACGAACCCGGACCAGGTGACCCTCGTTGACGAGCTGCCCGATCGCCTCGCGAACCGTGATGCGACTGACACCGTAGTCCTGCATCAGTTTTCGTTCACTGGTCATCAGGTCGCCGGGCTGAAGTTCCTTGGTGCACTTGTGCAGCAGGATGGCACGGAGTTGCTCGTGCTTCGGAATCACGCTGTCGCGTAGATGTACGGGCATCATGCCGGCGGCTCCAGCTCTGTCAGGGTCGGACACATCGGATCAGTCGGTCGGACTCCAAAGGTCCCGTCCGGTCCGGTCCAACACCGAGAATACGTGATCCGGGCGCCCGGGCCTACCGTGCCGCGGCGGCCAGCGCCTCGAGGTACCTGCGCGTCATCGCTTTCTGCACGACCCGGCCAGCGGGGCCGCCGAGCCGCGTGAACCACCGCCCCGGTTTCGAGAACGCCGACACGGTCGCGACGACGGTGCCGTCCGGCCGCTGTTCGACGACGAAGCTCTCCTCGCCGCGCTCGGGATGACCCGGCAGCGTGCCGTACGCGAAGCCCTTGCGCTGCGGATCGTCGAGCACGTAGACGACCCGGCAGGAGAACGTCAGCCGGAACGGACCGATCCCCCAGCGCAGTTCGACCGACGAGCCGGGCACGGCGGTCGGAGCCTCGGCCCGCACCTCGAGCCCCGCGCCGCGGTGCATCCCCCAGGCACACAGGTAGGCGGCGGCCGCGTCGAATGCGTCTGCCCCGTCACCGATCACCTTCTGCTCACGCAGATGGTGGTATCCCGCCGGGAACGGAACCTCGCGGCTCGCACCCACCTCCGGGTACGTGAACGCGGGCAGGTCGTCTCCGGAGGTACTGATGACGGTCGATCCTCTCGGTCGGGAGGTCGCCCAGCCTACTGCTCCGACCGGGCCGCGGGACGGATGTTCTGATTCACATGGAAGAGGTTGTCCGGATCGTACTTCGCCTTCACCTGCGCCAGCCGGTCGTAATTGCCGAGGTATGAGGCACGCACCCGGTCCTCACCCTCGGACATCATGAAGTTGACGTACGCCCCGCCCGCGGTCGTCGGGTGGAGGGCCTCCCAGTACTGCTTGGCCCAGTCCGTGATGACCTCGGCGTTCGCCGGATCCGGGTCGACCCCGACGATCACGCCCGCCCAGCCGCCGTCCCGGTACGCGAACGCCGTGCCGTCCTCGGCCACCCGCGTCGCCGCGCCGTCGATCGGATACATGTGCATCGTCGAATGGCCGGTGGGCAGCCGACGGCCGAACTCCAGGTGGATGTCGACGGCCTCGTCGGAGATCTCGCGGACGAAGTCTGCGCGCCAGTACCACTGCAATCCCGCCGGGTACAGTGCGTCGAAGGCCGATTGCAATGCTGTGAAGGGCATTTCGCCGACCCCTACCAGCAGTGGATTACCGAATTCGCGGATCGGTTCGAGCACCGCGTCGGCCTTGCCCGGGTCGCCGGTGTAGCACCAGATGATGCCGCACGCCTTGCGGCCCCACAGTTCCTCGGGGAACGGCGGCGCCGGCGGAATGGTCAGCAGGCCGATCCAGCCGTTGAGTTCCTCGGGCAGTGAGGGCAGGAGTTCGCGGTACCACCGCATCACGTCGGGGGTGTCCTCCAGGTCGTACAGCACCGGCCCGCCGACGACATTTCCGTGGTCGCCGATCTCGTGACACGCGAACTGGAACGACGTGACCACACCGAAGTTCCCGCCGCCGCCCCGCAGCGCCCAGAACAGGTCCGGATGCGACCGCTCGCTCGCCGTCACCAGGGTGCCGTCGGCGAGGACGACGTCGGCGGAGAGCAGGTTGTCCACCGTGAGACCGAAACGGCGCGTCAGGTAGCCGATCCCGCCACCCAGCGTCAGCCCGCCGACACCGGTGGAGGCGATGAACCCGGACGGGGTGGCCATGCCGAACGGCACGGTGGCATGGTCGACGTCGCTCCAGGTGCACCCGCCGTCGACCCGGACGGTCCGGTCGGCGGGCGAGACCGTGGTCCCGCGCATACCCGACAGATCGATCACGAGGGCGTCGTCCCACACGCCGAGTCCTCCCGCGTTGTGTCCGCCTCCGCGAACCGCGAGCTCGACGTGCTGCTCCCGCGCGAACCGCACGCACGCGACGACATCCGCGGCGTTGGCGCACCGCGCGATGGCCGCGGGACGACGGTCGATCATGGCGTTGTACACGGCCCGCGCGTCGTCGTAGCCGGCGTCGCCGGGCATGATCAACTCTCCGCGCAGAGACGCGGCCAGTTCCGTGAAAGGCGGTGACGTCGTCGGTGTCGAACTGATGGTGGTGCTCATGACCTTCTCCTCGGATCGGCGGCCCCGGAACGGGCAGTGCCTGGTAATTCACACCGTAGGAATCGGGCGTTCGCGCACCGTTCGCGCCGAAACCCCACCCGCGAACGGTCCGACGTCCGCACGAAGTCGCAGGACCTGCGGCAACCACCACCGGTCGTCGTGTTGCTCGGCGGCGATCAGGGCGGCATCGAGGGTGGCGCGGGCGGCGTCCACCGACCCGGCGTCGATCTGGACCTCCGCCAGCAACGAGAGCCAGTACGGCATCCGCGCGAACGCCCGCTGCCGTCGCAACGCGGCGAGCCCGTCGCGGATCTTCGCGATTCCCGGTTCGCCGCCGAGAAGCCGGCCTTCGAGGATCTGCGACCACTGACTGTAGTAGGCGAAGTGGTAGCGCTCGCACAGCTGCCGCAACTCCGTCAGCGAGGCGAGCAGCGCGGTGTCGTCGCCCCGGACCTGATGCAGCACCGACGCGTACCCCAGCGCCACCGCGAGACTGTACGGGTGGCCGCAGGCCCTGCCCAGCTCGAGGGCATCCGCGGACGCCTGCACGGCCGCCTGCTCGTCGCCGATCATCCAGTACGCGTGCGATTTCCACGCGTGGCAATGCACCTCGAGCCGCGTTCCGAGGATGAACGAATAGTCGTCCGAGAACGATCGCTGCGCGATGTCGAAATGTTCGATCGCCTCCCTCGGCCTGCCGAGACCGAGGGCGCCGCCCGCCACCGCGAAATGCGCCTGACCCTCGAATTCCGGATCCGCCGCGGACAGTTCGAGGGCACGCACGCCGAGCCCGTAGGCGTGCGCGGTGTGCCCCTGCACGAAGTGGACCGCGAACAATCCGATCAGCGCACCGAGCACCACCTTCGGCCTGCGTAGTCGCTGCCCCAACTCCATGGTGCGGTCCAGCGTCCGCTCGAGCTGAGGGTCGGAGTATCCGTACAGGGTGGTCAGCGGCGCCGACATGCCCTGGCGCACGTCGACCTCGTGAGCGTCCCGGTTGCGGCCCACCGGCATCGCCTCCAGAAGGTCGAGGCAGTCCCGGAAGAGCCGCAGGGCGTCGGCGTTCGCGAACACGCCTGCCGCTACCTCGGCTGCGCGCTGCAGATAATGCAGGGCACGGTCGGGGCGGCCGCCGCGCCGATACTGCTCGGCGAGTTGCCCGGCCACGTCGTCGGTGCGGCCGGTGTGCAGAAGTTCGAGTCCCTGCGCCAGACGCCGATGCAGGAGCCAGCGTCGCGGCGGACCGACCGAGCGGTACGCGGCCTCCCGGACCAGGTCGTGCACGAAGTCGTACCCGGTGCCCGCCGGCCTGACGATCCTGCGCCGCCACAGTTCGTCCACCGCCTGCACGAGGGAATCGGTGTCCAGGTCGCTCGCCTCGCTGAGCAGGTCCAGATCGAAATCCGCGCCGAGGGCCGCGGCGAGGCCTGCGACGTCCCGGGCCGGTTCCGAGCACTGCCCGAGTCGCCGGGCCAGCACCTCGCCGAGGTCGCCGGCGCCCCCGCCGCCCCCGGTCGCATCCGTGCCCGGCACCATCCTGGCGGCCTCCACGACGTACAGCGGGTAGCCCGCGGTCGCGGCGTACAACACCGCCTCCTCCGCAGGATCCAGCACCGGGCCACCGAGAGACCTCGCCAGTTCGACGGTCCCGTCCGCGGTCAACGGGTCCACCTCGACGTCCGTGACCAGTCGCGCCGACCGGAGGGCCCGCAACGCGTCCCTCACGTCGCGGCGGGACTGCGCCTCGTCCGTGCGGGCGGTCGCCGCGACCAGTACCCGCAGATGGGTGTCGAGGGACAGCAGGAACGCCAGCCACGCCGTCGTCTCCGCGTCGCACCACTGCAGATCGTCGAGGACGAGCAGGACCGGCCGGCCGGGCGACAGCACCGCGCGCGCCGTCCCCTCGAAGAAGCGGTGCCTCTGCCATGCGTCGACCATCGCCCGGGACGTCGCCGGCCGCGGCGCGGACTCGACGCTCGGGACCAGCCGCTCGACCTCGACCCTCCACAACGGATCCAGCGACCCGATCGCCGACCGAAACTCCGGGCCGCGCAGCCACTCGGCGACGGGGGCGAGCGCGACGCGGCCCGGCAGTCCGAAACACCGCGCCGTCGCTACCACTGCCCCGTCGGCACGAGCGATCTCCGCGAGTTCGGTGGTCAACCGGGTCTTGCCGACCCCCGCGTCACCGGAGACGAGCACCAGCCCCTGCCTGCCGTCGAGGGCCTGCCGCCACCGCCGCTGCAATTCCGCGCATTCGCGCTCCCGCCCGATCAGGGCGGGCATCGCCGTCCGAACGCGTTCGCGCCGGGGAGCCGCGGCGGGTTTCTCGCCCAGCAGGTTGTCGAACAAGCGGGTGGTCGCGGCGCCCGGCGCGACCCCGAGTTCGGTCTCCAGCACCGCCGCGCACCGGTGATACGTGGTCATCGCCGCCGCCCGGTCGCCCGATGCGGTTTGCAGTTCCATGAGTGTCCGGTACCCGGCCTCCGCCAGCGGGTCGAGTTGGATGCGCCGACGCGACCACGTCGTCGCCGCCTCCACCTCACCCGACTCCCGCAGCACCCGCACCGTCACCTCGCAGAGTTCGACGCACTCCCGGCGCAGCACGTCCCGATGGTCGAGGACCCAGTCCTCGTACGCCCCAGGCATGAGGTCCCCGCGATAGGTGTCGATCGCGCAGTCCGCGTGTTCGAGAAATGCCGGGGTGTCGGAATCGGCGAGGGCGGCGAGGGCTGCCGCCCGCTCGTTGCGGAACGTGTCGACGTCCACCCGGCACGACGGCGAGTCCGTCCACGTCAGCGTCGGCCCGTCCGCGGTCGGCGCACCATCCGACCCCAGGAGACCACGGAGGTTGTGCAGTTCCCGCCGCAGGTTGGTGCGGGCCTGCTGCTCGCTCGACTCGGGCCAGAACAGCCCGGCGAGACGGGTCCTGGACTGGGCGAGACCGGCGTGCAGCACGAGATAGGCCAGCAGCGCGATCGCCCGTGACGAGACGGTGCCTGCCCCGTCGTCCTCCGGGTTCGACACGCGCTGCTCGCCGAGCAGGTAGACCGTCACCATGACTGACCAGCTCCCGGTCGCGAAACGAGGCGAGCTTCCGCGTCATTCATCATCGCACGGTCAGCGGAAGTGCTGGTACAGCGCTTTCAGCTCCCGGATCGCGGCGTCCACCGCACGC
This sequence comes from Rhodococcus sp. ACS1, assembly GCF_002300155.1. NCBI lineage: Bacteria > Bacillati > Actinomycetota > Actinomycetes > Mycobacteriales > Nocardiaceae > Rhodococcus > Rhodococcus sp. ACS1. Next base: position 86,805 of record NZ_NSDZ01000012.1, read on the forward strand.
TCGTCCTCACTGACCGAGCGGATCGCCTTCCGCAGCAGGAGCGGGTCGAGGTCGTCGATCGCTGCCCGGAAGTCGGCGTCGGGCAGTCCGGGCAACGAGGACTCGTCCCCGAACCAGTCGTCGACATCGGATTCGGAGGAGTCGCCCCCGACGCCCTCGATCAGCATGTCCAGATCGACGCCGCGCAACGTCAGGATGTCGAGCGGGTTCTCGTCGATGCGCTCGGTGGCGAGGTACGCGACCGCCGCCGCATGCTTGCACGGCCACCCGTCGTCCGGGCAGGTGCAGTCGTAGTTCAGCGCGGACGCCCCGGCGGGCAGCAACAGGGGGCCGAGAACCTCCGGAACCCCGCCGCCCGCCAGCATCGCCAGGCTGCCCGGTTGCCTGCGGACCACCGCGACCAGTTCGGCGATCTCCGACTCGTCGAGGCGATCGATCGAGACGGTCGCGACGAACGGCTGGAGTTGACTGCCCTGAACCTCCCCCGTCACCATTCCGCCTGCGATCTCGAGCGAGATCACCTGACCGCTGCGCGCGTAACTCCGACCGCGGCTCATCCGGCCCTTGTCGGCGACGAATTCGATGATGTCGACGAATTCGCGACCCCACCACGTGCGGCCGAACGATCCCCGCTGGGACCGTGCCTCCAGCCCGCCCGTCACGGGTCGTCGCCGGCCGTACTGACCGAAGTACGGTCCGGGGCGCCGATTCGTCATTCGCCCACCGCCTCGTCGCCGAGCCGCAGCAGTTCGCCCAGCTGTTCGGTGCTCATCTCCGTCACCCAGTTCTCGCCCGTCCCGACGGCGAGATCCGCCAACTCCTGTTTGGTGGCGATCATCGCGTCGATCCGCTCCTCCAGGGTGCCGACGCACACGAGCTTGCGCACCTGCACGTCCCGCCGCTGGCCGATCCGGAACGCGCGGTCCGTGGCCTGGTTCTCGACGGCCGGGTTCCACCACCGGTCGAGGTGGACGACGTGATTGGCCGCGGTGAGGTTCAGCCCTGTTCCGCCGGCCTTCAGCGACAGCATCATGATCGGCGGCCCGTCGTCGCTCTGGAACGAGGCCACCATGTCGTCGCGTTTCTGCTTCGGAACACCCCCGTGCAGAAACGGTACGGGGGTACCGAAACGTTCGGCGAGGTACGGGGTGACGAGATCACCGAATTCACGGAACTGGGTGAACAGCAACGCCTTCTCGCCGTCTGCCACGACGGAGTCGAGGATGTCCTCGACGAGCCCCAGCTTGCCGGAGCGGTGCTGTCCGCGCCGCATCACCGCCGACCCGTCGCGCAGGAAATGCGCCGGATGGTTGCACACCTGTTTGAGTTTGGTCAGGGCGGCGAGGACGGCGCCCTTGCGCTTCATCCCCTTCTTGTCCTTGATCTGCGCCATCATGTCGTCGACCACCGCCCGGTACAGCGCGGCCTGCTCGGCGGTGAGGTTGGCGCGGACGGTCATCTCGAACTTGTCCGGGAGGTCGGCGATGACGGCGGGATCGGTCTTGACGCGGCGCAGCACGAACGGGGACGTGACGGCGCGGAGCCGGGCGACGGCCGTCTCGTCCTGCTCCCGCTCGATCGGCACAACGAAACGCTTGCGGAACATCGCCTCCGAACCCAGGATGCCCGAATTCGCGAAATCGAGGATCGAGCGCAGTTCGTCCAGCCGATTCTCGACCGGAGTGCCCGTCAACGCGACCCGATGCTCCGCCGGAATGCTGCGGGCCGCCCGCGCCTGCCCGGTCTTCGCGTTCTTGATGTGCTGCGCCTCGTCCAGCACCACCCGCCGCCAGTCCTGCTCCTTCAGCTGCGCGACGTCGCGGGCGAGCAGCGCGTACGTGGTGATCACCAGGTCGCTCTGTGTCACGGCGGCGGCGAGGTCGTCACCGCTCAGCCGCTGCGGACCGTGGTGCACCAGCACCCGCAGCGAGGGAACGAAGCGTGCCGCCTCACGCTGCCAGTTGCCGACCACCGACATCGGGCACACCAGCAGGGTGGGCGTGGCGGCGTTCTCGTGTGCGAGCAGGGCGAGCAACTGCAGCGTCTTGCCGAGACCCATGTCGTCGGCCAGGACCGCCCCGAGCCCGAGGCGGCTCATGAACACCAGCCAGTCGAGCCCCCGCTTCTGGTACGGCCGCAGCGTGGCGTCCAACCCGTCCGGGGTCGGCACGTCCTGCGGGTTGATGTCGCCGTCGAGCAGCGCGGCCGCCCAGCCGGTGGCGGTGACCTCCTCGACGGGGAGATCGGACAGATCGTCCGCGATCAAATCTTTCAGCAGGTCCACGATGGCGCGGTCGCCGCTGCCGTGCCGCTCCGCGACGTACCGCGCGGCGCGGGAGAGCACGTCCTGATCGGCCCGGACCCACTCACCGCGCAGCCGCACGAGATCGCTCTTCGCATTGACCAGCCGGTTCATCTCCGCGGCGGTGAGCACCGTGTCGCCGAGTGCCAGTTCCCAGTTGTACTGCACCAACTGGTCTTTGCCGACGGACCGGTTCTCCGCGCTCGCCGGGGTGCTGGGCGAGCTCACCCGCAGTCGCATCGACGGCGACGCCACACTCCAGGCCCGCGGCAGCAGCAGGCTGATGCCCTTCTCTTTCAACGCCACCGCACCGTGCCCGACGAGGTCGATGACCACCGCGGTGGGCAGCATCAGGTCGAGACTGTCGGGGTCGCTCGGGACGTCCTGCAGCCGCGGGTAGGCGGCGACGGCCTCGGTCAGTTTGCGAACACCGGTCTGCAGGCGGCTCGCCTCCGTCCGGTGCAGCGGAATCGGCACCGGCGCTTCACCTTCCGGGCGCAGGCACACCTGTAGCCGCCACAACACCGTGTCCGGGTCCCAATCGCCCTCCACGTCCACGTCTTCCGGCTCGAGCAGTCGCAGCACCAGTTCGGGTTCGTCCACCTTCAGGCTGTCCCGCCACCCGTCGAGGGAACCCGCCAGCTGGGCGGTGCCCTCGGCGAAGTCCTCACCCCGAACCAGCGCGTCGATCAGCGGATGCTCCGGTGCGGTGCCGGAATCGTCCGGGTGCCTGCCGCCCAGGACCCGCCGGGCAACGGGGTCGGTCAACTCGGTCACCATGTCGTCGAGCACCGCCCGCGGGGTGGTTCCGTGGCGCTGCACCGGGGGCATCGCGACCGACAATTCCGTGAGCCACGCACGCTGCCGTTCGCCGCCGAGGAGCCGCCATCGCGGCCACCATCCGCCCTCCGCCCGGTGCACCTCCGGCACCACGCGTCCCGCACGTACCCAGCGCTCGACGCCGCGCGCCACGTGGGCGAGGTAGCGCAGATCCCCGGCGATCCGGGGGTCGCGGGCCGACACCGACAGCAGGAAGTCGGTCGCGTCCGGCGGCGCGAGGGCGACCGCCGCCCACTCGAGCATCTCCGGACCCGACGGCGTCGGCATCGGCACCTTCACGTGATGGCGGAACTTCCGGGCGAGCACCCGCCCGACCGCGTCGGTCGGCTCCGCGGCGGCCGGATTCCGGTCCTCGACCCACAGCATGAGACCCGAACCGGGTGTCCAGAGGCCGTGCAACATGCACCCATCCAATCAGGCACTACCGACAGTCGGAGAAATCCCTGCTCGGCGGCTGTAACCCTCGACGAGATTCCACCGATGAACGAGGTGGCGGCTGTCCACGCCGGTATCGACCGGGATCGCTGCCGTTGGTAGATCGCAGTGATCGGAGGAAGACACAATGGATGCGACACAGATGTTGCAGGTTCTCGTTCAACTCATCCAGGTCCTCGGACCGTTGATGGGCGGCGGAGGAGGCGGCGGAGGCACAGGCTCCCTGGGTAGCCTGTTCGGCTCCTGAGTTATCACGAAGTAGGCCCGCCGACTCCGTTCGGCGGGCCTACTTCGTGCCCGGATCCGGGCACGAAGTTCGTGATAGGACTGTGGGCGTGAGCATGGCATACGGCTTCAGCGAATATGGCGGCCCCGAGACGCAGCAGTTCTTCGACGTCCCCGTTCCCTCCCCCGGCCCCGGACAGCTGCTGGTCGCCGTCCACGCGGCAGGCGTGAATCCCGCCGATTGGAAGGTGCGGGCGGGAACGCGGAAGGACACGGTCCCGGTCACCCTTCCCGCGGTTCTCGGCCGGGAGGTCGCGGGTGTGGTGGCCGACGTCGGCCCCCGGGTGACCGGGTTCGCGGTCGGCGACGCCGTGTTCGGGGCGACCGCCACCGGTTTCGGCGGATACACCGAGTACACCCTGGTCAACACGGCCGCAGCGGCACACAAGCCCGACGCGGTCTCGTTCGCCGACGCGGCCACGCTACCCGTCGCGGCGGGGACCGCGTACGACGCGCTGACGACCCTGGACCTGGCTCCCGGCAGCCGATTGCTCGTCGTCGGTGCGGGCGGTGGCGTGGGGGTGGCGGCGCTGCAGTTGGCCGCGGCCCGGGACGTCACCGTGATCGGGGTCGCGAGCGAGGGCAAACGGGAGGTCGTCGAATCGCTCGGCGCCACGTGGGTGGCGTCCGGGGACGGACTCGCCGAACGGGTGCCCGGCCCGGTGGACGCCGTCTTCGATCTCGTCGGCGGTGCCGCGCTGGCCGAGGCGGCGCGGGTGGTGACGGATCCGGCGGCGATCATCAGTGTCGGCGACCCACTCGCGGCACGGGATCTCGGCGGCTCGGGAGTGGAACGGCGCCGCACGTCCGCGGTGTTCGCGGAGGTGGCCGCGCTGGTGGCCGACGGAACCCTCGACCCGCGGGTGGCCCACCGGTTCCCGTTCGCGCACGCCGGTGACGCTCTCGCGACGGTCGAATCCGGTCACACGAGCGGCAAGGTCGTGATCGAGTTCGGTTAGCGGGTCTGGCTTTCACCCGGCCCGAGGTAGATGCTGGAGAGACGTAGCTGCCGGAAACTCTCGGGAGTCGGCCATGAGCATCCTGATCCAGGTTCTCGAACAGGGGTACGCGCTCACCACCCCGTGGGAGCAACGGAAGTACGCCTTCGTCGATGCCACCCACATCGTCACCATTCGCCTGGACGGGCAGTCGGGTGTGTGGCTCGACGGAATGAAACACGGTGAGGCGCACCGGCTTGCGGTCACCCCCGTCGCCAGCGAGGCGATCTTCTTCCTCCTGCGCACGCTCGACCTGCTGGCCGAATGCCGACAGAGCGGCGGCTCCTGGGTCATCGGTCACGACGGCACGCACGTGTCGTCGATCGCCGCGGTGCGCCTGCCCTTCAGCTGACCTGTCGGGGGCCCGGTGCATACTCCTGGACGGTAGGGGAAGAGTTTTCGAGCGCCGGGGGACGCATGAGACTTCTGTACGTGACGGCGTGGCTGGCCGTGATCCTGTCGGCCGGTGGCTGCGGAGTGTCGCTGCTCGACCTGGGCGACAGTCCCGCACCGGGCAGCCCGCCGCGCGCGCACATCGAGGAGTTGCTCGGGCGGGTCGCCACGGTCGAATCCCGTCCGCACCCCGGCGGATACCAGCGCGGGTGTTCCGGCCGGGAGCTGTGCGTCTTCGGACCGGCCTGGACCGACGACCAGGACGCCGCGGGCGGCCACGACGGGTGCGACACCCGCAACAACGTTCTGGCGATCGATCTCCGCTCGGTGATCTTCCGCGACGGCACCCGCGACTGCGTGGTGCTCAGCGGGGTCCTCGCCGATCCGTACTCCGGTGAGGTGCTCCCGTTCGACCGGGCGGACGCGAAAGCCGTCCAGATCGACCACGTCTACCCGCTGGCAGCGGCGTGGGACATGGGCGCGTCGACGTGGCCGCCCGAGCGCCGGCTCCGGTTCGCCAACGACGTCACGTTCAACCTGCTGGCCGTCAACGGCGCCGACAATCAGGACAAGGGCGACCAGACCCCTCAGGACTGGCTGCCACCGAACCCGGCGTACCGCTGCTTCTACGCGGGCAAGTACCTCTCGGTGGCGGTGGAGTACGGACTTCCGGTGACGCAGGCGGACCGCGACGCGCTCGCCGAGGTGGCGGAGCGGTGTCCGTGATCGTCTCGGCGCCTCAGGCCACGGTGAACGACCGGGTGTGCCAGCCGGTGGCGCCGCTCGGGACCGGCGGCGTCCGCTCCTCCACCTGCACGTTGCCGTCCAGATCGGTGGCGCGCACCTGGAGTGTGTGCAGGCCGGACACGGCCTCCCACTCCCACGTCCACTGCCGCCAGGTGTCGATGCTGTACTGCGGGGCGAGGGTCGCGGTCTGCCATGCGCCGTTGTCGACCCGTACCTCCACCTTCTCGATGCCGCGGTGCTGCGCCCATGCGGTTCCGGCGACGAGTACCGGGCCGGGCGCGGTGGGTGCGAACGGGGCGGGCACGTCGATCCGGGATGCGGTCTTGATCGGACCTTCCGCGGACCATCCGCGCTTCGTCCAGTAGGCCTCGGCCTTGTCGAATCGTGTGAGTTCCCACTCCACCACCCATTTGGTGGCCGACACGTAGCCGTAGAGACCGGGGACGACCTGCCGCACGGGGTAACCGTGTTCGAACGGCAGCGGCTGACCGTTCATCGCCACCGCGAGAATCGCGTCGCGTCCGTCCCGCAGCGCCGCGACCGGGGTGCCCGCCGTGAAGTGGTCGCTGCTCGTGGAGAGCAGCATGTCGGCGTCGGGGTGCACGCCTGCCTCGTCGAGGATGTCCTTGATGGGGTAGCCGATCCACGTGGCGTTGCCTGCGAGGTTTCCGCCGACCTCGTTCGACACGCACGTCAACGTGATCAGCCGTTCCACGGGTGTGCGTGCGATCAGGTCGTCCCACGAGAGGGTGAGTTCGCGGTCCACCATGCCGTGGATGCGCAGTTGCCAGTCGTCCGTCGTCAGCCGCGGCACCCGGAGGGCGGTGTCGATCCGGTAGAAGTCCTCGTTCGACGTGACGAACGGGGTGCCGCCCGGCACGCCGATGTCGGTGCCCGGAACGATCGCGGCCGCCCGGTCCGTCACCCCGGGAACCGCGAAGGCGCGGCGGTTGTCCACGGCGCCCGCGACCTGCTGCCCGAGGTACCGGCCCGCGGCTCCCGCGGCCGCGGCCGTCGCGGCGGCTCCCGCCGCCAACAGGAGAAAAGTGCGGCGCGGCAACCACGAATCCTCGGAATCCGAGTTCTCGGGAGCCCGCGCGGTGGCCGTCAGCACCCGCAGGACCGCGATACCGGCGACGACGCCCACCACTGTCGGCAGCGCATACATCCAGGTGGCGCCGGGACGCTGGGTCGCGGCCACGATTCCCACCAGCCCGAGCACCGCGAGGATTGCGCTGCCGAACGGGGCGCGGGGGCGCTCGACGATCCCCGCGACTGCGGCGAGGAGCACGATGAGGATCGTCATGCCCACGAACAACGCGGGTTTGTCGTTGGTGCCGAACGTGTGTATCGCGAACTCGCGGGCCCAGGCGGGGCTGCGGTCCACCGTCGTCGATCCGACCGCGTAGAACGGCGACGCATTCGGGTCGATCAGCGCCGCCAGCAGTTCGCCCACTCCGAGTACCATGCCGGCGGCGATCACTCCGGCGAGCGCGCGCGAGAACAGGTGCCGCCGTCTCCGTGGCGTCCGCGCCGCCTCGTGCCGGTCACCGATCGTGGTAGTCATCGCAGCCTTGCTCCTTTGCGGTCGTCACCGTGTATTCGGAGCTGAGAACGCGCACGGATGGGAGCCCACCACTAGTATTTACCGGATGAACCAGCTCGACAAAGACACTCTTCTCTGCATCTCGCTCTCCGGCCGGCCGAGCAACATCGGCACCCGGTTTCACAATTATCTGTACGGCGAGCTGGGCCTCAATTTCGTGTACAAAGCCTTCACCACCAACGACCTCCAGGCTGCGGTCGGCGGCATCCGGGCGCTGGGGATCCGCGGCGCCGGTGTCTCCATGCCGTTCAAGGAGCAGATCATCGACTACGTCGACGTGATGCACGAATCGGCGTCGGTCATCGAGTCCGTCAACACGGTCGTCAACGAGGACGGGGCGTTGCACGCCTACAACACCGACTACCAGGCCATCGCGAACCTGTTGCGCGACAACGTGTTGCCCCACTCGCTCTCGGTGGCGGTGGCCGGGAGCGGCGGCATGGCCAAGGCCGTCGTCGCCGCCGTGCGCGACTACGGGTTCACCGACGTCACCGTGATCGCCCGCAACGAGACGACCGGCGGCGCCGTCGCGAAGCAGTACGGATTCGCTTGGCAGCCCGAACTGGGCGCGGCGCGACCGGGGCTGCTGATCAATGCCACCCCCATCGGAATGGCCGGTGGTCCCGAGGCCGAGGATCTGGCATTCGAACTCGACGCGATCGACGCGGCGGAGGCCGTATTCGACGTGGTGGCGATGCCCGCCGCAACGCCACTGATCCGGGCTGCGGCCGAACGCCACAAGACCGTCATCACGGGCGCCGAGGTGATCGCGCTGCAGGCCGCGGAACAGTTCGTCCTCTACACCGGCGTGCGCCCGTCTCCCGAAGAGATCCGCAGGGCCTCCGAGTATTCACGGTCGTGAGGTGAGCACCGCCGAGACACCCGCGCAGCGGCTCGCCCGCAATTTCAGCGAGCTGCTGCAGGAACTCCGTGTCGCGCAGGCCGGTGTGCAGATCCTGTTCGCCTTCCTCCTGGCGGTCGCCTTCACCGAGGCGTACGAGGAGCAGTCGTTCGGCCTCCGCATGCTGCACCTCGTCACGGTGCTCCTGACGACGGTGTCCTCGGCGCTCCTCATCGCCCCGGCGGTCTGGCATCGCGTGCTGTTCCGTCAGGGCCGCCGGGCCGACATCCTGCGCAAGGCCAACCTGTTCGCGCTGTGGGGTATCGGATTTCTGGCCGCCGCCATGACCGGCACCGTGATCCTGATTGCCGAAGTGGCAGTGGGCGGTCCGGGCGCGATCGTGATCGGCGTGGCGGCCGCGCTGATGTTCGCGACGCTGTGGTTCGTGTTGCCCCGTCTTTTCAATCACCACGCCGACGGCGAGGAGTAGGTCCCGCCGTACCGCGTCCCGTTGTCCGTGAGCTGTTGCCCGACAACGTTTTCTCATCGCAGGTGGTTCCCCCACCACCGCACCCGGGACCCGTCACTCCCCCGGTCGGCCGTAAACCCCACCCATGTCCGAATCTGGATTAATTCAATTTTGGGTCTTGACACGAATTGTGACCCCTGTCACGCTTCTCTATACGGAATCATTATTTCGCATTGTGGAAGAAGGGTCGCATGGTTTTCGATGCAGGACTCCAACGATTCAACGAGGCGTCACAGTCCGAGGCGACGGAATGGGCGCGGATCTGCCTGGACATCCCCCGGTGGGCAGACGAACTCGTCTCCGCCCGGCCGTACCCCGATCGCGCCTCGTTGCTCACCGCGGCCAGGACGGGGGCCGGCCCGCTCTCCGCGGAGGAGATTGAACTGGCCCTCGCCCGCCACCCCCGAATCGGTGAACCCCCGGGCGGCGACGGCGCCGAGGCGCACCTGGCCCGCTCGGAACAGTCGAACGTCGATTCGTCCGACGCTGCCGCCAGGAAGCGGCTCACCGACGGCAACCGTGCCTACGAGGACAAGTTCGGACGGGTCTTCCTGATCCGCGCCGCCGGGCGCAGCACGTCCGACGTCCTCACCGCCCTCGACCGCAGGCTGGTCAACGACGAGGTCGGCGAATTGGCCGTTGTCGCAGAGGAACTGCGCGACATCGCCGCACTCCGGCTCGCCGGGATGCTGGACGCATGAGCGACGTCAGCCAGGTCACCACCCACGTGCTGGACGCGGCCGAAGGCATGCCCGCGCGGGAGGTGCCGGTCACGCTGGCGGTCCTGAGAGAGTCCGCCTGGGTCACCGTCGCCGACGCCGTCACCGACGACGACGGGCGCGCCGCAGCTCTGGGACCTGCCCGTCTCGAGCCGGGCACCTACCGGATCGTGTTCGACACCGGACGCTACTTCGCCGCGAAGGGACGTCCGACGTTCTACCCCGACATCACCATCACGTTCGCCCTCACCGACAGCGAACAGCACTACCACGTACCTGTCCTTCTCAGTCCATTCGCATACTCGACCTACCGAGGGAGCTAATCATGAGCAAGATCGTGCTCGGCCAGAACCAGTACGGCAAGGCGGAAGTCCGGTTGGTCAAGATCACCCGGGACACCAAGCGACACGAGATCGAAGACGTCACCGTCACTTCGCAACTGCGCGGAGACCTCGACGCGGTACACACCGAAGGCGACAACGCGCACGTCGTGGCCACGGACACCCAGAAGAACACGGTGTACGCGTTCGCTCGCGACGGCGTCGGCGCGATCGAGTCGTTCGCGATGCGACTCGGGAAGCACTTCACCGGCGAGTTCGAGTGGATCACCGGCGGGCGGTGGGAGATCGAGCAGTACTCGTGGGCTCGGATCCCGGTCGACGGCGAGGGCCACGACCATTCCTTCGTCCGATCCAGCGACGAACGACGGAACACCGTGGTCACCGTCGACGGCGACCGGACGTGGATCGTGTCCGGTCTCAGCAACATGGTGGTGTTGAAGTCGACGGGTTCGGAGTTCCGCGGATACCCGAAGGACAGGTACACGACCCTGCAGGAGACGTCCGACCGGATCCTCGCGACGTCGGTGAGCGCCCGATGGCGGTACCTCACCACCGACGTCGACTTCGACAAGACGTTCGAGAACGTGCGCGCAATCATGTTGGAGGCGTTCGCCACAACCCATTCGCTTGCGCTGCAGCAGTCGCTGTTCCAGATGGGTTCGGCGGTCCTCGAGGCGCATCCGGAGATCGCCGAGGTGAAGTTCTCGATGCCGAACAAGCACCATTTCCTGGTCGACCTGGAACCGTTCGGACTCGACAACCCCGGCGAGGTGTTCTTCGCCGCCGACCGCCCCTACGGGTTGATCGAGGCGACCGTCGAGCGTGAGGGCGCGCCCGACGCCGGCCGCGCCTGGGATTCCGTTCCCGGATTCTGCTAGGAGCGCGGCGATGAAGCGGATCGGACATCGGGTCGCCGGAACGACCGGACCCGAAGACGAGCGTTTGCCGCTCGGAAAGTCGTACATCTACGGGTTGCAGCACATCCTGACCATGTACGGCGGCGTGATCGCGCCTCCCCTGATCGTCGGCGGCGCCGCCGGACTGACCGGCGTCGAGATCGGCCTGCTGGTGTCGGCGGCCTTGTTCGTCAGCGGCGCCGCCACCTTGCTGCAGACCCTCGGCGTTCCCTTCTTCGGCGCCAAACTCCCCCTGGTGCAGGGCATTTCCTTCGCCTCGGTGTCGACGATGGTGGCGGTGGCCGCCGGTCCGGGCGGGCTGCGCTCCGTGTTCGGGGCCATCATGGTCGCAGGCGTCATCGGGTTGCTGATCAGCCCCTTCTTCTGCAAGATCGTCCGCTACTTCCCACCCGTCGTCACCGGGTCGATCATCACGGTCATCGGCATCTCCCTCCTACCGGTCGCGGTGCGGTGGGCGATGGGCGGCAACGCCAAGGCCCCGGACTGGGGATCGATGTCCAACATCGGACTCGCCGGGTTCAGCCTGTTCGTCGTGTTGCTGGTGAGCCGACTGGTCCAGGGCACCCTGTCGCGGTTGTCCATCCTGATCGGCATCGTGGTGGGTACCCTGTTCGCCGCCCTGATCGGCAAGGCCGACTTCAGTGCGGTCGGGAAGGGCGCGATCTTCGAACTGCCGCAGGTGTTCTCGTTCGGCACCCCGCTGTTCCAGATCGGCGCGATCATCTCGATGACCGTCGTGATCCTGGTGATCATGACCGAGACGACCGCGGACATCCTCGCGGTCGGCGAGATCGTGGGGACGAAGGTAGATGCTCGCCGGGTCGGCGACGGACTCCGCGCCGACATGCTCGCCACCACCGTGGCGCCGGTGTTCGGGACGTTCCCGGCCAGCGCGTTCGCCCAGAACGTCGGACTCGTCGCGATCACCGGGATCAAGAGCCGGTACGTCGTCGCGGCCGGCGGTTCGGTCCTGTTCGCTCTCGGGCTGTTCCCCATCCTCGGTCGGCTGGTGGCGTCCGTGCCGCTGCCCGTCCTCGGCGGCGCCGGGATCGTGCTCTTCGGCTCGGTGGCCGCGAGCGGAATCCGCACCCTGTCCAAGGTGTCGTACGACGGCAACCTGAACCTGGTGATCGTCGCGGTGGCCCTCGGATTCGGCGTCATCCCGATCGCGGTGCCCGAGTTCTACTCGGCCTTCCCGGAGTGGGTGCACATCGTCTTCGACTCGGGAATCAGCGCGGCGAGCATCGTCGCGGTGCTACTGAACATCCTGTTCAACGAGATCAAGGCGGGCAACCGGCCCACGCCGTCGGTGGTGTCGGCGGCGCCTCCCGTCGCCGTCCACCGCGCCGAGGACACGGCGCACCCGGCAGACACTGGGCATCCCGCAGACACGGCGCGCACCTCCGCCGTGCGCAACGAGTGAAGGATCGCACCACCACAACACGCTGGTCGGGCGGTGCAGTCGCGACGCTATCGGTCCGCGACTGCACCGCCTTCCCGACGAAGATCGAGCAGGCGCATCACCCGCGTCGCGCTCACCCCGTGGACGAGGACGGAGAGGACGACCGTGAAGGCCACCGTCGACCACAACCATTTCTCGTTCTCCACGCCGGCCTCCGCGGCGGCGTAGGCGAGATAGTAGATAGACCCGATTCCGCGAACCCCGAAGAATGCGGTGACCCGGCGCTCGGGGCCGGACATCTCCTCGCAGCCCAGCAGCGAAAGCCATGCCACCACCGGCCGGATGACGAACACGAGGGCCGCCGCGACGAGAACCCCGCCCCACGTCAGTTCGGCCAGCAGTCCGGACGTGAGTGCCACGCCCAGCAGGAGCAGGACGGCGAGGGTGAGCACGTGTTCGAGTTGCTCGATCAGGCTGTGCATCTCGGCGTGATACTCGTGGGCCCGCTCCGTCCGACGGATGGCGACGGCGCAGGCGAAGACGGCGAGAAACCCGTATCCCCCGGCCAGTTCGGTGAGTCCGTAGACGGCGAAGGTGGCGGCGAGCGCGAAGATGGGTTCGCTGCGTTCGGCGAGGCGCATGTGTGCGATCGGGAAGCGGAAGACCGCGCGACCGAACAGGTCACCGGCAATCCACCCCAGGGCCGCGCCGATGACGACCTTGCCGATCAGCTCCCAGGCCACCCACTGCACGATCCACTGCTCGATCGGCCCCTTGCCGATCATGAACAGTGCCAGATACACGAACGGGAAGGCGAGAGCGTCGTTGAGCCCGGCCTCCGAGGTGAGCGCGAACCGGACCTCGTCGTCCTCCCGATGGGACTCGCCGCCCGACGTGGGACCTTCCACCTGCACGTCGGACGCCAGAACCGGGTCCGTGGGCGCGAGGACGGCCCCGAGCAGGATCGCGACGGCGGGGGTCAATGCCGCCACCCACCAGCCGAGCACCGCGACAGCGGCGATACCGAAGGGCATCGCGATCAGCAGCAGACGCCACGTCGAATTCCACGTCCGCCAGCCCAGTGGCCTGTCGATCGCCAGTCCCACACCCATCAAGGCGACGATGACGCAGGTTTCGCTCAGGTGTTCCGTCACAGCGGGATGCAGTGCCGGCGACAGGGTGTCGGTGCCCGACTTGCCGAGAAACAGGCCGGCCCCCGCTCCGACCGCCAGGACGATCAGCGGTGCCGAGACGGCACGGTCCTGGAACAGGCCTGGAACGGTGGCGGCCAGCAGAAGAGCCAGTCCTGCCGTCAGATACACGAGATCGGTGTTCAGCGCAGTCACCCCACCTCGCCGCGCAGCAGAGACGCCATCCGCGCGTCGAACGCCACGAACAGCACCCGCGGAATCCCGGAGTCCGAGTCCCGGACGGCGCCGACCGCCTGCCGGACGGCGTCGTCCGCGGGCCAGCCGTACACCCCGGACGAGATCAGCGGGAACGCGACGGACTGCGCGCCGAGGTCGGCGGCCACCGCCAGGCTCGCGGTGTACGCGCTGCGCAGGGTGGCCGACCGATCGTCCGAAGCGGAATAGACGGGGCCGACCGTGTGGATCACCCATCGGGCGGGCAACCGGCCCGCCGTCGTCGCGACCGCCTGTCCCGCCGGCAGTCCGTCCTGCAATGTGGTGGCCCGCAGTTGCCGGCATTCGGCGAGGATCTCGGGGCCACCGGCCCGGTGGATGGCGCCGTCCACGCCACCGCCGCCGAGCAGTCCGGAGTTGGCGGCGTTGACGATCGCGTCGACCTCGACCGTCGTGATGTCACCCTGCACTACCTCGATGGTGGTCATGTGCCCATTATCGCCGCGAGCCCACCGCGACCCGCACGATCAGTCCGGCGACCAGCGCCCAGAACGCGGACCCGATGCCGAGGATGCTCACCCCCGAGGCGGCGATCAGGAACGTGACGACGGCACCTTCCCGTTCGCGGACGTCGTCGAGGGCGGAGGCCAGAGCCCCGCCGAGGGTGCCGAGGAGGGCGAGTCCGGCGACGGCCTCCACGACGCCCTCGGGCGCCGCGGCGATGAGTGCGGCGACCGCGGCGGAACACACCGCGAGCACGAGGTACGCCCAGCCCGCCGTGAACGCCGCGACCCAGCGTTTCCGCGGGTCGGGATGCGCGGACGGCGCGGCGGCGAGGGCGGCGCTGATGGCGGCGAGGTTGATGGCGTGCCCACCCGCGGGGGCGCCGACGAGGGTTCCGACACCGGTCACCAGCATGGCCGGCCGCCACGGCACCCGGTAGCCGAAGGAATTCATGACGGCGGTGCCGGGAATGTTCTGGGACGCCATCGTCACGATGTACAGCGGGATCGCGATCCCGACCATCGCCTGCCACGTCCACGCCGGTGCCGTGACGTCGAGCCTCGGCAGGAGCGCGCTCGTGTCGAGGGTGTCGCTGCCGGAGACGAGACCGACCGCGATCACCACCGCGGCAGCCGCGAACGCGGCCGGGACCGCCCACCGCGGCGAATACCGCTGCAGAACCAGCCACACGAGGACGACGGGCGCAACGGCGAGCGGGGCGTCACGCAACGCCAGCACCGGCGCCAGGCACAGCGGCAGCAGTACTCCCGCGAGCATTGCCTGCGCCAGTGCCGGGGGGATGGCCGCGATGAGCCGTCCCAGCCGCGGCCACAGCCCGGTGAGGATCACCGCCGCCCCCACGACGGCGAACGCCCCGACCGCGGCGGGCCACCCGCCGCTCACCGTTCCCGCCCCGGCGAGCAGAGCCGCGCCCGGCGTCGACCACGCGAGGGTGATCGGCATGCGGTAGTGCCGCGACATCCACAGCATCCCCAGCGCCTGCGTCACACACAGCGCCAGCAGTCCCGACGCGGCCTGGGCGGAGTTCGCGCCCACCGCCGTCAGCCCGGTGAGTACGACCGCGAACGAACTGGTGAAGCCCACCAGAGCGGTGACGATTCCGGCGCTGATCGGCTGGGCGGCGGAATCCGGTGAACGCACATCACTGTCGGGCACAGACATAGGACGCGATTCTGCCCGACGCGTGGTGCAGACGATCCGTGGCATTAGGGTCGGGACGGTGAAACACGACGACGCCCCCGTGATGCCGACCGCCGCACACTTCCCCGCGCTGTGGCCGGTGCCGACCCGCTGGGCGGACAACGACCACTACGGGCACGTCAACAACGTCACGTACTACTCGTACTTCGACACGGCCGTCAACGGCTGGCTGATCGCGTCGACGGGCACCGACATCCGGGATCTGCCCGCCATCGGCGTGGTCGCCGAGACGTCCTGCAGGTACGTCAGCGAGCTGACGTTCCCGGACCGCCTGCAGGTGGGATTGTCCGTCGAGAAGCTGGGCACCCGGAGCATCGTGTATGCGCTCGCCATCTTCCGCGAGAACGGCGACGCACTCGACCTCGCGGCTCTCGGCCGCTTCGTTCATGTCTACGTGGACGCGAAGACCCGCAAGCCGGTTCCGATCCCTGACGAAATTCGCAGCGCCGTAACCGTTCTGGTGGTGCCGGACACGCCCTGAGGGTCCGGCACCACCGGGTGGTTCAGTGCAGGCCCTCGGCCTCGGCGGTGGCCACCGCCCGGGCGATGATCCCGTCGATCAGCGCGACCGTGGGCGCACCGGTCTCGGCCTTGTTCCGGGGGTCGTCGATCACGCGGCGCAGCACGCCTTCGGCGATGATCGCCAGCTTCCACAACGCCAGCACGTGCCAGTACCCGACATGAGTGACATCGCGTTTGGTGTGGTGGACATAGGCCTCCACGAGTTCGGCCCGGGTGGGGAATCCCTCGAGGGTGGAGGCGGGGAACGGTCCCGCGTCCTCGTCGCCTGCCTCGGGCCAGTAGGCCAGCAGCGCGCCCACGTCGGCGAGCGGGTCTCCCAGCGTGCACAGTTCCCAGTCGACCACCGCGACCACCTCGCCCTCCTCCGGCGAGGTGATGACGTTGCTCAGGTGAAAATCACCGTGCACCAACGACAGTTCGGCCTGCTCCGGCATGTTGCGCTCGAGGATCCCGGCCAGATCCTCGATGGCCGGGACCTCGCGGGTGCGGGACTTCTCCCACTGATCCGTCCAGCGCTTCAACTGCCTTGCCGCGTAAGGTTTGTGGCTGGCCAGGTCCTCCAGCCCTGCGTCCCGGAGATCGACCGCGTGGATCTTCGCGAGCGCCTTCGGCATCGCCAGCCCGACGGCACCCCGCTGCTCGGGTGTCAGCTTCTTCGCCACGCCGACACTGTCGATCACCACCCCCGCGACGTAACTCATCAGCACGAGCGGCGCGTCCGTGACCTCCGGATCTTCGGTGAGCCCGAGGATCTTCGGCACCGGAACGTCGGATCCCTGCAGAGAGGACAGAATCCGGTGTTCGCGGACCACGTCGTGCGCCGACGCGAGCAGATGTCCGAGCGGTGGTCGCCGCAGCACCCACCGTCCGCCACCCGCGTCGCTGACCGCGTACGTGAGATTCGACTGACCGTTCCCGATCCTCTCGAAGCTCAGCGGCGCGATCGCTCCCACACCGAGTCCGGCAATCCACGCAGAAACGGCATCTTCGTTCAGCCCCACAGCATTCACGCGCTCGATGCTAACCGCTCGGAAGCCCGATGCGGAGGGAACCGGTCCGCACCGCAGGTCGCGGCCCTAGGGTGGCAACAGTGAGGCCGAATCGGCCGGAACTGGAGGGACGGACGTGGAAGTTTTCCTCATCGTGTGTGGCGTGCTCCTCGCCGTGAGTGCCGTCGCCGTGAGCATTCCCAAGCTGAGACTGAAGGGAACCGCGTGGACGGGGTTGCAGGCCCGGGGCCTGAGCGGGCAGCAGGTGCGGCTGATCGGCGTGGCGGAACTCGCCGGCGGTATCGGCGTCCTCGTCGGCCTCTACTGGACTCCGCTGGGCGTGATCGCGACGGTGGCGCTGCTGATTCTCCTCTTGTGCGCTATCGCGTTTCACGCCAGACACGGCGATTACGGCAATCCCGATACCCGGGCCGTCGCGATGCCCGCGGTCTACCTCACAGTGCTCGCCGTCCTCGCCTCGATCGGGTTCGTGTTCGCGGGGTGATCCGGACGTTTCGGACAATTGCAGCGACAACCATGCGTCGGTGGCGTTTGCATTGGTCATTAGACGCAGCATGACACCCATCGCACCCCCGAAACTGGGCATTCTGCTCGACGTCGCCGGTGCCACTTGCGCACTTCGCGTTCCCGTGGATGCTGTGAAGTAGGACACACCCGTCCTACCGCAGTACCCGTCTCCGACGAACCCACAAGGTTCACGGACTCGACAACACGAGGTGACCCCGATGGTCGACAAGATTGCCTATCCGGTCCAGCTCATCCAGCCGGACGGCCGACGGGTCTTCAGACCCGACTACACGAGCCTCGTCCGCGACATCGGACCCGACCAACTGCGCGACCTGTACGAGGACCTCGTCGTCGCGCGTCGGATGGATGTCGAGGCGGTCGCTCTGCAACGCCAGGGTGAACTGGGACTCTGGGCCCCGCTGCTCGGTCAGGAAGCCGCCCAGGTCGGCTCCGCCCGCGCCCTCCGTCCCGACGACTACGCGTTCATCAGCTACCGCGAACATGCCGTCGCCTACTGCCGGGGCGTGGACCCGGGTGTGATGACCCGCATGTGGCGGGGATGCGCGCATTCCGCCTGGGATCCGAGTTCCGTGAACGTGACGAATCCGGCGATCGTCGTCGGCTCGCAGGGGCTGCACGCCACCGGGTACGCCATGGGCGCCCACCTCGACGGTGCGGAGATCGCGACGATCGCCTACTTCGGCGACGGCGCCACCAGTCAGGGCGACCTCGCGGAGGCCCTCGGCTTCTCGATGAGTTTCAACGCACCGGTCGTATTCTTCTGCCAGAACAACCAGTTCGCGATCAGCGAACCGGTCCACCTGCAGAGTCCCGTCCCCATCGCGCAGCGCGCCGCCGGTTACGGCATGCCCGCCCTCCGGGTGGACGGCAACGACGTTCTCGCGGTCCTGGCGGTCACCCGTCAGGCCACCCAACGCGCCCGCGAAGGCAGTGGACCGACGTTCATCGAGGCCATCACGTACCGGATGGGCCCCCACACCACGTCGGACGACCCCACCCGGTACCGGGCGGCGGCCGAGACGGAGATCTGGAAGGCCCGCGACCCCGTCGACCGGATGAGGCGACTCCTCGACCGGGAGGGACTGCTGGGCGACGACTTCCTCGCCCGGGTGCAGGCCACCGCCGACGCCGTTGCCGCGCGACTGCGCTCGGGGACCGTCGAGGCGCCCGACCCCGCGCCGCTCGATCTGTTCGACCACGTCTATTCCACCGACCACCCGCTCATCGACGAGGAACGCGAGCAGTACGCCGCGTACCTCGCAGGCTTCGCAGGCATCGAGGAGGCACTGTCATGACCACCACCACGCTGTCGCTCGGCGCCGCACTCAACGCCGGTCTGCGGCGCGCTCTCGAACACGACCGGAAGGTCGTGATCATGGGCGAGGACGTCGGACGCCTCGGCGGGGTCTTCCGCGTCACCGACACTCTGCAGAAGGACTTCGGCGACAACCGGGTCATCGACACCCCGCTCGCCGAATCGGGGATCGTCGGCGCCGCGTTCGGGATGGCGCTGCGCGGCTACCGGCCGGTCTGCGAGATCCAGTTCGACGGATTCGTCTACCCTGCGTTCGACCAGATCGTGTCGCAGGTCGCCAAGATTCACTACCGCACGCAGGGCCGGGTCACCGCGCCCCTGACGATCCGGATCCCGTACGGCGGCGGCATCGGCGCAGTCGAGCACCATTCGGAGTCGCCGGAGGCGTACTTCGTCCACACCGCCGGACTCCGCGTGGTCACCCCCAGCAACCCGGCGGACGCGTTCCACATGATTCAGCAGTCCGTCGCGGCGGACGATCCGGTGGTGTTCTTCGAACCGAAGCGGCGGTACTGGGACAAGGCCGAGTTCGACGTGGACGCCGAACCGGACCTGCCGCTGCATCGGGCCCGGGTGGCCCGGGCGGGCACGGATGCGACCATCGTCGCGTACGGCTCCGTCGTGCCGACGGCCCTGTCGGCCGCGTCGATCGCCGCCGACGAGGGGCACTCCCTCGAGGTGATCGACCTGCGCTCCCTCTCCCCGATCGACTTCGACACCGTCGAGGAATCGGTTCGCAAGACCGGGAGACTCGTCATCGCGCACGAGGCGTCGACGTTCCTCGGACTGGGTGCGGAGATCGCGGCCCGAATCTCCGAGCGGTGCTTCTACCAACTGGACGCTCCGGTCCTGCGGGTCGGCGGATTCGACGTCCCGTATCCCCCGTCGAAGCTGGAACGGCATCATCTGCCGGACGCCGACCGCCTGCTCGACGCCGTCGATCGCAGTCTCGCGGCCTGATCGCACTCACCGGAGGAGAGGAGTTGTCCGTTGGCACAGGAATTCCGCCTACCCGATCTCGGTGAGGGACTGACGGAGGCCGAACTGGTCTCCTGGGCCGTCGAGGTGGGCCAGACGATCGAACTCAATCAGGTGATCGGCGAAGTCGAGACGGCGAAGGCGCTCGTCGAGTTGCCCTCGCCGTACCCGGGTGTCGTGGAGGAACTGCTGGTCGCCCCGGGCGCGACGGTGCCGGTGGGGACACCGATCATCCGGATCGCGACGGATGCGGCCATCGAGGAGGCTCCCGTGCGCACACCCGTCCTGGTGGGGTACGGGCCCGAAGCCGCCGCCGAGAGCAAGCGCGCCCGGCGGCGATCCGTCAGCCCGGAGACTGCCCGCCCGGACCACAGGCGCCCCGACGCGTCGCCGGGCGCCCGGCTCGCGGCCCGTGAACGCGGGATCGACCTCGCGGTCGTCACGGGAACGGGACCGTCCGGCGCCGTCACCAGGAACGACGTGGAATCCCACGCCGCGCAATCCGTGCAGCCGGAGCCTTCGGAGCCGTCCGACTCGCTGCAGCGCGAGACCCGCACCCCGATCCGCGGTGTCCGCAAGCAGACGGCGGCGGCGATGGTCCGCAGCGCGTTCACGGCCCCGCACGTCACCGAATTCGTGACCGTCGACGTGACGCGCTCGGTGGAACTGCTCGAGCGTCTGCGGGCCCTCCCCGAATTCGAGGGACTGTCGGTGACACCGCTGAGCCTGGTCGCGAAGGCGATGATCGTCGCGTTGCGGGCGAACCCGAGCCTCAACGCCTCGTGGGACGAGGAGAACCAGGAGATCGTCACCAAGCACTACGTCAATCTCGGTATCGCCGCGGCCACACCCCGCGGTCTGGTGGTCCCCAACATCAAGGAGGCGCAGTCGCTGAGCCTGGTCGAATTGTGCCGCGCGATCACCGAACTGACCGCGACCGCACGCAGCGGCAAGGCCGATCCCGCGCAGTTGACCGGCGGCACGGTGTCGATCACCAACGTCGGGGTGTTCGGTGTCGACGCGGGCACACCCATCCTCAACCCCGGCGAGGCGGCCATCCTGTGCCTCGGCAGCGTCGGCAAGAGACCGTGGGTACACGAGGACGAACTCGCGGTCCGGTGGGTCACCACGTTGAGCGTGTCGTTCGATCACCGGGTGGTCGACGGCGAGGAGGGGTCGAGGTTCCTGTCCTCCGTCGCGGCCATGCTGCACGATCCCGCCTCACTGCTCGCGCGCCTCTGATCCTCGGTACGTTTGGCCGGTGAGCACTTCCCGAGCATCCCCGGTCGACAAGCGTGTGCCGGCGGCGGAGCCACTCCGCCGGGCCAGGGCGGGAACGTTCGGGATCTTCGGGATCAACGGGTTCCTGCTGGGCATGTGGGTCGTGCACATCCCGGCGATCGAGAACCGGACCGGCATCAGCCACTCCACGCTGGGTTCGCTGCTGCTCCTGCTGGCGGTCGGCGCGATCGGCGGCATGCAGGTCAGCGGCCCCCTGGCCGACCGGTTCGGCAGCAGGCGGATGGTGATCGTCGCCGGACTCGCGCTGTCGGTCGCCACCGTGGGTCCGGGGCTGGCGTCCACTGCCTGGCAACTCGGTCTCACCCTGCTCGTGTTCGGCTTCGCCAACGGCGCACTGGACGTGTCGATGAACTCCCAGGCCGTCGAAGTCGAGCAGCGATATCGACGGCCGATCATGTCGGCGTTCCATGCCCTGTTCTCCGTCGGCGGGGTGGCGGGGTCCCTGCTCGGCGCGGCGACGCTCGCCGCCGGATGGGCGCCCCTGACGGCGCTGCTGGTCGCCGGCGGCATAGGGGTCGTCACCGTCGCCGTGGGCTCCCCCCGGCTGATGGCGGACCGTCCCCGCTCACGGCACGACCCGGCACCCGCCGAGAAGGCACACGGCCGACTGTCCGCGCGGGTGCTCGCGCTCGGCGGCATCGCCTTCGTCCTCATGTTGTCGGAGGGTGTCGCGAACGACTGGAGCACCCTGCAGGTCAAGGAACACCTCGGAACGTCGGATTCCGTCGCCGCCCTCGCGTTCGGCGCCTTCTCGGTGATGATGACGGTGGGCCGGTTCACGGCAGACCGCGTGAGCGCCGCGCTCGGCCCCGTCGCCGTCGTCCGCTACGGCACCCTGATCGCCGCGCTCGGCATGCTGCTCGTCCTCCTCTCGGCGCTGCTCCCGCTCACGATCCTCGGCTGGGCACTGTTCGGCCTGGGACTGTCGGGCTGCGTCCCGCAGATCTTCACCGCCGCGGGCAACCTCGGCGCGGGTTCCGCGGGCACCAACATGTCCCGCGTGGTCGGGCTGGGATATGTCGGATTTCTCGCCGGACCGGCCACCATCGGCTGGATCACCCAGGTGGTTCCCCTGACCGTCGCGATGGTGGTGCCACTGGTTTGTGTGCTGGTGGCCGCCACGTTCGCGGGGGCGGTCCGGCGCACCTGAACCTCAGGCGACAGTGCGGTACCTGAGCATCATCTCGTGATCCTCGTGATCGAGGATGTGACAGTGCCACACGTAACCCTGCAGTGATCGCGGAACTCCACCGGGGCCGTGCCCGTCGGCGTCGTGTGCCCCGTGCCCGAACACGGCATCAGGATCGAAGCCCAGCGACTCCGCGGTCGGGAACCGAACGACGATCCTGGTGACAGAATTGGCGTTCGCCAGCACCGTGTCCTTGAATCCCCGCTCCCACGGTTCCGCGGGAAGGAGCGGCGAGATGGTGAACGCGTCGGCGGATGGCGTCCACCGGATTCCGAGCGGCGGCTGCGGGGCGGCGAACGCGAGACGCAGCGTCTCGATGACTTGACGCCCCAGCACCCGGAAGTTCGCGAGATGAAGATGCACGGGATGCGGATCGTTGGTCGCGTTGACGATGTTCCACTGCTCCACCGTCCCCTGGCGCGGCAACTCGATGTCCTCGGTCGAATACCGGAGGTTGTTCAGGGACATGATCGACGGCGGCAGGCGCACGTCGCTCGGCTGGCTGAGGGTGACGTCCCGGAAGACCTGAGGTCGTGGGATCGGCGGCAGCAACTCCGGCTGCCCGGGTCCCCCGCGCAACGTCGCAGGCGGCGCGCCGGAGTATCCGCGGGCCGTGCCCACCCGGAACCGGCAGAACCTCGGCATCGTGCGCTCGCCGATCAGCGCGGCCTGGAACGGCGGTGGCTCGTCGTTGCAGAGTTCCACCGTCGACCCCGGTTCCAGCGCGCCGAAATCGACGAGCAGGTCGACCCGCTCGGCCGGGCTCAACCGCACCCGCGTCACCGCGACCGGGGCGTCGAGCAACCCGTTGTCGCCGCCGATGACCCAGAACGGCATGCGGTTGCCGAAATACAGATTCCACACGCTCAGCGAACCCGCGTTGACCAGTCGCAATCGGTACAGGCCGCGGGCCACGTCGAGTTCCGGCCACACCTTGCCGTTCACGACCCCGACGTCGCCGACCGCGCCCCCTTCCCAACTCCCCTGCGGCACGGTGGGCGTCGAACGGATCCGCTGCCTGCCGTCGGCGGTGAACATCTTCTCCTGCAGCACGAGCGGCACCTCGAACTCCCCCGCAGGCAGACCCAGCGGGTTGTCGGCGTGTCCGGTGTCGAAGTCGTCCCGCAGCAGGTACAGCCCGACCAGGCCCGCGTAGATGTTGAGCCTCGTCACCCCCATGGCGTGGTCGTGGTACCAGAGTCCGGCCGCGTCCTGCCGGTTCGGAAGATGGTGCAGGTACTCCTCGCCCGGCCGGAACACCTGCTCCGGGTGCCCGTCGAACTGGGGCGGGTTCACCCCGCCGTGCAGATGCGTCGCTGTGGGCACCTGGGTGCGGTCCCGTTCGCTCAGCCCGTGCAGCGACGTGTCGAAGTCGACCGCGAACGGGTGGACGGTGACGGCGTTCCGGAACGCCATCATCGTCGGCTGATCGACGTGCGCCTCGATCGTCGCGCCGAGATAGTCCGCGCCGCTGTATGCCAACGCCGGCGAGGGCGCCAGGTCTGCGTGGAACGAATGCAGCGTGCTGCTCGCCTGCACGTCGACGCTCGTCCCGGACGTCGTCGGCAGGATCGGCAGCCGATCACGATACGGCTGGATCGGCGGCGACGAGAACATCAACGGTCGCAGCGGATCGATGTCGAAGGGGAACGCGCTCGCCGAACCGGCCGACACCGCGCCCAGCCCACCGCCCAGCGCCACCGCCCGCAGGAACGATCGGCGCGAGATCCGTTCACTCATATCGGTCACTTCGTGCGTGTCACGCGGAAAGACGATTCGAGATCGGTCGACGACGACGTTACTCCGACGGGTGCGGCACCCACCCGAGATCCGGACGCGCGCTCGTCGCACGACGACGACCGTTCACCGACCTCACAGCGGCCGCTCATGGATCACTCAGCGTCGGTTGGCACACTGTGTGTCGTGACCGAATCGACTAGCAGGCTTCGTCACAGTGTTCGTCGCCTCGCCTTCGCCGCGGCGGGTGTGGTGGCACTGTGCGCGCTGTACCTCATCCGCCCCGAATCGTCGGGTCTCGTCCTCCCGGAGGCACTCCGACCCGTCGCCGAACCCGTGATCCAGGCGATCGACGTCACGACGGTCCTCGCAGCGGCCGTCGTTCTCGCCATCGTCGCGGCGATGCGAAAACTCTCGTACGGCATGGGCGCGGTACTGCTGCTCTGTATCGGCGCGAATCTCACCAGCGCCGCCGTGCGGGCCTGGGAATCGGATGCGCCGTCCGTGCTGCTGCCGAGCGGGCACGTCGTCGCCGTCACCGCCCTGTACGGTTCGGCGCTGCTGGTGTCGGCGCCCCGGTTCCGGCCCGTCATCGCGGGCCTGGGTTTCGCCGTCGTCCTCGGTGTCGCGGGGGCCGCTGCGCTCGTCGAGTCCACCGGCATCTTCGGCCTCGCGGCCAGTCTGATCATCTTCGCGATCTGGTGGGCGCTGGCGTCCACCCTGATGCTGTACTCCCCCGTCGCGGCCGAGCGCGAAGAGCGCCGGCCCGACACCGCGGCCATCGCCTTCTCGCGGCACCGCGGCAGTCTCCGGCTGTAGGCGGCTTCGCCGCCCGTGCGCCTTTCTGGTAGCGCGAGCTACCAAAAAGGCGCACGGGCCCGGAGGGCCTAGAGGGCTTTGAGTTCCTCGGTGACCTCGGAAACCGACTTCTTCGCATCCCCGAAGAGCATCGAGGTGGTGTCCGCGAAGAACAGCGGGTTGTCGATGCCGGCGAAGCCGGAGTTCATCGACCGCTTCAGCACGATCACCGACTTCGACTGATCCACATTCAAAATGGGCATCCCGTGGATCGGGCTGGACGGATCATTGCGGGCGGCCGGGTTGGTGACATCGTTCGCGCCGATCACCAGGGTGACATCGGTCCGCGAGAACTCGTCGTTGATGTCGTCCATTTCCTTCATCGCGTCGTACTCGACGTCGGCCTCGGCCAGCAGCACGTTCATGTGCCCGGGCA
The DNA here is from genome assembly GCF_002300155.1 of Rhodococcus sp. ACS1. Taxonomy (NCBI): domain Bacteria; kingdom Bacillati; phylum Actinomycetota; class Actinomycetes; order Mycobacteriales; family Nocardiaceae; genus Rhodococcus; species Rhodococcus sp. ACS1. The sequence continues at coordinate 112,064 of NZ_NSDZ01000012.1, forward strand.
TCCGGCCCGCGACCGGGTGGATGGCGTACTTGACCTCCACCCCCTTCGACTCGAGCATCTTGGCCATGTCCTTGACCGCGTGCTGGGCCTGCGCCACCGCCAACCCGTAGCCGGGGACCACGATGACCTGGTTGGCGTATGCCATCTGGATCGCCGCGTCCGCCGCCGAGGTGGACTTCGCCGTTTTGACGGTGCCGTCCCCGACCGCCGCCGCGACGCCGCCGCCACCGAACCCACCGGCCACGATCGCCGGGATGGACCGGTTCATCGCCTTCGCCATCAGGTTCGTCAGGATCGAACCCGACGCACCGACGATCATGCCGGCCACGATCATCGCCTGATTGTTCAGCGCGAGACCGGCGGCCGCGGCGGACAGACCGGTGAGTGCGTTGAGCAGGGAGATGACGACGGGCATGTCGGCGCCGCCGATCGGCAGCACCACCATCAACCCCAACACCGCGGCCAGCACCAGGACACCGACGATCCACCACTGCGACGTCGGACCGGTCGGGTCGATGGCCTTGATCCCGATCGCCACCGCGAGGGCGACGGCCCCGATCAGCAGCACCGCATTGAGCGGTTGCTGCAGCTTGCCGATGCCGATCGGCCTTCCGGGGAGGGTTTCCTGCAGCTTGAGGAACGCGATCACCGAACCCCAGAAGGAGATCGACCCGATGATCGCCGCGAACAGTGAGGCGATGACGATGTGCACCGTCGGCGACTCACCGTGCGCGAAGGCGGTGAACCCGTCCGAGTCCAGGAACTCCGCATAGGCGATCAGCGCGACGGTGCCGCCACCGACACCGTTGAACAACGCCACCAGCTGCGGCATCGCGGTCATCTTCGTCTTGAGCGCCGGCGGCACACCCAACACCACACCGATCACCAGACCGGACACGATCAGCACCCAGTTGGAGGTGTCCCGGATCGCGATCAGGGTGGCGACCACGGCGACACCCATGCCGACCGCGGCGATCTGGTTACCGCGGACCGCGGTCTTCGGGCCGGTCAGACCCATCAGACCGTAGATGAACATCGCGAACGCCACGATGTAGAGCACGTTGACGAGGTACTCCATTACTTGTCCCCACCCTTCTCAGCAGCAACGGGCGCGGTGGGCTTGGACTTGAACATCGCGAGCATGCGGTCGGTGACCACGAAACCACCGACCACGTTGATCGTTCCGAAGACCAGGGCCACGAACAGGATCACCTGCAGCCCCCACGGCGGGTCCTCGACCTTGCCGAGCACCACCAGGGCGCCGAGCACGACGATGCCGTGGATGGCGTTCGTGCCCGACATCAGCGGGGTGTGCAACGTGTTCGGGACCTTGGAGATCACCGCGAACCCCACGAACCCGGACAACACCAGGATCGCGATGTTCGCCAACAATTCGGTATACATCTAGGACACACCCTCCTCACGGGTGACGCAGGACGCGGCCAGGACCTCGTCCGAGAAATCCGGGGCCAGCGCCCCGTCGACGAGCATCAGCTCGAGCAGCGCGGAGATGTTCTTCGAGTACAGCTCGGAGGCGTGCTCGGGCATGCTGGCGGGCAGGTTCAGCGGCGAGCAGATCGTCACCCCGTGCTTGACGACGGTCTGACCCGGTTCGGTGAGCTCGCAGTTGCCGCCGGTCTCGCCGGCCAGGTCGACCACCACCGAGCCGGGCTTCATGCCCTCCACCGCGGCGGCGGTCACCAGGCGCGGTGCCGGGCGGCCCGGGACCAGGGCGGTGGTGATGACCACGTCGAAGCCCTTGATCGCGTCCTCGAGCGCCTGCTGCTGCTGCGCCCGCTCCGCCTCGGTGAGCTCGCGGGCGTAGCCGCCCTCACCGGCGGCGTCGATCCCGAGATCGAGCCACTGGGCACCGACCGAGCGGACCTGGTCGGCGACCTCGGGGCGCACGTCGTAGCCGGTGGCCCGGCCGCCGAGCCGCTTCGCCGTGGCCAGCGCCTGCAGGCCGGCGACCCCGACCCCGAGGACCAGCACCGTGGCCGGCTTGACGGTGCCGGCGGCGGTGGTGAGCATCGGGAAGAACCGGGTCGACTCCGACGCCGCCAGCAGCACCGACTTGTACCCGGAGACGTTGGCCTGCGACGACAGCGCGTCCATCACCTGGGCGCGGGAGATCCGCGGGATCGCCTCGACGGCGAACGCCGCCACCCCGGCCGCCTTCAGCGCGGCGACCTGGTTGTCCTGGTTGCGGGGGGCGAGGAACCCGATCAGGGTCTGCCCGGCATGCAACCGGCCCACTTCCTCGTCCGACGGCGGCGCGACCTTCACGATCACGTCCGCCGACCACGGGTCGGCGATCTTCGCCCCCGCCCCGGTGTACAACTCGTCCGGGATCAGCGCGCCCAATCCGGCACCCGACTCGACCACCACGTCGACGCCCTTGGCGATCAACGACGCCACGATCTTCGGCACCAACGCCACCCGACGCTCACCGTCGTTCGACTCCCGAACGACACCGATCGTCGGGCGCGCGGTGGACGCGCTCTGCGATGTATCCATGTATCGACTTCCTGCGGTAGATGGTGTGTGTGCCGCGACGAGCGGCGATCAACCGATGACGAGCGGGAAAAAAATTCCCCCGATTCGACTGAGTTAGCTGATAGTAGCCAGAGAACGCGTGACGTAGGGAACAGAGAAGTCCGTGCGTACGCGTCTGAATCGAGTCCGAACAGTCGTTCTCACAGATCTTTCTGCTCGTTTGTGAACCCGATCACAGGGCGATTCGTCGTAGTCTGACGGTAGACAGCCGCAAGGAAGCGGAGGTTCGGCCATGAGCAAACCGAAGGAACGGAGCGCGGAGGACGTCACCGCGGATCCGCCGGTGATCGTCGAGCGGGTCTACGACCATCCGACCGAGGGCGATGGACTGCGACTGTTCGTGGACCGGCTGTGGCCGCGGGGGCTGCGCAAGGACGCGTTCCATTTCGACGACTGGGCCAAGGACCTGGCGCCGTCGACGGAGTTGCGTCACTGGTACTCGCACGACGTTGCCGCGTTCAGCGAGTTCCGCGAGCGGTACGTCCACGAGCTCGATTCACCGACCGGCCGGAAGGCGGTCGCACGGGTGCAGGAACTGGCGCAGGGGCGGCCGATCGTTCTGCTCACCGCGACGAAGGACGTCAGTCACAGTCATGCCGAGGTCCTCGCCGAATACATGCTGGATCGGTTGTGACGTTTCCCGGCGACGAGGCCGTGCCCATCACCGAACCGGACGGCGACGTCGGCGGCGATCCGGTCTGCTGGCTCGACCGCGTGTGCCCCGACTGCGGGTTGTTCCTCACCGACCGGACCGCGAGCACCTGCCCGCGCTGCGGTGCGGCACGGGACAGGTGACGGTCGGGGGTTCAGCCGGCGTTCAGGTACCGCGCGCGGAGTTTGTGCTTGACGAGTTTGCCGGTGGGGGTGCGCGGCAGGTCGTCGGAGAAGTCGATGCTGCGGGGAGCCTTGTAGTGACTGACCCGCTCCCGCACGTAGTCGAGTAGCTCGCGGGCGACGGCGTCCGACGGTTCCACCCCGTCGACGAGTTGCACGACGGCTTTGACTTGTTCGCCCATCTCCTCGTCGGGTACGCCGATCACCGCGACGTCGAACACCTTGGGATGCATGGTGAGAACGTTCTCCGACTCCTGCGGGTAGATGTTCACTCCGCCCGAGATGATCATGAACGCGGCCCGGTCCGTGAGGTAGAGGAAGCGGTCGGAGTCGATGTACCCGATGTCGCCGCTCGTCGTCCACGTCGGGTGGTCGGGGTGCGTCGCGGAGTCGGTCTTCGCGGGGTCGTTATGATACTCGAACGGTCGCTCCTCCCGTTCCCAGTAGACGGTTCCGATGTCGCCGACGGGGACGTCCGCGCCGGTGTCGTCGCAGATGTGGACGGTGCCCATGACCCCGTCGTGGCCCACCGACCCGGGCTTGGCGAGTGCCTGTGCGCTGTCGATGAACGTGGCACCGGCGCCCTCCGTGGAGGCGTAGTACTCGTGGACGACCGGACCCCACCAGTCGATCATCGACCGCTTCACGTCGGGCGGGCACGGCGCCGCCGCGTGGATCGCAACCTTCAGACTCGACACGTCGAACTTGTCGCGAACGTCCTTCGGCAGCTTGAGCATCCGGACGAACATCGTCGGAACCCACTGACTGTGGGTCACCCGGTACTCCTCGATGAGCCGCAGTGATTCCTCGGCGTCGAAACGGTCCATCAGCACGATCGTGCCGCCGACGGAGGTGATGGTGCCGCAGAAGCGCAGCGGCGCGGCGTGATACAGCGGTGCCGGGCACAGATAGACGGTGCCGGAATCGAATCCGTACATCGGGGCGAACACCGCGGTGTACGGGTCCGTCGTCGTGTCCACTTCCCCCTCGGGGAGTGCGGGTTTGATCCCCTTGGGCCTGCCGGTGGTGCCCGACGAGTACAGCATGTCCTGCCCGCGGGGCTGCGAATCGAGCGTTTCGGCCGACTGCGCCGCCACGGCGTCCTCGTAGCTGTCGAATCCGTCCAGCGCACCGCCGTACACGAGCCGGTGGCGGACGCGGGGCAGCTGATTCCGGTCGCGGGGCACAGCGCCGCCCGCGTCGGCGGACACGATGAGCACCTCGGCTCCGCAGTCGTCGACGACGTAACCGGCTTCCTCCGGGGTGAGGTGCCAGTTCACCACGGTGATGTACAGCCCGGATCGCAGCGCCGCCCAGTACACCTCGAGGACCCGGAGGTCGTTGCTCGACACGAGCGCCAGGTGGTCGCCGACCTTCAGGCCGAGCGAGCGCAGGTGCCGTGCGAGGCGGGTGGACCGCTCGTCCAACTCCCGGTAGGTCAGCCGCTCCCCCGTCGAGGGACGTATGACGGCGGGCTTGTCCGGGGTGGTCGCCACGAAGTTTCCAGGGAACATCCGCACTCCTTTTGTTAATGGAGATTCTCGCCCTCGGTCTACCACACCGAACCCTGGACGGGGAGGCCTTCGACGCTCTCACCGGCACATTCGCCCACCCGCGGCGAAAATGCTCGGCCTGTCGGGCGGAAGGTCCTAGAGTTGAGGCAAAAGGAGGCGTACGACCCGTGAATGCCCTACAGAAGGAATCGATCCTCGACGCGTTGTTCGAGGAATGGGACGTACTCGACGACGTGCTGTCCTCGTTGTCCGGCGACGCGTGGTTCACGCCCACCGCCCTGCCCGGGTGGACGGTGCACGACGTGACCGCGCATCTCATCGGCACGGAGTCGCTGCTCGCCGGAATCTCCGCGCCGCACACCACCATCGACGTCCGCGGCCTCGCCCACGTGCGCAACGAGATCGGTGCGTTCAACGAACAGTGGGTGGAGGGACTGCGGGGGTGCTCCGGCACCGAAATGCTCGAGCGTTTCCGGATGATCGTCGCCCGCAGGCGGTCGGAGCTGGGCGAGATGACCGACGAGATGTTCGCGGCCGAGACCACCACGCCGGTCGGGCCGGCGCCCTACCTCCGGTTCATGCGCATCCGCGTGTTCGACTGCTGGATGCACGAGCTCGACCTGCGGGACGCACTCGGGCTGCCCGGCGACGAGGGCGGCCTGCGCGGGGAGACGGCGTTCGCGGAGATCGCAGGCGCCGTCGCATTCCTCGTCGGCAAGCGCGGCAAGGCTCCGGACGGGTCGAGGATCACGCTCGAGCTGACGGGACCGCTCGCGCGGAACATCCACATCGCCGTCGACGGCAGGGCCGCGGTGGTCGACGAACTGCCGTCGGAGGCCACCACGACGGTGACTCTCGACTCCCGGCTGTTCACCCGGCTGGCAGGCGGCAGGACGACGGCCGCGGACCACCGCGACGAGATCGCGTTGCGCGGCGACACCGACGCGGGCAAGCGGATCGTCGACAACCTCGCGTTCACGATCTGACCGCGGTGCGCCTGTTCCTGTCCTCGTACCGGTTCGGCGCGGATCCCGCGCCGCTGATGTCGCTCGTCGGCCGTCCGGGGCGCGTCGGGGTGATCGCGGCTGCGGCGGATGCGTGGCCGCGGACGGCGCGGACGTCCGCGGTCGTGAGTGACGTGATGCCGCTGACGCGCCTGGGCTTCACCGCGGAGGAGGTGGATCTACGCGACTACATCGGCGACGACGGGCAGCCGCGTGCGGCCGCACTGAGGCAGCGGCTCGACGGGTTCGGCATGGTGTGGGTGCGCGGCGGGAACACGTTCGTGCTGCGCGCGCAGATGGCCCGGAGTGGGGCGGATCGGGTGATCCCGGAACTGTTGGCGAGTGATTCGCTCGTGTACGCCGGCTACAGCGCGGGGGCGTGCGTGATGACTCCGACGCTGCACGGTCTCGACTCCTCCGATGACCCGGCGGAGGTGGTCGCGACGTGTGGCGTGGAGCCGCGCTGGGACGGACTGGGGATGGTGGGCTTCGCGATCGTGCCGCATCACCCGCCTGCGGAGCTTCCAGGGGCCGAGAACGCGGTGCCCTTGGAGGACGTGGCCGCCGTTCGGCGCACGATCGACGCCCTGAGGCTCGCCGGCATCGAGTACCGCACCTTGACGGACGATCAGGCGATCGTCGTGAACGGAGATCGAACCGAACTCGTCTGACGACGGCGAGCCCTGCGGCGGGAAGGCCTTCAGCCGAAGACGGCGACCGGCACGGACGGCGTGAAGGGGGCGACGCGGTCGAGTGCGGCCCAGGTGACCTCGCAGCGCTTGGCGGTGACTTCGTCCGCGTCGGCGAGGAGCGTGTTCAGGAGGGTCTTCGGGTTCAGGCGCCATTCCTGGACCATCGACCGAACTTCCTCGTTGGTGAACAATCCCGAACCGGCGAGTGCGAAGATCCATTCGTCGAACTCGCCACGGTGGATCTGCTCGATGGAGTCGTAGTCGATACCACCATCGAGGAACTCGTACGAGAACATCGCGGAGATGTAGCTGCTGGGATCTCGGTGGAGTGCATTCATCGGTGCGGGTCCTTCCAGGGTCGGTGCGGCAAAACCCGGCCCCAACGGTGTTCTGGCTCACATTTCGTGAGAATCTCCGTTTGGGTGTAACGCCTCGCCGGTGTTTGACGATGCAAGACGCTAACCCGTAGAAGTGGGTTTTTGCATTGCCTGGTCGATACGATCCGGTAACAGAGTGGCGAATGTGACCTGTGTTACACCCGATTTGTCCGGGTCCGCCCGGTTCGCGGGACGCCTCTACCAGCATTTTCCCCTCCGGGCACGGTTGCATACCCCATCGGTGGACCCCCCGAAAAAATTCACCCCCCTGATCCCACATCGTGAGACTCCTACGCGTAAGTAACTAACAGATGGGCTATTGGGGGGTCGCTTCTGCACCGAACGTCCAGGTTGGAGCGATATCCGGGAAACACGGTCGGAATCGGTTCAGTTGGACGAATGACCAATTCGCGGACACTCGCCGTTCGCCGGGCTACCGTCGAGGTCCCCGACACCCGCATTCCAGGAGTCACGATGACGGTCACCGACGACGCACTCGCGGCGCTCACGAGCGCGCTCCCCCGGGGCTGCCTCGTCACCGATCCGGACGTCCTGGCGTCCTACCGCCAGGACTGGGCGCGCGATCCCGACGCCGTCCTCCCCCTCGCCGTCGCCCGCCCCGCGACCACCGAGGAAGTCCAGGTGGTGATGCGCTGGGCGACCGAGCACCGCGTCCCCGTGATCCCGCGCGGCGCCGGCTCCGGGCTCAGTGGCGGCGCCACCGCCGTGGCGGGCAGCGTGGTGGTCAGCACCGAGCGCATGCGCCGGATCGAGGTGGACCCGGTGACGCGGATCGCCGTCGTCGAACCGGGGCTGCTCAACGCCGAGGTCAAGGCCGCGGCCGCCGAACACGGCCTCTGGTACCCGCCCGATCCGTCGTCGTTCGAGATGTGCTCGATCGGCGGCAACGTCGCGACCAACGCGGGCGGGCTGTGCTGCGTCAAGTACGGCGTCACCACCGACTACGTCCTCGCGCTGCGGGTGGTTCTCGCGGACGGGACGGACGTGCGCCTCGGCGGCCCGCGGCTGAAGGACGTGGCCGGCCTGTCGCTGACCAAGCTGTTCGTCGGGAGCGAGGGAACACTCGGCATCGTCACGGAGGCGACGCTGCGGCTGATCCCGGCCCAGCCGCCTGCGAGCACCCTCGTCGCGTCGTTCGCCTCCGTGCAGGCGGCCGCCGACACCGTGCTGGCCATCACCCGCACGCTGCGACCGTCGATGCTCGAGTTCATGGACCGCGCCTCGATCGGCGCCGTCGAGGACGCATTGAAGATGGGCCTGGACCGGACGGCGGAGGCGATGCTCATCGCCCGGTCGGACGCCCCCGGTTCGATTGCGGCCGAAGAGATTTCCGTCATGGCCGACGCCTGCACGGCAAACGGCGCGACCGAGGTCTTCACCACCGACGACCCCGACGAGGGCGAAGCGTTCGCCGCGGCACGACGATTCGCGATCCCCGCGGTCGAGAGACTGGGCACCCTGCTCCTCGAGGACGTCGGGGTCCCGCTGCCGAAACTGCCTGCGCTGGTGGAGGGAATCGCGGCCATCTCCCGCGAACGTGACGTGATGGTCGCGGTGATCGCCCATGCCGGCGACGGAAACACGCACCCGCTCATCGTGTTCGACCCCGAGGATGCCGCGATGGCCGAGCGCGCCCACCTCGCTTTCGGCGAGATCATGGACCTCGCAATCGCTCTCGGCGGCACGATCACCGGCGAGCACGGTGTCGGCCGCTTGAAGAAGGCCTGGCTGCCCGACCAGTTGGGCCCGGACGTCATGGAATTGACGCAGCGGATCAAGACGGCACTCGACCCGCTGGGGATACTCAACCCCGGAGCGATCCTGTAGCTACCCAGGGCGGGTGCGATATCCAATGGTTACCCAAGGGACTGGTGTGACAGGTGAGGTATTGCTAGCGTGACCGGACCGAACTCGACTCGTCGCAGAGAGGTGCGCTCGTGACCAGACTCCGCCGTGTCGCCTCCCTGGCGATGCCCGCCTTACTCGCTTCCACCTGCACGTTTTTCGTGATGGCGCCCCCTGTTGCGGCGGCGGCGCCGTGCCTCGGCGGAACCGGCAGCCTCGGATCGAGCGGCTCGGGCCAGGGCATCAATCCCATCCCCTGGCTCAACGGCAGTGACGGCCGCCTTCCCGAGCTGCGTGGCAAAACTCAGGCAATCGCGCACATCACCGGGCCTCGCAGCCCCAACGACACGATCGGCAGGTTCCGGGTACTCGGCACCGACCTCGGCATCATGTGGGACAACGGCGGAGGCGAGATCCTCACGGCGTTCGGTGACACCGTCGGGCTGAGCGACAACCCGCTGTGCGGTCTGGTCGGCGACTGGCGCAGCAACATCCTGCTGCGCAGCTCCGACAAGGACCTCACCGACGGGATGGGCATCGACAATTCCCCGGTCGATCTGCCGAACCATTCCAAGGAGATCATCCAGAGCCAGAAGATCCCGGGCGTGGAGCAGACCGTCATCCCCACCACCGGCATCTCGGTCGGCGAGGGCCCGGCCGCGACGCAGTACATCAATTACATGTCGGTGCGCAGCTGGGGCGCCCCGGGCGAGTGGGACACCAACGCGTCCGGCATCGCGTACTCCGTGGACAACGGCGAGAACTGGGTCACCGATCCCCTGACGCTGCGGCCCAACGTGCCGGGCACGGGCGCCGAGAACTTCCAGATGGGCTCGTACGTCAAGCACGACGGATTCGTCTACGCATTCGGCACCCCCTCGGGGCGTTCCGGCGACGCCCGGTTGTCGCGGGTGAAGGAGGCGGACATCCGGAACCTCACGCTGTACGAGTACTGGGACGGCAGGGCGTGGGTGAAGGCCAACGCCACCGTCGCCACACCGGTGATCGCCGGACCGGTCAGCGAGTTGTCCGTGCAGTTCAACGAATACCTCGGTCAGTTCGTGGCGATGTACACCGATGCCGGCAACTCGGTGGTGATGCGCCGTTCCGACCACCTCGAATCCGGCTGGAGCGAACCCGAAGTGCTCGTGAGCAGCCGGGACGTGCCCGAGCTGTACGGCGCGTACATGCACCCGTGGTCGAAGGGATCCGACCTGTATTTCCTGGCCACCACCTGGTCGGACTACAACGTCATGCTGCTGCGCACCAACCTCGCGGACTGACGTAATCTGCGAGTGACAGCGTGCGCGGGACAGCGCGCACGCCACACGAGCAGAGGAGCGATCTGTGGCGGCCACGGTGGAACACGACGTGTCGGAATCCCGGTTCGAGATCTACCTCGACGGCCAGCTGGCCGGATACGCCTATTACTTCGAGCGGAACGGCGCCCGCGACTTCCACCACACCGTGACGTATCCGCAGTTCCGCGGGCAGGGTCTGGCGGCGGTGGTGGTGAAGGCCGCCCTCGACGACACGAAGTCCAGTGGGCTCGCCGTGATCCCGTCGTGCTCGTACGTGGAGAAGTACATCGCCGAGAATCCGAGCTATGCGGAGCTCGTCTGATCCGCTCCGCCCGGCCGTCCGCGCGACGTGTCTTCTCGCGGCGACGGTCGTGCTGGCCGGTTGCGGTTCCGGCGGCGGTTCGGACACCGATCCGGCATCCGCGCCGACCACCTCGGTGGCCGTGCAGCCCGGCCCGTTCGTGGGTGAATGCGGCTCGCTGACCGACGCCGAAGTGTACGAGCGGGCGCGGATCGCGGGGCTCACCCCGGTGTCGCGGAACGGCATCAAGTGCCGGTGGGAAGCGGACGGCGGCGAACGGTACGTGATGTTCACCTGGTACCGCGGCAGCCCCATCGACCGGGAGCGGTCGGTGGCCAAGGGCATCGGTCACGAGGTCCACGACCTCGAGATCGCCGGGCATCGCGGGTTTTCGTCGCAGAACGTCGGGTTCTGCGAGGTCGCGCTCGGCACCGGTTCCGACTTCGTGCACTGGCTGGTCCGCTACGGAACGGGCAGTGCACCCTCCGATCCGTGCGAGGCACCGACCGCGCTCGGCCGGCTGACGCTGGAGAAGGCCAAATGACCGGCCGCCGGCGACTCGCCGCGGCGGTCGCGTCGGCGATGGCGCTGGCCGGCTGCGGCACGTCCGTCACGGGCACTCCCCTGCCCGAGGGTGCCGCCTCCTCCGACGACGGCTCGCCGCAGTTCGACAAGCTCCTGCGCGAATGCGACGCCGTCCCCAACGACAAGATCGTGGAGACACTGCACGGCGCAGGCATCGACCAGTACTTCTACGGTGCAGTGTGCATGTGGACGGTGTCGTCCGCCGCCGGATCGATCGACGTCACGTTCGGCTGGTTCGAGAACAACTCGTTGCAGCGGGAGCGGGCGGTGGCGGACCAGCTGGGCTATCAGGTGGAGACCACGACGATCGCGGGCACGTCGGCGTTCAGCGCCCGGCGGCCGGGTGATTCGGCGACGTGTGGGATCACCGCCGCCTACTCCGGTGTCATCACGTGGTGGGTGCAGCAACGGTCCGGGACGGGCGACCCGTGCGACGGTGCGCGCACGCTCGCCGAGTTGACTCTGCAACGCAACCAGTAGCGGCCGAAAATTCGCTCGCGGTGGCCACGACCTCGCTGTTAGCGTCGAAGGACCACCGACCGAGCCGACCAGAGGACCTTGCCGTGACCGCCACCGAGACGGCTGTGACTCGCCGGTTCGGGCCCCTGATCCTCCTGAACGTCGCGACCCTGTTCTCCTCCACGGGCAACGGCATCGTGATCGTCGTGCTGCCGTGGCTCGTGCTCGAGCAGACCGGTCGCGCATCGGACGCCGCGATCGTCGCGGGCGCGGCCACCCTCCCGCTGTTGCTGTCGAGCCTGTTCGCGGGCACGTTCGTCGACCTGTTCGGACGACGCCGCACGTCGCTGATCTCCGACTGCCTGTCGGCCCTGTCCGTGGCGGCCATCCCGGTGATCGCGACCACGACGGGCCTCACCGTCACGGTGATCGCCGTCCTCGCCGCGATCGGCGCCGCGTTCGATCCGGCCGGCATCGCGGCCAGGGAGTCGATGCTGCCCGCCGCCACGAAGTCCGCGGGGTGGTCACTCGACCGGATGAACAGTCTCTACGAGGCCAACTACAACGTGGCGTATCTCGTCGGCCCGGGCATCGGCGGCGTCCTCATCGCCACCGTGGGTGCGGTGAACACGTTGTGGGTCGCCGCCGCCGGGTTCGTGCTGTCCGTTGCGACGATCGCGTTCCTGCGTCTCGAGCACGCCGGCAGACCGGACACCGCCACGCGCCCGACGTCCATTTGGCACGGCACGCTCGAGGGATTGAAGTTCGTGTGGCACAACCGGCTCCTGCGCACGATCGCGCTCGTGGACATGGCGGTGGTCGCGCTGTACATGCCGGTCGAGTCAGTGGTGTTCCCGGTGTACTTCACCGAACTCGACAAACCTGCGCAACTCGGTTCGGTCCTGATGGCGCTCAGCATCGGCGGCGTGGTGGGCGCCCTCGCCTACGGACCGCTCGCGCCGTTCGTGTCGCGCCGGATGCTGATGGTGGTGGCGGTGACGGTGCTGGGCGCAGCGATGGTCGCGATGGCGTTCCTGCCGCCGCTGTGGGCGATTCTGGCGCTGGCTCTCCTGCAGGGTCTGGTGTTCGGTCCGGTCGGCCCGATCGCCAACTACGCCATGCAGACTCGCAGTCCGGAGCACATGCGCGGCCGGGTCACCGGGGTCATGACGTCCACGGCGTATGCGGCGGGTCCGCTGGGCTACCTGCTGGCCGGCCCGATCCTCGACAAGTGGGGTATCCAGCCGACGTTCTTCGTGCTCGCGATCCCGGTCCTGATCATCGGGTTGGCGTGCTTCGCGCTGCCCGTGCTGAAGGAACTGGACGAGAAGGTGCCAGTCAGTTGAACCCCATGACGTCGTTGCCCCAGGCGACCCGCATCTCGTGGTCCGGGTCCTTCACCAGCGTGTCCGCGCCGTCGATCAGCAACGTGGCGCGGTCCTCCTCGTCGTAGGGGGCCCAGTGCTTGGACGCGTCCAGGGCGGCGGGGACACCGTGCCGCGCGAACGCGAGCCACCGGCGCTGGATGCGGCCCGACACCTCGAGTGCCGTCTTCCGGCCGCCGAGCCAGAACGTCGGGTCGATGTTGAGGGTGTCGAAATTGCCGAAGACGTACGGGAGTTCGGTGGCGTGCCCGGCTCCGATGCGCGCGGCCTTGAGCATCGGGGTGGCCTGGTCGAACCGGTACATCCACGTCGGCGAGTGCCTGCTGTGGGCATCGGCCACCCACAGGGCGGGCATCCGGAACGCGGCGTCGCGGGACATCGCGAGTGCGCCCTTCGGTTTGCCGCGGTCCGGGTACGCAGACAGGATGTCGGCGAGGCGGGCCGCGGGCAGTTCCGGGTGATCGGTCGCGATCGCCCGCAGCATCTCCTGCACCGAATCCGAAGTGACCGGCAACAGAGGCGATTTCATGAACTTGAAGATCGACGACTCGTCCTTGTTGGAACCGATGATGAGGGGGATCCGGTGGGAGTAGCCCTTCTGGAACGCGGCCACCGGGTAGCGGGGCAGGAAGTCGCGGTCCACCACGGGCGCCATGGCGAGTGTGCCCGGGATCTTCGTCGGCACCTCGTTGACGAGGGTGTCGCTGGCCTCGATGACCGTGCGGTACGGGAGGCGCAGCAACGTGTCGATCCGGGCAGGTTCCACGTCGAGGATGTCGAGGAACTGCTTCGCGACCGTGGCCGCCCGCTCGCTGCCGTAGACCGACGTGGCGGGTGGGCTCTGGGCGATCGCGCGGTGGAACAACCCGTCCGCGCTCGGGCACGTCATCAGGGTGGTGATCGACCCGGCTCCCGACGACTCCCCGAACACCGTCACCTCGTCCGGGTCACCGCCGAACGACGCGATGTTCTCGCGCACCCATTCGAGGGCGGCGACCTGGTCGCGCAGCCCGCAGTTGGTCTCGAACACCCGCTCCGCCGTCGAGAACGACGACAGGTCGAGGAAGCCGAGCGCCCCCACCCGGTAGTTGAACGAGACCAGCACGACGTCGCCGAGAGTGGACAGGATCCGCCCGTTGTAGATGCCCTGGGCCGCGGTTCCCAGGCAGTAGGCGCCGCCGTGGATCCACACCATCACCGGCCGCGGGATGCCGTCGGGCCTGGGTGCCCACACGTTGACCGACAGGCAGTCCTCGTCCATCTCGAGTCCGGCGTCGATCGGGACGGCGGTGCCGTGGCCCTGCGGGGCCATCGGGCCGAAGTCGACGCAGTCGCGCACGCCGTCCCACGGTGCGGGCGGGGCCGGCGCCCGGAACCGCAGATCGCCGACGGGGGCGGCGGCGAACGGGATGCCCTTCCACGCGTAGACGTCGCCTTCGGGATAGCCGCGCACGTCGCCGTCCCGGGCGCGGACGACGAGTGTGTCGCCTGACTTCTCGACATCCACGGCCGAATCTCCTCACGCAGCGCGTACGGGAATCTCTCGCCAAACTACCAACGATGCGCAGGCAGGACCGTTCGAACGCGATATAGATCAACCGCGCGCTAACATGTGCTCCGTGGCCGCATCGACCGATCCCGAGGGCAAGAGTCTCCTCGACTACCCGCGGCCGTCCGTGGCGGTCGACGTCGCCGTCCTCACCGTCGACGGCGCCGAGCTGAAAGTGCTTGTGGTTCCGCACCGTTCGGGCCGGCTCGCGCTTCCGGGCACCTTCCTCCACAAGGACGAGCGGCTGCGGGACGCCGCCGAGCGGTGCCTGCGGATCAAGGCCGGACTGGCGGGTGCCGAGTTCCACCAGTTGGCGATGTTCGACGACCCCGCCCGCGACGACCGCGGGTGGGTGCTGTCGATGACGCACGGGGCGGCGCTGCCGCGCACGGCACTCCCCCGCGACGCCCTGCTGATCCCCGTCGACGGCGACCGGGTGACGCAGGACCTCGCGTTCGACCATGCGGACGTCGTCACCCTCGCCGTCGCCAACCTGCGCGAGCGGTACGCGCGGTCCGTCGACCCGTCGGGACTGGCCGGCGACACGTTCACGGTGCTCGAACTCCGCCGGGTCTACGAGGTGGTGTTCGGCCGTCCCCTCCCGAAGGACTCGTTCCGCCGGCACATGATGCCCGCCCTCGAGCACACCGGCGACATGGCCGTCGTCGGGACCGGCAGGCCCGCCGAGATCTACACGCGCGGCCCCGCGCCCCTCCCGCCGGGAGCGGCCGCGTTCCTCGCAGGCTGAGCCCGTCCACCCACCCGGGGCCTTTCCGTTCGCGGCACGGCCGGTGCTAGGGTCGGCTTGTTCTGACACGGGGTGCTCCGCACGGGCGGGGCTGAGAACACACCCGGGAACCTGCTCAGGTAATGCTGACGAAGGGATGTCAACGTTGTGAATAGCTCTGTCCAAGGTGCTGCGGGCGCAGGCCAGCACGCCCGATTCACGGACCACTTGTGGGACCGGACCAAGGTGCTGCGCGAGGCGATCGACGAACTCGAGTTCCTGCGCCGCCTCGGCGACGGAACACTGCCGCTGGACGTGTTCCGCACCTACATCGAGCAAGATTTCCTGTACCTGACCGGGTACGCGAAGGCCCTGTCCCTGGTCGCCGCGCATGCGCCGGGCCCCGTCGAGGCCGGCTTCTGGGCCGGCTCGGCAGCCGAGGCCGCCACGGTCGAGGCGACATTGCACCAGAACCTCCTGACCAGCGGGCGACTCCCCGCGTCGGACGCCGAACCGCAGCACTCACAGGCCTGCCTCGGGTACATCTCCTACCTGACGGCGGTCGCCGCCACCGAGCCGTACGCGGTGTCCGCCGCCGCGGTGCTGCCGTGCTTCTGGATCTACGCCGACGTGGGACGCCGGCTGGCGGCGAGCGCCCGGGACGTGCTGGCCGCCGACCCGTCGCACCCGTACGCACAGTGGGTGACCACGTACGACGCGGAGGAGTTCCACGCCGCCGTCGCGAAGGCCCGCGAACTCGTGGACGCCGCCGCGGAGGCCGCGACCGAAGCCCAGCGCGAGGCGATGGTGGAGGCGTTCACGATCGCCAGCCGCTACGAACTCATGTTCTGGGACACCGCACTCAACAAGCAGGAATGGCCGGCGTCGTGACACTTTTCTCCCGTACCAAGCGCGCGGCCACCGCGGCCGTCATCCTCGTCTCGGCCCTGTCGATGCTCACCGGCTGCGCCGGCGACTCGCAGTCCGACGACACCATCCGATTCGCCCTCGACTGGACGCCGAACACCAACCACACCGGACTGTTCGTCGCCCAGCAGGAGGGCTGGTTCGCGGACGCCGGACTCGACGTGCAGGTTCTGCCGTACAACGACACCTCACCCGACACCCTCGTCGACGCCGGCAACGCGGAGTTCGGCGTGAGCTTCCAGAGTTCCGCGACGTTCTCGAAGGCCGCGGGCGCCCAGACCACGTCGGTCATGGCCCCGCTGCAGCACTGGGCGACGGGCATCGCGGTGAAGGCGGATCGCGCCGACATCACCCGCCCCCGGGATCTCGACGGCAAGATCTACGCCGGTTTCGCGGACCCCGACGGCGAGGAGACGCTGAAGCAGATCATCCGGAACGACGGCGGCAAGGGCGAATTCACCACCGTCACGCTCGGCACGTCGGCCTACGAGGCCGTGTACTCCGGCACCGCCGACTTCACCGTGTCGTTCTTCGGCTGGGAGGGCATCGAGGCCGAGCACCGGGGCACCCCGATGCGCTACTTCCACTACACCGACTACGGCTTCCCGGACGCGTACGCACTCGTCATCGAGGGCAACGAGCAGTGGATGGACGAGCATCCCGAGCAGGCCCGCAAGTTCGTCCAGGCCCTGCAGCGCGGCTACCAGTTCGCCGCCGACCGGCCGGACGAGGCCGCGCAGATGTTGATCGACGCCAACCCCGGCGCCTTCACGGACGAGTCCCTCGTGCGGGAGAGCCAGCAGATGCTGTCCTCCGAGTACATGAAGGACGCTTCCGGAAAGGTCGGGACACAGACGGCCGAGCAGTGGGCGGGGTACTCCGGTTTCCTGTTCCAGCACGGCCTGCTCACTGGCCCCGACGGGGCACCGCTGACCACGGAACCCGACTGGTCGACGTATTTCACCAATGAGTACCTCGCTCAGCCCTGACCCGACCCTCCGGACCCCGGCCCCGGGCACGTCCCCGCTGCTGCGGCGGGTACTGCCCGCGGTCGTGGTCGTGGCGCTGCTGGTCGTCGCGTGGCAGGTGTACGTGACGGTCAGCGGTATCCGGCCGCAGGTGCTGCCGTCGCCGCTGCGGGTCGTCCAGCAGGGTTGGCGGGCGCGGGACGCCATCTCCGGTCACGCCTCCGCGACACTGCAGGTGACGCTGATCGGGTTCGCCGTGTCCCTGCTCTGCGCGTGGGCTCTCGCCGTGCTCGTGGACTTCTCGCCGTGGCTGCGACGCGCATTCGTTCCGCTGTTCGTCGTGTCGCAGACGCTGCCGATCATCGCGATCGCGCCGCTGATGATCATCTGGTTCGGATTCGGTCTGCTGCCGAAGGTCCTCGTGATCGCCCTCGCCACGTTCTTCCCCATGACGATCGGCCTGATCGAGGGTTTCGCCGCCGCCGACCGGGAGGCGGGTGCGCTGTTGCGCAGCATGGGCGCCTCCCGGTGGCAGGAATTCCGCTACGTGCGGCTGCCCTCGGCCATCCCCCGGTTCTTCACCGCCCTGCGCATCGGCATCACGTACGCCGTCGTGGGTGCCGTGTTCGCCGAATACGTCGGGGCCACGTCCGGTCTCGGCATCTACATGGCCACGCAGAAGAACTCCTTCCGCACCGACCTCGTGCTGGCGGCGGTGCTCGTCACCGCCGTGATCAGCGTCAGCCTCTACCTGCTCACGTTCGCGGTGGAGCGCGTCGTCGCCCCCTGGATCAAGAACGAGAGGGCCCGGCATGAGTGAGACCGCGCGCGTCGCACTGTCCGGACTGAGCAAGGGATTCCCCGTCCGCGGCGGCATCCGTCCCGTCCTCGACAACGTCTCGTTCACCGTCGAACCGGGCGAGTTCGTGTCGGTGATCGGCCCCAGCGGGTGCGGGAAGAGCACCGCGTTCGCCATGCTCGCCGGACTCGACCAACCGGACGCCGGCACCGTCACGATCGGCGGCGAGCCCGTGCGTCCCGCGGGCAGTGGCCCGTCGAACTGCGCGTACATGCCGCAGAAGGACCTGCTGTTCCCGTGGCGCAGCGTCCTCGACAACACCACCCTCGGACTCGAGGTGCAGGGCGTGCCCCGGAAACAGGCGCGGGACAAAGCCCGGGAACTGTTTTCCGTCTTCGGTCTCGGCGGGTTCGAGGACGCCCGCCCCAGCCAGCTGTCCGGCGGCATGCGACAGCGCGCCGCGATGCTGCGGACCGTCGTCCAGGACCGGCCCGTGCTGCTGCTCGACGAGCCGTTCGGCGCCCTGGATTCGTTGACCCGCACCGAGATGCAGACCTGGTTGCAGGACGTGTGGCAGCGCTACCGGTGGACCGTCCTGATGATCACCCACGACATCCGGGAGGCCGTCTACCTGTCGGACCGGGTGGTCGTGCTGTCCGCCCGGCCCGCCACCGTGCGGCGCGAGGTGACGGTGGGCCTGCCCCGCCCCCGCGAACTGTCGATGATGACGTCACCCGAATTCGCGGACGTCGAACACGAACTGCTCGGCGTGCTGCACGAGGAATCGCGGCGGGCCCTCGTCGAGCAGGAGTCGGGCAGACGCTGAAACCCGCGGCGCCTCCAAGCAGTAGCGTCTCAGAGTAGTGCCGCCTCCAGTTCGCCGAGGGCAGCCTCCAGGTAGTGGAGGATGCGTTGCAGGCTCGGCACCGAGCGGCGGCACCCGATGACACCGAAATCGAGGTTGCCGCCGTTGGTGGTGAGCGTGATGTTCAGCGCCTGCCCGTCCAGCACCACCGACGTCGGGTAGATGCCGTCCAGCCGGGACCCGTTCCAGTACATGGTCTTCCGCGGTCCCGGGACGTTGGAGATGATCACGTTGAACGGCGGCGGCGTGAAGCGGACGAACCCCGGCACCGGCGTCAGGGCGATCGGTGACATGTTGACCGCGGACCACGCCAGCGCCTGCAACGAGGTGAGGCTGCCGAACAATTCCTTTCCCTGCGACATGGACGCGGAGATCGCCGTCAGACGCTCCGCCGGGTCGTCGACGTCCGTCGCCAGGTTGCACAGCGTCACCCCCACCGCGTTGCCGCCGGAGTCGGCCTTCTGCTCGTCGCGCAGCGACACCGGAACCATCGCGATCAGCGGTTCGTCCGGCAGCGCGTTCTGTTCCTCGAGGTAGCCCCGCAGCCCCCCGGCGCACATGGCCATCACGACGTCGTTGACACTGACGCCTGCCGCTTTCCGCACGGCATGGATCCGGTCGAGCGGCCAGGACTGCGCGGCGAACCGGCGCGCGCCACCGATCGGGACGTTGAGCATGGTGCGGGGCGCCTCGTACGGAAACCTCATGTCGTGCTGACCCATCGCGGTGCGGGCGATCCGCAGCGACGCCGGCGCGAGACCGGCGACGTCGCCGACCGTGCGGCGGACCCCGTTCACCACCGACCAGAGGTCGGGGGCGGCGGCTCCGTTCGCCGACCCCGAGCGCGGCAGGTTCCACGGCGGCGGCGCGTCGCGCACGTCCGGGTCGGTCGACAGCGTCCGCATCAGCAGCCGCAGCCCGGAGACCCCGTCCATCAGCGAGTGGTGCAGCTTGGTGTAGATCGCGAACCGGCCGTCGGAGAGGCCCTCGATCAGATACATCTCCCACAGCGGGCGATGACGGTCCAGGAGCGTGCCGTGCAACCGGGACGTCAGCGTCAGCAATTCGCGGACCCGGTACGGCGCAGGCAGGGCCGAATGACGCACGTGGTATTCGAGATCGACGTCCGACTCGTCGGCCCACCACAGGTTCCCGAGACTGCCGACCGGGCCCGCCGGCTTCTTGCGGAACGTGGGGTCCACGTCCGTGTGCTTCAGCAGTGTTTCGTGCATCGACTTCACGTAGTCCGGTCCGGCATCCTCCGGCGGTGTGAACAATTCGAGCGATCCGACATGCATCGGATGCTCTCGCGATTCGCCGAGAAGGAATATCGAATCGGTAACCGGCATGATCCCCACCTGGACGTTCACCCCCGCTCGGTCACTATCCCATTACGACTTCCGCCTGGATGCTACGTCGGGCGTAGCGTCCGTGCGACCTACTTCGATGTAGACCGTACGGCGCAAAGAGGTGGCAAACCTGAAGGCAGCACGTCGAAGGGCACCGAGGCCGGAACGGAGGCAGGCAATGAGCACTGCGACTTACGAATTCTGCCCGTCACCGCTCCCGGTGACGCGGCGGGAGTTCGCCGGGACCAGCCTGCAGTCGGCGGCCCTCGCACACACCCTCCGCCGCACGGTCCGGCCGTTCCTCGACGGGTGGGCGCGCTACCCCGAACTGCCGTGGCCCACCGGAGTCGTCGACCTGTTCGGGTACTCGCTCGGCCCCATCCGCGGAACCCAGCGCAGGCCCGTCCGGCTGCCGCACTGCCGCGCCGAATGGATCCGGCCTCCGGGTGAGCTCGGCGACCGGGCGATCCTCTACCTCCACGGCGGGGCGTTCCTGTGCTGCGGGATCAACTCGCACCGCCAGATGGTGTCGCGGATCTCGGCGGAGTCCCAGGCGTCGACGCTGAACGTCGCGTACCGGATGATCCCGCGGAACCCCATCCGGGCGGCCGTCGCGGACGGTGTCGACGGGTACCGGTGGCTGCTCGCACACGGGTACACCGCGGACCGCATCGTCATCGCCGGCGACTCGGCGGGCGGATTCCTGACGTTCATGGTGACGCTCGAAGCGCTGCGCCAGGGGCTGCCGCGTCCCGCCGCCGACGTCGCGCTGTCGCCGCTGACCGACCTCGACCCGGTGAACAAGCTGGCCCATCCCAACGCCGACCTCTGCGCCGTCTTCCCCAAACGCGCGGTCGGTGCCCTGTCCAAGCTGATCGAACGCCTGGACACCCGGGGCGGGCACGAGCCGTCCACGTCCCCCGTGGACGGCTCCCTCGCCTCCATGCCGCCTGCCCTGATCCAGACCGGCTCGCAGGAAATGGTGTACGTCGACGCGGAACTGATGTCCGAGCGGCTGTCCCAGGCCGGTGTGCCGTGCGAACTGCAGGTGTGGGAGCGGCAGGTGCACGTCTTCCAGGCCGCCGCCGGACTGCTCCCCGAAGGCACCCGCGCCATCCGCGAGATCGGCCGGTTCATCCGCAGGGCCACCCCCGTGAGTACTTGTTAACGTCCGGCGGTTACGAAGTACTCACGGGTGCGAACAGGTGGTTCCGGTCGAGCGTGGAACCCGGCGTGCGGCCGCCACCCCACCCGATCACGGCGCGGTAGGCGCCGAGCGCCCCGGACTCCGCCAGCGCGTCGGCGTCGGTGTGGGTGGAGTCCTCGGGAACCGGGGTGTCGAACGGCGCGACGTACAGCGCGTCGGTGGGACAGTTCGCCTCACACATGAAGCACGTCTGACAGTCCTCCTGGTGCGCGACGACGGGAACCCCGTCCTCGCCGCGCCGGAAGACGTCCGTCGGGCAGACCTTGATGCAGATGTCGCACTGCACGCACCTGTCGGCGAGGACGACCTCGATCACGACGCCACCGTCCTGTTTTCGGCGGCGCCGTGTTCCGGCCGCACCCACACTTCGCCCAGTCCGCCCGACAGCAGGCGACGGGTCTGCGACGGATCGGTGTCGGGCAGGTCGGTGCGCACGTGCATGCCCCGGGTCTCGGTCCGCGCCAGCGCCGAGTGGGTCGCCCACCGGGCCGCGGCGAGCATCGCGGCGGCCGAACGTGCCTGCAGCAGTTCCCGTTCGCTCCCGCCGAGCAGATCGGCGGCACCCGACCAGGCTTCGTCGAGCGCGGTCACGCTGTCCTGCAGGCTCGCCGCGCTGCGCCGGTAGCTGCGCCGCAGCGGCAGGGTGTGCTCCTGAACCAGTCCGACGATGGCGCGCGACGCCTGCCGCCGGGCGGACGGGCCGCGCAGACCGGCCGTTCCCGCGCCGCGCACTCCGTCGGGGACGGGGCGCCCCCGCGCGAACCGGGCGGCACCCGCGCCCGCCCACGTTCCCGAGGAGATCGCCCAGGCCCCGTTGTGGCTGCCGCCGCCGCTGCGGCCGCCGGTGATCAACTCGCGGGTGGCGGCATCGCCGGCCGCGAACAGGCCGGGAACGTCACTGGCGCAGTCGGTGCCGGTGATCCGGATGCCTCCGGTCCCACGCACCGTCCCCTCCAGCACCGCGCGCACGGGATACTTCTGCGTGAACGGGTCGATGCCCGCCTTGTCCAGCGGCAGAAAGTAATTCGGTTGCGACGTGCGCATGGCCGCGCGGATGTCGGGCCGGGCCCGGTCCAGCCGCGCATACACCGGGCGGCCGGTGGCGAGGTGCGCCATCGCGGCGCCGCGTGCGGAGAAGCCGCCGTCCCCGAGCGGCTGGCCGTCCGCGTCGTAGTACGTGGCGAACTGCATCATCAAGCCCTTGGTGTGCCCGCTCCACGCCGGGGCCAGCGCGTAGGCGGTCGAGAATTCCATGCCCGAGAACGACGCCCCGACCTCGGCGGCCATCAGGAGTCCGTCGCCGGTGTCGACGTTCGTTCCGAAACTTCCCGACAGGAACGCGCAGCCGCCGGTCGCCACGACCACGGCCCCGGCGCGCACCGACCACGGCGCGTATCCGTTCTGCCGTTGCAGACCGGCGGCGCCGGACACGACGGCGTCGCCGGTGGTGAGCAGTTCCAGGGCGGGGCTGTGGTCGAGAATGGTGACCCCGGCCCGGTGCACGCGCCTGCGCATCCGGCGCATGTACTCCGGCCCCTGCAGGCTGGTGCGCACCTCCCGGCCGTCGTCGCCGGACGGAAACCGGTAGCCGGAATCGGCCAGTTCGTCCACCCGGCGGTGGGTCTCCTCGAGCACCCGGTACATCCAGGCCGGTTCGGACAGCCGGCCGCCGTCCTCGAAGCGGGCCTGCACCGACCGTTCGCGGGCGGGGCCGGGCGGGATGTTCCACAGGTTGTTGCCACCCGACGCGGTGGGACCGCTGGTTCCGCAGTACCCCTTGTCGGCGAGCACCACCCGGGCGCCCTCCCGGGCCGCGGACAGTGCCGCCCAGGTGGCGGCGGGTCCGCCGCCGAGGACGAGGACGTCGGCGACGATCTCGAGTGCGCTCACGAAGCGAACAGCATCGCCGACGCGGCGACGGCCGCCCCGGCTCGTTCGGACAGCGGGCGGCGGCGGAACAATCTGTCGAGCAGAGACATCGTTACCCCCGGTCGGAGCGGTATGGACACCGCTCGATCGTCGGCTCGCGACCCCGTCCGGGCAAGGGTTCTCGTCAGCGTGCGCCGAACCCCGGCGGCCGCCCGGCAACCTTCGAGCGAACCCCTCCCGGGCAACTCGATTGCGGACACGTGCACCAGCCGGGGGCAACGCCCTCTATGGTGGACGCATTTGCACGCCGACGACGGGTAAAGCATGGACGACAGGACTGTAGCGATCGGGGCGCTTGCGATTGCCACCGTTTCAGCGGTCTCCGGGCTGATGATCGGCGCCGCAGGCGGCGCGTTCGGCAGTCGCGGACCGACAGTCGTGCCACCACCGCTGTCGTCGGAAGGTCTGCAGGCCGCGGGGCCGTACAGCGCGGAACCGGCGACGTTCCAGGTGTTCGTCCCGCCGACCCCCACCTGGCAGATGGCGGAGCTGACCACCCCGCGGGTCGTCACCCTCCCCACCGAACCGGCGCCGGTGACCACCGCGCCGCCGCCCGCGCCCTCGACGACCCCCGCACCGCCTCCCCCGCCGCCGGTCCGGACGACGCTCGCGCCGCCTCCGCCTCCCCCTCCGCCGACGATCAGCCTCGCCCCGGTCACCACGCCGGTGACCCGGCCCCCGATCGTCACGACGACCGAGGCGACCGTTCCGCCGCAGGCCGCCGTGGCACCGACACTGGCGCCGACCACCACCACGACGACGCGTCCGGTGATCACGATCCCGCCGGTCACCACCAGGCCACGAGGCTGACGCTCAGGCCCGTCTGCGCGCGATCAGTTGCGCGACGGCCACCCCCGCACCCAGCGCGGCGACCAGCGCGCTGAAGACGATCCCGGCGGCCCGAAGGTCGGTGAACCGCGCGAGCACGCCGACACCGACCGCGGGGACGGCCAGCATCACGTAGATCCCCGCGAAGAACGCCGACGACACCCCGCCGCGGAACTGCTGCTCGACCCGTTCGACGGTGGTGGCGATCGAGGCATTGAGGCACAGGCCCCCGGCGACGCCGAGCACCACCGCGGACGCGAGCAGCGGCGCGAGCACGATGTTCGCCAGCGCGAGCGCCAGCAGGCCGGCTGACGGGATCAACGCGAGGCACCCGACGAGCATCGCGGCGGCCGTCGACATCCGGCGTGCGAGGAGCTGACCGAAGGCCATGAATAGGAACGTCAGGAACACGACGAGACCGGCCATCGTGTGGCTCCTCGACCCCAGATATTCGGTCAGGAACAGCGCCGACACGGCGGTGAGCACACCGGTCACCGCGAATGCGGTTCCGGCGGCGAGCACGGCGGTGACGAAGGCGCCGCGGATCGACGCCGGAACCTGCAGGCGGCGAGGTCGGATGCGCCACGTCGGGCGGGTGGCCGGTGCCGGCGCGAACAGCCACAACGCGGCGCCCGCGAGGACGGCGAGCACGAGATTCACCACATAGGGAATGGTCAGCGGACTCGAGGTGAGGTCGGCGATCACCCCCGCACTGAGCGTGCCCAATCCGAGTCCGCCGGTGTTCACCGCGATCGCGAGCATTCCGGCTGCCGCCTTGCGGTCGGGCGGGAACAGATCGATCACCGCGGCCGTGCCCGTGCCGGTCATGAGGCCTGCGGACAGCCCGGAGATCACCCGGGCCACCACGAACACCGGAAGCGTGGACGGCAACAAGAACAGCACGGCACTCACCGCGGCGAGGGCGACCGCGAGAAAGAGCACCGGACGCCGTCCGAGGTCGTCGGACAGCCGCCCGAACAGGGCGAGCGCGACCACGACCCCGACCGCGTACACGGCGAACAGGATCGTGACGGTGAGGGCGCTGAACGCCAGTTCCTGCGCATAGATGGAATAGAGCGGGGTGGGAAGTGTCGTTCCCATCATCGTGACCAGGAACGCGAACGACGTGGCCCCGACCGCGAGGGCGGACGACCGCCGGGTGCGCGTTCCGGACACTGCGGGCGAGAACGAAGGCATGGATCCGAGCCTTTCGGAGATCGGGAGCGGTGACAAGCCCCGTCCAGCAGTCGGTAAGGTGGCTTCCCGCCGGATTGGGGGGTCCACTCCGGGACCGAGAGTGTCCAGCAGCGGAGGTCGGGGATGAATGGCGGGGAGAATTTTCGATCGGGCGCCTGGGATCACCGCGCCATCAGCAGTGCTGTCGACGCCCTGAGACCCGCCGAGTCCGAGGCGGTCGCCTCGTCCTGGGACGACCTCGGACGAAAATTTCAGGAGTCCGTGGCCGCGTTCCACGAAACGACCCGGGCCGCGGTCGGCACCGGCTGGCGCGGACGGTCGGCGACCGCGGTGGTGTCGGCACTCGACGACTACGCCGCCCGGGCCGGGCAGGTCGGCGACCGTTTCGCCGACGTGGGAGACGCATTGCGGCACGCGAGCGCCGGCGCCGAAGCGGTACGCGGTGCGGTCGGCCCGCCCGGGGACCACCCGACCGACTGGACCCGGGTGCTACCCGGCAACTGGACCGCGGAAGCCGACGCCGATGCCGCGGAACAGGACGCGAAGGCGGCCATGGATACCCTGTACGCGTCGTCGTATCGGGTTGCCGACGATCGACTCCCCACCGACGGTCTCGCCGCGACCCACGGTGCGGCGACGGAACACGGGCAGCCGGTGGGCTTCGACATCGGACCGAACGGCGTGCACGGCGTACCCAGCGATCAGCAGGTGGCCGAACCCGAACCCGGCGCGGACTCCGAGCCTCGCGAGAGTGACCAGGTCCAGCCCCAGGCCACGCAGGCCGCTCCCGGTTCGATCGCCGGTGCGGCGCTGGCCGGGGCCGTCGGCGGCGGGGTGGCGCAGTACGCGCACGGCATCGTGGCCGCGCACCGGGCGCCGGCCCCCGAACGGCCCGGCAGTCTGGCCCTGCCCGCCGCACGCGAAGACGAGGAGGAACCACCGACCTACCTCGAAAGCATCGACGAGGGAAGCGAACTCGTCGGGAAACTACCCCTCGTCACGCCTGCGGTGATCGGCGAATAGTCGTGGGGCACTGGGTGTTGAGCGGTCCGCAGTTCTCGGCGTCGTGGGCGCGGACCGGCCAGGACCGCATCCCGTATCCGTTCAAGGTCACGAGCGCGCTGGCCACCGCCGACGAGTACGAGGCCGAGCAGCGCCGGATCCGCGCCGACTTCTCCGGACCGGAACACGACCCGCTCGCGTCGGCGCTGCTGGTGCTCGCCGAACCCGACCTCCGGATCGAGATCTCCGGCTCCGAAGGCGGCACGCCGATCCGCCTGATCGGGGCGCTCGCGCGCGGGCACGGAATCGCGGCGGTGCAGCATCCGGGCGGCGAGGTGGTGATCCGCAGCTGTGAACCGTACGACGTCGGCAGGCAGCTGATCGCGCAGCTGCCCGACACCGACGCGGGCACGCGTCGCGGCGTCGTGGTCGACCGGGCGGATGCCGCGCACCGGCAGGCGGAGGTCGCCCGGATCCTCGACCGCCCGTCGACGGGTCAGGGGGTCGTCACCGTCGTCCGCGGCGCGCGGCACTCGCCGCGCCCGGTCGGCGGTCTGGCGTGGCGTGACATCGACAGCGACGGCAGATATCTCGTGTGGGGCGACACGGCGGTGGCGGTGGAACCGGGCACGTCGTGGGACCTCCTCGACGCGGTCACCCGGCTGACCGGACGGATCGCGGCCGGTCACCCCGTCTGAGCCCCGCACCCCCTCCTGCGCTGCGGTGTCAGCGATCGCCGCTACCGTATACAGCGGAAGTAGGTGACCTGTGGCCGACCCGGACGGAGCAGACATGCAGGACTTCGATCTGGATTCGAGCGTGAACCGCGACTGGGCGGAGTTCCAGCGGCGCCTCGCGGACTATCTGGCGGCGATGCAGGACGAGGACCTACTGGTGCTCGAATCGGGATTCGAGGAACTCGACGAATCCCAGGGGCTGATGCCGTGCATCCAGTTCGTGGTGTGGGACGGCGACACAGTGCGCTGCGAGGTGCCGTCGAACCACTACCTGCACCCCGACCGCGCGCTGACCGAGGCCGAGCAGACGTACCTCACCGAGCTGGGCTGGAACCGTCCGACCCGCGGCCCGGACGACGACCCGGACGACGGCTCCCCCGCGTTCTACGTGGACAAGAAGCTGTCGTGGTCAGATCAGCTGGCCGCGATGGCGGTGGCCGCGTTCCGCGACGTCTGGGGAATCACGCATCCCGCGTTCCTGAGTACCGAGACGTCGAGCACCGATCCCGAGGCCACGTTCGACCCGATTGCGGTGCGGCCGCCGCTGGTCGCGCAACTCGACCCCGCGGCCGCCGTGGTCCCGCGGGACGTCGAGCACCTGCACGAACTGATCACGCTCTCGCTGGTGCCGATGCTCGGGCTGCTGCCCGAACGCGACCCGGACGGCGACGTCCCGATCCGGATGGGCAACACCATCCTGTTCGTCGGGCCGCTCGCCGACACCGTCGACGTGCAACTGTTCGCGCCGCTGGT
Source organism: Rhodococcus sp. ACS1 (assembly GCF_002300155.1). Taxonomy (NCBI): domain Bacteria; kingdom Bacillati; phylum Actinomycetota; class Actinomycetes; order Mycobacteriales; family Nocardiaceae; genus Rhodococcus; species Rhodococcus sp. ACS1. The sequence continues at coordinate 139,775 of NZ_NSDZ01000012.1, forward strand.
GCACGACATCAGCGACCGCACCCGGGCGGCCGAGGTCACCGCCGACCTCAACCGCACCTGGTCACGGATCAAGTTCGTGCTGGTCGACGACCGTTTGTCGGCGTTCCTGGAGGTGTCGGGCAACCCGTTCGTCCCGCAGCACCTTACGGACAGCTGCAAGTCGTTCGCCGATTTCCTGCGCACCGTCGACAGCGACTTCGCGGCGCGGTTCGGCGGCGAACTGTTCTTCAACCGGGACTCCGGCCCCGACGAGGAACCCGAACCTGTGTCGGCACCCCACACCGGGAACGGGACGTCGACGACCGATCTGCCGAAGGAACTCCAGACGCTGTTCCATCTCGATCCCGGGTGCGGTGGCGACACCGATCCGGCCGTCGTCGCCGACGTGTGCGGTCACGACCGCGACCGGATCCTCGCCCTCCTCGACACCGGCACCGCGTGGGTGTCCCGTCTGCGTGACACGGACGACGCGTCGGTGGAGCACTGGGAGCGCGTCGTCCGCACCCTGCGCAACGCCCTCCGGACCGTCGTACTGCCGCCGACGGAGAACGCTCCCGACACCAAGCCGCGGCCCGAGCAGATGGGACTGTTCAACAACCCCGAGGAGCAGACGCTGTTCGACGATCCGTCGTCCTAGAAGCGACCGTTTCGACGATCGGTCCGGGTTTCCCGGGATATGGCGTACTGTCGGCTCTATCGGAGCCGTCCAGGTTCCGCATTCAGGGATGGTCCATGGCTGACAAATCGCCCCGCAATTCCATGTCGAAGAAATCCGGCAAGTCGCTGAAGGAGAAGCGCGCCGACAAGAAGATGAAGACGAACGGACAGAGCGATCCGGAAATCGTCACGCACGTCAAGAAGCGCTAGCGCCCGTGCGCCTTTCTGGTAGCTGCAGCAACCACAAAGGCGCACAAGCCTGCCCGCTCTACCCACTTCCCACGCTCGACGGCAACACGGAAGTCACCATTCCCACGACCGCCAGACCAGGCTCCACCGCACCGTGCAAGCATCTGGGGGCCTTGTGCTTCGGTAGGCAGCGGCAGCCGTCGACGGTTTCGCGCTCGGCTGAGGCCCCTGAAACGCGGTAGTGCCGCCACTTCGCAACAATCCCATCCGTAACCCACAAAAATGCGCACAGGCGCACACTAAAGCGTGCATACCGGTGGTCTGCCCACCACAGCCAGTGGTCGAGCAGACGCAGAAGGAGTCACGATGAATCTGAAAACGAGTGCGGCGCGTGCCCTGGTCGCCGGTGCGCTGGGCTTCACCACGCTGGGACTCGGCGCCGTTCCGGCAAATGCTGATCCGTGGCCACCGCCGCTACCCGGCATCTCGGTACCCGACTTGGGTCCACCGCCCGGACAACCGGCGAAGCAGCCATTCTTCCCACCGCCGGGACAGTTGGGCCAACTGCCATTCTTCCCACCGCCGGGACAGTTGGGCCAACTGCCATTCTTCCCACCGCCGGGACAGTTGGGCCAGCTACCCTTCGTGCCGCCGCCCGGACTCTGGGACAAGCCGTGGAAATGGGTTCGTTGACGCTGATCGTCATGGCGGACATGCTGACTGGTCGCACCGACGTGTTCCCAACGGTCAGGGTTCGCCCGGGGCCAGGCGCCGTACGTGCATCGGATGCATCGCGGCGCGTCGGCCGCGGGTCGGGCTGACGACGAGCGTGACGACGGTGTCCCTCACCTCCCGGTGCTGCTCGGTGACGGCGCCTACGATCGCGCGACGGGCGAACCGTTGTGTGCGATCCCGGATCTCGTGTCGACGCCGCGGGTCACGCCGGAGTCGTACGGCCCGAACACCACGCAGTCGCGGTCGTCAGTCCTGCGCGCCGAGCCGCCACAGCGACGTCACTTCCCGCTTGCGGGCGGCGTGCAGCGCATCCGAGCGGTCGGCGGCCTTGCCGTGCCGGGGCGCCACGTCCCGCCGCCCGAGAACGGTGAGGCCGGCGTCGTCGATCAGGGTCAGCAATTCCTCGCGGGTTCGCAGTCCGAGGTGCTCGGCGATGTCGGACAGGATGAGCCAGCCCTCTCCCCCGGGTTCGAGGTGCTCGGCCAGGCCGGCGAGGAATCCGCGGAGCATCCGGCTGTCCGGGTCGTAGATCGCGTACTCGATGGGCGAGGTGGGCCGGGCCGGGATCCACGGCGGGTTGCACACGACCAACGGCGCCCGGCCGTCGGGGAACAGATCCGTTTCCACGACCTGCACCCGACCGGCGTAGTCGAGCCGGTCCAGATTCGCCCGCGCGCATGCCAGCGCGTTCGCGTCGAGTTCGGTCGCGATCACCTTCTCGACACCGCGGTGCGCAAGGACGGCCGCCAGCACGCCGGTGCCGGTGCCGATGTCGAACGCTGTCGCGAGCGACGGCAGCGGGGTATCGGCGACGAGGTCGACGTATTCGCCGCGAATCGGTGAGAACACGCCGTAGCCGGGGTGGATGCGCGCACCGAGGGCGGGGATCTCGACGCCCTTTTTCTGCCACTCGTGGGCGCCGATCGCGCCGAGCAGATCCCGCAGCGTGGTGACCGTCGGCTGGTCGGTCGGTCCGTATGCCGCGAGCACCGCCTGCCGCACGTCGGGGGCGCGGCGCAACGGAACGGTCTGGTCGGCGTCGAACGGCACCAGCAGCATCCCGAGGATGCCTGCCCGCCGCGACTGTGTCTGCCGGTGCAGAAGGAACGCGGTGGCCGGGTCCGTGGACGTCTTGCGGGCCTTGCGGTCGGTGCGGGCGGCGACGGCCGTGCCGAGCTGGCGGGCGTTGTGGAAATCACCGCGCCACAGCAGCGCCGTCCCCTCGCACGCCAGACGGTAGGCCTCGTCGGCGGTCATCGAGTCGTCGGCGACCCTGATCTTCTTCGGGGGCGCCGCCCCGCTGGTGGACCGCCACACCGCCGAATGCTCGGTGCCGTCCTCGGTCCAGCGGACGAACTCGGTTTCCATGAGGGAGAGCCTAGGCCTACGGCCCGTGAGTGGTTAACGAGTGCAGGGACTCCTTAACCACTCACGGGCGGCGGAGCCGCCCTACGGGAGTGCGCGGACCGCCGCCCGGCGGAGCTTGCCGACTTCGGTGCGTGGGAGGTCGGGCCGGAAGTCGACGACCTTCGGCGCCGCGTAGGGCCCGACGCGCTGCGCGACGAGTTGCTTCAGTTGCGTGACGAGGTCGCTGTCGTCACCCGGGGTGTCCGCGCGGACGACGACCGCCCGGACCACTCCGCCGCGGACCGGATCTTCGTACGCGACTGCCGCCGCGTCCGCGACCGCCGGGTGCTGCAGCAGCGCGTTCTCGACCTCCACCGGGCTGATGTTGTGTCCCGACGCGATGATCATGTCGTCGTCCCGGCCCAGTATCTGCCACCGCCCTTCGGAGTCTGTGACGGCGCGGTCCTCGGTGAGGAACACGTCGCCGCGCCAGCGGTCGGCCCACAGTTCGGGGGCGTTCTCGTACCCGCTGGACATCTGGTGGCGGGGCTGCCGTACCGCGATCAATCCCGGCAGGCCCTCGGCCACCGGTTCGCCGTCCCGGTCGGCGAGGAAGGTGTCGAAACCCGGGATCCCGGCGGACATCCAGCCGGGAACGGACCGCGTTTCGGTGCCCTGGGTGTCGCCGAGCAGCATGCCGACCTCGGACAGTCCGTATCCGTTGCGCACGGCGGGTGCACCGGTGCCTGCCCAGTCTGCGGCGACCGCTGCGGTCAACGGTTCACCGGCAGCGGCGACGGTGCGGAGCGACGCCGGTACCCCTTCCTGCGCGAACGTCGCCGTCAGTCGCCGCAATGCAGCAGGCGCGGTGGTGAGGATCGTCGCCTTCTCCTCCCTGATGACGCGATGCCAGGCCTCGGGGACGAACTTCCCCGAGTACATGACCCGCGGCACGCCCAGCCCCATGACGGCGGCGCCCGTGCTGAACAGTCCGAACGCCCACGCCGGGTCCGAGGTGGAGAAGACGATGCTGTCGCGGGTGGCCCCGAGAACGGTCTTCACGTAGGGCATGACCGAGACGAACGTGGCGTGGGTCATGGTGCACGCCTTCGGTGTTCCGGATGTTCCGCTGGTGAACAGCAGGGTGGCGGTGTCGCCCAGTGCGGTCTTCTCGAGCGGACCGTCGGCGGCCGCCAGGTCGACCTCGGTCCAGAACGACTTGTCGGTCCCGCCGGCCGCGCCGTCTCCGACGACGAACACGGCCGGGTCGAGTCCGTGGGTCGCCTGCGCCTCCGCGAGCGCCGGCCGGTACCGCCGATCGACCACGATCGCGCGGACTCCTGCCGCGTCGAGTCGAAGACCGATCGCATCCGGGGCGAAACCGCCGAACAACGGCACGTACACCAGCCCGGATCGCCATACCGCCAGCGCGGTGATCCAACTCTCGACCTGTCGGGACAGCAGTCCGCCGACGCGGTCTCCCCGCTTCAGGTCCGCTCGGGCGAACACCCGTGCCGCCTTGGCGGCGAGACGGTCGAGTTCGAAGTAAGTCCACCGGTCGGCCGACCCGTCTTCGTGCCGGACGGTCAGCGCCACCCGATTCGGGTCGGCGGCGTAGCGGGTGCAGATCTCGTGTGCCGTGTTGAAGTCGCCGCCGAACGGGTCGCGGTCCAGCAGGGATTCGATGTCCTGCCAGGCAGCGGCGAGTGCGGGCGACGCGGGTCCGTCGAGAGACATCAGTGGTTCACCTTTGCAGTTTTCGTCAGGGTCAGAACGAGGACGGTGATCGCGCACGCCGCGGCGATGTATGCGGCCAGTGCCCACGCACCGTCCGTCTCGGCCGCGATCGCCACCGCGATGAACGGTGCCGGCGCGCTGAACACGACGCCGCCGAACTGATAGGCGACGGACGCGCCCGTGTACCGGACCTCGGCAGGGAACAGACCGGTGACGTATCCGGCGACCGCGGAGTAGGTGACGGCGTGGCCGATGGTGATGATCAGAATCATCGCCAGCAGCACCGCGGCACCCGTGCCGGTGGACAGCAACCAGAAGAACGGGTACGCGATCGCGGCCATGTAGACGGAGCCGTAGATCAGCATCTTCCGAGTCCCGATCCGGTCCGCGATCATCGACGCGTAGGGCACGGACACGATGTCGAGGACGCACGCGACGAGGATGCTGAGCAGAATCGTCTGCCGCGAGATGCCGAGTTCCTTCGGGCCGTACGACAGCACGAAGACGGTGACGAGGTAGAAGGGCACGAGTGAGGCGGCCTGGGTGAGTATCCCGACGCCGAGTGCGCGCTTCTCACCCCGCAGCACCGCGAGGATCGGGAAGTCGGCAATCTTCTTGTCGCGCTTGACGTTCTCGAATTCCGGCGATTCGACGACCTTCAACCGCACGTACATGCCGACCGCGACCAGCCCGGCGCTGGCCAGGAACGGAAGCCGCCAACCCCACGCCTGCACCTGGCCCTCCGGAAGCTGCTCGACGAGGAGAAACGCGAGTGTGGCGAGCACGAGTCCGGCGGGAACGCCGGCTTGCGGCCAACTGCCGTAGAACGCGCGTTTCTCGCGCGGTGCGTGTTCGACCGCCATCAGTACCGCGCCGCCCCATTCTCCGCCGACCGCGAAGCCCTGGGCAAGGCGCGCGAGGACGAGCAGCACGGGCGCCGCGAGACCGATGGCGCCGTAGGTGGGGATCAGACCGATGGCGACGGTCGACGACCCCATCAGCACCAGGGAGAACACCAGCATCTTCTTGCGGCCGATGCGGTCTCCGAAGTGCCCGAAGACGATGGCTCCGGCGGGACGGGACACGAACGCGACGCCGAACGTCGCGAACGCGGCGAGTGTCCCCGACAGCGGACTGAGTGACGGGAAGAACGCCTTCCCGAAGATCAGGGCGGCCGCGGTCCCGAAGATGAAGAAGTCGTACCACTCGATCGCGGTTCCGACGAAGGACGCGAACGCGACCTTCCGGGGTTCGACCCGGGTGACCTCCAGGTCGTCGATGACTCTCATATCGAATCTCCCATCGCTGCTGATGTGGGGCGGTGCGGTTGCCTGTCGGCCCGGTGCCACCGCGGTTGTGATCGAGCGGTCGGGCCTCGTCCGGAGTTCGCCGATCGGACCTCGCGTCCGCGACGTCGCCCCGTGTGGCCGCAGTCACAGGTTTAACACAGCCGCCGCGTCGACCGCAAGCATTTTTGTACCGATTGATCCAACCTCAAGGCATTCGCGTTAGTCGATCATTAAGTGCGTTTACATCAAATTTCTCGACGGCTCTGGACTATTTTTGGATCGGTCAGTACATTTCTGGCATGAACGAGAACGACAACGAAGATCTCCGCGTCGCACTGGTGTCCGGCGGCTCCCGCGGCATCGGGGCCGCCGTCACCATCGGCCTGACCCAGCGCGGCTGCCGGGTGGGTTGCACGTACCGAACCGGCCGTGACGAAGCCGAGAAGCTCACCGCGAACGCCCCTGAACAGGTACTACCGATCCACTTCGACCTGCACGACGACACCACGGCGACCTCCGCGGTGGAGCACGTCGTCTCCCATTGGGGACGCCTCGATTCGCTGATCCTGAATGCGGGTCAGTGGTCGGGCGGACGGCTCAACGCGACGAAACCGGACGCCTGGTGGAGCGTGATCGAGACGAACCTCCGCGGCACCGTCGCCCTCGCCCGGGCCGCGCTACCCCACCTCGTGAACGGCACGTCACCGAGCATCGTTCTGGTGTCGTCGGTCGTCGGCGTGATCGGTCACCCCGGCGACACCGCCTACGCGAGCGCGAAATCGGCGATGGTCGGCTTCGGGCGATCGCTCGCGAAGGAGGTCGCCCGTGACGGCATCCGGGTCAACATCCTGGCCCCCGGCTTCGTCGCCACCGACATGACCGACGCGGTGCCCGCATCCGCGCGCAGGCGCATCGAACAGGACACCGTCCTGGGCCGATTCGGCACCGTCGACGAAATCGCCAAGGCCGCAGTCTTCCTCAGCGAAGACGCCACGTTCTGCACCGGCTCCGTTCTCACCGTCGACGGAGGCTGGGCGCTGTGACACACCACGACTGTGACGACCCACAACGAAGGGAAGAAACACCATGACCGCGACACTCACGCATTCGGCCGGAATTCCGGAGTCGGAGTACCTGACCCTCCGGGACCGCATCTTCGAAGCGATCTGGTCCGAACTCGATCCGCTGGAACAGCTGATCGAGGACGACGAGCAGGTTCCGCACGACATCGTCATGCCGATCCTCACCCGGATCGGCGCGCTCGGCCTGCTGGTCCCCCGCGAGTACGGCGGCAGCGGACTCTCGATCGCCCAGTACCTGCCGATCATCGCCGAGTTCGCCAAGGTGCAGGGCGGCCTGCGGGTCATCGTGCACGTGCACAACTCGTTCGCCCACGCGCTCTCCGAAATCGGGAACGAGCAGCAGAAGGCGGCGGTGCTTCCGGGCGCGGCGACGGGCCGGAATTCGGTCGCGTTCGCGCTCACGGAGCCGGGATTCGGGACCGGAGGTGACCTCGGCTCGACCGCGGTACGAGACGGCGACGACTACGTCATCACCGGCGAGAAATGGTTGATCACCAACTCGGACATCGCGTCTCACTTCATCGTGTTCGCGAAGACGACCGACCGCGAAGTCTCCGCGTTCCTCGTTCCCCGCGACACCGAAGGCCTTTCGATCGCGGCACTGCCCGAGACGATGGGATGCAAGGGCACCGAGCACGGACGCGTCACCCTCGACTCCGTCCGGGTTCCCGCCACCGCACTCGTCGGCGCCGAGGGGCAGGGCAACGAGCATCTCGAACGCGCCCTGGAGATCAGCCGGGTCTTCATCGCGGCAAGTTCGCTCGGCACTTCCGAGCGCGCCCTCGAACTGTCGATCGCCCACGCCAAGAGCCGCGTCACGTTCGGCAAGCCGATCGGCACGCGGCAGGCGGTCCAGCGCTACCTGGCGGAGATGGCCACCGACGTCTACGCCCTGCGCGGCATCCTGGCGGACGCGGCGAGGAAGTGGGATGCGGGCGAACGGATTCCGGCCGAGGCCAGTATGTGCAAGCTGTTCGGCCTCGAGGCAGTCGGGCGGGTGACCGACCGGGCGCTGCTCGTCCATGGCGGCATCGGTTACACGCGTGCGCATCCGATCGAGCGCCTGTACCGGGACGCCCGCCTCAACTGGCTCGAGGAGGGCACGCCGACGATCCAGTACCTGGTGGCGGCGGGACGACTGCTCGACGGGTACGCGTTCTCCGACGCATTCGAGACCTCGCGTCGACCCTGACCCGGCCATCCGCCGACCTGCAGCCGGGGCTCGGCTGCGGGTCGGCGCCGCCCTCGAAGGAGATGACAATGACGAACTCAGACCCCACCGTCCTCGTGGCGGGGGCACGAACCCCGTTCGGACGCTTCATGGGATCGCTGTCGGTTTTCACCGCCCAGGAACTGGGCGGCGACACGATCGGCGGTGCGCTGCAGTCCGGATGTGCCTGTCGGGAATCGACGCGATCACGCCGGCGCACCGAATGATCGCGTGCGGCGACGCGGTCCTGATCGATCACCTCGCGTTCGACGGCCTCCGCGATGCCTTCACCGGGTTGTCGATGGGGGCGCTGACCGAGGCCGGAAATCCCGGGTACGGCATCACGCGGGAGGCTCAGGACGGCTGGGCCGACGGTGCCCGCGCCGTCGTGGTCACGCGGAAGTCGACGGTCGTCCACCTCGGCGTCCACTCGGATCGGGTGAGGGCGGCATCGGCGCGGCGGCGCTGTGCGGGGCGGCGGCCAGGGGCAGGCCCTGATCGTGCACGTCGCACGCACTCGGATCACAGACCCGGCCGCGCCGAACCCGTGATCCGGGCCGTCTAGACTCACACCTTCGACCGCCGGGAGACAAAGGGGCCCTTCGATGAGCGACAAGTACGACGCCAACCGGGACCGGGTCCTGCAGGTGGCCGCCGAATTGTTCGCGAAATCGGGGTACCACGGCACCGGCATCGCCGACCTGGGCACGGCGGTCGGGCTCGGCCGCGGGGCGCTGTACCACTACATCGGCAGCAAGGAGGCCGTCCTCTACGAGATCAGCAGCAGGCAACTCGCCCAGATGAACACGGTCGCCGACGAACTCGCGCTGTCGGAGGCCGATCCGGAGAAGCGACTGCGCGGCCTCGCCCGGGCGCTGATGCGCAACATCGCCGAACACCGCGCGGAGTGGACGGTCTTCTTCCGCGAGTACCACGCGCTGACGGACGAGCGTCGTGATCGCATCATCGTCGAACGTGAACGCTACGAATCGCATTGGCGGAACGCGTTGGAACAGGGCATTCGCGACGGGCATTTCCGCGTGCTCCCGCGGCTGATGGTGAAGGGCCTGCTGGGCATGTTCAACTACAGCTACCTGTGGATCACCCCCGCGGGCGCGGAGACGCCCGAGGAGATCGCGGACGAGTTCCTCGACGCCGTCATCATCGGGATGCGGGCGTGAGGCGCTCCGCGCCCGTGCGTGGTTAGCGAGTCCCTGCACTCGTTCGCCGCGCACGGGCGGCGCAGCTGCTGACTTGGACCCGCCAAGCCTGGCGCGACTATTCTCGTCGTATGAGCCCGTCCCCGGCCACGCCTGCCCGCTGTTCCATCGCGCGTGCGCTCGAGGTCCTGGGCGACCGGTGGACGCTGCTCATCGTCCGTGACGCGTTCTGGGGTCACAGCCGATTCTCGGAGTTCACGCGCAGTCTCGGTGTGGCGTCCGATGTGCTCACCGCCCGGCTGGCGTTGCTCGTCGACGAGGGAATTCTCGAGCGCCGCGCGTATCGCCAGGCGGGGTCGCGGGAACGTCAGGAGTATGTGCTGACCGAGAAGGGCAGGCAGTTGCATGTCGTGATCGGGGCGCTGGGCCAGTTCGGTCGCGACCACCTGCCGCGTCCGGGGAGCACCTCCCCCGAATACTCGGACGAGACCACCGGCGAGGCCGTGTCCCTGGCCTTTGTCACCGACGACGGCCGACGCGTGTCCGCATCGACTCTGCACGTGCAGCGAGGAGAACCGGCGCCCACGGGCGACTGACGAAGCCGGCCACATCGTGAGAAAACGACGGCTCGACCTCGTCATACCCATGCTAACTTGGAAAATCCAAGCCAGAGAGAGGCAAGAACGCATGTCCCATCAACACGGAGTTCACGCAGTCGAGAATTTCTGGGCCCGGGTGTGGCAGTCACCCCAGGACCCCCACGCGATCGACGAACTCGTGGTCGAAAACTTCGTCATCGTCAGCGGCGGCGAGACGATCCGCGGCCGGGCCGACTTCAAGGAATGGGTGCTGAAGTTCCAGTCCACCGTCGAGGATCTGGAGTTCATCCCCGTCGAAACGTTCCAGAACGCGGACGGCTCCCGCGTCGCGTCGCTGTGGGAGATGACCGGCCGCAACCGCGGATTCATGGGCACCGAACCCGACGGGCAACCCATCCACCTGATCGGCACCGCCGTGTGGAACGTGCGCGCCGACGGGATGCTCGAATCCAACCGCGTCGAGCGCAATGCCTGGGAGCTGCACCGGCGGCTGACGGCCTAGGCGCTTCGCGCCCGTGCGCCTTTCTGGTTGTGGGAGCAACCAAAAAGGCGCACGGGCGGCGGAGCCGCCTACTTCGCTGCCGCGATCCGGGCCTCGGCGACGGCGTCGGCTGCGGCGCCGGCGAGGATGCCGTCCCGCTTCGCGACGTCGAGGATCTGCACGACGGTGGCGAAGATCTTCTCGACCTGCGCGCGGACGTCGTCGGCGGACGTGCCGAGCCGCTCACCGGCGACCTGGATGAGTCCGCCGCCGTTGGCGACGTAGTCGGGGACCCACGTGATGCCGCGGTCACCGAGATCGTGCTCGACGATCGGGTGGGCGAGCTGGTTGTTCGCGGCCCCGCAGATCACCTGGGCGGTGATCGCGGCGACGGATTCGTCGGTGAGGGTGGCGCCCATCGCGCAGGGTGCGTAGACGTCGAGTTCCAGGTCGATGACGCTGGAGGCGATCTTCACCTCGGGGAAGTCGCGGGCCACCCGATCGAGTGCGGCGGCGTTGACGTCGGTGGCGACCACCGATGCACCGTCGGCGAGCAGCAGCTTGATCAGCTGGTAGCCGACCTTGCCGGTGCCCTCGACCCCGACGACGCGTCCGGCGAGGCTCGGGGTGCCCCACTTCTCCTGCGCGCCGGCGCGCATGCCCTGGAAGACGCCGAGGGCGGTCATCGGGGCGCTGTCACCGGATCCGCCGGCGGACGTGTTGCGTCCGACGACGTACTCGGTGGCGCGGCCCATCACGTCGAGGTCGTCGGAGTTGGTGCCCACGTCACCGGCGGTGATGTAGCGCCCGCCGAGCGTCTGGACGAAGCGGGCGTACGCCTCGAGCAGCGCCTCCGACTTTCCGGTGGCCGGGTCGCCGATGATGACGGCCTTGCCGCCGCCGAGGTCGACTCCGGCGATCGCCGACTTGTAGGTCATGCCCCGCGACAGCCGCAGGACGTCCTTGAGGGCGGCGGCCTCGTCGGCGTAGGGGTAGAAGCGGGTGCCGCCGAGCGCCGGTCCGAGGGTGGTGTCGTGGATCGCGACGATCGCCTTGAGTCCGGTGGCAGGGTCCTGGAAGAACGTCACCTGCTCGTGCGCGGTGTCGGTGGGGAAATCGGTCCGTTCGAACACTCCGGCGTTCTGGAGCGGTGCGGTGGCGTGACGTTCCGCGGTGAGAGTCATGTCTTCTCAGGACCTTTCCGAAGGGGTGGCGATGGTGATGGTGGAGGTGTCGACGCCGAGTTCGGCGAGACGCTGGAGGTAGACGGTGACGTTGCGCAGCTTGACGTCCTCGTAGCCCCGGACGAGGTCGGGAGTCGCGGCGATCAGCGTGGCGGTGTCGTAGGTGTCGGCGGTGAGGTCGGCGATCAGGCCGGCGACCGTGGCCTCGTAGTGCGCGAGCAGTTGACGCTCGAGACGACGGACCTTGGCGTAGCCGAACGGGTCGAACGCGGTGCCGCGCAGGAACTTCGCCTTGGCGAGGGTCTTGAGCGCGACGTGGGAGCGGGGGCCGAATCCGATCTTGGTCTTGCGGCCCATGGCCTTGAGGACCGGCGGGTGCAGCTTGTAGGTGAGCTTTCCGGCGCCGGGGACCTCGCCGGCGGCCGCGTCGAGGAAGGCCTGGTCGGTGAGCATCCGGGCCACTTCGTACTCGTCCTTGTAGGCGGTGAGCTTGTGCAGCCCGGCGGCGACGGCCTCGCTGAATTCGGTCCGGCTGCCCAGTGCGCGCTCGGCGTTCCACGCCTGCTGCACCAGGGCGATGTAGCGGGCGGCGACGCGGTCACCCTGGAAGGCGACCAGGTTCGCGGCCCGGCGTTCGGTGAGCTCGCGGGTCGCGCCGTCGAGGGTGGACCCGGCGAACAGGTGGGCCGGGACGACGGTGTCGCTGCGCTGCGGCACGGCGGCCGAACTGGTGGCGGCGAGGAACGCGGCCCGGTCGGCGACGGCGACGCGTCCCCAGTGGAACGCGGCCTTGTTGGACTCGACGGCCACCCCGTTGATCTCGAGGGCTTCCTCGATGAACCGGGCGGGGACGGGCAGCCCGCCGGCCTGGTAGGCGGCGCCGACCAGCAGGAAGTTGGCGGCGGCGGTGCTGCCGAACAGCGCGGTGGCGGCGGCGAGGCCGTCGATCGCGGTCAGTTCGCGGGCCGAGACGTCGAGACGCTCGAGCAGCTTGTCCTCGTCCGGGTAGCGGACGGCGGGGTCGTAGACCATGTCGCCGGTCGGGGTCTGGCTCGTCGACGCGACCGTGATGGTGCGGTCGGAGCTGCCGAAGCCGGCGTACTTGGCGTCGGCGGCGGTCAGCAGGTCGAACGCGAGGACGCAGTCGGCGGTCGCGGGGCTGATCCGGTTGGACGGCGCCGAGCTCCCCGCACGCGTCTTCTGGTCGCTGAGCCGCAGGTGCGACGTGACGGGTCCGGCCTTCTGGCTGAGACCGGTCTGGTCGAGTCCCTCGACGTGCAGCCCGGCGCGCAGCGCGGCCATGCCCAGCACCTGGTTGACGGTGACGATGCCGGTACCACCGACACCGGCCATGAACAGGTTGTGGGTTCCGGTCCACACGGCGGGATCGGGGTCGCCGACCTCCGGCGGAACCGGGATCTCGCGCAACGTCTTCGGCGCGCCCTCCTCGGGCAGTTCGACCGTCACGAACGACGGGCAGTCGCCCTCGAGGCAGGAGTAGTCGGTGTTGCAGCTGGTCTGGTCGATCTTGGTCTTGCGGCCGAACTCGGTGTCGACGGGCTGCACGGACAGGCAGTTCGACTTGACGCCGCAGTCGCCGCAGCCCTCGCAGACGGCCTCGTTGATGACGACGCGGGTGCGGCGGGCGGGCAGCTTGCCGCGCTTGCGCTTGCGGCGGGCCTCGGCGGCGCACTGCTGATCGAAGATGAGGACGGTGACGCCCTCGATGTCGCGCAGGACGCGCTGCGCCTCGTCGAGCCGGGTGCGGTCCCACAGCAGCGTGTTGGCGGCGAAGTGGGCGCCCTTGTGCCGCTTCGGGTCCTCGGCGCAGACGATGATCTGCTTGACGCCCTCGGACGCCAGCTTGTGGGTCAGCTGCGGCACGGTCAGCCCGGCCTCGGCGTCCTGGGCGCCGGTCATCGCGACGGCGGAGTTGTAGAGCACCTTGTACGTGATGTTGACGCCGGCCGCGACGCACGCCTGCACGGCGAGCTGGCCGGAGTGGAAGTAGGTGCCGTCGCCGACGTTCTGGAACATGTGCTTGACGTCGCTGAACGGGGCCTGCCCGATCCACTGCGCGCCCTCGCCGCCCATCTGGGTGAGCATGGTGACGGCACTGTCGGTGCGGCCGGACATCGTGACCAGGGTGTGGCAGCCGATGCCGCCGCCCGCGATCGATCCCTCGGGCACCGCGGTGGAGCGGTTGTGCGGGCAGCCGGAGCAGAAGTACGGGGTGCGCGACGTCGGGAGGACGGTCAGTTCGAGGCGCGGCGGCGGGGCCGGGGTCAGCGCGACCCGGTCCTTCAGGACGCGGCGCAGCGGTCCGGTGAGCCGGGCGGCGGTCAGTTCGCCGTCGACGGGGATCAGGTTCTTGCCCTGCGCGTTCTTCTTGCCCAGCACGGCGGGTGCACTGGCGCCGCCGTACAGGATGTCCTTGAGCTGGGACTCGACGAACGGCATCTTCTCCTCGACGACGAGGACCTGCTCGACGCCGTCGGCGAGTTCGCGCACCTTGTCGGCACCCAGCGGGTAGGGCATGCCGACCCTGAGGATGCGGATGCCGGCGTCCTCGAGCTGGGAGTCGCCAAGCCCGAGGTCGAGCAGGGCCTGGCGCAGCGAGTCGTAGGCGGTGCCGACAGCGGCGATACCCAGCCACGCGGTGCGCGGGTTGACCTCGATCGCGTCGATGTCGTTGGCGGCGTTGAACGCCTCGACCATCGCCCAGCGCGGGCCGTAGAGGTCGGCCTCGGCGTAGACGCTGTCGGGCGGGGACGCGAGCACGCGCTGCCGGTACGACCACGGCTTGCCGTTCCACTCGATCTCGGGGAGCACGATGTCGAGGCCGGCGAAGTCGCGGTCGAGGGTCCAGAGTCCGTCGGCGACGTCGGCGACGATCTTCATGCCCGACCAGCAGCCGGAGATCCGCGACAGCGCCACCCCGTAGAGGCCGAACGTGATGACCTCCTCGGCGTTGCGCGGGAAGAAGACGGGCATGCCCATCGCGGCCATGGACCGTTCGCTGGCGCAGGGGATGGTGGAGGACTTGGCGTTGGGGTCGTCGCCCACGAGGACGAGGACGCCGCCGCGCGCGTTGGCGCCGTACATTGCGGCGTGCCGGATGGAGTCGCTGGCGCGGTCGAGGCCGGGACCCTTGCCGTACCAGACGCCGACGACGCCGTCGTGGGTGCGCTCACCCTGCGGGAGGTCCACCTGGCTGCCCCAGACGGACGTCGCGGCGAGTTCCTCGTTCATGCCGGGCACGAATTTCACGTCGTGGTCGGTGCTCAGCGTGGGGATGGCGGCGATGGTGCGGTCGAGGCCGGCGAGGGGGCTGCCCTGGTAGCCGGAGACGAACGTCGCGACGTTCAGGCCCGCGCGGCGGTCGCGTTCGTGCTGCTCCACCAGCTGGCGGGCGATGGCCTGGACACCGGTCATCAACACCGGACCCGAATCGGCCCGGTATCGGTCGGCGAGATCAAAGGATGCTGCACTGGTGCGAGCGTCGTCTAGCTGAGTCATTGCGATTCCCGATCCGTCGCGTTGAGCATTTCGTGAGCTTGATCCTGTATCTGCTCTATGATTTGGTCAATGCAAATCGGATCAACTGATCAGTTCACGCAACAGGTGACGGTGGTCACTTCCCGGAGGTACCCAAAGTGCTCAGCATCGACAAGCTCGACGTGCAGTTGCTCGGACTGCTCGGCCAGGACTCACGCATGAGCGTGGCCGAACTCGCCAACTCGCTGGGCGTCGCCCGCAACACGGTGCAGTCCCGGATGAAGCGCATGGAGACCAGCGGGCTGCTCACCGGCTTCCGCCCCAACCTCGACCTCGCCGAGGTCGGCATTCCCATCCAGGCGTTCGTCGGGCTGGAACTCGAACAGGGCAAGCTGACCGCCGTCGGCAACCGTCTCGTCGACCTGCCGGAGGTCATCGAGATCCACGCGACCACCGGCCGGGAGGACCTGCTGGTGCGGGTGGCGACGTCCACGCACGCGGAGCTGCAGAAGTTGCTGGAGAAGATCGCGAACCTGCCCGGCATCACGCATTCGACGACCACCATCGCGCTGACGAGCCCGCTGCCGTACCGGATTCAGCCGCTGCTCGAGCACCTCACCGACGACTCCGGGTGGGGCCGGTCGACGGCACTGCCCCGTTCACACCGCTAGGACCGGTGCAGTAGTTTCAGACCATGAGTGAGAGTCAGGGACGAATCGCGTTCATCCAGGCCACGTGGCACCGCAGCATCGTCGACCGCGCACGCGACGGCTTCACCGACGAGGTGACCACGCTGGGCTACTCGAAGGACGATCTGGACTTCTTCGAGGTACCGGGCGCGTTCGAGATCCCGCTGCACGCACGCCGCCTCGCCCTCACGGGGCGTTACGACGCCGTCGTCGCGGCCGCGCTCGTCGTCGACGGCGGCATCTACCGGCACGAGTTCGTCGCGACCGCGGTGATCGACGGCCTCATGCGGGTGCAACTCGACACGGACGTGCCGGTGTTCTCGGTTGTGCTGACCCCGCACCACTTCCACGAGCACGACGAGCACCTCACCTACTTCGGCGAGCACTTCGTCAAGAAGGGCGCCGAGGCCGCGCGGGCCTGCGTCGCCACCGTCACATCGCTGAAGTCGCTGCCGACCGCGAACTGACGCGCCTCCCGAATCCGCAACGAGAACACCATCGCCGGTACGTACCGGCGGTGGTGTTCTCGTATTTCGGGGGTCGGGTGCGCTACCCGGCGACGAAATGCGACAGAATCGCCTGCACCGCAGCCGGGTCGATCTTTCCCGCATTACCCATCAGGCCGTTCATCAAGCCCATATTCATCTCCGCGATTCCACTCGAATGTCGACAGTCACGCTGGCTGTCGTCGGCGCGAGCGAAATCGTTACGGGGTCGAACTATCCGGCCCTCGCGTGCCGGTGCTGGACGAAGAGGAGCCAGAACACCGGCGCGCCGACGACGGCGAGGATCGTCGCGAACACCCGGAGCCCGACGTTCCCCTCACCGAAGGGGGCGATCATGAGGACGATCGTGCAGACGACGGCGCCGAGCAGTTGCCAGTGCGCGCCGAAGAAGCCCGCGATCATCGCCCATGCGTTGCGGGCGACGATGCGCGCCGGCGACTCGGGCTCGGGTGGGGGCGGCGGGGACGGGGTCACCGCAACCGTCGAGTTACGAGCGGCGGCCACCAGTTTCGGGGCGTGGGCGCCGAGCGGCGGGGTTTCGCCGTCGGGTTCGCACCGGAACAGGGCGATGCCGACGGCGTCCGCGTAGTCGACGGCCTCGTCGGTGTATCCGGGGCCGGAGAAGTACAGCAGTTTCCGGGCGTGGCTGGTTCCGCGGGTGCCGTAGAGGTTCGCGAGATCCGATTTGCCTGCGCTGCCGCCGCGCCACTTCACCTGCGCGTACGCGCGTGACGAGTAGACGTCGATGCCGCCGTCCGTGCCGCCGAGTAGCGCTGTCGCGTCGCCGTAACCGAGCTTCTGCATCTGCTCGGCGGCATTGATTTCAGCTTCAGCCGCCGTGCGTATGCGTGCCATGCCTCACTCCCCCAGATCGAACCAGTCTTTCCCTTCGAAGGTACCCGCAGATCCGGCCAAACCAGCTATCCGCCGGTGAACGTCACACAGTCGTCGTCGGATTGCAACGCACTGCAACCCTTCCCGGCCGCGTGCCGGCGTCGTACCGTTCGGCCCATCAGCAGGTTCACAACGAGGTGAGGGCGGATTCATGAGAGCAGCGCGCTTCCACGGACGACGCGACATCCGGATCGACGACATCCCCGAACCGGAACTACGGCCCGGCGCCGTGAAACTCCGGGTCGGGTGGTGCGGCATCTGCGGCACCGACCTGCACGAGTACCTGGAGGGCCCGATCTTCATCTCCCCGCCGGGACATCCGCATCCGCTGTCGCACGAGAACGCGCCGGTGACGATGGGCCACGAGTTCTCCGGGACGGTGGAGGAGGTCGGTGAGGGCGTCACCGATGTCGCGGTGGGCGACAACGTGGTGGTGGAGCCGTACTTCGTGTGCAACGAGTGCGCGTCCTGCACGGCGGGCAATTATCACCTGTGTACGAAGATGGGGTTCATCGGATTGGCCGGTGGCGGAGGCGGACTCAGTGAGAAGGTGGTGGTCGACCGCCGGTGGGTGCACAAGATCGGCGACATCCCGCTCGACGAGGCGGCCCTGATCGAACCGCTCAGCGTCGCGCATCATGCGGTCGTCCGCAGCGGGGCCGAGGCCGGCGACGTCGCGCTGGTCGGCGGTGCCGGGCCGATCGGACTCCTGGTCGCCGCGGTCCTGAGGGGTCTGGGTGTCACCACGATCGTCACCGAACTCAGTGACGCCCGGAAGCAGAAGGCGCTGTCCAGTGGGGTCGCCGATCACGTCGTCGACCCGTCCTCGGAGGACGTGAAGGCCCGGGTGCTCGAGCTGACCGGCGGCGTCGGCGCCGATCTCGGGTTCGAGTGCGCGGGGGTGAACGCCGTCCTCGACACCATCCTCGACGCCGTCCGTCCCGCGGCCGTGGTGGTGAACGTGTCGATCTGGGGCAAGCCCGCGACGGTCGACATGCAGAAACTCGTCCTCAAGGAGATCGACCTGCGCGGCACCATCGCCTACGTCCGCGACCACGAGGCGGTGATCGAGATGGTCCGCAGCGGGGTGATCGACCTGGCCCCGTTCATCACGGGCCGGATCGAACTCGACAACCTGGTCTCCGAGGGACTCACCACGTTGATCGAGCACAACGACACGGCGGTGAAGATCCTGGTCCGGGCGTGAGAGTCAGTCGGGTTCGTCCGTCGACGGCGTCACCGCCCTGGCCTTGAGTGCCAGCCACAACTCCATGCGGTCGTCGGCCTGGTCGAGGTTCCGTCCGGTCAGCGCAGCGATCTTGTCGATCCGGTTCCGGACGGTGTTGCGGTGCACGGAGAGGGCGGCCGCCGCGGGGTCCCATGCCCCGTTGGCGCGCAGCCATTCCTCGAGTGTTCGCTGGAGTTCGACGCGTTCGCGCGGCTCGAGCTGATCGAGGGGTGCGAGGACGGCGGTCGAGAAGCCGCTGAGCACGTCGGCCGAGCCGAGGCGCAGCAGCAACTGGACGGTCTCCCCCTCCTTGGCGTCGACGGCGCGGCCCAGCCGGGCACTGACCGCGACGAGGGACCGCGCCTGCATCGCCGACACGGCCAGCGCGTCCACGGGAACCAGCGCGCCGATCCCGATCGCGCATCCCTCCGCGACCCCGGACAGCAGGTCCGCGAGCCCGGCGGACTCGGGGTGCGCGATCTCGATGTCCCAATTGCGCTGCCGCAGGACGGCATCCGGGAGGGCCGAACCGATCCGGACGGTCAGATCGGCCACCGCGTCGGGAGCGGAGCGCACGACAGCGATCTGCAGGGGGTCGCGGGACAGCCCGATGCCGGCGGCGATCTGATGCGCGCGTTCCCGCCGGAGTCCGGGCCGGAGCAACTGCGCCAGCGCCGCCGCCCGCCGCTGCCGCTCGGGTTCGCCGGCCACGTGACGGCGTTCGAGTTCGAGCGACAGGAGCGAGACGAGAACATTGGACGCGTGCCGCAGCGCGCTGTCCGCCGACCGCTCGAGCACGACGAACGCGAGCGGGTTCTCGATGCGAACGGGGTGCAGTTCGAGTTCCCGCCGTCCGGCGCCGCCGAACGCCGTCCAGCCCCTGGCGCGGGTGGTGTAGCGACCCACCTGATCCTCAGCGTCCTGCAGGAACGCCGCATCGACCCCGTCGGAGAGTTGGACGACCCCGCCCGACGCGTCCAGCACCGCGCAGAGTGAGCCGCTGACGGAACGCCACGTGTCGAGCAGTCCGCTCAGCGGCGACGGTCCGGCCGCGACCGCCGTTAGCTGATAGCTCAATTCGATGGCGTCCTCGAGCGCACGTTTCTCCTCCTCGGCTATCCGGGAGAAGATCCACTTGGTGATGGCGATGAACGGCACCGAATCGGGGGCGATGAGCAGCGGGACGCCGAATTCACGCGCCGCCTCGACGAGCGGCGCCGGTGGTGCCTGATAGGGCAGCCCGTGCCCCAGCCCCAGGCACAGCGCGGCGACCCCGCCCGCGACGCAGTCCCGGACGTAGTCGCGGCACCCGGCCTCGGTCATGGGAAGCATGAGACCGACGGTCATCAGCAACTCCCCGCCCTGCAGCCAATCCCGCGGGCGCGTCAGTTCGGACACGTGCGCTGCGGTGATGGGGTTGTTCACCCCGGCCGTGCCGCTCATCGACGTGAGCCGGAGCGTGGGAGCGGACAGCACGTCCTGGACGGTGATCACCGGCATCCCCTTGTACGAATTGCCCAACCGTAATAGACGAACTGTACATCTCGCCTCTGGTGCCGGAGCGGCGCACTGCGCAGAGTAGTGATCAGAGCCACAGCACCTCCTAGGAGTTTCAGTGACAGATCACTCCGGCGACACCGCCGCGACCCTCGGTGGCACCATCGAGACCCGCTCGATCGACTACGTCCCCGAGGACGAACGTCACGGGAAGGTCCGCGACCAGGGCCCCTTCTGGTTCGTCGGAAACTTCCAGCCCTTCACGGTGGCCATCGGCTTCGTCGGTCCCGCCCTCGGCCTGTCGCTGGGCTGGACGGTCGTCGCGGGCATTCTCGGCATCTTCTTCGGAACGTTGTTCATGGCGTTCCACGCGTCGCAGGGACCGGTCCTCGGACTCCCGCAGATGGTGCAGTCCCGCGCGCAGTTCGGCTACCGCGGTGTCGTCCTCGCGCTGATCGGGACCTTGTTCACGTACGTCGGGTTCAACGTGGTGGACGTCGTCATCATCAAGTCGGGCCTGCACAGCATCTTCGGGTGGAACGCGGCCGTCATCGCCGTCGTCATCACCGCCGTCGCGACGCTCCTCGCCATCTACGGCCACGACCTGCTGCATCTGTCGTTCCGTGTGCTGTTCTGGCTGTCGCTGCCGCTGTGGGCCATCCTCACGTGGGGCGTCGTGTTCGGGCACGCCGGCGGCGGCGCGGGCGCCACGACGGGCGGGTTCACGCTGCTGGCGTTCATCGCCCAGTTCAGTGTCGCGGCCTCCTACAACATCACGTACGCGCCGTACGTGTCGGACTACTCGCGGTACCTGCCGCGCAACACGCGGACGTCGGCGATCGTGTCGGCCGTGTTCCTCGGCGCCTCCGCGTCGCCGGTCTGGCTGATCCCGGTGGGCGCGTGGATGGCCACCCGACTCGGAGCGACGGATGCGCTCGCCGGCATCCACGACGCCGGCAACTCGGTGGTCCCGTTCCTCGGTAGCGTGCTCGCCCTCGTCGCGACGCTCGTACTGGTGGCCACCATGGGCCTGAACGCGTACAGCGGCATGCTCACCGTGATCACCGGCATCGACTCCTTCCGGAAGGTCACCCCCTCCCGCCGGATCCGGGTGGTGACCGTCCTCGCGCTGGCGGCGGTCTGGCTGGTGCTGAGTCTGCTGTTCACCGATTCGACGACCGTCCTGAACACGACGCTGCTGATCATGCTGTACCTCCTCGTGCCGTGGACCGCCGTCAATCTCACCGACTTCTTCTTCGTGCGCCGCGGGCACTACGCCATCACCGACCTGTTCACGCCGGACGGGTTGTACGGAATGTGGTCGTGGCGGGGCATGACCGCCTTCTTCGCCGGCATCGTCGCGTCCGTTCCGTTCATGGTGCTGCCGTTCTACGTCGGACCGATCGCCGCGGCGCTCGGTGACGTCGACGTCGCGTTCGCGGTCGGCCTCGCCGTGTCCGGGATCGTGTACTGGTTCCTGTCCCGGTCGCTCGACCTCGACACCGAGGAACGGTTCATCGAAGACAGCGAAGCCGCACTGGCAGTCGAGGAGACACCCGCTCATGGCTGACACGGCGACGACAGCAGACGTCCAGGACGCGATCGACGCGCTGATCCGGGCATTCGGCGAGCACGACACGACCGCCTACTTCGAGGCGTTCAGCCCGGACGCGACGTTCGTCTTCTACACCCACCCGGTGCCGCTGCCGAGTCGCGAGGCCTACCGAGAACTGTGGACCGAGTGGGAGTCGGACGGTTTCCGCGTCCTGGCGTGCCGCTCCAGCGAGCAGAACGTCACGTTCCCGGCCCCGGATGTCGCGGTGCTGACGCATCGGGTCGGCACCACCGTGCGGGATTCGACGGGAACGGTCGAACTCGACGAGCGGGAGACGATCCTGTTCCGGCGCCGCGAAGGCTCGGACTGGATCGCCGTCCACGAGCACTTGTCGCCCCAGTCGAACACAGTCTGATAGCTGACAGATAACTGGCTCGACGTGCACCACGTCACATCAGGACCCCGCCGGGTTGCGGAGGCAGGCTCCCGACGGTGTACTGGTGAGTAACCCTGCCCGGCTCGGCCTATCGCGAAGGTGCACAGATGACGGACGAACGGCCCGCCAAGAACCAGACCCGACCGGACAAGGCGACGCGATCGACTCCGAAAGAAGAGACCGCGGACGTCTCCAAGACCGATCTCGCGGCCGTCGTCGACGCGCTCACGGCGACGAACGAGAAGAACTTCGACTTCTGAAACCCGAGCGTCAGTCCCGTTCCCGGTGCGGCACGAATTCGAACGTCAGGCACGCGAACGCCACGGGCAGCAGGTAGCGGAAGCGCAGGAGCACGTAGCGCCGGTTCCCCGTCGCATGGAACTTGCCGAGGTAGCGGTACAGCGACTCCAGCGCGATCAGCGCGTCGCCCAGGTGCAGGACGCGGCGGAAGAGCCGGGCGCCGGCACCGGGTGCGTCGGGGTCGAGGAGTTCGGGAAACGCCGCGAACGACAGCGAGACGTAGCGCGCACCGGTCCGCTCGGCGTACCGGATGACGTCGACGGTCATGCGTTCGTCGGTGCCGTTCGGTGCGCCGTCACCGCGCCACGGCACGTCGAGGCTCAGCTCGCGGGCGGAATCGGCGGTGCCGTACCGCTGGAAGGCGACGGCGCGACCGGTGCAGTCGCGGGCGACCACGAGAAGAACACCGGGAAGCGTGCCGTCGAGCAGGTGGTCGAGGATCATCGAGAATCCGCGGCGCTGGTGTCCGGCGCGGGCGTCGTCGACGATGTCGGTGAGTTCCCGGCGTGTCGGTTCGTCGAGCGCGGCTTCGGGGACGATCTCGGTGGTGAGCCCGGCGTTGCGGGTGCGCTGCACCGCCTGCCGGAGGTTCCGGAACTTCCGGCCGTGCAGGGTGAAGGATCCGACGTCGATCACCACGTCGCGGCCGATCGGGACCGCCGTCAACGGCTTTCGGGTGTCGCCGCCGATCTCCCACAGCCGGGTGACCCGCTCCCCCGCGCCGAGCACCGCGACGCGCCACCCGCGTTCGGCCGCGAACTCGTCGAACGCGTCGAGGAGCGCGCCGAACTCGAGCGGGTCTCCGATGGGATCGCCGGAGACGACGGCGATCCCGGACCGGGCCCGGTAGGCGATCGCCGCGGTGCCGGACGCGTTGAAGTAGTACGACTTCGCCGAATTGAGGGCGAACGGCGACAGTGGATCGTCCGTGGTCCGCTGGATCAGCGAGAAGACGCGGGCACGGTCCTCGGGCTGCGGCACGCTGCGCACCGGAAGCATCAGGACGGGTCCGGTGGCCACGAGGAGCAGGAACCCCGGGGTCGAATGTGCGCTCGAATACGCCACATCCGCGACCGCCACCATCAGCACCGCCGCGGCCGCATGCGTGACGGTGACGGGCCGTCGCAGGTGCAGTCCCCGGGCCACGAGCAGGACGGCGATTCCGGACGCCACCATCCACGTGCGGACGGGACCCGACCGTCCGGCCATCCACATGAGCACGAGGCCGACCACGACAGTGGCGCCGACGAGCGCCATCCGCGCCGCGGGCGATTCGGGCCGGTAGACCCGCAGCCCGGGCACGGTCGTCGGTGTCGATTTCGAATTCTGCACGCGCACCCCTGCACCCGGAAACGACTGTTCCGTACCTCCAATCTAGCGGCTCCGCCGCCCGTGAGTGGGTAAGGAGTCCCTGGACTCGTTACGCACTCACGAGCGAAGCCGTGGCGGCGGCGCACCGTGCGGCAGGGACGGCCCGACCGCGGTGAGCGAGCCGGCGGCACGCCCCTTGCCCCAGCCGAGTTTCTCTCGGTACCGGCCGATATGGTCCTCCGGGATGCGCTGACCGTCGACGAGCGGGGTGGACTGCGGGTCGACGTACAGCGCGTCGACCGGGCAGTACGCCTCGCACATGAAGCACGTCTGGCAGTCCGATTGCCGCGCGATCACGGGGATCCCGGTGTCGGTGCGGTCGAACACGTTGGTGGGGCACGCGTCGACGCATTTGTCGCAGCCGATGCACGCCTCGGCCAGCAGCACCTCGATCACGAGGCCACCCGCAACAGCCCGTCGTGTGCCGCACCGGTCGAGGTCCAGACGTCGTCGAGCCCACCGGTGAGGATGTGGTGGTGCTGTGCCGGGTCGAGGTCCGGGTAGTCGGCGCGCTTGCTCATTCCGCGGGTCTCCGTCCGAGCCAGCGTCGAGTGGTACATCCACCGGCCCACCGCGGTGATCGCGGCGGCCTGCCGGGCACGCACCCGCTCGTCGCCGGAGTCGCCGCCGAGGCCGGCGGACAGTGCCGTCCACAGCGACTCCAGTTCGCCGAGCGCGCCCTGCACCCGCGTCCCGTCTCGCAGGTAGTTCTTCTCGTACGGGATGAGTTCGGCCTGCGCGGCCGCGACGACGGCGGACGCCTCCAGCCCCGGCCGCCCCGTCGGCCGCAGCCCGGCCCCGCCGGCGGGAAGCAGTTCGCCCGCCGCGACCCGACGTTCGGTTCGTGCACATCGAGCGGCCCCGGTTCCGGCCCAGCTGCCGGACGACATCGCCCACGCCGAGTTGTGGCTGCCGCCGCCGGTGAAGCCGCCGCAGATGCGTTCACGGGTCGCGGCGTCCCCGGCGGCGAACAGCCCGGGCACCGAGGTGGCGCAGGTGTCGTCGACCACCTCGATACCACCGGTTCCGCGGACCGTGCCCTCGGCGAGCATGCTGACCTCGAAGCGGTCGGTGAACGGGTTGATCCCGCGGCGGTCGAACTGCAGGAAGAAGTTCGGCTGGCCGAGCCGCATCTGGCGCTGCACCTCGTCGTCGGCGCGGTCCAGCTGGGCGAACACCGGTTCGGACAGCAGTGTTTTCGCGATCACCGACCGCCCCTTGGTGGAGCCGGCGCCCTCGAGGACGCTGCCGTCGGCGTGGAAGAACGTGGCGTAGCCGTAGTAGGCGGTCTTGGTGATGGTGGAGTTGGCGGGAACGATCGCGTAGGCGTTGGAGAATTCCATGCCGGAGAACGTGGCCCCCACCTCGGCGGCCATCAGCGCACCGTCGCCGGTGTCCACGTTCGTGCCGAGCGCGCGGGACAGGAACGCGCAACCGCCGCTCGCGATCACGACGGCGCCCGCGCCGATCCGGTAGTCGCGGTCGTCGTGGCGCTGGTAGCCCGCCGCGCCGCGCACCCGGCCGTCGGTGTCGACGAGCAGTTCGAGGGCCGGCGAGTGGTCGAGAATCCGGACGCCCGCCTTCTTCACCCACGCGCGCATGCGTCGCATGTATTCGGGCCCTTGCAGTCCGGTGCGGATCTGCTTCCCGGTGTCGGGGTCGACCGGGAACGGGTACCGGCCCTCCTCGGCGAGCAGATTCATGTTCGCGTACGTCTGGTCGAGGACGCGGTCCATCCAGTGGTGATCGGCGAGATGTCCGCCGAGTGCTTCGCGGCTGGCCTTGGCCTTCGCCCGCGCGGACGGGTCGGGGTCGACGTACCAGACGCCGGTGCCCGAAGGCGCGGTGGCACCGCTGGTTCCGCAGTACCCCTTGTCGACGAGGACGACGTCCGCCCCGGCTTGGCGTGCGCGCAGCGCCGCCCACGTTCCGGCGGGGCCGCCGCCGATGACGAGGACGTCGGTGCTCAGGTCGAGAAGTTCGGTCATGAAGGGCGCTCCTGTCGAGGCGGAACAACTGCCCTTCGACGCTTCCGCACTTCGGGCGTCCCCGCCATCGTCAGAATCATCGTGAACCGAATCGCCCGTGCGCCTTTCTGGTTGTTCCAGCTACCAGAAAGGCGCACGGGCGCTATGCGCCCTGACCGTAGTCGACGCTCAGCCAGTGCTCCGGCCGCATGCGGATGATGATCGCGTTGTCGTCGTACGCCTGCTCCACGAACGGGTCGACCTCGTCGGCGGGGAGGTAGCGGGCGGCGAGTCCGCGGACGATGTCGGCGGTGGGTGCTTCGTCGAACTCCGCCGGACCTTCGACGCTGACGTACCGGTACGGCGGCTTCTCGTGCTGGGCGACGAGGCTGAAGCGGCCGGAGGCGCGGATCAGCCGCTCCTTCAGCGAGCCGCGCCCGGTCCAGACGTACGGTTGGCCGCCGGGCTCGTAGCCGTACCAGATGGGCACGGCAAGTGGGGCGCGTCCGTCGCGGTCTACGGCGATCACCCCCACGTGCACGTCGGCGAGGAACTTCTGACGTTCGTCACTGGTCATCGACAACTGCGACATTTCAGTCTCCGCTCTGGTGATCGGGTTTCGACGGTGGTGCGGGGTCGAGCAGTTGGGCGAGGTGTTTCGACGATCGGTTCGGATCGAGTTGCCGCACCTGCATGTGGCAGCTGAACCCGTCCGTCAGTATTACTGCATCTTCGGGACTCTCGCGCAGCGCGGGGGCGAGTGCCTGCTCCGCGACCTGCATGCTGAGGTCGTAGTGGTCGGCCTCGAATCCGAAGTTACCTGCGACGCCGCAGCATCCGGTGGCTTCCCGCACGCGCGGCACCCCGACGGCCTGCAGTGCCTTCCGCTGGGCCGCCGCGCCGAACACCGCGTATTCATGGCAGTGCGTCTGCACGGTGACGTCTTCGGGCACCGGCACACTCGGGCTCCATCCGGACTCGGTGCGTTCGAGCACCGCACCGGCGAAGCTGCGGATGCGGGCGGCGACGCGTCGTGCGGCGTCGGTGTGGACGAGTTCGGGCAGGTCCTTCCGGAATGCGGCGGCGCAGCTCGGTTCGAGGACGACGATGGGCCGGTCGGTGCCGTCGTCGAGGAGTTCGGCGGCCCTGGTGAGGGTCTTGGTGGCCTGCTTCAGCTGTCCGGTGGAGATCCAGGTGAGCCCGCAGCACACGTCGCTGCGGCACTGCGAACTCAGGCCCGCGTCGGCGAGCACCCGCGACGCGGCCCCGACCACCTCGGGACGGAACCCACGCGTGAACGTGTCGGCGAGTATCACGACGTCCGCGGTGCCGGCCCGCGACGTCTCTCCGACCTCGTGGCGGATCTGCGTGCGGGACGCGAACTCCGGCATCGACCGGTGCGGGGTGAGACCACCCAGCCTGGCCGCGACCTTCGCGAGCCGGCCGGCGGTGAGCCGATTCACCACGGGCGCCGAGCGTTCCGCGATCTTCAGCCACACCGGCAGCCAGCCGAGGGAGTAGTGCGACAGCGGCCGCACCCGGCCACGGTAGTGGTGGTCGAGGAACTCGGATTTGTACGTGGCCATGTCGACGCCGACGGGGCAGTCGGTGGAGCAGGCCTTGCAGGACAGGCAGAGGTCGAGGGATTCCTTGACGTCCTCGGACCGCCAGCCGTCAGCGACGGTCGGCGAGTTGCGGACCATCTCCTGCAGGGCGCGGGCCCGGCCCCGGGTGGAGTCCTTCTCGTCCCCGGTGGCGCGGTAGCTGGGGCACATCACCCCGCCGGTCGACGCGCGGCAGCGGCCCACCCCGATGCAGCCCTGGACGGCGTGGACGAACGGTGCGACGGGGACGTCGCTGGTGGGGGTGAGGTCGAAGGTGGTCTGCCAGGCCCGCGGGTTCACGCCGTCGAGGGCGAGGCTGCCGAGCAGCGGTTCGGGCTCGACGATGCTGCCGGGGTTCAGCACGGCCGCCGGATCCCACAGGCGTTTGAACGTGGCGAACGCCGCCATCATGGTGGGCGTGTACATCATCGGCAGCAGCGCCGACCGGGCGCGGCCGTCGCCGTGCTCACCGGACATCGATCCGCCGAACCGCACACAGAGTTCGGCGGCACGGTGGATGAACCGCGACATCACGTCCCGGCCCTCGTCGGTGCGCTGGTCGAAGTTGATGCGGATGTGCATGCAGCCGGCGCCGAAGTGCCCGTACATCACCCCGGTGAGGTCGAATTCGGCGAGCAGCGCCTTGATGTCGACGAGGTAGTCGGCCAGCTGATCGGGTGCGACGGCGGAATCCTCCCAGCCCGTCCAGGATTCGCCGCCCTCGACGAGCCGGGCGGACAGTCCGGCGCCGTCCTCGCGGACCCTCCACAGCGACGCACGTTCCGCCGGGTCCCCGACGACGCGCGAGTCGACGAGGCGTCCGGCCGCACGCAGCTTCGAGACCAGTTCTGCCCCGCGGAGTTCGACCTCCGCGAGGTCCTCGCCGTCGAGGTCGACGTACAGCCAGGCCTGACCGTCGGGCAGCCCGACCACGGAGTCGGCGCCGCGGAGGTGCCGCATGGTGTCGACGATCGCCGAGTCGATGCCCTCGATGGCGGCGGGCGAATAGTCGAGGATGATCGCGTTGTCGCGGGCCGCGTCCACCAGGTCGTGGTATCCGAGGCACAGCAGCATCGCCGCGGACGGCACCGGCACCAGCGCGACGGTCGCGGCCACGATCACCGCGCACGTCCCCTCGCTTCCCACCAGCGCGCGGGCCACGTCGAAGCCGTTCTCGGGCAACAGGTTCGCCAGGTGAAATCCGGACACCTGGCGCGGGATGCGGCCGAGCTCGAGCCGGAAGTCGCCGAGATGCTCCTGCGTCAGTTCGTCGAGTCCGGCGGTGATCCGCGCGGCCTCGCCCACCGCGGGCGTGTCGTCGGGATCGGTGGCCCGCAGCCCGTCGCGGGTGGCGGTCAGCCGGTGCCCGCTCGCGGTCACCACGTCGAGTGCGACGACGTGATCGGACGTGCGGCCGTAGCGGACGGAGTGGTTGCCGCAGGCGTCGTTGCCGATGGCGCCGCCGACCGTCGCGCGGGACTTGCTGGACGGGTCGGGCGCGAAGGTGAACGCGCCGTCCGTCGCCAGTTGCACGTCCTTCTGCAGGTCCGTCAGCACGATGCCGGGTTCGACGACGGCGGTGCGGGCGGACGCGTCGACGGCCCGTACCCGGTTCATGTGCCGGGAGAAGTCGAGCACCACTCCCCTGCCGATCGCGTTGCCGGCGAGCGAGGTCCCGCCGCCGCGGCTGGTGACGGGGATGCCGCGGTCGGTGCAGGCCCGCACGATCGCCACCACGTCGGCGGGCCTGTGCGGAAACGCCACGGCCAGCGGCGGCACCCGGTAATTGGAGGCGTCGAAGGAGTATTCGGCGCGCCGGCGCGTTCCGGTGTCGAGGTCGATGCCCAGCCCGGCGAGCTCGGCATGCAGTTCGGCGGCGGGGCGCGTCAGCTCAGCCACGCGCAGCCCTGCTCTCGGAGTCAGCAACCGGAATCGTCGTCAGCGGGGCCATGGCTACATCGTCGAGCCGCCCCCGAAGATTGTCAACAATCCACTCCGTGAGTCGGTACGGTACGGAGGGGTGAGCGTCGTGCGAACGTCTGCACCCGCCCGGCGACAGCTGGCCGTGCGGGTGGGTGGCGCTGCGTGGGTGCTGATCGCCCTGTATTTCCTCGCGGAGGTCGTGACCGCGCGGGCCTGGCCGCGGCCGTACCGGGTGCGGACGAATTCCGTCAGCAATCTGGGTGTCACGGGCTGCGACGGGTCTGCTGCCACCAGGCTCTGCTCGCCGCTGCACACGGTGATCAACAGCGCCTTCGTGCTGACCGGGGTGCTCATCCTCGTCGGGGCGGTGTGCCTGCGCGAGTTCCTCCCACCCGGCCTCCTCCGCCGCGTCGCGCTGGCCTTGTTCGGTGTGGCCGCTGTCAGCGCCGCGCTGACCGGCGTGGTTCCGATCGACGTGGACGCCCACCTCCACCAGGTCGTCGCGACCCCGACGTTCGTCGCGCGCAACGCCGCCATGATCGTCGTCGCGATCGGGCTGTACGGGCGGTGGCGCGTCTTCGCACTGTGGACAGGCCTGTGCTGCCTGGTCGGGATCGTCGGGATGGCGGCGATCCTCCTCCGCGAGGGACCGTTCGGGATCACCGAACGCCTGGCCCTGTACCCGTTCACGGTGTGGGTCGTGACCGCCGGGTTCAGTGCGCTTCGCGCCCGTGCGCCGTTCTGGTTGCTCTGACTACCAAAAAGGCGCACGGGGCGCCGAAGGTGCCACCATGGAGTGATGTCCACAGCCCTCACGCATGCCGCCGCTTCTCAGCAGGTCGCGGAGAACGGCCGCATCTCGATCGAACCCAATCGCAAGCGCCTCCGGGTGTTCTTCGGCGGTCAGGCGGTCGCCGACACCACCCGGTCGGTGTACCTGTTCGAGAAGGGACACCTGCCCGTCTACTACATTCCCCGCGACGACGTGAACTTCGACGTCCTCGAGCCCGTCGACGCGACCACCACCTGCCCGTGGAAGGGCAAGGCGCGGTACTGGGATCTCGTCGTCGGCGACCGGCGCGCCGAACAGTCGGTGTGGGGTTACGACGAGAAACTCGCGGATTCCCTCGACCTCAGCGCGTACGTCGCGTTCTACTGGCACCGGATGGACGCCTGGTACGAGGAGGATCAGCAGGTGTTCGTCCACGCCCGCGACCCGTACGTCCGGGTGGATGTGCTGCCGTCGTCGCGGCACGTGGAGGTCTTCGTCGGCGACACCCTGGTCGCCGACACGGTCCGCCCGCGTCTGCTGTTCGAGACGTCACTGCCGGTGCGCTACTACATTCCCCGCATCGACGTGCGGTCCGAGTTCTTCACCGCCTCCGATACCAGGACGTCCTGCCCGTACAAGGGGACGGCGTCGTATCTGTCGTTCACCGGGTCCGAGAGCACCGATCCGGTGGAGGACGCCGCCTGGTTCTACCCGTTCACCACCGCGGAGGCGTCGGGCATCGACGACCACGTCTCGTTCTACCCGGACCGTGTGCGGATCGTCGTCGACGGCACACCGGTGGAGAACTAGCGGGCCGGCAGCGGCGGCAGTTCGAGGTTGTCCCGGAACGTGCCGCCCACGTAGTCGTCGCCGACGATTCCGCGTCGCCGCAGTTCGGGCAGCAACCCGTTGACGACGAAGTCCCGGGTTCGTTCGTCGGCGAGCCCGCCGAGGGAGATGACGTCGAGAACACCGGCGTCGTAGCGTTCCTGTACGGCGTCGACGAGTTGCTCGGGTGTTCCCGCGACCGCCCAGTGGCCGGTGTCCTTGGACGCGATGATCAGCTCACGCAGCGTCCGCCCGGACGCGGCGAGACGGCTGAAGATCTCGACCCGGCCGCGGCGACGGTTCACCGAGTGGACGTCGGGCAGGACGTCGGCCGGGATCGGCTTGTCGAGCGGCAGCCCGGACAGGTCGATGTCGCCACCGAACATGTCCTCGAGCCGGATCCGGCCCGCGTCGAGGTCGGTGGCCTCCTCCTGCTCCCGGACGAGCCGGCGCACCTCGTCCTCGGACGCGCCGTAGGTGGCGTGGAACGAACTCATGATCAGGGGCAGCCCGTCGGCGCGGCCGAGTTCGGCGGCCCGCGCCCGGATGCTCTTGGTGTAGGTGACGGCGTCCTCGAGGGTGGGCAGCGACGTGAACACCACCTCGGCGAAGCGGGCGCCGAGTTCCACGCCGGCCGCGGATTGGCCGGCCTGGAACTGCACGGGACGGCGCTGCGGCAGCGGCGGGATGTTGAGCGGACCCTTGACTGTGAAATAGGTGCCCGTGTGGTCGATCGGCCGCACCCGGCCGGCGTCGAGCCTGGTACCTCCGGCACCGTCGGGCGTGAGCGCCCCGGGTTCCCAGCTGTCGAACAGGGCGTTGACGACTTCGAGGGATTCCGTTGCCCGGGCGTACCGTTCCTCGGGGCTGGGGAGGTCGCGGTCGCTGTAGTTCTCCTCACCCAGCGACGACGTCACGGCGTTCCAGGCCGCGCGTCCGTTGCTCACGTGGTCGAGGGTGCCGAACAGCCGCGCGAGGTTGTACGGGTGGTGGAACGTGGTGGTCACCGTCGCAATCAGCCCGACGTGCGAGGTCACGGCGCTCAGCGCGGACAGGAAGATCAGCGGTTCCTGCGCGCCGATCGCGCCCTGCGCCCCGAAACTGAGGAGGTCTGCGGCGAACAGCGCGTCGAACTTGTTTGCCTCCGCGATCTTCGCGATCTCGATCGAGGAGGCGACGGTCGACTGCTGCGGGTCGATCGCCGCCGCATAGGTGCTGACGGCGCCGCTGACTCCCGTCACCGTCTTCAGTGGGCGGCGTCGCGCAGTACTCATTCGCCCAGCCTAGGGACGGCGGGCCGGTCGGCCCAGCGTTCGGATCAGCCGGATTCTGACCGCCCACGACACCGTCCCGCTACCGTCGGGGTGTGCTGTTCTCGCAGATCGTCGCGACGTCCCGGGACGTGGGTGCCACCCGGTCGCGGAAGGTGAAGGTCGGGGCGCTCCGCGAGGTCCTCACCCGGCTGGAGCCGTCCGAGGTGGAACCGGTGGTCGCGTGGCTGTCCGGGGAACTCCGGCAGGGCCGCATCGGAATCGGCTGGCGGACAGTCGCGGACATTCCGGCGACGCCCGTCGACGTCGGGTCCGTCACGGTGTCCGAGGTCGACGGGACCGTCTCCGCCGTCGCCGAGGTCACCGGCTCCGGGTCGGCGGTACGCAGGCGTGAACTGCTCGCGGACCTGTTCTCTCGCACCACCACCGACGAGCGGGATTTCCTGATCCGGCTGGTCACCGGCGACCTCCGCCAGGGCGCACTGGAGGGGGTGATGACGGACGCGATCGCGGCGGCCGCCGATCTTCCCGTCGAACCGGTGCGCCGGGCGTTCATGTTGTCGGGACGGCTGCCCGCAACGGCGGTCGCGGCGTTCGACGGTGGCGTGGACGCGCTCACCGCGTTCCGGCTGGAGGTGGGTCGTCCGATCCGGCCCATGCTGGCCTCCCCCGCCGAATCACTCACCGACGCGTGGACCGAACTCGGCGGTGATGTCAGTGTCGAATACAAACTCGACGGGGCCCGCATCCAGGTGCACCGCAACGGCGACGAGGTGCACATCTTCACTCGCACCCTGCGTGAGATCACCGGCAGCGTGCCGGAACTGGTCGAACTCGTCGCGGGCCTGCCGTGTACGTCGGCGGTGTTCGACGGGGAGACGCTGGCGCTCACCGACAGCGGCAGGCCCCGGCCGTTCCAGGAGACGATGAGCCGCTTCGGCGCCGAGTCTTCCCGCGACCTGCTGCTGCACCCGTACTTCTTCGACTGCCTGCATCTCGACGGCGTCGACCTGCTGGACGCTCCGCTCGAGCAGCGGTTGGACGCGCTGGAACGGGTCGCGCCGCAACACCGCATCCCCGGCCTGATCCGCCCCGACAGCGAGGGGGCCGCAACCCATTTCGACGACGCACTCGCCGCCGGGCACGAGGGTGTGATGGTCAAGTCGCTCACCGCCCCGTACGCGGCGGGACGACGTGGCCGCGCCTGGCAGAAGGTGAAACCGGAGCACACCCTCGATCTGGTGGTGCTCGGCGCGGAGTGGGGGTACGGGCGGCGCACCGGATACCTGTCCAATCTGCACCTCGGGGCGCGCGACCCGGACGGCGGCGCACCGATCATGGTGGGCAAGACGTTCAAGGGCCTCACCGACGCGCTGCTGCAGTGGCAGACGGACGAATTCCCTCACCACGAACGCCGCCGCGACGACCACACCGTGTACCTGCACCCCGACCTCGTCGTGGAGATCGAACTCGACGGCGTCCAGGTCAGTTCCCGCTACCCCGGCGGGCTCGCCCTGCGGTTCGCGCGCGTGCTGCGGTATCGCCCCGACAAGGCGGCCGCCGACGCCGACACCATCGACGCCGTCCGCGCCCTGCTTCCGGGGTGAGCGCTCGTCCTGCGTGGCGCCCGCCGGGGCGGTAGCCTCCCCGGCACAGCAAGTCGCCGTGCCGCGAGGGAGTCGACCAGTGACATTCGTTTCCCGCTTCGTGCCGTCGTGTGTCGCCCCGGTGGTCGAGGACGCGTACCGGAGGGCGGCCGAGGCGGCGGAGGGTCCCGTCCGCGTCGCCGTGTGTACGGTCACCGTGCCGATCGAGGTCGGAAAGACGTCGTTCCGCATCCTCCGGCTCACCGAGGAACTGCTCGAAGAGGTCGTGTTCCTGCTGCGGACGATGCGGCCGGTGGTCGAGGCCGTGAGCACGGGCAGGCAGTCCGACAATGTCGACACGATGTTCCGGACGCTCGAGCAGATCCAGCAGTCGGCCGACGCGATCGCCCGCACGCCGATGGGGGTGGTCCGGAGTGTCTTCTCACCGGCCCGTCCGGTGCCCGAGCAGGTCGACTATCACCCCACCGTCATCGACGCCGAACCGCCGCCCGCCCCCGGTCTCACGGTCCGCATCGCGTCGATCACGGTGACGGCGCCGAGCATCACGTTCGGCAGGCCCGCGCGCTGACCGCGCCCACCCGGATACGCTCGTATGGTGAGCGAACACATCCTCGTCACCGGTGGGTCGCGCGGCATCGGCGCCGCCGTCGTGCGCCTGGCCGTCCATCGCGGCTATCAGGTGACGTTCACCTATCAGAACGACGACGAGGCCGCCGCCCACCTCGTGCACCAGTGCGGGATCCGCGCCACCGCCGTGCGTGCCGATGTGCGCGACGCCGCACTGGCCGCGGCCGTGGTGGGCGCGGCCGACGAGCGCGGGCAACTGACCGCGGTGGTCAACAATGCGGGGACCACCGGTCCGCTCGGCACCTTCCTCACCACCACGGACGCGTCGCTGCGGGAGGTGTTCGACGTCAACGTGTTCGGAACGATCAATTACGCCCGCGCGGCGGCCGAGCACTGGGTCCGGGAGGGGCGCCCCGGCGTGCTCGTCAACCTCAGTTCGGTCGCGGCGGGAACCGGGGCACCCGGCGAATACGTCGGCTACGCGGCCTCGAAGGCGGCCGTCGACAGTCTCACCACGGGGCTCGGGCGGGAACTGGCGAGCGCGAACATCCGGGTCGTCGGCGTCGCTCCCGGCACCACCGACACCGACATCCACGCGGCCGCGGGCGACCCGGGGCGACCCGAACGGGTCGCCGGTCGGATCCCCCTCGGCCGGGTCGCGACACCCGAGGAGATCGCCGAGGCGGTGCTGTGGGCCCTGTCCCACCAGGCGTCCTACGTCACCGCCACGACCATCGCCGTCGCCGGCGGTCTGTGACTACCTCGGCTTTGCGCCGCACCTCGGGACGAGCATCGGCACCCGCGTGCGGTAGGTGCGATAGTCGTCGCCGAACGTGTCGATCAGGTCGTGTTCCTCGAAACGCACAGCGACCAGGATGAAGCCGGTGGTCCCGACGGCGAACAGCAGCCGGCCCCAGGTCATGGTCGGCGCCACCCAGAACGCGATGATGAAACCGGCGTACAGCGGGTGCCGGATCACCCGGTACAGCACGGGTGTCCGAAAGTGGCTGGGCAGAGCCGACTTCCCGCTCTGATTTCGCAGCACCTGACGCACCCCGAACAGATCGAAGTGGTCGATGGCGAACGTAGCGGCCAGCACGAGGGCCCATCCGCCGAGCGACACGGCGAAGATCGCGACGCGGACCCAGCTCGTCTCCACGTGCCAGATCTGGTCGGGCAGCGGACGCCATTGCCACATCATCAGCGCCAAAGCGGCCGTGGCGAACAGTACGTAGGTCGAGCGCTCCATCGGTTCCGGGACGATCTTCGTCCAGCGCTTCTTGAACCAGGGCCTGGCCATCACCGAATGCTGCATGGCGAAAATCATGAGTAGCGCCACGTCGACGACCACCGCGACCGCGACGGGGGCGGCGGGTCCGTCGTTGATCGTGTGGGGCACGACGAGGCCCTCGACCCATCCCATCGCGTAGAGGAACACGACCAGGAACGTGACGTACACGACCGTTCCGTACACGGTGATCAGTGTTCTGGCGACGCCGCCGGTGCGGTGTTTCTGCGGTGGCTCGACCATCTCGGCCATGATGTTCTCTCCGATCCATGGGTTTCCCCCGACGCACCGAAGTCTCCGGCCGCGCGACGGGCGCGACCAGTAACCCTGGGGTGGGACTCATCGCACCCCGGGGACCTGTCGGAGCGGTTGACTACTCTGTGGCCATGCTTCCCGGGGACTTGCGCGACATCGATATGGCGTCGATCAAGGCGGTCCTCGGCACCACCACGTACCGCCGCGGCGAGCAGTACGCCCGCGACCACGCGGTCATCGAGATGTCGTGGGATCTGGCGGCCAAGGAGCTGTGGGGCGAGGTGGCGGGCACGGCGAGGGAGCCGTACTCCGCGTCGGCGTTCGTCGTCTCCAGCGGTGGCCGCACCGTGTACCGGTACGGGATCTGCACGTGTCCGGTCGGCATGAACTGCAAGCACGTCGCCGCCCTGCTGATCACCGCGATGATGCAGGCGAGGTCCGAGGCCCAGGCGGCGGTCGCGCCCACCTGGGAACGCTCCCTCGGTTCCCTCCTCACCGCCGATCCGTTCGGCGACTCCGGCGGACGCTCGCCGCTCGCCATCCAGTTCCGGGTGCAGGCGTCGGCTGCCGGCGCGGCACCTCGGTTGCTGGTACGGCCCGTCCAGCCGGGCAGCAGGGGCTGGATCGTCGGCGGGCTGGCGTGGAACAAGCTGGGCAGCCAGTTCCAGCATCCCGCCGAGCAGATCCGGGTGCTGCACGAGATCCACCTGCTGGCCGACGGGGGTCTGACCTATCGCCGCCAGAACTACACCGATCTCGACCTCGGGGTCTTCGCCAGCCGCCAGCTGTGGTCGCTGCTCGACGAGGCGGCCCGGGTTGGTGTCGAGCTCATCCACTCCTCCAAGCGTCTGGGCGCGCTCGGCCCCTACCGCACGGCCGAGGTCTGCCTCGACGCCACCCGCGACGAGGCCACGGGCTCTCTCGTGGTGCAGCCGGTGGTCCGGATCGACGGTCGACCCGTCGACGCAGCGACCGTCGGCTTCATTGGCGTCCGGGCCCACGGCCTGTTCTACGTCGACGCGGACGACCGCATACATCTCGCCCGGCTCGACGCGACCGTCCCCGCTCCCCTGCAGGACCTGGTGCGCCGCCGCACACCCATCGAGGTTCCCGCCGCCGAGCAGTCCCGTTTCCTGACGGACTTCCTGCCGAAGTTGCGCAACCTCGCCACGGTCATCTCCTCGGACGGCTCGTTCGTACCACCCGAGATCTCCGAGCCCACCCTGGTGATGCGGGCGTCGTATCTCCCCGACCATGAGGTCACCGTCGATTGGGAGTGGCTGTACACCGTCGGGGACGACGAGCATCGCACGCCGCTCTCGGCCCGGACCCCCGGCGACGAGTATCGGGACGACGCCCGCGAACGCATACTGCTCGACGAACTCGACATCGCCTGGGACAGGTACGGGTTGGGGTCGAGCGGCCCGGAGTCGACGGCGTTGCGCGGACTCGACACGATGCGGTTCACCACCGAGGTCCTGCCTCTGCTCCACGGCAAGTCCGACGTGTCGATCGATGTGTCGGGCGAAGCGGCCGACTACCGGGAGGCCGGCGACTCCCTGGTCATCGGGGTGTCCGTCACCGAATCCGAGGGCGGCACCGACTGGTTCGACCTCGGCGTGACCCTCTCAGTGGAGGGCCGGGACGTTCCGTTCGACCAGGTCTTCTCGGCGCTGACCGCTGGGAAGACCGAACTACTGCTGCCCGACGGCGCCTACTTCTCCCTCGA
Organism: Rhodococcus sp. ACS1; assembly: GCF_002300155.1. NCBI lineage: Bacteria > Bacillati > Actinomycetota > Actinomycetes > Mycobacteriales > Nocardiaceae > Rhodococcus > Rhodococcus sp. ACS1. The sequence continues at coordinate 177,230 of NZ_NSDZ01000012.1, forward strand.
CAAACCCGAGCTCCACACGCTGCGCAAGCTGATCGACGAGGCGCGGGCTCTCCGCGAACGCGCGGACGGGTCGTTGCGGTTGAGCCGTTTCCAGGCGAGCCTGTGGGACGAGTTCGCCGCGCTCGGCACCGTCGAGAAGCAGTCGACGCAGTGGCGGCAGCAGGTGGACGGACTGATGGCCCCGACCACCGTCGGGCCCGCGGACGTTCCGAGCACGCTCGACGCCCGGCTGCGCCCGTACCAGCTGGAGGGGTTCCGCTGGCTGAGCTTCCTGTGGGAGCACGGGCTCGGCGGCATCCTCGCCGACGACATGGGACTCGGCAAGACGCTGCAGGCACTGGCATTGATCTGCCATGCGCGGCAGTCGAATCCGGACGCGCCGTCGTTCCTCATCATCGCCCCCACCAGTGTCGTGTCGAACTGGGAGTCCGAATCGGCCCGCTTCGCCCCCGGCGCGACCGTCGTCGCGATCTCCGACACCCTGACACGACGCAAGGTTCCGCTGAACGAACTGGTCCGGGGTGCCGACATCGTCGTCACGTCGTACACCCTGTTCCGCCTCGAGTTCGACGCCTATGCGGAGTCGGCGTGGTCGGGGTTGATCCTCGACGAGGCGCAGTTCACCAAGAACCATCAGTCCAAGATCTACCAGTGCGTCCGCCGACTCGAGACTCCGTTCAAGCTGGCGATCACCGGCACGCCGATGGAGAACAACCTGATGGAGCTGTGGTCGCTCCTGTCGATCACCGCCCCGGGGCTGTTCCCGAATCCGGCCCGGTTCACCGACTACTACCGCAAACCGATCGAGAAGCAGGGCGATACGGAGCTTCTGGCACAGCTGCGCCGCCGCGTGAAGCCGCTGATGCTGCGCCGCACCAAAGAGCAAGTGGTGAAGGATCTTCCGGCGAAGCAGGAGCAGGTGCTCGACGTCGAGCTGCACCCGCGGCACCGCAAGGTCTACGACACCCATCTGCAGCGTGAGCGGCAGAAGATCCTGGGTCTGCTCGCCGACGTCGACAAGAACCGCTTCACGATCCTGCAGTCGCTCACGCTGCTGCGGCAGCTGAGCCTTGACGCCGGTCTGGTGGACGACGAATACCACGACGTCCCGTCCGCGAAGGTGGACGCCCTGCTCGAGCAGCTCACCGACGTCGTCGCGGGCGGTCACCGGGCGCTGGTGTTCAGCCAGTTCACCGGGTTCCTCGGCAAGATCCGCGACCGACTCGCGGACGCCGGCGTCGCGCACAGCTACCTCGACGGCAGCACCCGTCGTCGCGGCGACGTTCTCCGCGAGTTCAAGGAGGGCGCCGCCCCGGTGTTCCTCATCAGCCTCAAGGCCGGCGGCTTCGGGCTGAACCTCACGGAGGCCGATTACTGCTTCATCCTCGACCCGTGGTGGAACCCGGCAACGGAGGCCCAGGCCGTGGACCGGGCGCACCGGATCGGGCAGACCCGCAACGTGATGGTGTATCGCCTGATCGCGAAGGACACGATCGAAGACAAGGTGATGGCGCTGAAGGCGAAGAAGTCGGCGTTGTTCGCGAGTGTGATGGACGCCGACTCCCTGCTCAGCTCCAGCCTCGACGCCGACGACCTCCGCGGGTTGTTCGAGTGACGCGGGCCGACGCGCCTCGCTTCGGACCCCCGATGCTGTCGGGGAGTCCTGATAGGAACGCAATTGTTCACACCGAGCGAGGAGGGCGCTGTGAGCCGCAACAGCCAGCAGAACCGGGCCGCACGCAAACGTAAGAAGCAGCAACGCGGCGGTGCCCGGCAACATCGTGAGTTCCGTGCCGAGATCGACGCCGGATCGTTGATCTTCGCGGGAATCGAGTTCGCGTTCGGGCCGTCGGCGAATGCGGAGTCGCTGCGCCGGACGGTCGACGACCTGGCGGAGCTCGAGGGTTCACCCGTTGCCGGCGCTGCCCTGGACCGGGTCTCGCAATTACTCGACGCGTCGATGGACCACGCGTTCGCCTCGGGGTGGCAGCCGGCCGAGTTGGTGCACGCGGTGCGCCGGGAATTCGGTGCGCGCACCGCCCGGCTGACGGTCGCGGCGATCGGCTCCCATGCCGGCCGCACCTCGGCACACAAGAGTGCCCCGGAGCCGTGGCGCGAGCAGCTCGACGAGCTGAACATCGGCGCCGACGACGCACCTGCCCGCGGTCGACTGTCCGCCTGGCGTGCGGCAGAGAACGCCGAGACGACGGCCACCTGGACGGCGATCCTGTCGCTCCTCGGCTTCTGCAACTACCTGGCCCCTCTCACGCCGCTGATGGCCACACCACCGAACTGGGTGACCGGGGCGGCTGCGTCACGGCCCGCCAAGCGTGGGGCCGAACCCAAGGTGCTCTCCCGCATCCGCGGCCTGCTGGCCAAGGCCGAAGCGACCACGTTCGCCGAGGAAGCGGAGACCCTTTCGGCGAAGGCGCAGGATCTGATGACCCGGTATGCGATCGACAGCGCTGTGATCGACGCGCATGCACACACCTCACTGACCGATCAGGTGGTCACCCGCCGGTTGCTCGTCGACAATCCGTACCCCGAAGCGAAGGTGCAGTTGCTGCATTGTGTGGCGAAGACCAACAATGTGCGCGTGCTCTGGCACCAACGATTCGGCCTCGTCAGCATGGTCGGGATGCCCGTCGATCTGGATCTCAGCGAAATGCTGTTCACCTCGCTGCTCGTTCAGGCGTCCCACGCGTTGAGCGAGGCGGGCGGTGATCGGGTGAAACGCTCACCCAGCTTCCGTCGCTCGTTCCTCCTCGCGTTTGCCACCCGGATCGGGGAACGGCTCACGATCGCCCGGGAACAGGCCGGCCGCGACGCGTCCAGTCAGTACGGCAAGGAACTGGTGCCGATCATGGCCGAGCGCAGCGAGGCGGTGGGTTCGGTGTTCGAGGAGCAGTTCCCCTCGGTCGTCACGACGTCGCATTCGATCACCAATGAGCACGGCTGGCAGGCGGGGCGTGTGGCCGCCGAGCTGGCCGACCTGACCGGCGGCCGGGAACGCATCACCGGCTGAACCGAGAGGAGTCCGATGTCCATCACCGCCGACGTCCATCGGCTTCTTCGCCTGCGCCAGGACCACGCCGCGTGGACGCTGCTGCGGGCCGACACGGCGCCGGCGATTCTGGCGCTGCTGGGCCGGCACTTCGATCGCGGGACCCGACGCCTCCCGGCTCCGGAACTGTTCGCCCGCTTGGACTCCGACCTTCAGACGATGCGCGACGAGGGCCTCGACTTCCCGCGCACCGGTCAGGCGTACTGCACCGAGTGGGTGCGGTCCGGTTATCTGCTCCGCCGAGCGGCGGCCGGTACCCGGGAAGAGACTCTGGAACCGACCGAGGGCGCGTTCGCCGCGATGGCGTTCGTCGCGAATCTCACCAGTCAGGCGAGTTCGGCCACCGAATCCCGCCTGACCACGCTCTCCACCCAGTTGCAGGCTCTGGCCCGGGATTCCGATCCGCGCACGGAAACTCGTCTCACCGCGCTGCTGACCGAACGGGCGGCGATCGATCAGCAGATCGCGGCGGTGGAGTCGGGGGTTTTCACGGTCCTCGACGGCGATCGTGCCGTCGAGCGTTCCGCGGAGATTCTCGCGCTGGCCTCGGAGGTCCCTGCGGACTTCGCCCGGGTCCGCGCCGAACTCGAGGAACTCAACCGTGATCTGCGGGCGCGCATCCTCGACGACGACGGTGACCGCGGCGACACCCTGGGAGATGTGTTCCGCGGCGTCGACCTGATCGGTGACTCCGACGCCGGTCGCAGCTTCACCGCGTTCTACGACATGATTCTCGATCCGGCCCGGTCGTCGCAGATCGACGAGTGGATCGACGCGGTGCTGCAGCGGCCGTTCGCCGCCATGCTGACCACCGATCAGAGATTGCGGTTCCGGACGTTGCTGACGGAGATGGAAACGGCAGGCTCCGAGGTGCATTCGACGATGACCTCGCTGTCCCGGTCGCTGCGTCACTTCGTCCAGTCTCGTCACTACGAGGAACACCGCCGGCTGCAGCGGTTGCTGCGCACCGCGCAACAGAGTGCCGTCGCCGTGGCCAAACGTCGTAGGCCCTACGACCTGCTCGACCTCGATCTGGTGCGTGTGGGTATGACCATCGAATCGGTCGCAGCTCTTCGCCTGCACAATCCCGCCGACAACCTCGTCACCGAACCGGTGCTCACCCACGACGCCGGCACCGTCGATCTCGACGAACTCCGAAGGCTCGTCCGAGAATCCGAGATCGATATGGACGAATTGTCCGACAACGTCGCGGCCACTCTGCGGGCGCACGGTCGCGCCACGATCGGTGACGTCCTGCGCGACTACCCCGCCACTCAGGGGCTCGCGAGCGCGGTGGGATTGATGGTCCTTGCCACCCACCACGGGCACGCGATCGACGGCACCGAGGACATTCAGTGGGTGTCGGGAGCCGGCGTCGCACGTCGGGCGACGATTCGTCGTCGCCTGTTCGATCCGGCCGCCGATGAGTTCACCACCCGGCCGGCATTCGAACCCACGGGGAGCCCGACATGACCGACGAGCCGACGACCCGCGGCCAGTACCCCGGAGACACCGGCGAATTGGATGTGGAGACGCGGCGCGCCTTCGTGCAGCTGCTCAAGGGCCCGCTCGTCACCGCGGCCAAGCATCCCGAGGTGTGGCGCGCGGTGATCCGGGACGAGCGCCTCCTCCGGTCCCGGCTCGCCGACGTGTTTCTCGTTCTCGTCATCGACGACGAGAACGAGCTGGCGTTCACCCGCCCCGCCGAAACCGGCGACGCCGGTACTCCCACGGTGCTGCGCACCGAGCGTCTGACCTTCATGGACACGGTCATGCTGCTCGCGTTGCGCCAACGTCTGCTGCGCGCGCAACCGGGTGAACGGGTGATCGTCGATCTCGACGAACTGCGCGAACAGCTCGAGATGTATCGCGCGGCGAGCGACACCGACCCCGCCGGCTACGCGAAGCGCATCAACGCGTCGTGGAAGAAACTCGACAAGTATTCGCTGCTCACGAAGACGTCGACCGACGATCGGATGGAGGTCTCCCCGGTGTTGCGGCAGCTGTTCGACGCCGAACAGGTCGCTCTCGTCGAGGCGGAGTTCCGGCGGATTCTGGAGGAGGGCACACCGTGATCCATCCCGGTCAACGCCGACTCGCGCGCGTGCAGGTCGTCAACTGGGGGACGTTGCACGGCCACCACGATCTCGCGGTGGCCCGCAAGGGGTTCCTGATCACCGGCAATTCCGGCTCCGGCAAGTCCACGCATCGATGCCATCTCGGCGGTTCTGGTCCCGGGTAATCAGCTGCGGTTCAACGCGGCAGCGCAGGAGGCCACGAACTCGGGACGCAACTTCGTCACGTACATCCGGGGTGCGTGGCGGCGGGAGGCGGGCGCGGACACGGAGGGGCTGGTCGCCTCGTACCTGCGGACCGGTGCGACGTGGAGCGGCATCGCCCTGACCTACCGCGCGGGCACCGACGATCCGCCGATCACCCTCGTCAAGCTCATGCAACTCGGGCGGGGGCAGAACGCGGCGGGCGATGTCAGCCACCTCCATCTCATTCTCGATCACGAACTGGACCTGACGGATTTCAGCGCGTTCATGGCCCGCGGTATCGACACGAGGGGAATCCGTAAGCGGTGGCCGGAGGCGGCCGTCAACCCGACTTACGCGCCGTTCGCCCGCAGTTTCCGCTCCCGCCTGGGCATCTCGACGGAAGGCGCGCAGCGACTGCTGCACCGCACGTTGTCCGCGAAAAGCCTCGGCAGCCTCGACCAGTTGTTCCGCGACTACATGCTCGACACCCCGAGCACGTTCGCAATGGCCGAGCGCGCGGTCAACCAGTTCCACGATCTGCAGGAGGCCCACCGCGTCGTCGTCGACGCACGGCTTCAGGTCGAGATGCTCACACCGCTCGTCGACCTGGCCGACACGCGGCGCCGCGGCCTCGAGTCGTTGCAGGACACGGAGGAGGAGAACGCGCATCTCGGGGCGGTTCACGCCGAGATGACGCTGTCGCTGCTGTGCGGTGATCGCACCGAACGCCGCGCCCTGACTCCCCTGCTGGAGTCGGGCGCGGACGAGGCCACGGCAGCGGCCGAACGCGCCCGCCAGGAAACCCTCGATCTGACCGTGAAACTCGAGGGCATCGGGGGCGGCCGGCTGGCCACCCTCCACGCGCAGCAAGACGCAGAACTGAAGACGTTGGCCCGGGTGCGTGCCAGGCGGGATCGGATCGCCGAGGCGGTGTCGGCCTGGGAGGGAACCGTTCCCGGGACCGCCGAAGAGTTCGCGCGGTTGCGCGGGCAACTCGAGGATCAGTTGCGCCAGGCGTCCACCACCCACGAGGAGCGGTTCGGTGACCGCTATCCCCTCGCCGAACAGCGCGGCACCGCGCAGAAGGAGCGCGCCGCGCTGATCACCGATCGGGAGATCATCGCCCGAAGACGCTCCAATATCGATCCGGGACTGCTGCGCGCCCGGGAGTCGATCTGTTCCGCCGCGGGCGTCCCCGATGACACCGTGCCGTTCGCGGGCGAGTTGATCGCGGTCCGGGACGAGCACTCCGAGTGGACCGGCCCCATCGAGCGGGTCCTCGGCGGTCTCGGGCGCACCCTTCTCGTCCCGGAGGAGGTGTATCCGGCGGTCGCGGCGGCCGTCGACGCCACCCACCTCGGCGCGCGGCTCGTGTATCGCCGGGTGCGGGTCGGGGCCACGCCGACGACGGTGCCGAAGACCGGGGCGCTGTCGCTGGTGCGCCGAGTAGAGGTCTCGGACGGTCCGCTCGCCCCGTGGATCCACCACCATCTCGCGGACCGCTACGACTACGCATGTGTCGACACCGCGGCCGGCTTCGCGGATCACGCCCGCGCCGTGACACGTGCCGGGCAGGTCAAACACTCCACGGAGCGGCACGAGAAGGATGACCGCAGCCGCATCGACGACCGGCGGCGGTGGGTTCTCGGATTCGACAACGAAACCAAACTCGAGGACATTCGCCGTCGAATCGCGGATCTCGACGTCACGATCGCGGGCGTCACGAGCCGACTCGACGCGCTGGACCGTGAGGATCAGCGGATCGCCCGGCAGAATCGCGCAGCACAGACCATCCTCGATGCGCAGTGGGCGGATGTCGACGTCAGCGCGGCGCAGGCTGCCGTCGACGCGGTGGACGGCCGCCTCGACTCCTGGCGGCAGGACAACCCGGAGCATTCCGCGGTGTCGGCTGACCTCGAGCTCGCGAAGAAGGCGGAGAACGAGGCCGACGCGGCCCGGCGTCAGGCGGACACAGCTTTGACGGTGCACCGGACGGCGCTCACGGAACTCGAAGCGAGGATCGCGCAGGCCGAACTCGACGCAAGCGAGACTGCTCCCGATGCGGTGGATGCCCGGATCAAGGCGCGGTTTCAGAGGTTCGCGCGCCGGGTCACATCGGACAATATCGACAGGGCGCTGTTCCAGGTAGGCCAGGGCATCGGCAAGGACAGGGGTGAGGCGCAGAACGCGGTGTCTGCCGCCGGCGCGTCGATCGTCCGGATCCTGTCGCAGTACCTGGCGCGGTGGGAGTCCCGCGGCGGTGAGTTGAGGGTCGACGCCGAATACGTCGACGACGCCCTGGCGATTCTCCAACGGCTGCGCTCCGACGGTCTCCCCCGGTACGAAGATCGGTTCTTCCAGCTGCTGCACGACCAGTCACACCGCAACATCGGCGAACTCGCTCGCACGATCCGCAAGGCGCCGGCGGAGATCCGATCCCGGATCGACCCGGTGAACGACTCATTGCGCCGCTCCGCGTTCGACACCGACCGGTGGTTGCGCATCGACGTCCGCGAGCGACGTTCGCCGGCGGCGGCCGACCTGCTGGACGACCTGACCCGGATCACGAGCGGTGGTTGGGACGTCGAGCAGCGCCCCGCGGCCGAGGAGCGATTCGAGCGGATGGCGGCGGTGCTGGAGCGTCTGGCCTCGAAAGAACCCGCGGATCAGCGCTGGCAGCGGCAGGTCCTGGACACTCGCCTGCACGTGGGATTCATCGGCGTCGAGATCGATGGCGCCGGAGAGGCTCGCAACTACCACGATTCGAGCTCCGGACTGTCCGGCGGCCAGGCACAGAAACTCGTGTTCTTCTGTCTGGCAGCGGCATTGCGGTATCAGCTCGCACCCGACGGTGCAGACCTTCCCCGTTACGGCACGGTCATCCTGGACGAGGCGTTCGACCGCGCCGACTCCGCGTACACACGCCGGGCGTTGGACGTGTTCGCGCAGTTCGGTTTCCACATGGTGCTGGCGACGCCGCTGAAGTTGCTCGGCACCCTCGAGGAGTACATCGGCGGTGCGGTGACCGTGAGTATCCGCGACCGGATGCACACCGAACTCAGCCTCATCGAATTCGACGACGTGGGTAGCGCATGAGCACCCGATGCGTTCTGCCGCCCGTAGCCGCTGCGAAGGCACTGGCCGCCTACAACAGTCGCCGACGACGCTGGCTGGCCGACTCCGTTTTCGCCGATCAGGATTCGCTGACGGTGGCGCTGCATCCGCCGTCCGAGCAGCAGATTGCCGAGGACCCCGACACGGTCGTCGCGTGGGTACGCGCCTGGCGCGGCTACGCCGGCGACGGCCGGGTGGAGTGGGCGACGCGGCGGTGGCCGAGCTTCGGCACCCAGGAGGTGCCGGTGCGGCTGACGCTGGCCGGGGCCGGCCGGATCGCGTCGGGGGGTGGCCGCGCAACCGAATGGCGCGCCCTGGTGATGCGCCGTGACACACTCGTCGACCGTCTCGGTCCCGGCACCCCGGAGTTGTCGGCCGCGGTTGCCGCGACCGCGGCGAAATGGCTCGATCTGGACGACGACGACTTCGGCAGGCTGACCACCATCGCGCGGTGGTTGAGCGACCAACCGAACTCCGGGTATTTCGTTCGTCAGCTTCCCGTTCCGGGGGTCGATACGAAATGGCTCGCGCGTCACCGCGGCGTGGTGGAGACGCTACTCGACGGCGTTCGCGGCAGCCGGGACCTCGGCATCCGAAGCCTTCCCCACCTGCGCGATCTCGCATTGTGCGATCCCGGTCTGCTGGCCGGCAGTCCGCGACGCTTCGCCACCTCCCTGGAGGAACTCACCACGTTGCCGCTGAACCCGGCGCGCACGCTGATTCTCGAGAACAAGGAGGGCCTGTACGCGCTCCCGCCACTGGCAGACACCGTTGCGGTGCACGGCAGCGGCTACACGGTCCACGAACTGGCCGAAGTCCCGTGGGTGGTCGGCTCGGAAGTCTGGTACTGGGGCGACCTCGACAGTCACGGGTTCGCCATCCTCGACCGCCTGCGCCGGCACCTTCCGCACGTGCGGAGTCTGCTGATGGATCAGGCCACCCTGGACCGGTGGCGGGGACTCGCGGTCCGGGAGCAGTCACCGACGTTCACCGAAGTGTCCCACCTGACCGGGTCCGAAGCCGCCGCCCTGGAGTCTTTGCGCGAGGGTGATCTCCGACTGGAGCAGGAGCGGATCCCCTGGCCGTACGTGCTCGAGCAACTGAACGCCGCCTTCGGTCGGGACCTGTAGTCGCCGTCCTCCGGCTGCGACGCCCGTCCGGGCAGCAAAGTAATGTCCGATCCATGCCTCGTTACACGCTCCCCCTGCGGAACAACGCCACGCCGGACGCGCCGGCGTCCGTGAGCCGCCATGTGCCGTTCTACTGTGTGCACGAGGCGGCCGCCGTGGCGTGGAAGCGGGCGCTCGTCGAGGCATGCGGCGACCTGCTCGACCCGGTCACGCAGACCGCCGTCGTGAACGTCGTCAGCAACTTCGGACGCGAACTGTTCACCGGCGCCGCGGACGTCGACGTCACCCTCGACCGGATCGGCACCACCTCGCTGACCTTCCTGATCACCCTCCACCAGGACGGCGTGCAGGCCGCGGAGCTGACCGTCGTACTCGTGCACCTCGATTCGAGCCGCGTGAACTCGGCGCCGTGGTCGCCGGAACAGATCGCGGCGTTCGAGACCTTGCGCGATGCTCGAGCTGTCGCCTGACCTCGACCATCGAAGTTTCAACCACGCCTGATCTGGGCATTTGATGGTTATGAGTATCGAAGACGGGCCCGGTGACACGCTGAGCCCCAGCGAGAGCCTGGACTCCGACGACGTGCGCAACAACGACGGCGACGACGTCGTCGATCCGCCCGACGGCTGGAGTGAGGCCGACCGGTTCGGTACCACCTTGCGTGAGGAGCGCGAGGGTGAGTCGCTCGACGAGAAGTTGTCCGAGGAGGAGCCCGATACCCCGCTGGAGCAGCAGCAGGAGGTGTCGTTGCGGGATCTGCCCGACGACGAGCTGACCGAGGACGTCGACCGCGTCATCGACGACGAGGAGATCGACATTCCGGTGTTCGGCACCAAGCACGCCGCCGTCGTCGAGGGCGTCATCGTGGAGGACTCGCGCACCGATCGCGGTCAGATCGACGGGTCCGCCGAGGACGGCGACTCGTTCTTCACGGTCCTCGACTGACCGTCGCCCCGCAACCTGGGCCTACACTGGCACTGTTCGCACTCGCGACCGTCACCGGAAGGCCCGACATTACTCATTCTTCTGCTCCGCACGACGTGTACCTGGTTCCTCCGGAGCAGGAGACCGCCGACGCTGTCGCGCATGCCTCCGCCGCCGCGTCGTCGCGGTTGCGGGACCGTCCCGACGTGGTGCGGTTCAAGGGCCGGTTCGCGCTGCCGATCACGCACACGACGCCGCACGAGGCGATGGTCGAGGACCTGTTGTTCGTCCGCGACGTCCTCGACGCGGCCGGCATCGAGTACCTGCTGGTGCGGGGCAACGACGAACGCCCGGTGATCGCGATCAACTGGGCGCAGCGCAAGGCGTTGCGTGCGGCGCTCGTCGCCGCGTGCGAGGACCGTCCTTTCTACTCCAAGACGGTCGACGCCAAGGGCCCCGCGGTCCTCGTCTCCGACGGCAGCCTGTCCGCGACGTCGAAGGCCCGCATCTTCCGGTTGTTCCGGCCGCGCGTGCACCTGGCCAGCGGTCTGGCGTACGGGGCGTCGACGGGCGTGCAGATCGAACTGTGGTCGATCAGCGACGACGAGATCGTGCTGCCGATGGAGAATTCACTGACCCGCCGTGTGGTGCGGTCGGAGGAGGCGGTCCGCGGCACCGTGGAGCGGTTCGGCCGGGTGTGGCCGACCATCGAGAACATGTTCGCCGACCACGCGTCGGACATCAATTTCGACGTCGACCTGGTGTTCTCCTGGGTGGACGGCTCGTCGGCGGAGTTCCAGGCGCAGCGCGCGAAGCGGATGCAGAACTACGTGGTCGGTGAGGGTGACGACTCCGCCGCCCGGTTCCGGCAGATCGACGAACTCAAGTACGCGTTGCGTTCGGTGCACATGTATGCGCCGTGGGTCCGCCGCATCTTCGTGGCCACCGACTCCGACCGTCCGGCGTGGCTGGCCGACGACCCGCGGGTCACGTTCATGCCGAGCGAGGAGTTCTTCGCCGACCCGTCGGTGCTGCCCACCCACAACTCGCAGGCCGTGGAATGCCAGTTGCACCACATCCCCGGGCTCGCTGAGCACTTCCTGTATTCGAACGACGACATGTTCTTCGGCCGCTCGGTGGGCCCGCAGATGTTCTTCTCCCCCGGCGGCATCACCATGTTCATCGAGGCGACCACCCGAATCGGGCTGGGCCACAACGACGACGAGCGCAGCGGCTTCGAGAACGCGGCCCGCGTCAACCGCCGGCTGCTGCAGGACCGGTTCGGGCTGATGACCACCCGGCACCTCGAGCACGCCGCCACCCCGCTCCGCAAGAGCGTCATGGAGGAGATGGAGAAAGAGTTCCCCGACGAGTTCGCCGCCACTGCCGCAAGCACTTTCCGGGCCAGCACCAACATTTCGGTGACGAACTCGCTGTATCACTACTACGCGCTGATGAGCGGCCGCGCGGTGGTGCAGACGGCGGCGCGGGTGAAGTACGTCGACACCACCATGAAGTCGGGGCTCCGCGACATGGATTCGCTGCTCGCGAAGCGGTCGATGGACTTCTTCTGCCTCAACGACGGCAGCGCACCCGAGATCGACCTGGAGCTGCGGACCCGGAAGGTGACACAGTTCCTGGAGAACTACTTCCCGATCCCGGCGCCGTGGGAGACCGGGATCTGATCAGACGCTGGGGAACGCGTCGGCCGGGCGCTCACCCTCGTCGTAGACCGTTGCGGGAGAACCGATGAGGAGCGAGTCGGGTTTGCCCACGACGCGTGCGTCCTTGCCGGTGTAATCGAAGCGGTGCAGGATCCAGCGGATCGCCTCGAGCCGGGCCCGTTTCTTGTCGTTCGATTTCACGACGGTCCACGGCGCGTGCGGGGTGTCGGTGTAGAACAGCATGGCTTCTTTCGCCTCGGTGTAGGCGTCCCACTTGTCGAGGCTCGCGAGGTCGGTGGGTGAGAGTTTCCACTGCTTGACGGGGTCGGTGCTGCGGGAGACGAACCGGGCGTGCTGCTCCTCCCGGCCCACGGAGAACCAGAACTTCACGATGTGGATGCCCGACTGCACCAGCATCCGCTCGAACTCCGGCGCTGACCGGGTGAACTCGAGGTACTCGTTGGGGGTGCAGTAGCCCATGACGCGTTCGACGCCGGCCCGGTTGTACCAGGAGCGGTCCATCATCACGATCTCCCCGCCCGCGGGCAGGTGCTGTACGTACCGCTGGAAGTACCACTGGGTGCGTTCGCGTTCGGTGGGCTTCTCCAGCGCCACCACCCGCGCGCCACGAGGGTTGAGGTGTTCGGTGAAGCGCTTGATCGCGCCACCCTTGCCCGCGGCGTCGCGGCCCTCGAAGATGATGACGACCTTCTCGCCGTTCTCCTTCACCCAGGCCTGGAACTTGAGCAGTTCGATCTGCAGTTTCCGCTTGCGGTTCTCGTACTGCCGCCGCGTCATCTTCGTGTCGTAGGGGTAGCCGTGCCGCCAGGGCTCGTCCTCGTCGGCCGCGTGTTTGCGGCCGGACTTGCGCAGCAGCTCCCCGATCTCGTCTATCTCCGGGGTCACGTCGATCTGGTCGGCGCGTGCGAGTTCGAAGGCTGTGGGATCGCGCAACTCGTCCATCTGCAAAGGCTACCGCTCTGCGCCGTCGCCCGGCAGGCCCATGAGATCGTAAACGGCATGAGCATCGACCACATCGTTTCCGCGCTCGACTCGAAAGTTGCGGCTGAGCTTCGGACCGCCCTCGACGGGTCGCCGGTCGTCACCCTCGACGGAATGGTGCTGCCCGAGCCCGCGCGGGACGCCGTCCTCGAACTGCTCACTCTCCTCGCCGACGGTCAGAGCGTGGCGCTCGGTGCGGTGGCCGACCTGCTCACCACGTCACAGGCCGCGGAGATCCTCGGCGTCTCCGACACCTACGTGCGCCGGCTCGCCGACTCCGGCGCGCTGCCCATCGAGATGCGCGGCACCCACCGCCGCTTCCGGCTCTCCGACGTCATGGCGTACCGGGAGAAGTTCCCGCGTAGCAGCTGATCAGACCCGGACGGGCTTGACGGCCTGTTCGCCGGCGTCGGGAATCCGCACGCCCTCGGCCGCGAGCCGCTGCCCGGTTTCCTCGGCGGTGACGTATTCGCCGACGGTGTCGTAGCTGCCGATCGGGACCACCGAGTGCACGACCGTCTCCGGGAACACGTGCACCAGGTTGTAGCCCTGGGCGCCGTCGCGTCCGCGCAGCGCCCCGGCGGGGACGTTGAGGTCCTGGGTGTAGCAGGTGGCCGACGCGACGGAGACCGGGATGCCCGCGAACGTCGCCGTCGTCGAGTAGTGCAGATGCCCCGCGAGGATCGACCGGACGTCGCTGCCGCGGAGCACGTCGGCGAGGCGCGGTTGGTCGCGCAATTCCACCAGCACCGCCAGGTCGAGGACACACGGCACCGGCGGATGGTGCAGCGCCAGGATGGTCCCGTGCGGCGCCGGGACCGCGAGCTGCTGTGCCAGCCAGATCAATTGGCTCTCGGAGATCTCCCCGTGGTGGCGGCCGGGGACCGTCGTGTCGAGGGTGATGATGCGCAGCCCGTCGACGTCGTGGACGTGATCGATCGGCTCGTACGACGGTTCCTGCCCGAGCAGTTCGGCCCGGAAGTTGCCGCGGTCGTCGTGGTTGCCCATCGCCCAGATCACCTGCGCACCGAGCGACGCGGCCACCGGTTCGACGATCCCCCGCAGCTTCTCGTAGGCGCCGGGCTGGCCGCGGTCCGTGAGGTCGCCGGTGAACACCAGGGCGTCCGGTCGGGCGTGCGACGCCTCGATCTCGGTGAAGATCTGCCGCAGCGTGGCCTCGCTGTCGACGGCCCCGTACAGCAGGGCGTCGTCGACGAGATGGGTGTCGCTGAGGTGCAGCACGAAGTGCGACGGTCGCGGATACTCGGCCGTCCGTATGTCGGCTGCCTCGGTGCCGCTCATCGGTCTCTCGCTTCCGCTCGCCCCGACGGGGGCAGGTGCCCGGGTGGACTCCTGCTGGTTGTCCAACCCTAGCCAAGCGCACTGCGGTCACCGCCCGGGGTACGCGCGGTGGCCGGACGGTGAACGGTGGGGCACGTCAGTTTCGTGCGTGGTGCGGAGTGCGCGTCTCCGGGCCGGCGGGCGGGATCATCGCGGCGAGGTTGGCCTGGGCCTCGAACCGGGCGCGCTCGTCTCCGTCGTCCGTGGCTGCCGCGTCCTTGGCCGCCGCGAGGAACGGGCGGACCAGGTCGAGGGGCATCGGGAAGACGACGGTGGAGTTGTTCTCGCCGCCCATGGCGCTGAGGGTCTGCAGGTAGCGCAGCTGCAGGGTGGTGGGGTTGCGGCTGATGACGTCGGCGGCCTCGGCGAGTTTCGCGGAGGCTTGGAACTCGGCTTCGGCGTTGATGATCTTGGCGCGACGCTCGCGTTCGGCCTCGGCCTGCCGGGCGATGGCCCGTTGCATGTTGGCGGGGATCTCGACGTCCTTGATCTCGACGGTGGTGACCTTCACACCCCACGGTTCCGTTTGCTGATCGATGACCTTCTGCAGGTCCTCGTTGAGGCGTTCCCGCTCGCCCAGGAGGGCATCGAGGTCGGCCTTGCCGAGGATCGAGCGCAGTGTGGTCTGGGCGATCTGCAGGGTGGCGGCCAGGAAGTCCTCGACCTCGACGATCGCCCGGTCGGCGTCGACCACCCGGAAGTAGGCGACGGCGGTGACCTTGGCCGGCACGTTGTCGTGGGTGATCACTTCCTGAACGGGGATCTTCAGAGTGACGGTTCGCAGGCTGACCCGTTCCATCCGGTCGATCGCCGGGATCAGCAGCACCAGTCCCGGGCCCTTCAGGTCGACCAACCGGCCCAGCCGGAACACGACGGCCCGCTCGTACTCCCGCAGCACCCGGATCGAGCTGCTCGCCACGACGGCGAGGAGGGTGATGACGACGCACAGGATGACGATGATGGTGGTCATATCTCCAGCTCCCACGGTTCGCGGCGGCGCACGGTGAGGGTGAGTCCGCGGATCTGCTCGACGACGACGGAATCGCCGGCGGTCGGCGTCTCGTCGTCCCCGAACAGGGTCTGCGCCCTCCACAGGCTGCCGGCGGCCTCGACCTGACCCTGCCGGCCTTTCCAGTTGCGGACGGTGGCGTCGGATCCGATGAGGGATTGCATCCCGGTGCGCACGGGCGCGTGCCCGGCGGCGAGCGCCTTCCGGCCGCCCACGACGGCGAGACCCACACCGACCACCGCGACTCCCGCAGCGGCCGGGATGGCGATCATCTGCGCGGTGTCGCTGGAGGTGAACAGCAGCCACACCCCGGCGCCGACAAACAGTGCCCCGAGCCCGCCGAGCACGCCCGCGGTCGGTGCGTGTGCCTCGACGACGATCAACAGCACACCCAGCACCAGCGCCAGCACGCCCAACGCGGTCATCTCGCATCACCCACGATCACGCTTCGCGAGGACCCGGTCGCACTCGCATAGCCACTCGGCGATCGAGCCCTCAGTTCAACGGTAAGCGCAGGTCGACGGCAATGCCACCGGCAATTTCCGGCGGGGTACCGTTCAGCAAATGACGAACTTAGATCACGGAGATCCCGGTGACGCCCCGACCGTGCCGCCGCCGTTGGAGGAGGTCGCCAACCCGGCCCGCCCGTCCGCTGCCGAGGAGGCTCGGACGGTCGCGGCCACCACCAATGTGGGCACCCTCGCGAGCCTGACCAGGGACGGCGACCCGTGGGCGTCGTTCGTCACCTACGGTCTGCTCGACGGCTCCCCCGTGCTGTGTGTGTCGCAGATGGCCGAGCACGGCCGCAACCTTGCGCACGATCCCCGCGCCAGCATCGCGATCGTCGCACCGAACCCGCCCTCCGATCCGCTGGCCAGCACCCGCATCACCCTCGCCGGGTACGTCTACCGCCCGGAAGGCGACGAACTCGCCGCGGCCCGGGAGGCACACCTCGCGGCCATCCCGGCAGCGCACGTCTACATCGACTTCAGCGACTTTTCGCTCTGGGTGCTGCGCGTCCAGCGCGTCCGGTGGGTCGGCGGCTACGGGCGGATGGACTCGGCGAACGAAGAGTCCTACGCCGCCGCCACAGCAGACCCCGTCACCCCGCATGCCGGCCGGGCGATCGAGCACCTCAACGCCGACCACGCCGACGCCCTCCGCGCGATGGCACAGGCTCTCGGCGGCTTCCCCGACGCGAAGACGGTCACCTGCGAGGGCGCCGACCGCTACGGGTTGGACCTGCGCGTCACCACCCCCCGCGGCGTGGCCGTGACGCGGGTCGGATACGCAGAGCCACTCGACTCGGTCGACCAGTTGCGCGCGGCGACAGTGGCTTTGACAGAGCAGGCCCGGGCACTGACCGGGCGCTGACGCTGCGCCCGCGGCGACTGGACTGAACTGTCCAGTCGCCGCTAAAGGGTTTTCGCAGGTGGTGATCGGGCCTCCAGACAGCCCACTCTCGCCGGTGGCGCTCCTGGATGCAATGCATCGATCGCTGAAGATCTTGTTCCTGAGCCATTTTCGACCGGCCCGGAGTCAGGTATGCGATCAATTCGCGTGCCGCTCCTGCGGCCGCGGGCATCGCGATGGTGCCACCCAGCGAGCCGAGTACCACGTGATCGTCAACGTTGCAAGGCGATATCAGACGCCCAGACCCAGGACCAGTGGGATCCCCCACGCGTAGCGTCAATCAAAGTTCACCCGGTCGAACTTGTTTGGGAGACGCGATGCATCCAGCTATTTCGTGGGATTCAAAAATTCGCCGTGCGTATGCAGTGGTCTTTGCAACTTTCTTGCTACTTTGTGCATGTAATTCGCAACCTGAAAACGTCGACACCACGACGACCATCAGCACGCCGCCGACTACAACGGCGACGACACTGTCTCCGGCAGCGAGCCCTGAGCCTCCACCCAGCGCGGAGGATCAGCCACAGGCAACCCCGGCGGAAACGGTGGACTGCAGCCAACCGATGCCCGCGCCGACAAATCAGTTCGGGGCGCCCATGTCGAGCGGAACAAGTATCTGCGCCACGGTCGTAGCGTGCGCCGACATAAGCGAGAACTACGAGCCGGGCACCACCCACATGTCAGACGGCACTCTGATGTACACCGAGGATTGCAACGACTACTACTTCACACAGAAGGCCGAGCAGCAGCCGGACCCCGGGACCACTTCCGGCCGCGGCTACACCTGCGACAAGAGCGGGTGCGTCTGGCCCGACGGCTCACCAGTTCCGAACTACCAACGCTGCGGTGAGATGTGCGGCGAACCTCCAACCTCCGGTGACATCCAAGGTAAATGGTTCGAATGCCTGAATTCTGGAGCAACCGAAGAAGAATGCCGATTGCAGCAGGGCGGAAATTAGGCCATAGCTTCGCAATGCATCACACGCGCGAAGGGTGTCCTTCGAACGTTCGCGAACGAATTCCTGGCGCGGGCGCAGGAGCGCCTGCGTTGTGATGAACCACGTCGTTCAGAGCATCGGACCGTCCCGCGCGGCGGGGCTCACACAGCGGTTCGAAGAAATTGCCCCGCCGATCCTGCGCGTAACAGATCTACCGAGAGGCGCGATAACCAGGGACAACGCCTGCGCGTGCTAGCAATACCTCGGAGATATCATGTACGACCCTCGCGATCCGGCAACTAGTTCACACGCTCACGAGCACGGCCGCGGAGGGTTCCGTCGCGCACTGTCGGCTGCCGTTCGCGTCGTTGTGGGACTGATTGGAGTCGTTTTCCTCATCGGTCTCATCGGCGCTGCGATGGACGGCGAGGCCAGCATTGCATTTTACGTATTCGGACTACTAATCTCAGCTGGCGCATTGTATTTCGCTACCATTCGGCCATCACGCGTTCGCGCATGGAAGCAACAGAATCCGGGCAAGTCACCCGTCAAGAGGAGAGTTCTGTGGGGCGCTGCGGTGGCAGCGTTGTTCATAACCTCGACTGCCCTTGACTCGGCGATTCACCCCGAGATGCGCGAGAGCCGGCAGGCGGCTGAGATCGCAAGCTCGACCGTCCCCGAACCTACGAGCGCTCCGTCTACATCTGCACCGACCACTACTGTCGAGCGCCCGCTCGCGGTCGCGTCCAAAGTCCCACACATCGATGGTTCAATAGCAGCCAACGCCGCACTCGCGAAGCTCGACACCTTGGCCATCGCAGAGTCGGCGCCGCTCGTAGGGTTTGACGATGCCAGGCTGTCGACGTGGTCCGACGACGTTGCGGTCGAGAGCGGAAGAAACGGGTGCGACACCCGCGATGACATTCTGCGACGGGATCTCACAGCGGTCGTCCTCGTATCGGGCTCTGGAGGATGCTCCGTACGTTCGGGACGACTAGAGGATCCCTATTCGGATAAGACCCTTACATTCGCAAGCGACGCGGACGAATCGGGCAGCGTGCAAGTCGACCGTGTCGTCGCCCTCGCGGACGCATGGCAGAAGGGTGCGCAGCAGCTCGACGAGCAAATGGTGCGCACGCTGGCAAACGACCCGCGCAACCTGCAGGCGGTAGGCGCCACTGCATTCGAGCAGAAGGCCGGGCGCGACGCCTCAGCGTGGTTGCCATCCGACTCGTCGTACCGCTGCACGTACGTGGCCCAGCAGGTGGTTATCAAGTCGCTCTATCGGCTATGGGTCTCGCAAGGTGAACGTGACGCGATCGCGCGCGTACTGGGTGAGTGTGGCGCGACGCTACCACCACCTCCAAGCCCCGTCGTCGAGCCGACCACAACCATTGCGCCTCCCCCTCCGGCCCCTACCAATTCTCCCGTTCAACAAGAACTAACTCGCGTCGCGCCGATCGCGCCGGCACCAGTTCCGGTCGCACCTCCCCCACCTCCGCCCCTACCGGCTCCCGCTCCCGCCCCTGCGCCTGCGCCTGCGCCGGATCCCGAACCTGGGGGAGGGTACGGCTGTGGTGAGGGGTATTACGAAAATTCTGCCGGCAATTGCATACCCGTACCCGGCTCGTCGCCGACCGACGCGAGCGCACGTTGCAAGGACGGTTCATACTCCTACAGCCAAAGCAGACGAGGAACGTGCTCGGGTCATGGTGGAGTGGCCGAGTGGTACTGAGCAACTGGGATTCGATCCTCCAGGAGCGGCGACCTCACACTGTGGGTGCGGCCGTTACACTTGCCGGATCCGCAGAACCACTCACCCTTTCAACGAGTTACGCGTGGTGACAACCGCTTTGCATGCCAGACTGCAGCGATGAAGGGATGGGTACCTGCACCTTTGCTCGTATGGACGGCGGGTTCCAGACTCGCTGGACTCCGCTTCCAAAGTATTCATGAGCGAATGGTTCGGCTTCTGCGATATTGACGCGACGTATTAATGAGTCCCATCAGGACTGCGAGGCGCCATGACGAGGTTGGTGTCGGTTCGGCGCGGTAGAACTCCATGGAGACAGTATCCAGTGAGAGGATTCCTGATGGGCAAGCTGGTACGAGACCGCATTCCGGAGATCATTCGACTGTCGGGGCGGAAGCCTGCAAGTCGAATCCTCGCAACAGACGAGTATCAGTGTGCTCTGATCGAAAAGCTATTCGAGGAAGCTCAGGAACTCCGCGACGCGGACGCGGCCCAACAGTTGGAGGAAGCAGCGGACGTCTATGAAGTGCTCCTCGCGATTGTGGCGAATTCGGGATTCACGGTAGAGGAACTCCACTCGGCCGCTGAGCGCAAACGTCTCGAACGGGGAGGTTTCCACGACCGCGTTTGGCTGGATTAGCCGTAGAACACCGTTACTGCAGAGCAACACCTGGACCGGCGCGCTTCACATCGCCGCGATGAGCGCAACGACCGTCAACAAGACCGAAGTGATCAGCCTGTCTATGACATCAGTGTCCTCAGCGCCTCGAGAACTTCGGCAAGCGTCTCGCGTGCCGCTCTGTCCCCGGTGGGCAAGCCGGTGCACGCGACGTCGAGGTCGGGCGGACTGCGCGCCCCCCACTCCCTCCCGCACCGGAACGGCCGTCTGGATGAGCGATGCAGCTTCGCACCCGCTGCATTACCCGACCGGGTGACCACGTAGCGGACCACGTGGTGACCCGCCTGTGTGCAGCCCGCGGACAGACCATTGTGATTCAGGTCATACCGCGATCGCGCCCCCGCCGAAATGTGTGGTGGACGACGAGCCGAGTTGCATACCAGGAAGGTCATTTCCATGACGCAAACCGTTGATCGATCAGTGTCCGCCGTCGCCGATCGGGAGCCTGTCGACTATCTCGCCCGGGCGAAGGCGGTCGCTCGCATCGTCGAGCAGGAGGCGGATGCGATCGAGCGTGACGCGACGATCACCAGGCCTGTGTACGAGGCCCTCGCCGAGGCGGAGCTGTTCTGGACCCTCGTCCCGACGGAGTTCGGTGGCGGTGGACTGGGCATCGTGCAGGCACTCGAGGTGATCGAGGAGATCTCCCGGGCCGACGCGTCGACGGGCTGGGCGCTGATGGCCAACTCCTTCAGCACCGGCATCGCCGCCGGTTTCATGAACGACGAGGGCGCCCGCGAGATGTTCGGCGGTCCGGACCGGGGAATCACCGCAGGCATGATCATGCCCACCGGCAAGGCCGTCCGCGTCGAGGGCGGCTACCGCGTCACCGGCCGCTACCAGTTCGCGAGCGGATCGGCGCACGCCACGTGGATCGGCGCGGGATTCGTCGTCCACGACGACAACGGGAACCCCATCCTGGACGAGGCCGGTACCCCCGACTGCCGCGTCGGCTTCCTCCCGCGGGCCGACGTCGAGTTCCTCGGCAACTGGAACGTGATGGGTCTGGTCGGCACCGGCAGCTACGACTACGCCGTCCACGACCGCTTCATCCCCGACAAGTTCACGATGGAGACGTTCTCGACCACCCCCGTCCGCTCCGAGCCCGTGTACCGCCTGGGACTGCTCGGCATCGGCGTCGGCGGACACGCCCCCGTCGCACTCGGACTGGCGAAGCGGGCGCTCGAGGAGATCGTCCGGATCGTCGCCAACAAGGCGCGTCCCGGCTACGCCACGGTGGTCGGCGAGTCGGAACTGTTCCGCCGCGAATTCAGCAAATACGAAGCTCTCTACCAGGCGACTCGCCTGTACGTGTACGCCGCCCACGAGGACGCCGAGGCCAGTGCGCGCGCCGGTGTGGAGATCACCGAGGAACAGCGCGCCCGGTTGCGTCAGGTCATCACCTGGTCGCAGGAGGTCGCCGGTGAGATCGTCGGTTTCGCGCACCGCTGGGCCGGCAGCCAGTCGATCCGCAACCCCAGCGCCCTCGGCCGGTGCGTGCGCGACGCCGCCGTCGCGACGCAGCACATGCTGGTCGATCAGATCACCCTCGTCGACGCCGCCACACCGATCATGCGCGCATACGCCGTCTGAAGACCCCAGTTCATTCACAACGGAAGGACCCCTGATGGGACAGCTTGAAGGCAAGGTCGCGCTGGTAACGGGAGCTGCACGCGGGCAGGGGCGCTCGCATGCCATCCGGCTCGCGGAGGAGGGCGCCGACGTCATCATCGTCGACATCTGCGCCAAGCCGGCGACGACGAAGTACCGCGGTGCGACAGAGGACGAACTCCAGGAAACGGCTCGGCACATCGAGAAGTTCGGGCAGCGTGCCCATGTCGCGGTCGCCGACGTGCGGTCGCTGGGTCAGCTCCAGGACGTGGTCGCGGAGGGTGTCGCGAAGCTCGGACGGCTCGACACCGTGGTGGCGAACGCCGGCATCTTCTCGTCCGCACCGCTGCACGAGCTCACCGAAGAGCAGTGGGACGAAATGGTCGACATCAACCTGTCGGGTGTTTGGAAGACCCTGCGGGCGACCGTTCCCCACCTGATCGAGCAGGGTGAGGGCGGGTCGATCGTCCTGATCAGCTCCACCGGTGGATTGCAGGGCTTCCCCAACTTCGCCCACTACGTCGCCGCGAAGCACGGGGTCACCGGACTCGCCCGGACCGCCGCCAATGAGCTGGGCGCCCATCGGATTCGGTGCAACTCCATCCATCCCACGTCGGTGCTGACGGACATGATCGACAACGAGGACATGTACCGCCTGTTCCGTCCCGATCTGGAGACGCCCACGCACGAGGATTTCCGTGAGGCGTGCGAGACGGCGATGAACGTGCTGCCGACTCCGTGGATCGAGCCGGTGGATGTCAGCAACGCTGTGGTGTGGCTGGCGTCGGATGCGGCACGCTACGTCACCGGCATCGCGATGCCCGTCGACGCGGGTGCCCTCAACAAGGTCTGACCAGCACATCCCTGCGAGTGCGGGGCACGCGGAACTAGCTCGGCGTGCCCCGCCCCGCGTGCGCGAACGCTGCGGCGATCTCGTGACGCCTGCTCATTCCCAGCTTTTCCAGAATGTGTTCGACGTGCCCTTCCACCGTGCGCGGCGACAGAACCAGCTTGGCGGCGATCTCCTTGTTGGTCATACCGGCGGCGACGTGCGCCGCCACCTCCTGTTCCCTCGGGGAGAGAACGTCTTCCGGGCGCGTGCCACCCGCGGGAGCCGGATCCCCGGACGGTACCGAATCCCCCAGGACGAATCCGGTGATCTCGGAGACCGACATCGCGGCCCCGCTAGTGTGGCACTTCTCGAACTGATCGTCTCCCAGAGACTTTCGCGCCTGCTTCTCGAAGCGTGCGCGTTGCTCGACCCAGTGGCTCGAACCGTACAGCTGCATGCCGAACGACTCCCACATCGAGGAGGCGGCGCCGAGGAGCACGGCCGACCGTTCCGCCGACCCCGCCTCGGCTTCGGCCCATCCCAGAAGGTCGGTGACCAGGGTGGTTCCGACGACGTCGTCGAAGTCACGCCGCAGGCGCAGGCTTTCGGAGCCGAGTCGGAGTGCGTCCTCGAATTCCTCGTTCATCAATGCCACCAGCCCGAGCCCGTAGACGGCGTAGGAACGCAGCCACGACTCCCCGACCGTGATGGCGCGCTCGTTCACCGTCTCGAAGAGTTCCGTGGCACGAGCCGTCTCGTCGGTGAAGCAGTACAGCATCCCGAGGTGGACGCGCAGCGTGTGGGCGAGATCCTCACGGTCCGGAATCTGTTCATACATTTCCAGCGCCGCCGTGAGCCGACTCTCCGCCTCATCGAAATCGCCGGCGAAGAAGGCCTTCAGCCCCATGACGTCCGCCGTGAACGCGCCGGTGATGGCGTCGTCGGCGGTCAGGTTGACGGCGGAGGCCTCGGTCAGCGCCGAGTCGGCGGACGCGCGGTCACCCTGCAGGGTCTGGACGAGACCGAGGTTGACGAGCATCCGCCCCCTGGTGGCCGTCGGCGCCGTCTCCCGTTCGAGGATGCGGTTCAGCCACATCCGGTGCTCGCGTACCGAGAACCCGCACGACCAGAGGAACCAGGCGCGCGAGACCATGTCCGCGGCCATCCGCACTTCGTCGTCGTCGGACGAATCCAGCAGTGCCGCGTGCAGCGCCGACCGGATGTTGGCATGGTTGCGGCGCAGCTTCTCGCTTCCGGCGCGTTGATCGGCACTGAACCAGTTGTCGGCCGTCGTGGTCACCAGCCGCGTACACCAGCGCAGGTGCCGCAGTGTCAGGGTGTCCATCTCCGAGGCGGTCAGCTTACTGTTCCCGTATTCGCGGATCGACTCGA
Organism: Rhodococcus sp. ACS1; assembly: GCF_002300155.1. Taxonomy (NCBI): domain Bacteria; kingdom Bacillati; phylum Actinomycetota; class Actinomycetes; order Mycobacteriales; family Nocardiaceae; genus Rhodococcus; species Rhodococcus sp. ACS1. The sequence continues at coordinate 201,354 of NZ_NSDZ01000012.1, forward strand.
GCATCCGGAACCGCACGTGCGTGCCGCCCTCTTCGCGGTGCAGGATCGATTTGCCGACCAGAGCCGAGATGCCGTCGAGCACGGTGTCCGCCGGGACGTCGTCGTCGCTGCACACCTCTTCGGCCATGCCGAGGTCGAATCCGCCCGCGAACACCGAGGCTCGCGACCAGAGGAGTTGTTGTTCGCGAGTGCAGAGTTCGTAGCTCCAATCCATCGTCGCCTGGAGGCTCCGATGCCGCTGCGGCCCGGTGCGGTTGCCGGTGGTGAGGAGATTGAGCCGGTGATCGAGCCGATCCGCCAGTTCGTACACCGACAGCACCGGCAATCGCGCGCAGGCCAATTCGATAGCGAGAGGGAGGCCGTCGAGGCGGTCGCAGACGCGCATCACCGCGTCGCGGTTGTCCTCGGTCAGCTCGAATTTCGACAGGACGGCGGCGGCCCGGTTCACGAACAGCTCCACCGCGCTTCCCGTCCCGCGGGCCGGCGAGGCCGACGCCGTTCCGTTGACCGTGGGCAGCGGGGAGAGCGGGAAGACGAATTCGTCCGGAACCGAAAGTATCTCGCGGCTGGTGGTGATGATGCGCAGTTCGGTCGTGGAGCGCAGCAGCACCGACACCAGTTGCGCGCATTCGTCGAGGAGGTGCTCGCAGTTGTCGAGGATCAGGAGCATCCGCCGCGTCCGGAGATACTCGATGATGGTGTTCTCCGTCGGGCTGGCATGCATGTCGCGGTTGGCGAGGGCGAGCCCGTCCACGACGGTCTGGGTCAGGAGCTCGGGGCTGCGCAGCGCGGCGAGTTCGATCACGCGCACACCGTCCGGAAACGCGCGGCGGTACTCGCCTGCGGCATGGATCGCGAAGCGGGTCTTGCCCATTCCGCCCGGGCCGGTGATGGTCACGAGCCGGTGGTCACCGAGCAGTTTTCGTAGTTCGAGCAGTTCGGTGCGACGGCCCACGAAACTCGATCCGTACACCGGGACCGACGGAGCCGCGGGCACCGTGTCGGCCGGGCTGTCGTGGGGCTCGCCGGTCGACCGTTCCTCACGGATGCTCGTGACCCTGCGGGCCAGCGTGGTCCTCGACTTGGTCCACTGGATCCGGCGCGCGATCTCCGCGATCGCGATGCTGGGGTCGTCGGCGATCAGCTCCCGGATCGCCGAATCGACGGGGTCGGCGACGGAGCCGCGTCGGCTGCGGTGGTCGGTGGGAGGGTGGTCGAGAGTCAGCGCGCGGCGCACCGTGTTGCGCGACATTCCGAGCTGCACAGCGATGTGCTTGATGGGAGATCCTTGCCGGTGGAGTCGGCGAATCTCATCCCACTCGTCAGCGTTCACAAGGTCCCTTCTGGGCTCGTAACCGGTCGGTCGACCTCCCGGTAATTGAGATCTGGATCACCTTGGTCGCTGGTTGCACCTCCTGTCAACTTTCGGGGGTCAAGATGTGTCATCGCAACCGTGCGCCGTACGCACTCGCCCCCGGACTCGGGTCGAGAAAGTGGTATTTACCTGCGCAGATTCGGAGCACCGGGTTCGGATAAGTGTGACCGTAGCGAACCACGTAGCTGGACGGTTCCGCCGGACTCCCCACACGGGCAGGGTGATGCACACCACAGGAACGACACGTGGTGCCGACATATCCGAAGCGACGATGGAGTCCGCATGACCAACAGCAATGCCGCCGCCCTGAAGGCAGCTTTCGCCGCCGCAGACGAGGGGAACCCGGTTCCGCTCGTGGAGCTGTACTCGGACGAGATGACGTGGGCCGGTTTCACGCTCGAGGGAACCCTCCGCCTCTACACCAAGGCCGAGTTCCTCGAGGCCTTCGGCGTCCTGGCCAAGCTCGACGAATCCCGCAACGAGGTCGTCTCCGTCGACGTCGTCGGTGACGATCTGGTGACCGCCAACGTCCGGGCGTACCGCCGCCTCGGGGAACTCGAACTCGACACCACGATCGTCATGACCCACCGCTTCGAGGACGGCAAGGTCACCCGCGGCACCGACATGTGCTCGGCGACGTTCGAGGAGTTCTGGGCCAAGACGGGGCTCTCGGTGTAGCTCTGCGTTCCAGCCGCCGCGGCATCGCGGCGGCTGGCAGCTCTCCCTCACACCATTCATTTCGACAGCCTGAAGTAGGTACCGATGCGAACCACCACCGAACCGCACATCACCGCCACCACCCCCGAAGACATCGCGGACACCTACCGCGCGGTGCTCGGAAAGTTCTGCACCGGCGTCGTCGCCGTCACCGCACTCGACGACACCGGCAACCCCATCGGACTGACCGTCGGCTCCTTCAGCTCCGTCTCCCTCGACCCCGCCCTCGTCGCCTTCTTCGTCGGCCGGGGCTCCACCACCTTCCCCAAGGTCGCCGCCTCCGGCCGCTTCTGCGCCAACATCCTCGCCGCCGACCAACACGAACTCGGCCGCGCCTTCGCCCGCAGCGGCACCGACAAATTTCACGGAATCGACTGGACCCCCGCCACCACCGGATCACCCCGCCTCGCCGGCGCGCACGCCTGGATCGACTGCCACATCGACCTCGTCCAACCTGTCGGCGACCACGACCTCGTCGTCGGCCGCGTCGTCGAACTCGGCGCCACCGACACCCCCGACCCGCTCCTGTTCTACACCTCCACCTTTCACCATCTCACCCCCGCGAGCCCGGCATGAACACCGTCGACCAGTGCCTCGAGCAGCTGCGCGCCGGGAAACCGGTCCTCGTCCTCGACGACGAAAACCGCCAGAATGAAGCCGATCTCGTGATGGCCGCACAATTCGTCACCACCCAGGACGCCGCCTACTTCCGGCGGCACACGTCCGGCTTCTTCTGCGTCGCGATGCCCGCCGAACGAACGCGCGCTCTCGGTCTGCCCCTGATGGTCGGGGATCCCACGAACCCGCTGGGCACCGCGTTCACCGTCAGCGTCGACGCCGCCACCGGCACCTCCACCGGCATCAGCGCCGCCGACCGGGCCCGCACCATCCGCCTCCTCGCCGACCGCGAGACCGTCGACACCGACCTCACCAGGCCCGGCCACGTCCTCCCGCTGCGTGCCCGCAACGGCGGAGTCCTCGTCCGGCCCGGCCACACCGAAGCCGCCGTCGACCTCTGCACCCTTGCCGGCCTCTCCCCAGTCGGGCTGATCTGCGAGGTCACCACCGCGGACAAACGCGACATGCTCCGCGGAGACGCCGTGCGCGCGTTCGCGGTCCGCGAGGACCTCCCGGTCGTCACCATCGAACAGCTGGTGGACTACCGACGCCGCACCCTGAGCATCGAACGCTGCGCCGACGCCGAAATTCCCACCGAACACGGCACCTTCACCGCCATCGCGTACCGATCGTCCGCCGGAACCGAACATCTCGCCATGGTCTTCGGCGACCCCACGGGCACCACCGTCCTGACTCGCGTCCACAGCGAATGCCTCACCGGCGACACTCTGGGCTCGCGGCGCTGCGACTGCGGTGACCAACTGTCCGGCGCGCTGGAGAGGATCGCCGACGCCGGCGCCGGCGCCGGCGTCGTTCTCCACCTCCGCGGGCACGAGGGTCGCGGCATCGGACTGGCAGCGAAGATCGCCGCCTACCAGCTTCAGGACCAACTGGGCCTCGATACCGTCGACGCGAACCTGCACCTCGGCCTGCCCATCGATGCCCGTGACTACGCCGACGCCGCCGCCATCCTGCGGGACCAGCGCATCGACCGCATCAATCTGCTCAGCAACAATCCCGCCAAGGCGGCAGGCCTCACCGCGGCCGGCATCACGATCGCCGGCACGACACCCCTCGAAATCGCACCGAACGACCACAACATTCACTACCTCGCGACCAAGCGAGATCGACTGGGTCACAGCCTCACCCGCGCGACGCTGACCGCCGCCCCCTGAGATCGTGGGATGGAACGGACTACCTCAGGGGAAGTCCGTTCTTGTCCTTCGGTTCGCCTGCTAGGAGGACGATGCCGTCGATGACGGGCCAGATCCACGCGACGAAGAGCCACATTCCCAGGCTCACAACCGTGAGCACGATGTTCACGATCAGCATCACGAACCCCAGCCCGGTGTGGCCGGCGTAGAAGCGCCCGGCACCGAAGTACCCGAAGAAGATACTGAGCAGCCCGGCAGCAAGCTTCGTCTTGTGCGAGTACGGCAATCCCGTGACGGGGTGGTAGCCGTACGCCGCCGGCTGTTGCATCCCCGACCCCGGCCCGAAGTTCTGACCGGGATGCGCCGAGGGCTGCTGCCCATACGGCTGCTGAGGCTGGTCGCCGTACGGGTGCTGGGGCTGAGTCATGGAGATTCCTTCGACGAGGTGGGTGCGGATCCGAACGTGGGGCAAGCGAACGGGCTCAGCCGAGCGAACGACATCCCCCGATTGCGACCGAACTCATCGCAATTTGTTCACCGCTCACTTGATAACACCGTGGACACGACCGCGGTATCGGCTGTCTGACCGTATCTCTCGAGCACATGAATCAGCTGAGGGGAAGTCGACCGCCGTCCAATCACTCCGATCGCTGACGTAACGTGGCGCGCGTGACACCACTCGACCCCGTCGACGTCGCCAGTCGCGTAGTGCAGCTTCTTGAGTCCGGGCGTCGTGAATCGACCTACAAGTTGGCGACGTTGCTCGCGCTGGTCGATATCTGCGTGGAGAACACGACCGCCCCGGACGGCAGTCTCACGGTGCCGGTCAACGAGATCACTCATCGAGTCGTGGCGTACTACTGACCTCAGGTTCGCGTCTTCAACGATCGTGGCCGATTGTCTCAGAACAAAAGCGGCCGATCGATACCGGACCGGATTGCCGACGCTCGTATCCAGCTGGCCGCCGAGAATTTGAGAACCGCGGAGGCCGCACGCGAAGCGGAGCACCCAGACTACGTACGACTCATCCGGTCACTGCGACTTACCGTCGCGCAACAACCGCTCACGCATCTTCAAACGGTCCCCCACGTGCACGATCGGGGCACTCGTGACGACTTCCTCTTCGACGCATCAGGTTTCCACAAGAAGATGACAGTGGGCGACGTCGACCGCATCGGCACAATCACCCTGCGGCCCGGCATACCGGAGGGCCTGCGCCGCACCTCCGCACTACTTCGCGCCTTCATCCGCACCGAATGGACCCACGACGTCGTCGCCTTCAACCGCGCTGAACTCGACACGGAGGACCTGGACGGCTTCCTGTTCGGCACGGATCGCGCTGCGTTGAGGTCCCTGGTGGAACCCTTGCGTGACCTCCAGGACGACCGCTGCTTCTACTGCAACAGGCGGATGGCCGGCGATGTCCATATCGACCACGTGGTGGCGTGGTCGACGATCCCGATCGACGGTGTCGCCAACCTGGTCGCGGCCGATAGCCGGTGCAACCTCGACAAGTCCGCGAGCATCCCGGTTCGCGCCCATGTCGACCGAGCGCTCGAGCGACGACACCTCACCGAGATTGCACGCACAACGCGGCTCCCGCTGCTGTATCGACGGACGTCATCCGCGGCCGAAGGGCTGTTCGCCTCCTTGCCCGTCGGCTCAATTCTCTGGCGCGGGGTACGCGACTACGAGCCGCACACGGCCTGAGCCGGCCCCGCCGGAACGCCTGCAGCCTTCGTGGAGGCGGATGCGGCGGCGCATTAGATCGGCCATCCACGCCGGCGACCGCCCTGAAGACCAACAGGACGTCACGACCCGGGCGAAAGGTTTCCGCCGGTGCTGACGATCCGGTCGCAACTGCTGCTCGACGCCCCACACCGCGTCGGGTCGGCGACCACGTCACTCGTGTGGCTGTGGTTCGGAACGCCAGAACCGATCGAACGTGTTCCGCAACGGTACGTTGTGAAGCGGACCATCCGTCACCAACAGTCAGGGTCGACGTCACTCCTCGCCCCTGCAAAGCACTCATCCTTTCGGGTCCGCCGATTGTCTTGCGCCCGCAGCGCGTGTCCGCCGCCGACGTGCGCTTGTCGATCGAAGCTCCCGAGATTTCACATCTCGCTCGCGGGGATCGCCTGGAGAGGCCTGCCCCCAGATCCACCTGTCGTGCCCGGTCGAGCTCAACCGATGAGCGTGATAAGAATTCAGCATGGGAATCGAAGATCTCCAGTCACTGGTATCGAACTTCTCCGAGCGCCGAGACTGGTCTCAATTCCACACCCCGAAGAACCTTGTGATGGCACTCAGCGGCGAAGTCGGCGAACTCACCGAGATCTTTCAGTGGCTGACTCCCGAGCAAAGCGCAGCAGTCGGTCAGGATGCGAAGACGCGTGCGCATGTCGAGGAAGAGGTCGCCGATGTATTCATCTACCTGCTGCGGCTGGCTGAGGTCCTAGATATCGACCTCGCCGAAGTCGTGAGGAAAAAGGTCGAGCTGAACGACAAGAAGTACCCGGAAGAGGAGTCACGGGGCAGTGCGACGAAGTACACAGAACTAGGGAAAAGCTGATGTCGCTCTTCGCGCTGGCGCCCTGCTGACCGCGAGAAATCGCGGACATAGGGCTACGTCCGGGCCGCGGCGCCAATTACTGCCGCCTGGCAGTTGCCAGCAACGTCGGAGGTGCGGGCGCGAGCGATGGTGTTGTCGAACTGGTCACCGCCGAGCGTCCCACAGAAGGCAGGCCACCCGGTGTCCGATAGTCGCCTACGGTATCGGTCCCAACGCCCCTGACCACAGGGTCTGTGTCAACGGCGAGCCGCGTCCGAGACAGAGATGGACACTTTCGTCCGAACGTGGCGTGTCGGCGGCCAATTGGTGGAAGCAGCCACTCCTGGGACTTCGCGGGTCCTTCGGCTGACATGGCACACCGCTGCACGAGCCGCCGATGCAACTCGGCTAATCTGAGTGTTGCGGCCCGACGGACTTCCGCTGCGATTCGCAGCTACGGACATGCCCCCACCCGCACGACTGGATTCGTGCTGCCCGGGGGACCCCACTGTGACCTTGCTTCGTACCTCTGCCGACCGAATTGTCGGCATGGCTCATCCCGAGTCCCTGGCTGAACAGCTACTGGAGCAGATGCTGTTCAGGACCGGCCACCGTGCCAGCGAAGCCGAGCAGAAGTCCTGGAGCCGAAGTCTTCCGGTCTTGGCCCGCGACTTGGCGGACGCAGGTCTGGGCGGCGTGGAGATGCTTGTCGAGTACCACCTTCCGCTGACATCGCAGCGAGCAGATGTCGTGCTGGCCGGCACCCATCCGGAGACAGGCGCGCCGTCATACGTCGTAGTCGAACTCAAACAGTGGTCTACAGCCTGTCGTTACGAGAACAGCGCGGAACTCGTCGAAGTACCAGGCATGCCTGGCGGGCCGAAGCTGCACCCCGTCGCGCAAGTGAAGGCCTACTGTGAGTACCTCGCCGACTTCGCAAAAACCCTCGCCGACCAGCCTGACGCGCTCGCAGGAATCGCGTACCTCCACAACGCCACAGATCCGGGTGCGGTTGCGGATTTGCGAGCCTTTCCTGCAACCACCACCGCGCGGCTCTTCACCGCAGCGGACCGGGGCGACATGCTCACGTTTCTCAAGACGCGTTTGTCCGCCACGACGGGCCACACCGCGGGCGACACCCTGATCCGCTCCGCGGTTGCTCCCTCCCAACAGCTCCTCAAAGTTGCGGCCGCCGAAGTCCGCGACCGACCACAGTTCCATCTTCTAGGCGCGCAACAGCTCGCGGTCGACCTGGTCCTGCATTCCGTCGAGCAGGCGCGGGCCAACGACGGAAAACGCATCATCGTGGTCACAGGAGGGCCGGGAAGCGGCAAGAGTGTGATCGCGCTGTCCCTCGTCGGTGAGCTCGCTCGACGAGGCCGAACGGTCCTGCACGCAACCGGGTCCCGATCATTCACGCAGACTCTCCGCAAGGTGGCCGGCGCACGCGCCCCTCGAGTGCAGAAGATGTTCAAGTACTTCAACCAGTTCATGACCGCAGACCGCAACGGGCTCGACGTGCTTGTGCTCGACGAGGCCCACCGCATCCGTGAAACGTCCGTTGACCGGTACACCAAGGCGGAGCTGCGAACCGACCGCCCCCAGATCGACGAGCTGATCGCCGCCGCTCGCGTACCGGTATTCCTCCTGGATGAACATCAGGTGGTTCGTCCCGGCGAAATGGGTTCACTCGAACAGATCCAGCTTCACGCCAAGACGATCGGCCTCGAGACGCAGCACGTCCACCTCGGCGAACAATTCCGTTGCGGTGGCAGTGAGGAGTACGTGTTGTGGGTCAAGCGCCTCCTCGGGCTTGTCGAGGGTGGACCCTACCTGTGGAGAGGCGATCCGCAGTTCGCGGTTCGCGTCGCCGATACACCGCAGGAACTGGAACATCTCCTCTCACAGCAGCAGGAGCGCGGCTACACCTCCCGAATGACAGCCGGCTATTGCTGGCCGTGGAGTGACGCAAACAAGGACGGTTCACTACCCGCCGATGTCCAGATCGGCAATTGGTCACGGCCCTGGAACAGTAAGAGCGACAGACACGTCGGAGACGCACCACCAGCACCGTTGTGGGCTACCGCGGACGGTGGTTTCGACCAGGTCGGTTGCGTCTACACCGCGCAGGGATTCGAGTACGACTGGAATGGCGTCATCCTCGGACCCGATCTCGTGTGGCGCGACGGCCAGTTCAAAACTGTTCGCTCCGCGAATCGCGACCCCGACATGCGGAACACGAAAAGGGTCGACGATGTGCGATTCAACAAACTGGTACGCAACGTCTACAAGGTGCTCCTCACTCGCGGGATGGTGGGCACGGTCATCTACTCAACAGACGAGGGGACACGAGACGCTCTCCACGCTTTCGTAAGCGAAACCAACTGAGTCACAGCACTACCGAATCAATCACTGCGAACACGAGCACGGCCCGACAGGCTTCCACTTCAGGATATGCCTCCACCCGGTGCGATACCGGATAGGCGCACGAGCGTTGGCTACATGGGTACTGGTCAATCAAAGAACTATCCCGATCACTGGGACTTGGCGCGGAAGGACGGATTTTGGGATACACGGCCACGCACCAGGATCGAACCGGCTGACGATGTCTTCTTTTGGATGGCCGGCACGGGTCTCATCGGATGGGCCCGAGCAACGTCTGCAACGTTTGAGTTGAACTCGTCCCATCCGCCTGCGCACTGGCACGATGTGGCCACCGGAGGATACCGGTGGCGCTTCAAGTTGGAGGTTCAGAGCTCCGCACCGGTGCGACAGCCACCGTGGAAAGAGATGGCCGCGGCTACCGGAATCACCGTCCCAGCGAGCAATGGTCGCATCGAGGTGAAAGACGCTATAGGACGAGCATACTTACGCGCACTGTTTGTGAATGAGCCCTCATTCGATCAGGCCTTTCCGGACGGACTCACTGCCTATGCGCCCGGTGACGATCTTCGCAAACGTGCACAGAGAGACATCGCAGTACGTCAAGGGCAGGGCCAATTTCGCAGCTCTTTGATCAATTCATACGACAGCACCTGTGCAGTTACTGGATCAACGGTCCTCGCCGTATTGGAGGCGGCACACATCGACCGCTACTACGGTGTCCACACAAATCACGTGGTCAACGGCCTGTTACTTCGCGCCGATATTCACACGCTGTTCGACCTCCAACGCATGACCGTCGACCAGGATTTGCGCGTAAGAGTCGAACCTGGCCTTATTCACACGGAGTATGGAAGTCACGAGGGCAAGCCTTTGAGACTGCCCTCTAACCCCAACCACCACCCGGATCGCGAAGCTCTGCGCCGCCATTGGCAGAGCTGCGATTGGGCGAACTTTTCGCAAAACCAGTAGCCCCTACGTATCCAGCGTGGCCGTAGACACGAATGCTTCCTGGATCTCTCGAACCAGACAGCAACCTCTTTCGTTTCAATGAGCCCGCCGACAACATCGGACGCAGGAGCCTACATCCGAGCAGTTTGTGCCGCTGATTCAGTGACTACCCCGCTGACCGAAACTTTTCATAGCTTGCCTCAAGTAGTTCCCGATCGGGTCGCTCAGCCCGGACCGGCGGAACTACCATCAGCTTCTGACCGTGCCGTTCCTTCAAGCCATATTCGAGCATCGGTCCGTCGATCTCGATGAGCAGGTCTTGTCGAATTTCGACCACAAGGTCAGGTCGGATACCCAGAATATGCGCGTCGAATGCCGCATGGTGAATCTTGCACATCGCTAGCCCATTTCGAACGGAAGCGATGCCCCCATCGTCAGAGTCTGGCACGATGTGCGCCGCGTCCAGAAGTTGGCTATGTCCGAGCGCGCAAACCGCGCAACGGGTGTCATACGCGCGCATCACAGTGGACCGGAAGACGGGCTGATGCAATCGCCGCTTTGTCTCCGCCACGATGTATCGACGGAGATGCTCCTCCAGAGGCGACTCGGTCCGGTGCAGATCACGCGCGACTTCCGTTGCCACAACGAATTGATGCTGTTCAGCTTCTTCAGCGACAATGAATACTGGGTAGATCGGCTGAAAACGACTCGGACCCACGCCATAGAACCAGATGAGCGGAACCTTCAGCTCCATAGCGGCACGAAGACCCCGGTTGTCCATGTTCTCGGGATCCTTCCCCGACCACTTGTAGCGAAGGAGACCATCTGCACCGACGGTATCCTCGTACGGTCGTTCTTCACCAACACGACGGTAGGTGGTGCTGATCGACAATGCGGAGGCGAGCTGACGCGGCTTTCGAATTCCGCGAGTGGGATCCATCAAACGGAACATCTCGCCGTCGATAGAGAAGTCGAGCAGTTCCTGTCTACTGATCGAATCGAGACCGTCATTTGTGCGGACTGCCAGAAATCTCATCGCCTCACTACGTAGACGTGTATCAAAATCCGATGCGACGTTGACACCCTGAGAAATATCCACCATCAACTGCTCCTCCACGTACTCAGCCTTCCTGCCGCTATTCACATTGAGTCGTAGAAGGGTCGCAGGATGTCTGCGGCTGGCTCCTCTTTCATTGCTTTCAGCAACTTGGACTCTATCTGCCGGATTCGCTCTCGCGTAACACCATAGACTTTTCCGATTTCATCGAGGGTGTGCGGATCCGATCCGGTCAGCCCGTACCGGAGCCGGATGACCTGGGCGTCCCGCTCGGACAGCGGCGAAAGCACCGACTCCAGCATTTCGTAGAAACGTCTACGATCAGCGACTTCTTCTGCAACGACGGCCAGGTCGTCCTCGAAATCGAGCCCGTCGTGTTCTGCATTGTCGGTGAGCACATCAAGACTCAGCACCCGTTGGTTGTACTTTTCCAGATCACCGATGTGTTCAATTGTGGTGTCCAGCGCAGTCGCGAGCTCGCTCGGCGTCGGCTCCCGCCCGGTCTCCTTCGTCAGGCGCGTACGCTCCTTGCCCAGCTGGTCGATCTGCTCGACCATGTGCACCGGAATTCGAATGACCCTGGACTGGTCAGCCAAGGCACGAGTGATCGCCTGCCGAATCCACCACGTCGCGTAGGTCGAGAACTTGAATCCGGTCTTGTAGTCGAACTTCTCGACGGCCCTGATCAATCCCAGGTTGCCTTCTTGAACGAGATCGAGAAGATCGAGTCCCCTGCCCTGGTACCGACGAGCGATCGATACGACCAACCGCAAGTTCGCCTCGAGGAACCGCCTCTTTGCACGCTGTCCGTCACGACACATCCGATGCAGGTCGCGGTGTCGCTGGTCGGACAACTTTTCGCCGGCGTCCTCGGCCTCCTCCAGGAGATAAGCCGCATAGAGCCCGGCCTCGATCCGCTGCGCGAGCTCGGATTCGTCTCCCGACACGAGTAGGGAGCGCTTCTTGATCGACTTCAAATACGCGCGAATCGAATCGACAGTCTCATACTCGTCGACATCAGTGGCCGCCTCTGCACCTGGATCGCTATCGTCCAATTCGGGAGGAAGGGCAGTCTTGCTGTTGCTCGCATTGTCGACGACACCCGGTTTTGGACGCGGAGCTGCCTGCTTCGACGATCGCGTGAGTTGCAGCGCACCCTCTTGCTCCGCAGCGCCCTTCTGCTGCAGCCCTGTTTGCGAATGTGCCGCGGGCTTGGGTGCCTGCGGCATTGGAGGACGATACACAGGCTCGACAGGGACTCCATCGAGCCCTTCGACCACGCGCTCGACAGGGGAAGCCCGAACGACGACGGTGACGTCGAGCGCCCTGAGCGAACGAGCCAGCTGCTCGAACGCGTCATTCGAGCCGGCGTAGTAACGCACGGCGTCGGGATGACCAATCTTGCCTCGCCTGTCCGACCACACGTCGAGGTCGAAACCCCGCTCGATGATGTGGACAATTCCAAACTCGGAAGTTGTTCCCCCCGTGAGCCGTACTTCACCGATCTCCGAAATCGGCAATCGCCGCGGCGCAGTGGCAAATGCCAACGCCACTGACGGCGCGAGATCTTCCCGTGTTATCCAGACGTACCCGCCATGCAGAAGTACCTGCCCGTCGAAGCCGTCGTACCGATCGACTGTGATCATGAATTACCGCAGCACATCGCCCTTGGTGGCGCGGGCCTGCACCCGCTCCACTATCCGATCGATCAAGCGCGGCGGAGTCTTCCAACGCATCGCGGCTTTGTCATAGTTCATCGAGTGCTCGGTGACGATGTCCTTCAACTGCTCCGCGTTCAGCGTCTTCAATCGTGCCCGCAGGCCCGCTTCACCCGATACCTCGAACACCGAGAACGGATCGAGGACACCCTTGGAACGCGTGGTCGTGTTACGCGCGGCGGCAGGCTTGGGTGAGGCAGGAGGCGCTTGAATGCCACCGGCGGTGAGTGCCTCACCCAACGCCTTCGCGAAGCGCGGCGTACGAGCTGCTTCGTCCGCGACCGCCTGGACCATTCGAGCCAGGGCCACCGCGACCTCAGGATGGGCCTTGCCGAGCGTCACCAACGACGTCTCCGCATCGGAGGTGACCCGCCGCAGTCGCAGCTCGTCGACCGTCAGGTCTCTCCCGCGTGTCTCTCCTACGCCCATCCCAACCTCACCTTTGCCGTAGCCATGAAATCCTGTGCCAGATCCCGTAGTGCGGTGAACTGACCTTCCGCTCCGTACTTCTGTCGGAGAGTGCCGAAGTCCGCATACTCTGCAGCCGCCGCAATCTGATTCGCCTCCGGGATCAGGGATGGAAACACCATCGTGATGTCCCTTCTCCGGTTCAGGTCATCAACCGTGTTTCGGTGGACCGGCGACGCCTTCCGGTACTTGGTGATCACTACACCCAGTTCGACGATTGGCCGTCCCCAGCGCTCGCCAAATTGCGCGATCCGTTCCTGAACCGGACCGATCCCGTATGTCGACATCACATCGGGGATGGTGGGAATTATGTACGCATCCGCGCAACGTAATCCGTTGAGCGTGATGGTCTCGAGGTTCGGTGGGCAGTCGATCAGCACGTAGTCGTACTGATCGATGACGGGCTTCAGGGCGCGCAAGAGGATGCCCGTCGAATCATCCGACACGAACCCTGCTCCCGCGATCCTCTCCTGCAGACCAATCATTTTCAGCGAGGACGGAAGGAGATCCACCGTCCGCACCTTGCGCAACGGCGACACGGAGCGCTGGATGATGCTCGATACGTCGAACTCGAAGGCGCTGCCGCCAGCTGACATCGCCCCCTCGAACAATGCCGCCAAGGTGAGGCTCTGCGAGTCGAGCTCGCCCCAGTGACTCTCCCCAATCATCATCATCGTGAGGTTGGTCTGAGGGTCGAGGTCGATGAGCAGTACCCGTTGCCCGAACTCGCCGGACAGCATCTCACCGAGGGCAGCCGTGGTCGTAGTCTTCCCCACCCCACCCTTGAGGTTGATGGTCGCGACCACGTGCGTCATGACGGCCCTTTCCTGCTGCAACTTTCAACAATGCACAAACTAGCGTGTGGATCCGACACGGACTGGCACCGCGGCTACAGCAGGTTCGCCAGCACGTTGGCAATGTCGGGCTTCTCGAGCCGACTCATTGCGGTGGACTCCATCCGGCCGACGTCGACCGCCGTCAGTGCGAGCGTCGCGGCTACCTCCGGCAGACTCATCGGCCGGTGACCACCTAGCCCGAACCGCAAGATCACGACACCAACTTGGTCCGGTTCGAGCACCGACAATCCTGTCAACACGATATCGAGGTCGTCGGCACGCGGGTTCTCCGCGACTCGGCTCAGGACAGCCCGCAGCTCAGAGCCGGCAGAACCGAGAGTGACCGCCGCGGACTCCACAGAGTCTGCCTCCCCCACCAGTCGCTCAGCGGTTTCCCGATAAACGGCGTCGGACGAATCCACACACAACCCGTCGAACGACTCGACCCCACCGAGCCAATCACGAAGAACTTCCGCAGCCTGTTCCGCGTCGACGGTGATCAGCTCGCACGCGATACCCGTCAGCTGTTCGAGAAATGTGCCGTGAGCACCCAATTCCGGGTCCTCCGCACTCCCCTTGGCGAACAGTACGAGGAAGGACGCGTGTCTGCCGTCCTGCTTCGGACGAATGATGCGACCCATCCGCTGGATCATCTGCCGCCGACTCTTGCTGCTGGCGAGGATGACGCCCACATCAGCTTCCGGAACGTCGACACCTTCGTCCAACACCTTCGGGGCGACCAAGGCCTTCATCGCCCCGCTCTTGAACGCACCCAGTAGCGTGGTGCGGTCGGTTCGGGACAGGTCACTCGTATACGGCGCCGCGAGCACGCCTTCCTCGAGAAGCACCTCCGCAGCCGCACGCGACGATTCCTTGGTCTCGGAGAACAGGATGCTGCGTCCGGTCTGTGCCAGCACTCCCCCGAGCTCTCGAACCGTCTCGAGTTTTCCGGTTGCTGCCGCGAGCAGTGCACGTCGCTGCGAGAACGCACGGAGGTAATTCCGGGCAGCCCACGTGGCGCGATCAGCGCCGCCTTCGCTGAGTTGCTGTACCTCACGCATGAATTCGCCGAAGGGTTCCCCCGTGCAGCCGTACTTGTGGATCAGGTTGCCGCGCTCACGCTTCGCCGTTTCGTCGAGCTCGGAGTAGGCGCCCTGTTCCGCCTCCGAGAACGGTACGGCAACCAACATCACCCGGACCGGAGCGAGAATGCCATCGCGGTGTCCTCGGTCGTAGTCGCATCCCGAGATGACAGCCTCGAAGTACGGCAGAAGATGTTGTTCGACGCCGTCATCGGTGCGCTCGAATGTGGCGGTGAGGCCCAGCCGTTCGGTGAACTCATCGGTGAGTAGACGTGAGAAAGTCAGGGCGCCGTACCGGTGCACCTCGTCCGCGACCAACAATGCCGGACGAGTCGGCGTGGGCGCATTGTGCTGGATCGCGGATTGCACAGTGCTCACGAGGATGTCGCTGTTCGCAAAACTATCCGACGACCCGGCACCACGACGACCGACACGACGACCCGGCAACGCCTCCCGAATTGCCCGATGCCACTGGTCGAGGAGGTCTATGCCGGGAACCACCACCAGCACCGACAATCCGCGAGACAGCGCCTCTGCGGCGGCGACGATACCGAGCGTGGTCTTACCCGTGCCGGTCACCGCTTCGACCACCGCACGGCGACCCGCTGCATTCCACGCATCGAGCGCTTCCTGTTGCCACGCGCGCAGCTCGAGGCGTTCGGCGGCAACCGTGAATGCCGTCACGGCCTGGCCCATTCCGGACCGTCGGCACCGGCACGCTTACGCAGCAAGCCTTCCCGCTCCAGCTCGGCGAGGACGGCCGAGAGCTCGCCGTCCGGGAGCCGAGTGATGCGAGAGCCGCGTTCCATCGTCACCGGGCTCGTCCATGCGGCGGCGGTGAGCACACTCTTTGCAGAAGCACGTTTCGCAGAAGGCAGGCTCGCCCCCACCGTGTCGGGCGCCATGCGGTCCTCGGAAAGGACATACTTCCCTTGGGCGATGGCGAGTGTTTCCTCGGACACCAACGCGTCCAGTGTCTCCCGCATCAACACGTCGTCAGCCGGCAGTCGTCGGTGTAAATCGGTCCGAGTCACCGGTCGCTTCTTCACCTCGGCGACGATGAGAGTGCGCAGCAGCCGCGGGGAGAACTCCTGGGGACCGGGCTCGGGACGCGAACGGGAAGGTGCGACGGGTGTGTCAGATTCCGTCTCCAGAGGTTCAGCGAGTGCGTAGCGGATGTCCGGCTTACGCCCCACCTTGTCCATGAGGTTCTTGTGCGCCAGCTTTCGGAGCGCCGACCAGATCTGCGCACGGTCGAGTCGCCACAGCTCAGTGAGCTCGGCGGTCGACACCGGACCGGACTTCGCTGCCGCGAGTAGTCGAGTGAAGAGGTAGTCGTCAGGTCGCGGAATAGCGCTTTCGGGCATCACTTCCCATGCCGAAGCAGAAACCGCTGGAGAGGGGTCAGAAACTACCTCGGGTACTGACGTCTCGACCTCGGCGGCTATCGGTGCCGGAGGCTTTATTTCTGCCGGTTCCGGCGTCGCGACCGCCGGCTCGGCCAGGTGCAGTACCCGCTCAACCAGATCGACGTCCACCGTCGGCTCAGCTGGCAATGGGACGGGCAGTAACTCTGAGGGGAGCACGTTCGCTAGCTCCGCCTCAGCCACGTCCTCGGCGAGTGACTCGTCGTCGGGCAGTACCGGTGGCGTCCACGTCGAGGTCGAGACCGACTCCGCTGTGGAGACGGACCCGGGCGAGATTCCGCGCTTGTCGAGCTGAGCCCACAGCCCGCTCAGCGAACCGACGGGATCCAAGTAGTACTCCGACTCGCGGATCCTCCAGAACTCCCAACCGCAACGCTGGAGTTCTCGTTCGCGCTCCATGTCGCCGCGCACCTGTTCCGGTGATGTGTGGAAGGCGTCGCCGTCGCACTCGACCGCTAGCCGACCTGCTGCACCGGTGACCACCAGATCGATGCGGCGATTGTTCACCTCCACCTGTGGGTTCACGTGATATCCGCGTGCCACGAGGTCGAGGTAGATGCGCTGTTCGAAGAGGCTGTCGAAGTCTCGGTGGCGCTCGTCTCGCGTTACCCCCTCCGGCATCGGATTTGCCGGTGCCGGCGAGGTCGACTGCATGTAGGTGAGCAACGAATGCCGTAGGTCGGTCGAGCGCAACGAATCTGCCGTCCTCGAATGGAACAGCCACAGCTGGTCCTGCGCACGTGAGGCAGCCACGTTGTAGCGGCGTTGGTAGTCGTTTTTCGTCATCGCCGATATTTGCTGTTCGGGTGCGACCACCATCGACAGGAAGATGACGTGCCGCTCGTCGCCCTGGAAGTCGGGTGGTGTTCCGATACGGAGCCGCCGCTCGTCCCACACGTCGATGTCCAGGCGCTTGAGAAGCTCGTTTTGGATGACGTCCACCTGCGACTGCCCCTGGAGCACCACGACACCGAAGGTCTTGCCGTCGTATGCATTGTCGGACAGGCATTCCTCGATGGCATCGACGATGGCGAGTGCTTCGGGCCTGTTCGACAGTGTGGCGTTTCTCCCGGTAACGACACCGCCCTCCACATAGGTGGTGCGCAGCGGGGACAACCGGTCTGCGCCGAACTGGCGTACAGGCACCAGCGGCGCGTCGCGGTAGAACTGGTTGCTGGACCAGTTGATGATCTCGGGCATACAGCGGAAATGCTCGCGTAGCCGGATCACCTGACCAAACCTGGTCCTTAGCAGGGAGAACAGGCTGTCGCGGGGGGTGAAGCTGTTGCGGAGGTAGCCCGGCACGTCGTGCAGATACATGTCGAGGCGGTCGAAGATTCCCTCCAGCGCGCCGGACGATACCTCGCTGGGAGCGCACTGCTTGTCGTCGCCGACAACGATCACTCGCGGTGCAAGCCACAGCAGGAACAGACTGCTGATGTCGGCCTGGCTGGCTTCATCGACGATCACGACGTCGAAGGTGTTAGGTTCCGGCGGAATCGACGCGAGTACCTGCTGGAGCGGCATCACCCATGCGGGCACCGCACGCTGCGCGATTTGCATCGCTTCACGAGCCGAAGCGCGATAGGTCTCGGCATACTTGCCGGTGCCCTTGCCGATCGCCGACACATGCCCGCGGTATGCCTGCAGGGCCTGCACTTCGGTTGCCGTCATCCGTTGAAGACAACCCAACCAGGCGCGTTCCGCCGCCAGCCGCGCCGTCAGCTGGGCGATATCAGCTTCGGCCGTCGCGAGGTCCAATTCCTGCCGCTTGTCTCGGCCCACCTCGTGCTGGCGCTGCACCCAGGTGTGAGCGCGACGCCAAGCCCACGCCTGGTCGAGGTTGTCGAGGCGCGTCGACCATCTCTCGTCATCCGCGGTTTCAGCGATCAGCGTCGCCAGTCCAGGAGCGCTGCCCTCGACCTGCCCGCGCAGGGTGTTCAAGTAGCGCTCTTCTTCTTGTTGCTGCCGAGCCGTCGCAAGATCGGAGAGCGCTCGGGTGATTTCGTCGAAGTCTGCCGAGCCAAGCCCCTCGATCAAATCGACGCACTCGGGGGCTGGTGCTCCACCACACACCGCCGACACCTCGGCACTGAGTTGACTCATTCGGCTGCGGGCATCGTCCGCGTCATGAGTCGCCGCGACGGCGCCGGCCGCGGCCGCGAGTGCTTGCGCATCCGAGACGCTTCGGATCCGAGGCGCGGCAGGGCTGATGCCGAACAATACCTCCACCAGACCGTTTGCCTCGGCGACTAGCGCATCGACGTGCCTGATCTGCACGACCGTCCGGTGCAGTTCATTGATCTGCACTGTGCGTGAACCGTTGACGTGGACGACGATGCCGAGATCCCCGAGGAGTGTTGCGGCACTCTGCACGCAGTCGAGTGCACGAAGGTGTTCAGTGACTACGCGCGCCGATTCTGCGGTGGCGGCGTCCTCGCCGTCCACTGTCGCCAGTGCGCCCAGCTCCTCGACAGCCTTCTGTTCGTCGCTCTTGCGAAAACGGGTTCGCCACTCCACGCCCTTTTCCATTGCGACGGCCAACGCGCCGTAGGCATTCAAAACACGGCGCCCGGCGACCTGAGTTTCGACGCGACGCGAGCCGACGAAGGCGTCGCTGCGCTTGGCCATGTCGAGCAAGGCTGGCACCTCTGCGGTCCTCGACCACAGATGTGACGTGTGACCCGACAGCACACCCTCGGCAGCGTTCTGGAACGCCGGCTCCAATGCACGAACCTCGGCAACACGGGCCTGCAGGCGCTCGCACCGGCGTTGCACATCCATCAACGTCGGCGCCGGAGCTCCGCCGAGCAACTGAAGAACATGAGCGGCCCCCGGATTGATATCCGCGGGCCGGATGGATGCACGCGTGCACAGCTGCTGCAGCTCGGGCATCGACGGAAGGAGGTGGTCGACAGTCGGCAGGTACTGGTCGAGCCGCCCAGCGCGGGTCGGGTTGGATCGTAGGGTCAGCGTGATCAGGGTTCGGAACTGTTCAGCGGTGAGCGGGGGCGCGTCAGCATTGACTGGACCTGGGAGCCAGTCGAAGAGCTCCGCCCGGTTGGTGACCTCACGAACGATTGCTGCCGCAGTGCCCGAGTACCCCGGTGCAATTTCCGGATGCTGGAACGTTTCGGATTCGCGCAGGGCGCGGATGTCTTCGGTGATCTTCGCGCGGCGACTCAGCGCCTGCCGACGTCTGTCGGTGAGATCCGCGATCCGGGAATCGGCATCGCCTTTGCTGAACGAAGCTTTTCGGGTGGCGATTTCGGCAACGCTTTTGTTGAGCTCGTCGGAGCCACCGCGTCCGACATCCGTGATGGAGACACACAGTTCTTGCATCTCCTCCGGCAACTTGTCCCGCAGCACCCGCAGCGCCTGCGACTTCTCACTCGTGACGAGCACGCGCTGCCCGTTCGCCAGCAAGGCCGAGACGAGGTTGGCAATGGTGTGCGTCTTGCCGGTTCCGGGGGACCTTCCACCACGACGCCGCTGTCGTCTGCGAGCCGTTCGATGATCTCGCTCTGCTCGCGGTTGGCGGGCAACGGAAACAGCGGGTCTTCAGCGAGAGCGGCCGACGGCGCGGACCCTGTCCGCTCGAGCCACGCGACTCGCCCGTCCGGCTCGATGGCCGTCACGAGCTGTGCAAGCCCGAGAGGAACCGTGCTGTCGTCGCGTTCTGCAGCAGCGATCATCGTCTCGTAGTACTCGACGAGCGCGAACGCCCCTCGCTTCCGCAATACCAGCGCCGGCGACGGCGTGAGAAGGCGACCGGAGGGCGAGTCTGTCCCGCTCTCTTCGACCTCTACGTTGGTGGTGAGCGCACGCGTGGCCCATTCCTTGAGGAAAACGAGAATGTTCGCGTCGACGGGAGACGCTGATTCGTGCAGCCGCTCCTGGAGAGCCCGTGATCCCGATACGTCGAACACGTCGAGACCGGTGAGCAGCTGGGTGTCCTCGAGCCTGGGCGCAGTGTCCGCGTTGAGTCGTACCAGTAGGTCGCCGGTGGTTTCGTCGCGTTCCACGGTGACCGGCTGCGTAACGATGTGCGTGCGAATGTCCTCGCCGGCAACCTTTGCCGACAGCTCCAGCAACCCGGACGCCAATACCAGCTCGACGGACTCGGGGCGCGACACCATTTCCTGCAAGGCGTGCTGCAGTGCCTGGTAGAGCTCCCAGTACGGCCGTCGCTCCTGGTCGAGCTGAGCCCACATTCGCCACTCGGACAGCCACCGTGTGAATTCGCCCTCGACGGCCGGTGCGTTGGGCGCAATTGCCAACGAGGCACGCGAGTCTGTGGGATCACCCTGGATCCATTCACGAAGGTTTCGAGGCACCTCGGGCGGCTCTTCCAACGCGACCCGCCGCGACCGAATGACTACTTCACCCGCGGTAACTTCGAAATCCACTGACACCGACAGGCGGCTCTCGTTCAGCCAGATGATGTCGTCGTGGAGGCGGAGGTTTCGGACCGGCTTGGTCCTCGCTTTGACCAGTTCCTGCAGGAACTGCATGAGCCGCTGAACCCGATCTTTGAGCTGGGGGTCGTCTTCCCGAACCTCCACCGAATCGCCCCCTTCGTGCCTGTGCGCCTACTGCGCACCCGTACCGTGTAACAGGGTAATGACCAGGTAAGACACGCGCGCGACGGAGTCCTCAATTCCATCCGCGGTATCCGCTACGTGAATGACACGAGTCCTACCGTGGAAGTCCTAGAAGATCCCAGCGATTCCTTCCGTGAGCCACCCGATCGAGTTCGATCGCGTGATGCCCTTTCCGCTCGCGACGAGGATCGCGTGCCACCCATGCATCGGTCGCTCGCCTGATGCCGTCTGCTACGTCTTTCGCGGCGAGAATGTAGATCGACTTGGACGAGGCCGACAGATCGACGAATGCCCAGAAGTCCGCGCCGGTGTCGTCGTTCGCCAGGCTTTCGTCGCTCTTCTGCGCCTGCCAGGTGCCCGCGGTGCGCGTCTTGACTCTGACGATCAGGGGCGAAGCACCCGGGCGAATGATCCGCACAGCTGTACGTCTTGACGTCGTCACGCGTTCGCCATGCGCGCCCTTCGCGCGGACGGCCTTCAGGAACCAGTCGATGCCCAAGTCCGCGGTGCCGGCCTGCTTCGATGGGCCTGATTGCTGAACACCCGGAAAGGCAGTATGGACGTGTCCGACCGGTGCGCACTCGGCCGGCATCTCACCCTGACGCTTCGAGCCGAGTGGACGGCCCGACCTGTCGTGGAGAATCCACAGCTCCCAACCATCAGGGTCGCCTGCCTCGCCGGGATCGTGCCGATTGATCACCGCGGCCGCGGCCGACGACGGATCCGGAAAGCGGCGCCCCTTCAGCTCGCCCTTGGTGATGTTGGTTTCTCCTGACGCCGCGTCGCACACTGCGAGCGTGCGAAATCCCGCGCAGTCGAGGTACACCCGCCATCGACGTCCGACCGCGGCTGATCCGACAGGATCCTTCACCGCTGGGGGCGCGGGAGCAGTCGGCGCCGGTGTCGCCTTCGAGACCGGCCTCGGCGCCGGTTTCACGCTTCGGGGCGGCGCGGCTCCCGGGGCCCGTGACTGCACGGGCGTGACAAGCGGCTTCGGGCTCGCCAGTGGTGATGCCTTCACACCGGGTGGTGGCGTCTCCGGCACTTCTGGAGCAACGATCTCCCAGAGCTGCGCCAGGCGCATCGTAGACAGGGCAGCTAACGGCGTGCCCGCGACTGCAGCGGCCAGCTGTTTGGTGCCTGTGTCTCTTCCGAGAGTCGAGGCCAGCCGTGCGAGTTCGCGGAGTCCCAATTCGCGATCTTCCTCGGGCACCGAGATGTGGCCGCCTGCTACGAACCAGCCGTCGCACACCCAGCCCCACGTCATTCGTGCATCGTCGTCGGGTGTGTCCAGCTCGTCAGCGAGTCGGCTGAACGCCTCCCCGTGCAGCTGGGACTCGTCGAGCAGGCCGGCCTTCATGATGATCTCGTCGACCGACGCCAGCCCTTCAAGCGCATCGAGCGCAGACAGGAACTTGTCAGCCGACTCCTGCGGTGGCTCCTCCGTGTGAACCACTACCTCGCAGTATTGAGCCAGGCTTCTGGTGAGCTCGAGAATGGCGGGTGTGGCCGAAGCGTCGCACAGTACGACGTCGGGGTGGCTGACGACTCCGTCGTCGGGAGCTTTAGCACCCTGCACGTGTGTGGACGAATCCGGGCCCGTCCTCCGACCCTGGAACGAAGCGGCACCGCTGCACAGCGGATAGCAACGCTCGCCGCGGATGGGTGGGAAACGGAAAGTTTGCCTCCGCGGCTAACTCCTCGCGGGTAATCCACACATACGGGTGGTCGATAAGGATCTGGCCATTGATGCCGTCGTACCGCTCCACCGCGTCTCCCTCCCACTCAGGCGTATGCCGGGATGCTCACTGGGTAGTCGGCCCGGTGGCGTAGTGCGTTACGGTCTGTTCATAGTTCTCTGCGAGTCTCTGCGGTCATAGACACGTATGACTCCGACGTTCGGATCGAGCGCGTCGCACAAGACACCGCCAACCTCTGGGTAGTCCACTTCGACGACATGGTCGGATGCTCTGGCTATTGTGAGGTCGAACAGCGAACACGGGGACGCCGATCTGGTCGTCGTCCGCAGTCTCGAAAGGATCCACTATGGGCGTCACCCTGGCCAAAGGCGGCAATGTTTCCCTGTCGAAGGCGGCACCGGACCTGACAACGGTGTCTGTGGGACTCGGGTGGGATGCGCGTAGCACCACCGGCGCACCCTTCGACCTCGACGCAAGCGCCCTAGCCACCGGCCAGGACCGCAAGGTGCTCTCCGACCTTCACTTCGTGTTCTACAACAACCTCCGCTCCCCCGACGGTTCGATCGAGCACACTGGCGACAACCTCACCGGCGAGGGAGATGGCGATGACGAATCGATCAACGTCGACCTGTCCGCCGTTCCGCCGAACGTCACAAACATCTTCTTCCCGGTCTCCATCCACGACGCCGACACCCGCGGCCAGTCCTTCGGGCAGGTCACCAACGCCTTCATCCGCGTCGTCGACAGCACCACAGGAATAGAACTCGCTCGCTACGATCTCACCGAAGACGCGTCCAGCGAAACCGCGATGCTCTTCGGCGAGGTCTACCGCCACAACGGCGAATGGAAGTTCCGAGCCATCGGTCAGGGCTACGCCTCCGGACTCGCCGGCATCGCACGCGACTACGGCGTCAACATCTGACAACTCCGTAGAGCGCCGGGTTCATCACGCCCGAACGGCCCCAGCGAGAAGGTGAAACAACTTGGCACCTGACTCGCTGGGGCGTTATGGCCCGAGCACATTCGGTTCGATGCGATTCGAACCATCTTTTGCCAACCAGGCAATATCGCTCAGCTGGTAGACAAAGTCAGCCGGGCCTCTTCGCCATTGCTAAGCGCCTCGTCGTCGTCCGGCCCGAACTCGGCTTCAAATTCGGCGTCGAGGTCAGCGCGTGAAATATCGTCACTGACTACGTCATCGACAGGTATCGACTTACCCGTCGCTTCCTCGATGAGGGACACAAGCTGCCTCTTCCGATCAGCCATGAACGCTTCGAATTCGTCTGACCGAAGCAGGTTCGGATTGATCAGGTGGCTCGAGAGATACCCATCCAGAGTCCCCGCGGCGATGACCGGCGCGTTCCCCTTGCCTCGTTCGAGACCTGCCAGGTAATGCGATGGAGCCTCGCCGCCGATGATTCTGTTGGTCCTGAAAGACAGCGGGGTCTTGTTGATGATCGAGTCATACACGGAACGCTGGATCCCGTTCGTTTCACACCACTTCTTTGGGAAAATGTGGTGGATGTCCACGTTCTCGCCGAAGAACACCGTGTGGTCGAACTCCTGACCTGATCGGAAGTCCTTCGCGCCCTTCAACATCAGCAGCGCATTCACTCCCTTGTACGCCGCAGACAAGCGCATCCTCATCGTCTTCAGTCGCTCCGCGCGGAACGATGCATCGAGCACTGTAGTCGGCTCCGGACCTCCGCGCATCCACTCAGGAACCTCAATAAAGTCCTTGGCAATTCGGTTCTCCGTCGTGGAGCCGTACAGCTCGCCAAACACGCCGTTCCAATACCAATTGACAAGCTTCGCGTGATTTGTGACATGGTCGACGTCATCGCCGATGTCCGCCAAAATCGCCGCGAGGGGGATTATCTGGGTCTGGTACGGAAGGTCGAAGATGCGATAGATGTGGAGCCGATGAAGGAACTTCGCGGCCGCGACGAATCCCTGTTCGACCTGGTCTTGGTACTTCACGTACGCAGAGAGCGGCAAATTGAGAAGCGCCTGACGATTACCGATCACCTGCGGCAGCTCCTTGCCAGTCTTCCCCACAGCAGCGGCATCTCGGCGCTTTTCACGAGTATGAAAAAGCGAGATGACATGCAAGAAGTCGGTGTTTGACACTTCCGCAAGAATTCCCGATTTCGCGTCCGCGAGGCGGTGCGTCCGCGCCAAGCGTGCCTGCCGGCCTACGGTCGTCCCTTCACCGAACCAGTCCTTGCGAAGTTCGTAACCCTCTGCGGCGTACATGGCGGTGATCAGTTCAAATGCGTCGAGCGCCTTACCGCCGGTGTTCACCTTCTCGAATACGACGCAGACGGCTTCCTTCGACGTGTCCTTGTCGAGGGCGATCACCGGGACGTGGTAGCCGGTGAAGTTGTCAACTATCTGCTCCTGGAACGCGGTCAGCAGCGCCCACTTCTCCTGCAGGTTGTCCGGTTCTTCCTTCACGAAGTAGTTGATGAACTCCTTCTGCCACTCAGGGAAGTCGAACACCATCGACACCGGGAACATCAAACTCTCGAACTCGCCTATCCTGGTCGAAAGGTCGAGCTCCGTCTTGCGTCCAAAATCGCTCCTGATGACACGGTCTTCCGGAACGCCGAAGATCGCATCCTCCCTATCGACCAACGGGTCGAGAGCCTTCTCGATGTCGATGTAGAACCAGCGCTTCACCTGCCGCTTCTTGGGTGTCACGGTCTCGACCACCTGCTTGCGCAGTGTCACTTGGTACAGCGACGTCATGCGCTGCTGGCCATCGAGGAGGAGTGCCGACGGCGTCTGCTCTGCCGCTACACCGGGCGCCCCCTCTACGGGCCTCGGCTTGAACTCGACACCCCCGCCCGTCTCCAAGGTCATCAGGGCACCGACTGGGAAGGCCCTGGACACCGAGGCGATGAGACTGCGAATCCGCTCCTCGTCCCAGACCCAGCTTCGCTGAAAGTCAGGCAACTGCAGCTTCCCCTTTTCACAGTCCGTCAGCAGCTCCCCAAGGAGGATGGGATTGGTCTTGAACATAGCTTTCGCCACGGTGACACCTCAATCTTCTGGCAACGACACGGTATGGACCCTAGTGGGTAAGTGCTGAGCTCACTGCCGTCGACGGTACATACTGAAACGCAGCCTCTGTGAGCTGTGGTGAGTGCACCTTACGGTGCATGCATGGGCGCTTACGCATGATGTGCAGCGCGGTGGTCGCGGCGGCGCGCGTCACCGCGACATCGTCGAGGAGCCGTTCGAGATCGTCCAGGCTGTAGGCGTGCAGGAAGCTTTGCCCCGGACCAGACTCTTGATAGTCGGCCTCGCCGATGCGGATGGAAGGATGCCTCCGAAAGAACGCGACCTCGGAAAACTCCGTCGGAAACAACTCCGCATCGTTTACCTGGATCTTTCCTCTGAAGCCACTACGGCCGTCCTCAAACATCAGAGTCAATGTCTCGGTCATCGCAATGGAGATGCACGAAAGCCGGCCCCGCTTCTTGCCAGGCTTCGTCAAGCAGCTCATCACCCACGAATGATATTCAGTCCGCGCCGGGTACGGCACGCAACGCGCGAGGTACTGACCAAGAATGCGAGCAATTTGATCTGCATCGGGCCGAGTGACGAATTGCCGGAAACTGACAGTGGAGCTGGCGAGGCGCTCTTCGGAATACGCGTGACGCTCAGCCGAATCCGAAGCATTCGTGCTGTCGGGCGCGCTCAGCCATTTCTCTTGCTCGGCAGGTGAAACGATCTCATCGAGATGCTTACTTGCACCGATCATTGTCGCCATCTCGTTGATGTTGCGAGCGTATAGTCCCGCCTGCTGTGCTCCGTGGATAAAGGCTCGCTCTTGGAGCCTCAAGTGGCGCTTGACGTCGGGAACTCTGCGCGGGGAGTCATCCGGGCGCAAACGAATTCCCTGCAGATCTGTGTAGCGCCCGCGATGCTGATCGATTCGACTCGGCAGATCAATCGACTCGCCGACATAACATTGCCCATCCGTGAACTCCAGCACGTAGAAACCCACCGTTCCGTAGCCGGAATCCTGGAGATATCGAGTCACAGCCGAACGCGTGGGCGTTAACGCCTCCGAGAAGCCGTTCTCCCTCGCCCAGTCGGCCACCTTTCGTAGCCGGGCGCTGACGACCTCAGCGGCAGGCTGCTCTTCCGCACACATTGGGGTGGCGGGGAGACTCGACGGAGGAATCGCCGCGCCCTCTGAATGCCGGCTCAGTGCGGTCGCCGACGAGTCCAGCGCACAGTCCGGGGCACCTACGGCCAACGCCCACATAATTTCTTCAAGGTCTTGACTGTCGACACCGCCCGTTGTGTCCACGAATCCTGTTGCTTCGGGATCGGGTGCCCACTCACCGTTGTGCAACAACCAGGAACCTGCGATTGTCCCAGGGACCAGAGGGTGCGCCCCTGCCGCTGGAGACAGGAGGAGGCGTTCGTCAATCGCCCGTGGGTGACCTGCCCCCACGTGGACTTTCGGAAGGCCATTCTCAACTTCGTGGGTAACGGAGACCTGCCACCCCATTCCTAGTGCCCATAGGTAGAGGCCACACGGTTCCTGGATCTGATCACAGAGCCCGTCAAGTAGCGACTTATCCGAAACCCGAGCACTTAGATCGATGAATTTCCCGGCCACTTCTGTCGAACTCGGAACCAAATATGCTGGTACACATTTAAAGACTGCCTCAAGAAGTGGATCGAGACCTTTAGGCTCGACGTTTCCCAACTTGGATACCAAACCAGTTGCCAGATCGTCTACGCGCCAACTGCCGCCCTCGAAAACAGCGGCGACGTGCACATCATCCAAACGCGTGGAAGGTGCTTGTGCCCGAATCTGAAGGGTAAGTTGCCCGTCCTGCATCTGCAGGCTCGCTCCCAACGACCAACCCGCCGAGAAGGCGGCGACCATGAAATCGCCAAGTTCTTCTGGTCCGTCGTGAAATAGAAGGGCGACTTCAGTCGCATTATCGATATCGGATTTCGCCATTACACCCACACCCCCCGCTGCGTGAGGATCCAGCGCACGGGGTCGAGGCATCGGAAGGGTGAGATTCCGCTGTCGTGGAGTCGATCTCCGACCGGCGATTCGCCGAGCGCCGAGACGGCGAAGAACCGGCTCGGCAGGGCGTTGCCGGTGGCCGGCTGGTCCACCGACATCACCATCGACCGCGCCTCGAGTTTGTCGAGCAGGCTGCGGACTTCCTCGTGCAGCAGCTGCCCGTCCACCTCGTGGTACGGCGCGCGCTGCAGGCTCGGGTCGCGCAGGAAGGCCGCGCCCCGCTGCGACATGATCTCGCTCCAGTCGCTGCCCTCCACACGCTCGAGTGCTTGCAGCGCATCGAACTTCGAGAGCACCACTGCCAGGTTCGGGGTCCCGGCTCCGATGATCGACAGCACCGTCCGCAGCACGGACCGTGGGTCGCCACCCACCCGCTCCTGCGCCGGCACCAGGTCGTGCAGCTGCTGCCGCACCGATTCGACCTTCAGCGGATCGAACATGAACACCACACCGTCGGCCTGCGCGAAGAACTGCATGTGCGTCGTATCCACGTTACCGGGGTTCTCGAGGTCCTCCCCCGCCACATCCCGGATCACGAGGTACTGCCGGGTGTCGTCCCGCAGGCCCGGGCCGAGGCTGAAGATCAGCGGCTCCCGCTGATATGGGTTACCCGTGTGCGACGCCGGGGTCGACTCGAGAATGCCCCGCTCCTCGAACAGCGGCCGCTCGTAGTGCTCGCGGAAGTTCACCTCGGTCTCACCGGTGGCAGGTTCCACCACCCGGTTCAGCCGCTCCCCCAGCAGTTGCAGGGTCTTCACCAAAGCCGCGATGTAGACGGTCTTTCCGGTGGCCCGGGCACCGGCCATCGCGATGCACGCCGCCCGCCCTTCACGCCAGCCGATGGGCAGCCTGTAGTGGCACTGCGGGCACACCTCCACGGCGGGCCCGCCGGCCTTGCCCGTCGCGTAGTCGTCCTCGGGGGCCCACTCGTCGCCGGCGTCGGCCGGGCGCTGGAGTTCGAAGATCTTCCCCGACCGCACCTGGCTGCCGTGGTATTTGGTGGCGACGTCGTCGACCTCGACCTCCGTCGGGGCAACAGCCGTCCACGCATACCGGTCACTGGTCAGGGCGGTGAAACACCGCGGGCACTTCGTCATTGTCGTACGCCTTCCGAAAACAAGCTCGCCGACACATCGGCCAGAAGCGAGGTCACCACTACAGACAGACTCGACAGCTCGGGCGCCGCACTCGACGGCACCACGGTGACACCGGGCCCACCCTCGGCCGTATCCCCGACGAGCACGAGGTGGCGGATCACGGTGTCGGAGCACCCACCGTCCCAGTCGGCGGGCACGGCGTCGGTCACCGTGAACGCCAGGGTGCGGGTGTCGCGCTCACTCCGGTCGACGGCCGCCGAGCGGAATCCCATTCCGAGCGCGGCCGAGTCGAGCTCGGCCTGAACCTGATTCGCGACGTCCCGCAGTTCGGTGACGGGCAGGGTCGTCACCGCATGGCCGATCAGCCGGACGGCCAGCTCTTCGCGGGCGCCCACCACCGCCGCGACCCCGGAGAGGACGTCGATCACCGTGCGGATGCTGCCGTCGTCGATGCGCGCGAGCATCGACATGGTGGTGTCGACGTCGACCTCCACGTCGAATCGGCGCGGTTCGGGCAAACGGTCGAGCGCGAGGGCGCTGCGCGCGGCCGATCGGGCACGGGAACCCACGTCGGTGAGGGAGACGTCGACGGCGGTGCGGCGGGCGGTGATCGCGACCCTCGGCCCCGCCGGGGCGATCGTCGCCAACTCCACCTGATGCAGCCCCGACACGTCGACGGGGGTCAGCTCGGCGCGCTCGGAGTCGAGGTCGCGACTGCTGTCGACGCCGATCGTCACCTGCAGCACCGTCCCGTCCGGGAACGCGGCGCTCTCACCGTCCGGCCGGGCCACGACCACGATCTCGGAGTCGACCCGCGGCAGGATCAGCAACCCCACCCGTGGATACAGCGCCGGTTCGGCCGGCCTGCCGTCGGGCAGCGTGGCGCGCACCGCGACGGTCGTGGTAACCGCGTCGACGGTGACCGCGAGCGGCCGATTGGGCAGTTCGACGCGGCCCGCACCGTTCAGCACATATCCCGACATCAGTTCGATCCCTTTCCCCTGCATGCGTTGCGCATGCGTACTGTCGTCGCGCTCATCGCCGACCCGACCGTTCGTGAGCGAGCAGCACGAATCCTGATTCGACGTCCTCGAGCCAACTGGACGCGAACCGCGCGTAGGCGTCCCCGGCGCGGAATCGATCGGCGACGTCGTGGCGTTCCCGCATCTCGGCGCGCAGCGACGCCGACACCTCGAATGTGCCGACGGGACCGCGGTAGTCACCGTCACCCATGACGATCGCCGCGACCTGCTCGAGCAGCGACCGTCGTGCCTGCGCCGGCCCGACCTGGAGTCGGCAGAGCAGGTCGTCGCGGTTCAGCACGGATTCGATGTGCGGGGCCGCCGGCGAGCTGAGCACCGCCGACCGGATCACCCAGTGCTCGTTGAGGGCACCGCTGCGCACCAGATCCACCAGGGCGGTGACCGCGAAATCCGAGTCCTGATCCACCGCACGGGCCAACGCGTCGACGTGACTCGCGGGCATCGTCGGCATGTAGGTGCCGTTGTGCGGCGGGAAGAACTGGAACCCGGCGACCGCGACCACGGCGAGGCGGACGAGGAGATCCGGCGGAAGCTGCGCCGGACAGGCCTCGCCGTAGTCCTTGAGTACCGGCCAGCCGTGCCGTTCCAGCGCTCGCCGGAGCCTCGGATCGTCGATCCGGTCCCACTGATCCTGCGCCCGGATGAGCGCCCACGACACCGCCAGCGCGTCGACGGGGTGCGCGGCACCGCAGTCCGCCTGGGCGCCGCCGCGGTTCGCGTCGATGTGCTTGACAATCATCTCCACCTCGGGTCCCCACGGCTCGAGCACGAGAACCGGCAGCAGGAATCGCGGTGCGACGTGATCGGGGAAAGCGCCGACGAGTTCGCACCACTGCGCGACCGTCCAGGCGTAGGCGTCGACGAGCGCATCGACGTCGCTCGGCGCCCAGCCACCCGCGCTCGCTTCGTAGATCGCCCACCACAGGGCCAGCGGCGCGTAGCCTTCCCATGCCTTCTTGTGCACCGCGGTGCCGCTCTTGACCACCGAGAACACCGCGTCGGCGACGATGGCGCACAGCGGTTCGGCGCAGCGTGACGGCGCCGCGGTCAGTTCCTCGGCGGTCGGTACGCGCACCTCGTCGACGAGCCAGCGCAGAACGTCGGGCGCGAGCCGGGTGCCGAGCGGGCGCCCGGCGAACACCGGATGACCGACCACGGCCGACTGCAGCAGACGGCAGGTGTCGGTTCCGACGGCGCCGAGCCCGGCGACCAGCGCGGGGCCCGCCTCGTGATCGCACAGCACCGGGACGACGACGCGGTCGAGCAGGTCGGTGGCGAGGTCGTGCCCGGAGTCGCCGAGAAGGTGTGCGTGCAGGAGCAGGTCGAGTGTATTCACGGCATCGTGCGCGGCGGCAGCGAGATCGGCCCCCCGGCTGCTCACGAGCGCCGACAGCGCCTTCTCGGCTGCCCGCTCGAGATCCTCCGTATGAGGCCACGTCTCGAACAGGGCGAACTCGGCCGGTCCGGAGGCTCGGATCCAATCACGGTCGGCGAGGGCCCGATACGTGAGAACCCGTCCGGCCACATCCCACACCACCGGTGCCGGTCGGCCGCCGTGCTGCCAGTCCGCGACCACCCGCCACGCCTCGGCCATGTTTCCGGGCAGGTGTTCGTCCACCACGTGCGCGACGACCGCCAGCTCGTCGGGGAACGCGGACAGCGTGTCCGGCGACTGCGCGAGCACCACGGCCGTGGCCTCGGGCAGGGCGTCGTGCAGTTCGGGGTTCGTGAGCACGGCCATCGCGAGCGGCCAGGCACCGGCAAGGTCGCGGTCGCCCACGGCGGTGGCCAGGGTGTCCTGGTGGTCGAGTGCCCGTCGGGCGCTGCCGGGATCGACGAGCACGGTCTGCGCGAGCACCGACCACGCCGTGACCGGCACCAGCTGCCCCGTCGCCGTCCGGTGCGGTTCCCCGCCCCATTCGCCGAGGTCGGGGGTATCCGTCTCATTGAGGACGACGCAGCCGTCCACAGCGTCCACGGCGTCACGCGCCGGCACACAGGCCAAATGCACGCCCCGGGACAGGGTGTCGACGACGGTCGAGCTGCGGTCGAAGGTCGACCAGCCGAATGTCTGTGCCGCACCGGGCGACATGAAATGCGAGACCGCGCCGATCCACCGGGCCGCGTGCTCCGCGTCGGCGCACCCCAGCACGACACGCGGACCGCCGTGCATCGCCTGGTCGACCGCGTCCAGCAGCAGACCCAGCACACCGACGCGCCACGTTCCGGGATCGAGCAGGAAGTCCAGAACTGCTGCGCGATCGATCATTCCGGCCGCCGCCGGCGCGCTGCCCGGGAGTTCGGCGGCCGCGACCGCGTCCGCACCGTACGGTGCGAGCCAGTCGGGTGAACCCCACCGTTCGACGGGCCGGACGGACGTGTCCGGGGCGCGGTCGACGACGACGTGCGCGAAGACGTTGCCGGGCCGCCCCGACGCGTCGGCGCCGGCGGGCACCGTGTGCCAGTAACAGCCGCCGGTCTCGGTCGGCGCATACACCAGGCGCCGCGGTCGGGCCGCGATGTCGGCCGGTGTGGGGAACTGCGGGAGCGCCTGCGGGGAGTCGAATCGGGTCGCGACGCCGGCGCGCATGAATTCCTGTTCCGCAGCGCTGACGCCGTCGCTGACGCCCTTGACCTGCCAGCCGCCGCCCGCCCGGCCCCGGTCGGGGGCGTCGAACGACGTGTAGGTGAGTTGACCGAACCGCGGCGGTCCGGGTGTCTGCTGCGGTGCGCTCATTCCACCGGTCCGGGCGGAACGTCGAGCAGGCGCAGCTGATCGACCGGCGGATCGATCAACGCGAGGGTCCGGTTGGTCTCCGGCCGCACATCGGCGAAGACGCGCAGGAATCCCACCCTGCCGGAAACGTCGGCCGTCCAGGGCTGCCCGAATTCCTTGCGCAGACCGCGCGGGTGGAAACTGCGGGCCCCGGCCGTGGTCTGGCCGTCACCGCGGACCTCGAGGGGCTCGCCGTCGCGGGCGCTGAGCGGCAACCGCCCGGCGTTGAACACGACGACGAACGGCGGTGCCGTCGGCAACTCCAGCTCGGATGCGAGCCGGATGACGGCAGTCGCGGCGTTCCCGGTCGGCGACCGCTTCGTCTCCAGCCGGTACTCGATGCGCAGCAGACCCGGGTACTCGACGGTGGCCGGGATCCCGACGATGCGTTCACCCGCCGTGTAGGCGACGGGGACGACGTGGACGGAACATCCACGCGGGGGCAGCGGTTCGGGCAGATGCAGTCCGCCGTCCCGGTCGTACGTCGAGCGGGAGATCTCGGCCATCGGCCGCTGCTCGATGGCGTGCTCGGCGGAAATCTCCGGCGCACTGAGGTAGACGGACACCGACGCCGCACCCTCGGGCCACGGGAACGTGAGCACCTGCTCGGAGCAGCGTTCGACGATCCGGACGTCCCGCAGCGGCGGCAGCGGACGCGTCGCGATGAACGTGCGCCCCACCTGAACCTGCCCGTCGAGCGCCGTCACCGGGGTGAAATACGCGCGCACCCAGCCCCGCGGCCACGACACATCCGTCATCCGGTGCGTGCCGTCCTCGCCCGCGACGGCCGGGTGCACCAGCCGCGCGGAACCGGGCAGTCCACCCGACAGCTCCAGTGCGTCCGCGGCGAGCACCGCGCCGTCGAGACCGGCCCGCGGCGCCGACTCCGTGCGGTACAGCATCACGGCGCCGATGCCGGGTGGCGTCCACTGCAGATCGAACCGCAGGTTGTCGCTGTCGCCGTGCGTGGTGACGTGCAGATCCTCGACCTCCTCGAGCACCGCCGACACCGCGATCTCAGCCTGCGCGACCGCCGACAGCCGGGTGTGCCCGTCCACCTCCACCTCGCAGATCGCGCGGTAGAGGTAGCGCTGCCCGCGGCGGGCATCGCGATCGACGAACCCACCGAGATTGGCCTGGTCCGCGAGGATGCGGTGCCGCTGGTCGTTGTCGACGCGGACGCTGCCGTCCAGTGGGATGCGCAGCACGCGCACGGTGCTGACGGTGGGCCACGCACTCCACTGCCCGATGACGGCTCCCTCGTCCTCCATCACGACGACATCGGTGACCGGACTGAGGATGTGGCCTTCCGCGATGAGAACGGGTTGCCGTCGGACGGCGTCCCGCTCGTCGCGTCCGACGTGGCACCAGATCTGCAGGTGCCGCACCGCGGCGGCCGGGGGTTCGGTGTCGACGAGGAGTGTGCCCCGGGTGACACCGACGAGTCGGCCCGCCTCCGGCTTGTAGGCGCGATGGTTCTCACCGGATACGACCCGGTAGAGCACGGTCTGCCCCGCCTGCGCCTGCATCGGCTCCCACTCGAGCAGGTGCCCGCCGGTGGGTTCGGTGCTGATCGTCACTGCGCCGACGGGGTGATCCGAGTCGGCGTGCAGGAATTCGCAGAAGTCCTCGGTGCGGAGCGACACCACGTGCTCGCTGCCCGGTGCGGGTTCGGTGACCGGCGTCGGTGCGGCGGGTGCGGCCGGTTCGGATGCGCGGGTGGTCGCCGGGGCCGGTGCCGACGTCAGCACGGCGACGACGTCGTCGACGAACGGCTTCGCCTGCCGGGGCAGCATCGGTTCGATCTCCTCGGCGGTGCGCCGGTTCGATCGGAGGATCTGCTGCAGATGCGTGTCCTTGACGACGCCGGGGCGCAGCCTGCCGTCCACGATCTGCTGCTGTCGCCACTGCTGCAATGCCGCGAGGGCACCATCGGACACTGCTGGGGAGGCAACCTCGGTCACGGTTCCACTCGCTTTCAGAAGTTGAGGCCGTCGACGACCGGGACGACGAATGCGGTTCTCACGGCACTGTCGTGGGCGGTCGACGTCTGCCTGGCCGGACGCAATTCGAACTCGGGGATCTGCTGCATCTCCACCGGATCGGCGCCACGAACGTGGGTCGCGCGCAGATCTTCGTCCGACAGTCCGTCGGTGTACTGGGTCGTGACGGCCACGAGCCCGCAGCCGACGCGCACGCGGGTCACCGTCTCACCCGACACCGCGGAGAGCCCCTTGGTCGACGCCGTGTCACTGAAGATCGACCGGTCGAAGAACCCGATCCCGTCCGAGCTCGTGCCGATGCCGGCGACGAACTCGTCGACCCCGACCCGCCTTGGCGCTCCCTCGTCGAAGTACTCGACCGTCTCGAGCAGGCCGTGGGCGAGTTCTTCTCGAGTTCCCGTCAATTCGGCGAGTGCCCGCTGCCACAGCACGGCGGCACCGGTCGCGCGGATCTTGCCCTGATCGAAGCGAAGCGACCACTCGTCCAGCGCCGAACCGGAACCGGCACCGGGCTTCGCGGCCAGCAGCCCCGGGTCCCGGTCGATGTCGTGGCCCGCCGAGCCGAGCGCGGCACCTGCCGAACCGAGCACCGTGTCCCAGGGGTCGGTCAGCCAGCCGACCGTGAACAGGTCACGGCGCAACGCCTCGGCCACCCGCTCCACCTGCCCGGTGCTGGGCGTCCCGGACGCGATCGCGGTGTGCCGGGGCAACCCCCACCCCACGGTCCGGGACGTCGTCCGAGTCTGCTCACTGGCACCGAGCGGCTCGGCGAGGAACGCACCGAGCGCGCGGCTCCACGACAGGAACTGCCGGTAGGCCCCGGTGAGGTGCTCGATCTCCCGCAGTGCGACACGCAGATTGGCCCGATCCGCGGCATCGGCCCGCGCGGCAGCGTCACGCTCGACCAGCAGCCGTTCGAGAAATTGCTGGGTGCGCTGGCACACGATCGCCACCACCGCGGCCCACGCCAGCACGCACACGGCGATCGCCGGGCCACCCCACCACCAGGAGATGATCTCGCGCCACGCGCACACTCCGGCGGCGACGGCGAGCAGGAGGAAGACCACGGTCGCGATCCGCACGCGACGGAACATGTGCGCCTGCTGCTCCGCGCAGGCCTCCGCGAGGTTCTGACGCTGCTCCGCGTTGTCGAGGCGCTCGAGCAGCACCCGGGACTCGTTGACGGTGGCGTCGAGGCGGCTCGTCAGGATCGACCCGAACGACACCGCGAAACTGCGCTGCTTCCGGCTCCACCACACACCGAGGGCGGAACTCGTCCGCCGGGCGTCGAGACCGATCGTCGGGTCCTGCTCCAATTCCCGCAGACGATCCCGGGTTTCCGTGACCCCCAGAATGTCCGCCGGTTCCACAGCGTGCAGGCTCAGCGTGGCCGACACCATGCCGGGAATGTCCGTGAACCGGTCACCCGGGCCGGGAACCACGTCCGACGCCGTCCGCAGGATCGCCCGGTGGGCGCCCACCTGCACCGGCGGCAGCCCCGCGGACCGCTCACTGGCGTCCGACAGGGTGAGGGCGGCACGGGCGTAGTCGCGCCACAGCGCCGACAGGTCCGGGGTCACCGGTTGCGGGGTGGCGCCGGCCGCGTCGAGCATCGCGCCGATCTGCTTGGACGCCGCCTCGTAGTCGGTCCACGCCACCTTGTGCCCGTCCGCGTCGACACCGCCGACGACGACGCGGTAGGCACCCCGGGTGGATCCGAACAGGGTGGTCTGGGTAGCCGACGCCACCGACGCCGACGCCCGGTTGGCCACCCGCGCGACCCACTGGGCCGGCGCGTTCCGCAGCACCGCGAACAGGAAGGAGAAGAACATCCGCAGGGCCTGCACGAACCGGATGGTGCGCGGCTCGACCGCACCCGGTGCCTCCGCGCGTTCACCGCTGAGCAGGGCACTGTGCTTGCGCCACAACGCGCGAGCCATCGTCGACGTCGCCGCCGCGACGTCGTCGGCATACAGCACGTTGGTGCCGGCGTCGTGCGGCAGCGGCATCAGCCCGCCGAAGTCGAGAAGCTCCGAGCGGAGATCGTGCTCGGCGCGGGCGGTGTCCAGGCGCCGGTAGTAGGACCGGACCACCCGCAGCGCGTTGCCGGGGAGCACGGGTTCGTCGTCGAACGGGGCGTGCTGCGCGTCCTTCCACAGCCCGGTCACACCCGCGATCACCGGGGCGGCGTGCCGCCCGACGGCGAGGGGATCGGCTGTCGGCGCCAGCGATTCGTGTCCCATGCCCGGGCCGCGCGAGTCCTCGGGGGCGATGAGCAGATTGTGCCAGCCGGCAAGGGTGGTGACGCCCGGGTCCGCGTCCCCGGGGCGGCGCACCAGCAGTCGCAGCCGGCTGGACCGCGCTCCCCCGGAATTGGACGTGAGCAGCTCGGAGACGAACCGCACCGACTCCGGATCGACCTGCGCGGTGCCGGCCACCAGCACACAGATCCGCACCCGGTCGATGCGCCGCGAGGCCAGCACGTCCTGCAGGACCACCGCCGTGTCGGCCCCCGCCGTGGTTTCCCGCGCGCGCAGTCGGGTGCTGTCGGCGAGCACCGCGGTGTCGTCGATCCACAGGAACGGCGACACCAGCCCGGCCGCGGACAGGTCTCGGAGCACGTCCCGCACACCCTGCGCCGGACCGTCCGCCGCCAGGAACACCGTCAACACGCTCATGTCAGAACTGACCGGCGTCGGGAAGGACGAGGGCATGCGCCATCGCGGTCGGTGCGGCGGCGAGTACCGGAGCGTGGTTCTGTTGCTCCGGCCGTTCCGCGCGGACCTTGCACTCCTCGACGAGGCCGATCAATTCGCCCGTCGCCCAATACACGTCCGGTGCGATGTCCCGGAAGATCGGTGTCTGCGACGCATGCTCCCGCAACCCGACCACCGACAGTGCGCCACCGCCGGGCGCCCCGTCCTGCCCGGGTTCCATGTAGTGCTCGCCGATGAGGTCACGGATCCTGGACAGCCAGGCGACGGCATTGCCGGCCCGCTCGGCGACCGAGAATTCCGGTCCGGTGTTCTCCACCTGCGACTGCCAGCCGGTGACCGGCACACCCGTGCGCAGCCAGTCGGTGAGCCGCGCCTTCGCCGACACCTCGTGGATGCCGCTGACCGGGTCTTCCGCGGACGAGTCGTAGACCGCGCGCAGCGCCCGGTAGGGCAGCATCGAATGCATGACCGGCGGCTCGTGCGACTGCGCCATCGCGAGCAACACCGATTCGAGCACCGCGGGAAGCCAGTCGTTGCTCACCGTGAACCGGGACGGCGGCGTGAGCAGCGGGTTCGGGAAGTCCACCCAGTCGCCGATGCCGGCGTCCCACACCCGGACCGGTTCGTCGTAGGGGGCAGCGGGCAACCGCACCTGCCCGATCGCCAGCCCGAGGAACCACCCGGCGGTCATCGCGCGGCGTTCGTCGCGGTGCATCGGCAGCGAGGCGGCCAGCGGACGCGACCGGCGCCACCTCCAGAACGACTCCTGCTGCGCCGGCGTCGAATCCGCCCACTGCTTGGCAGCGGGCCCGAGCACGGAGTCGTACGCCAGCGGGGAGTAGTTGGGGTACGAGCCGAAGATGTCGATGCGGGTGAGCCGGTCCTCGTCGGACAGCAGCCGCGCGAACTCGCCCTCCGTCTCGTGATCGATCATCGGGTCCTTCTGCAGTACCTGCGAGAGCGTGTCCGCGACCGGCAGGTTGAGGAACGGCACCGACGTGAACTTGTAGCGGTACTCCACCTGCTGTCCCGGGTGCAGCGCCTCGAGCGCCTGCTGGTTGACGCTGGCCAGCGGCCGCGCGAGCGAGAGCGCCTCGGTGAACTTGCGCTGCAGGCGGTCCCGCCGCTCCTCGATCGCATACGCGGGCACGGTGTGGTCCTCGATGTACTCGCGGAGCGACACCCGGCAGAACCGGTCGAACGATTCTCCGGTGCGGCCGACGAACTTCCGCGCCCGATCGAGCAACTCGACGGGACGAACGTGCACGTCGTAGCGCGCCGACGACGGCACCAGCGCCTCACGGGTGTTCGGGTCGATCGGGAACGCCCGCGACCTCCAGGCCGCGGTGCGCTCGACGAGGGAGTGGTCCTCCCCCGGCGCGCGGGTGCCGTCGACCGTGGTCCACAGTCCCGTGACGACGCTCGCGACGGCCTGCTCGACCGCCGCGGCGAACGGGGGCGTCCCGGTCTCGGAGGCCGTGACGGCAAGCGGCAGGTCTCCGCGGTACTGATCCATGAAGTCCGCCGACGGGGTGAGCATCACCTCGTTGTTGGCTTCCGCGAACCGCTTCGGCACCCGATCGGCCTTGTCGGCGGGCCAGGCGCCGTACTGGTCCGTCGCGAGCCGGGCGAGCCCGACATCGCTGGCGGGCTTGTTACGGGCGCGGCGCAGCGCCGTCTGCTCCTCGTTCAACGCGTCGAGCAGCGGCTGCAGGACCTCCGGCACCAGCGCGGCGATCACCTCGGCGACCTTGCCGGACAGCGACGCATACAGCTGGCGGTACACGTTGTCACGGCAGTCGGCGACGATCCGATCGAGGATCTCCGCGTCACTCTCGATGCTGCCCTTGAGGTTGGTGAGCACCTGCGTCGCGTCGGCGGTCTGCGCCGTGATGTCCTCCGGTCCGCGCCGCGACAGGTCCTCGGCGCCCGTCCGCACAGAGTCCTTGCAATACGTGAGCAGACGGCTGACCAGTGCGGTGGCGTACGGCAGACCCAGCTGAGCGATCGACCTGCCGACCGTCCCCTCGATCCGGTCCACCAGGCCCTTGTGCCACATGTACGCGTGCGCGACCGCGTGCTGCTCGGCCGAACTCGTCAGGGCCTGCCTGCGTCGTCCCAGCGCCTGCCGGATCTCCGGGACCCACTGCCCCGCCACCAGACCGGAACCCGACGGAAGATGCCCGCGCAGTTCGAGTTCCACCGTCTGCCCGGCCATCCGGGTGGCGTCGCCGGACGGCAGCACCACGGACGTGAGCCAGGCACCCACCCCCATCTGCGCGCCCCGCGCGTCGGCGTGCGCGATCGGGAGTCCCATCGCCGCGAGCAGGCTGCTCCACTGACCGTCGAGAATCGAGTTGACCTGATCCTCGTCCGACACCGGGCTGCCCGACGAACGGTGGCCGTCGAGGAGCCGGTCGACGGCACTGCGAGCCAGCCGCTGCGCCGAGTACTCGGCGTAACGGTCGCGGCCCATGCTCAGGCTCGAGAAGCCGTAGGTTCCCCACGGCAGGTTGTCCCACTGACCGCCCCACCCGATGTTCTCCCGCTGGCCCGGCAGTCCCGCACCGTTGGTGAGGTCGTACTGCACGAACTGACGGGTGGCCGCGCCGCTCATCATCATCCCGGCGAGGCCGCGGGCCAAGCCGCGGTAGATCGCCTTCTGGGATCCGTCACCGAACGGTGCGCCCTCCACACCGACCTTGCGGCCCACCGGGAACACCCGCGCGAACGGAACCTTCTCGCCCGCGCCGTGCTGCTGGCCGAGTGCGCGCAGGATCTCCACGTCGTGTTCGCGCGCCGACCCGAGCTGGCTGGCGACGATCTCGCCGAGCATCGCCAGCGCGTTGGCGCGGACACCGGTGGTCGCGCTCTTGCCGAGTCCGTCGAAGATGTCCGGGGCCACCATGAACACACCCATCAACCGCGGGTCGAGTCCCGGGATGAGCGTGAGCAGACGGCACACGTCGAGGGCCATGGACGCACCGGCGCCGCCGGCCATCGACGACACCACGAGCACGATCGGCGACTCCCCCTGCTCGAAGGAACCGCCGCCGGGCACGTTGAGCGAAGACATCTGGCTGGCCGTCTCCACCGTCGACAGCTGATCCCACGCACGCTGCAGGGTGTCGCGGATGCCGCCGGCCTTGCTCAGCGTGATCATGCGGCCGAGTGAGCGGTACTGGCCCGCACCCGATCCGATCGGCACCGTCACCGACGACGGGTCACGCGGCGCCCAGGTGGCGATCTCGTCGAGGCTCTGCTTCGCGGTGAGCTGATTGGTCAGCGCATTGTCCAGCACCGCGTACGAGTCACCCTGCGGGCCGCTGCCGAAGTAGAAACCGCCCTGATCGCGGACGTTGTCGAGGCCGTCCGGCCCCGCCTCGGGAGCCGTCGGCACGTCGATGCTGACGAACTGCCACCCGCCGGGGATCCGGTCGACGCCCACCGCAGCGAGATCCGAGCGCAACTGATCCATCATGTACGCGAGGGTGACAGCGCCGGAACCACCGCAACCGACTACGAGAAACCGCCTCATTACGGTCCTTTCACAGAAGAGAGAGCTTGAAGTCGAGGACGATCCGGGTCAGGAACCGGGAGGCCGGAACGGATCGAAGGGGTCGCCGGCGGACGAGCGGGCCGGGGCAGCAGCGCCGCTCTGTGCCGCACCACCGAATGTCGGGGCCGCGTCCCAGGCGGGCGGTGCACCGAACGTCGGGGCGGGAGCACCGAAGGGGTCCGACGGC
The DNA here is from genome assembly GCF_002300155.1 of Rhodococcus sp. ACS1. Classification (NCBI taxonomy): domain Bacteria; kingdom Bacillati; phylum Actinomycetota; class Actinomycetes; order Mycobacteriales; family Nocardiaceae; genus Rhodococcus; species Rhodococcus sp. ACS1. Next base: position 242,438 of record NZ_NSDZ01000012.1, read on the forward strand.
TGTGGTGCGCTCGGCGGCGTCGCGGACGGGGTCGCGCCGGGGTGAGCGGCCCTCAGGTCGGCCACCCGGCCCGGCACCTTGCGCACCAGGTCGGCGACCAGTCGGCGGTTACTGTCGTCCGTCGCGTCGGCGCCGACGAGCAGCAGTACGGTCGCCAGGTTCGCCGGCCCGTCCGGATCGTGCAACACCACCCAGTTGTTGTGGATGGCCAGCGGAAGCCGCGCACCACCCGTGCGCCGGTCGACCGACGGATCGGCTCCGGACGCCGCAACGAGGCCGGGCTGCTGTGCGACGACGTACCCGGGCCCGAACGGCGACAGACCGATCCGCGTGCGCAACTCCACGCCCTCGACATCCAGGCTGCGTGCGGGCTTGTTCAGGCCGCGCACGAGCTGACTCAGGTCGCTCTCCCGGATGCCGAACTCGGCACCGTCCCGCAGAACCTGCCCGCCCTCGATCGTGACACCGACGCGCATCGCCTTGAGGGTCTTCGCCGGGATGCGGGCGGTCCACCACTTGACCCCGTAGAGCAGGAGCGGCGGCACAGCAATGCTGAACAGCAGCACCAGGACGAACACGAGCCAGAACCGCCCGCTGTTGAGCGGCTTCTGCAGTTCTGCGGTGAACGCGACGTTGATCGGCAGCGCGCGGTCGGGCTCACCGGGAGGGGACATCATCAGCGGAATCGACCCGTTGAGGGAGCCGTTGCCCGCGGCCGGAACGGACAGATCGACGGGAAGACTCGCCTGCTGACCTTCGCCGATCTCGAGGCAGTTCGCGGCGGTCGGCGCCGACCCAGCCGAGACGCCGACGGCACCGACGCCGTCGGGCACGGAATCGAGCGCGACCGGTGCGGCCCCGTCGAACCACACGCAACCGGGGCCGGTGATCGGGACGCTCACGGCGAACTGCCCCGCGCCCTCGACGGTGCCGAAATCGACCGTCGACGAGACGACGGGGTAGCCGATCGGCGGCGACACCGTGAGCGGGACATCGACGAACTGCGGCGTCAACGCCGTTCCCGGGGCGATGACGTCACCGGACGCGGACCGGGCGTCCGCCGTCGTCACATCGAGCGTGAGACGCAGCGTCGCCGCTCCCGGCGGAACGTCGGTGAAATCGAGTTCGACGGGATCGCCGATGCGCTCCTTGGCAATCCGCTCGACCAACGGATGATCGACGTTCCCCGCGTCGGTCAGCGACACCGACAGGGCAGCACTACCCAACAGGTCGGAGGGATCGATCTCGTTCCGGTCGGAGTCGACGATGCCCAGACGGATGGCGGACGTCTTCTCCCCGCTGTGGACGGCCGAGGTGTCCATGCCGAGCCAGGCCGGGAACAGGTTGCCCGAGATGTGGATGTTCGTCTTCGACCGGGCCAGCGGGCTGGAGCCGTCCGGGTCGACGAACACGAGGGCCCACATGCCCTGCCACTGGGCGGAATCGTCGGATTTGGTCATCGTGAAGCTGACCGATCGGGGCGACATCCACCGGTACGCCACCTGGGCGCCGTCCAGTGTTGCGGTGGTGGGGGCACCGGCACGGTCGAGTGGGAGTTGCGCCCCGCTCGGAGCGACCAGGGTCGGGATCAGTCCCTCCGCGTCGGCCGAGCCGAGCACGGTGACCGAGCTGATCGAGTCGTCGAGCACGAAGCGGTGCTGCGCCTCCTCGCACACACTCACGACACAGACACCGGTCTCGCCCTCGATCGGCGCCTGACCGGGTGTGCTGAACGCGTCGAACGCGAACAACAGGTCGTCGATGTTCTGGGCAAGGTAGAAGTCGCCGGGCGACGATGACGTGGCCTTTCCGCACGCCCCGTCGCCGCCGGTGGCGATCGACCGCATCAGGTCGAAGTCGCTGGGCTGTGCGGTGCCCGCGGCGAGCCCCACCGCGAACGTGACGATTCCCGACGAGCGCAGCTGATCGGCGATGCCGGCGGGGCGACAGATCGATTCCCGGGCGGCCGCGACCACCTGTTGAACGCCCTGATCGCTGCCGAGGGAAACTCCCTGCGCGTAGGGCTTCTCGGCGTCGCGGACGGTGAAGTCGAGTTTTCCGTCGGAGAACCACGCCACCGCCTGGCAGCGGTTGGCCGCCGATTGGCCGTCGCGTTCCGCGAGCGTGCGGCGGGCACCGTCGAGCGCGTTCCAGTAGTCGGTGTCGATGCCGTCCGTGCGCGTGCGGAACCTCTCGACCTCACCCTGCAGGGCGGGCAGCGAACCGTTGTCGAGCCGGGTCCACGGTGCGTGGACGGTGAAGTTTTCGGAGAATCCGGCGATCGCCACGTTGAGTTCCACACCCGCGGATCCACCGAACGTGTTGAGTTGCTCGAGCAGGTAGTTGGCGGCGGACACGCGCGCCGCGTCGGGGTCGGAGCCCTGGAGGCTGCCGGACTGATCGACCATGAGCAGCAGGTCGCCCTGTTGCTGCGCGGCCAAGCATCCACCGAAATCGCCGACCGCAGCGGTCGTCGGGGCGGCGGATGCCGTCGGGATCGCCAGCAGCAGCGGCACGAGCATCATCGCCGCGAGGGCGGCTACCTTCTTCACAGTCGACCCGCCCATTCCGCAATGTGCCACGCGCTCGCCACGATTCCCGCCAACGCGAGGACAACAACCACCCAGTAGCCCCGCTGAGCCCCCTTCGACCTCGAGTACACCGGCATCGCGCGCTGCACCGTGTCGCGCACGGTGAAGCGGGCGAGCAGTGCGAACGCGACCGGGCCGGCGAGCACCCACGCGAGGACGGCAAGAGTTGTCAGCGAACCGAGGACAATCGCGAGAACCAGCCCGGCTGCCGCCACCAATCCGGCCAGCACGAGCAAGATGACGGGCGGCTCGCCCTGCGCAATCGTGACGCGTGGCCGCGGACTCGGCGCCGCAGCAAAAGGCTCCGCCGCCGCTGTCGGAGCGAACGCGGCGGGCTGAGATCCGAAGGGGTCGGCGGACACCGAACCGAACTGGCCTGCAGCCGGCCACGACGAGGACGTGTCGGTGGACGGGCGATCACGAGAGGTCTCGTAATCGCTGAAGTCGAAGGGGTTGGTCATCGAGGCACGGATTTCTCTCGCGGTAGGGCGCAGACGCACGGGGAACCAGGTGTGGTGATCGAACATTCCATCGCGACATTGCGACGAGCGTTACACGAGCGATGATGAAACGATAAGCCGCACAGCGAGTCGCAGATACCGCGGCCGTCAGCGTCGCCCAGTAGGCGGCACTGCGGCCACATCAGATTCGGCGGCGTCGACCACGCGCGCCCGTCCCCCTCATTTCTTTGAACGTCGAACTATGCTGCCGAAATTACACCCCGCCTCCGACACGTTTCCCGATCAACGCGTCGGAGCGACCGAGATTCATTCAAGCGAATGACAACACCCCCGCCCCTCGGCCAACCGTCCACCTCGGAGCACGTTAGTTGAAACTAATACCAGACAAACCCGACGTCACACATATCCGCGCCCGCCACGGTGATTGAGCTAATAAACTGCGCCCCAACGAAACCGGGTCAATACACTGTTCAACCGACACCACCCGGCCGAATAGGGACTTTCGGCCCTAGCGGTACCGGCATCAGTGGACTAGCAATTGCTGGGCTCACCGATCTTTACCACCGACAGCACCGCGTCGCCCTCGCCGATCAATTCCCCGGGCGACGGCTGCTGACCCACGACGACCCAGTTCGAGTCGAGCACCTGCTTCCGTCCCGCACCGGTCGCGTCGGCACTGCGCGAGAAGAAGACCCCCGCCGCCTGGATCGTGTTCTGTGCCGTCTGCAGGTTCATGCAGACCACAGCCGGCATCGGCACCAGCACAGGCGCGCTCGAGGTCGGCGCCACAGGCGCAGGCTGCACCGGAACCACGGGCGCAACCGCGACCGGAGTGGTCACGGGCACCGTCGTCGTCGGGCGCGTGGTCGTGGCTGCTGCGGTTGTGGTGGTAGTCACCGACGCCGTCGACGACGACTCGCCCGAGCCGCAGGCAACAAGGCCGGCGGCCACAACGACGACTCCCACACCCCCGACGATCGAGGAGAACACCGACCGTCGCACCCCGAGCCCCCGGGTTCCCGCCTTCGTGCTGACCTGGGTGGACTGAACATCGATCGACACAGCAGTGCCCTTTCGGAAATGCGGGCGGTCTGCCCGAAACTCTCGCCCGTGGGTGGTCGCAGGCGGAAAAATGTGAATGCGGTCGCGCCAGTTGTATTCGTCAACCCCCGACGGCGCGATGGTTGAAACTATTACCAGACGGCACGGACTGGCACATAATTCGGACGCGTTGCCGACCCAACTCCGGGGTGTTTCGCAATCGACTGCGCGTCAAAGCATCCGAGTCAATACGCTGTTCGACCGACAGCCAATTCCCCCGAGCCGGTCTGCACTGCTATGTCGGTCCCCCAGCGCATGATGACGCCGTGACCGAGCACACCGCAAGAGAGCGAGTCTTCATCGTCGAAGGACGCCCGTGGAAGGACGCTGTGATCGCGTATCTCGAACCGAGGTCGCCCTATCGCCCGTGGTTCATCGGCGAACACATTCGCAACGGCGACGTGCTCATCACCGTTCTCGACACCGATCCGCGCACTGTCCTGTGCATGGAGGTCGCGGGTCCGTCGTCACTCGACGCCATCGGCGTCACAGAGTCGTGGACGCTCGCCACACTTCCGTCTGTCGCTGCCTTCGAGGCGTGTGCAGGCGTCGCTGTTCCCACCGCCGCAGGTCGAGTCGACGACGACGTCGCCGGCCGATTGACTACTCCGTTTATCAAATGTTCGGCGAACTTCGACGACCCGTTCACCCGACAGGGCGAGGCGTCACACACCACCGCCGCCGCGGCACGTGTGCTGCTGAAGTCGGCCGGCAAGTGCACCGCCTGCGGAGAGACGATCGACTTGCGTGGCAGTGCCGCGCGGGAGGGAGTACACATCCACACGGCCGAGAACGGCGTCGACCAGTGGAATTATTACGGTCCGGCGCATGACTGGCCGGCTGTGTTGTGCTGCAGGTGCCAGACTGAGATGACCGAGGGCGGATTTTCCACCTTCCTCGACTACCGCTTCTCCTTCCATCCGAGCTGTCCACGATGCGGCGCATCGCAGACTAGGTCCGCGTCGATCGGCATGCCGAATCCGGGCGAGCCGGTACCGCCGTGGACAGTTCCGTTGGGATGCGTCGTCACTGATCCAGTGCCTGAATGGATCTGCGGCGGGTGCGGGTATCGCTGGGCGACGTAACGCGACGTCAGATCCCCATGCGTTTGGCCAACTCCGCTCCCCCGACGTCGCGGATGAAGTCCGGGTCGCCGCACACCACGAGCTGATCCCGCGCCCGCGACAACCCGACGTACAGCCGCTCCCGCGAACGCTCTTGCACCACCTTCTCATTGAGTGCCAGCACGACGGCACGCCGTTCGAGTCCCTTGAATCCCAGGACGTGCCCGTAGAACACCTGCTCGGTATCCCAGAAGCTGTCCCAATACGCCGCGTTGCCCTCCGTCTGCCTGCTCACCTGCTCCGGGTGACGGCTGCCCGTGGCAAGCAAGGCCAGATCCTCGGGACGCCAACCCTCGTCCATCAAGGAATCGATCTGGTCGTCGGCAATCGTCAGCGCGTCCTCCGCCGCGCAGGGCACGAAAAGTACGTCGGGGCCCTCCCCGCCGAGCAGGCGCATCAGCTGTCCCACCAGCGGTGTGAACGAGTCCGCAATCTGACGGGTGTTTCGCAGATTGTGATCGAGCACCAGCGGGACCAGTTGAATCGGCGGAACGCCCTGCCTGTCGAATACCCGCTGCCCCTCGTCGCTGAATACGTAGATGCCCCCGGCTTCGTCGTCACGCAGCGCTGCCAGCAGCGGACCCCACCAGTCGTCGGCGAAGTCTTGTGCCTCGTCCACGACCACCGCGTCGAACCGGTCGCGCAACGGCAGTTCCGACGCCAACTCCGCCATGTGCCGCGGAAGGTCGTGTTCCCAGAACTGCACGGTGTCGGTGTTGCGGATGCTCTCGTCCGGGCCCTCGGGCGCTCCCCACAGTTGCCCCAGCGCGTGGAACTCGCCCACGTACGCGGGACGCTCCTTGCGGGACCAGGTGGCGGTCAATCGCTCGAGATACGACGCCAACCCGTGCGAGTAGCAGATGAGTGCGACGCGCTGCCCCTGCTTCGCCAACCGCCGCGCCTTCTCGACCGCGAGGAACGTCTTGCCGCTTCCGGCGCCGCCCCGCACCTCGACCCGGTGCAACAGCCGGATCGCGTCGAGTATCGCCGACTGCTGGGCGGTGAGCGCATCGGCCGCGTCTTCGTGCGCGATCGCTCGCGCAACCACGTCGCGTTGCGGCAGTCCGCGTCCGGAGAGGACCGTTGTGAGCTGATCGACCCCGTCCTCGGGCAGCGCCGGCCGATCCAGCTGCTGGCCGGACAGCACCTTCTGCAGTCGCGACACCACGTCGTCCAGGTCGTTGCGGTCGATCACCTTCCACCGTGGGCATTCCGGCAGTCCGAAGTCGTCGGTGAGTTCTGTGTTGGGGAAGACCACCACGTGGTCCCATCGCAGCCGCCCGTGACTCCAGCGCGGGTCGGCTTCCACATAGCTCCGCAGGGCATACAGCGCGTCCCGTGCTTGCCGAACCGGGTGAATCACCGTCGGCCCTTTTCGCTGCTCTTGGTACCAATCGCTGCCGTCGTGCCAGATCTGCCCGCCCTTCACCTCCAGGCAGACGATCCCGTACCCCTCGAGCGCCACCACGAAATCGATCTCGTGGTCCTTGAGTCGGTCGGTGACCCGCTGGTTTGCCACCACGAGGTCACCATCACCGAGCTGACCCAACAGCGCATTCCACACGGATTCCTCGGAACCATTCACCAGGCGCGGATTCTCGGGGATACGGATCACCATGCGGATACTTTCGCACGGACGGTTCAGTTCAGCTCTGCGATCCCGGCTGAAGTCCGCGGTGAGTAGTAGTTTTGCGGTGTGGACACTTCGTGGCAGGACCCCAGTGCCGTCTCGTCGATGCTCGACGACTGGGAAACGTGGGCGATCGTCGGGCTCTCCGGCAATCCCGACCGAACGGCGTTCCGCATTGCGGAGTTGCTGCAGCGCCGAGGAAAACGAATCGTCCCCATCCATCCCACCGCACCGACCGTGCTCGGCGAGCAGGGATACGCCACACTCGCGGACGTTCCGTTTCCGATTGACGTCGTCGACGTCTTCCGTCAGTCCGAGGCCGCCGGCGAGTTCGCGGACCAGGCCGTCGCGGTGGGCGCGAAAGGCGTTTGGTTCCAACTGGGCGTCATCGACGAGGCCGCGTTCCAGCGAACGACCGCAAAGGGCGTCGCGATGGTGATGGACACCTGCCCGGCAATCGAGTGGAGTGCACGGGAATCAGCGTGACCGTGGCCGGGCTGAAGTCCGACCACGCGACTACGGCTACTCTGGACCGAAATCGTGCAAATCGGACAACGTTCTGACGCGCTCAGTCAATCGGAAGGTTCCCACCTGTGGCTATCGACTACACCCGACGCCCCTCCACTCCTGCCGCACCGCAGGGCGGAGTCAATCTGAGCAAGGTCACGCTGTCGAAGGCCGCGCCGTCGGTCAGCCTCACGAAGTCCGGTGAGCGGCAGGGCGCGATGCGGGTCAACCTCAACTGGTCGACGGGGGCGGCGCCGCAGCCCAAGAAGGCCGGCTTCTTCGCGAAACTTGCGGCCGCCGCGGGCGGCAGCAACGGCATCGATCTGGACCTCGGCTGTCTCTACGAACTGGCCGACGGATCGAAGGGTGTTGTCCAGGCACTCGGCAACAGCTTCGGATCGCTGCAGGCTGCGCCGTTCATCCAGCTCGACGCCGACGACCGCACCGGCACAGTGACCGGCGGCGAAAACATGCATATCAACCTCGACCGGCCGGAAATGTTCAAGCGCATCCTCATCTTCGCGATGATCTACGACGGCGCACCCAACTGGGCAGCCGTCGACGGCGTCGTCACCCTCTACCCCACCAGCGGCCCCGAGGTGGAGGTGCGCCTGGACTCGGCGAACAGCTCCGCTCGCATCTGCGCCATCGCGATCTTGCAGAACACCGGGCAGGGCATCACCGTGACCCGTGAAGTGAAGTACGTCGAAGGCAGCCAGGCCGATCTCGACAAGACCTACAGCTGGGGCATGAAGTGGGCCGCCGGCCGCAAGTAGCAGCGTCCTGCGATAGCGAATGCCTCGACGCGTCGACCCACACGAATGGATGAGCCAAACGTCATGGCACGGCCAAGCACGTGACCGCCAGGCGTCCGATGGAATCCCGCACAGCTCCCGAGTGGCCCTGGGGTAGTGGGCTCAATTTTCGGAATGCCCGGTCCCCCCTCCGCCAAAGGGAACGCTGGGACCGGGCCCCACACCGAAAGGAACCAACAGTGCGAACTCAGCATAACCCGTTCCGCCACGCGCGATTTCCATCCTGAGACCGCAGCCACGCGCGCCCTCACACACCGTCACGCATCGCCGCGTCCTGGGCTTGGCATGCCACTGCCGACGCGGCGAGGAGTTTCAAATACACTTCTCGTGGCAGTGCGTATTCGGATCGAGGGATCCAAATAGCGTGGGGTGGGGGGAGTCCTGACTGTCGATCGAGCGGATCTGTGAGTGCTCGCATCGCCTGTGCACGAGGTCGCTCGAGTGATCGATAACCTCGAAGGTCGTTTCGTACCCGGCTGCGACGCCCGCGCCTCCTCGATGGGCTGGCGAGTGCAACGAACGTGCAACCCACGAATTGCACAGCGAGCGAGGCTAATCGGGCGGGTTCGCGTTGGGAATTGTCACTGCTGCGTTAGTGGGATTGGAGTTCGCGGCAATCCACTTCGCGATCAATATCGATGCGAAGTATGCGGTGGCGCCGTGACCGAGAAAGCTGACACCTGGTTCGGTGCCGCCACCTACCTTTCCATGGCAATTACCGTCGTGCTCGTTGTCATCGGAATCGTGAATCCGTCGACTGATTCGGGCACCCCGGCCTGGGCATGGGTCGCTCTCATGCTCGGCATTGTCACAATGGTTGCGTTCTTCATTGTGGGACAGATCCATCGGCGCATCGCGTGTGGAGTACTCATCGGGTGGCTGACACCGCTCTGTGCGTTGCTGGCGATTCCGATCGTGGCAGGGATAGGTCACATTGTCGGTGCGGTCTTCGGGTAGCCACCGACACACACCAGGCCGCATACGCATCGATCGATTGTCACGCGCGATCGCGCTACCGTCGTGACTATGTTCAGTACCGAGATCGAGGTGCGCACCGGCGCCGAGCCGGTGGTGTACGACCTGACCCGTGAGATCGAGAAGTTCCTCGCGTCGGCCGGCGCCGGCGATGGGCTGCTGCATGTCTGGGTGCCGCACGCCACGGCGGGACTCGTGGTCATCGAGACCGGCGCGGGGAGCGACGACGACCTGCTGCGCGCGATCGACGACCTGCTTCCGCGCGACGACCGGTGGATCCATCGTCACGGCAGCCATGGACACGGTCGCGACCACGTGCTGCCGGCATTCCTGCCGCCGTACGCGTCCGTTCCTGTCTTCGACGGCGCGCTCGCGACGGGCACCTGGCAGTCCGTCTGCCTCGTCGACACCAATGTCGACAACCCGGTGCGGCACGTCCGATTCAGCTTCCTCGCCGCCTGAGCCAGCACCGGCGGGACGCGTCCGATCACGCGCGCGCGAGTCCTCTTGCCGAGGAATAGATCTCAGGAAGGCTCGCCGTCTCGTCGGTGGAAGACCGATCCACCCACGTCTCCAACGCCGCCCGGAGCACGGCGACCGACACGTCGACCGCCAGGCGAATCTGTAGGTCGGAGCAGTCGAATCTCTTCGACACCGCATCGACCAGGGCCGCCGTCCGCCGCACACTCTCGCGCGCCAGCACAGCACGCAGCGCAGGCTCTTTCTTGATGAGCCTGTTCACCCGCAGCAATCGCCGGCAGGGCGTCGACGAACTGTCCGCGTACGTCACCAATGCGTCCGCGAAGGACGTCTCCAACGCGAGCCTCGGTGAGAGGGTCGAGTCGAGTTGGTCGAGCCGTGATGCCACGACCGCCTCGAAGGCCCAGTGGTCCCGGAGCGCGGCCTCTTCCTTGGTGGCGAAGTATCGGAAGAACGTGCGCTGAGACACGCCTGCTGCTTGCGCGATCTCCCCGACGGTTGTGGCCTCGACGCCCTTGCTCTCGAACAGTGTGAGGGAAGTCTCACTGATCTCCACGTTCGTCTGCTCACGTCGCCGCTCCCGCAACCCCAACGGGCCGGCGGGCAGGTCAGACGGCACGGCGAACACTTCGATTCTGGTCATCAACGGCCTTCGTTATCGGTAGGAGAACCCCACGCGTCGATCGTTCACATCCGGACATCCGTTGTCAACATGGCAGCGTGTGTCATAATGTATGCGAAGGGTAGGTAATCAATGAATCTCAATATCGGTGATATTTTCCTGTACCCGCACCATGGGTCCGTGACAGTCACAAAGCTCACGACCCGGATGTTCAACGATCTACCCACTGATTACGTGCAATTCGAAGTCGCTCAGAACGGGCTGTCCATCGAGATCCCGGTCGCGAAAGCCGAGGCCATCGGCGTTCGGAACGCGATCAACAACGATGAAGTTGGTCGAGTCTTCGACATCCTGCGCGGGCCGACGGTGGACGACCCGTCGAACTGGTCTCGTCGGTTCAAGGCCAATCAGGAAAAGCTGACCGTGGGTGGAATCTTCACGGTGAGCGAAGTCATCCGCGATCTGATGACCCGTTCACAGGAAAAGCCCCTCTCGGCCGGCGAGAAGCGGCAGCTCGAGCACGCGATGCAGCTCGTCATTTCCGAACTCGTCCTCGCGATGAAGTCCGACCCGGACGAGACTCGGCGCCGCATCGAAGCTATCTACGAATCCGCCGACTCTCCCGCGGCGGTCGCTGCAGTCTGACGACACGAAGATCGGCGGCAGCCCGGACGAGAGTTCCGGGCTGCCGCCGATGTCGTCGAGTCGGCTTGCGATCTCTCACGTCTCCAGCACAGGAGTCGAGATCAGCTGCTGCCGAACAGGTTTCCGAGTGATCCGGTTCCCGAGCCCTGCCCATAGGTGATGATGACAGTCGGTGCTGCGTTCGCCGCTGCGGTCGCGAGTGTTCCGCCCGGCGCGTAGGACGAGCCACCGCCGCCTCCGCCACCGCCGTAGTTGTCGGCGCCGCCGCCACCGCCGAACCAGCCGCCGCCACCGCCGCCACTCGCACCTGCCGCGGCGCCTCCGATTCCGGCTTCACCCGGCGAACCGTGCGGGTCACTGCCACCGTTGCCTCCGACGCCACCAGCGACGCCGGTCGCACCGCCGCCGCCTCCCCCGCCGCCGCCCGCTTGGCCGTCGGGGCCGGTCGGGGTCAGGTTCCCTGCTCCACCGATGTAGGTGTCGCCCGCACCGCCGCCGCCTGCCGCGACGATCTGACGATCCGCCAGCTCACCCGAGCCTGTGCGAACGTCGGACGCCCCGCCTCCCCCACCGGCACCGGTGCCACCGGCTCCGCCGCCGTTGTATCCGGCCAGCCCGGTGCCGTCACCGCCGTTCCCGCCGACCTGGATGTACAGCGCGTCACCTGCGGCGACCATCAATCGCCCGGTCGCGACAGCCGCGGCACCGCCGAGGATCTGACCACCGTTTCCACCACGTCCGCCCGTTGCCGTCACCGCCAAGCTGGTAATGCCGTCGGGGACCGTGAACGACTGCGCACTGCCGGTTGAAGTGAATGTGCAGGTCACCTGGGTTCCGGTGCCTTGCACGCAGCCGGCAGGCAGCGCGGCCGGCGCGGCAACCGCCAGGCTGGGGGCGAGCAGCCCCGAGGCGCCGACTACGGCGAGTCCACACATTCCGGTTGTGTACCACCGGCGCCGTGATCGAACGAGGTTTGTGGTCAAAGCAGTCTCCTGTCGCAACGCGAGCATGTGAAAGCTGGTCCGAGTGGAGCATTCCACAGCATCCGGCTTCCAGTGGGTATTCCGGTCTCCGGGTCGGCTTTCGCACAAAAGCGCCAGGTCACGGGCATGCCGGACCGCTAATCGGGACCCGCGGTATCGCAATCCGCGCTGAAAGGTCACTATGAAGGTAAGTAGAACTAATTTGTTCCTCTAGGCAACGAGGTATGCACATGAGCGACGCAGCGCCCATCGGTGACGGGATCTTCCAGATTCCGGTCCCGATTACCGACAATCCCCTTGGTCACACACTCGTCTACGCGATGGAATCGCCCGGCGGCCTGATCCTCGTCGACGCCGGCTGGGACGACGACAATGCGTGGGCAGGCCTCACCTCCGGGCTCGAGGCCATCGGGCACTCGGTCAAGGATGTCGAAGGCGTCGTCCTCACTCACTTCCACCCCGACCACACAGGTCTGTGCGGTCGCGTTCGGGAGGCCTCCGGGGCCTGGATTGCGATGCACGAATCCGATCACGAGATGTTCGAGCACATGTCGACCGGCCACGGCCCCGAGTGGCTGGACTTCCAGAAGGCCAACATGACACGGGCCGGCGCGGCCCCGGCCGACCTGGAGGCGTTCGAGAAGTCCGCGTCGGGGAAACCGCCTGCGGGTCCAGATTCGGCCCCCGACCGTGTCCTCGTCGACGACGAACTCATCGCCCTCACCGGTCGCGGCCTGCGCGCCGTCTACACCCCCGGCCACACCCCGGGCCACATCTGCTTCTATCTGGAAGACGCCGACGTGATGTTCACCGGCGACCACGTCCTGCAGAAGACGACGCCGCACGTCGGCAACTTCGTCTACCCGCTCGAGGAACGCGACGCCCTCGCCGAGTTCATGGACTCGCTGCGCCGCGTCCAGACGATGAACATCACCCGGGGGCTCGGCGCGCACGGCATCCCCATCGACGACGTCGCGGGCCGCGCCGGCGAACTCATCGAGCACCACGAAGAGCGACTCGATCACCTGTACAAGGCTTTCGGCGACGACCAGATCACCGTGTGGCAGGTCGCCGAGCGCATGAAGTGGTACAAGCCGTGGGCCGACATCTCCCCCATGGGCAAGGGCATGGCACTGTCCGAGGCAGCGGCACACCTTCGGCACCTCGTCGCCCGCGACCTCGTCGCCCAGGTACCGGACAGCGAACCCGCCGTCTTCGCCCGCCGCTGACACGTGAGCGGCAAAGCGTCCTCGGGCACGCTTTGGCACTCACGTGGGTGGGGTCATCTCCAATCGCACCCCGAGGAGCCGGACTTCCCGCTCGTGGTCGAGGCGGTCGACCAATGCTGCCGCCGCGTCGGCGATCACGTCCGGATCGAACGTCGGCTCGGGTAGTGGCTTGCTCGTCGTGTGGGTGTCGAACGGGGCGTAGCGCACCTTCAACGCCACTCGCACCGCCTTCCGGTTCTCCGCGAGGATGTCCTCCCGGACCCGGGCGGCGAGGCGTCGGATCTCCTCGGTGACGGCCTCCCGGCCAGCGAGGTTCTGCTGAAACGTCGTCTCCCGGCTGTGCGACCGCGCCACCCACGGCTCCGCGGACACCGGGGAGAGATCGATTCCGCGACCGATCCTGGCGTACCACGGACCCATAGTCGGCCCGAGCGTCGCGGCCAACTCCTGATCCGAGGCGTCGGCGAGTTCGCGCACCGTATTGATACCGAGCGCGGCAAGCTTTTTCGAGGTCTTCTTACCGATCCCCCACAGCGCATCGGTGGGGCGCTCCCCCATGACGGCGAACCAGTTCGCCTCGGTGAGCCGGTAGATGCCCTGCGGTTTGCCGAAGTCCGTCGCGATCTTGGCCCGTAACTTGTTGTCGCCGATGCCGACTGAACAGTGCAGCCCTGTTGCTTCGAGGACGGCGTCGTGGATGGTTCGGGCGAACGCCTCCGGATCATCGGTCTCGACACCGAGAAACGCTTCGTCCCAGCCCATCACCTCGACGACCACGTCCAGCTTCCGCAGGGTGTCCATCACGACCGCCGACACCTCCATGTACGCCTCGGCGTCGACGGGCAGGAATACGGCGTCGGGAATCTTCCGTGCCGCGATCCGCATCGGCATCCCTGAACCGACACCGAATTTCCGCGCCTCGTACGACGCCGTCGACACCACCGCGCGTTCGGTGGGATCCCCACGACCACCCACGACGATGGGACGTCCCTGCAGCTCGGGGTGCCGCAGCACCTCGACTGCGGCGATGAACTGGTCGAGATCGACATGCAGCACCCACCGGCGACGCGGCGGAGTGCTCATGAGACCAGTGTGCCCGACCCATCCGTCCGAGATCCCCGGAATCTGCGGAGTTCCCGGACGGGGCCGCGGTCACCGTTCGTTGCGTTCCCCGCAGGTCGTCGGCGTAATCACCGAGGTCGCGGCGGTTGAGTCTGCGTGACTTGCCGAGCTTACGGAGCGTCGGGATCGTCTCGCGGGCTGCGACACCGATGCCGCGCCGCTTGCGCGGAGAGCAGAGCGCGCAACCGCGGTAAGTACGTGAGGGGTGGTGGGTAGGCATGCCGCCTCCGATGATGACTCCGCGCGAAGCGAAGAGTTCAGAATACATCGGTGCCATCGGCGGGCGGTAGCAATTCGTCGGGGAACCGGTAGGAGCATCCGAGTTCACTGGTGGACCGGGTGCCCCAATTGTCCCGAAACCAGGCAACGCACGTGTTCGCGATCAGGTTCACGTCGCGACTGAACAGATACCCGTCCGTACAGTCTTCGAAGTGGCCGTCGAAATGCCACCTGTCGAGGGTCAGGTGCTCGGCGGAATAGTCGGCGAGCAGCAGGTGCCCGAGTTCGACGCGTGATCGACGAAGCATTAACACACCGCCGGCCAGTACCTGAATCTGCGCGCAGACGACCTCTCCATCGTCGTCCTCACTGACGTAACTATTCGGGCCGATCTCGACGATGAGCGCGACCGGTTGATCGACCAGCGAACCCGTCAACCACTCGACCATCCCCGCCCACGAAACCTCGGGCAACTCGGTGGAATCGACCATCATCACCTTCCCTTGCTCGCGACCAACCACGACAGGGGATCGTCGAAAGCCTCCCCTTGCGTCGTATCAAAGCAGAAGGTCCCGACACATGCGGCGCGAAATCGCTCGCACCCTCACTTCGTCCTCGGACGGAGTGAGGGTCCTCGCGTCTCAGGACCCTCAGGTGACGAGACCTGCACGGAATGCGGTCAGCGCCGCTTCGACTCGGTTACGCGTGCCCAGCTTGGCGAAGACTGCCGAAATGTGGGTCTTGACGGTCGTTTCGCTGAGGAAGAGCTGACCAGCGATGTCGGCATTCGACGCGCCGGATGCGAGGGACCGCAGGACGTCGCGTTCCCTGGCACTGAGCGCGGCAAGGACCGCCCGATCGGGATCTGCGGTGGGCGGCCGGTTCGCCGCGACGATCCGCCGCAGCGACTCCTCACTGAACAGTGTGTTGCCGGCCGCGACGGCGCGAACGGACTGGTGGAACGTCTCCGGCGGTTCGTCCTTGCTGAGGAAGCTGTGGGCTCCGGCCGAAACCGCCTGAAGCACGAGGTCGTCGACGTCCATCGCCGTCATCGCAATCACCCGGGGTGGGTGTTGCAGGGTCATCAGGTGACGGGTGGCATCGAGTCCACCGACCCGGCGCATCTTCAGGTCCATCAGCACCACGTGCGGTCGATACGCATGGACCGCGGCCGGCACCCGGTCCCCGTCGTCGACATCGGCGACGACGGCGATATCCGTGGTGGCAGCGAAGATGTCGGAGACACCTCGCCGGACGAAGGGATCGTCGTCAGCGATCAGAACGGTGATGGCGTTGGTTCCGGTCATGGTGACCACAGGGTATTACCCCGGACCGACAGCACCGCCTCGCGGTCTGGGCGATGTGGCTCAGGCGAACCACGGGAGCCAGCAGTCGACGACGAACTCCCCACCGAGCCTGCCTGCCTCGAGCTTTCCGCCGATGTCACGGGCCTGCTCGGCGAGTCCGCGAAGACCGGCGCGCGAACCACCCGGGACTGTCGGGGGCTGGAAACTGAGGCTGTTACGGATGTCGATGCGGATACCGTTCTCGCTGGCGCCGCTGATCGAGATGCGAATCGTTTGATCGCTCGCGTACTTCTGGGCGTTGGTGAGCGATTCCTGCACGACCCGGTAGGTGACGTGTCCGGACACGGTGCCGACGTCGCCGGGCCGCAGGTCTGCGAAATAGGTGGCGTGCAGACCGGCCGCGCGGGCGGACTGGACCAGGTCGGCGACACCGTCGATGCCCTGGTGACCGCTCGCTCGACTCGCCCCGCCGGACCCCCGCAACACACCGACGATGTTCTTGAGTTCGTCGAGCGCCTCGTGCGCGGTGCTGCGTATCATCGACGCGGTGTTCGCGATCTTCTCCGGATTGCCCGCACCGCCGACCTGCAAGGCCCCGGCGAACAGGGAGATTCGGCTCAGGCTCGCGGCGAGAGTGTCGTGCATATCCCTCGCGATGCGAGTGCGTTCCTCGGTGCGGATCATCTCGTCTCGCATCGCATGCGTCTGCTCCGTCGCGACTGCGCTCGGCCTGAGCCAGTTCTGTGCGGGTGTGCTTCAGCACCGCGATCGAAACCACGATCGCCACCAGCGTCGCCGCAACGAGCCAGGGAATCCACAGTGCGATATCCCAGTCCGGCTTCGGCCCACCGACCTCCGGTCGTGTCGAACCCATCGTCAGAACCGAATTGTCGCGGGTGCGGAACGCATCGTAGGTGAGCGAGACGCCGCATGCCAGGAACACCGCTGTCGCTGCCGCGACCAGCTGCTGCCCCCGCTCCGTCCGGGCGAGTGCGTAGAGCGCGATCAAGGCGGCAGTGGCGTCGGTCGAGAAGAACAGCGGACCCACCAGGGCCACGCCCAGAACCAGCCACGGCCGTTCGTGCCGCCATACCAACGCGACCGCGGCACCCAGATTCAGCACCAGTCCGATCGCTATGTTCCACACCGCGACGGTCGCGGAATCGCCGGACAGACCGACCGTCATCAGCGAACAGAACACGCTGAGCGTCACCGCGCCGGTGGTCCAGACGCGGCGACGGATGATTTCAGCGGATGTTGCAGTCACGGCCATGAGGCTACGCATCGGACCGACACGTTCGCGATCGGCCGAAAGTAGGGGCCCGAACTGACTTCCGACCGAAAGTAGGAATCGATCCGGCTCTTCGGACGATCCGCGATGGGCGCCCCGTCGGGTGAACTCTCCATTGAGCGCGATCGCAGCCACGGCCTGCGGCCCGCAACCTCACCCGCATGACCCACTCACAGGAGGATCCGAGATGACGAACCCCGGTCAGCCCTATCAGAACCAGCCCTACCCTGCCCCGCAGCCGCCGAAGAAGAAGCGTCGCCTCTGGCCGTGGATTGTGGTCGGCGTTCCGATCCTGCTCTTCGGTGCATGCTCGATCGCCATCGCGTCGAGCACGGGGAGCGACGAGGGCACCACCGTCACAGCAGGTTCCGGCGACGGGGAGGCTCCCGCCGACAGCGGGCCCGCCTTCCCCGGCAAGCTCGAGGAAGACACCTCCGCGGCCGGCGGCGACACGATCACTCGCGACGGGCTCGCCTACACCGTCGCCGCGCTCGAACCGGTGAGCAGCATGATCGGCGAGTACTTGTGCAGCACCGTGACCATCAAGAACGTCGGCGACAAGCAGAACGACTTCAACGGATATGTGGATTGGAGCCTTCAGGATGCCGGCGGCGCCATTCGCGACGCGACGTTCGCGCCTGACCGCGAACTGCTGAACTCAGGGAAGATTGCGCCCGGCGGTCAGGCCACCGGCAGCGTCTGCTTCGACGCCCGCCAGGGCTCCGGCCCCGGAACCTATGTCGTGCTCTTCGAGGACACCTTCTCGCTGTCCACCGACCGCCTGGCCTGGATCAACACTCTGTAGATCCCGCATGGGCAAACGTCTGGGGGCGGGGCACGAAGCGTGCCGATACCGCTGTTCGTGCTCCGTCCCCATATTCCATTCTCCGACAAGTCAATATGCCATTCAAATGACAACGGGAACCGGAAACTGTGCTCAAGACCCCTGCCGGGCGCACTTGTCGGACGGGCCTGATACTTTCCGTTTCAACGAACCGACCGCAGGTTCGCAAATCCTGAGCAAAGGCTGATCATCTACATGTTCCGCAAGGTTTCACTCACCGCTGCAATCACTCTCGCAATCGCCGGCCTCGGATCCGGGATCGCGAATGCGGCACCCGCTACCTCGTTCGGCGCCGGTGATTACATCGTGGGGGTCGACATCGCCCCGGGCACGTACGTCGGCAGCGGCACCGTCGACGACATCATGGGCTGCTACTGGGAGCGCCTGTCGGGCACCAGCGGTGAGTACGAAGACATCATCGCCATGGACTACACCCACTCACCGAAGGTGATCGTCACCATCAAGCCGACCGACATGGTCTTCTCCTCCACGGACTGCGGAACATGGACGCCCGCTCCCGCCGCCCAACCCCAGGCCCGGCCGGCGCCCGCCGCACCGGCACCGGCACCGGCACCGGCACCGTCGATCTTCGGTTCCTGACCACAGCCCCAGCAGATCGCCCCCACAAGCACCCGCGGTGGGGGCGCTCCCGAACTATCAGAGGCAGATCACTGTGACCGAACCCCTCTACCTCGACCCCGTCGCTGAGCCGGTTCCCGGAGATGCGCCCCAGACCAAGCGACTTCGGCGCTGGCCATGGATCTTCGGTGTCGTCGTCGCCCTTGCGGCCGGTGTGGGAATCGGCCTCTCGACCACCCCCAGCGAGGCAGAGAACCAGGCCAAGATCGACGCCGCGCTCGCCGGTGAGCGCGAGGCCCTGGCTGCGCAAAGCGCTGAAGTCGCGGGGAAGGCTGCCGACGCCGAGAAGGCGGCAGGCGACGCGGAAGCGGCCATGAAGAAGGCACAGGAAACGCAGGTGGCAGCAAACCAGCATGCGGTCACCGTGAACGCTCAACTCGACGAGCGGAAGCAACAACTGGACAGCCGGGAGCAACGACTCGTCCCCCGCGAAGCCGACGCTGCCCGATCGACGTTCGGCAGTGGACTCCACCGAGTGGGCGTCGACATCAATCCGGGCACCTACCGCACCACCGGCGGTCCGTACTGCTACTGGGAACGCTTGTCCGGCACGTCAGGTGAGTTCGACGACCTGATTGCCAACGACGTACCCAGCGGTCCGTCCGTCGTCACGATCTCGTCGTCGGACGCCGCGTTCAAGAGCCAAGACTGCGGGACGTGGACGAAGACTGGCTAACCACGCAGCGGCCCAGAACTCAGCCCACTCCATCATGACCGCGCACAAGACCGGTCGACACATCACAAGGGAGATTTAGTGAAGCACAAGTTCGTGGGGGCGATGCTGTGCGCGTCGTCGGCGGTAGCAATAGCGGTGTCCGGCGCTGGCGTGGCCAACGCGGGCACTTACCTGAGCGGCGACGGCACGTACCGAGTCGGTTACGGCCCGCAAGACCTACAACCCGGCTTGTGGTCGTCGTCGGGTGGCAGCAGCTGTTACTGGTCGCGCACCGCATCCGACAGTTCGATTCTCGAAAATTCCTTCGGCGAGGGTTCACAAACCATCGAGATCAAGCCGGGCGACGCGAAATTCACCACCCACCGGTGCGGAGGCTGGCGTCGAGCGGACCCTGTTCCCAACCCGATTCCCGGGCTTCCGCCCATCGAAGCCGTCGACTACCGCAACATGACGACCCTCGGACTCGGCGCGGGTATCGGTTCGGCGGCTGTGGGGTCCGCTGCGATGCCGTCCATTCTCGGTGTGCTGTTGATGGCAGGATCGTCGGGCAGTTAGCCCGGACAAAACGAACAGTCCACCTACATCGACAGCACCATCTGCGCGAAGAGGCGACCCCAGACGGGGTCCATCGGCTGGTCGCGCTGGACCCAGCCCTCGACCATGGCGCCGGTGAGTTCGAGGAACGAAATCGTGGGGCGGGCGATCCAGAAGAGTTCTTCCCGGCCGACGATGGTCCCGTCGCTCGTCTGCCAGCCGAGGGCGGCGAGGCCTTCGGCGATGACGTCCCGGCGTTCGTCCGACGTGGTGCCGGCGGCGAGGGTGAGGAGCACGAGGTATCCGGCCTCCCGCTCGATGGGCTCGTCCGCCAGTGGCAGCCGGTCGAGAAGGTGTGCCCACAGCCGACCTGCATCGCTTGCCGTCGCGGAGCCGAGATTGGTGCGAATCAGTTTGCCCTTGTATTTGCGCACCAGTCCGAGGGTCTTGGCGTATTCGCGGAGCAGGTGGACCGGCCGCTGATCCGACTCGCGGTTGCTGGTGGCGGGCCAGTCGTCGAAGCCCGGCAGTTCCCGCCGCATCTCCGCCACCACGGCCGGTGGCAGGTAGCCCGCCTGGGTCAGTGTGATGCCGTCGGGACCGATGCGGTTCAGGAACCACCGCAGGTGGAATGTCGCCGCTTCGATCGTTTCGTGGATGTCGCCCAGCCGGTCGGTGAGGTGGGCGCGCTCGAGAAGCGAAAAGACTTGCGGGGCAGCTTGATGGGGGATCCGTCGCAGCAGTGCCGCGAACTTCGAATCCGTCACCGGCCCGTGGTCACGGATGACCGCTTCGATCCGCAGGCCACGGTTCACGGTGTCGACGCCGAACGATTCGGGTGCGAAGCCCGGCCCGACCCACGCCCCGGCGTCGTGATGACCGGGGTGCGACGGCGTCGCGAGGACCTTCAGCAGGTCGTCGTATCCGCCCGGTCCGCCGCAATCCTCGGGCGGGCACGCGCGGGCGCCGGCGAGGCAGGTGACGGTCGGCTCCGAGGCGTCGGCGTCGATCCGTTCGAGCACGATCGTGTGCTCCCAGCCGTCGCCGAAGTCGTACAGATAGGACAGCTGCTCCCCCGGTTCGGCGAGCACCTGATCGAGCCGCACCGCGTCCTCGCACAACTCGTCTTCTTCGTCGGCGAAACCCTCCTCGATGCTCTCGCGCATGTCGTAGCGCTCCGACGCGGGCGGCTCACCGCCGACCCACGAATGCAGGTGGCTGTCCTGCCAGCCCATGATCGTCTGCACGATCGGATGCAACTCGTGCAGCCGCAGGTTCGACGGCACCACGAATTGGCGCCAGATCGGCGGCGACACCTCGTCGAGTTCGATACGCAGGTGGTAGCCCGCGACGCGGCGTCGGCCCCGCCGTTCGGACGGCCGGACGATCACCGGCACGTCAGGAACGACGGACAGGTGTCGGCGTTTACCCGAAGCGGTCATGGCGTCATGGTAGGCGGGAGGCAGAAGTGTCCGGCACAAGTGGTGACGATAGCGTGAAGGCATGTCTGTGTCCGCACTTCTCGCAGGTCGATACCAGCTGCGGGGAGTGCTGGGCCGAGGCGGGATGGCCGACGTCCACGACGGGTGGGACCTGCGCCTCGAGCGCCCGGTCGCGATCAAGGTGCTGCGCCCCGAACTCGCGTCCGTCCCCGACACCCGCCGGCGGTTCGAGGCCGAGGCCCGGCTGGCCGCGACGTTGAACCACCCGAACGTGGTCGCGGTGCACGACTGCGGCGAGGACGCGGGAGTGGCCTACATCGTGATGGAACGCCTGCCCGGGCGAACCCTCGCCGACGACATCGCCGCCGGACCCGTACCCGACGCGCGGGTGCGGTCGATCCTCGCCGACGTGCTCGCCGCCGTCGGCGCCGCGCACGGTGCCGGGATCCTGCACCGCGACATCAAACCGGGGAACGTGCTGTTCACCGCGTCGGGCACGGTGAAGGTCGCCGACTTCGGCATCGCGAAGAGCGCGGCGTCCGACCACACGGCGACGGGACAGGTGCTGGGCACCGTGGCCTATCTCAGTCCGGATCGCATCCTGGGCACACCCGCCACGACCGCCGACGACCTCTACGCGGTCGGCGTCGTCGGCTACGAAGCCCTCGCCGGGCACCGGCCGTTCGCCGGCGACAACATCCTGTCGCTCGCCCGGGCCATCACCGACGGGGCGGCCCGACCTCTCCACGTGGTGCGTCCGGACGCCGACCCGAACCTCGTGCACACGATCGAACGTGCGATGTCCCGCGATCCGCGGCAGCGGCACGCCGACGCCCAGTCGATGCGGGCCGCCGTTCTCGGAACGCCCGTCGCACACCCGCCGCCGACGAGGGCATTCACGCCCGCCACACCCGTTCACCCGCCGGCACCCCAGCGTCGGCGACCGGGGCGGACCGGCGTGATCATCGCCGCCGTCGCCGCTCTGCTGGTGGCCGCCGCCGTGGCGGCACTGGCCATCGCGTCGCAGAATCAGAACGGCACCGTCGGTCCCGGCCCGAGCACCACCGCCGTCGCCCCGCCCCCGGCGCCCGTAGCTCCCCCGAGCGGCACCGTCGACGTCGAACCCGTCGCACCGGCCCCGCCGGCCGACGCCCCGAAGACGGGTCCGGGAAACAGCAACGGCAACAACGGGAACGGCAAGACCAAGGACAAGGACAAAGACAAGGACGGCAACTGACCTGATCGGGGTCCTGCGGTCGGGCCGAGCGTGCGCCCATCAGGAGTCGCGACGCGCGTCTACCGCGGCCCGGACCGCGGGCGCGACGTCGGTCGCGAACTTCCTGATCTGGTCGAGGTCGTCGCCGTCGGTGCCGAAGACGAATGTGTCCATGCCGGTCTCCACCACGAGGTCCGTCAGTTGGCTCACCCATTGCTCGGCGGTGCCGTGGAAGAGCGTGTCCGACCGGCTGTCGCCCACCCGGCCGAACACGTTGTAGACGCGGACGATCGAAGCCGGATCGCGGCCGGCGTCCGCAGCACCCGCGTCGATCTTCGCGTGCATGCCCGGCAGAATCTCCGGCGGGAAATAGGAACTCGACGGCACCCACCCGTCGGCCGAGCGTCCCAGCGCCCGCAGCATTCGCGGGCCACCGACGCCCAGCCAGATCCCGATACTGTGCGCCGGGACCGGTCCGGGGTGCACGCCCTCGAGGCGGTAGTGCTCACCGCCGGAGTACACGGCACGCTCACCGGACCACATCAGGCGGATCACCTCGACCGCTTCCTCCACTGCCGTCGCGGCCTGCCCGGGCGTGCGCACGTCACCGCCCATCGCGCCGATCGCCTCCCAGAACGCGCCTGCACCCAACGCCACCTCGAACCGGCCTCCCGACATCACGTCGAGGCTGGCCGCGGCCTTCGCCATCACCGCCGGCGGGCGAAGCGGCAGACACGCGACGTCGGGAAACACCCGCACCCGTTCGGTCCGCGCCAGCAGCATGCCCATCAGCGACCAGCAGTCGAGGAATTTCGCCTGGTACGGGTGATCCTGGACGCCGATCAGGTCGAGTCCGGTGTCGTCGGCGAGCGCGGCGAGTTCGAACGTGTTGGCCAGCAACTCCACCGTCGGGGTGACGAACACCCCGAACTGCGGGGTCCTGCCGTAGTCGGTCATGACGGCGTCCCTTCTCGGATCACTGGGCTCCCCTCGATCATCCAACACCGTGGCCGCCGGGAACACCCGGTTCGTCGCGCGGCATAGTGGGTTCATGACAGACGACACGAAAGACGCTCCCGCACCCGACGTCCGGGACGCGCCCGAACACCACCGCTTCGAAATCCGTGTCGACGACGAGCTGGCCGGGTTCACCGAATACCTGGACCACGAGAATCAGCGGATCTTCTTCCACACCGAGATCGGCGAGCAGTTCGCGGGCCGCGGCCTGGCCAGCACGCTGATCCGCAGCGCGCTGACGGAGACCGTCGGGGGCGGCAAACGGATTGTGCCGATCTGCCCGTTCGTCGCCCGCTACCTCGAGAAGCACGACGACTTCGCCAACGACGTCGACCCGGTCACCCCGGACGCGATCGAGGCGGTGCGGCACCGGGAGCGCTGATCAGGGTGCGCCGTCGGCAGCGCTGATCAGGGTGCGCCGTCGGCGCCGCGAGCCTCCTCGAGCTGCCGGATGAGGGTCGCGGCGTCGTACGGCCCGGTGTGCCGGGTGAGGTCGGTGCCCGTCGCACCGAGGTAGAACGTCGGGGTCCCCCGGAAATCGCTCGACTCGGCGTCGAGTTCGTCGTCGTCGATGCGGTGACCGTACGTGCCTTTGCGGATGTCTTCCTCGAACCGGTCCATGTCGAGCCCCAACTCGGCCGCGTACCCGAAGATCTCGTCCTCGGCGAGGGCGTCGCTGTTGGCGAACAGGTGGTCGTGCATCTCCCAGAACCGGCCCTGGGCGGCCGCCGCCTCACTCGCCTGGGCGGCGAACCGGGCATGGGGATGGACGGCGTCGAGCGGGAGATGCCGGAAGACGTAGCGGAGTTCGTCCCCGAACTGTGCTCGCACGTCCCGGATGCTGCCGGTGGCCTTGCTGCAGAACGGGCATTCGAAATCGCCGTACTCGACGAGGGTGAGCGGCGCATCCACCGGCCCGCGCACGTGATCGCGGCCGGTGGCGACGGGCCGGAGCAGGGTAAGTCCGACGACCTCCGTCGGGGGGTGCACCCAGTCCGAGATCCGGAACAGCGCCCACCCGAGGACGGTGGCGATGACGGCCGCCGTCAGGACGCCGACGCGGGCGTCGTTGGCGAGCTCGGGCGAGTCGATGGCCAGGTCGACGATGAACAGCGAGATCGTGAAACCGATGCCGGCCAGCGCGCTGCCGCCGGCGATCTGCGACAGACTCAGCCCGGGTGGCAGGCTGCCGGGCCGCAGCTTCGAGAACAACGCGGTGGCCGCGGTGATGCCGACGAGCTTGCCGACCACCAGGCCGAGCACGATGCCCCACGCCAGCGGAGACCGGGCCGCCTCCGCGAGCGTCTGCCCGGTGATGACCACGCCGGCATTGGCGAGCGCGAAGATCGGGACCACGAGGAACGCGGTGTAGGGCTGGTAGAAGCGCAGCAGCCGCTCGTTGACGGACACCGCGCGCAGCACCCCGAGCTGGGCGGCGCGGGCGTAGTCGGAGTTCGGTGACTGCCGGAACGCCCGCGTGAGCTCACCTGCCCGCTCCACCTCGCTGCGCCGCGGCGGATACACGGGCAGGATCAGCGCGATCAGCACACCGGCAAGGGTGGGGTGGACGCCGGACTCGTAGAACGCGACCCATGTGCCGGCCGCGACGACGAAGTAGACCACACCCCGCCACACCTCGAGCTTGCGCAGCTTGAGGATCAGCAGCAGTCCGACGCACCCGAGCAGCAGCGGTCCGAGCCGCAGGTTGTCGGTGTAGAAGACGGCGATGATGGCGAGGGCGCCGATGTCGTCGGCGACGGCCAGGGTCATGATGAACACGCGCAGTCGGGCCGGGCACCTCGGTCCGACCAGCGCGAGTGCGCCGAGCACGAACGCCGTGTCGGTGGAGACGACGACTCCCCACGCACTGGCCTCGTCCCCGGTGGGGTTGAGGAGCAGGAACAGGACGGCGGGCAGCGCCAGACCCGCGATCGCGGCGAGCAGCGGCACGGCGGCGCGGGCACGGTCGGTGAGCTCGCCGATCGTCAGCTCGCGTTTCACCTCCAGCCCGACAACGAAGAAGAACAGCGTCATCAACCCGTCGTTGACCCAGTGCTTCAGGTCGAGACCGATGCTGTAGTCGCCGATCTGGATGGTCACCGGGGTGTGCCAGAACGACTCGTACGAATCACCGATGTTGGCCCACACCAACGCGAGGATCGTGGCGACGAGGAGGAAGCCGGCCGACAACTTGTCGTCGTCGGTGTCGTCGCGGATCAGGGCCAACCGCGCCGACAATCGTCGAAGTGTGGTGGGGCTGCTCTGCTCGACCGTCATCTGGTCCTCACTCACCTCCTCTGCCGCTGGTCAGCCTAACGCCGCCACGCTCGGGCCGCCCGGCGGTCCGATCAAACTCCGATCCGGCCGCGATATCATCGCGGCATGGGGTCGAAGCGGGGTAGGAATCCGGGCCAGAAGCGGGCGGCAAAACAGCAGGCACGCCAGCGGAGGAACCGCTCGACGATTGTGCCGATGTTTCCCACTCCCGCCGTCGACCCGGCTCTTATCGACAACTTCGTCCAATGGCTGCACACGGGCGATCTCCCCGTAGACACGGATCTCTTCGCGCACCTCGTCGAGTCGACACTCACCAACCTCGCACGCGGCCGCCGCGGATTCCGCGCCACCGGCTGGCTCCCCGCGGACGCGCACAACCTGCTCGATGTCGCCGACCAAGTATCCGCAGAAGCTGCCGACGACGTCGAGGACGTCGCCATGGCGATCGTCGCCTCGGCCCTGACCTTCCTCAACTATCTCGACGAAAACCGGCTGTGGACCGGCACCGAGAACAACCTCATTCATTGCATCGAGGACCTCATCGAATTCCTCGAGCCGCAACCACCCGTCCTCCTTCCGGACGACATCACACTTCCCGCCGTGGACGTAGAAGACGAACTTCGCGCACTCACCTCGCTTCCGGTGATCACGACCCTCGTCGCACTCGTCGAATGGGTCGGCGCGGGTGCGCCCGTCACCTCCACCAAGGTGCCCAAACCCGTCTCGCTTCCCGATCTCGCTCACGCGCTGGGTATCGATCTCGCCGTCGACTCCGACGGGTTTCCGCGGGCGCGGCGCATCCGCTCGATGCGCGATGTGCCCGAACTGTTGGAATTGTGGGAAATCGCGGAAGAGATCGGTCTCATTACCGTCAACTCCACACGGGCGGTCCGCGGATCGAACGCGGAGCTGGTCACCGACCGCACAGCCCGCGCGCTACCGCTGATTCGTGCAGCTGTCACCGAATACGTCCGCAGGCAACTCGTATCGACGCAATGTGATCCACTCGACCCCGCGTATCTGAGCGATATCGTGGTGATCCAGGTGATCTTGGCGGGGATGACAGAGGAGCCCACTGCCAGCTCGGAAGACGCGCCGTTCGATGACGAGCAATCGCTGATGGATGACTTCGTCTACGACCGTTTGGACACGCTGGTGGAACAGAAATGGCTGACCAGGGATGACGCGTACCGAGTTCCAGCCGCGCTGCAGCCTGCCGTCCTTCGCGCCGTCCAACTCGCGAATGCAGAAAACGAGTACGCGGCATCCGGAGGGTTGGATTCACACATTACCGTGCGGATCTCGCTGGAAGGCACGCACATTCCTGTCTGGCGTCGCATTCGACTCGATGCCGCGCTTCCGCTCGCCGCTCTCCATGACATTGTCCAGTCGGCGTTCGGGTGGGAAGACTCTCATCTCCACGAGTTCTCCGCCGGACCGGCGTACTCGGGCGGCGAAGTGTTCATTCCCGCGGCCGACATCGCGCACCGTGATGTCGTGGGTACTGCCGTCCCGGAGGAGGAGGTCGCGATCGGTTTGTTGCTCAGCTCGGTCGGCGACTGTCTCACCTACCTGTACGACTTCGGTGACGACTGGATCCACCACATCGAGGTCGAGTCGGTCGACAACCCTGCACCCGACTCCCCTGCCGCGCTCTGCCTCGATGGACACAATATGGCGCCCTACGAAGATTCCGGCGGGCCGTGGGGCTGGGCGAACAAGATCGAAGCCAGCGCTGACCCGCATCACGAGGAACACTCCGAGATCCGGGAGTGGCTCGGCCTTCGCCCAGGTCAGCAACTCGATCCGACATCGTTCGATCGAGCCCGGGTGAACAAAGCCTTGGAGACGTTGTTCGCGTAAAGGGAGCCACCCGCGTCGGTGTCCGCGCATCACGGGCGGACACCGACTCAGACGTAGTTCTCGAGAACGAACTGGGTAAATCCCTTGCGGATCAAGCGCACGGCCTGCTTCTGCCCCTGACGCAGCACGGAC
Organism: Rhodococcus sp. ACS1; assembly: GCF_002300155.1. Taxonomy (NCBI): domain Bacteria; kingdom Bacillati; phylum Actinomycetota; class Actinomycetes; order Mycobacteriales; family Nocardiaceae; genus Rhodococcus; species Rhodococcus sp. ACS1. Next base: position 270,180 of record NZ_NSDZ01000012.1, read on the forward strand.
TTCGGCACCCACACCTTCGGTTCCACTGCCATCGTGAGCTGAACCGACGTCCCGCGCGGGGTGGGGACCAGTCGGTACTCCCCTTCCTGGCACTTCTGCTTCTCGCTCTCGAGGAGCGTCCACGACATGTGCTCGTCGCCGATCCACTTGTGCTCGGCGAGCTGAGTGTCCGAGACGCCGAGAACGGCGAGCGTCATCCGCACGGTGCGAGGGCGTCCGTCGTCGAACCGGGACTCGACGACCACCTTCTTGTGCACCGCCGACCACTCGGGGATGCGTTCGACGTCCACCAGCGCGGCCATGACCTGTTCGGGGCTCGCCTCGATCTCGAACTCGCCTGATACCGACAACGCCATCTGGTGCTTCTCCTCCTCGTTTCCGGGTGCCTAGGTGAGTGGCAATGCGTCCTCCAGCACGCTTTGCCACTCACCTGGCCTACAGTTCGGACGCGTAGCGCTCCAGCATGGCAGCAAGTTCGCCGGGGCGCGCGAGTGCCGCGAGATGTCCCGAGTCGATGACCTCCGGTGCGATACCCAGCCGCTCCCGGACGATCCGCTGCATGAAGTCGAGCGGAAACAGCCGATCACGGCTGCCGGCGACGACCCGCGTCTTCACGAACGGCCACGCCTCCGCCTGCCACACCGTCCCGAACGGGGTATCCGACATGACCGGCTCCTCGTGGCTGAACGCCTCCTCGGTGACGTCGTCGGGCACGTCGTGGAAGAACAGCGCCCGCAGGTCGTCGGGCGCGTCCGGGTCGCGGCCCTCCGATAGGTCGAACGCCCGCTTCGCCTCCGGCTGACCGGTGGTCTCCCACCACCGCCCCGGCGCCTCCCCCGGCGCGGGCAGCATCGGTGCCACCAGAACCAGTAGGTCGACGTCGACCTCGCCGCGCTGACAGACGATCGCCGCGGTGAACGCGGACATGGACTGCGCGACCAGCACGATCGTCCCCTCGACGTCCTCGACCGCGTCGACGACGACGTCGGCGAACTCGTACTGGCCCGCGTCGTCGTCCCCGTACGGGAGGTCGACGGCGATCACCGAGTGCCCGCTCCCCTCCAGGATCGGCGCGACGCGGTGCCAGTACCACGAGTCGGAGCCGGCGCCGGGCAGCAGAACGAAGGTTGCGGGCATCTCGACTCATCTCCTGTTCCGGGACACGAACGGTCGAGATGAGCCTAAGCGCTACGTGAGCGGGAATGCGCGTCCGAGGACACTTTGCCACTCACCTGTGGGAGTGAAACGGCAGCGCCGCCGGAGGCGATACACACCATAGATCGGACGAGTCGCTCCGATCGTGCCGGGAACGACCACACACGACAAGAACCGAGCTGACATGTTCACCAACCATCTCTTCGGCGGAATGACCGATGAGGAAATCGACATCGAAATCGCCGACGAGTTGGCGGCCTGACGTAGTACCCCTATACGTGAGTGGCGCCGCGCACCCCGGCACACCGCGCCGCTCACGTACGAATCGCGTTCATGCTCAGCGCCGGTCGGCCGGTTCACCCCTCCGCACGGCAGCCATCGCCAGCCGCTCGAGATCGTCCGCGGAATATCCCGGCCAGCCGTGCAGCATCCGGCGCCACCGGTCCGGGACCGCCGACGCACCCCACCGGGCACCGAGCAACCCACCCGCGATCGCCGCGGTGGTGTCGGTGTCGTTGCCCGCCCGGACGGCCCGCTCGAGGGCCAGCCGAAGGTGATGCGGCCCCGAATCGTCGGCGCCGCTGATCGCCCACCACGCCGTCTGCAGGGCGTGAACCACCCAGCCGTTCTTCGGGAAGTCGGCGGGTGTGCCGCGTTCCGCCTGGTCGAGCAGCGGTCCCCAGTACTCGCCGACCTCAGCGGGCGCCACCTGCAGGTATCCCCGCACCCCGTCGAACGTCCCGAACAGCACTGCGTGCCGGATCGCGTGGGACCACAGCCGGCACGCTTCTCCGGCGCGCTGATCGTCGTGGGTGAGAGCACCGATCTGGTACGCAGCCTCGGCGCACGCCTCGGCGTCGTCGAGATACGCCAGCGCGACCGGGGCCGTCCGCATCAGCGAACCGTTGCCGCCCTTCCTCCCCGTGATGCTGCGTGCCCGCCGCTGCATGGCGGTGGCCGAGCCGTCGCGGGCCGACAGCACGGCGCGCGTCTGATTGCCGACGTCGGGCGGGTTCGAATCCATCCACCGAACGAACTGTGCAGCAACGGCATCCAGTCCGTCATCCCGGCCGATGTCCACTCCGGACGCTGCCACCTCCGCGACGGCTACGGCCATCGACGTGTCGTCGGTCCATTCCCCCGGCGCCCAGTCGAACATGCCGCCCCCGACCATGTCGATCACCGCATCGGCCGCCGGGGTGGTGAACTCGTATCCCGCCCCGAGCGCGTCACCCGCGGCGGTGGCGATCAATACGCCTGCGGCTCGGTCGGTCTGGCGTTCGGTCAACTCCACAAATCCCCCTTAGATCGAATTCGCTCTAATCTTAGAGCACTATCGATCTAACATGCAAGACTTCTGCGTGTCGGCACGTCGGCGTAGCGTCACGTAAACACTGTCGACGGAGGAGTGCTCATGTCGGGCGAACTGTCGTTCTTCGAACTGGGTGTGGCCAACACGGAGCAGGGCCGAAAGTTCTACTCGGCGTTGTTCGGCTGGGAATTCGAATCGGGACCCGGCGGATCGGGATATTCGATCGCCACCCCGAACGTGCCGGGCGGGATCCACGGCGGCGACGAGGGCGCCGGTCCCTACGTCTTCTTCCGGGTGCCGGACCTCGACGCCGCAGTCGAGCACGTGCTGGCACTCGGCGGCACAATCGACGCCGTGGATCTGGGTGACGATCCCGAGTCGGTAGCAAAATTCGGGCGATTCAAGCTCTGCCACGACGACCAAGGGTCCGCCTTCGGTCTGCACGAACCGCCCTCCGGCAACTGAATCAGCGCGCCCGCAACGAGGTTCCCGGGCGCCCTGATTCGGATCGATCAGTTACGGCTCGTTCGGTGAGTCGCCCCCGCCCCCGCCCTCGTCACCGCGGTGTACATGGCCGGTTGCGGCGGTCCGTCGCACCAACCGTCCTATTGAACGCCGGAAGGCAGCTGCCCACTGCCTCCCATAGGTGAATGACGCCGACAACGGTCCGTGCCCATGAACAACGTACACAACCCTCGAAACGCGAATTTCGTGGATGACACTTGACGGGCGGTCGGTCTCAGTTCACGACCGAGCTACACGACGGCCCACTGCCTCGTGTGAAGGATCACCGCCGGATCAGGGATTGACCGTCCGGCCTTGATCGTCGTTGACCGGCGGCTGCTGCGCGGAAAGACCGTCGTCGGGGCCGTCGCACCAGTTGTCGAATTGGTTGTACGGATCGGTGCCCCACGCCGGGACGTTGTTCTCGTACGGTTCCGCCCAGTCGTCGCACCCGATCGGACCATTCTGCGGGAACCCGGGCGGCATCGGCTGAATGACATCCGGCCTGCGCACCGGCACCGCCGAGTCGAGACTGCCGCCCCAGGCGACACCGGACGCTCCCAATCCGATCGAAGCCGCGAACACTGCCACCGCGGCGACCCTCCTACCCATTCTCATGATTGCCTCCGTTGGTTTCATGGCCTCCCAGGCTGCGATACCCAGAAACCCGAAAAACAATCCTCGACGAGGGTGTTTCGTCCAGAAAATTCGACGATCAGTCGGTTTCTGGGCGGCAGCGCACGTACATCTCGGTCACCGACGTCAGCACCTGCTTGCCTGACCCGTTGAGAATCTCAGTCGCTACGGTCACCAACGCCCGCCCCCGACCGTCCTGCTTCACGTCCTCGATCAGCAGGTTCCCGGTCAGCACGTCACCCGGCCGCACCGGCCGGAGGAAGTTGACGTCGCGCATCCGGCTCCCTGCGATGACGCTCCAGCGGGCGTAGAGAGTGGTCGCCGACAGTCGCTGACACACCGCAATCGTGTGGACACCACTCGCGATGAGCCCACCGAAATAGCCCTCGTCTGCGGATTCACGGTCGATGTGGAACGACTGCGGATCCCACTGCCCCGCGAACTCGAGCACCTCCTCCTCGGTCACCGTGTACGAGCCCAGCTCGAACCTCTCGCCGACCCTGAGGTCGTCCGCATAGACGACGTCACACTTGCTGTCCACCACAAACCGTCCGATCATTCGCTCGCGCCTCCACGAACACGGAGACTCCGTCGAGGATATGACCGCACGACGGCTGCAGCGACAGCGCCCTGCCGCCGGCCGCAGAAGACGATCGTTAGTTCTCGTCGTACCGCGGCCAGCCCGGATACGGAGCAAGCGTCGGGTATGGGGCGTCGTGCGGGAGGTCCCACTTCGTGGGCCGATTCGACGGCCCGTCCGGCATCCGGTTCCGGCATTCGAGGAACGCATCTTGATTTCGTGCGCTCTTTACGTGGTCAACTACTCTCGCCTCGCCGAATACATCGGCGATCGGAGCACGTTCAGGACCTTTCGCCGATTGGATGCCGGTGCTCGAGTCTTTCATCGAAATCTCCACCGTTTCCGCCACGATATTTGTCGTTCCGACGTTGAAGAATCTTCCGTCGTCGCCCTCGCGCATCACCGAGTAGTCGCCTGTGCACACGGTCGCAAACCAACCGTGTTCGGTCGGTGTCATCCAAAGCAGATGTTGAAACTGCGTACCGACAAAGTTTCGCCTCGCCAGATCGTGGGGGTTGCCGTAGTCGGTCCGGAGACTCTCGTCCACAGCTTTCGAGAACCCCGGATATCCCGCGCCCGAGGTAAGGGCCCTTACTGTCAGGTAGTACGACTCCACGTACGCCCTGACAACTGTCGCCGCGGGGGTGAACAAGTCGATGCCGGGATCCGCCGACCAACGGTAGTTGTAGTCGATGTTGTCGGGAATGGAATACGTAGCAGAGTCAACTGCCGGCGACACGACTGGTTCTCGTGTCGGCTCGGATCCGCACGCCGACAACAAGAGAATTGCAGCGATCGTATGGATGCCCAGCCGCCTCACTGCCCGTACCTCAAGTCCTTCACCTGATCACGGCCCGCGTTCAATGCGTCAATGAAATTGCCCAGTCCCGTGATGCCCGAGTCCGTCATGTATCCGACCAAGCCGGACTGCAGCAGAGGGATTCTCTGGTAAGGATTTTCAGCGCCAATCTCGTCGTATGAAAGCAGTGGGCCATTCTCGCCATCGCGAAACAGATCGAGCCCCTCGTACGGTTCCAGGGCCCCACCGTTCGCCGCCTGCAAACCCAACGCAATCTGGTAGTACTGATTTGCCAGCAAGGCGTTGTCGGCGAAGTCAGTGTTCGCCTGAAGTGTGCTGTCCGGTATGGAGCCCATGACCGCGCTCTTGAACGTCGGGTCGGCGAGATCGATTCCGCTCGAAATCAGAGGGCCTGCGACGGGAACGAATTCGACGCCCTTGCTGATAACTGTCCTGATCGTGTCGTAGGCAACCCCCTTGCTCTCGAAACCGGCTGCGTTCTGGGAGGTTTCGTCGCCGAGCCGGTCGGCGAACTCGAGATCGAACCCCTTGTCCACCACGCCCTGAAGATTGCCCGCCCATCCCCCGTACTGGTAGTGGGGATTCTGATGTGTCTGGCCGTCGACAGCCCATGCCTGTTCCAGTTGCGCCGACACTCCCAGGGCCTGCGCGTTGAAGTAGCCCGCCGCGTCGGCGTTGGAGTCGATCACAGAGAAGATTCGCGGCACTTCCTCCAGCCGCAAGTGCGCATGTCCCGATTCGCCGCTGAAGGCATTGGTTCCGGTAAAGGACTCGGGCACCCCCACCATATTGCCGATGTAGGGTGCGAGTGATGTGCCCAAAGCCTGGGTGATTTCGGGGTTTACCTCGCCGATGGCCTGGCCTTTCATCCCGGGGATGTCGAGGAGTTCGGCGTCTTTGGCCGCGAGGATCTGTGCCAGCCCGAAGGCCGATTCGCCGGCTTGCTGCGACCGGAACATCTCTCCGGGGTCCGACGGATCGGAGGGTCTGGCGTCGCCGGCGATCCAGTCGAACATCCCGGCGACGTTCTGTTCGCCGCCCTCGGCCCAATCGCGCTGGAGCAGAGGCATGACGACGTCGTCGCGGTTGTAACTGGTCGGCATGCCTTCACCGGACAGGATGTTGTGGACGGCGACGTGATCGCGGCCACCGACCCCGATCATGTCCTGCAGGAGTGTGTCGACGCCGTCGCGGCCCAGCACGTTGTGGTCGAAGGAGTCGCCGATCAGCAGACTCTTGTCATTGGTGGCCGACGCGATCTCGCCGGCACGGGAGAGAAGATTCTCGCTCAGCTCACTGCCCTGCTGGACGGCGGGGTCCGCGAGTCCGAACGCCTTGGTGAATCGTGCCAGGTCGTGGCCGTTGTTGACGACCATCGACTGCTGCGGGGCATCGTGCGCGCCCTTCGTGAGGTTGCCGGTCGACGTCACCGGCCCCTCGAACAGCCCACGAAGACTTTCCGGGATGTGACTCTGTCCGCCGACGTCACCGGCTGCACTGCCGACGTTGTAGTTCGACACGACGGCGAGGCCGTTGGACAGCGCGCTCGCGGCCTCCGTGCGACCGTTCTCGCTGTACTGCTCTGAGAGTGCGAGGAAGCCGTCCTTGCCGGCTGCGGTGTAGAACTGCTGGAGGAAATCCATAGTTCCCTGCGGAATGTCGGTGACCTTGCCGCCGTCGGCCAGCGTCTTCACTTGCGCGGGGGTGAGCCCGGCGGCCGCGATCTCCCGCGCAACGCGGTCACGGACGTCCTGCGGAATGTCGGAACCGCCTCGCGCGACCTGCTCGCCCAACTCGGTGCCCTCGTGCCCCGACAGGCCCGCCGACGCGGGGGCGCTCGCCGCGACGGCCCCGAGGGCGTCCCGGATCGCCGCCGCCATGTCCCGATCGGCATTGTCGAGTTCCGTCAGGGCCCCATCGAGCTGGCTGCGCCAGTATTCCGTCAGGTCGGCGTGCTCGGCGGCTTCGGCGTCACTCATCGTCTTCGGCCGACTGACGATCTGCCAGTCGTCGGAGACGGTGCATCCGTCGGTCGCCGCCTTGTCGATCACGGCGGCGACGTAGTCCCGTGCATGACCGAGGCGATCGGCCCCGCCCACCAGGGCGGTCGACAGATCCTCCAGATCGTCTGCAAGCCGACGGAATTCCGTCCGCTCGGTGTTCGCCCGCTGCTCGGCAGCCGCCTGCGACGGGCCGCGCCAGTCGTCGTGGAGGCCAAGATCCGCGACGACCCGATAGACGTCCTCGGCCCGGCTTCGCGTGTCTTCGGCGGTCCGACCGATTTCCTCGCCCGCTGACCTCAGGTCCTGCGGGTTCCAGACGTGCAGTTGCGACCTCGGCGGAATCACATCTCCCCCATCGCCGACAGCTGCGAAGCGAACGCCGTGTCGGTGACGTCGTAGTTCTCGGCCCCGTCACCCGCGATGAACGCCATCTCGTCGATGCGACTGGCTGCCACGCCGAGCGCGGACGCGAGAATGTCGCCGGCGTCCCGGCACGCGGCGGCGGTGTCGGACCCCTCGACGGCCCGGCCCGCGTCGTCGAAGCTCCGCCGGCCGCCCAGCGCCTCGACCTCACGGGCGATGGCGCCGAGCGAACCGGACATCGCACGGAGCATGTCGGGGTCGACCTTGACGACCGTGACGTCCGGTCCGCCGAGCACCGGCGGCAATCCTGGGACGCTCGCCAGCGGAGGCTGCGTCGCGCCTGTTCCGTCCAGTGAACCGATGACACTGTCCGGCCACGTCATATCGCCCTCTGACATCGACTTCCCCCTGTTATCTGCATCGAGGTCCACCCCTGGACCCGGGCCACCGAATGCTCGGCGACCGTGGAGAGAATAGCGGACCACCCTCACACGGACGTGTGACCACGACACGGTTGTGCATCGGTTGGGCGGATTTGCGGATTGGGAATGGCACGAACCGGGTACCGAGACGAGATGGCCATTACAGATATCAAGGAGTACAGCCACCTCACCGAGGCGGACGTGGAGGCGCTGGGCGCGGAACTCGATGCGATCCGCGCCGACATCGAGGAGTCCCGCGGCGCCCGCGACGCGCGGTACATCGATCGGGCGATCAAGCTGCAGCGGTCGCTGGCGATTGCGGGCAGGGTCGTCCTGTTCGGCAGCCGGAAGAGACCGGCGTGGCTACTGGGTACCGCCCTGATGGGTGCGGCGAAGATCATCGAGAACATGGAACTCGGCCACAATGTCATTCACGGCCAATGGGATTGGATGAACGACCCCGAGATCCACTCGTCGAATTGGGAGTGGGACAACACATGCCCGTCCTCGGGGTGGAAGCACTCCCACAACTACGTGCACCACAAGTTCACCAATATCGTGGGACTCGACAGCGACGTCGGCTACGGGATTCTGCGGATGACCCGCGACCAGAAGTGGTCGCCGGTGTACCTGGCGCAGCCGTTCTACAACGTGCTGCTGGCGTTGCTGTTCGAGTGGGGTGTCGCGCTGCACCACCTGGACGTGGAGAGTATCCGGCGCGGCGACTACGACCGCGCCGAAACCCTCCGCAACGCGAAGGAGGTGGGACGGAAGATCGCGCGGCAGGTCGGCAAGGACTACGTGGTGTTCCCGGCGCTCACCGGCCCGGCGTGGAAGAGCACCCTCACGGCGAACATCACGGCCAACGTGATCCGGAACCTGTGGGCCTACGGTGTCATCTTCTGCGGCCACTTCCCGGACGGTGCCGAGAAGTTCACCGAGGAGGAGTTCGACCAGGAGACGAAGGCCGAGTGGTATCTGCGCCAGATGCTGGGCTCGGCGAACTTCCACGCGGGCCCGGTGCTCGCGTTCATGAGCGGCAATCTCTGCTACCAGATCGAGCACCACGCGTTCCCGGATCTCCCCAGCAACCGCTACGCCGAGATCGGCGTGAAAATGCGGGCACTGTGCGACAAGTACGACCTCCCGTACACGACGGGTTCCCTCCCCCACCAGTACGGACTCACCCTGCGCACCATCTTCAAACTCGCCCTGCCGAACCGCTTCCTGTCGGCGTCCGCGGACGACGCACCGGAGACGGCGTCGGAACTGCGCTTCCGCATCCGGGGTGGGATGAAGGAAGTGTTCGGGGTCGACCCTGCGACCGGTAAGCGGCGCGGGCTGCGCACGGCGCTGGCGATGATCCGCAACTGACCCGGACGCCCGCGCGTACCGGAATCGTTGCACCGGATCTGATCGAACAGGATCACCTGGGCAGCAACGGTTCCCACCACCGCAACACAAGCAAGAAACGGCTATCGCGGCGATAGCCGCTGAGCCGGAGAAGTTCCTTGACGCTGCCGTGCGCCGACACCAGGATCAGTGAGACCGTCGTCACAAATCCCTTGATGTGTGGAGGTAACCTATGGCGTCACCTGTTCCCACTCCCGAATTCCCTATGCGCAGGACTTGCCCGTTCTCCGCACCTGCCGAGTACCGCGAACTGCGAGATACTCAACCGGTTGCGCAGGTGAACCTTTGGGATGGCCGTTCGGCCTGGTTATTGACGCGCTACGACGACATCCGTTCGATCCTGCGGTCATCCTCGATCAGTTCGCAGACGAGAAGACCCAACTTTCCCTTCCTGTCCGCGTCCGATCAGGCAGCCAAGATGCAGGACGAATCCCTCCAACGGATGGACGGACCAGAGCACAGCCGACGGCGCCGACTACTGATCCCCTTCTTTACCGTTCATCGGATCGAGGCATTGCGGCCGACTGTGACGAAGTTGGTGCGGGAACTCCTGGAGAACCTGGTCACCAAGACTCCGCCTGTCGACTTCTTCACCGAGTTCTCCCTGGTCGTGCCGTCGACAGTCGCATGCGAACTACTCGGCGTCCCCTATCACGATCACGAATTCTTCCAGGAGAAGAGTGCGATACGGATCTCACGCACAGCCACCCCCACCGAAATCACGGACGCTACCGACGAACTGCTCGACTACCTCGGCGGACTGCTCGACGCGCGCCGTGTCGAGCCCCGCGACGACGTCATGACCTTCTTGGCGGACCATGTGTCCAACGGTGATCTGACCCGCGAAGATGCGTTGATGGACGCGAATCTCCTCCTCCTCGGCGGCCATGAAACCACCGCCAACGTGATCACCCTGGGAACGATGGCACTACTCGAGAATCCAGACCAGCTGGCGCGAATCACCTCCGGAGAAGTCACCATCACCAACGCCATCGAGGAACTTCTCCGCATCACGTCGGTCACGCACAGCAATGCGATGCGCCTGGCGCTCGAAGACATCGAGGTCGGCGGTCGAACGATTCCGGCGGGCGACGGCTTCATTGCGGCGGTGTCGGCGGCGAACTGGGACGAGTCCATCTTCCCGAATCCGGAGGTACTCGATGTCGGCCGGCCGGAAGCCCGCCAGCACATGGCCTTCGGGTACGGCGTTCATCAGTGCCTCGGGCAGGCTCTCGCGCGCATGGAACTCGAAGTTGTGATCGAGGCCGTGTTCGATGTCATTCCCAGTCTCCGGTCGGCGCAGCCGATCGAACAGCTCAGATTCAAGGATGATTCAGCGTTCTACGGGGTCCACGAATTCCCGGTTACCTGGTAGCGAGCGAACCACACAGACAACTCATGGTGCGGGTTTCACCTGCCGGGTGAGCCCGTGAGGAAGTTCGATGGCAAGGAGCGGTTGTGATTCGGGTGTCGGTAGATAACACGAAGTGTATTGCGGCGGGACTCTGCGTCGGGCGTGAGCCGGGCATCTTCGATCAGAACGACGACGACGGTCTGGCGTTCGTTCATCGGGAGAACGTCCTCCCCGGCGAGCAAGAGGGGGTGATCGAATCGGAACGTATCTGTCCATCCGGAGCCATTGTGGTGCACACGGATTGATCACGGTGCCCGATCGATGGGTGGAAAGCAGGCTGCACAGTGCGCAATTCGTTCAACGGAACCGAAGTGAGACTCGTGGTCGAACAACGGACGGTCCTCACCGATGACATCATCCAACTCGAGTTACGAAACGAAGACGGATCGGATCTTCCGGCGTGGGATCCGGGGTCGCATATCGAGTTGATCCTGCCGGAATCCATGGTTCGCCAGTATTCGCTGTGTGGAGATCCCGCCGACCGTGGCAGTTGGAAGATCGCGGTGCTTCGGGACGTCTCGGGCCGGGGCGGATCGCAACGAATTCATGATGAACTGCAGGAGAAGTCGTTCGTGACGGCACGGGGGCCACGCAACCTGTTCCCACTCCGGCCGTCACGTAGCTACCTCTTCATTGCGGGCGGGATCGGTATCACCCCGATGCTGCCGATGATGTCCGCTGCGGCGAAATCGGGTGCCCGATGGGCGATTCACTACGGTGGCCGCTCGCGCAAGTCGATGGCTTTCGTCGATCAGCTGTTGGAATTCGACCACGCCGGCGTTCATCTCTATCCGCAGGACGAGGTCGGGTTCATCGATCTCGGTTCAGTACTGGCAGATCCCGATCCCGAGACCTTGGTCTACTGTTGTGGACCTGAACCGCTTCTCGCCGCGGTCGAGGACCGGTGCCGGCCGACCTGGCCTTCGGATTCTCTGTGTGTGGAACGCTTCTCCCCGCGAGCCATCGACGAGCACGCAGCCGAGACTGCGTTCGAAGTAGAACTGGTGCAGAGTGGGAAGACAATTACCGTGAATCCCGGTCAGAGCATTCTCGACGCCGTCGAACAGTCGGGTGTTCCGGTCCTCTCGTCGTGCATGGAGGGTACGTGTGCCTCGTGTGAGGTCGCGGTTCTGGACGGCGTCCCGGACCATCGGGATTCCGTTCTCGACGAGCGTGAACGCGAGGCCGGCAAGACGATGATGATCTGCGTCTCGCGTGCACTGAGCACGCGACTCGCCATCGACCTCTGACCGACAGAGCCCTTGCCCCCACGGGGGCAAGGGCTCTACGTTTTCGGCCAGGGCATGACGATCTACAACGCTCTACGTGCCAGGCTGAAGACCTGCCCGGTGGGACCGCCGACGCGCTGCTGGGCCAGCCACCCGACCAGTTCTGCGACTTCATGCGGCAACTTCACACGCTCACTCGGCAAGCCGTCAGGAGCTTCACCCACTGCGACCAGACCTCGAGTGAGCTGTGTCGCTACTGGCCCGGGAATCACTTCGTTCACGTCGATACCATGCTCCCAGACTTCTTCGGCCAAGGTCTTCGTGAGATGACTGACTCCCGCCTTGGACGCACCGTAGGCCGAAAATCCAGCCGTCGTGGAATGCCCGTGACCCGACCCGATCAGGATGATCCGGCCGCCGCCCGCCTCGATCATGAAGGGGAGAACGGCTCGCGCAATATTGAACGTGCCTATCAAGTTCAGTGTGACCACACGGGCCCAGTCGGCGGGATCGGCGTCGATCACCGCGCAGGGAGCCCCCGCACCGGCACTGTTGACGAGAACATCGACGTCACCGAACACATCGACGGCTTCACGGACCGCGGCATCGCACGCGTCGAAGTCGGCGACATCGCACGGTACGACCAGCGCCTTCGCGCCGAGCGCCTCCACCTCATGTGCGACAGCGTCCAGCTCCGCTGAAGTTCGAGAGGCCAGGACGATGTCGGCGCCCGCGCCTGCGAGGTGGAGTGCGCACGCACGGCCGATCCCTCGTCCTGCCCCGGTGACGACCGCAACCTTGTTCGACAGATCGAATGCGTCACTCTTACCTGCTATCTGATTGATCATGCGAGAATCCCTCTGCTACCTGGATCAGACGCGTGCGAAGGGCGGGACGATGTCTTCGTAGTGCACCGCGCCCTTCTCGAGCATGCCCAGCCGGTCCATCACCTCGGCAGCATGCTCGATCCCGCTACGAGTGACCTTCCAGTTGGGACCGACCTTCGGGAAGACACGATCGACCATGAAATCGATTGTCCTGGCCGCGTCTTCCGGTGCCTCGTTGTTGAAGGTTCCCTCGTTGAGGAGTTGTGCCGCAGCAGCCCGATTGTCAGTAATCCATGTCTTGGCCTCCCACTGCGCAGCAAGCCACGCGTCGGCAGTGTCCTGATTCGCTTCGACCTTGTCTTCACGCATGACCAAGGGACAAACCTGAAGATCACTCAACAGCTGCGGGGTACCGGCGGCACTGAAATCGATCAGCATCCGGCCACCGACTTGCGTGGCAACAGACAGACCCGCGCCGAACGTGAATCCCACATAGGCATCGAGCCGATCGTTCTTCATCTGGGCGATGGCCGCCGACAGCTGCCCAACCCCGAGGACAGTAATGTCATCGCGTTCCATCCCAGCCGCCTCGAGCGCCAGATTCAGAATGTTGTCGGTACCTGCACCGATCGCGGTGACACCAATCGTCTTCCCCTTCAAGGAAGCCATCTTTTCGACGAAAGAGGCGTTCTCACCGGGCCAGTTACCCGGCCCCACGATCAGGTTGTAGGTGTTGACCGGCATGCGCATACCGACAATCACCGGCCGTTTGCCGTTCTGACTCTTGGCGAAGGCGAGCATTGCGCCCATCGTGTCCATCGCAGCGCCATCGATCGCGCCCGCACTGACCATCTGCAAACCTTGCACACCGCTCTGGGGGTAGATGAGCTTGGGAACTTCCAGGTTGAAGAGGGAGAACTGGTTTTGAGCGACATTGATCGCATCGATCAGGAAGTTGTCGCCGGATGACGATCCCACGACGAATGGAGTCGGCCTCGCGAGCGCACCAGCTGCTTTCGGTCCCTGCGTTCCGGCTGCTCCGCCGCCTCCGCCGCATGCGGCGAGTACGGAACCGATACCGACGGCCAGCGCTCCAGCGCCGGCAAACTTGAACACATTGCGCCGGCTGATTGCAGACCCGGGCGCCGCTCCGCGAATTCGCCCGGCGGATTCGACGCGGTGGAAATCCTTGCTCATCGCTCTCCCTAAGCTCACAACATCAGGGCAGGCAAAATCGATCGTTTCGCCTGAAAGTGGACAGCCGATCCCGAATCGTACAAACCACAGAAGTTCCCGCACGCGATATCACAGGACGTTCACTCACCCAAATCGGCTGGCCACTAGTGGACCAGCAGCGCACCGAGGTGTCAAGGTCGATCGACATACCCGGGAACTATCACCCCGATAGACATTTTCGGTTGCTCGTATACCCCCGGGATGCGATTCTCACCTCATGAGAGATTCTGTGTTGCAACGGCATCCAACTCGGAGTTTCATGCGCCTTCTTCGTCGGACCCGATAGTTCGCGCACAGTTGCCTCCGCTCCCCCGAACTGATCCGTAAAGGAACTGACATTGCACCAAGCACTGAGATCCAATGTGCCTGTCGCCGCCGCCGATGTCGAGTACGGCCGACTTCTCCGGTTGGACGGACATCGGATTGTCGTACTCGGGGCCGGAAGTGGCATCGGGGAACACACCAGTCGCATGTTGGCCTCCATGGGCGCCGAATTGGTATGCGTCGACGTCGACCCCGCGGGCGCGAAGTCGATCAGCCGAACCCTGAACTGCCCTTCGCTCTGTGCCGACGTGACGTCCGAGTCCGGCGTCGCGGAACTCGTGAAGTTCATCGAAGACGAAGTCGGGGAGATCCACGGATTTGTCGACGTCGTCGGCAGGACGACTCCGAAGCCGTTGGCGGAGTTCACCTTGGCCGACTGGGAAGACGACTTCCGTGTCAATACCCGGCACGCGTTTCTTCTCGGGCAAGCGCTTTGTCCGCTGATCGCCCGCAGCGGCGGCGGATCCATTGTCTTCGTCTCCAGCTCGTGGTCCCAGTACGCCAGCCCGGCCGCCCCCGGTTACGGTCCCGCAAAGGCGGCGCTGAACACCTGGATCAAGCAACTCGCGGCCGCATACGGTCCGGCGGGCGTCCGAGTCAACGGCGTTACCCCGGGGTTCTTCCTGACCGCCCGCATGGTCGAGACGCTCGACCGGATCGGCCGGACAGCAGCAGAATCGATCGTCAACCAGGCTCTGCTCGAGCGCTTGGGGCAGGCGTACGAGGTGGCAGGTACCATCGGATTCCTGCTGTCACCGGCGGCCGGCTACATCACCGGCAGCCTGATTCCGGTCGAGGGCGGTGCGACCTCCCGAGACCCGCTCGGGTTCGCTCGGCGCGAGTGAAATCGACAGCAGCATAACCACTTCAACCAAGTGCACCGTCGTCGACGTCACGTCGACGGCGGTGCACCCGATTCCACTGCCTCGACCGAGGCCGAGCGAAACCAGTTTTCCCAGTCAGCTTTCCAGACCTATCGAGGTGCAGATTTGAAATCGAATGAAGTATCGAGCGGCAGTAGTCAGAGGTGCCTGGTCGGTGTCCCTCGAGAATCGAGTGACGGTGAGCGCCGGGTGGCTCTGGTGCCGAAAATTGTGTCCGCTCTGATCGGCAAGGGCGTCGACGTGGTAGTCGAGTCCGGGGCCGGTATGGGGGCGTTGATTCCCGACGAGCTGTACACCGCTGCCGGGGCGAAGATCGGCGATCCGTGGACCGCTGATGTAGTGGTGAAGGTTGCACCACCGTCCACGGACGAGATCAGCCGGATCAGCGCGGGGACGAGGCTGATCGGCTTCTTGAATCCGCGCAATGCGGATAATCGGATTGCCGAGCTCGAGGCTGCCGGAATCGAGGGATACGCCATGGAGGCGATTCCACGTATTTCGCGCGCCCAGGTGATGGATGCGCTGTCCTCGCAGGCGAACGTGTCCGGATACAAGGCTGTTCTGTTGGCGGCGTCGGAGTCGACACGGTTCTTCCCGATGCTCACCACGGCTGCGGGCACGGTGAAGCCTGCGACGGTCCTGGTGCTCGGTGTCGGTGTCGCAGGTCTGCAGGCGTTGGCGACGGCGAAGCGTCTCGGTGGCCGCGCAACCGGATACGACGTGCGTCCCGAGGTCGCGGACCAGGTGCGGTCGGTGGGCGCGCAATGGCTCGACCTCGGAATCGACGCGGCCGGTGAGGGTGGATACGCCCGCGAGCTGACCGAGGACGAGCGCGCGAAGCAGCAACGGGCTCTCGAAGATGCGATCAAAGGCTTCGACGTCGTGATCACCACGGCCCTGGTGCCGGGTCGTCCCGCCCCGCGTCTGGTGACTGCTGCCGCCGTCGAAGGAATGAAGCCCGGCAGTGTCGTCGTCGACCTCGCGGGTGAAACCGGTGGCAACTGCGAGCTCACCGAACCGGGTCAGACCGTCGTCAAACACGGCGTGACCATCTGCTCGCCGCTGAATCTGCCGGCGTCCATGCCCGAGCACGGGTCCGAGTTGTACGCGAAGAACATTTCCGCGCTGATCGAACTGATGCTCCTCGACGGCGGTGCCGGCGAAGGAACGGGGAAGGTCCCCGTCCTGGCTCCGGACTTCTCCGATGAGGTTCTGGCCGGCGCGTGCGTCACCCGTGAAGAGAAGGGCGCCTGATGTACACATCGCTTCTGGCGAACATCGCGATCCTGGTGCTGTCCGGGTTCGTCGGTTTCGCTGTGATCTCCAAGGTTCCGAACACCCTGCACACTCCGCTGATGTCGGGTACGAACGCCATCCACGGCATCGTCGTGCTGGGTGCGTTGGTCGTCCTGGGCAAGGTGCACGATCCGTCGCTCGGGTTGCAGATCATCTTGTTCGTCGCGCTCGTCTTCGGAACCGTGAACGTTGTCGGTGGCTTCGTGGTCACCGACCGCATGTTGGCGATGTTCAAGGCCAAGCCGGCCGCCGCGTCTGTGTCGAAGGATGGTGACCGGTAATGGAATACCTGGTCAATGGTTTGTACATCGTCGCGTTCGCGATGTTCATCTACGGTCTCATGGGCCTGACGGGCCCGAAGACCGCGGTGCGCGGCAACCAGATCGCCGCGGTCGGCATGGTCGTCGCTGTCGTCGCGACGCTGATCTCCATTCGCGACGCGCAGATGGGGAACTGGATCCTGATCGCCTCCGGCCTCGTGATCGGTGTCTGTCTGGGTGTTCCGCCGGCACTGCGCACGAAGATGACGGCAATGCCGCAGTTGGTCGCACTGTTCAACGGTGTCGGCGGCGGCACGGTCGCGTTGATCGCGTACGCGGAATTCCTGGACTCGGACGGGTTCACCGCATTTCAGCACGGCGAATCGCCGACGGTCCACATCGTCGTCGCCTCGCTCTTCGCTGCGGTGATCGGCTCGATCTCGTTCTGGGGCAGTGTGATCGCGTTCCTGAAACTGCAGGAGACCCTGCCCGGTCGCCCGATCGGAATCGGAAGGCTCCAGCAGCCGCTCAATGCTCTGCTGCTCATCACCGCAGTCGCGTTCTCGGTGGTCATCGGCATAAGGGCGATTTCGCCGGAAGGCCCGACCGGCTCGCTGTGGATCGTGGGGGTTCTGGTGCTGTCGGGCATCCTCGGCCTGATGGTCGTCCTGCCCATCGGCGGCGCCGACATGCCCGTCGTCATCTCTCTGCTCAATGCGCTGACCGGGTTATCTGCCGCTGCAGCAGGTTTGGCACTGAACAACCAGGCGATGATCGTCGCAGGCATGATCGTCGGCGCTTCGGGCACCATCCTGACCAACCTCATGGCCAAGGCCATGAACCGATCCATCCCCGCCATCGTCGCCGGTGGATTCGGTGGCGGCGGCGGAGACGTGGCAGCATCGGACGGCGTCGTGCGCACGGCCAAGGCGACGTCGGCCGCCGACGCCGCAATCCAGATGGCCTACGCCAACCAGGTCATCGTCGTACCCGGATACGGATTGGCTGTCGCGCAGGCCCAGCACGCCGTCAAGGACATGGCGAAGTTGCTCGAAACGAGGGGCGTCGAGGTCAAATACGCCATTCACCCCGTCGCCGGGCGTATGCCCGGTCACATGAACGTTCTTCTCGCCGAGGCAGATGTCTCCTACGACGCGATGAAGGAAATGGACGACATCAACGACGAGTTCGCTCGCACCGATGTCACCCTGGTGATCGGCGCGAACGACGTCACCAACCCGGCAGCGCGCAACGATCCGAGTTCACCGATTCACGGGATGCCGATCCTCAACGTCGACCAGTCGAAGTCCGTCGTCGTGCTCAAGCGTTCGATGAACTCCGGGTTCGCCGGTATCGAGAACCCGCTCTTCTTCGCCGAGGGCACGTCGATGCTCTTCGGTGATGCCAAGAAGTCGGTCGCCGAAGTGACCGAAGAACTCAAGGCGCTGTAGCGCTCGACCTAGGACGTCCACGCGTACCGGAAGCGTTGCGCGACCTCGTCGACCGGTTTGTCCCGGTACTCGGCGTGCTCGTAGCGCTTGACCGCCGCCAGCGCTTCCACGATGAGCGGACCGAACAGGTCCCGCGCGAGTGCCGAGGACTCGAATGCCCCGAGCACGTCGGACGGCAGGGTCGGGAGGAGGTCGACGGCGTGCGCGCCTGCGAGGTTCGCCGGGTCGACCGACACCTCGTCCGGTAGTGGAAACGCACCGACGATCCCGTCGTGGGCGGCGCCGAGAATGGCGGCGCCGCTCAGGTACGGGTTCGCGGAGGGGTCGACGGGTTTGATCTCGAGGTTCGCGCCGTGCGGGTTCCCGGCGGTGTCCGTGCACAGGCGGACCGCTGCCTCGCGGTTCTCCAGCCCCCAGCAGCGCGACACCCCCGACCACATCCCCGGGCGCAACCGCAGATGCGACAGCGCCGACCCGGCGAGAACCGCCGTGAACTCGGGTAGCGCCCGCAGGATCCCGGCGACCGCGGCGCCACCGGCGGCCGTCAGCCCGTGTGGGCCCGGACCTCCGGACAGGATCGGCCGATCGTCCTCGGCGAACGACACGTGCTGGTGGGCGCCGTTTCCCGCACCGCCCGCGACGGGCATGGGCGAGAACGACGCCCGCATCCCCTGGGCACGCGCGGTCCGGCTGATCAGTGCGCGGGCCAGCACCACGTCGTCGGCCGCCGTGACGGGGTCGGCGGGGGCGAGCGACACCTCGACCTGGTTGAGCCCGGCCTCGGCGTGGACCTGTTCGACAGGCAGCCCGGCCGTCGCTGCCGCGGCGAGCAGTCGTGCGAAGAATTCGTCGTGCGCGAGAACGGCGTTCAGTCCGTACGCGGACCATTCGTCGGCCGTCGCCGCGTCGAACAGCGTGAACTCGATCTCGTGGCCGGTCCGCGCGCTCAGCCCGGATTCCTCCAGCCGCGCCGTCACCCGCCGCAGCGCATCCCGGGTGCAGGCGAGCGACGGCGTTCCGTCCTGCTCGGTGAGGCACGCCGGCGCCCAGTACGTGCCGTCGCCCAGATTTCTCACGTCGTCGGCGTCGATCCGCAGCCGAAGGTCGCCCACCACGGAGAAGGACGGCGTGAACGCGAGGTGGTCGTCGACGCAGAACACACTCCAGCTCGGCGAGGCGCCCGCACCGGCGTCGACGAACGTGGACAGCCTCGCGATGGGCAGCATCTTCGCCCGGGAGACCCCGGCCATGTCGACGATCGAGCCGACGATGCGGTCGGTGGGGGCGAAGTCGTTCCCTGCGCCGCGCATCAGTGCCTCGCCACCGCCCCGGTCACGAACCGAGCAGCTGGTGCGCCCGCAGACCGACGTACAGTTCGGCGGCGTCGATGGGGTCGGAGAAATCGCGTCCCGTGAGGGTGTGAATTCGGCGCAGCCGGTACAGGACGGTGTTGCGGTGGTAGTGCAATTGGGTGGCCGCCGCCGTCGTGGAGCCGCGGCAGGAGAACCAGGCGTCGAGAGTGGCGAGCAGGCTTTCCTGTTCCTCCGTGGGCAGGGCCAGCACCGGTCCGAGTATCTGGTTCGACGCGAGCTTCCCGGCGTCGGGAACACTGACCAGCAGCAGCGACACCGGCACCGACTCGTAGCGGGTGACGGTGCACCCGCCGTGCCCCGCGCAGCGGCGGGCGATCCGCGCCTGCTCCACGGCCCGGCTCGTCCCACCCGGACGTCCGAACGCCGAGCTGACGCCGATCCGTCCGTGACCGGTGCGGCCGAGGACGTCCAGCGCCGAATCGAGGACCTCGGCGGTGGCGGCCCACAGCAGCCCGACCCGGCCGTCGACCTCCGAGTCCCACACCGAGTCGACCCCCGCACCGCGAAGGTCCGACTGGACGACGTCCGCTGCGGACGGGGACGCCGCCGCCTCGGCGGACACGACGAGGAACGTGCTGTTCTCCGGAATCCGGAACGTGCGGAGCGCGTCGGCGGCGCCGGCCGGGTTGGCGGCATGGTCACCGAAGAGGGTGCGGATCAGCCGGCCCCGCGACTCGGCGTCCTCGCGGGCGCGCAGGTCGGCGGTCTCCCGGTAGGCCTCCGCGGCGCTGTCCGAGTAGACGTCCACCAGCGCCCACACCTGGGCGGCCATGTCGAGCAGCGCGTTGGTGGCGCGGCCCTCCGAGCGGTTCATCAGTTCGTCCCAGATCAGGCGACCACCGAGCCGGAACGCGTGGAGCAGCGCCGCGAGCGGCACCCCCTGTTCGGCCTTCAACTGTCCGGCCGCACGCGCCGCCTCCAGCCGGATCGGCGCACTGCCCGCGAGGTTGCCCAGCATCGCCGTGAGGTTGTCGACGCACGCCGCGTACAACTGCTCCGGGGTGAGGAGTGTCGCCTCCACGTAGCCGTGTTCGGCCGACAGGATGCGCGAGACGAGTTCCTCGGACAACTGGTCCACCGACTCCAGCATCGAGCCCAGAAGATCGGTGGGCGACGGCGCGACATCCGGGCTGACAGTCATCCGGCAAGACTATCCACCGGATGAAGTCGGCGCCATCCCCCGTTTGTGCGACGGCATAGCCCCGGTGCGCTACATTCACAGCCGCTGCCTATGGCGCGGCGCCCGCAACGGGGACGAGAATCGGTGTTCTACGCCACAGAAATCTTCCAATTCTGTGGCGCGGTCCACCATGTACTCGACCCGAGCGGAGCTGTCCACCGTGAGCACTTCAGAACCCGAGGTCACCTCCAACACCACCTCGCCGCACCCGGAGGTCGACGCGGCCCTCGCCGACCTCGCCGAGGGCGAGAAGACCTGGGCCGACCTCTCCCTCACCGACCGCAGGACACTCCTCGACAAGGTGCACGACCTCACCGTGCAGCATGCCGCCGACTGGGTGGACGCCGCGGTCGCGATCAAGGGCCTGGACCCGAAGTCGCCGCTGGTCGGCGAGGAATGGATGTCCGGACCGTACCCGCTGGCCACCGGCACCGCGGCACTGTCCGCGAGTCTGGCGAAGCTCGACGCCGGCACCAGCCCACTGGACGGCGCCACGTTCGGCACCGCGCCGGGCGGCCGCACCACGGTCAAGGCGTTGCCCCTGAACATCTTCGACAAGTTGCTGCTCAGCGGATTCAGCGCGGACGTGTGGCTGCAGCCGGGAATCGATCGTGCGACGGCACAGCGTGACGCCGGCCTCGCCCAGCGCGACCCGTCGCGGACGCAGGGCGTCGGCGTGGTCCTGGGCGCCGGAAACATCACCTCGATCGCCCCGCTCGACACCCTGTACGAACTGATCGCGCACAACCGCGTCGTCGCCCTCAAGCTCAACCCCGTCACCGACCGCCTGCTGCCCGTGCTGACGCGGGTCCTCGAACCGCTCATCTCGATCGGCGCGGTCCGGTTGCTGACCGGCGGCGCGGACGTCGGAACATACCTGGTGCACCACGACCTGGTCGACCACGTGCACATGACGGGCAGCGCACTCACCCACGACGCGATCGTGTTCGGGACCGGCGAGGACGGTGCGCGGCGCAAGGCGGCGAACGAACCCCTCCTCGGCAAGGCCATCTCGAGCGAACTCGGCGGCGTGTCCCCCACCATCGTGCTGCCCGGCGAATGGAGCCGCGCCGACATCAAGTTCCAGGCCGAACACATTGCGACGCAACGACTGCACAACGGCGGCTACAACTGCGTCGCGGCGCAGGCGGTGGTCGTGTCGTCCGAGTGGAAGCAGCGCGACGAGTTCGTGGCCGCCCTGAAGCAGGCGCTCGACAAGGCACCGGAACGCACCGCGTACTACCCCGGCAGCGACGCCCGGGTCGCCGGCGCCGTCGCGTCGTTCCCCACCGCGGCCCGGCTGGGCGAGAACGGCGGACGCGTCCTGGTCAGCGATCTCGAGCCCGGCGCCTACGCCCCGCTCCTGCAGACCGAGTACTTCGCGCCGGTGCTCGGCGTGATCGACCTTCCCCACGGCGGCGCCGAGTTCGCGGCCCACGCCGCCGACCTCGTCAACGCGGACTTCGTCGGCACACTCGGGATCAACATCGTCGCGGCGCCGCACACCATCCACGAGATGGGTGCGGAGTTCGACTCGCTGCTCGAGAGCCTCCGCTACGGGACCATCGCAGTCAACGCGTGGACCGGCGTCGGCTACCTCACCGCCACCGCCACCTGGGGAGCCTTCCCCGGCCACACCCTGAACGACGTGCAGAGCGGCATCGGCGTGGTGCACAACGCGCTCCTCATCGACCGGCCGGAACGCACCGTCGTCCGCGGCCCTTTCCGGCCGTCGCCGCGGTCCATCCTGAACCGCGAGATGTCCATCTCGCCCAAACCCCCATGGTTCGTCACCAACCGAACCGCCGCCACGACGGGCCGATTGCTGACAGGATTTGCCGGTGCACCCTCATGGACCCGCCTGCCGGCGATCTTCGCGTCCGCGCTGCGTGGGTGAGGGCTGCGAGTCCTCGTCCCGTCACCCCCGTCGAAGTGGAGATGAACGATGAATCAGGAACTGTCTGTGGCCGACTACGTGATCGTGGGGTCGGGTTCGGCAGGTGCGGTGCTCGCCGACCGGCTCAGCGCCGACTCCGGCAGCGAGGTCGTGGTCCTCGAGGCGGGCGGTGAGGACAAGGACAAGTTCGCGCACATCCCCGCCGCCTTCTCGAAACTGTTTCGCAGTGAACTGGATTGGGACTACCTGACGGAGCCGCAACCCGGGCTCGGCGGGCGTACGATCTACTGGCCGCGCGGCAAGATGCTCGGCGGCTCGTCGTCGATGAACGCGATGATGTGGGTGCGCGGATTCGCCGCCGACTACGACGAGTGGGCCGAACTCGCCGACGACACGTGGTCGTTCAGGGAAGTGGTCAAATACTTCCGCCGCATCGAGAACGTGCAGGACGCGTCGGACGCCGACAGCGGCACGGGCGGACCGATCGTCGTCTCGCACCAGCGGAGCCCCCGCGCCCTCACCGCGTCGTTCCTCGCGGCCGCCGAGGAGACCGGCTACCCCGTCGAACGGGCGAACACCACTCGGCCCGAAGGCTTCTCACAGACCCTGGTCACGCAGAAACGGGGCGCGCGGTGGAGTACGGCCGACGCCTACCTGCGGCCGGCACTGAAGCGGAAGAACCTGACCGTCCTCACCGGCGCCCAGGCCACCCGGGTGCTGCTCGAGGGCTCCGCCGCCGTCGGCGTCGAGTACGAGAAGGACGGGGTGCGACGCACCGTCCGCGCCGCGAAGGAAGTGATCCTCGCCGGCGGGGCGATCAACTCGCCGCAACTCCTCATGCTGTCGGGCATCGGCGACGAGGCGCAGTTGCGGGCGCACGGCGTCGCGGTGCAGCAGCACCTGCCGGAGGTCGGGAAGAATCTGCTCGACCACCTGGTGTCGTTCCTCGGCTACAGCGTCGACTCGGACTCGCTGTTCGCCGCGGAGAAGATCCCGGAACTGCTCAACTACCTGACCCGCCGCCGCGGCATGCTGACGTCGAATGTGGCCGAGGCGTACGGTTTCACGCGCAGCCGGGACGATCTGGCACTGCCCGATCTCGAGATGATCTTCGGGCCGGCGCCGTTCTTCGACGAGGGCCTCATCCCTGCGACCGGGCACGCCGCGGTGATCGGCACCATCCTCGTCAAACCCGAGAGTCGCGGCGAGATCTCGCTGAAGTCGGCGAATCCCCTCGCCAAGCCGATCATCGATCCCCGCTATCTCAGCGACAGCGGCGGAGTCGACCGACGGGCGATGCTCGAAGGACTGCGCCTGTGCGACGCCCTCGCGTCCGCGCCCGCGCTGAAGTCGCGGCTCGGCAATCTGATTCGCCCGGCAGTGGAACCGAGCACCCCGATCGACGAGATCCTCGAGCGGGCACTCCAGGAGAACGCGCACACGCTCTACCACCCGGTCGGGACGTGCCGCATGGGCAACGACGACGCGAGTGTCGTCACACCCGACCTGCGGGTTCGTGGGGTCGACAAACTGCGCGTCGCGGACGCGTCGATCATGCCCGCCATCATCCGCGGGCACACCCACGCACCGTCGGTCCTCATCGGTGAGCGGGCGTCGGATCTGATCCGCAACTCGTAGGGCGCTTCGCGCCCCGTGCGTGGTTTGCGAGTGCAGAGACTCGTTAACCACGCACGGGCGGCGGAGCCGCCTAGTAGCGGCGCGCCGCGTAGAACGGCATCGAATCGAGCGGCGACTGCTTGACGGGCTGCCCGGCGGTGGGCGCGTGGACGACCGTGCCGTTCCCGGCGTAGAGCCCGACGTGCTCCGCCCCGTTGAACAGGACCAGGTCACCCGGTTGCAGGCTGCCCTTGTCGACGGGCGATCCCCCGTTCAACTGGTCGTAGGTGGTACGGGGCACCGAGATGCCCACCTGCTTGTACGCCCACTGCACGAGGCCCGAGCAATCGAAGGAGTTCGGCCCGGTGGCGCCCCAGACGTACGGCGAGCCGATCTTCGACTCGGCGGCGGCGAGAGCCTGAGCGCCGTGGGTGGCCGGCATCGCCGGCGGGGCCGGGACCGGTCCCGGCAGTGGCCCGGGGTTCGGAGCCGGAGCGGATGGAACCGGAGGCACTGGCGGTACACCCGGTACCTCGAATGTCCCAATTCCTGGGATGGTGATCGGCTCCGCTGCAGCGGGAGCGACGGGAAGCAGGAACGCTCCCACTCCCACACCGGCGGCGATCAGAAGACCGCCGGTCGAAAACTGCAGACGATTGCCCCGACGCAATCTATGCTTGGCCATTGAGCTGAGTCCTTCAATTTTTGAGAGTCCGGCGACTTCCGTGCCGTTCGGACGAGACGTTAGATAACATCCCGGTCACGGACTCAGCGGACAACGGCCGATCGGCCCATACACATACCTGTTTTTGCAATACAGGTAGATAACGATTCGATATCGAACCGACCGGTCCGGCACGAAACACCAGAAACAGGTATGCGTTCGGGTAAATCGGCCCGTTACCGACGGCATCCCCGTCGTCCACGCTGTGTGCGTGTCACTGACCCAGAACTCAGAACCCGAGATCTTCGGGGAACCCGCAGATGCGGACGCCACGACCCTCACCGTCGTGGGTGCAGGCTCGCCCGTCGTCTTCCTGCACGGATGGGGACTCACCCCGCGGGTGTACGACCGCAGCCTCGCGATGCTCGCTCAACACGGGCATCGCGTCGTCACGCCGACGCTCCCCGGCTTCGGCGGCACCCCCGACCACGCGCCCGAGGACCGCACCTTCGCCGGTTACGCGGCCTGGCTCGGACGGTTCCTCGACGACGCGGGAATCAGTGAACCGGTCACCCTGGTCGGCCACTCGTTCGGCGGCGGCGTCGCCATCCAGGCTGCCCACGACCTTCCGGAGCGGGTCGCGCGCCTGGTCCTGGTCAACTCCGTCGGCGGCGGCGCCTGGTCGTCCGACGGCTGGCACACCCGGCCCATCGACGAGCGACCACTGTGGGACTGGGGCGCCTCGGCCCTGGGTGAGGCGCTGTCGATCCGGACCATCGCGCACACGACGGCATCGCTCGTCAACGGTTTTCTGCCCAACGCGCTACGGGATCCGGGTGCGGTCTGGCGAACGGCACACCTGGCCAGACGGGCGGATCTGCGCCACGAACTCGGCGTCCTCGCCGACCGTGGCCTACCGGTGTCCCTCCTGTGGGGTCGCGGGGACCGGACAATTCCCCTCGCCAGCTTCGAGTCGATGAGGAAGGCGCTACGCAATCCTCGCGTCATTACCGTGACAGGCAACCACGGCTGGCTGATCCACGACCCCACCTCTTTCGCCGACGCCGTCCGCCGGGCACTCCACCGCCCGTGAGTGGTCGGCGAGTGTAGGGACTCGCTCACCACGCACGGGCGGCGGAGCCGCTCAGCCTGCAGCGACCACCGGGTTTCCGTCGGCGTCACTGCCGGGCGGATACGTGCCGTTCGCGTACGGGTTGTAGTCGTTGGTGAACAGGCCCTCCGCCGTCGTCCCGCCCGGTTTCAGCACCCCCAACCGCACGCCCTGGTCGATCCAGATCTGGAATTCCCCGGGATCGATCACTCCCCCGGCCGCGGGCACGCCGGCACTCTTCCACTGCCGGACGAACTCCGTCGACTCGTTACGCCCACGACCCTCGACGATCTTCACGAAACGATCGACCACCTCCTCCTTCGGCACCGTCTGCGTCCACCGCACGGCGCGCGCGACGCCCTGCACGAAGTCGCGGACGGCGTCCTCGTTCTTCGAGATGAAATCGTTCCGGAACACCACCGCCCCGATCCCCAGCGGGCCGGTGAGATCGACATCCGTGAACAGCGGCGTCAACCCGCCCCGGCCGAGCGCGGCATCCTTGACGATCCCCCCGAGATTCCCCACGTCGATCTGCCCCGACCGCAGTGCCTGTTCCGTGTTGTTCGGCGGCACCACGGTCAGCTCCACCTGGTTGATCTCGTCGTTGGTCAGGCCGGCACGGAACAGCCATTCCTTGATGACGTACTCGTGGTAGGCGCCGAGGGTGTTGATTCCCACCTTCTTCCCGATCAGATCGCGGGCCGTCCGGATGGGACTGCCGTCGAGGACGTAGTAGCCGTTGAAGCTGTCGGCCTCGGTGTCGCCGTCCGATCCGTATACCGACACGACCCCGGTCAGCGGTGCCCCGGCATCGACGAGTTTGGCGATGGCGCCATTGAAGGCCGCCCCGAAGTCGGTCTCCCCGGTGGCCGCGGACTGAATGCTCTGCGGCCCACTCGTCGTGTCCCCCAACCACTCCAGTTGCACCTTCTCGAAGAACCCGAGATCCTCCGCAAGCTCGGGGAAGGTGACACTGGCCGGGCTGCCCTCGTACCGCAGCACCGTCTTGCCGTCCTCCGTCGTCCCGCCGCCCGAGGACGACCCACCACATGCCGCGACCACCAGCGCCACGGCCGTGACCAGCACCGCGGCGGCAAACGATCTGTTACGGCGCAACCCGATCGGCGACTCAGCCCTCATGTCGTCGTCCCCCTGGCTCAGTCGGAGCCGTGGAACGCGGTGCCGGCCACCGACCGCGACGGCTGACCGTCGACGCCGACCGGAACATCACCTTCGACCGTGGTGCGGTACAGCACCCGCACGACGTCGAGATGATCGAGATCCGCCGGCGCGAGGTGCGCGGTGATGCGGTTGTCCCACACCCCGATGCTGTTGTTCTGCCAGCGAACTCGAACCGTGTACGCCGGGTTCGTGACCTCCTCGAACAGCAGGTCGAGGATCCGGTCGCTCTGCGCCGGGGAGACGCCGAGGATGCGGCTCGTGAAGCCGGGGGTGACGAACAGCCCCCGCTCACCGGTCTCCGGATGCACGCGGACCACCGGATGCTCCGTCACGATCGGTTTCGTGGTGACGTTCTGTTCGGCGTCACTGCCCGCCTCCCAGCGCTTCTGCCGTCCCCCGAACCGGTGTTCGGCGCGCAGGCCGTCCACGAACGACTTCAACGATTCCGGCAGATTCGCGTACGCCGCCGCGAGATTGGTCCAGGTGGTGTCGCCCCCGACGTCCGGCACCAGTTCCGACCGCAGGAACGTGATCGCCGGCGGGTTCACCAGCGCCGAGACGTCGGTGTGCCAGAAGTTCGCGTAGCTGTACTTGCGGGCGCCGCCGCGGGCCGCGTACTTGCGGCTGTCCACCTCCAGGATTTCCGGGTAGCCCTCGGGGGCGTTGTAGTCGTACGGATGGGCGGGTGTCACCTTCCCGAAGTGCCGGGAGAACCGGATCTGCGCCGCGTGGTCGAGGGGCTGGTCGCGGAAGAACAGCACCTTGTGGTCAAGCAACGCCTGCCGCAGTCGTGCGGCGGTGGCCTCGTCCAGGTCACCCGCGAGATCCACACCGCTGACCTCGGCGCCGATATAGCCGGCGATGGGAGCGATCCGGAG
The DNA here is from genome assembly GCF_002300155.1 of Rhodococcus sp. ACS1. NCBI lineage: Bacteria > Bacillati > Actinomycetota > Actinomycetes > Mycobacteriales > Nocardiaceae > Rhodococcus > Rhodococcus sp. ACS1. Next base: position 298,211 of record NZ_NSDZ01000012.1, read on the forward strand.
CTCGGTGGCGACACCGGGACGGTCGTCGATAACTGTCATTTTCGTCTCCTTTATGGACTCGTGCGCCTTTCTGGTAGCGCCAGCTACCAGAAAGGCGCACGGGCGGCGAAGCCGCCTACTTCTCGCCGCGGAACGCCGCGCCGGCGATGGACGTGGATTCCTTGCCGTCGGGGCCGACGGGAACGTCGCCCTCGAGGGTGGTGCGGTACAGGACCCGGGTGACGTCGAGGTGGTCGAGGTCGGTGGGCGCGAGGTGGGCGGTGGCACGGTTGTCCCAGAACGCGAGGCTGCCCGGCGCCCAGCGGAAGCGCACCGTGTAGGCGGGGTTCGTCACCTCGGCGAACAGGAGGTCCAGCAGGCGGTCGCTCTGGGACGGCGACACCCCGACGATCCGGGCGGTGAACCCGGGTGTCACGAACAGGGCACGCTCCCCCGTCACCGGGTGAACCCGGACCACCGGGTGTTCGGTGACGAGCGGGTTCTCCCGCGTCTTCTGGGCGTAGCTGCTGTCCTCGGCCCACTGCGGGTGCCTGCCGCCGAACCGGTGCTCGGCGCGGAGGCCGTCGACGAGGCGCTTCAGTGAGTCCGGCAGACCCTCGTAGGCGGCGACGAGGTTGGTCCACTGGGTGTCGCCACCCTGCTCCGGGACGAGGTGCGCACGCAGGATAGTGCCTGCCGGCGGGTTGATCAGCGCGGTGACGTCGGTGTGCCACTTGTTGTCGTAGCTGTACTTCTTGCGCCCGAACCGCTTCTCGTACTTGCGGCTGTCGACGGCGAGGATCTGCGGGAAGCCCTCGGGTGCTTCGTCGTCGTACGGGTGCGACGGCGTCACGTCACCGAACCTGCGGGAGAACGCGATCTGTTCGGCGTGCCCGATCTCCTGGTCGCGGAAGAACAGCACCTTGTAGCGATGCAGGGCGTCGCGAACCTGTGTTACCTCGTTGTCGGCCAGTTCTTTCCGGAGGTCGATACCGGAGATCTCGGCGCCGATGTGCCCGGCGACGGGACGGACCTCGAGCGCGGTGTCGGCGGACCGATCCGAGTCGGTGGGCGCTGCGGTGGTGACGGTCATGGGTACTCCTGGGTTTCGGGCTGAATCGATACGTCGCGATCATCATCGAATCCCGAACCACGTTGCTACAACGCTTTTTTCACAATGCGAAAAAGGTTCACCCTGAGTTTTTCCCTACCGGAACGCGGGAAATGCGGTTCCGGCGCCCGCACCGATCCGCGCCGCGACGCCCCGCATCAGCGGCACGATCTCCCGCACGAGATCGTCGGTGAGTCGCCGACGGAGCGCCTGGACTCCGAGCGCGCCGCGGGGCCGTCCGTCGGCGTCGAGAACGGGAACCGCGACGGCGAGCACGTCCCGGTTCTCGGCGGAGAAGGCTGCGGCGTACCCCCGCCGCCGGACCCGTTCGAGGTCCGAGGGCACCGGCACCGAACTGCCTCGCCGGGCGGACGCCGTGCCGAACGCCAGAATCGCCATGCCCATCGCGCTGGTCTGCAGTGGCTGACGCGCCCCGGGCAGCTGATGCGTGCAGAACCGTTCGGGTGGGCGCGCGGAGAAGACGGTGACCGCGACATCGTCCTTCGCGACGCCGAGGCTGGCGGTCAGTTTCACCCGCGCGGCGAGCGAATACAGGTGCGGCGCGAACGCTTCGGCGTCGTGCCGCCCCAGCGACGGCACGGCGAGGGAGATCAGGCTCGGCCCCACCCGATAGCAGTCGGTGTGCTCGTCGCGTTCGAGCAATCCGCCGCGGACGAGGGCCTGCACGATGCGGTACGCGGTGCTGACGGCCAATCCGGTGCGGGCGGCGAGCGCGCTGACCGTCAGGTCGGTGGCTCCGCCCTCGAAGCAGGCGAGGACCGCGATCGCCCGCTCGACCGCCTGCGACCCCGACCGCGGTGAATTCACCAGGCCTCCTTACCGTCTGGACGCAGTCAGGCCGACCGCGCGGCGTCGTACTCGGGAAGCGGCACCGCGAACCGGTCGCGCAGGGTCTTCTCCGCGTATTCGTGGCGGAACAGTCCCCGCTTGCGGAGCAGGGGCACCACTTCGTCGACGAAGGTGTCGAGGCCGGACGGGAACGCGTCGGGCATGAGGTTGAATCCGTCGGCCGCCTCGGCGCGGAACCACGCCTCGATGGTGTCGGCCACCTGTTCCGGGGTGCCGATGACGGCTCGGTGCCCGCCGCCGCCGTTCAGCTCGCGCAGGAGCTGGGCGACGGTCAGGTTCCGCTCACGCGCCAGCCCGACCACCGATTCGCGGAATCCGAGGGAACCCGAGAACGTCGCCGGGTCGGGCGGCCCGTCCAGCAGCGACTGCGGGATCGGCTGGTCGAGGTCGAGTTCCGCGAGCGGGACACCGAGCGTCAGACCCAGCCGGTCCCAGCCGAACCGGGCGGGGACGTGTTCGCGGAGCTGCTCGTGTCGAGCGATCGCCTCCGCTTCCGTCGAGCCGATGACGGTGATCAGCCCGGGCAGGATCTTTACGTCGTCCGGGTTGCGGCCTTCCGCCCGCGCCACGTCCTTGACGTGCTTGTAGTGCCTGCGCGCGGAGTCGAGCGTCAGTTCCGCGGAGAATACGCCGTGAGCGGTGCGTCCGGCGAGCTCGCGCCCGGCGGGTGATCCACCCGCCTGCACGAGCGGCGGCTGCCCCTGCTCCGAGCCGGAGCCCGCAGCACGCCGTCGACGTCGAAGAACTCGCTGTGGTGCGACACCGGGACACCGCTGCGAGCGCTCTCCCACAGCGCGGTGACCACACCGACGAACGCCTCGGCACGGCGGTAGCGGTAGTCGCGGTCCGGGATCTGGTCGAAGCCGAAATTGGCTGCCGCCGTCGGTGAATACGTGGTGACCACGTTCCACCCCACCCGGCCACCGCTGAGGTAGTCGAGGGACAGGAAGCGTTCGGCGAGATCGCGCGGGTCGTTGAACGTGGTGGAGGCGGTCCCGATCAGCCCCAGATTCTCGGTGGCTGTCGCGACGGCCGCCAGGATCACCGACGGTTCCAGCGCCCGGGTCGGCTTGACCCGGGGGTTCTCCCAGAAGCCGGGACCGTCGGCGAGGAAGAACGCGTCGAGGGTGCCGCGCTCAGCGATCCGCGCGACCCTGGTGAAGTGGTCGAGATCGACGAACGAGTGGGCGTGCACGTCGTCGAGCGTCCACGCCCCGGGGGCGATGCCCACGTCGAGCACGTTCACGTTGAGCACCAGTTGGCGTCGGGAGCTACTCACGGCTTTGCCTTCCGAATCAGAAGAATCCGGTGTCGGGGAGCGGTGTCTCGTTGACCACGAGGTCGCCGATCACCCGCGCCTTGTACACCGTCGGGTTGTGGGAGAACAGGGTTCGCAGGTTCCGCCAGTGCCGGTCCAGGTGCGCGGACTCCCGGGTGGCCGAGGCACCGCCCACCTCGAACAACCGGGTGGCGGCCCGGAGCGCGACGTCCTCGATGGACACCTTCACCTTGGTGGCCAGGACCGCAGCGTCCTGCTCGAGCCGGGCGTCGACGCCGGACGTGCGGGCAGCGTCCGCGGCCACATCCTGGGCTGCGGCGGCCGCGCGGACCACCGACTCCGCCGCGAAGGCCGCCGCCGACAGCGTTCCGACGACCTCGAGCAACTGCGGGTCGTGCCGTGGTTCCTCGGCGGCGGCGAACACGAAACTGCGCTTGCGGCCGCGGATCAGCGCGGCGGACTCGGTCGTGACGGTGCGGAGGATGCCCGCCGCGATCGCGTGCAGGTACAGCTGAGGAAGCGCCTGACGCGGCCGGGTCTCCTCGTCGCCACCCCGGAACGGAAGGGTCTCGGACTCGGCGACGGCGACGTTCTCGAACACGGTCGTCCCGCTGCCGGTGTGACGCTGGCCGATTCCGTCCCAGTCGTCCTCGTGGACGATCCCCGCGCGGTCGGCGGGCACGATGGCGCTGAGTGCCTTTCCATCCGGGACGTTGGCGGAGACCCGGATGAAATCGGAGTACAGCGAGCCGGTGCTGTAGAACTTCACCCCGTCGAGGCGGTACCCGCCGGACTGCGGAGTCAGCGTGGATTCGAAACTGTAGGAGCCGACGGCGCGGGTGCTCAGTTCCGAGGACGCGCCGCCGAACAGCTTGCCCGACAGGACCTCCGGCAACCATGCGTCCTTGCGTTCGGTGCGCGGGACCCGCAGCAGCTCCTCGACGAAGGCGTAGTGGACGCGGATGATGTGCGGAACATCGGGATCGGCCTCGGCGAGGTCGATCACCAGGTCGAACAGATCCTGCAGGGTGTACCCGCCGCCGCCCTGTTCGCGGGGCACGCGCACGGCCCCGAGGCGGTGCTCGCGGATCAACTCGACGGCGCGGTGCGGTCCTTCGGTCCCGCCACCGGCACGCCGCCGCGCGGCGTCGTCGGCGATCTCGGCGATCACGGCCGCCAGTTCGGCGGAGCCGCGTGCGGGCGGACGCACCGCCTCCGGCGCGGGCGCCTCGGATACCGCTGTCATGGTGAATCTCCTGTCTTCGGTGAAATGGTCAGCTGACCGGGAACGCGCTGCGGCCGCCGGACAGCACGGTCTCCGCCGTCTGCAGACCCAATCGGTCACGCAGGGTGGGCCGCGGGTCGTGGAGTGACGGGTCGCGCCGAACCGCGTCGAGCAGGGCGGGCAGATCGGTCGCGGTGAACCCTCGGACGATCACGCCGTCGGCTTCCGTCGCAGGTGGGATGCTGCCTGGTGTCCACTGCAGGTCGATGAGCAGCGCCTGGTCCCGGGCGGCGTCCGGGTCGAAGTGCGCCCGGTACCGGCGCACCGAGTCCTCGTCCGGAAGGATCACCGCGTCGGCGGTGCGCCGCGCCGCGACCTGTTCGGCCTCGGTCGCGGGGTGCCAGAAGACGGGCGGCTTGCGTTGCGGCGGTTCGGGAACATTGAGTGGGCCGGAGACGGAGAAGATCCCCGAGTGATCGATGTGGACGATCCGTTCGGAGTCCGCGAAGATGCCGCGCTCGGCGTCGTCGACGATGCTGTCGCCGGGCCAGCTCTCCCACAACTTCCGGACGACCGACACGGCATCGACGGCCGCGTTCACCGGGCCCGACCCGATCAGCCAGCCGGCCCTGCCGTGGGATCCGTGGTCGAGGGAACCGAGCCGGCGCGCGAGATTGAACGGGTGATCGCGGACGACGGCGCCGGCCACCACCAGTCCCACCGTGCTCGTGTGCCGGGCCAGGACGGTGGCGGCCACCGTCGCATCGATCCTCGGCTCCACCTCGTTCTTGTGGTCACCACCGAGAATGAGGAAGTCGATTCCCGACTCGTCGATGCTGCGCCCGAAGTCTTCTCGCCGCGCCTGCTGCCTCGGGTCGAGCACGTGCGTGACGACGGCGGCATCGAGGTGCAGCCCGACGACGGAATGTCGGCTCATGACGGTTCCCCTCTCCGCGATTGCCTTTTACCTTCCCAGAGCGTCGCGCCCGGGACGAGCATTGCGCTCAGTGTGATTGTGGACGCGGTGTCGAATGAAACACTGTGCTCCACAGCGTCACTCACTTCCGTTCGGTCCACGTGTCGTAGAACCACGGCACGGAGTTGGCCGCATTGCGGAAATCGTGGATGTGCGGGGCGACGGCGAAGATCTGGGTGTCGAGCAGAAGCGGGATCGTGTAAGCGTTGTCGATCACGTGATCCTGAATCTGTTCGATCAGCGCGATCCGCTTGTTCCGGTCCGTCTCGGTGACCTGTGATCGGAGCAGGCCGTCGAGATACGGGTCGTTGCCTTCGAGCTGGAACAGGTCGCCCTGGTCGCTGTCGTAGTTCTGGGTCAGCCGGAAGGTGTCGGCCGTGGGCCACCCGTTGCGGCGCAGACTCAGTTTCGGATCCGCGCTCGCCTTCGGGTAGTTCGCGAAGTCGGTCTGCTTCAGCTGCACCGAGATCCCACCGCACGAAGCTGACGCTGGACGAGTTCGTACAACGGTTTCGACGTGTGGTCGTAGACGTCGATGTACAGGCTGAGTTCGAGCGGCCTGCCGTCCTTCTGCCGAATCCCGTCGGCGTCCCGCGCGGTCCAGCCCGACGCGTCGAGCCGGCGGTTCGCTTCGTCCGGGTCGAAGCGCACCTCGTCGGAGCGGTCCTTCCACCCCAGCGCGCCCTCGGTGATGATGCTGTTCGCAGGCTTCCAATTGTCCGAGTACAGGGTGGACACGATCTGGTCGCGATCGATTCCGTACATCAGCGCCTTGCGAACGTTGACGTCGTCGACGAAATCGGCGGTCTGCCGCACGTCCAGGACGTTGGCCAGACCCGGGGTGCGCAGTCCCAGAACGGTGAATCCCTCCTTCTGCAGCAGGGCCTCGTCCGGCGGCTGGGTGTACCGCAGGGCGTCGCCCTCCCCGGAGCGCAACGCACCCACGCGGATGCTGTCTTCCTCGATCGGCACTACCGTCACCGAATCGAGGTACGCCTCGCCTTGGTGCTTCGCGGTGGCGGGCGCCCAGTCGTACCCGCGGCGCTTGACGAGTCTGATCTCCTTGTTCGGAATCTCCGACTCCGCGACGAAGGGACCGCTGCCGATCAGATTGGTCACCACCGACTGATCTTCCTTGCTGGCGTCGATGGTCGCGTCCGCGACGAGCCCGGCCGTGTTCATCGACAGCGCCGCCAGGAAGGGGGCGTTCGGTTCCGCCAGGTGCACCGTGACCGTGCGTGCGGCCGCGTCCGTGTCGACCGCCGTCATCTTCGGGAACCAGGCGTTACGGGGGATGCCCTTCGGCTTGTCACCCTCGGCCAGCCACTCGATGTTGCGTTTCACGCTGGCGACGTCGAGGGGACTGCCGTCGCTGTAGGTGACGCCGTCGCGGATGACGAAGTGGTAGGTGGTTCCCGGCTCGTCGACGGTCCAGCTCTGCGCGATCCACGGCTCGAATTCGAAGGTCTCCGGGTCCTGGTACACCAGTCGGTCGAGAAGCTGATCCTTGACGAGACTGTTCTGCCAGTACGACACCTGGATCTGCATCGACGCCGTCACCTCGGCGTCGAGGTACACCAGGTCTCCCCCCGGCTTGACCTGCGAAGCCGTCTCGGTGGCACCGTGCGCCTGACTGCACGACGCCACCACCACCGCCGTTGCCGCGATGCACGCCGCCAGGCGGAAGCGTCCGAACCTGCGTGCCATGAACCGTGAACCTCCGGGTTGTGTGAAGTGGCGTCGAAAACTGTGAAGCATTCAGGCGGTGAGCGGAATCCTGCCGGGGACCGCATCGATCAGGCGCGCCGTGTACGGGTCGGCCGGGTTGCCGAAAACCTCGGCGACCGAACCGGACTCGACCAGGCGTCCGTGTTCGAGCACGGTCACCGTGTCCGAGATCTGACGGACCAGGCTGAGGTCGTGGGAGATGAACAGGTACGTCAAACCGAGTTGGGCCTGCAGATCCACCAGAAGGTCGACGATCTGCGCCTGCACGGTGACGTCCAGTGCCGACGTCGGCTCGTCGAGCACCAGGATCTTCGGGGCGAGGACGAGCCCCCGTGCCAGCACCACTCGCTGACGTTGACCGCCCGAGATCTCCAGGGGCCTCCGCCCCAGCACCTCGGCCGGCAACGCGACCTTGTCCAGCACGTCACGCACCGCGGAGTGCCGGCTCGCCCGGTCACCCGATCCGGCGATGCGCAGCGGCTCCTCGATCACGTCGGCGATGGTGTAGCGCGGGTCCATCGCGGCCAGCGGATTCTGCTGCACCGTCTGCAGCACCCGGGAATTCTGGCGGTACGACCGCGGGTCGGTCTTCAGTGGCCGGCCGTCGACGAACACCTCACCGGAGTCGAACGTGCTGAGTCCGGTGATGATTCGCGCGGTGGTGGTCTTTCCGGAGCCCGATTCGCCGACCAGTGCGTGGGTGCTGCCACGGGCGACGGCGAACGACACCGAGTCGAGTGCGGCCACCGTCGCCTGCCCGCCCTTGCCGCGCCTGCCGGTCGCGAACGTCTTCGTCAGGTTCCGGACCTCGAGCAGCGGTGCCGCCGACGGGGCCGCGCCGGGGTTCCGGCCGGCGTACTTGCCCGGTGAGAGCGCGGGCGCGTCGCTCATGAGCTGCACGGTGTAGGGGTCCTTCGGGTGATCCAGGACGTCGCCGGCGGGTCCGGCCTCGCGGACGCGCCCCTCGTTGAGGACCAGAACCGAATCACTGTGGTCACGCACCAGTGCCAGGTCGTGGGTGATGAAGAGGATGCCGAGACCGAGTTCTTCCTGCAGGTCGGCGAGGAGGTCGAGAATGCGCTTCTGCACGGTGACGTCGAGCGCCGACGTCGGTTCGTCCGCGACGAGCACCGCGGGTTCGACGGCGATCGCGATGGCGATGAGAACGCGCTGCAGCTGGCCACCGGACAGCTGGTGCGGGTACGAGCGTGCGCGTTCGGCGGGATTGCGGATCCCCACGCGGTCGAGCAGGCGCGTCACCTTCGACCGGACGTCCCGGCGGGTGGCCCGCCCGTGCACGAGGAGGGTCTCCGCCACCTGGTCGCCGACGCGTTGCAGGGGGTCGAGTGAACCGAGCGGATCCTGCGGCACGAATCCGATGGTGCCGCCGCGCAGATCGCGCCACTGCTTCTGCCCGTACCCGGTCACGTCCCGGCCCAGGATGTGCACGCTGCCGGACGAGATCCGTCCGTTGCCCGGCAGGAGTCCGATGGCGGCCCGCGCGATGGTCGTCTTCCCCGAACCCGACTGGCCGACCACGGCGAGTGTCTGCCCGCGCTCGAGGTGGAAGCTCACGTCGTTCACCACCTGCGCGGCGGGCAGGTGCGGGGAGTCGGGCGCGTACTCGATGTGCAGGGACTGCGCAACGATCAACGGACCGTTGTCGTGCTGCCCGGCGGAACTCGTGACCGGTGCTTCCGCGATCGCTGTCATCAACCCACCTGCTTTCGGACGATCTGATTCAACTTGCCGACACTGAGCACAGTCAGGATGATGACCACGCTCGGGAACGCCACCAGCCACGGCGCGGTGGCGATGTAGTTGCGGCCCTCCGCGATGAGAAGGCCCCATTCCGGGTTCGGCGGCTGGGCGCCGTACCCGAGGAAGCTCAGCGCCGCGATGGAGAGGATCGCGGAACCGAACTGCAGCGCCGCCAGGGACAGCACCGACGAGTACGCGTTGGGCAGGATGTGCCGCCCCAGCAACCACACCTTGTTGGCGCCGAGGTGTTCACTGGCCTCGACGAACGGCTGATGCTTGATCGTGAGGACCTCCGAGCGCATCAGCCGGCAGAAGACCGCGACGGAGGAGACCCCGACGGCGATCGCGGCGTTGACGGTTCCAAAGCCCAGCGCGACGATGATGGTGATCGCCAGCAGCAGCGCCGGAATGGACAGCAGGACGTCGACGACGCGGCTGACGGTGGTGTCGTAGGCGCGGCCGAAGTACGCCGACGTCAGACCGAGCACACTGCCGACGACCAGTCCGAGGATTACCGCGATGACCGAGCCGCTGATGGTGGTCGCCGCACCGTGGATGACGCGGCTGAGCACGTCGCGGCCGATGTAGTCGGTACCGAACGGGTGGCCGAGGCTCGGACCCTCCAGCGGATGCTCCGGTGACTCGGCGAGCGGATCGAACGGCGCCAGCACACCCGGCAGCAGAATGCACAGCAGCACCAGGAGCAGGAACAGCACGGACAGGACGTCGCCGGCGCTCAGCCCGTGCCTGCGTGCCCACGACAGGCGCGGGGCCGCGGCGGGGCCGACCGGTGCGCGCCGCACAGGCGCGTCAACACTCATGCTGTGACCACTTTCTTGTCCGGCGCGAAGGAGATCCTCGTGTCGATCAGCGGGTACGCGAGATCTGCGAGCAGGTTCGCGACCACGAAGATGACCGACACCAGAATCACCACCGCCTGGATGATAGGGGTGTCCTGATTGCGGACTGCCTGTTCGGTGAGGTATCCGATTCCGGTGCGGGAGAACACCGTTTCGGTGATGACGGATCCGGCGAGCAGCTCCCCCACCGTGATGGCGACGATCGTGATGGTCGGGATCGACCCGTTCTTGAGCACGTGCCGGAAGATGATCCGGTTCTCCGACAGCCCCTTCGACCGCAGTACGTCGACATACGGTTGACCCGACGCGTTGTGCAGCCCCTGGATGAGCACCTGCGCGATGGGCGCGGACACGGGGATCGCCAGCGCGATGGCCGGCAGAATCACCGAGCGCACCCCCTCGTCCCTGATGGCGGAGACAAGTCCGAGTTCGAACGCGAAGAACTGCAGCAGCAACAGGCCGACGATGAACGAGGGCGTCGACAGAAACGCCGCCGGTACGGCGCGCGCGGCCTCCCGGACGCGTGCGGCCTTCGCGAACACCGCGGTCAGCGCGATGGCGAAGGCGAACACGATGGCGAGCAGCAACGCCGTGGACGCCAGCTTCAGCGTCGAGGGAAGCGCCGAGAACAGCAGGTGTTCGACAGACTTGCCCGACGTCAGCGAATAGCCGAGGTCGCCGTGCACGACCAGTCGTTGCACCGAGAGCGCGAACTGCTCGAACGCCGATTTGTCGAGGTTGTAATAGGCGATCAGCACTTCGGCGTCCTCCGCCGAAATCGGGTTCTCGGGACTGTTGATCTGCGATTCGATCGGGTTGCCGGGAAGAACGTTGAGTACGAAGAACACGAGGGTGTAAGACAGGGCGATCACGACGAACGCCTGCCCCACCCTTCGCGCCAGGTACCAGTAGTTCGGTCTCATTGCGCGCACCTTCGGGACATGCTGCCGGATGTGGGAATTCTGCGAAGTTTCTCGCACGGCCACCGTAGGCTCAGGGCCACCGGTTATCCGAGTCTTCCACTCGTCCTGATTTCAACACACGGCTTAAATGTCTGGTGTCCAACACCATTCATGTACCCGTCGACGCGTGCACGTGCGGAAACGGTGTTCCGCTCACGCTGCGGGGAAGGCTGTACGACCCCACCGTCGCCGCCGTAACGTCGCCCGTGTGGTCACCGTCTGGATCATCGCGGGTGCGTTCCTCCTGTTCCGTGGGGTTCCGGGCGTCGCCGCGCTGTGGCGGTCCCGGTCGTGGACCGGGTCCGAATGCTCGGTCGTCGACGTACGACCCGCGGTCACCTACGCGTACCGGGTCGGGGGCGACGAGTTCACCGGCCGGCGAGAGACATTCGATCCCGGTCCGGGATCCGGTGCCGCCGCGTCCGGTGCCGGCAGGAACGAATTCGTTGCCGGACAGGTCCTCTGGCTGTGGTACGACCCGCAGGATCCGCGGTCCAGCGTCCTCCGGCGCAGTGCGTCCGTATCGATGTTGCTGGTCGCCCTGGGGCTGACGTCCCTCGCCCTCGCGACATCCACCCTCTTCTCAGGAGATGCCCCTTGACATCACGACAGCAGACCCTCGAACCGACACCGGGAGACCTCGGATGAGTGTGATCCAGCGCAGCAGGACCTTCTACGGACTCGCGCTCGGTGAGCACCTGCTCGTCGACGCCATCCGCCGCGGCCGGGTCGACGAACTCGCCGCGTTCGTCGACCGAACCGGGGCGGACTTCGTTCTCGTCGGTGTCGAACGGGTGTCGCGGACCGCTCCCCGCCCCACCGCGGCCCTGTCCCCCAGCGTGTCCGCCGCGGCGCTGATCGCCGCCACCACCGACGTCGGTGTGTTCGTCACCGCCGTCCCCCACCTCGACCACCCGTACAACCTGGCTCGCCGCCTGGCCTCGCTGGACCACACCAGCCGCGGCCGCGTCGGCTGGCTCACCGGGGTGGAGGACCGGTCGGCGCCGGGCAACCTGACCTCGGCGGGGGTGTGGATCGAGGCCGGGCCGAGCCCTGCGGTGACGACGGACGCGATCCACGCCTCCCGCACATTGTGGGAGAGCTGGCCGGCCGACACGATCCGTGGACGCCCCGGCGACGTGCGCTTCGCCGATTCCGACCGCATCGTCTACGCCGACCACCAGGGGGTCTTCGACATCGCCGGCCCCCTCAACGTCCCGACACCGCCGCAGCAGAAGATTCCCGTCGCATGGTGGGCGGAGGAGGGCGACGACATCGTCTCCGCCGCCGAGGTTTCCGATATCGTCGTGCTGTCCGGCGGCGACGTCGACCGGCACGGCACGGCCGTGCGTGAGCGCGCCCTGCTGTTCGTCGTCGACGATCCCGACGCCACCGACGTGGACGGTCACATCGCGACCGTCACCGACCTCGACGCCGGCTTCTCCGCATGGGCGCGGCCGCCTCGGCCCCGCGGGTACCGGCAGCGGTCGCTCCGGGCGACGCTGCGGCTACCCGATCCGGCGGCTGCCCCGGCCCACCGCCGTCCGGTGTATCCCGGGTAGCGAGCGCACCTTCTGATCAAGTCGATTCTTACACATGACTTTCCGTTTACCCACGCCTATCGTTTCGGGAGCCCACTGGCCCACCCACAGGCCAGGACTCCCTCCCGGCGGCCGACCCGCGGTGCCGTCATCCGATACAGGTGGTGCAGCATGATCGAAGTCCGTTCCGTCACGAAACGATTCGGGAAGAGAGCCCGTTCCGTCGAGGTGCTCCACGACATCGACTTCACCGTCGGCACCGGCCAGATCGCCGCGGTGATCGGCCAGAGCGGGGCGGGCAAGACCACGCTGTCGCGCATCATCAGCCTGCTCGAGCGTCCGTCCGAGGGTCGCATCCTCCTCGACGGGACGGACGTCTCCGGGCTGTCCGAGCGGCGATTGCGGGAGCAGCGCCGCGCGATCGGCACGATCTTCCAGGCGTCGAGCCTCCTCGCCCGCCGGACCGCCGCCGAGAACGTGGCGCTGCCGCTGGAATTCGTCGGCATCGGCCGCACCGAGCGACGGGCACGGGTGGCGGAGCTGCTCGAGCGGGTGGGACTGTCCGACAAGGCCGACCTCTACCCCCGGCAACTGTCGGGCGGGCAGCGGCAACGCGTGGGGATCGCCCGCTCGCTGGCACTGGCGCCCAAGGTCCTGGTGTCCGACGAGGCGACGTCCGGACTGGACCCCGCCACCACCCGATCCATCCTCGCGTTGCTACGCGAACTGCGCGACGACCTCGGGCTGACGATCGTGCTGATCACCCACGAGATGGACGTCGTCCGCCAGGTCGCCGACGTGGTCACCGTCCTCGACGCGGGACGGGTCGTGGAATCGGGACCGGTGATCGACCTCCTGCGCGACCCCCGTTCCGAACTCGGCGTCGGGCTGCTCCCCGACCGTTCCCACATCACCGCGGAGGACCGGGACGTGCTGTGGCACGTCACCTACGGCTCCGACACCGTCCCCACCAACTGGATCGAGCGTCTCGGCACGGCGACCGGCCGGTCGATCGGGGTGCTCTCCGGGACCGTGGAGTCGGTCGGCGGACGCCCGGCGGGCCGGGTCACCATCTCGGTCGCCGGTGACCATCCGTCGGTCGGGGAGCTTCTGTCCTCGTGGGGCCTGCACGGGACACGGGTCGACGACAGCGCGTCCGCCCCGGCCACCGAGGAGGCGGCCGCATGAGCGCCGACAGCGTCGTCCTCGCCATCTCGACCCCCGTCGAGGAACTTCCCGAATTGTTCCTGCCCGCCCTGCAACAGACCGTGCAGATGGTCGGGATCACGGTGATCCTGGCGATCCTGCTGGGCACTCCGCTGGCGGTCATCCTGCACAACACCGCTCCCCGCGGGCTGTTTCCCAACCCGGCGGTCAACGCGGTCGCCGGTTGGGTGGTCAATCTCGGACGATCGCTGCCATTCCTGGTGCTGATGGCCGCCATCATCCCGTTCACCCGCTTCGTCGTCGGCACGTCGCTCGGGGTGCAGGCGGCGGCCGTACCGATGACGCTGGCCGCAACCCCGTACGTCGCGCGCCTGATCGAGAACTCGCTGCGCGACGTTCCGCCCGAAGTGGTGGAAGTGGGACGCGCGTCGGCCGGCTCGAACTTCCAGATCATCCGCAAAGTGCAACTCCACGAAGCGGTCCCGACCATCATCGGCGCCCTGACGATCGCGTTGATCGGCATCCTCGACATGTCGGCGATCGCAGGCGCCGTGGGAGCCGGCGGCATCGGCAACCTCGCCATCGCCTACGGCTACAACCGATTCGACAACACCGTGATGATCACGACGGTCATCGCGCTCGTGGTGCTGGTCCAGGTCATCCAACTCGTCGGCGACCTGGCAGCCCGCCTCACCAACCGACGCTGAGCCTTTCACTCCCACCCAGATCAGAGGACTACACCCATGACGACTCGACCCCGCTCGGTGACGCGCGCCCGCGCTGTCGCGGCAGGCGGACTGACGGCCACACTGCTACTCCTCCTGACCGCGTGCGGCGCGGGAGGTGGCAACGACCGCACCGAGGGCGACGGTCCGCAGACCACGTTCAAGATCGGGTACACCGCCGGATCGATCCTCGACGAGAAGCTCGCCAAGGAGGTCGCGAAACTCGCACCCGACCACGGCATCACCGTCGAACCGGTGCAGATCGAGGATTCGAAGCTCAAGAACCTCGCGGTCTCCCAGGGCGACATCGACGCCAACCACAGCCAGCATCAGGAGTGGATGCGGGTGCAGAATGAGGACGGCAACCTCGGACTATATGCGGCCGGCGACTGGTACGTCCTGAAGTTCTCGGGCTATTCCGAGAAGTTCGACAAGCTCGAGGATCTCCCCAAGGGCGCCAAGGTCGCCATCCCCGACGACCCGTCGAACCAGGCGCAGGCCCTGGAGACCCTGCAGGACCTCGGCCAGTTGACGCTGAAGGACGGAGTCGACCCGTCCCGCGTGACGATCCGCGACGTCAAGGACAACCCGAAGTCGTTCGAATTCACCGAGGCCGCGCTGGCGCAGTTGCCGCGCACGCTCCCCGACGTCGACCTGGCGCTGGGCTGGCGTTCCAACTTCGATCTCGCCGACGTCCCGGACGACAAGATCGTCTTCAACGCCCCCGCCTACGAGCTGTATTGGATCGAGGTCGTCATCAACGAGAAGAACAAGGACAACCCCGACTTTGCGCCGCTGCTCGACACGTACCACGATCCGCGGATCGGTCAGCTGATCGACAGCGACCCGTTCTTCTCCCGGGTGGCGCAGAGCATCGAGTCGGCGCGGGCCACCGACCGGAGCCAGACGAACGTCGACGGCGCCGCCGCGAAGCCCGCCGGCTGATGCCCGCGCAACGAGAGGTCATCCTCAACGTCAACGTGCTGGACGTGGGTTTCCACCCGTCCGCGTGGCGGGCCCCCGATCTGCACCCGACGTCGTTCATCGACCCCGACTACTACGCCGAGGTCGCGAAGATCGCGGAGCGCGGCACCCTGGACGCGCTGTTCCTCGCGGACGGTCCCGCGCTCCGCGAGGATCCCGCCGTCAAACCGACCCGGGCGCTCGAACCCACCACCGTTCTCGGGGTGGTGGCGAGCGCGACGGAGCACCTCGGGCTGATCGGCACGGCGTCGACGACGTTCAACGACCCGTTCGACCTGGCGGACCGGTTCCTGTCCCTCGACGTCGTGTCCGGCGGGCGGGTGGCGTGGAATGTGGTGACCACGTTCCACGCCGGGACGGCCCACAACTTCGGTCTCTCCCGGATCCCCGACCGCGAGGCGCGGTACCGCCGCGCCACGGAGTTCGTGGACGTCGTCACGGCGCTGTGGGAATCGGCGGCCACCCGGGTGCAGGTGCACCACGACGGGGAGTTCTTCCACGTGCACGGTGTGCTGCCCGTGCCGCCGTCGCCGCAGGGCCGCCCGCTGCTAGTGCAGGCCGGTGGTTCCCCGCAGGGCCGCACCCTGGCCGGACGCAGCGCCGACGCGGTGTTCTCGGCGGAGCTCACACTCGACGCCGGTCGGCAGCACTACCGGCAGGTGAAGGACGTCGCGCGCGCGGCCGGTCGCGACCCCGGGTCCGTGAAGATCCTGCCCGGCCTCGTCACGGTGGTAGGCAGCACCGAGGCCGAGGCGATCGCCCGGTACGAGGATTGGGAGTCCAAGGCCGCCGACGGCTTCTCCGCCGAGCGGCTCGGCGGGATGCTCGGCGTCGACCTCAGCTCACTCGACCCGGACCGGCCGATCCCGGAGGACCTGCTGCTGGCGCCGGTCGACCCGTCGTTCTCCGGTTCCCTCGGGTTCCGTGAAGCCGTCGTGCGACTGGCACTGGAGAGCCGGTACTCGGTGTCCGAACTTCTGCGCAAGGCAGGCGGCTTCGGCCACCGGCTCGTCGTCGGCTCCCCCGAACAGATCGCCGACACCATCGAGGAGTGGTTCGTGGCGGGCGCGGCGGACGGATTCAACCTGATGCCGGACGGATTCCCCTCCGGCCTCACCGATTTCGTCGACCACGTCGTACCGGTACTCCGCGAGAAGGGGATCTTCCGGCACGAGTACGCCGAATCGACACTCCGCGAACGCTTCGAGGGCGCTCCGCTCCCCGTGCGTGGTTGACGAGTGCAGGGACTCGTTAACCACGCACGGGCGGCGGAGCCGCCTACGCGGGTGTCCGGACCACGGTGAGGGCGGACTGCCGGCGGAGGGTGAAACCCAGGCTCTCGTACAGCCGGATCGCCGTCGTGTTCGACTGCGCGGCGTGCAGGAACGGCGTCTCCCCGCGTGCGTGGATACCGGCTCCGACGGCGCGGACGAGCCGGGCACCGAATCCGCGGCCCCGGAAACGCTCGTCGGTGCAGACCGCGCTGATCTCGGTCCAGCCGGGCGGATGCAGCCGCTCTCCCGCCATGGCGACGAGTTCGCCGTCGACCCGAAACCCGAGGTAGGTCCCCATCTCGATGGTCCGCGGAAGGTACGGTCCGGGCCGGGTGCGGCCGATCAGATCGAGGATCTCCGGAACATTGTCCGCGCCGAGGACCTCGGCGTCCGGGTCCGGTACGACGTCCAGCGCGGTGCCGTCCATCTGGACCAGGCCGAAGGAGTCCAGAACCTCCCAGCCCGGCGGCGGCGTGTGCCCGAATCCGCGGAGCGCGGCCGTCGCCGACGGGCCGAGCAGTGCGGCCAGGTCCGCCCAGTCCTCGTCCACCAGGGTGTCCGGGTGGCCGACGTGCGGCGCGACGTCCGGGTGATACCGCGCCACCCGGCCCGACCACCGGGCGAAATGCGCGTGCTCGCCGCGCAGGGATTCGCGAATCGCGTCGTCCAGAGGATGGACGTCCGTCTCGGCCGGGGCCGTCAGTTCCGTGGTCATCGCACTCGGTTACGACGCGACGGTGCGGAGCCAGCGGAACCGGCTGCGGTGGAACACGATCGGCTCGATCTCCGACTGCACCCGCAGCTCGTTGATCCGCAGGACCACGATCGCGTGATCGCCCGCGGGCACCTGCTGGGTGACGGTGGTGTCCAGCCACACCGACGCTCCGTCGATGAACAACGCGCCGCCGTCGGTGGTTTCGGTGTCGAGGCCCGCGAACCGGTCACCGGTCTTCGCGGCGAGGACCCGGGCGGCCGCGTCGTGCGCCTCACCGAGCACACTGATCCCGACGTGCTCGAGGTCCGCGAGCTTCGGCCACGTCGTGGACGTGTTCTGCACGCAGAACGCGACGAGCGGCGGCTCCAGCGACACCGGCACGAACGTGCTCGCTGCCATCCCGACCCGTTCACCGTCGACTTCGGCGCAGACGGCGACGACACCGCTCGGGAAATGTCCGAACGCCTCTCGGAGCGAAGTCTTGTCCAGTGTGCCGTCTGCCTGCGTCATGAGAGTTCCGTCCGGGTCCGGGCCGCCGCGGTGAGGATCGAACCCCACCGCTCGGCGTAGTCGGCGATGCGCGTGTCGGTCGTGTAGGCGGTGTCGATGAGGTAGAGGCCCGGCGCGGAGGCTGTCGCGCCCAATTCCACGAGCACCGGCTTGAGCAGCAGGTCCGGCGCCATGGCGTGTGCCGGGCCGGCCCCGAGCATCAGCGGCACCACCACGACGTCCTTCAGGCCGTCGCCGGTCGCGAACTGGTCGAGGAACAGTTTCAGCACGCCCGTGTACGACGCCTTGAACGTCGGGCTGGCGAACACCACGAGATCCGACGAGGCCACGGTCTCCACGGCCGCCGCGACCTTCTCGTCGCCCCACCCGAGCAGTCCCGGACCGAGCTCGATCACGTCGACCGTGGAATCCACGGCGGCGCCTGTCACCGCGGCCGCGACCAGACCGGCCGCGTCCAGCGTCCGTGAACCGGGCTTGGGATTGCCGGCCACTACCGTTACCTTCATTGCCTCATCACCTCTCGCATGCCTACCCCGCCACCCTAGAGCACTCAGTGGTTCCGGTCGAATACTGCAGGGCAGGAACGGAAGTCGAGGCACGTTCCTTCGAATCACGGCGATCGAAACCATTCCGCACCGCGCGCGGACGGGCTACGTTGTCAGCGGCCACACTCCGTGGTCAGCAGATCGATCGTGGGGATTTTTCGTGAAGTTCAGCCGTTCTCTCGCCCTTGCCGCCGTTCCTCTCCTGGCGGTACTGACAGCGTGCTCCGGTGGATCCGGCGGCGCCGACGGCGACACGGTTCGGATCGGAACCACCGAGGCCAGCGACCTTTCGTGGGAGATCTTCGAGGAGAAGGCGAAGGACGCGGGTATCACGCTCGACGTCGTGAACTTCTCCGACTACTCGCAGCCGAACATCGCCCTGTCGCAGGGGCAGATCGACGCCAACCTCTTCCAGCACCTGCAGTTCCTCGGCGAGTACAACACCGGCGCCGACGACGACCTCACCCCGATCGGCGCCACCCAGATCGTGCCTCTCGGCCTGTACTCGCAGAAGCACCAGAGTGTCGCCGACATTCCGCAGGGCGGGGAGATCGCCATCCCCAACGACCCCAGCAACCAGGCTCGTGCGCTGTTCGTGTTGAAGGGCGCCGGCCTGCTCACCCTGACCGGCGACAACCCGTCCCCCACGCCCGCCGACATCGACGCGGGTAAGTCCAAGGTGAAGGTGACGCCGGTCGACGCCGCGCAGACGGCGCTGTCGCTCGCGTCCGTGGACGGTGCGATCGTCAACAACACCTTCCTCGAGCGTTCGGGCATCGATCCCGAATCGGCCCTCTACAAGGACGACCCGTCGAGCCCCGCCGCCGAGCCGTACATCAATACGTTCGTCACCCGCGCCGAGGACAAGGACAACGCGACGTACCTCGAACTCGTGAAGATCTGGCACAACCCCGAGATCCAGGCCGCCGTGCGCGAGGAGTCGAAGGGAACGTCGGTCGAGGTGGAACGCGACGGCGCGCAGCTGCAGCAGATCCTGTCGCGGGTCGAAGAGGGAATTCGTTCGGCCAAGTAGATGACACCGATCGTCCGATTCGAATCCGTCACCAAAACCTTCCAAGCCGGAAAGAAGACGCTCACCGCCGTCGACGCCGTCGATCTCACCATCGAACGAGCTGAGATCTTCGGGGTCATCGGCTACTCGGGGGCCGGGAAGAGCACGCTGGTCCGGCTGATCAACGGCCTGGAACGCCCCACCGGTGGGCGCGTCGTCGTCGACGACGTCGACATCACCGCGCTGCCGGAATCGAAACTCCGGCACGTGCGTGCGAAGATCGGCATGATCTTCCAGCAGTTCAACCTGTTCCGCTCCCGCACCGTCGCCGGGAATGTCGGATACCCCCTCGTCGTGGCGGGCTGGCCACGGCAGAAGCGCCGCGAACGCGTCGCCGAACTGCTCGCGTTCGTCGGCCTGTCCGACAAGGCGCGGGCCTACCCCGACCAGCTGTCCGGCGGGCAGAAGCAGCGGGTCGGGATCGCCCGCGCGCTGGCGACGTCGCCGGACCTGCTGCTCGCCGACGAGTCCACCAGCGCCCTGGACCCGGAGACCACGCAGGACGTACTCCGCCTGCTCCGCAAGGTGAACCGGGAACTCGGGGTCACGATCGTGGTGATCACGCACGAGATGGACGTCGTCCGGGCCGTCGCGGATCGTGTCGCCGTGCTGGCGGAGGGTCGCGTCGTGGAACTCGGCACCGTGTTCGACGTCTTCTCCGAACCACAGGCGCCGGCGTCGAAGAGCTTCGTGAGCACGATCCTGCGCAACCGCCCGGAACCGGCCGACCTGGAGCGGCTCCGCGCACGTTTCGGTGGCCGGATCGTCACCGCCGACGTGCGGGACGGCAGCCGGATCGGCGACGTGCTCTCCGATGCGGGAGGGCACGGTGTCCGGTTCGAGATCGTCTACGGCGGCATCACCACCCTGCAGGACCGCTCGTTCGGCAGTCTGACGCTCGAACTCGTCGGTCCGGACGACGGTGTCGACGACGTCATCCGCCGGTTGCGGACCGTCACCGACGTCGAGGAAGTACAGGCATGACCACGAACTGGGACAAACTGCGCCCCGTACTGTTCGAATCCATCGGCACCACCATCTACATGGTGGTGATCACACTGGTGGTCGGCGGGCTGATCGGGCTCGTGGTGGGGACGCTGCTGTACGCCACGCGGAAGGGCGGGATCCTCCAGAACACGGCCGCCTACACGGTCCTGAACATCCTCGTGAACATCGTGCGGCCGATTCCGTTCATCATCCTGCTCGCCGCACTGGGGCCCGTCACCCTCGCAGTGGTGGGCCGGACCATCGGAACCGAGGCCGCGATCTTCGTGATGATCATCGCGTCGTCGTTCGCCATCGCGCGCATCGTGGAACAGAATCTGGTGACCGTCGACCCCGGTGTGATCGAAGCCGCCCGCGCGATGGGTGCCGGTCCTCTACGGATCGTCGTCACCTTGCTGATCCCGGAAGCCCTGGGCCCGTTGATCCTCGGATACACCTTCGTCCTCATCGGCATCGTCGACATGTCCGCGATGGCCGGCACCATCGGCGGCGGCGGGCTCGGCGACTTCGCCATCGTCTACGGCTACCAGCGCTTCAACTGGCAGGTGACCGTCGTCGCCACCCTCGTCATCATCCTGCTGGTACAGGCCTCCCAGTTCTTCGGCAACTGGCTGGCGCGAAAGGCATTGCGCCGCTAGCGCCCGTGAGTACTTGTTAACCGCCCGCGGTTAACAAGTACTCACGGGAGGCGGAGCCTCAACTCCCGGCGACGCTCGCGGGTCACGGCGCCACCACTCAAGGTGGGCGCCGATCCGACGAGGAGCGCGGTGTAGGGGTGCTGCGGATCGGAGATCACCTGATGGGTGGGTCCGTCCTCGACGATGTTGCCGCGGTACAGCACGACGATCCGGTCGACCAGCGCGGCGACGGCCCCCAGGTCGTGCGAGATGAACAGCTGAGCGAGTTGCCTCGAATGCCCGAGTTCGGTGAGCAGTTTCAGGATCTGGATGCGGTTGACCGAGTCGAGGGCGCTCACCGGTTCGTCGAGCAGCAGCAGCGCCGGATCCAGGACGAGGGCCCGCGCGATCGCGATCCGCTGACGCTGCCCGCCCGACAGTTCGGCGGGAATCCGCGCCGCGATGCCGGCGTCGAGCCCGACACTGCTCAGCACCGCTGCCACCCGCGACCGCACGACGTCACGGTCCAGCCCGCCCCGCACGATCAGACCCTCGGCGATCGACTCGCCCACCGGGATGTCCGGGTCGAGGCTCAGCAGCGGATCCTGGAACACGTACTGGACGGTCCCCGTGCGCCGGTGCGCCCGGCGTTGCGCCGCGGGCAGGTCGTCGACGCGCTGCCCGCGGATCTCGACCGACCCGGCCGCCGGGGTGATCAGACCGAGAATCGTGCGGGCCAGTGTCGTTTTCCCGGAGCCGCTTTCACCGATGAGTCCCACCTTCTCGCCGGCATCGATGGTGAGGTCGACGCCGTGCAGGATCTGCTTGCGGGCGCCGCGGAGCCCACGCTCCACCCGGACGTCGGTCATGCGCAGCAACGGTTCAGACACGAGCCGCCTCCTTCCCGATGAACGACTCGAGCCCGTATTCCCGATGGTTGTCGACGAGTTGGCGGGTGTACTCGTGCCGGGGCGCGGTGAGCAGGTCGTCCGCCCGCCCGGACTCGACGACGGCACCGTCCCGCATCACGATCACGCTGTCGCAGACCTGAGCGACCACGGCGAGGTCGTGCGAGACGAGGACGAGGGCGAGGCCCAGTTCTTCGCGCAGGTCCTCGAGCAGGTCGAGGACCTCGGCCTGGACGGTGACGTCCAGGGCGGTGGTCGCCTCGTCCGCGATGAGGAGTTCCGGTTCCGCGGACACCGCGATCGCGATGAGCACCCGCTGGAGCATGCCCCCGGACAGTTCGTGCGGGTACTGGCGGTACACGGTGTCCGCGTCGGTCAGCCCCATCTTCCGGAACAGTTCGAGGCCGCGCCGCTTGGCGTCGGCGCGGGACAGTCCGAGCGTGGACCGGAGCGCCTCGGCGAGTTGTTCACCGACGCGGATGGACGGGTTCAGGTAGGACGCCGGGTCCTGGAACACGGCGGCGATGCGGGTGCCGCGCAGGGGTCGCCACTGTTTGCGCCCGAGGTCGGTGAGTTCGATGCCGTCGAAGTCGATCGAGCCTGCGGTGACGTCGATTCCGCCGGGCAGGATTCCGAGGATGGCGCGGCAGGTCAGCGATTTGCCGCTTCCCGATTCGCCGACGATCCCGAGTGCTTCGCCGGGCGCGAGGGAGAAGTCGACGCCGCGGACCAGTTCGGTTCCGTCGTCGAGGGCGATACGCAGATCGCTGACGGTGAGCACCGGCCTGCGGGGGCGTGTGGTGTCCGGTGCCGAAGTGGCATCGAGTGTGTCAGTGGACATCCGAGGTGACCTCCTGTTTCCTGGGGGCGCGTCGTGCGGGGCGGCCGGTTGCATCGCGCAGTGCGTCGGCGATGGCATTGAGCGCCCACACGGTCGCCACGATCAGCAGCGCGGGGACGACGGGACCGAACGGAACCTGGTAGAGGTACTGCAGTCCGCTGGCGAGGAGTCCGCCCCAGGTGGGGTCGGGCGGGACGACGCCGATCCCGAGGAAGGTCAGCGAAGACACGATGACGAGGCTGGCCCCGGTCATGGCGGCGAATGTCACCCCTACCGCGGGCAGCACCTTGCGCACCGCGTGGCGGCGGATGATCCAGGACGTGTCGGCGCCCATCAGTTCGGCGGCCTCGACGTACTGGGAGTTGGCAACGGTCAGCGCCGCGGCGCGAGTGACCCGGTAGAACGCGGGCGCGATGAGGATGCCGACCGCGAACATCGCCTGCGCCAGCCCGTTTCCGAGCAGCGCGGTCATTGCGACGGCGAACACGAGGAACGGCAGCGTGATCAGCGCATCCATCAGCCGGAGTGTGAACCATTCCACGCTGCGCCCCAGATACACCGACAGGAAGCCCGGGATCACTCCGAGGAGGAATCCGACGACGACGCATTGCAGAGCCGACAGCACCGACACGGTCGAACCCGCAAGCAGCCGGCTGAACACGTCCCGCCCGACGTTGTCCGTTCCGAGCCAGTGAGTTCCGCTCGGGCCCTGCAGGATTGCCGACGTGTCCTGTTCGAGCGGGTCGAACGGCGCGAGAACGGGCCCGAAGAGCGCGAGGGCCACGATCAGGCCGAGGACGATCACCGCGGCTCGGGCGGAGTGATAGCGCAGAATTGCTGTGAGCATGGGATGTCAGTCTCTCCGCTTGGTGGCCGGCTGCAGGACGCTCTGGGCGATGTTGACGACGATGTTGCAGAACAGCACGAACACGATCGCCACGACGAGCGTTCCCTGGACGATCGGAACGTCCCCGCGCAGCGCGGAGTCGGCGGCGAGGCGACCGAAGCCGGGCATGGAGAACATGGTCTCCATCACGACGGCGCCGCCGATGAGCGTGGGGATCTTCATGCCCAGGATCGACAGGGCGGGACCGCTGCCGTTACGCAGGGCGTGCACGAACAGGATCCGTGACGGACCGATGCCCCGCACCACCGCGCCGGTGACGTAGTTCTGATCCAGTTCCGCGACCAGGCCGGTGCGGAGTTGCCGCGCGATATCGGCGACGACGTCCATGCTCAGCGCGATCGCGGGCATGATGATCAACGACAGCCAGCGGCCGAAGTTCTCGTCCGGCGGGACGTACCCGGCCGACGGCAGCCAGTGCAGCCCGACGCTGAAGACGAGGATCAGTCCGATGGAGATGACGAACGGCGGCAGCGTCGACGCCACCGACGTGTAGGCGGTGATCGCCCGGTCGAGCAGGCTGCCCTTGTAGACGGCGGCGAGCACCCCGAGCCCGACACCGAGGACGAGTCCGATGACCAGCGCGACACCCGCGATGGAGGCGCTGACGGCGAGCCGCTCACCGATCAACTCGCTGACCGGGATCTTGCTGAACCACGAGACACCGAGGTCGCCGCTCAGCATGCTCGACATCCAGTCGACGTACTGCTGCCAGACCGGCTTGTCCAGCCCGAACTCGGCGTTGATCCGGGCGATCGTCTCCGGGGTCGCGGCGTCACCGGCGATGCCGGCGGCCGGATTCAGCCCGCTGGCCGCACCGAGCAGAAACGTGATCAGGGTGGAGAACAGGAAGACCGGGACCACGATCAGCACGGTGCCGAGCACGATCCGCGCCGCCGTGCCGAACGCGCCCGCAGGCACCGGGAGAGCGAATGTCCTCCCGGTGCCTGCGGCCTCGATGTCTGCGGTGGTCACGAGACCGTGACGCCTTCCCAGCGAACCTGGGACGGCAGGATGTTCAGGTTCTTCAGGTCCGGGTTGGACACGATGATCCACGGGTTGCTGAAGAGGTAGTTCGTCGGCGACTGCTCGACACCGACCTTGACGGCCTGCCACAACCGCGGCTTGTACTCCGGGTCCTCGAGCGGGGTGCGGCGCACGGTGTCGAGTGCGGCGGAGAACTCCGGCGACGCGTGCGGGCCGCTGAGGTTCATGATGCCTTCCGGACCGTAGACGGCGAGCAGGTTCTGCACCGGGGATTCACGTCCGATGGTGCCGTCCGTGGCCAGCTGCGGGTTCTTCGCGATGTAGACCTCGCTCTGCCACGTCGACGATCCCGGCGGGACCACCTTGATCGTGGACTCGACGCCGATCTTCTTCAGCTGCGACTGCACGAGTTCCGCACGGTTGGTGGCCGCCGACTGCGCCGTGATCTCGATCGACAACTGCCCGGGCGCGTAGCCCGCCTCGGCGAGGAGACGAGATGCCTTGTCGGGGTCGTAGTTCCAGAGCTTCTCGATCTCCGGGTTGAACGCGAGGTAGCCGTCGGGGAACGGCTGGCTGGTGGTGCTCCCCAGCCCGTTCGTGATGACGTCGACGAATGCCTGGCGGTCGAATGCGTAGCGGAACGCCTCGACGATCTTCGGGTTGTCGAACGGGGCCTTGTTGAGGTTGATGGACACGTCGTTCGCTGCGAGCGACGGCTTCACGGTCACGTCGAGGCCGGCGGCCTCGGCTTCCTTGGACTGCAACGCAGGCAGCGTCGCGAAGTCGATGGAGCCGGACTGGACACCGGCGACGAGAGTGGCCGGGTCCGGGGCGACGCTGAGTTCGAAGTGGTCGATGTGAATGTTCTCGGCGTCCCAGTAGTTCGGGTTCTTCTCGAAGTACGCGTGATCCTCGGCGACGAAATCGGTGATCGTGAACGGACCGGCCCCGACCGGCCACACGCTGAGCTTCTGCGGGTCGGCGGCCGCCGTCGGGCTGGCGATCGCACCGGTGCGCCCGGCGACCAGGTACGGGATCTGGTAGTCGGCGTCGGCCAGGTGCAGCGTGACGTCGGTGGCGGTGTCTGCCGTGACCTCGGTGACGCCGGCGAGCTGATCGCGCAGGAACGAATCGTCCTGGGTCTTGCCCCGGTCGAAGAACGCCTTCACTGCCTGCGAATCGAGGGTGGTCCCGTCGGAGAACGTCAAACCGTCACGCAGGCTGAACGTCACCGCGGTGCCGTCGGCGTTGTACTTCCAGCTCTCGGCGAGCGACGGTTCGACGTTGCCCTCGGCGTCGAGCCGGGTCAGCGACGCATACGCGAGGCTGATGGTGTTGATGTCGTTTCCGGTCCGGCTCGTCACCGGATCCCACGAGGTGGGGAGGTTGAACGCCCACTTGACCTCGGCGCCGTCCGAACTGCTGCCACCGCCGCACGCGGTGGCCACGAGACCGACGATCACTCCGAATATTACGGCGCCGGCGATCCGCCGGCTCTTCTTGCTCACTGGGTGCTCCTGACCATGCAAAGGGGGGTGGTGATTCAGACGCTCGCGGACAGCGACGCGGTGGTGCCGGGCAGCGGGGCGGGGTCGATTCCCTCACGCCGCGCACGGGTGTAGCGGTTCTCCGCGAAGGGCAGGCCGAGGTTGCCGCGCAGGGTGTCCTGCTCGTAATCCTCCCGGACCACCCCGCGCTCGCGCAGGATCGGCAGCACCTCGTCGACGAAGCGGCGGAACTGCGCCGGGTGACCGATGTGGATGTTGATGCCGTCGAGGGCGTGACCGTCCAGCCAGCGCTGCAGTTCGTTCGCGACGGTCTCGGCGCTGCCGGTGAACGGCGACGTCTTCGGCGCGTTGAGCGCCTCGACGGTCTGCCGCAGCGTCAGCCCGCGGCCGACGGCGAGGTCGGTGATCTTCTTCGCCTGCGTGTAGAAGCTCCGCTCGGCGTGCTGCAAGGCCTCGGTGGGGAACGGCGCGTCGAGGTCGTACTGCTGGAAGTCGTGCCAGCCGAACGGCCGGCCGAGTTCCCGCAGGGACCTACCGAAGTCGTTGTCCGCCAGCTGGGTCGTGCGTTCGATCTCGCGGGCGTCGGCGTCGGTGTCGCCCACGGTGACGGTGACGCCCGGCAGGATCACGATGTCCTCGGGGGCGCGCCCGTACGCCGCGGCCCGGTTCTTGATGTCAGCGTAGAACGCCGCTCCCGCTTCGAAACTCGGGGCATGCGTGAAGATCCCGTCGGCGATGCGCGCACCGAGGTCGCGGCCCTGGTCGGAGTCGCCGGCCTGGAAGATCACCGGCTGGCCCTGCCGTGAGCGTTCGATGTTGAGCGGGCCCACCACCGAGAAGTGCTCACCCCGGTGGTCGAGGGTGTGCAGCTTGTCCGCGTCGAGGAAGCGGCGGGCGTCCCGGTCGCGCGGAAACGCGTCGTCCTCGTACGAATCCCACAGCGCCTTGACCACCTCGACGTGTTCGAGTGCCCGGCCGTAGCGGGTGGCGTAGTCGTAATGCTCCTCGAGGCTGTAGTTTCCGGCGGTGCCCGAGTCGCCGCTGGTGACCACGTTCCAGCCTGCGCGGCCGCGGCTGATCAGGTCGAGGGACGCGAACCGTCGCGCGAGGTTGAACGGCTGGTTGAACGACGTGGTCAGGGTGCCGACGAGCCCGATGTGCTCGGTGGCCACGGCGAGCGCCGACAGCAGCGTCAGCGGCTCGAGCCGGTTCAGGTAGTGCGGGGGCGAGTCGGGGGTGATGAACTGGCTGTCGACGATGAACACGAGGTCGAACCGCGCCTGCTCGGCGAGACGCGCGTACTCGATGTACCAGTCGATGTCGACGCTGGCGTCGCCGGGGATCTCCGGGTCCAGCCAGGTGTACGGGTGCCCGGGACCACCCGTGGGGGTGAGGACAGCTCCCAATTTCAGTTGCCGTCTCGTCATGTTCTCGCTCCTTCGTCGTTCGCCGTCAGGCACCTGCCTCGGCACGCCGCGTTGAAGTGTATGGAGCAAACAGACGCGTGCAGAGTATTAAATTCTCGATGTTTCAAAACATATTTCGTATGTCCCGCAGTGCTGCCGAACAAAGTCCGATCAGTCGAAGAACTCGCGCGACGACTCCGCGACCGCCGCCGCGACGACATCGGCGAGCTGCCCGATCAGCTCGGCGTCGTCGGGCAATTGAGTGGCCGACAGGCGCAGGAGTTGCCGTGCGGGTGACCGCACGAACGACCGCGATCCCGCCCCCACGGAGATGCCCTGCCGCGCCAACGCGACCAGCGCCGCGGTCTCGTCCGACACCGTCACCCACACGACCAGACTGTGCGGGCCCGCGAAAGCCTCGATATCGCGGTCGATCAGGGCCCCGAGCAGCGTCGTGCGCCGCGCGGCGTAGCGTTCGTGCGCCGCCGTGACCGCGTGTTCGGCGTCGGCGCTGCCGATCAGGTGGGCGAGGGTGTTCTGCAGGATCCGGCTGTTCGAGCCGACGCCGTGACTGCGCACCTTCATGGCCTTCTCGATCAGCTCGCGGGAGCCGCCGAGGACGGAGGTCCGCACGTCGATCCCGTACGCCTTGCAGTAACTGCGGATCCGGACGACACGCTGCGGCAGTTCACAGCCCAGCGTCGGCGGTTGCTCCGGTTCGAGCGGTCCGATCGAGTCGTCCTCGACCACCCACACCGCCGGATGCCGTCGCAGCACGTCGGCGAGTTCGCGGGTGCGCCACGCGCTGACCGCGTGGTCGACGGCGAACGGCGCCCCGGGCTGGAACACGAACGCGACCGCACCGGCCGTCAGGGCCTCGTCGAGCGCGTCCGGCCGGGGACCGTCGCGGTCGGCGCCGACGCCGACCGCATCCAGACCCAGATCGCGGAGGGTGTCGAGCACGCCCGGCCCGAGTGGCTCGTCGACCGCCACCCGGGACCCGGGCGGCGCCGCCGCCTCCACCGCCAGCAGCAGCGCCTCGGTGCCGCCGCCCGCGGTCGCCCACGCCTCCGGTTCGAACGGCCACCCCGGAGCGACGGCGTTGCGGAGACGCTCGGTCATCAGTTCCCTCCCGAACACATTCAACGTCTCGGCGTCCAGACTGGACAACAACGCGTCGGACAGGGACGGCTGTAGCGCCAGATCCGGTGCATTCTGCGCCAGGTCGACGCCACGCCAATCGGGGATGCCGCGCTCGGGCACACTGTCGAGCGGCGGGAGTACGACGGTGCCGCCGCGGCGGCGGGTCTGCACGAAACCTTGCTCCTGCAACCGGCCCCACGCGCTGACGATCGCACCGACACTGAGATCGGTCGCCTTCGCGAGTGCGCGGACGGTCGGCAGGCGGTCGCCGGGGCTCAGCTCACCCGACCGGATGAGGTCGGCGACGGCATCGGCGAGTTCCGCGGTGCGGCCGTCGATTCGTTCGAGCAACCACTCCGGAGCAATCGTCTCCGACTCCAGCACCGCTGACATCCACACCCCTTCGATCGACAACCACTACCGGCCCCGCCCCGGGCCGGTTCATTGCGCGAGTGCGCCCGCCGGTTCGCGAAGGAGGACGTCGGGCGTGCCGGGCAGTCGCAGACGCTCGAGGAACTGCACGATCTCGGCGGCGACGGACCGGTGGGACACGTCGTTGAGAATGTCGTGCCGCCCGCCGTTCACGACGACCACGCGGGCGCCCGGCAACGCGGACGCGACGGCGAGGACCTCCGCCGGCGGGCTGAGGACATCGGCGCCTCCGTGGACGACGAGGACTGGAACCTGCACGTGGGTCAGTGAATCCGCGGTGGCGACCGGCGACTCCGCGCCGAGCGTGCCGCGGTCGAGAGCATCGTCCGCGGCCAGGACGCCCCGGTGCACCGGACACGCGGAGCGGATCTCGAGTTCGCCGTCCCACCCTCCGGTGAAGGCGTCGGTGCCCGCGATGAGGAGACCGGCGGCCACGACCCCGGACACGGCCGGATGGGTGGCGGCGAGGTCGAGCGCGGTGAGAGCACCGCTGTCCGACCCGACGACGGTGAGCGGGAGACCGGACTCGGCGTCGGCGATCACCCGAGCGGCCGCGGCGGGGTCGTTCTCCACCACCGCGACGCGGTAGCCGTCGAACGCGATCCGGCGGGCGAACCTGCGGTACACGTGAGCATGCTCACCTCGGCCGGCGACGACGATCACCGAGCCACGCGCGGTCGCTTCGGGTTCCAGCCAGTCGATGTCCACTGATTACCTCACTCGGGGTGGTTGTTCGCAGGATTGACTGCGTCACCCTGACTCACCCGCGCGCGGTGAAACAAGAGTAATGCTCGAGCAGAACAAAACGCGTGTCTTCTCGTCGCACTTCGTGTTTTGTTCCGAACATATTCGTTTTGTGATCGACCCCCGGCCAATCAAGAGTATCGACGAAGGGACAGGCACACCGATGCCCGAGACCACAGGGTTCGCGACCCGGCAGGTCCGCACCGGCTATCAACCCGGCACGCCGCAGAACACCGCGATCCCCCCGATCTACCAATCGGTTGCCTACGACTTCGGCAGCTTCGACCAGGCACGGGACATCTTCTCCCTGCGCCGCAAGGGAAACCTGTACAGCCGCACCGGGAACCCCACCCAGGCCGTGCTCGAGCAGCGCCTCGCCGACCTCGACGGCGGTGTCGCCGCGCTGGCCACCGGGTCCGGGCAGTCCGCCGTCGCGGTCGCACTGCTCACCCTCGCCAAGTCGGGGCAGCACATCGTCGCGGCGCGGCAACTGTACGGCGGCACGGTCGACCTGCTCACGGACACGTTCGCGGACTTCGGGATCGACGTCACGCTCGTCGACCAGGACGACCTCGACGCCTGGCGTGCGGCCGCGCGCCCCGAGACCCGGGCCTTCTTCGCCGAGACGATCGGCAACCCCGTCGCCTCCGTCCTCGACGTCCGGGCCGTCGCCGACATCGCGCACCAGGCCGGGGTACCGCTGATCGTCGACAACACGATCGCCACCCCGTACCTGCTCCGCCCCAAGGACTTCGGCGCCGACATCGCCGTGTACTCGGCCACCAAGTTCATCGGCGGGCACGGAACGTCGCTGGGCGGGGTGATCGTCGACCTCGGTACATTCGACTTCGGCGCGGAGTCGCGGCGCTGGACCCAGTTCACCGAGCCGTATCCGCGGATCGGCGACCTCGTGCTGTGGGACGAGTTCGGACGCGACCGGAGCGCCTACCTCGTGTACGCGAAGACGAAGGTCGTCCACGACCTCGGTCCCGCACTGTCCCCGTTCAATTCGTTCCAGCTGCTTCAAGGGCTGGAGACGCTGGACCTGCGGCTGGAGCGGCAAGTCGGTTCGGCGCTGGCGATCGCACAGTTCCTCGACGGTCATCCCGCGGTCGCCAAGGTCAATTACCCCGGACTGCCGGAGAACCGGTGGCACGAAGCGGCCCAGCGGTACCTGCCGCGCGGCGCCGGCTCGGTCTTCTCGTTCGACCTCGCCGTCGACGACACGAAGGTCGCGAAGTTCGTCGACTCGCTGCAACTGTTCGCCATCGTCGCCAACATCGGCGACGCCCGCTCGCTGGTGGTGCACCCCGCCACCACCACGCACAGCCACCTCGACGACACGCAACTCCGCGACGCCGGATTCGGCTACCGCACCGTCCGATTGTCCATCGGACTGGAGAACCTGGAAGACCTCGTCGACGATCTGCGTGCGTCGCTCGACGCCATCACGGAGGAATGACATGCATTTCGGCTACTGGACGCCCATCTACGGCGGGTTTCTGCGCAACCTGGGCGACGAAGGCATGCCCGCCACCTGGGACTACGTCAAAAAGCTGTCGCAGCTGGCGGACCGGCTCGGATACCACACCACCCTCGTCCCCGAGCTCTACCTCAACGACCGCAAGGGCGTCGACGCACCCAGCCTCGAGGCCTGGTCGCTGTCGTCGGCGATCCTCGCGGTCACCGAACAGCTCCGGGTGATGACGGCGGTGCGACCCGGATTCCACCTGCCCGCGGTCACCGCGAAGGAATCGGCCACCATCACCGACATCGCCGGCACCACCGACGCCGGTGCGGCACGGTTCGCGCTCAACGTCGTCGCCGCCTGGTGGGAGGAGGAAGCCCGGCAGTACGGCGGCGCGTTCACCCGGCACGACGACCGGTACCGGCAGGCCACCGAATTCGTCGACGTACTCCGCGGACTCTGGGAGCACACCCCGTTCACCTACCAGGGCGAGCACTTCAGCGTGCGCGACTCGATCCTGTCGCCGAAACCCGCAATCCATCCCCCGGTCTTCGCGGGCGGCGAGAGCGAGAGCGGCCGCGAATCGATCGCGACGTTCGCCGACTCGTACGTGCTGCACGGCGGCACCGTCGACGAGGTGCGCACCAAGATCGCCGACATGAACGCGCGGTCGCAGCGAATCCACCAGCGGGACATGGCCGAATTCGGCATGTCCACCTACATCATCGTGCGCGACACCGAAGCCGAGGCCCGCGCCGAGCTCGAACGCATCACCACCGTCGACCCGCACTCGCCCGGGTACGCGTCGTTCGAGGAGTTCGTGAAGAACTCCGAACTCGACGTCGAACTGTCCAAGCGCGAATACTCCGTCGGCACCCGCGGACTGCGCCCCGACCTTGTCGGCACACCGGAACAGGTCGCGGAGAAGATCCGGGCCTACCAGAACGCCGGCCTCACCCTGCTGCTCATCCAGTGCTCCCCCGCGCACGAGGAACTCGAGCGCATCGCCGAGCAGGTGTTCCCGCTCGTCCCCACCCGTGAGTACTTGTTAACCACCGGCGGTTAACAAGTACTCACGGGGGCCTTGACCGGACCCCTCGTCGCGAGTAAGGATCGAAGAGCGCGAGGGGATTCGTCATGGCAGACATCGAAGTCGACTATTGCGTCGTAGGAGCCGGATTCGCCGGACTGACGGCGGCGTTGCGTCTGAAACAGGCCGGGCACACGGTTGCACTGATGGAGGCCCGCGACCGGATCGGCGGGCGCACGTTCACCGAGACCCGCGACGACGGTTCGTGGATCGACCGCGGCGGCGCGTGGATCGGGCCGGGGCAGGACCGGATCTACGCCCTGATGGACGAATTCGGCGTCCCGAGTTACAAGCAGTACACCGACGGCGACGCCATGATGGTCGTCGACGGCAAGCAGTACCGGTACAAGGGCACGATTCCCCTGACGATGAGTCCCTGGGCCACGGCGAATCTCGGCGCCGTATTCTTCGAACTCGGCCAGATGTGCAAGACGATCCCGCTCGAGGCGCCGTGGGAGGCGAAGAAGGCCGCCAAGTGGGACGCGATCAGTCTCGCGAAATGGCTCGGCGACAACACGTTGTCCAAGCCTGCCCACGACCTTCTCGAGACCGCCGTCGCCGGTTGCTACACGTCCGCCGCATCCGAGGTGTCGATGCTGTTCGTGCTGTATCAGATGGCCTCCGGCGGCGGTCCCGGTTTCGTTCTCGGTGTGAAGGACGCGGCCGAGGATGCGCGGCCGGTCGGCGGGATGGGGGCCGTCTACCGTCCGATGGCAGCCGAGATCGGCGACGCGCTCCACCTGTCGCAACCCGTCCGGGACCTCGCCCAGGACGGCGACGGCGTGACCGTCCGCTCCGCGGACCTGGCCGTGCGGGCGCGGAGAGCGATCGTCGCGGTGCCTCTCGCCATCGCGAGCCAGATCCTCTACGAGCCCCTGCTCCCGATGGATCGGTCGTTCCTGCACCAGAGGATGCCGAGCGGCGCCGTCATGAAGATCGCCGTCGTCTACGACGAACCCTTCTGGCGCGCCGACGGATTGTCGGGGCAGTCGGCGGCCCCCGACTCCCCCGCGACGATCACCATCGACGCCTGCACCGACACCGGACGTCCCGGCGTTCTGTGCGTGATCGTCGAGGGACCGATCGCCCGCACGCTGGGGACGCTGCCGGAAGCGGATCGGAAGAAGGCGGTGCTCGGCGAGTTGACCGCGAGATTCGGAACCGCAGCGGCCTCCCCCGTCGACTACATCGAGCAGAACTGGAGCCTGGAGCGGTACTCCGGCGGCGGCATGCTCAGCCACGCACCGACGGGAGTGCTCACCCAGTTCGGCCACGCCCTCCGCGAGCCGTGCGGTCGCATCCACTGGGCGGGCACGGAGAGTTCGTCCGTGATGTGCGGCTGGGTCGACGGCGCCGTCCGCTCCGGTGAACGCGCAGCCCGCGAAGTCACCCAGCGCGACGGCGTGCTGTCACCCGCCCACGCTCAGTAGTAGACGGCGCCCGGCGCACCCCCACCGACCGCAACCGCGTCGCCGGTGATCCCGACGCTGCGCGGCGACGCCAGGAACGTGACGACGTCCGCGACCTCGCTCGCGTCGATCAACCGGTGGATCGAGTTGGTCGCCAGCCGCGACTCCAGTTCGGCAACGGGCACCCCTTCCGCCTCGGACTGCTCCGTCAGCCGGTCGACGAGTCGTTCCGTCCGCGTCAATCCGGGATGCACCACGGTGACGTTGACGCCGTGCGGTCCGAGTTCGTCGGCGAGGTTCTTCGTCAGCGCCGACACCCCGACGTTCCGGACGGTCTGCGCGATGGAGTTGGCCTGGCGTGCACCGAGCCCGCTGATGTTGATGATCCGTCCCCACCCCTGCTCGACGAGGTGCGGTGCCACCGCGCGGGCGGTCCGCAGATAGCCGAGCACCTTGATCTCGAGTTCGCCGCGGACCACGTCGTCGGTGGTGGACGCGAAGTCGCTCGGCTTGCCCGCACTCCACGGTGTGGCCGCCGCGTTCACGAGAATGTCGACGCCGCCGAGTTCGTCCACCGTTCGCTGCACGAGGGCGCGCACCGACTTGTCGTCGCCGGTGTCGGTGGGTACCCCGATGACCCTCCGGCCGGTCTCCTGCGACAGCGTCTTCGCCGCCAGTTCCAGCGCCTCGGCGCCCCTGGCCGCGAGCACCACGTCGACCCCCTCCGACGCGAGGCTGCGCGCGATCGCGAGACCGATTCCGCGGCTGCCGCCGGTGACGACGGCCCGTTTGCCGCTCAGACCGAGATCCATTGTGTTCTCCTCATCTCCGCTGTCCACCCCTCGATTCGAGGGTAGGACCGCGACGGCGGGGAGTCACGGATTCGGTTCAGCGTGAGGCCAATTGCGCTCTGCACCCGTGCGCCTTTCTGGTAGCAGTCACTACCAGAAAGGCGCACGGGCGGCGAAGCCGCCTACCGTTGGATCGACTTGATCTCGAGGAACTCCTCGAAGCCGAGGACGCCCGCCTCGCGACCGATGCCCGACTGCTTGTACCCGCCGAACGGGGCGTTGGTGTTGAACGCGCCGCCGTTCACCTCGACCTGGCCGGCGCGCAACTGCCGCGCGACCCGGTCGGCCCGCTCCTGGTCTCCGGACCACACGCCGGCGGCGAGCCCGTACTCCGTCGCGTTGGCGATCCGCACGGCGTCGTCCTCGTCCTGGTATCCGATGATGGACAGGACGGGACCGAAGATCTCCTCCTTGGCGATGGTCATGTCCTCGGTGACACCGGCGAACACGGTGGGGCCGACGAAGTAGCCGGAATCCTGGCCGGTCTCCCGGCCGTCGAGGACGGCGCGCGCGCCTTCCGCGATGCCCTGTTCGATGTAGCCGCGGACCCGCTTCAGCTGGTTCGAGTTCACCAGCGGCCCGAGCACCGACGTGGCGGCCGTCGGGTCGCCGACCGAGTAGTTCTGCGCGACCTTCGCCGCGATGGCGGAGGCCTCGTCCACCTTGTCCGCGGGGACCAGCATCCGGGTGAGCGCCGAACAGGTCTGGCCGGAGTTGAGGAAACACTTGGCCACGCCGTCGGTGACCGCCTTCGTCAGGTCGGCGTCGTCGAGGATGACGTTGGCGGACTTGCCGCCGAGTTCGAGTGCCACCTTCTTCACCGTCTCGGCCGCGACCACCGCGACCCTCTTGCCCGCCCGGGTGGAGCCGGTGAACGAGACCATGTCCACCTCGGGGTGGCCGGCGATCGCCTCGCCCACGACGGGCCCGAATCCGCTGACGAGGTTGAACACGCCTGCGGGCAGACCGATTTCGTCGAAGATGTCGGCGAGCGCGTAGGTGGCGAGCGGCGCGACCTCGGTCGGCTTGAGCACCACGGTGCAGCCCGCGGCCAGCGCACCGCCGACCTTCAGCACCACCTGGTGGAGTGGGAAGTTCCACGGGGTGATCGCACCGACGACCCCGATGGGTTCGCGCACGATCAGCGAGTTGCCCACCTCGTGGGCGTCGAAGTCGTAGGTGGCGGCCAGTTCGGCGAACGCGGCGAGGTTCGCGAGGGGCATCCCGATCTGGATGGGCTTCGCGAATCCCAGCGGCATGCCCATGTCGCGGGACACCAGGGCGGTGAAGTCGTCGAGGCGCTCCTTGATCAGGGCGGCCGCCTTCCGGAGGTACTCGCCGCGTTCCGTGCCGCTGAGCGCGGACCATGCGGGGAAGGCGGCTCGTGCGGCAGTCGCGGCGCGATCGACGTCGTCGGGGGTGCCCTCGGCGACCACCGCGATGACGTCCTCCGTGGCCGGGTTGACCACGTCGATCCGGCCCGTCCCCTGCGAATCGACCCAGGATCCGTCGATGTAGATCTTGGTCCGGTCCAGAACTTCGCTCATCGATCTGCCTCCAGTGAAAGTGTCGCGGAAACCTTGCGCCCGCAGCCTACGACCGGAGCCCGCCTGTTCGGGGCGAATGCGATCTCCCCGAACCACCCACCGGGACGCCGCCGATCGCGGACCATCGACGTACGCCGCACAGTCAGCAGGAGGAGCGATCAGATGCGCACCCAGTCACCGGCACGCACCCTTCTCGGAGTACTCGGTATCGCCGCCGCACTCACCGCCTCGGCATGTGGCTCGACGGACGAGTCGGGGACCGCCGAACCCTCGCCCGGCGGCCTCACCTCGACGACTTCGGAGGCGGCCACCACGACCACCACCACCACGTCCGCTCCGACCGAGACGACCGCACCGCATCCCGACCGCTGCCTGATCGGCGAACTGCAGGTGACGCTCGGCCAGCCCAGCGGGGCCGCCGGATCGCAGGAGATCCCGCTCGTCTTCACCAACACCGGCACCCGCGACTGCATCCTCCACGGATACCCCGGGGTGTCCTACGTCGCGGCCCCGGACGGCCCGCAGGTGGGTGCGGCGGCCGAGAGGGACGGCGGAACGGAGACTCCCGTGACGGTGGCTCCGGGCGCGCGGGCCACCGCGGCGGTGCGTGCGACGGTGGTGCAGAACTATCCCGCCGACACGTGTGGCCCCACGCCGGTCGCGGGTTTCCGGGTGTATCCGCCGAACGACACCGGTTCGGTGTTCCTCCCCTACCCCACCACCGGCTGTTCGCAGACCGGCGTGAAGCAGCTGTCGGTGCAGCCCGTCACGGGGTGACCTTGTTCACCCGCACCGGGTGAATCGGCTCACCCCGGGCCCGACCTACGGTCGGGATAGACGTGGTCGCGCAGGAGGAGGGCGGAGGCATGTTCGAGATCATCCGCGAAGTGCATTCCGAGGTTCGGCACCGCCGCGGCCCGCGGCATCACCATCATCTCCTCACTCGGCCGGAGCGCCGGTGGCGGATCATGAGACACCTCCTGATGTGATCCTCGGGGGCGGGAATCCCTCCCACCAGGACTGTTCCTTGCCTTCGCTCACCATCGGCGCGGATGGGTACTATCCGACGTCGTGACTGACAGCAGGCTGGAATCGGCGAATGTGTCCAGAGACGACTCGGACGAGTCGCCGATCGGGACCCCGCCGCAGTCGTCTCCTCTCGGTCAGTCGGTTCGCTCCGCCCGTCCCCTCGCCATCGTCGCGTCCCTCTTCGGTGTACTGCTCACCTTGTCGCTCCCGTTCCTTCCGGTCGAGGAGGACAGCGCCACCCTCACCTGGCCGCAGAACGGCAGCACCGGAAGCGTCGAGGCACCGCTCGTCTCCTACGCGCCACTGAGCCTCGACGTGCGAATCCCCTGTTCGACGGTCGGCGAACTCGCCGACCGCGGCGGGCTGCTGACCTCCACCGCCCCCGCGGGTGCCCCCGACGCCGGGCGGTACGGACTGGTCGCCAGGGTGAATCCGGCGACCGCGGACGGTCCCGCCGGCGTCGAGGTGGTGCTGCGGAACCAGGTCCTGCTGTCGTCGCCGTTGGACGGGCTACCCGCCGATTGCACGCTCGTGGTGTCCTCGGATTCGACGCGGACCACCGCCGGTTTCGTGACGGCGGGCCAGGACGCCCCGACCGTCGTCGACGGCGACCTCCGCCCGCAGATGGTGGGCATCTTCAGCGACCTCGACGGGCCGGTGCCCGACGGACTGCAGGTGACCGCGCAGATCGACAGCCGGTTCTCGTCGACGCCGTCGACGATCAAATTCGTCGCCATGGTGGTGGGTGCGCTGGCCACGATTCTGGCCCTGGTGGCACTGCACCGGCTCGACAACGTGGACGGTCGCCGGGCACGACGATTCCTGCCCACCCGCTGGTGGTCGTTCGGGGCCGTCGACGCCGTCGTTATCGGCACGCTGGTGCTGTGGCATTTCATCGGCGCCTCCACCTCCGACGACGGCTACCAGTTCAACATGGCCCGCACGTCCGAGGCCGCGGGCTACATGGCCAACTACTTCCGCTGGTACGGCGTCCCCGAGGCGCCGTTCGGGTCCCCCTATTACGACGTCCTCGCGGTGCTGGCGAACATCACACCGGCCAGCCCGTTCGTGCGCCTGCCCGCGCTGCTCGCCGGCATCGTCGCGTGGCTGGTGATCAGCCGTGAGGTGGCACCGCGACTCGGCGCCGCCGTCCGGGGCAACCGGCTCGCACTGTGGACGGGCGGGCTGGTGTTCCTCGCGTTCTGGCTCCCCTACAACAACGGTCTGCGGCCCGAACCGATCGTCGCGGTGGGCGTGCTGCTCACGTGGTGTTCGGTGGAACGCGCCGTCGCGACCCGTCGGCTGCTGCCCGCCGCGGTGGCGATCCTGGTCGGCGCGGCCACGCTGACCGCGGGACCGTCCGGGTTGATCTGCTTCGGCGCCCTCGTCGCCGGCGCCCGGCCGATCCTGCAGATCGTGATCGCGCGGGCCAAGACCGTGGGCTATCTGGCACTGCTCGCGCCGCTCGTCGCGTCGGGAACCGTGATCCTGGTGGCGGTGTTCGCCGACCAGACCCTCGCCGCCGTCATGGAGATGCAGCACGTGCATGCCATCGGCCCAACGTCCCCTGGTTCGACGAGTACCTCCGCTACCAGTACCTGTTGAACATCTCCGTCGACGGTTCGCTGTCGCGCCGGTTCGGTGTGTTCGTGATGGTGCTGTCCCTGGCGGTGACGGTGCTGGTGATGCTGCGCAAGGGTGGCCGGATTCCCGGGACCGCGGCCGGACCGTCGCGGCGGCTCATCGGCATCACGCTCGCCGCGATGGGCCTGATGATGTTCACGCCCACCAAGTGGACGCACCACTTCGGTATCTACGCGGGACTCGCCGGGTCGCTCGCCGTCCTGGCGTCGGTGGCGGTGAGCGCCTCCGTGGTGCGCTCGCCACGCAACCGCGCCCTGTTCGCGGCCGCCGTGCTGTTCCTGCTGGCGATGTGTTTCACCAGCACCAACGGGTGGTGGTACGTGTCCAGTTACAGCGTCCCGTGGTGGGACAAGCCGGTGTCGATCGCCGGACTCGGTGCGGGCACGATCCTGCTCGGCGCCACCCTGGTGATGCTGCTGATCGCGGCGTGGTGCTACTTCCGCGAGCCCTACACGCGCAACGACTCCGTGCGCAAGCGCCGCGTGTGGGCGCTCCCGCCGTTGACGGTGGCGGCCGCCGCGATGGTGCTGTTCGAGGTGCTGTCGATGGCGAAGGGCGCGGTTGCGCAGTACCCGGCGTTCTCCCTCGCACGCTCCAATGTCGACGCCGTCACCGGCGCACCGTGCGGCCTCGCCAACGACGTCCTGCTCGAAACCGATCCCAACGCGTCACTGCTGCAACCGCTGTCCGGTGACGCGGCGACCGCCCTCGCGGGCACCGGCAGCGTCGGCTTCACCCCGAACGGTGTCGCCGGAGACCTGAGCGCCGACGAGGAATCGTCGGATGCGGGTGTCGCCAACTCCGTCAAGACCGACAACACCGAGCAGACGGCGTCGAGCAACGCCGCGGGCACCGGCGGCGGCGCCGGCGCGGTGGGTGTCAACGGCAGTGCCGTGGCATTGCCGTTCGGACTGGACCCCGCGAGCAGCCCGGTCCTCGGCAGTGACGGCAGCGACGGCGACGCGTCGCTGACCACCGGCTGGTACCGGCTGCCCGGTGCCGAACCGGATACCGGTGCCGGTGACCTCGTCTCCATCGCCGCGGCGGGTCGCATCCGCTCCGTCGACGCGGACGGCGTCGTCACCTACGGCCAGAACCTCGAGGTGGAGTACGGCACCGCGCAGCAGGACGGCACGGTCGCGGTCGCAGGACGGGTGACGCCGATCGACATCGGTCCGGCGCCGTCGTGGCGCAATCTGCGGGTTCCGCTCGATTCATTGCCGGCCGATACGGATGTCATCCGGCTAGTGGCGTCGGACACGGACAGCGATCCGCAGCAGTGGCTGGCGGTGACACCGCCGCGGGTTCCGCGGACGCAGACACTGAACGACGTGATCGGATCCGAATCGCCGGTCATGATCGACTGGGCTGTGGGCCTTGCGTTTCCGTGCCAGCGACCGTTCGATCACCGGGCCGGTGTCGCGGAGGCGCCCGAGTACCGGATCCTTCCGGACCGTCCCGGCGCGATCATGACCAGCCTGTGGCAGGACCGGTACGGCGGCGGCCCCCTCGGCTGGATCGAGATGACCCGGGCGAGCCGAACCATACCGTCGTATCTGAAGAACGACTGGGACCGCGACTGGGGCGGAGTGGAGCAGTACTCCCCCCTCGACGCGGGTGCGACGGCCGCGGAGATCGACACCACCCGGACTCAGCGTTCGGGACTGTGGAATCCGGCGCCGATCATCACCGCCTACTGAGCGTCGGTGACGCGCCCGCACCGGGCGCGTCACCGTTCACCTCAGAGTTCGAATTCGGCCGGCGCGATGCCGACGGCGA
The DNA here is from genome assembly GCF_002300155.1 of Rhodococcus sp. ACS1. Lineage (NCBI taxonomy): Bacteria > Bacillati > Actinomycetota > Actinomycetes > Mycobacteriales > Nocardiaceae > Rhodococcus > Rhodococcus sp. ACS1. The sequence continues at coordinate 338,807 of NZ_NSDZ01000012.1, forward strand.
AACAGGCGTCCCGCACCACGTTTCGCTCGTTCTGGTCGAAGTTGCCGTCGGCGCCGCCGATGACGATGCCGATCTGGATGACGGCCCGAGCCTGATCCTGCTTGGTCTTCAGCTTCGCGATGGTGGCGGTGGCCTCGATCTTGCCGAACTCGAAATCGGACTGCAGCTTGCTGCAGTACCAGTCGAACTTCTGGCTCAGCTCGTCCGACGGGAACACACTGAGCGCCTCGTTGCTGGTGATCAGCCCCGCAGTCTTCTGCCGCTCGGACGGGTCGATGGTCCCGTCCGCCGCGGCGATGAGGGCGCACATGGCCATCGAGGCGTTGGCGAACTCCTTGTTCTGGAACTGCGCCGTCTTCGTCTTGAGCTGGCCGTTCATCTCGAACGCCTTTGCCTTCAGCTGATCCCAGAAAGCCATTGGACTCCTTCTTCGTGTGCCCACGCACGGTGCGTGTGGTGTCCAATTTGCCAGGTTTCGTGGGCGGACGTCGCCGCGGTCGGTCTACCAGCGCAGTCGCACGCGGCTAGCTCTGGGTCTGGCGGCGGACGATCTCGTTGATCCAGATCGGCGCGTACGGGGACGTGCAGTTGGGCGGGGTCGGGTAGTCCTTCAGGACTTCGAGGCGTTCGCCGATGCCGACCGCGCGGGCACGAAGCTCGGGGTGATGGATGCCGATGTTGGCGAGGCATTCGTTCATCGCCCACTGCAGGCGGTCCGGCGCATCCTTCATGTGCGCCTCGATCAGGTCGAGGAGTTCGGGCAGATCGAGGTCGCCGGAGTCCTTCGCCACGCGGTCGCTGGTCAGCGCCCACCCCGCGCTGGCGACGACAGGGTCGGCGTCGGCGAACCACGCGACGCGCAGTTCTTCGACGTGCGGGCTCTTCTTGACGACGTAGCTGACGAGCCAGCCGTGCACCTTGGGGACGCGTGCTTCGCGGAGCATGGCGTCCAACTCGGACGCGGAGTACGCCTTGGGGCGGCAGATCAGGATCGCAACGAGACGGGCCGCGGTGTCACCCGTCCCCCACAGCTCACCGGAGAGGTCGTGCTGGGTCTTCAGACTCTTCGCGACTGCGCGCAGCTTGGTGAGGTTGACACCGTGATCGTCGCCGTGGCGTTCGTTCACGGCGCGGATCTTCGGATCTTCCAGGGCCGCCAGTTCCGCCATCACGTCGCCGACACTGGCCTGCGGTACGGCACGAGTCGCCACAACGATCTCCTCTACTTCTCCGCCCGACATCGCGCCCAGCTTACGTCGACCGTCTTCCGTGACCTCTAAGGACGCAGCGACTGCAGGCCTGCAGTCGGCACGTGAATCCACCCCTCCCGCTCGGCGACGTCGCGGTCGCCACCTTCGGGTAGTGCCGTGCAGCCGAGGGCCGCGGCCCGCGCGATGACGGCGGCCAGCACGGCGTCGAGGGCGTCGTCCGATTCACGGCAGATCGTCTGGAATGCACCGAGTTCCATCCAATCCGCGGCAACGAGGAACGCGTCGACCAACTCTCCCAACGTCACCCGGTTCTGCACACTCTTGTACCCGCGTGACACCAGCCCCCAGGTGCGGAGCGCTGCCGCCGGATACGCCTCCACCACCCGCCCGTCGACGCGGCCGACGTCGACGCCCAGGTCGCCGAGTTCGGCGAGGATGCCGGCGCAGCGCAAAGCGACGTGTGCGATGAGGTCCGCCGACACGCTGAGCGGCGCTATTCCCGTCGCGGCCTGCACCACGAGGTCGGTGCGCCGCTTGGTCAGCGGACGACGTCCCTCGCGGTTCGCGAGACCGACGGTCGTGGGAAGCCGGCCGGCGTGGTGTTCGGACACCATCCGGACGAACGCGTCGGGCCAGCCGAACGGTGCGTCGATACCGGCCCTGTCGCACGCCAGGACAGCCTCGGCGATGGCATCGTTCCCGACTCCCAGCCTGATCGACTCGACGCGGGCCACGCCGTCGGACCAGTCGACAACGGCCAGGGCCGTCTTCTTCGGCTCGGCCGCCAGGTCGACTCCCACGGTGCGCACCGGACCAGGTTAGACCGCGGCCCGGGAATCGGTGCTGACCTGGCATTACGGTTACATTCGCGTTACTGCTCGCGGCGGTTTCCGCTCCGACCTGCTGAATCTGCGGAAGTGATGCAACGCGAGGCCGGCCTGGTGGTGCCCGGGCCCGTCTACCTGCTCCTGGCGCATCGCGGTCCCGGCCGCTCGGGCAGGGTTTCGCCGTTGTCCACCGCGGGATCGCGGCGGCCCTTTAGGGTCGGAGGACACCCGCGTTCACCGGAGCAGAGAGTAGTCGCAGATGTCCAGTTTCCCGGGCCTCACCCACGTCGCGATCACCGTGTCCGACCTGGCGGCCAGCACCGCCTGGTACACAGCATTGTTCGGTTCGGCACCCGTCCTGGACGAGGACGAGGAATCGGGCACGTTCCACCACACGGTGTTCGCCCTCGACGGGGGCATGCTCTTCGGCCTGCACACCCATCCCGACAGCGGCGCCCCGGCGAGGTTCGACGAACGGCAGGTCGGGCTCGACCACATCGCATTCCAGTGTTCCCCCGACGCACTGCCCGGGTGGGTGGAGCGACTCGACGCACTCGGAATCGAGCACGGGGGCATCAAGACGGCGCACTACGGGTCCGGAATCTCGTTCCGCGACCCCGACAACATTGCGCTGGAGTTCTTTGCGCCTCCGGCACCCGTGAGTACTTCTTAACGTCGGGCGGTTAATAAGTACTCACGGGTGGCGGAGCCGCAGGCGGCGTCGTGGAGGGTCAGGGCCAGCGCGAGGGCGCCGTCGACGGCGGCCCGGTCGGCGGCGGGTGCGGCGCTGGCCGCAGCGAACTCGGCCTGATGGTTGACGGCGGGTGCCGAGTCGATGCCGATGTAGGGGTGGATCGCGGGAATCACCTGCGAGACGTTGCCCATGTCGGTGGAGGCCCGGTTCATCAGCGAGTCCGGGCCGGTGCGGAACACCCTGCCCAGTCCCTGCGCGTGCCGGACGTACGACGTGAGCAGCGCTTCGTCGGTGCGGAACTCCGAGTACGGTTCGCTTTCCGGGGCGATCGTCAGTCCGCAGCCGGTGGCGACGGCGCCGGCCTCGAAGCAGCGGGCGACCCGGGGTTCGATGCGGGCCAGCTCGTCCAGGGTCTCGGCGCGTACGTACCAGCGGCCTTCGGTGCGCTGGGGAATGGCGTTGGGCGCTTCTCCCCCGCGGGTCATCATCCCGTGGACGCGGGTGTTCGGCGGAAGCTGCTGCCGGAGCAGCCCGATGGCGACCTGCGCGACGGTGAACGCGTCGGCCGCGTTGACGCCGCGCTCCGGGTACGCCGCCGCGTGTGCGGCCTTGCCGTCGTATCGGATGTGGCTGTGGGACACCGCGTACGGCTCGGCGCGGGCGACGTCGACGGGTCCGGGGTGGGCCATGACGGCGGCGTGGACGCCCTCGAACGCCCCGCGTTTCAGCATCTCGATCTTGCCGCCCCCGCCTTCCTCGGCGGGGGTGCCGAGCACCGACAGGGTGATGCCGAGGTCGTCGACGAGCGGCGCGAGGGCCAGCGCCGTCCCCACCGAGATGGCGGAGATGACGTTGTGCCCGCACGCGTGGCCGAGGCCGGGGAGCGCGTCGTATTCTGCGCAGACCGCGAGGTGCAGCGGCCCGGTGCCGACGTGCGCGCGGAACGCGGTGGGCAGCCCGACGTACTGCTGCTCCACCGCGAAGCCGGCGTCCGAGAGCACCCCGGCGACCCGGACGCACGAGCGTGCCTCCTCCCATGCGACCTCCGGGTGGGCGTGCAGGTCGTGTGACAGCGCCAAAATCCGGTCTTCGGCGCGCCTGGCCCCGTCGCGAATCGCGTTGTCGGCGTTCACAGGTCACCCGGCACGCCGTAGGACGGGGCGGCCGTGGGGTCGACGCCCCGCACCCGGTAGTCCCGCTTCTGCGGCTCCCACACCGTCCACAGCCGGCGCAGTTCGCCGACCGGGTCGTCGTGCCAGTCGACACGCAGATCGGTGACGGCCCACGGCACGTCCTCGACCACCTGCATTCCCGCGGAGTGCACGGGTCCGGCCTCGCCGCCCGCGGTGACCGCGGCGGTGAGACCGTCGAGCAACCGGCCCTCGAACGTCGGGGCCGTGCTCGACACGTAGCCGAACAGCAGCGACCGGATGACGCCTTCGTCGCGGAGCATGTTGCCTGCGACGGCGGCCCCGCCACCCTGCGCGCTGCTGTGGATGCCCAGCGTCCGCGCGCCCGAGTGCACCGCGGTGCCGCCGTCCGCATCCACGACGACGATCTGCCGGTATTCCGGGAACTTCTCTTGCGCGAGTATGGATTTCATCGCGACTTCCGCGTTATCGCCAGACGCGAGCGCGTCCAGGCCGATCGGTCCCAGCTGCGGATTGGTGACGTTCTGGGAGGCGACGACGCCGACGCCGGACCGCACGTGCAGGCAGCGCGACGCCACGGCGGGGCTGGAGGAGCACACGACCATCCCGAACGCGCCCCCGGGATCACGGGCGACGAGTGAGAACGTCATGAGCTGATCACTGCCGTCGCGTCGATCTCGACGAGCCATTCGGGCCGGGCCAGGGCGTCGACGACGATGCCGGTGGACACCGGATGCACACCCTTAAGCCAGCGCCCGACCACCCGGTAGACGGTCTCCCGGTACCGGACGTCGACCAGGTAGATGGTGACCTTGACGACGTCCTCGAGGCAGCTGCCCGATTCCTTCAGCAGCATCGCGATGTTCGCCATCGCCTTCTCGGCCTGGGCCTCGACGTCGCCGATTCCGACGGACTCCCTCGTGTCGAGGTCCTGGCCGATCTGCCCGCGCAGGTACACGACGCCGCCGGCGACGACGGCCTGGGCGAGATCGTTGTCGAGGTTCTGTTCCGGGTATGTCTCGCGGGTGTTGAACGGGCGGATGCGGGTGTGGGTGGTCATGCGGCATCTCCGTCGACGTTGTCGGACAGTCCCGCCGCGGCCTTGACGAGGCCGAGCGGCCCGTCGAAGTCGAAGTTGCGGTACACGGCGGCGAGCTGCGCGAAGGGCGGCGACTGGGCGAAGAGCTGGAACGTCAGCCGGTGTCCGGCGTAGTCGCTGTTGAGCAGGTCGCGGGCGAACGCGAGGAGCTTGCGACGGTCGTCGGCCACCCAGTTGTCGTTGATGGAGTAGAACTTCTCCAGCCACGGCGCGACGTCCGGGTCGGCGAACGTGGCGGCGTCCGGGGTGATGCAGATCTGGCCGCCGCACAGTTCGCGGGCGATGTGCATCATCGCGGGCAGCTGGCTGAGCGCCATCACCCGGCCGGTGTAGAGCAGGGACTGGTTGGGCATGAGCAGGCCGCCGGGGCTGGGCTCGGCCAGCGAGATCGCGGCGGTGAGGTGGGCGTTGATCGTCTCCCGGTAGCAGGCGAGCTGGGCGAGCTTCTCCTGCACGGCCTGCTGCTTCTCGAGCCCGCTCTGCTTGACGTTCCACAGCGCCGATCCGATCATGAGGTCGGCGAGGTGCAGGGTGCGCTGCACGAACGGGAAGGCGCTGTAGCGGTGCAGGGTGGAGCGGATGAATGTCGCGGCCCGGGTGTGCCGGTAGAACAGCACATCTTCCCAGGGAATCTCGACGTCGTCGAACACGACGAGGGACTCGACCTCGTCGACCCGGTTGGCGAGCGGGTAGTCGGCGGCGGTTGCGCGGCCGGCGAACCCGTTGCGGGAGATGTACTTCAGCCCCGGCGCACCCATGTCGAGCACGAATCCGACGGCGTAGTCGGACAGTTCGCTGTTGCCCCAGTTCGCGATGGTCGGCTTGGTGAATGCCTGGTTGGAATACGCGGCGGCGGTCTCGTACTTGGCGCCGCGCACGACGATGCCGTTGTCGGTCTCCTTCACGACGTGCAGCAGCATGTCGGGGTCCTGATCCTGCGGGGCCTTGGACCGGTCGCCCTTGGGGTCGGTGTTCGCCGACACGTGGAACGGATCCTCTCGAATCGACCGCTCGAGATGGCGGCGGATGTTCTCCGAGAAGCGCGGGTCCACCTCGTTGAGGACGTCCTGCCCGTCGAACAGCGACCACATCTCGCCGATGGTCTCGTCGCCGACGCGGGTGACCACTCCCCGGGTGTCGTCGAGCACCAGGTCGACGGCGGCGCGCTTGTCGAGCCAGTCCTGCTGGGTGCGGGGCAGCTTGTTGGCGACGGCGTTGCGTTCACCGGAGTCGGGGTCGACGTAGGTCATCGCGTCCTGCGTGGCCTCCGCGTGCGCGAGGTCGTAGATGCGGGCCCGGACGTCGACGATCGGCTTGAACATGGGATGGTCGGCGACGTCCTTGACGCGTTCCCCGTCGACCCAGACCTCACGGCCGTCTCTGATGGACTCCCTGTATTCGTCACCGGTGCGGATCATTTCGTGCTCCTGGTCCTGGGCGCGGGGTGTGCGTCCGGGTAGTCGGGAAAGGTGGAAGGTTCGAATGCTGCGGGCTTGCTGTAGGTGCGGGACGCATAGACGAGCGGTTCCCCGGAGTGCGACTCCACGGCGGCGACACGCCCGATGTAGACGCGGTGGGTGCCGGCGTCGATGACCTCGTGGACGGCGCAGTCGAACGACGCGATCGCGTCGTGCACGCGGGGTGAACCGGATGCGGCCACGGTCCAGTGCCCGCAGGTGAAGTCCCACCGCTGCTTACCGGGCCACGGACGGCCCGCGAACGTGTCGGCGACGTGATCGTGCTGGGTGGCAAGCACATTGACGCAGAAGACGCCGTTCTCGGAGATCGCGTCGTTGACGGGGCTCCGTCCGTGGAGGCAGACCAGCACCAGCGCCGGGTCTGCCGACACGGAGCACATCGCGCTCACGGTCTGCGCGGCGCGCCCGCCGGGACCGTCGGTCGCGACGACGGTGACCCCGGTCGCGACGGCGCCCATGGCCGTGACGAAGTTCGCGGTCGAGTTGTCCGGCACCGGTGGGGCCACCGATGTTCGGGCCGTCGTTTCGACGGCTGAGTGAGGGTCGGCGATCGGCATGACGGGCTCCTTTCTGTGTGCGGTGAGCGAGGAGTTCGTGCCGTGGAACCAATCTTGAAGTCCACGGCGAAATCTGTACAACACAGATAAGTGGAGCACTGCATAATGAAAATCGATGCAGCGCGAACGGGTGACCCGCGGCGCCCGGACCAGCGATAATTCCTACATCAGCCGATGCGGACGGGGACGATCATGACGCCACTGCAGCGCTACATAGCCGAAGAGATCGCGATCGACCACGCCGACGGGCTGTTGACGCGCCGGGAGGCGCTGCGCAGGCTCGGACTCATCGGCCTCGGCGTGGCGGCGGCGACCTCCCTGCTCGCCGCGTGCTCGAGCGGCAGCGACGAGCAGTCGTCGACGTCGGCGCCGGTGACACCCGGTGGAGCGACACCCCCGCCACCCGGAACGGCCGACGCCGTGGGCACCGAGGCCGTGACGTTCGCAGGCCCGGACGGACGGGTCCTGCAGGGCGCCTGGGCCGAAGCGGCCACGCCTCGCGGAACGGTGCTCGTGATCCACGAGAACAAGGGCCTCACCGACCACATCCGTTCGGTGGCGGGCCGATTCGCCGGTGCCGGCTACTCGGCGCTCGCCATCGACCTGCTGTCGGAGGAGGGCGGGACCGCGACGTTCACCGACCAGGCCCAGGCCACCGCCGCGCTGGCCACTGTGCCGCCGGAACGCTTCGTCGCCGACATGAAGTCCGGGGTCGACGAACTCGGCCGCCGGGTACCGGACAAGAAGGCGGCGGCGGTCGGGTTCTGTTTCGGCGGTGGGATGGTGTGGCAACTCCTCGCATCCGGCGAACCGCGACTGGCCGCGGCCGTCCCCTTCTACGGTCCCCTACCCGAGGGCGCGGACTTCTCCGGGTCGAAGGCCGCGGTCCTCGCCATCTACGCGGAGCTGGACGCGAGGGTGAACGCATCCCGCGACGCCGCCGCCGCGGCACTCGCGAAGGCGGGGCTGCCGCACGAGATCGTCACCGTTCCGGGCGCCGATCACGCGTTCTTCAACGACACCGGGCCCCGGTACAACGCGACCGCGGCGGCGGAGGCCTACGAGCGCGTCCTCGCCTGGTTCGGCGAATACCTGGGGTGAGGCGGGCGCATCAGCAGCGCCGCCACGAGGAAGCAGACGGCGCCCACGAACGTGCCCAGGTCCGCGACCGTCGCGTTCTTCAACACGTCCGTGCCCGGGACGATGTACGCGCCGACCGCGGACACCCCGAACGCCACCGACCCGATCATGTTCAGCCAGGTGCTGCGCCAGTTGCGGGCGTGCGGATCCCACAGCTTGTCGGTTTCGGTGGTGGCCACCACCGCCAGACCGCTGGCGACCAGGAACGCCGTCGACCCGAAGAGGTCGGGCCGCCACCCCCACACCCGGTCCTGTTCGACGGTGAGCCCCTGGATCAGAGCGACCGCGGTACTCACGTTGAACAGGAGCGTGCCGACGAACTGGATCAGTGCGGCCCACCAGTCGTAGCGTTCCACGCGGTGCGATTCCGCCCCGGGTACCGGTCGGCCGCTGAGCGACAACTGGATGAATCCGGCGGCGGTGAAGAACAACGATCCGACGAAGTAGGTGATGTTGTCGAGTTCCGGGCCGACCGCGTCGCCGTACACCCGCGTGGCCGCGAGTCCGAACAGGACGGAGCCGATGACGAATCCCCAGGACTCCCGGCGCAGGCGCAGCACCCGGCGCGGCGAAGACGAGGTGCGGTCCTTCGACATCGTGACGTCCCCCTCACCCGTCGGCCCGGGTCCTCAGACTCTCCGAAGACCCGGGCCCGGTCAAGGCCGGGCGCGGAAATTCGGCTGCGAGTCCACGCGGGGTGTGCCAGTGTCGAACCATGACGAGCATCGGCGGAATCACGATCAGAACTGCGACCGAGCAGGACTGGCCGAAGATCGTCGTGCTCAACGAGATCTGCTTCGTGACACCGCAGACGGAGGAATTCACCGCCCACTGGAGGCAGCTCGTCAGCGGCGAACCACCGGTGATCGCGCTGGACGGGGACGAGGTCGTCGGCGCGACGATGGACATTCCCATGACCGTCACCGTTCCCGGCGGCGGCAGCGTCGCGGCGGCGGGCGTCACCGCGGTCACGGTCGCGCCCACCCATCGTCGGCGCGGCGTTCTCCGCGCGCTGTACACCGAACACCACGCACGGATCCGGGCGTCGGGCGTGCCGCTGTCGATTCTCACCGCCAGCGAGGGCAGCATCTACGGGCGGTTCGGGTACGGACCCGCGACCGTCGAGTCGACGGTGAGCATCGACCGCCGGTTCGCCGTCCCGCACCCGAAGGCGCCGGACCCCGGCGGTGTGCGGATGGTCCATCCCGCGGAGGCCCGGCCTGCATTCACGGACGTCTACCACCGCTGGCAGCAGGTGACGCCCGGTGCGCAGGTGCGGCCGGAGATCGTGTGGAACCGGATCTTCGCCGACCGCGAGAGCGAGCGCGGTGGCGGCACAGCCTTGTTCGGGCTGGTCCACGACGACGGCTACGTGCTGTACCGCCGCGCCTCCGGCGACAACGGATCATTCGCCCGGGTGGAGGAGATCCGCACGGTCACCGGCGACGCCCACGCTGCGCTGTGGCGGGCGATGCTCGGCCTCGACCTCGTGCGCCGCATCGAAGCAAACCTCACCCCCGAGGATCCGCTGCCCTATCTGCTCACCGACGGCCGGCTCGTGCGCACCGCCTCGCGTCACGACGAGTTGTGGGTGCGGATCATGGACGTCCCCGCCGCGCTGGAGGCCCGCACGTTCCGCGGCGACCTCGACGTCGTGGTCCAGGTCGACGACGGGTTCCTGGACGCCGGTGGCAAATTCGCCCTCACCGTCCGGGACGGCAAGGCCGTGTGTACACGGACCGACGCCGCACCGCAGGTGGTCCTCGACCTCGACGTGCTCGGCAGCCTGTACCTCGGGGCGCACCGGGCGCGGACCTTGGCGGCCGCGAACCGGCTGTGGGCCGCCGATGCCGACGTCCTCGACCGGTTCGAGCACGCGTTCGGCTCCGACCGCGACGCCCAGATGGGCTGGGGGTTCTAGCCCGCGGTCCGTGCCTGTTTCGCGAACACGGCCCGCGCCCGCTCGGCGACGGCCCGGGCCCTCGCCGTACTCCGGACCCCTTTGAGCCGGGCGAGGACGACGGGGAGTCCGGGAACGTCGTCGGCGATCGGCAGTGTCGCGACCCTCCCGCCGTCGTACGTCCGGCCCTCGGCGGGCCGCTGGTTCAGGATCGAGAAGCCGTGGCCGCGGGCGACGAGCCCACGCACCGTTTCGTAGCTCGCCGACCGGTAGCGGACCATCGGGGTGACCCCCGACCCCGACAGCATGGCGAGGAAGTAGTCGCGGCTGCTCGGCAGGTCCAGCAGCACCATCGGTTCGCCCTCGAGGTCGGCGAGCGCGATCGCGTCGTGGCCGGCCAGCCGGTGGTCCGGCGGCAGCACGACGTGCGGCCTGGCGACGCCCAGCGTCTCCGTCTCCATGTCTTCGCCCAGCGCGAGGTCGTAGGTGAGGGCCAGTTCCGCGGTGCCGTTCCGCAACGCCGCCCGCACCGCCTCCGCCTGGGTCTCGACGACCTCCACCTCCAGGTCGGGGTGCTGATCGCGCAGGTCCGAGATGAGCGTCGGGAGGATGAACGGGGTGAGGGTGACGAAACAGGCCAGGCGCACCGTTCCCCGGACGTTGTCCTCGTGGCCGCGCGCCGCGTCGAGGACCTCCCCGAGATGGGCGAGGACGCTGCGGGTGTCGCGGAGCATCTCCTCCCCCGCCGCCGTGAGAACGAGTCCGCGGGACCGTTGCCGGATGAACAGCTGGGTGCCGATCTGGTGCTCGAGTTGGGAGATCGCCGACGAGACCGCCGACTGCGCGACCATCAGTTCGTCGGCGGCCTTCGTCATGCTGGAGAAGTTCGCGGCCTCGACGAAATACCTGAGCTGGGTGAACGTCACGTCAGGTCGTCGTTGCATGCGCTCTCCTCGGGATCTGAGGCCACCAGGATCGCAGGTCTCCGACCGGGGAGCCACCCACGGCACCCGCTGTGGCCGCGACGCCGTCAGCGGACGTCGGCCTTCACGAGGCCGGGGTCCGGCTCCGACCCGGGGCCGTCCTCTCGCGCGGTGCGCGGGCCGGTCGCGGACCGCACCGACGCGCCCCGCACGTAGCCGACCGCGCCGAGGAGCGCGAGCACGGCCAGCGTCCCGAGGGTGAACAGTTCGAACGTCCCCTGGCTCACGCCCCAGATCTCCGCGAAGTCGTAGTCCAGGCCGAACACCGATTCCAGCGTGCCGGGGAACACCGCCACCCAGGAACCGAGCAGCACCCAGGCGAAGCAGAGGGAGCCGAGGACGCGGAAGCCGACGTTCCCGGTAGGCACCCGGAAGGGCCGCGCGACGTCCGGGAACCGCGTGCGCAGCCGGACCGCGGACGGGATGACGATCAGGTAGCTGAGCAGGAACGTCGAGATCGAGATCGTCAGCACCACCGCGAAGATGGAACCGCCGGACCCGGTGATCTGCATCGCCGCGATCATGAAGACGGTGGCGACGACTCCGGACAGGAAGTTGACGCGCACCGGCGTTCCGAGGCGGGGATGGAATCGGCCGAAGAACCCGCCGAAGAAGGCGCCGTCGGCCGCGGCCATCGCCTGCATGCGGTCGCTGATGATCATCCACGCCGCACCCTGGGTCATCAGGATCACGGCGAAGATCACCCCGGTCACGGTCAGCATGGCGGGTGCGGCGGGTCCGTACACGCTGTACACGGTCGCGACCGCCTCGAGGAGGCCGCCGACACCGGTGATGTCGTCCGCGGGCACCACCAGGAGGATCGCGAAGATCGGCAGCAGGTAGGACGCGGCGGCGATGCCGCAGGCGCGGGCGATCGAGATCGGGACGTCGCGGGCGGGGTTCTTCATCTCACCGGCGGCACTGTTCCCGGATTCGAAACCGAGGTAGGAGAACAGCAGCAGCGGCGTCACCCCGAGGAGCCCGGTGAGGGTGGGGCTGAAGTCGCCCGCCGAGATGCCGGCGAAACCGTTCTTCGCGGCATAGATCCCGGTGGTGACGAGGAAGAACAACAGGAAGACGATCTTCAGGAACGCGCCGACCGTCGGAATCCATTTGCCTCGTGCCAGGCTCACCACGGCCGCGAGCACCGTCAGCCAGATGAAGACGAGCTTGAACAGGTAGTCCGTCACCGACCCCTCCTCGAACGCGGTGACGTAGTGGTTCCAGGTCTCGGCGGCGATGAACGCCATCGACCCTCCGACCCACACCGGCTGCGTCACCCACGTCAGCAGCGACGCGAGGGCCGCGAGCGGCCGGCCGAACGCCCGCCGGACCCACACGTAGACGCCGCCCTCACCCGTGAACGTGCTGCCGATCTCGGCGAAGATCAGACCGTACGGCAGCAGGAAGAACACCGCGAGAACCAGTGCCCAGGTGAAGGTCTCCGCGCCGAACGTGGAGACCTGACCGAGAACCTCGACCGACACCACCGCCGCGACGATGAGGAAGACGATGTCGAAACGGCCGAGGGACTTCTTCAGGTGTCGTGTCTGTTCGTCCGCCAGGGCGGTCGGGGTGTTGTCGCTCATCGGTGCACCTCGTTGCTGGAGTCGATAGGAAAGTGCTTGCGCGCTAGCGCGTTTCGGCCGGCGCGGCGTCGGCCTTCGGCGGCAACATCGCAGTGATGCCGGTCACTACTCTCGTCCGCGCCCGGCAAATCTGTACAACACAAAGATCCGGGGTAGTGCATCAGTTCTGCAGATGCCAAGACTCGGGTGAATCCCTGCGGCTAGTCCGCGGTGAACTCGGCGATCGAGCACGACAGCACGGTGTCGAGGTAGCGGAGGACGCTGTTCCGCGCGGTCCACGGCTCGATGCGCCGGTTCCGCGCGATGATGTGCAGGCCGTAGGCGTCCTCGAGGCTCACCGCGGTGCGGGCGATCTCCTCGGTGGGCATCGACGGCGTGAACACGCCCTGGGACCGGCCGATCTCGAGCACCGTGCTGTACAGCGACACCTCCAGGTCGAACAGCGTCGACAGCAGCGCGGAGTGCGTCGCGTTGCGGCTCGCGTGGAGATGCAGTTCGTAGAGGACCGTGCACAGCGGATCGTCGGCGGCATCGGGGATGCCCAGCCGCACCGTGGTGCGCAGCCGCTCGACCGGATCGGCGAGATCCTGCACGGCGTCGTGCCTGCGCCGGTAGAACCGGTCGACCGCGTGCTCGTGCACCTCGACGAGCAGATCCTCGAGTGACGGGTAGTAGTAGCTGACCAGACCCGCCGACAGGCCCGCCTCCTCCGCGACGTCCTTGATGCGCAGCCCGGTCATGCCCCGCTTGGTGATCGCGGTGGTGGCCGCCGAGACCATCTCACTGCGCCGGACTCCCTGCCTCTTCGGACGTGCCATGACCACCATTATTGATGAACTTCATCAATAAACAAGTCGCGATCGGGGCGGTATTTCTCCCACCGAGCCTGGACTTTCACTACTCGATCGGCAATTATTTGAGACAGATCGCAAAGAATCGCCGTCTCGGCGACAGTGGAACGGCCGGCCAGCCGAGTGCGCAGGCCACCACAGCGAGCCCACTCTCCGTCTCCAGTCAGGAACCCACCGTGCGTGATCCGCGATACGACATCCTGTTCGAACCGGTCAAGATCGGACCGGTCACCGCCCGCAACCGGTTCTTCCAGGTCCCCCACTGCAACGGCATGGGCTACCGCGACCCCTCCGGCGAGGCCTACATGCGGCGAGTCAAGGCCGAGGGCGGCTGGGCGGTCGTCTGCACCGAGCAGGTCGAGATCCACCCCACCTCGGACATCGGCCCGTTCATCGAACTGCGCCTCTGGGACGATCAGGACCTGCCCGCCCTCACCAGGATCTCCGAGAAGATCCACGAAGGCGGTTCTCTCGCCGGCATCGAACTCGCCCACAACGGCCTGAACAGCCCCAACCTGATCAGCCGCGAAACCCCGCTCGGCCCGCAGAATCTGCCCGTCGTCTCCTGGAACTACGACCCCGTCCAGGCCAGGGAGATGACCAAGTCGGACATCGCCGACCTCCGGCACTGGCACAAGGAGGCGGTGCGCCGGTCGTTGAAGGCCGAATACGACATCGTCTACGTGTACGCCGGGCACGCGATCGGCGGCCTGCACCACTTCCTGTCCCGTCGCTACAACAACCGGACGGACGAGTACGGCGGCAGCCTCACCAACCGCGTGCGCCTGCTCCGCGAGATCCTCGAGGATTCCCGCGAGGTCGCCGACGGCAAGGCCGCGGTCGCGTGCCGCATCTCCGTCGACGAACTCCTCGGCGACGAGGGCATCACGCGCAGCGAGATCGAGGACGTGATCGGCCTGCTCGGCGAGACCCCGGACCTGTGGGACTTCGTGCTCGGCAGCTGGGAGGACGACTCCGTCACCTCGCGGTTCGGACCCGAGGCGGAGCAGGAACCGTACGTTCGGGGACTGAAGCAACTCACCACCAAACCCGTCGTCGGTGTCGGCCGTTTCACCTCGCCCGACACGATGCTGCACCAGGTCAAGAGCGGCATCCTCGACTTCATCGGGGCGGCCCGACCGTCGATCGCCGACCCGTACCTTCCCCGCAAGATCGAGGAGGGCAACCTCGAGGACATCCGCGAATGCATCGGCTGCAACATCTGCGTGTCCGGTGACTTCACGATGTCTCCGATCCGCTGCACCCAGAACCCGACGATGGGCGAGGAGTTCCGTCGCGGCTGGCACCCGGAGCGGATCAAGGTCCGGTCGAGCGAGTCGAACGTGCTCGTGGTCGGTGCGGGTCCCGCCGGCCTCGAGGCCGCGCGTGCCCTCGGGCAACGCGGTTACACCGTGAGCCTCGCCGAGGCCGGCAGGCAACTCGGTGGCCGGGTGACCCGGGAGTCGAAGCTGCCCGGACTGTCCGCCTGGATCCGGGTGGTGGACTACCGGCAGCAGCAACTCCGCAAGTTGTCCAACGTCGACGTGTTCATGGAGAGCGAGATGACCGCCGACGACGTCATCGACAACGACTTCCACCACGTGGTCGTCGCCACCGGTTCGAGTTGGCGCCGCGACGGCGTCGGCCGGTGGCACACCCACGCCGTTCCCGTCGACGACCACGCCGACGTCCTCACACCGGACGACGTGATGGCGGGGCTGCGACCGGCGGGCAACAAGGTGGTGCTCTTCGACGACGACCACTACTACCTCGGGGCGGTCGTCGCCGAACTCCTGGCGAAGGAGGGATTCGACGTCACCCTGATCACTCCGGCCGCGCACGTGTCGCAGTGGACGACGAACACCATGGAAGTGGTCCGGATACGCAAGCGAATCATCAAGGCCGGGGTCCACGTTCAGGTGAACCGCGCCGTCACCGCGATCACCCCCGAAGGTGTCCGCACGGTGTGCGCGTTCACCGGCGACGAACAGTTCTTCGACGCGGACGGCGTCGTCCTGGTCACCGCCCGGCTTCCGCACGACGGACTGTTCCACGACCTGCAGTCGCGCGAATCCGAGTGGGCCGCCGCCGACCTGCGCAGCGTCCGCGGCATCGGCGACGCCTGGGCGCCGTCCACCATCGCAGCGGCCGTCTGGTCCGGGCACCGGTACGCCGAGGAACTCGACGAACCGCCCGCGCCGGGCCCCGTCGCCTTCCGCCGGGAAGTCACCGGCCTGTCGATCGAACCCGTCAGCACACTGACGATCCCCCCGTTCGCCAACGCACAGAATTGAGGAACACCGCCATGACCGCAGTACACCCGATCCCCACCGACGCCGAGAACGTCGCGGCGATGACCCCCAGCGCCTACGTCACCGCGGAGACGCTCCGGGCGGGCGATCCGCAAGAACACGAAATGGTCCACCTGAGCAGCGGCGACGAGAAGTTCACCGTCGGCTCGTGGCGCGCCGAGCCCTACCGCGAGTTCATCGAGTCCTACCCGGGCGACGAATACACCCGGGTCCTGGAGGGCTCCGTGACCTTGACGGCGGACGACGGGGTCGCCCACACCTTCGGCCCCGGCGACGCGTTCACCCTGACCAAGGGGTGGCGCGGGGAGTACCGCGTCGACGAACCGCTGCTCAAGCAGTTCGCCATCTACGTTCCCTGACCATCACTTTCGAGCACGAGGATGACGATGCCTGATCCGACCACACTCGACGACTGGACAGCACTCGCCGCGGCAATCACGCCGCGCCGCGAACTGTTCGTCGACGGCGCGTTCCGTCCCGCGAAATCGGACGAGACGTTCGATTCGATCAACCCGGCGACCGGTGAACTGCTCGCCCGGGTGTCCGCCGCGGACGCCCCCGACGTCGACGCGGCGGTCCGGTCCGCGAGGGAGGCGTTCGACTCGGGCATCTGGTCGCGCAGCCCGGCGTCCCACCGCAAACGGGTCCTGCTCAGGCTCGCCGAGCTGATCCTCGAGCACCGCCACGAGCTCGCCCTGCTCGACTCCCTCGACATGGGCAAGCTCGTGGTGGAGGCGCTGACCGTCGACGTCCCCTCGGCCGCCGCACTTTTCACGTTCTACGCCGAGGCTCTCGACAAGATCGGCGGGGAGATCGCGCCCACCGATCCGGGAAGTCTCGCGCTCGTCTCCCGCGAACCGCTCGGTGTCGTCGCCGCCGTGGTGCCGTGGAACTTTCCGCTCGATCTGGCGGTGTGGAAGCTGGCGCCGGCCCTCGCAGCGGGCAACAGCGTCGTCCTCAAACCCGCCGAGCAGGCCCCGCTGTCGGTGCTGCGACTGGCCGAACTCGCGACCGAGGCGGGGCTGCCCGACGGCGTCCTGAGCGTCGTCCCGGGGCTCGGCGCCACCGCCGGGGCGGCGCTGGGCCTGCATCCCGACGTCGACGTCGTCGCCTTCACCGGCTCGACCGCCACCGGGAAACGGTTCCTCCGGTACGCGGCGGACTCGAACCTCAAGCAGGTGTGGCTCGAATGCGGAGGCAAGAGCCCCAACCTGGTGTTCGCGGACGCCGACCTCGACGAGGCGGTGGAGAACGCCGTGTTCGGCGCGTTCTACAACCAGGGGGCGGTGTGCTCGGCCAACTCCCGGTTGCTGGTCGAGGAGTCGGTGGCCGAACAGGTGACCGAGGCCCTCGTCCGCCGGGCGTCGTCGATCCGCGCCGGCAATCCGCTCGATCCCGCTTCCACACTGGGCGCGATCGTCGACGAGAACCACGCTCGCACCGTCGCGGGGTTCATCGACCGCGCCCGGTCCGACGGCCGGGTGTTGCTGGGCGGCAACAGGACCACCGTCGACGGCCGCGGATCCTTCGTCGAACCGACGATCTTCGCGGACGTCGCACCCACCGCCGAGGTGGTGACCCAGGAAGTGTTCGGACCCGTCCTCACCGTCCAGACGTTCACCGACGAGGCCGACGCGGTCCGCATGGGCAACGACAGCATCTACGGTCTGGCCGCCTCGGTGTGGACCGAGAATCTGAACCGGGCGCACCGCGTCTCCGCGGCACTGCGGGCGGGAACCGTCTCCGTCAACACCGTCGACGCCATCAGCGCGCAGACCCCGTTCGGCGGGTTCAAACAGTCCGGGTTCGGCCGCGACCTCTCCCTGCACGCGATGGACAAGTACACCGGACTGAAGACGACGTGGATCCGGCTGCGGTGACGCGCGGGCGAATGTACCCGTCGGCGCACCCGAGGCGCCCGGAGGTACATTCGCCCCGAAACGTGGCACCCCACACCGGCCCGTCGAGCCGCTAAGCTGGCGCCATGTTCGCCCTCGTCCCTCCGGAACCAGATCCGCGATTGCGTTGTGCCACAGCACTTCATGGCAACACCTCCACGATGGAGGCGATCACGGTACGCCGGCTCGCCGCGGCCGACTGGGAGGCGGTGCTCCGGATCTATTCCGAGGGGATCGCGACGCGACGGGCCACGTTCGAGACGGTGACCCCGACCAGGTCGGAGCTGGACACACGCTGGCTCGACGGGCACCGGTGGGTGGCCGAGGTGTCGGGGACGGTGGCCGGGTGGGCCGCCCTCTCCCCCATATCCTCGCGGCGGTGCTTCCGCGGGGTCGCCGAGAATTCCGTGTACACCGCCAGGGAGTTCCGCGGGGAAGGCGTCGGCACCGCACTGATGCGGCGGCTCCTCGACGAGGCCGACTTCGCGGGACTGTGGACGCTCCAGGCCTCGGTGCTGGCCGTGAACAGCGGGTCCATCGCCCTGCACCACGCGGTCGGCTACCGGACGGTCGGGGTGCGGGAGCGACTCGCGCAGATCGACGGCACCTGGCACGACAGCGTCCTGCTCGAGCGCCGCCGGGACACCTGACACCGCGACCGCCCGGCGATACCGTGGAGGAATGCTCCCCGTCATCGACCTCGCCGAACTGGACACCCCGGCCGGGCGGGAACGGCTGCGGGAGATCACCCATCACGTCGGGTTCTTCTACCTCGACGGGCACGGCGTGGACCGGGCACTCCTCGACCGGGTGTTCACCGTCGCGCGGGAGTTCTTCGCCCTGACCGACGACGCCAAGCAGTCGATCGCGATGCTGAACAGTCCCCATTTCCGCGGCTACAACCGGGTGGGCGGCGAACTGACCAACGGTGAGACCGACTGGCGGGAACAGATCGACATCGGGCCCGAACGGCAGCCGATCCCCGGTGCCGCCGGCTACCTGCGGCTGCAGGGTCCCAATCAGTGGCCCGCGGATCTCCCCGACCTGGAGAAGACGATCGAGGCCCTCGACGCCGCGCTCGCCGACGTCGGGATGCGGCTGCTGCGGCACTGGGCCGCGTCACTCGACGCCGATCCGGCAATCTTCGACGACGCCTTCGCGCACGCCCCCGCCACACTGATCAAGGTCGTCCGCTATCCGGAACGCCCGAGCGCCGACCACACCGGCGAGCAGGGTGTCGGCGCCCACAAGGACTCGGGTGTGCTGACCATGCTGCTCCTCGAACCGGGGTCGTCGGGACTGCAGGTGGAGACCGAGGACGGCGACTGGATCGACGCGCCCGCGCGGGCGGGTTCGTTCGTCGTGAACATCGGCGAACTGCTCGAGGTCGCGACCGGTGGCTACCTCCGGGCCACCCGGCACCGGGTGCTCACGCCCGCCGGTGCGCCCGAGCGATTGTCGGTCCCGTACTTCCTCAATCCCGCTCTCGACGCCACGGTCCCGACCATCACCCTGCCACCGAATCTCGCCGCGCGAGCCCGCGGAATCGAGGACGACCCGTCGAACCCGCTCTACAACACGTACGGCGAGAACGCGTGGAAGAGCCGCACCCGCGCCCACCCCGACGTCTACGCACGCTGGTATCCGGGCGAGGCGGAACCGGAGTAAAACGCCCGCCGCCACCGGGAGTATTGTTCCCGCAGTGTTGTTCCTGACCTCTCGGCGCTACGTCGACCTCCGCCTGCAGGCGAGCGCGATCTGTCCGCGCTCGCGCTGACGCACCTCTCCACTCAGGACTCTCTCCCGCCGTATCCGCCCCACCGGGCGACGTTCCACGGCCCCACGCGAAAGGCACACCCATGCCCAGTTCCGCGCTGTCCACGCGCGCCGAGACCACCTCTCGACGCCGTCTCCCCCAGTGGGCCACCTCGTTCGGCCCCCAGATTGTCACCGGTCTCGTTGTCGGCGTCATCCTCGGACTCGTCGCCCGCGCCATGCCCGTCGCCGCCGACGGCAACGAGAACTGGCTCGTCGGAACCGTCCACACCATCGGCTCCAGTTACGTGAAATTGCTTACCGTCGCGGTGATCCCGCTGGTGTTCACGGCCATCGTCAGCTCGATCGCCAACCTGCGTGAGGTGGCCAACGCCGCCCGCCTGGCCGTCCAGACACTGCTGTGGTTCGCGATCACCGCGTTCATCGCCGTGATCATCGGGATCGTCGTCGGGTCGATCACCCAGCCCGGAGCCCGCACCGGCGTCAGCGCCGCCACCGAAAAGGCGCCCGGCACCACCGGTTCGTGGTGGGCGTTCGTCACCGGACTGGTCCCCAGCAACTTTCTCGGACTGAACGCGAAGACCACCGTCGCCGAGGGCGCGGCCAGCACGTCGCTGAGCTTCAACGTGCTGCAACTGCTCGTCGTCGCGGCCGCGATCGGCATCGCCGCCCTGAAGGTCGGAGCGAAAGCCGAACCGTTCCTGCAGTTCAACGCATCGCTCCTCGCCATCGTGCAGAAGGTGCTGTGGTGGATCATCCGTCTCGCACCGATCGGGACCGCGGCACTGATCGCGAACGCCGTCGCCACGTACGGCTGGGACGCCATCGGCTCGCTCGGCTGGTTCACCGCCGCCGTGTACGCCGGCCTGGCCATCGTGTTCTTCGTCGTCTACCCAGTCCTGATCCGCGCGCACGGACTGTCGGTGCGCGCCTTCTACTCCGGCGTGTGGCCCGCAACACAACTCGGCTTCGTGTCGCGGTCGTCGATCGGCACCCTGCCCCTCACCGAGCGGGTCACCGAACGCAATCTCGGCGTCCCCCGCGAGTACGCGTCGTTCGCCGTGCCGCTCGGGTCGACCACCAAGATGGACGGCTGCGCCGCGATCTATCCCGCGATCGCAGCGATCTTCGTCGCCGAGTTCTACGGTGTGCCTTTGTCGTTCACCGACTACCTCCTGATCATCGTCGTGTCGGTCATCGGTTCCGCCGCCACCGCGGGCACCACCGGAGCCACGGTCATGCTGACGCTCACGCTGTCGACGCTGGGGCTCCCCCTCGCCGGTGTCGGCCTGCTGCTCGCGGTCGAGCCGATCGTCGACATGGGCCGCACCGCGGTGAACGTCACCGGCCAGGCGCTCGTCCCCACCATCGTCGCCAAGCGGGAGGGCATCCTCGACGAAGCCCGCTACAACGCCGAGCGCACCGGCGACCCGTTCCAGGACGACGACACGGTCGTCGCGGCGTAGCGAACGCTCGACGAGAGCCTTCCCCCGTGGAAGGCTCTCGTCATGGCCGACCTCAGCGCGATCAAACGACGGATCGTCATGCAATTCCAGCGGCACGTCGCCAACCCGCTCACCGCGCGGCTGTCGAGCCAGACCCTCCTCGAGACCACCGGCCGGGTGAGCGGGCAGCCCCGCGTCACGCCCATCGGCGGCCGGCGCACGGGCGCCGAGTTCTGGCTGGTGTCCGAGTTCGGGGAGAAGTCGAACTACGTCCGCAACATCCGTGCGAACAATGCCGTTCGTCTGCGGTTCCACGGCCGGTGGCATACCGGCACGGCGACACTGCTGCCCGACGACGACACGAGGGCGCGGCTGGCCCAGCTGCCCCGGATGAACAGCACCGCCGTCCGCGCGGTCGGTACCGACCTTCTGACGGTCCGGATCGATCTCACCGACTGAGATCCGACCCCGCACACGCCCACCGAATTGCCATCCGCGGACGCAATGGCGCCCGCGGATGGCCACTCGCTGTGCATCTACGGACCAGTCAGTCCGAACGGCCGTTCGGGTATGCACGTTTTGCGGCCTGGCCAGGTGTGATGTTCGCAACTACGCGTTCGGCCTCCACGCCGGGCGCGGATTTGCTACCGCTCGTTCGCGGTCGAATCGAGCAGCTTGCAGATCGGACTTAGCCTCCGCTAATCTGCGGTTTCGCGTGGACATGCCAAAGTCCGCATTTCAGACAACGACGTCTGCCTCACCGGCGCATCGGTACGGGGCCGGTTCTCTGCCGTGATCCTCTCGCCGACGCCACCCGTGCGCCCAGCACGGACCCCTATTCGGCGAGTATCGCGAGGAGACAGTCGGTTGAACACGAGTGCCACCGAGTCCGGCCTGTACGACAGGACGCTCGACAAGAGCAGCTGCGGCGTGGGCTTCATTACCCGCAAGGACGGCATTCAGACCCACGACGTCCTCGCCAGGGGCCATGAAGCCCTGTGTGCCGTTCCTCACCGCGGTGGCATGTCGGCCGAGGGTGTCGGCGACGGCGCCGGCGTGTGCGTCGACCTGTCGGTGCCGTACTTCCGGGCCCTGACCGGTGACGGCGACCTCGAGGCGGGCCGCTTCGGGGTCGGCAACTTCTTCCTCCCCACCGACGTCGCGTTCCACGGCGACGCGGAGGCCGTCATCGAGCGGGCTCTCGCTGAGCAGGGGTTCCGGGTGCTGCTCGAGCGCGACGTGCCCGTCGACGCCACCGTGCTCCGGCCCGCCGCGATCCGGCACCAGCTGCCGATCCGGCAGTGGGTGTTCACCGCGCCCGACGCGTGCGCCGACGAGACCGAGTTCGACCGCCGCATCCACGACGCCCTCCTCGCGATCGAGGCCGTCGCGTACACCCAGCCTGATCTGGCCGGGCTGTACCCGCTGTCGCTCAGCGCCCGCACCCAGGTGCTCAAGGGCCGCCTCAACTCGAACGAGGTGATGCCCTACTTCCAGGACCTCGTCGACCCGGCGCACGCCATCCACACGCTGTACTTCCACACCCGGTTCTCCACCAACACCGATCCGCATCCGACGATGGCGCAGCCGTTCCGTCTGATGGCGCACAACGGTGAGCTCAACACGGACAAGAAGAACCGCCTGTCCGAGACGGCCCTGGCCCGCGCCCGCAACCGGGAAATCGTCCGTCCGCACGGTCAGTCCGACAGTTGTCGCCTCGACCAGACGCTGCAGAGCCGCGTCGTGGAGGACGGTCTCGACCTGGTGACCGCGGTCGTGTCGATGATGCCGCCGGCGTGGGAGAACGATTCCACGCTGTCACCCGAGGTGCGGGCGATGCTCGAGTACTTCTCGCTGTACGAGGAGAAGAACGACGGCCCGGCCGCGCTGATCTTCGGCGACGGCACCGTCGTCGGCGCCCGGCTCGACCGGCTCGGTCTGCGTCCGCTGCGTTCGGTGGAGACGGACGAGTACCTGTGCGTCACGTCGGAGGCCGGGCAGATCGACTTCGACCCCGCCACCGTGCTGCACCGTGGACGCATCGAGGCCGGCGGCATGCTGTACTTCGACCACCGCGTGGGCCGCGCATACTCCACCGACGAGGCACTCGAACTGCTCGCCGCCCGCAACGACTACCCGACGCTCGTCGCGGAAGCGCGCCGGACCATCGAGGCGCTGCCCGAGGTCGAGGCCGAGCCGGGTCCGTTGCGCTACAACGGCGACCTCGAGCGCACCCAGCGCTACGTCGCGTACTCGCACAACCAGGAAAGCTTCAAGTTCATGATGGACCCGATGCTCGCGTCGGGTCAGGAGAAGATCTCCGCGATGGGCTACGGCAACGCCATCAACGCGCTCTCCGATCAGGAGGGTGGTGTCGCCAAGTACTTCTCGCAGCGTTTCGCGCAGGTGACCAACCCGTCGCTGGACAGCATCCGTGAGGCCGACGGCATGACGCTGCGCGTCGCGCTGGGCGCCAAGCCGAACAGTGGCGCGCAGTCGGCCCCGCAGATCGTGGTGCCCTCGCCGATCCTCACCCACCTGGACATGCTGCGGATCCGCAAGCAGTCCGAGACGCCGGTGCAGCGATTCCCGATGCTGTACACCCCGGTGCACGGTGACCCGGCCGCCAACGCGGCGGCGCTCGAGGCCGCGGTCGACGGGCTCTGCGACGAGGTGGAGGCGTTCGCCCGCGAGCAGGGCGGCATCGCGATCCTCACCGACCGTCACGTGGCCACCGACCGCGCCGCGCTGCCGATGATCGTGGCGATCTCCGCGGTCAACCAGCGGCTGATCGAGGAGGGCCTGCGCCTGCGCGTGTCCGTCGTCGCCGAGAGCGGTCAGATCTCGTCCTCGCACCACGTCGCCGCCGCCCTCGGTTTCGGCGCCGCCGCGATCTACCCCCTCGCCGTCCGTCTGCGCGCCGAGGAGAAGTTCGCCGACGACGCCGACCAGGCGTTCAAGCGGTTCGCGAAGGCCGCCGAGAAGTCGCTGATGAAGACGATGGGCCGGGTCGGCCTGTGCACCGCCGAGAGTTACATCGGCGGCGAGTTCTTCGAACCGAACTACCTCGACACGGACGATCGGGTGCTGCGCCGCTACTTCGCGAACGTGAAGACGCCGGTCGGCGGTGTCGGGTTCGCCGTCATCGCGCAGGCCGTCGCGGACTGGCACCAGCGCGCGCTGTCGGTCACCGGGGAGAAGGACGTCCCGCTGCTCGGCCTGTTCAAGGAGCGCGCGGAGGGCGCAGGCCACTCGTACGGCACGGCGGCCGTGCGCGGCTTCGTCGACCTCACCGAGGAACCCATCGCATTCGACACGGCGGGCACGCAGGACCACACGGAATCGCTGCGACTGCTGCCGCTGAACCGGCTCGAGGACGCATTCGGTCTCGACGACGACGCCTACCGCAACGCCGGATTCCAGAAGCTGACGCACGAGGCGATCGACCGCTTCGAGATCACCCCCGGCTACCGTGCGTTCGCGCGGACGATGGCCGACGAGCGGACCCGTCGTCCCGCAGCGCTGCGCGACGTCCTGGATCTGCCCGCCGACGTCACGTTCCTCACCACGGCGGCCGAGTTCCGCAAGCAGATGGGCCGCTTCTCCCGCAAGGGCAACAACAGCTTCGCGGTGCGCGGACTCGCCTCCGAGGCCATCGGCGAGGACGAGTTCCGGCTCCGGCTCACCGGACCGCACGCGGGCGAGGCCGAAGTGCTGGTCGCGCTCGGCGAATCGCTGGTGATGCGGTTCGGCGACGACCTCCGCGAGCACCGCGTCGACGGCGACGCCCTCGTGGTGCGCACGTCCGGTGAGGCGCTGCGATGTCTGTCGCTGCTGCGCACCGCTCCGGCGAGCCTGCCGATCGACCGGGTGCAGAAGGCCAGCGAGATCACCCCGTTCCTCACGTCCGGCGCCATGAGCCACGGCGCGCTGAACTCCAACGCGCACGAGGCCGTCGCGCACGGCACCAACATGGTCGGCGGCATGTCGAACAGCGGTGAGGGCGGCGAGCACATCTCCCGTTACGGCACCATCCGCGGTTCCCGGATCAAGCAGTTCGCGTCGGGCCGCTTCGGTGTGTGGGCCGGCTACCTCGCCGACCCGATGCTCGAGGAACTCGAGATCAAGATCGCGCAGGGCGCCAAGCCCGGCGAGGGCGGGCAGCTGCCCGCACCCAAGGTCACGGTCGAGATCGCCGCCGCGCGCGGCGGCACCCCCGGCGTCGAACTCGTCTCTCCCCCACCGCATCACGACACGTACTCGATCGAGGACCTCGCGCAGCTGATCCACGACTGCAAGGCGGCGCGGGTCCGCGTCATCGTCAAGCTCGTGTCCTCGGAGGGCATCGGCACCATCGCGGTGGGTGTCGCGAAGGCGGGAGCCGACGTCATCAACGTGGCCGGCAACACCGGCGGCACCGGTGCCGCCGCGGTGACGAGCCTCAAGTACGCCGGACGTTCGGCGGAGATCGGGGTCGCCGAGGTCCATCAGGCGTTGTGCGCCAACGGTTTGCGGCAGAAGGTGCTGCTCCGCTGTTCCGGCGCGCACCAGACCGCGAGCGACGTCGTGAAGTCGGCGTTGCTCGGCGCCGACAGCTTCGAGTTCGGCACCACCGCCCTGATGATGCTCAAGTGCGTCATGGCCAAGAACTGCAACATCAAGTGCCCGGCCGGCCTGACCACCAACCCCGAGCTGTTCGACGGTGACCCGCGGGCGATGGCGCAGTACCTGCTCAACATCGCGCACGAGACCCGTGAGGTGCTGGCCGAGCTGGGCATGTCCTCGCTGCGCGAGGCCCGGGGACGCTCGGATCTGCTGCAGCTCCTGGACCACCCGTCCAGCGTCGGTCAGCTCGACCTGCGCGCGATGCTCGCCGTGGTCGACGAGGTCACCATCGGCGATCCGGTGTACCTGGAGAAGGACTACACGCTCGACGACGGCTGGCTCGTGCAGCTGCGTGCCGCGCTGATCGAGCAGGGCGAGGCCACCGTCGAACTCGGCGACGGCGTGCACCTGAGCAACCGCAACAAGAGCGTCGGCGCCCAGCTGGCGGTCGACATCGAGCGGATGCTCAATCACGAGCTCACCGAGGTCGCGCTGCCCGCCGTGCTCCGCGACGAACGCGGTCGCGGCTACCTGCGCGACGGCAGCGTCCGGATCGCCACGTCCGGGTCCGCGGGCCTGTCGTACGGCGCGTTCTGCAACGACGGCATGGCCCTGGTCCACACCGGCACCGCCAACGACGGCGTCGGTAAGGGCGCCAACGGCGGCAGCATCGTCGTGAGCTCCCCCGGTGGCGGTTCGGACCGCCACGGCGGCAACGTGCTGATCGGCAACTTCGCGCTGTTCGGCGCCACCGGTGGCCGCACGTTCGTCGAGGGCCAGGCGGGTGACCGCTTCGCCGTGCGCAATTCGGGTGCCACCGCGGTCGTCGAGGGTGTCGGCGACTTCGCCTGCGAGTACATGACCAACGGTGCCGTCCTCAACCTCGGCGGCTTCGGCAAGGGCCTCGGCAACGGCATGAGCGGCGGCTTCGTCTACCAGTACGACCCCGAGAACGAGTTGCCCGGCAAGGCCAGCGCCGACTCGATCCTGCTCGGCTCGATCACCGGCGACGACGAGCACGCCGCGCTGCACCGTCAGGCCGTGCACGTGCTGCTCGGGTGGCACCTCGAGGCCACCGGCTCCGCCAAGGCGGCGTGGCTGCTGGCGAACTGGGAGACCGAGCAGCACCACTTCGTGTACGGCATGCCGCGCGCGCTGCTGCAGTACCAGGACAGCGACGAGATCCTGAAGGCCAAGCCCCGCAAGGACCTGGCCGACGAACTCGCCGCCGCACTGGTCGGGCACCAGGTGCGCAAGTTCAAGCTGGACTACCGGGACGGTCACGCCGTGCTGGACGGCGCCGTGCCCGGCTACGGCGAGGCCGACACCGAGGCGATGTTCGCACTGCTGAACAACTACACCGTGCTGAACGCGGCGCAGGAGATGGCGCTGTCCAAGCTGCCCGGTGTCACGGATCCGTCCGACCCGGCCGTCGACAAGGCCGTCCGCAACCTGCTGCTCACCGAGGACTTCTTCCTCATGCAGCGGTTGCAGCGGTACGCACGGGAAGCGTTGAAGGACTACAGCGACGAGGATCTGGCCGTGATGGTGGCGGCCAAGCGGCTCGCCGACTACAAGGATGCGCTGCGCCGCCGCAACGTCCGGTCCATCGACGCCCCCGGCACGTACGGCTGGATCCTGCACCAGGATGCGAAGAACGTCGACAAGATCGGCCGGCTGCCCGGTTTCGAGGAGCTGTTCGCGCAGCACGCCCTCCCCGATCTGATCCCCACGAGAGACATCTCCACGAAAGACGTGGTGCCCTCATGAAATTGCCCTACATCCCCCAGGACGCCCCGTTCAGCGAGGACCAGCGCGTCTGGCTCACCGGCTTTCTCGCCGGAATGAGTTCGCGTCTGGTCGTCGGCGGCTCCGACGCGCCCGCCGCGGCGGCCGGTGGGCAGCTGCCCGCCATGCACGTGCTGTACGGCAGCCAGACCGGGAACGCCGAGGGGGTCGCGGAAGACGCTGCGGCCGCGGCACGTTCGCACGGCTTCGCGCCGGTCGTGAGCGCCCTCGACGACGTCGACACGGACGCACTCGCCGCGATGCAGCGCGTCCTCGTCGTCACCTCCACCTACGGTGAGGGCGAGATGCCCGACAACGCCGAACTGTTCTGGCAGGCGCTGGCCGCCGAGACCGCACCGAGGCTCGAGACCACCGACTTCGCGGTCCTGGCACTCGGCGATACCGGGTACGACGGGTACTGCCAGGCGGGCAAGATGATCGACACGAGGCTCGAGCAGCTCGGGGCCCACCGTGTGA
The DNA here is from genome assembly GCF_002300155.1 of Rhodococcus sp. ACS1. Classification (NCBI taxonomy): domain Bacteria; kingdom Bacillati; phylum Actinomycetota; class Actinomycetes; order Mycobacteriales; family Nocardiaceae; genus Rhodococcus; species Rhodococcus sp. ACS1. The sequence continues at coordinate 366,588 of NZ_NSDZ01000012.1, forward strand.
CGCCGCGGGTCGACTGCGACGTCGACTACGAGGACGCCGCTGCCGCGTGGGTCGCCGACACGCTGCCGCTGTTCGCGGCCGTCGAGGGCATTCGCGGCGAGTCCGCCGTCGCCGACGTCGCCGAGCCGGTGACGAAGCCGGCCCGCACACGGTCGCAGTGGAACCGCAAGAACCCCTACAGTTCCACGCTGTCCGTGAACCGGCGGCTGTCGAGCGACACGTCCGCGAAGGAGATCCGCCACTACGAGTTCGCGCTCGCCGACAGCGGTCTCGAATACGAGGCCGGTGACGCGCTCGGTGTGATGCCGATCAACGATCCCGCCCTCGTCGACGCCCTCGTCGCACGGCTGGGCATCCCGGCCGATGCCGCCGTCACCGGCAAGGAGCGGCCGTTCAGCGACCTACTGCTGCACGGGTACGAGATCTCCACGCCGAGCCACGAATTCATCGACGAGATCGAGAAGCGGGCGGGCGACGAGGAGCTGAGTCACGTGCTGCGGCACGGCGACAAGGAAGCCCTCGACGCGTGGTTGTGGGGCAAGGACGTGCTCGACCTGCTGCTCCTCGAACCGTCGGTGACGCTGACGGCGGACGAGTTCGTCGGACTGCTGAAGCCGTTGCAGCACCGGGCGTACTCCATCTCCTCCAGCCCGCTGGCCAACCCGGGCAGCGTGCACCTGACCGTCGCCAGCGTCCGCCACAGCTCGGCCGGACGCGACCGCGGCGGCGTGTGCTCCACCTTCCTCGCCGATCGGATCGCCGAGGGCGGCAACGGCGGGATCTTCGTGTCGAAGAACAAGTCGTTCCGGGTCCCCGCGGACGACGACGCACCGATGATCATGGTCGGCCCGGGCACCGGCATCGCGCCGTTCCGCGCGTTCCTGCAGGAGCGGCAGGCGCGGGGCGCGTCGGGACGCAACTGGCTGTTCTTCGGCGACCAGCACCGCGCGTCGGACTACATCTACGAGGAGGAGATCGGCGCGATGAGCGACAGCGGTCTGCTCACCCGCCTCGACCTCGCCTTCTCCCGCGACCAGGCGGAGAAGATCTACGTGCAGAACCGGATGATCGAGAACGGCGCCGAGTTGTTCGCCTGGCTCGAGGACGGCGGCCACTTCTACGTGTGCGGCGACGCCACCCGCATGGCGAAGGACGTCGACCGGGCACTGCACGACGTGATCGCCACCCATGGCACCCTTTCCACCGAGCAGGCCGCCGACTACGTGACCAAGCTCAAGAAGGAAAAGCGCTACCTGCGCGACGTGTACTGACCACGTCGGCAGCAACTCACGAGGAGCAAGAACAATGGCAGTGGTGATTCTGTACGGCAGCGAGGGCGGAACCTCCGAACTGGTGGCCGACAACATCGCCGACGTGCTCGGCGACTACGGCGACACGTCCCTGTACGACATGATGGAATTCGATGCGGGCGATCTCGACCCCGAGAACTTCCACGTCATCGTGTGCTCCACGTACGGTGAGGGCGAGCTGCCCACCGGCGCGGAACCCTTCTTCGAAGGGCTCGAGGAGGACGAACCCGACCTCACCGGCATGCAGTTCGCGCTGTTCGGTCTCGGCGACAAGGTGTACGAGGAGACGTACAACCGCGGCGGCGAGATCATGGCCGAGAAGCTGATCTCCCTCGGCGCGGTCCAGGTCGGCGAACACGGCAGGCACGACGGCTCCAGCTCCGTCCGCCCGAAGGATCAGGCCGAGGAGTGGGCCAAGAACATCGGCGAGGAATTCCTGGGCTGACACCCTCAGACCGGGAGTCGCGACTGCACGCTCCGCACCCAGTCGCGGCTCCCGGCGAGGTAGCGGTCCCGCGCCGACACGAACAGGTGAACGCTGTCGGCGCCGGGCCAGTCCGCGGGCAGCATTGCGCCCGGCAGGCCCGGGTCGATGTACGGGATGATGCGCCATTCGTCGAGCAGCGGCACGAAGCGGACGAACGCGTCGCGCGGCGACACCTCCTCCGGCGCTGAGAGCGCGACCCGGTGGTGGTCCAGGAAATCGCGGTGCCGCGCGGCGATGCCACCCAGATCCCACCACCGGGCCGCCGCGTCCCCCATCGAATCGGGGACGAACACCGACGTGGACACGAACGTGGTCACGTACTCGGACAGGCCCAGCGCGTCGACGATGTCCCCGACCTCGGTTGCGAGGTGTTCGGGGGCAATCCACAGCCCCGGCGACACGGTTCCGCACCCGATCCAGCCGAGCCGTCTGCGCAACTGGTGCCGCGCCGCCCGTTGCGATTCGGGGATGGTGAACGAGATCAGCCGCCACGGATCGGTGTCCGCCATCTGACGGAAACCGAAGATCCGCGGATCGCCGCGGGTGAACATCGACTCGGCCTGCTCGGTCACCTCGTACCCGCTGCGGCCGTCGCGGGCGCGCGGTCGGAGCACCCCCTTCTTCTTCAGCCGGGCCACCGCGATCCGCGTCGACTCGGGCGGGATACCGACCGCCTGCATCACTTCCACGAAATCGGCGATCGCCACCCACCCGCCGACGTCGCGCACGTACGCACCGAGCACGGTTCGGATCAGCGACGTGGCGCTGCCGGGTCGCGAATCGAAGTCGTCGAGGATCGCGCTCGCCGGTTCAGTCGGCGAGTTCATCACGGATCGCGAGTATCCCGGCGCACACCTCGCCGAAGCTCGTGCTCAGTGGGCTCAGGCCGAGACGCAACCCCTGCGGGGCACGGAAATCGGGGATGACGCCCTTCGTCCACAGTCGCTGAACGACGGCCTCGAACCGCGGGTGGTCGATGATGACGTGACCACCCCGCTCGGCGGAATCCTCCGGCGATCCGATCTCCACGCCCAGCGGAATCAGCACCTCGCGCACGAGGTCGAGTGCGTACTCGGTCAGGGCGATCGACTTGGCCCGCACGGCGTCCATCCCGACGTCGTCGAGAAGCGCGAGGGTGTCCTGGAGTGCGATCATGCCGAGGACCGACGGCGTTCCGCTGATCACGCGCCGGATGCCCGGCGCCGGCTCGTAGCCCTGCGCCATCGCGAACGGGTCGTCGCGCCCCATCCAGCCCCAGATCGGCTGCACGAAGTCCTGCTGATGGTCGGCCCGGACGTACGCGAACGCCGGTGAGCCGGGTCCGCCGTTCAAGTACTTGTACGTGCACCCGACCGCCAGGTCGACCCCCCACGCGTCGAGTTCGAGGGGAACCGAGCCGACGGAGTGACACAGGTCGAGCAGCAGGAGCCCGCCCGCCTCGTGCACCACCCGGGCGGCCCCGGCCGCATCCACCAGGTAACCCGAGCGGTACGCGACGTGGCTGAGAACGACGAGCGCGGTGCGTTCGGACACCACCGACTGCAGGTCGTCGACGGTGACACCGCCCCGGGTATCCGATTCGATCCACCGGAGCGTGAGCCCGAGTTCCCCGGCGACGGATTCGAGCACGTACCGGTCCGTCGGAAAGTTGTCGCGATCCACGACGATCTCGGTGCGACCCGGCCGCAACGCGAGCCCACCCCGCGCGAGTTTGTACAGCAGGACCGTCGTCGAGTCGCCGATGGTGGTCTGACCGGCGGCCGCGCCCAGCGACACCCGCGCGAGGGTGTCACCGATCGTGATCGGCAGTTCGTACCACTCCTCGTCCCACCCGCGGATCAGCCGGCCGCCCCACGATTGCGTGACGAACGCGGTGATGCGCTCGGCGCTCGCCTTGGTGGGCCTGCCGAGCGAGTTCCCGTCGAGGTAGGCGGGCACCGACGGGTCGTCGGCTCCGATGAACAGGTCGCGGTACGCGCGCAGCGGGTCCGCGGCGTCGAGTTCCCCGGCCCGGGCCGCCAGCACATCCGTCGACGCGGTCATCATCGCCCGATCTCGGTGCGCACGGCCAGCAGTTCCGGGAAGAACGTCAGTTCGAGGGCCTTCTGCAGGAACCCGACACCGCTGGATCCTCCCGTTCCGGACTTCATCCCGATGGTCCGCAGCACCGTGCGCATGTGGCGGAAGCGCCACAGCTGAAAGTTCTCCTCGAGGTCGACGAACTCCTCGAACGCCTCGTAGACGGCCCAGTGCTCCTTGGAGTTCTCGTACACGAACTTGATCAGCGGCATCAGGTCGTCGTTCAGGCTGTAGGCGGCGGTCACGTCGCGGTGCAGCGCGGACGCCGGCACGTCGTACCCGAGCCGCGACAGGCACTGCCAGAACGCGTCGTACAGACTCGGCTCACGGAGCAGCCGGTCGAGCAGTTCGTGGGCGGCGGGATCGGCCTCGAACACCTTCAGCATTCCGGCGTTCTTGTTGCCGAGCACGAACTCGACGGCGCGGTACTGATAGGACTGGAACCCGGACGAATTGCCGAGGAACTGCCGGAACTCGGAGTACTCGGTGGGCGTCAGCGTGGCCAGCACCGACCACTGCTCGGTCAGCGTCTTCTGGATGTGCTTGACGCGCGCCACGCACTTGAGCGCCCTGCCGATGTCGTCCGCATCGAACGCGTCCCGGGCCGCGAGGGTTTCGTGCAGGACGAGCTTCAGCCAGAGTTCGGTGGTCTGGTGCTGGATGATGAACAGCAGTTCGTCGTGATGCTCGGGCCTGCTCACCGGTTTCTGCGCGCTCAGCAGGGTGTCGAGGTCCAGGTACGAGCCGTAACTCATCCGCTCGCTGAAATCGGTGACGATCTCTTTCTCGATGGCTCTGGTGTTGGCCTGCACGCCCATGGCCGTCCTCACTGCTGGTGTTCGAGTACCGGGCTCCGACCTCCATATTACATAATCGTGGCGACCGCCACAGTCGTCGAATACGCGCCGATGCTCGCCGCGGACCTCAGGCCAACTCGGCCGCCCAATCGGCGAAGCTCTGCCAGCCCACCTCGGGGTAGAGCCGGCGCAGTTCGCCGATGTTCGCGTCGTACCCCGTGTCGGTGAGGAAGCGGAACATCGCGCGCATGTCCGGCGATGCGATGGCGTCCGCGTCGGACGAATGCGCATGTACCTGTGTGCCCAGCACCTCACCGAGCACCTCGGCCATTCGACGTGGCGTCGGATCATCCGAAGCCAGGTCGACTCTCGTCCCGGCAAATCGGTCCGGATCGTCGAACACGAGGGCGACGAACCGACCGAGGTCTCGGCGCGACAACTGCTGCAGCGGGGTATCGACGGGCAGAGGCAGGTCGAGCCGGCCGTGGCGGATGCCGTCGAGGCCGCCGAGCAGGTTGTCGTAGAAGTAGGTCGGCCCGACGATCGTGTACGAGACCGATGATTCTCGCAGCAACGCCTCGGTCACGGCCTTCGTCTCGAAATGTGGCACCCCGGTGCTCTTGTCCGCGTCGGCCACCGAAGAGAACACCACGTGGGGAACACCGGAATCACCGAACGCGTCGACGAGCGCGGCGCCCTGAGCGATCTCCGCCTCCGGGCCGTCTTCGAAAGGCGTTGTCATGGCGAACACGCCCGCACACCCGTCGACCGCAGACGCGATCGCCGCCCGGTCGGTGATGTCGGCCACGGCGATGTCGACGCCTCGCAGGCGCAACGCCTCTGAGCGAGAGGAGCTTCGACGGACGAGCGCTCGGACCTCACGCCCTCGCTCGAGCAGCGCGTCGACGACAGCGCCTCCTTGACCACCCGTCGCTCCGACGACTGCGTACGGCTCACTCATGGGCACAACCTCTCCTTCTCGACCGCGCCAGCGTACTCGCAGGCCCTGCCCGCCCCTCGGACTACTCGACCATGTGGGACACCGCGACCGTGGAGTTCGCGGCAGCGGTGCGCTGGGGTTGAGCGACGAGGATCAGCACCAGGGACAGGACCAGTCCTGCGACGCTGACCGCGATGAGCGTGCCGTACCCTCCGGCGCTTTCGACGAGGCGTCCACCCATCAACGGGCCGAGTGCGAATCCGCCGCCGATCGCGAGGTTGGCCAGGTTCACCAGCTGCCCGGACCGATCCAACCCGGAGAGGGTGGCCATGAGGTAAGGCAGGATGAAGGTCCAGGTGAACTTGAAGAGCAACGCGGCCAGAGTGAATCGGAGAACCCCGGGTATTCCCGCCAGCAGAGCGACCGACAGGGTCATCGCGAGGTAGCCCACGAGGAGATTGATTCGGGTGCTCGGGCGTGCACCCAGAACGGTGGCCCCGACCGATCCTGCGATGCCGAGCACGGTGGCGATCGACAGGATCACGCTCGAGGTTTCGTTGTCGATCATCGACGCGCCCGCGATGCCACCGAGGAACGTCCAGATGCCGCTGAGGCTGACGTAGAAGGCAAGCAGCGCAATCAGGCCCAGGGTCGCACGGAGAGCGTAGTTGGGTGTGGGGACCGAGTCTTCGGCGCCGGCGCGGCCCGCGAAAATGTGCGTTGCGGCAGGAAGCGGACGAGTGGGAGGACGACCATCATGAGAACGGCGAGAACCCAATATGCGATGCCGATCCCGAAGGTGTCGAAGAACTTCGGGAGTACGGCCAGTCCGATCGCACCGAAGCAGAGTTGCCCCATCAGCCACAGGCCGTAGACACGGTTGCGGTCCCTGGTCTGGGCTGCGAGTGACATGCACAGGACCATCAGCGATCCGCCCGCAAGGGAGGTCAGGAATCGAACCGCAACAAGAGTCCCATAGTCGCCGATGTAGGCCGAGCCGATATTGCCGATGATGAAGATCGTCCCGAAGATCGTGGACATCGTGCGGAGGTTGTACTTCTTCATCCACCACAGCGCGGGAATCGACGCGATACTCATCGCACCGAGCTCCGCAGCGAACAGATCACCCGTCTGCGACGGACTCAGTGCGAGGTGCAGTTGCAGTTGGCTTGCCGCGGCGGGCGCCATGAGAAGGAGCATGGCGACAACGGCCGAAAACAGGACGATGACGGCTACGCGTCCTGTGGAGTTGGGGTCGGTGCTGTCGAATGGGACGCGTCGACCGTCGAGGTACTGGGGCATCGAATGTTCCTTCGTGAAAGGGGGAAGGCGGATAGCCGTCAATGTCCTTCTGCCCGTGATCCGGTGCACCCCAGATCATCTGCCGCTATCCGGATGACCGGCTTGCCCGCACCGTGCTGGGAATCGAAGGCAGCGACAGCTTCGGAGAGAGGCCGCACGCTTGTTGCAGGTGGCCGCAGACGACCGTCACGGACCCGGCGCTCGAGGCGGACCAGGCACTCACGATCGGATTCGACGACGAAGAATATCGCCCGTCCCTGCTCGGGCATCACCCGAGGGGGCTCCGCGATGGTGACGAGGACACCACCGGGACGCACCAGTTTCGCTGAACGGTCGAGTGTTTCGCCGCCGATGACATCGAGTACCACGTCGACCTCGTCGAGATCTTCGAGCCGGTGCCGATCAAGATCCACGAAAGCGTGGGCGCCGAGACCGAGAACCGTGTCACCGTGCCGAGCACGACCGGTGCCGATGACCCGGGCGCCCGCCTCGAGCGCCAGTTGCACTGCCATCGAACCGACCGCGCCGGCCGCACCATGGATCAGTACGGTCTGACCCGCGGCGAGTCGCCCGTGATCGAACAGCGCCTGCCACGCGGTGAGCCCGGAGATCGGCAGGGCGGCGGCCACGGTGTGATCGACTCCGCTAGACAGCGGCGCCAGGTTTCGGGCCTCGACCGCGACGTACTCCGCGAGCGTACCGTTACGGGTCCAGTCGGCGACCCCGAACACGCGCTGACCGATTGTCAGACCGGTCGTGCCATAACCCAATTCAGCGACGACTCCGGAGACTTCGTGTCCGGGAATGGATGGTGCCCGGTCGCGCCCCGCACGGTCGGACCAGGTGCCGGGCCAGTCGAGCTCACCGGGTGTGAAGCTCGCGGCGTGAACGCGGACGATGACGTCGTTCTCTGCCGCATGAGGGTACGGAACTTCCGCCACCGACAGTCCACTGACACCGGATTTGTGGTCGGACGCGATGACCGCTTGCATGAAAACCTCACTTCGTTTCGTTTCGATTGCGCGACGTGTCGTCGCGGCGGTGCTCAGCCCTGGTGCTGACGTGCGCTGGGGTGGCGCAGATAGTCGCGGGCAATGATCTCTTCCGGTTCGAGCATGGTGATCATGTCCACGTCGGGAGCGCAGATGCACACGGCGACGAACCGGCTCCAGGCCTGTGGATCGGGATTGGAGACCTGGTAGTGCACGACGTCACCGCCGGGTTCCCAGAATGCCTCGCCCGCAACGATTACCCTGGGTTCTTCGCCTTCCAATTCGAAGAAGATGCTGCCCTCCAGTACGTAGCCGAACACCGGTCCGGAGTGGCGATGCGGCGAGAGTCCAGGATCGGCCGGTGGGAGTTCGACCAGTTGTGTCATCGCGTGCGAACCCTCGGGAATCGCGGGCGGGGTGGCGCAGAGCAGATCGGTGACCTTGACGTTTCCGGCATTCAGCATGCTCTGAGGCTAGTACGGTAGCGAGCCGCCGCATGGGCCACTTGCACACCGAATTCGGGGTCCACTCACGGGAGTTGCCGAACCAATGCCTCCACGGCGGCAGGCCATGCGCTCTGCGCCGGCGCGGCGAAGCCGACGACCAGACCGTCGCGGTCGACGTCGACTTCGGGATGGCGGTAGAGCGCGAGGCCCTCGACAGCGAGATTCCGCCACGCCGGTTCTTGCGCGGCGGCGCTCTCGTTGCCGCCGGCCAGGTGCAGCAGCACGTGCAGGCCCGCAGGCAGACCGGTCACGCGATTGGCAGGCGACGACCGGCCGACCGCTCCGACGAGTTGCTCCCGCCGGCGGCGGTACTGCGCGCGCATCGCGCGAATGTGCTTGTCGTAGGACCCGGTTCGGATGAACTCGGCCATCGCCAGCTGGTCCACGAAGCCGCAAGTGGCCTCGGTCTCGCCCTTCTGGCGTGCCACCGTCTCGACGAGCCGGTCGGGAAGGACCAGCCAGCCGAGCCGAAGGCCCGGGGCAAGGGACTTGCTCGCGGTGCCCATGTACACCACCCGTTCCGGGTCGACACCCTGAAGCGCGCCGACGGGGCTGCGGTCATAGCGGAATTCCCCGTCGTAGTCGTCCTCGATGATCACACCGCCGGTTCTGCGTGCCCAGTCGACGACGGCCGCGCGCCGGTCGGAGCGCAGCGGTACGCCGGTCGGGAACTGGTGTGACGGGGTGAGCAGCACGCCGCCCACCTCCTGCATGCCGTCGAGCGCGGCGACGTCGGCGCCACCGGCGTCGACGGCCAGCGGTGGACAGTGCAACCCTGCCGTGCGCAGTGCTTCGCGGTGCGTCGGCAACCCGTAGGACTCGACCGCCAGGGAGGCAACCCCGGCACCGGCCAGCGCGCGGGCCAACAGCGTCAGCCCCTCGGCGGCACCGCAGCAGACGATGATGTTGTCGGGCCCGCAGACGACGCCGCGGGCCCGCGCGAGGTACTCGGCAAGCGCCAGGCGCAGTTCGGGGCGGCCGTACGGGTCCGCGTAACCGAACGCCTCGGACGGGACCGTGTGGAGCGCCTGCTTGACGGCGCGGCTCCACTGCCCGCGCGGGAACGACGACAGGTCGGGCTGGCCCGGTCGCAGATCGTGGTCCGGGCGGCGCGCCGGCAGCCTCCGCACGCGAAACCCTTCGGCCCGCACGGCCCCCGCGGCACGGCGGGACACCGTCGTGCCGGAGCCGTGTTGTGACGTCAGCCAACCTTCCTCTACGAGTTCCGAGTACGCCCGCGCTACCGTGTTCCGCGCGATGCCCAGGTCCGCGGCGAACGCGCGACTCGACGGCAGCCGAGTGCCCGGGGGAAGCCGGCCCGACCGGATGGCGTCACGCAGAGCGTCCATCACGCTGTCGCGGACCCGGCCGGCGGGCCGCTCGAGGTGCAGATCCAACCCGGCCCTCGGGGCCGGTGGTGAATCGGTGTCCGTGGTGTCGGCGGACACCCCTTCGTCGGCGCTCAGCACATCCTCCAGTTGACGGGAAGACCTGACCAGGAGCTTACGCCGGTGCGGGCATCGCGCCGCGGATGAAGGGTCAATGCAACAACGACGAGGGTGGCACGCCGTAGCGCTGCCGAAACGCGGCGGCGAACCGGCCGAAATGAGTGAACCCCCATTTCAGCGCAACGTCGGTCACCGAACGGGCCGAGCCCGAGGCGAGTTCGGCTCGGACGCCGGCAAGGCGGATCTCGGTCAGGCATTCGCGGGGAGTCTTGCCGAGGTAGATGCGAAAGCCCTCCTGCAGGCGCCGTACGCTGACCCCGGCTACGTCGGCCATGTCCGCTGCGGTCCACAACCGGTCGGGCTCGGCGTTGATGGCATCGATCACGCGAGTGACGATCCGTGGTCGGACAGCGTGGCGATCGTCGGTCTCGTCCGGGACGGCAGCGAGCAGGAATCCATCGGTGAGCGATGCCGCCAATCCTTGTGCCACATGCGGATTGGTCAGCAGCGCGTCATCGACGGGCTGATCGACAATGCTGCTCAGCAGTCGAAACCAGCTGGCAGCAGCGGGCCTGCTCAAATCGATCTGATCGGGGATCACCGCGTCGGCTCGGCCTGTCACGCGCCACAACTCGCGTTGGACGAGGTCCCGATCGATCTTGACGCCGAGAATCGTGCAGGCACCGGGCCACCGCGTGATATCGGCCGGCGTGTCAGCGGGGTTGACCGTGGCGAAGCCCGGGGCGGACACGACGAGCCGCCCCCTGATCCGGGTCTCGAGTTCGCCGTGAAGCGGGATGTTGATGCCGACGGCGCCGGGATGCTCACTGTGAACGGCAACATCAGCGCCCCAATTGATTCGGACAATGTGCAGCGGGCCGAGGTGCAGGGCCGACACCCCGGGCGACGCGGCAGGGCCGGAAGCGACCAGGGGCATGAGCTCATGCGGAAAATAGGCGTCGGATACGGCATGGGACGCCGCATCCCAATCGGGGTGCCGTATGCCACCCCCGGGGTGCTCGCCGCCTGACTGGGTGCCGGAAAAGCTCTCGCGCAATGTAATCGACCTCGGGTTAACGGATCGCCACGCGACGTGTCCGTGCCTATCTTCTATCACACTCGGTGCAGAACCAGAAGGGAGCGCGGACAGGACAGTGCGACGCGGACCCCGGCTCGGCGGGGTACGGGCGACGCCGTCTTCGAACAAAGTTTCGGCATTCCCACGTCGCTCCGCCCGGGGTTGCGATAGTCTGACTGCGTCTGTCGCAATGTGGAGGTGTCGTGTCGAAGGCGAGAACTCGCAGCGGCAACGTTCCGTCTACCGCGACCAGCTTCGTCGGTCGGCGTCAGCAGCGCAAGGAGATCCGCGACCGCCTGGCGAGCGGACGGCTGGTGAGCTTGATCGGGCCGGGCGGAGTCGGCAAGACCCGATTGGCGTTGCAAGTCGCCGACGAGATGAACCACCTTGTCGAAGACGGTGTGTATTTCGTCGAATTGGCGTCCGTCTCGGACGGAGGCGACGTTCCGGCTGCAGTCATTCACACACTGGGAATCGTCGATCAGTCGAATCGTGACGCCACAGCGAAGCTGATCGAATATCTTCGCGATCGCGAGATACTGCTCATCCTCGACAATTGCGAACACGTACTCCCCGGGTCCGTCGCATTGGTCAGCGAAATTCTGCGATATGCGCCGTCGACGCGAATTCTTGTCACGACCCGCACGTCGCTGATGGTGACCGAAGAATTCCTTTATCCAGTGCCTCCACTCACCATTCCCGATGACGCGGCGCCGGTCAGCGTTGAATCCTTGCCGCAATTCGAGTCGATCCGACTACTCCAAGAACGTGCAGAGGCCGCCTCCCCCGGCTTCGTCCTCGACGAGCACAATGCTGCCGCAGCGGCGCGTTTGTGTATTCAGCTGGAGGGAATTCCGCTCGCAATCGAGCTCGCGGTCGCCCGAATGCGCATTCTTTCGCTCGACCAGATCCTGGAACGACTGCCGGACCGATTCGGATTGCTCACAATGGGAAGTCGATCGGCCGCACCGCGCCAACAGACCCTCCGATCGCTCGTCGATTGGAGTTTTGCACTCTGCACGGAACCGGAACGTCATCTGTGGGCACGCCTCTCCGTTTTCGCAGGCAGTTTCGACCTGACGTCGGCCGAAGGCGTGTGCGGCGACGGAAACGCCGAGGGCGGCCACCCGAAGACAACCACGCTCGATCTCCTGAGTTCCCTGGTGAATCAGTCCGTCCTCGGCGTCGAGGACCAAGAATCGACGATGCGCTTCCGGATGCTGGAAACCATCCGGGCGTACGGCGCAGAGATACTCGCGCTGACGGGAGACTCCGAGAGATTCCGCAGCCGCCACCGTCAGTACTTTCTCGACGTGGTCACAGACCTGGAACGTTCCTGGTGCGGGCCCGGCCAAGCCGCCTCTGCCAAATGGATGCGCGTCGAGCGGGAAAATCTCCGAGCCGCGCTGGACACCGCCGCCCCGGGCGACAACTATCAACTCGAGTTGATCGCCGGACTTCGATACCGCTGGTACGCCGACGGATACATTGCCGAGGGTCGCAGGTGGGCGGACGAAGCGCTCGACGCACCCGACGATGACCGGGCGCCCACGCCGGCCCGGGCAAAAGCGCTCTGGGTCGCCGCCAGGGTGTGCCTTCTCCAAGGCGACCACGAGGCGGCCGCACTGCGCCTCGACGAGTGCGAAGCAGCGGCGACGCAGCTTCACCTTGCTGATGCGGCGGCCCACTGCCTCGGCCTACGGGGACTCGCCGCACAGCTTCGCGGCGACCTTGCCGAGGCAGAGAGCTATCTCGAGGTCGCGCTGCGAGAGTTGGCCGACGTCGGCGAGACCGCCGAATGGCTGATGGCGTCGTTCGAATACGCCGTCGTACTTTCCCTCGACGGTCGCAGCGCGGAGGCATCGGCCGTCAGCACGTCGGCGCTGGCCGTATGCCGGCAGCGCGGTGAACTATGGGCGCGCTCGTACCTGAAGTGGAGCCAAGGCCTCGACCACTGGCTGCAAGGCGACTTCACCGCGGCACATGCGACCGCGCTCGACGCGCTTCGTGATCACCGCGTCTTCGATCCGTCCCTGGGCACCGCCCTGATGACCGAGCTTCTGGCCTGGATAGCGGGATCAACCGGTCAGTTCGAGCACGCGGCACAACTGATCGGGGCCTCTCGAAGCCTGTGGCGACGCACCGGTACGGAATTGGTGGCATTCGGGCCGAAACTCACGGGCTATAACTCCGCCTGCCGCGGTCTGCTCGAGCAGGCCATGGCACCCCGGGCGCTGTCGACAGCTCTACAGGCCGGCTCAAAGCGGTCCCCGACGGGAATCATCGCCTATGCATTGGCGGAACAGGTCGTCGATTCGATTCCCGAGGATGAACCACCCGCGCTCACCAGTCGGCAGCAAGAGATCGCAGCCTTGATAGCGAAAGGGCTGACCAGCCCACAGATCGCGGCGGCTCTGGTGATCTCCGTGCGCACCGTGGAGAGCCACATCGAGAACATCATGACGCGCCTCGGGTTCGTCTCACGCAGCCAGATCGCCTCGTGGTACATCGGACAGTCCCGCTGACCGGACCACGAACTCGCAGGTCAGAACCGCTTCGCCGCGTTTGCTACTGAACGCACCCGGTACGCACATCCGCAACTTGCGTACCCCCTACCGTGATCTGCCCCATGTGCGTGATCGCACGGTGCGGCAGATTACGACGGGCCACACGTTGTGACCTATCCCATGCGAATAGCCCGACAGTGCGGCCGATCACAACGGGTCAATCGACCACGCGCGAGTCCAACGCGTCGCCGACGTGGCTCGGTGCAACACAGTCCACGCCGGGGCATCCGGCCGAAATTCGAAGGAGTCCCCATGGCATCGCAGTTCGAGGCCCGACACTCCGGCCAGCAGCCTCGGCGAGCGGACACCGAGAATCAGGCACGCGAGGACCTCGCGATGGAAATCAAGGCCAAGACGCCGATCACCGACACCGTCACGCAACTGACCCTCGTCCGCGCCGACGGTCGAGACCTCCCCGACTGGACGCCGGGTTCACACATCGACGTCGTACTCGGACCGGACATGGTCCGGCAGTACTCCCTGTGCGGGGAACCCAGCGACCGTCGTTCGTGGCAGGTGAGCGTCCTGTACCAACCCGACGGCCGAGGCGGCTCCACACGCCTCCATCACGAGTTGCGCGAAGGCGAAAGCATCACCGTCCGTGGGCCACGCAACAACTTTCGCCTCGTCGACGCACCCCGGTATCTGTTCATTGCCGGAGGAATCGGAATCACCCCGTTCCTCCCCATGATCACGTCGGTCGATCGAGCAGGAGCCGAATGGTCCTTGATCTATGGAGGCCGCAGTCGACGCAACATGGCGTTCGCAGACGACCTGACACAGGCTCACCACGACCGCGTGACCTTGGTTCCGGCAGACATCCACGGGCGCATCGATCTCGCTCGCATCCTCGCGGGTGTCACTCCCGATACCGCGGTATACGTGTGCGGACCGGAGAGTCTGCTGTGTGCTGTGGAGGCGATGGGCGCCGAGCTCGACAATATCGGCGACATTCACCTGGAGCGGTTCACTCCGAAGACTCCAACGGACGCGCCCGTCCTCGATGAATTCGAAGTCGAATTCGTGCGGAGCGGTATCACCGTCTCGGTCGGATCGGATCAATCAATTCTCGACGTCGCACGGTCCGCCGGGATACCCGCACCATTCTCCTGCTCCGAGGGAACGTGCGGGACCTGCGAAACAAATATCGTGTCGGGCCTGGCCGACCATCGTGATTCAGTTCTCAGCCCTGCAGAGCAGGAAGAAAACAGCACCTTGATGATCTGCATCAGTAGGGCCGCGTGTCCAAAGATAAAACTCGACCTCTGACAGCCCACCGAAGAGAGGAAAACAATGACTGGATGCCCGGTCGCTCATACCGCCGCTGGATTCTCGTTCTTCGACCGCGAATATCAGGAGAATCCGGGAGCCTCGCTGGCGTGGGCTCGCGAGAGCCAACCGGTGTTCTACAACGACGACTCGGACTACTGGGTCGTCACGCGGCACGAAGACGTGAAATCGGTCTTCAGCCAATTCAATCAGTTCTCTGCGGCCATCACCCTGACGCCGGTCACCCCTCCCTCCGAGGAGGCGGGCGCGCAGCTCGGCAAGTACAACTTCGCGCCCTGCCCCGTCCTCGCGGATTCCGACCCGCCCATGCATCGGCAGTACCGCCGGCTGAACGCTCCGGCATTCATGCCAGACCGGATCGACCCTCTTACTCCCTACATTCGGGACACGACGAACGCCTACATCGATCAATTCGTCGATCGGGGTCATGCCGATCTTGTCGCCGATATGCTCTGGGACATACCCTGTTTGGTCGCTCTGCAGTTCTTGGGGATTCCCGAGGAGGACGTCGACACCGTACGCAAGCTGGCCACGTCCATGACCGAATTCGTGTGGGGACGGCCTACTCCCGAGGAGCAGATCCGTGCCGCCGACGGATTGGGCCAGTTCTGGGAGATGGGTGAGCGCGTCATCGGGAAGCTCAAGGAACTCGACGATCCACCGGGGTGGTTGGGCCACGCGATCACGATGCAGCGCGAGCACCCGGACGTCATCTCCGACACGTGGCTGCAGACGAACGTCATGGGCGGCGCGATGGCGGCCCACGAGACCACGACCAATGCCACCGCGAACGCGGTCGTCACTCTGTTGAGGAACCGCGACCAGTGGGATCGCCTGTGTGCGGACCCATCTCTGATCCCCGCGGCGGTCGAGGAGTGCCTGCGACTCAACCCGTCGGTGGCCGCCTGGCGCCGAGTCGCGAAGCAAGACGTGCAGGTCGGCGACGTGACGATTCCCGCGGGAGGAAAGATCCTCATGGTGATCGCGTCGGCGAACCAGGACGGCTCCGTGTTCGACGATCCCGAACGATTCGACATCGACCGAGACGCCAAAGCACACATCGCATTCGGCGCGGGAACGCACATGTGCCTGGGTAACCATCTCGCCCGGCTGGAGATGGTCATCTATCTGGAGGAACTGACGCGACGCCTGCCCCACATGACTCTCGACCAACAGGAGTTCCACTACGTTCCGAACACCTCGTTTCGGGGCCCGGAGTCGCTGCACGTCAGTTGGGACGTCGAGAAGAACCCGATCCTCACCTGAGCGGCGCCTCGCGCGCCGAGCGCTCTCGAGTACTCCCGAACGCTACGAACGGAGAAAGCACGCATGACCACCAACTCCATCGACTTCTCTGATACCAGGACCTGGCCGCCACTGGACGGACTCGCGCCAGGATTCGACGGCAACAAAGCCGTCAGGTCGAGCAGTGTGGCCGGCCGCGACATCGTGTTCACCAACTCCCACGGCAGCCGGGTGTCGCATCGTTTCGGCACGGCCACCGTCGAATGGAGCTACGAGCCCGGGCCCGGCGACCCGCACCCAGTCATCTCCGGAACGGACGACTACGAGGCCTTCGACGTCGCAGAAGGGTTGGTGTACACACAATTCCATCATCGTGACGACGTGCCGAATACAGCAGTCAGCCTCGTCCTCGACTTCGACCACGGACGCAGCCTGGCCATCGTGAGCACGATCGGAGATCCGGCCGAAGGCCGGACCCGGGTGCAGCACAACTTCCTGCAGGGCCGCATCGAGGGACTGGAGACGCGCGGACCCGAGCCGGCACCCACGACCGCACTCCTGGGTCGGCGAGTGCTGTGGACCTACAGCGACGATCACAGCTACGAGCACGTCTACCTCGGACCGCACTCGTACACGTGGCACTGCCTGGCCGGGCCCGCGGCCGGCCTTGCGGACACCGACGAGTGCACGACCTATCAACTACGCCCTGGAATCTACGTCTTTGCCTCGCGGGAAAAGGTGACCCCCTGCGCGTCGGTCACTATTGCCGATCACCGCGACATCACGTCTCTGCGATCGTACGGAGCCCTCTTCGGACTGGACGAGACAGGTGAACTGCCGACGCACTTCACCTTCGGCGCAGTAGGCGAGCTACTCAGTCACACCGTACGAAACACTCACTCCTGAAAGGACACGCCCATGTTGGCAAAAGGAAACGTCAAGGTCACCGACCTGCTCTGCGCCACTCCGCCCGCCATTCCCGAGGGTTCGCACGCGATGACACAACTCGTCGAACTCCGACCGGCCGACCCCGGACTCGCGCCGCATCGCCACTCCGGACCGGTGTTCGGTTACGTACTGGAGGGCAGCATCTTCTTCGAGCTGGAAGGCGAAGAACCCAGGCTGATTGCTGCGGGCGAGGCATTCTGGGAACCCGGCGGTGACGTCGTGCACTACCA
This sequence comes from Rhodococcus sp. ACS1, assembly GCF_002300155.1. Lineage (NCBI taxonomy): Bacteria > Bacillati > Actinomycetota > Actinomycetes > Mycobacteriales > Nocardiaceae > Rhodococcus > Rhodococcus sp. ACS1. Next base: position 383,807 of record NZ_NSDZ01000012.1, read on the forward strand.
GGTCTCCAATCCCGATCCACAGGCCTGGAGCCGGTTCGTCGCCGTGTGCATCTGCGCTCCCGACGTGGACATGATCACCATGCTCGAACCGGAAGAGATCATTGCCCGCGATCATCTGCGCCACCCCAGCGCACGTCAACACCAGGGCTGAGCGCGGCTGCGACCCCACGTCGCGCAATCGAAACGAAATGAGGATTCATGTCAATACTGTCGCGACGGGCGGTGGCCGACATCATTGCCCGCCGGTTCGCCGCCAAGATCAACTCTGCGATCCACCCCGCCGGCGAACCCCGGTTCCCTGAAATCACCATTCGCACAACTGACGTCAGCATCGAGACGCGCCACGGTCCGGTCGCTGCGACCATTTATCCCCCGCAGTCGCCGACAGGCAACCCCGGGGTTTATGTGAATGCTCACGGTGGCGGCTTCGTGGTGGGACACCGCGAACAGGACGACGCCTGGTGCCGCTTCCTTGCCGCCCACGCCAATGTCTATGTGCTCAACACGGATTACGCGTTGGCGCCGCACAAGCGGTTTCCCACGCCCGCCGAGCAGTTCTACGACGTAGTTCAGTGGGCATCAGCGCCGGAACGTGACTGGGACGGCACGCGGTTGTGCGTCGGCGGCCAGAGCGCAGGAGGCAATCTGTCAGCAGCCGTGTCGCGGATGTCGCTGGAAAACGACGGCCCCGCCATCTCGTTGCAGATTCTGCACTACCCGCCGCTCGACATCGTGACGCCTCCCTCCCACAAGCCGTCACCGCTGGGCTCGAAAGCCGTCCTGCAGCCCTGGTTGTGTGAGGTGTTCGACACCGCCTACACGCCCGATCGCGCGCAGCGTAGCCACCGGTTCGTCTCGCCGGCATGGGGAGACAACGCCAACGGCATCGCAGGTATCGCACCGGCATTGGTCATAACCGCAGAGTTCGACCGACTGCGCAATGAAGCCAAGCGATACGCGGACAAGCTCGAGGCGGTCGGCGCGCTCGCCGAATACGTCGAGGTGCGCGGTGTCGACCACGGTTACGACATCATGACCGACGAGACCGAGATAACACGGCGGATGTACGAGGTGATCGTCGCTCACGTCAACCGGGCGATCGACTGAAACATTCTGTCCCACAACCGTTCGACAACCTACCCAAAAGGAACATCATGAGCAGCGTAAATATCGGCAAGCAGCACCCGACCGTCTACAAGGGCCTGGTGAAGCTCGACGCGGAAGTGAAGTCCGCTCTGGACCTGGCGGGCGTGGATCCGCTCCTGGTGGAGTTGGTGAAGATCCGCGTCTCCCAGCTGAACGGCTGCGCCTTCTGCCTTCGCATGCACACCCGCGACTCTCTGGCCAAGGGAGAGAAGGCAGATCGGCTCGCGGTTGTCGCGGCGTGGTGGGAGGCGCAGTACTTCAGCGACCAGGAGCGTGCCGCGTTCGCCCTCGCCGAACAGGTCACCGGTCTCGCCGTTCCGGAACGGCGCACCTGGGACGACGGCTCCCTCACAGAGGACCAGGTGTCCGCGATCACCTGGCTCGCGATCGTGATGAACGCCTGGAACCGGGTTGCCATCACCAGCCACTACCCAGTGGCGCCGTAGAGCGTGCATTCTGCCGGTCGCTGAGTGTGACGATGTTCGATATCCCAGTCGCGTACGCGGCCATGTTCGTCGGAGCGGTCGGGGCCCTCGTCCCGATGTGGCGGGCGCACGGAACGGACTGCCGGGTACGGATCGGGCACGGTGCAATGGCGGTGTCCATGGTCGCGATGATGATCCCCGGGGTGCCGACGGGGATTCACCTGCTCGGGGGTGCCGTCCTCATCGCGCTCGCCGTGTTCGTCACCGGCGAGACCATGCACCGCCGGACCGCGATTCCCTGCGCGGTCGATCTCACGGCGATGGGGGTCCTGCTGCTCCTGGCCCCGACGTCCGCTCCCGCCCCGGCGGCGTCGGCGCCGGGGCCGGGGCCGGGGCAGGCACCCTCCGGCCACCATCACGGTGGCGCAGGAATCTCGACGGGCTGGCTTCCCCTCGTCGTGCTCGTGTGCTGGGCGCTGCTGACCCTGCACCTCTTCCGCTCCACCCCGCGCCGCGAGCGCCGTTCCGGCGTCAAGACCGCGGCGGCGGGTTCCGCACTGATGATCCTGGGCATGGCTCCGATGGCCGTCTGACACCACAGAGGGGTCCCGAGCAGAGTCCTCGCCCACTTCGCAAAGTCGTTCAGAGAAAAGAGTTTCCGTGCCCCTCGTGTCCGAACCCACCGCATCGCAGAAGGTCGAGCTGACCGACGAGGAGATTTTCGCCGGCCACGTCGGGGGAAAGCTGTCCGTGGAGTTGACGACCCCGCTGGACAGCCAGCGCGACCTGTCCATCGCCTACACCCCGGGGGTCGCGCAGGTCTCCCGCGCCATCGCCGCCGACGAGACCCTCGCCGACCGCTACACCTGGACCAGCCGCCTGGTGGTCGTCGTCAGTGACGGTTCCGCGGTCCTCGGTCTCGGGGATATCGGCCCGCGTGCCTCCCTTCCGGTGATGGAGGGCAAGTCGGCCCTGTTCAAGAACTTCGCGGGCCTGAACTCCATCCCGCTGGTCCTCGACACCCAGGACCCCGACGAGATCGTCGAGACCCTGATCCGGCTGCGCCCGAGCTTCGGTGCCGTCAACCTCGAGGACATCTCCGCGCCGCGTTGCTTCGAGATCGAACAGCGCGTCATCGAGGCCCTGGACTGCCCGGTCATGCACGACGACCAGCACGGCACCGCCATCGTCGTCCTCGCCGCGCTGAAGGGCGCGGTCAAGGTCCAGGACCGCGACCTCCACGACCTCCGGGTCGTCATCTCCGGTGCCGGCGCCGCCGGCGTCGCCTGCGCGAACATCCTGCTCGCCGCCGGCATCGCGGACGTGACGGTCCTCGACTCGAAGGGCATCGTCTCCGTGGATCGTCAGGATTTGAACGCGGTGAAGGTGGATCTGGCCGCGCGCACCAACCCGGCCGCCCGCCGCGGCGGCGTCGTCGAAGCCCTCGACGGCGCGGACGTGTTCCTCGGTGTCTCCGCGGGCACCGTGCCGGAGGAGCTGATCGCGACCATGGCGGAGAACTCCATCGTGTTCGCACTGTCGAACCCGGACCCGGAGATCCACCCCGACGTCGCCCGCAAGCATGCGGCGATCGTCGCCACCGGGCGCTCGGATTTCCCGAACCAGATCAACAATGTGCTCGCCTTCCCCGGTGTGTTCAAGGGCGCCCTCGACGCCGGCGCCCGGCGCATCACCGAGGGCATGAAACTCGCCGCCGCCGAGGCGATCCTCTCGGTCGTCGGTGACGAGCTGGCTGTGGACAAGATCGTTCCCAGCCCGCTCGATCCTCGCGTCGCCCCCGCTGTCGCGGAGGCAGTCGCCGCCGCTGCGCGGGCGGACCGCGTCACCGCATGGCACTGACGACGGTCCCGGAATTTCACGATCGACCGACAGTGGATCCGACCCGCTGGCGCGAATCAGCCAGCTGCACTTCGGTGGGCGACTATTTCTTCTTCGCTCCGGAGAGCGAAACAGACCACGCCCGCTATCTCCGAGAGGACATCGCCCGCGGCATCTGCGGAGGCTGCGTCGCCCGCAACCACTGCCGCCGGTACTCGCTCGAGACCGCACAGCCGTACGGAGTGTGGGGAGGCTTGACCGAATGGGAACGCAAAGAGATTCTCGAGCGATGCAGCGCATCGTGACGAGGGAGACCGGACCAGGTGACGCGCGTGAACGCCACATCGGCAGGCGCGTCACCCGCCGGCGCGCGGGCTCAGACTCAGATTCCCGCCGCCGAGACGAGCTCCCGAATCTCGAGAGCTTTGTCCAGCATCTGACGTGTGTTCCGCCACCAGTCCTGCAGGTGCAGGTCGAGGATCAACTCGTCTGCGCCCGCACTTGCCACGGAGGCGATGTCGTCGAGAATCTGCGCGGTTGTGCCCGAAAAGCCGATCCGATCGTCGTCGAGCGGAGTCTCGGAGAACGCGACGTTCCCCACCACGATCATTTCCATCTCGGACGGGTCCCGCCCTGCCGTGGCCGCGGACTGGCGGATCAGGTCCCACGCCGCGCGAAGCTTCTGAGCACCGGCGGCGCCCGGGGTCGGGAAAAGCGGCATCCAACCGTCGGAACGTCGGGCAATCCGTTCCAGCACACGCGCATTGGGACCTCCGGCGGCGCTGACATCGACATCGCCGGCCAAGATGACCGGAATCGGCGAAGCCGGCTTCGGCAGGACGTAGGCGTTGTCGATGAGCGTGTGGGGCCCGCGATAGTTCACTGGATCCGGACCCCAGGCTGCGTCGAAGACGTCGAGGGTCTCGTCGAGCAGTCGGCCGCGCTCGGACTTGGCCATGCCGACCGCCTCGAACTCGTCTACCGCCCAGCCTGTTCCCAACCCCGCAACCACACGCCCGCCGCTGATCTGGTCGAGGGTCGCGAATCTCTTCGCGAGTTGGAGAGGCTGATGAAGGCCGGCAACAATCACACTGGTGCCCAGTCGGACTCGCTCGGTCACCACCGCTGCCGCAGCGAGGACGGTCAGCGGGTCAGCCGCTTGCCGATACGCGGACGGCCACGGCGCGCCCGGAGTGAAAGAATCGCGGGGCGCCACCGGAAACAACAGTCTCTCCCAGGCCCAGACACTGTCGAACCCGGCACGTTCGGCAGCGCCGGCAACTTCCGTGACGTCGTGACGCAAATCAGTACCGACCCGCTGGGGCAGTCGAAGTCCAAGTCTCATGAGTCCAGAATGAACTATCGTCGTCCTGGTACCAGGAGTGAATTTATCCTGGTATTCGCGCCACCCGGATCGTCGTCCTCCCAGGTTCGGCTTCCATGAGGAATGTGAACGCACGTCCTGAAGTCCGTGCCCGTCGCGGCGAGTTCGGCGCTTTCCTGAAGAGTCGCCGCGCCCGCATCACGCCGGAGCAGGTCGGGCTGCCCACCGGAGGGCGCCGCCGGACCCCGGGACTGCGACGCGAGGAGATCGCCCAACTCGCCGGCGTCGGAGTGACGTGGTACACGTGGCTCGAACAAGGTCGCGACATCAAGGCATCCGAGCACGTGCTTACGGCGATCTCGCGGACGCTACGGCTGAATCTGCACGAGCACGCCCACCTGTTGACGCTGGCCGGCGTGACAGAACCGCCGAGCGCGACGGAGTGCAATGCCGTTACGCCGTCGATGAAGACAATGATGGCCAAGCTCGACCCGTATCCGGTGATAGTGCGCAATGCGCGCTGCGACGTCCTTGCATATAACCGGGGCTACTGTTGGCTGATGGGCGACCTGGACGCTATTCCGTCCGGCGAGCGCAATCTTCTCGTCCAAAATCTGCTGAACCCTGAGTGGCGGGCGCGCACCGTCGACTGGGCGGAGCACGTGCCCCGTATTGTGGCGGGCTTCCGCGCCGCGTGGGCGGAGCACCTCGGCGAGCCGGCGTGGGAATCCCTGGTGAAGCGACTGGCTGCCGAGTCGCCCCTGTTCGAGCAGCTGTGGAATCGATGCGACGTGACCCGCGAACCCGTCACGACTCGGCGCTTCGAGCACCCCACTGCGGGGCCGCTGAAGTTCCACGTGACCCACCTGAACGCCGGCGTTCATTCGGAGATCACGATGTCCACCTTCACACCAGCCGACGAGAACACGGCATCGAGGCTGCCGACCGCGCCCGGCCCGCGATGATTTTGCGGTCGTGGCGGTGTCAGTATTCGTATGAGAACACTGGCGTTGACGTCCTCTCGGCCGTGAACGACCGAGATTCCCCCCGGGACTCGCGTCCCGAGGTTCCTGTTTCACCGACAGTCGCCACCCCGCACGTTATGTGCGAGGCGGTCTCACACCCTCTCCGCAGGCTGCCACCGTCAGTCCGACGGCCAAAATATTCCTCGCCGCATTCACATCCCGATCATGGACGACGCCGCACCGGCACGCCCACACCCGCACATTCAGCGGCATCGCCCCGGCGATTGCCCCGCACACCGAGCAGGTCTTCGACGACGGACAGAACCGGTCGATCACCACCACCCGCCGCCCGTACCAGTCGGCCTTGTACTCGAGCATCGACCGGAACTCGGACCACCCCGCATCCGAGATCACCCGAGACAACGACCGATTCTTCACCATGTTCCGCACACTCAGATCCTCGATGGCGATCACTTGATTTTCGCGCACCAGCCGAGTGGAGAGTGTGTGCAGATAATCGCGGCGCCGATCGGCGATCCGACCATGAATCTTCGCGACCTTCAGTCGAGCCTTGGCCCGGTTCCGGGACCCCTTCTGCTTCCTGGCCAGCACATGCCTTCGCCAACCGCTCACGATCCCTGCGCTCATGGCGCGGGTTGGTGATCTTCTCCCCCGTCGAGAGCGTGTAGAGGCTGGTGATCCCGGCATCGAGCCCGACCACCCGATCGACCGGCTCGAGTTCGGTGATCGTGTCCTCGACGAGGATCGAGATGTGGTACTGACCACGAGCATTGCGCGACACCGTCACCTGCGACGGCACAGCCCCCTCCGGCAGCGGCCTCGACCACCGAATATCCAAGGGTTCGGACTGCTTGGCCAACCGGATCTGCCCGCCGCGGTAGGTGAAGCAGTTCGAATAGTAGGTCGCCGAATCCTTCGACCGCCCCTTCCTCTTGAACTGCGGGTAGCCGGCCTGCTTGCGCCAGAAATTCTCGAACGCACCCTGCAACTGCCGCAGCGATTCCTGCAACGGCCCCTTCGACGGCTCCGCCAACCACTCCGTCTCAGCGTCCCGCTTCCATCCGGTGAGCATCTTCGAGGTATCCGCGTAGGTCACCCGACGCTGCTCCTGCGACCACGCCCGCGACCTCTCCGCCAACGCCCGGTTGTAGACATACCGGGTGCACCCGAACGTCCGAGCAAGCTGTTCCGCCTGCACCACAGTCGGATAGAAAACGAAACTTGAACGCCCGCTTCACCACCCTCCCCGCCATGACCCAGACACTAGCCCCACAGTCCGACAAATCCAGATCGGCTCACCCTGACCTCAAGGATCGGGTTTGCGCCGAAAGATTCACGGATCACCCAGAACATCACCCTCGACGGCTCGATCGAAATGCTCGGCGACTGGTTCGACCCATCGGACCAGGATCCGCAGTTGCTGGAGGCGACCAACCGGCAGTCCGAGCGCGCGGACGCCATGTTGCTGGGTCGGCAGACGTTCGAGGACTTCCGCAATTACTGGCCCCGACAGACCGACGACCAGACCGGGATCACCGATGAGCTGAACCAGATTCAGAAGTACGTCGTCTCCTCCACGATGTCCGACCCCGAATGGGGGAACTCGACCGTGCTCACGGGCGATTGGATCGCCCAGGTGCGGGCCCTGAAGGGTCAGGAGGGCCGCGACATCGTCGTCACGGGCAGCATCACGCTGACCCACACCCTGATCGAGTCCGGCCTGGTCGACGAGTACCGGCTGTTCGTGTACCCGGTAGTCCAGGGTCGGGGACGAAGGCTGTTCCCCGACGGCTACGAGACGCCGAGGCTGCAGTTAGTAGAGGCCCGCGGCTTCCAGGACGGCGTCTCTTTGCTGCACTACACCGTCTGAGGCCGCACCTACCGCTCCGCGTCAGCAGGAGCTGTGAGCGTGGTGGTGGTGGTGGTGGTGGTCGTCGGTGTCGGTCTCTTCGTCCGCGTCGGCAGCTCTGGTGGTGGCGGCAGCAAAAAAGTGGTGGTCGGCTCCGACGAGCGTGTCACGGGCAGTACCTCGAACGTCGTCTGCACCACCATCGACGGGATCGGCACGCACCGCAGCCCGGCCACCTGGAAACCGCGACTGCCGCGGTTCGGCACCGTCGCGCGGAAGTCCGCGACGCTGCCGACCTGACGGGTCTCGCCCAGGACACGATCTCCGAACTCCACCGACCACGGCCCGCCACACGTCGGAAGATTTGTCGCGTGGTACTGGATGCGGTCGCCCGGCTGCCCGCTCGGCGGAGTGACGAAGAGGACCGGTCCAGCGGGATCAAGCATGCGCGTCGCTTTCCGGTCGGGTTCGCTCGACGCGCCGCCGCCGGTATGGACTGCGAGCAGGACAGCAACGGACCCGACGAATGCCGTCGCCGCCAACCAGGGTGTCTGTCGCACCGGTCTCACCTCGCACCCTCAATTATGCGGCTTCGCCGCCCACTGCAGGCCGGTCTCGTCGTCGTACAGCGTGGGCGACGGGTACCAGTCGGGGTTCGGGGCGGCACGTCCGGTTACGCGGCGGTACTGCGCCGACCACCGGTCGGCAACACCGAAGGCGAAGGCGTAGGGGACGGCGGCGAGGAAGCACTCACGGACCGCGGCGGACCCGATCGTCTTCGACCGACCCGACAGCACGCGTTCGAACCCAGCGGCGGCCGCCGATACTTGCCGCCCCGTCGGCGTATGCCGAAGGCCCGTTCCCGCCGCGAACACGCCGAGGGAGCCGGCGACGAACGCGACGAACGGAGCCCCGAGAAGCGTGGGACCGAGTGCGCCGAGGAATCCGAGCGCGGCGAGAAGCGTGCACAGGCATGCCATTGCCCGCCCGATCCACGTCCTGATCGAGGGTACGAGCAGATCATCCTGCGCCGCCCACGACCGGCATGCGTCGGACATCGCGCGCATGCCCTCTCTTACCGCGTAGCCGGATGTCGGCGAGCCATCGGCGACGAATACCGCACCCGTCGAACGGATTCCGAGGGAATCGGCCAACACCCGGGAAATGGGGTCGATCTGTCTCCACCGTTGAGGGGTGCCGATCCCCTCGATCTGCCACAGACCGTCGTCGACCAACGTGAGCCGGACTGCCGACTGCTCGGCCAGGTGGAGCAGTGTCGCCGTCGGCGCGCTGTCGCCGATCCACTTCCGCACGACGTATTCGGTCTGCGCAGGCCCGAGACCGGGAACGGGTCCGTACCGCACCGGCGCCTCGGGAAGCTCCTCGCGGGCACTTCGCGACCACCGACGTCCCGCGCCCCACGCGACGACCGACATCCCCACGGCGACCCCGGCGAGCACGAACGAGTCGCCGACGATCGCGGCGAGTCCACGCGCATTCGACGTCGGCCCCCACACCAGGGGCAACAGCAGTCCTGTGCAGGCCGAGGCACCGAGGAGTACGGCACCGGCAACGCGCATCCTCGCCGCATCCGCAGCGCGACCCTGCGCCGCGCTGCGGCCCTCCCCGCCGGAATCGGGCTGGTTTTCATCGCCGTTGTCGTACATTCGCTGACCTCGCTGCCGGGGATATTCGCTGATATCGCAATCCTCGGCACACTCACCCCCGGCAACCAGATGCCACAGGGACTACCAACCTCACCTCGAGGTGCACGAATCCTCACCCCATCGGGGACGACGCTCCCGCGCACGGTGTGTTGCGCCGACACCTCCGTCCGGTCGGTGGCGGCGAACGCGATTCACCAGTCCGCGATCACCGGGACGACGCGGTCGCCCAGGATCTCGAGGGGCGTGATCGACGCGACCTGCGGCACCCATCCGTGAACGTGGGTTATGCCGAGCTTCGACAGGTCCTCGAGCTGACCGAGCAAGGTGTCCACATTCTGTCCGTCCGCACCCGGGTCGAGCGGGAACATCACGGTCTTCTCGATGGCGTCGTAGTCGGTACCGAGCGCACTGCAATGTTCCCTCAGCACGTCCAGCTTGTGGGCGACCTCGGGTCCACCGAACAGATTGCAGGCCTGTGCGTACTGCGCGACCATCCGAAGCGTCTTCTTCTCGCCCCCGCCGCCGATGAGGATGGGCGGGTGTGGGCGCCGTAGCGGCTGCGGAACGTTCATGGTGCGGCCGAGCTGGTAGTGCTTTCCCTCGAACGGTCCGTCGTTGTCGCTCCACATCTGCAGGCAGATCTGCAGTGTCTCCTCGAGCCGTTCGAAGCGTTCGGCCGTCGGCGGGAAGTGGAGACCGAGGCCGACACTCTCGTCCTCGTTCCAGGCGGCGCCGATCCCGAGGTACGCGCGACCCTTCGACAGGACGTCGAGCGTGCTCACGGCCTTGGCAAGGAGGCCCGGCTCGCGATAGACCGTGGCCGTGACCCAGGCCAGCAAGTCCACCTTCTCGGTGACGGCAGCGAGGAATCCGAGGGTGGTGTACGCCTCGAGCATCTCGGTGTCGATCGGTCCTACCGGTTCGATCTGCCAGAGATGGTCCATGACGCTGAGCTTGGAGAAACCCGCGCCCTCGGCGGTGACGGCAATGCGGCGCAGGTCGTCCGAGAGGTTCGACGGTCCGGCGGGAAAGGTGAAGTCGGCGATGTGCAGTCCAAGTTCCATAGCTCTCCACGCTAAACCTGTTGCCGCCTGCTACCCAGGGATCGTCAGTACCACCCACACGTGCCCTCGCCAGATGTCCTCACGGATACGTACGGTGACCCCGTGACCGAATCCGCTCGCCGACTCGACGTCGTCTTCGCACCCGGGACCGTCGCGCACAGGGGAACCGCCGCGGAACTCCTCGGCCGGGCGCTCGATGCGCGCGGCCTCACCGGCGAGGCGACGTTCGCCGCGGATTCCGCGGATCTGCAGCGCGCGGTGCGGACGGCGGCGGGCCGGGGCGAGTTCGTCGTCGTGCCCGGCGCCGGGGCCTCGTTCACCGCACCGGCCTGCGGCGCGATCCGCGTCGATTTCGGGGACTGCGAGCCAGACCGCTCCGACGGGATCCGGGCCCACATCCGCGGGCGCGGACTCGACGGACTCCGATTCGCGGTCGACAGCTGGTACCACCACCGCTTCCGCCCCGGGACGATCGTCCACTACGGCGACGACCCCGATCAGCGCGCCGAACTGCGGGTCCCGGACGGCACCGGACCCTTCCCCGTCGCCGTGCTGATCCACGGCGGATATTGGCGTCCCCGTTGGGAGTTCGACCTGATGGACGGTCTGGCGGTGGACCTGACGGCCAGCGGGTACGTGACGTGGAACGTCGAGTACCGGCGGGCCGCCGAGGACCGGTGGGCCGCGATGACGTCCGACGTCGCCGCCGCATTGCAGGCCGCCGGGACCGTCCCGGAGGTTGATGTGGGACGCGTGGTGGTCCTCGGCCACTCGGCCGGCGGGCAACTCGCCCTGCGCGCCGCCGCCGATGCCGCGGCCGAGGAGGCGGTGGTGTGTCCGGCGGTGGCGGTCAGCCTCGCCGGGGTGCTGAATCTGCGACTCGCCGACGAACGCCGACTCGGCGAGGGTGCGGTGGCGAACGCCGTCGGCGGCCACTGGGCAGAAGACCGGGCGGCGTACGTGCGGTCGTCACCGCTCCATCGGCTGCCGCTCGGCGTCCCGCAACTCGTCGCGTGCGGCCTGGGCGACGAACCGGATCTGCTGGAGATGAGCAGGGAATACCACGCGACCGCAGCGGGGACTCCCGACGACGTCACCCTGATCGAGGGCCCCGGCGATCACTTCGCCGTCATCGATCCCGCGAGCGAGATCTGGCGAAGGATCACCGGGGCGATCGATGCCCGGATCAGACCTCGGACAGCGTAGACACCGCCGACCGCAGCCCTGCCCCGGCACGGCCGCGCAGCAGGTCCGCGCAGCGCTCGGCCATCGTCATGACCGTGATGTTCGGGTTGACGTGCGGCAGTTTCGGCATCGCCGACGCATCGACCACCCGAAGACCCCGCACCCCCTTGACCCGCAGTTCCGGATCGAGCACCGCCATCGGATCGTCGACACCGCCCATCCGGGCCGTGCCCGCCGGGTGATACACCGTGTTGTGGGTCTTGTGAATGTAGTCGAGGATCTCGTCGTCGGTCACCGCATCCGGTCCCGGCGCCAGTTCACGGGCGATCCACCCGCGCAGCGCCTTCTGCTCGGCGATCGTGCGGGCCAGCTTCACCCCGGACAGCATCACCCGGTCGTCGTGACCGTCGCTGTCGGTGAAGTACCGGGGATCGACCTTCGCGCGGTCGCGGAAGTCCCGCGAGCGCAGCCGCACCGTGCCCCGGGAGCGGCCCTGAGTGACGTTCGGTGTCAGGCAGAAACCGTTGTCCGTGGTCGGGTAGCCCCACCGGAGGGTGTTCATGTCGAACGGCACGCTGCCGTAGTGCATCATCAGGTCCGGATGGTTCAGCCCCTCCTCGGTGGTGGCGAACAGACCGATCTCCCACCACTGCGTCGACTCGGTGACCATCGGCCGGGACGCCTCCCAGAAAACCAGACCCTCCACGTGGTCGTCGAGGTTGGCCCCGACCCCGGGCGAATCGACGCGGACGGGAATTCCGAACTCCACGAGATGCTCTGCCGGACCGATACCCGAGAGCATCAGCAGTTTCGGGGTATCGATCGCGCCGGCGGTGACGATCACCTCGCGGCGCGCCGACACCGTGTCGTACCCGGTGAGGTCGGGGCGCTGGTAGCGCACGCCCGTCGCCGTCTGCTGATCGTCGAACAGGATCTCGCTGACCCAGCAGCCGGTCCGGACCTCGAGGTTGGGGCGGGTGCCGAGGATCGGGTGCAGGTAGGCGTGCGACGACGACATCCGGGTGCCGTCCTCGGACGCGTTGATCTGGAACCAGCCGGCCCCGTTCAGCACCGTTCCGCCGCGGTTGAACGCGACGGTCGGCAGACCGACCGCGGCGGCAGCGTCGAGAACCGCGTGGCCGCACGGATCGTTCGGTGGGACGTCACGCAACCGCACCGGACCGCTGCGGCCGTGGCCGTCACCGGGGGCGTCGTTGTTCTCCAGCCGGCCGACGTACGGCAGGATGTCGCGTGCACCCCACCCCGACGCACCCATCGCCTCCCAGTCGTCGAGCACCTCGGCCGGTGGCCAGAACGCGATACACGAATTGTGCGACGAGCACCCGCCGAGGACCTTGGCCCTGGCGTGCCGCATGAAACTGTTGCCCCGCTCCTGCGGCTCGACCGGGTAGTCCCAGTCGTACCCGGAGTCGAGCAGGTGCATCCATTGGGACAACTCGAGGATGGCCCGGTCCCCGACGTCCGACGGTCCCGCCTCCAGCAGGCACACCGTCACCGACGGGTCCTCGCTCAGGCGGGCCGCGAGAACGCACCCCGCACTGCCGCCACCCGCGATCACGTAGTCGAATTCCATTGCAGTGCTCCGCAGTTCACTTTCGGTCATCGAGCAAGCTCCTTGTCGATCGGTTCGGATTGCGGTGCGGCCGGTGCGGCGGCCGCGGAGTGTGACGTCAAGGTACCGATGTGGTGCCGGCCGGTGGTGAGGTACCACAGCAGTCCGAGCCCGAGGATGACGCCGATGTAGACGAAGGCGCCCCACGTGTTGTACCAAGGCTCCCCGTAGACGGCTTCACGCGGCCAGGCGAGATTGACGGCCATGCCGATTCCCCACACCACGGCGACGATGTTGACGGGCAGACCCCATCTGCCCATCGTGAAGTAGCCGCCCTCCTTCAGGTCCCGCGGCGGCCACTGGCCGCGCAGCCTCCGCTTCAGCATCGGGCCGGTCACCATCAGGTAGGCGAGGTAGATCATGATGATCGCGATCGAGGTCAACACGGTGAAGATGTGCGGTTGACCGATGTTGACCACCAGGATCAGCGCGGCCACCACTCCGATCGTCACCGCGGGCACGACGGGTGTCCGCGTCTTCGGGTGAACGCGGGCGAGCCGCTCCCCGAACGGAAGTGCGTTGTCGCGGGCCATGGCGAAGGTCAGCCGGATGGCGGCGGTGTGCACCGCCAGCGAGCACACCGTCACGGCGATCACGATGCAGATCAGGAAGATGGTTCCCAGCGGGCCCCACATCACCTGCTCCACGATGTACTGCAGGCTGCCGTCGGACGCGCCGATCTTCGGATCGTCCAGGTCGGGCGCCGCCATCACGGCGAAGACGAGGATCGCGCCGCCGATCACGAACGAGGCGAGGATCGCACGGAGGATCGCCTTGGGGGCGGTGCGGCGGGGTTCCACCGTCTCCTCGCCCAGCGAGCTCGCGGTATCGAAGCCGTACATCACGTATCCCGACGCGAGAGTGGCCACCAGGAACGCACCGAGATAGCCTCCACTTTCACCGGCGCCGTAGCCGTGGGTGGAGAAGAACACCTGCGGGCCGCGGGTCGCGTTGGCGGCGAGGATGATCGCGATCAGCACCGCGGCAATGAGTTCGATGAACACCCCGGCGCTGTTGATCATCGCCATCAGACGGACACCGAGCGCGTTGACGACGGTGGTGAAGCCGATCATCACGGTCCCGAGAATGACGGCGTTGGTGGCGAAGTCGTGTTCCCCCGTACCGTCGCCGACGATCTGGAAGCCGCTCCACAGCCGAGGCAGATTGAGCTGCAGCGCCAGCACAACGGCCGACAGAGTGACGATCGACGCGGTGAGCATCAGCCAGCCGGCCGACCACCCCACCACTCTGCTGCCGAGCGTTTTCGCCCAGTTGTACACGGAACCGGCGATCGGATACTTGGCGGCCAGCTCCATGAAGCACAGTGCTACCGAGAGCTGGCCGAGGAACACCAGCGGCCACGACCACAAATATGCGGGGCCTGCAGTGCCGAAACCGAAGTAGAACAATTGGAAAGTGCCGGTCAGGATGGAAATGTAGCTGACGCCCGCGGCAAAGCTCGCGAACTTGCCGATACTGCGATCCAGGGACTCCTTGTATCCGAAATCTTCGAGTCCACTGTCCTGATCGCCGGTCGTGTTGTCGGGTCTGGTCATTCGATCACTTCCTGAGAAGTCGATGGGGTCTGCTCGCGGGCCCTGCCGAGTGCACGTCAGGTCGCGGTAAACCACCCCGCGTGAGGTGAGGTCGTGTTGTTCCAGATGTGTTTGACTTCCTGGTATTCGGAGAGCCCGGCGGGCCCGAGTTCGCGTCCGTTGCCGGACTTCTTGAATCCGCCCCACTCCGCCGCCGCCGTGTAGTAGCCGAAGTCGTTGAGCCACACCGTTCCGTGGCGCAGACGGCGCACCACCCGCTCGCCGCGGGCGGCGTCCGACGTCCGGACCCCAGCGGCGAGGCCGTACTCGGTGTCGTTGCCGAGTCGGACCGCGTCCTCCTCGGTGGTGAATCGCTCGACGGTGAGGATGGGCCCGAACGTTTCCTCCTGCACGATCCGCATCGTGCGGTCGCAGTGGTCGAAGATGGTGGGCAGGTAATAGCTGCCGCCGTCCAGCGCGGGATCGGCGGGCCGGGAGCCGCCCGTCCGGAGCGTCGCTCCCTCGGCGATACCCAGTGCCACATAGGCTTCGATCTTGTCGCGCTGCGCCGCCGACACGAGCGGTCCGGTCTCGCTGGCCGGGTCGAGTCCCGGGCCGACGCGGATGGCCTCGGCGCGCGAGACGAGCGCGGCGACGAACTCGTCGGCGATCGACTCCTCGACGATCAGGCGCGTCCCGGCCGAGCACACCTGACCCGAATGCAGGAAGACTCCGGTGAGCACCTGGTCTACCGACGACTCCCAGTCGGCGTCCGCGAAGACGAGGTGCGGATTCTTCCCGCCGAGTTCCACGGCGACCTTCGTGACGTGCTTCGCGGCCGTCTCCAGGATGGTGGTACCGGTGGCGAGTCCGCCCGTGAACGAGATGAAGTCCACGTCGCCGGTGTCGGTGAGGGCGGGGCCGAGGTCGGCGCCGCTGCCCTGCACGAGGTTGACCACCCCGGCGGGCACACCGGCCTCCTCGATCAGCCGGGTGAACGCGATCGTGCTCAGCGGCGTGACTTCGCTGGGTTTGAGCACCATCGTGCAGCCGGCCGCCAACGCCGGTGCCACCTTCCAGGAGATCTGCAGCAGCGGGTAGTTCCACGGTGCGATGAGGACGCACACCCCGATCGGTTCGCGAACGACGCGGGAGACGACGGCGGGGTCACCCACGTCGACGACGCGGTCGCTCGAGACGAGGGCCAGCCTGGCGTAGTACCGGAACACGGAGACGACGTCGTCGATGTCGATTCGGCTCTCCACCAACGTCTTACCGGTGTCGACCGTCTCGATGCGCGCCAGTTCCTCCTTGTCGCGCTCGAGGAGTTCGGCGATACGCGACAGCAGCGACGATCGCGTGGCGACCGGCGTCTCCGGCCAGTCCCCGGCATCGAAGGCCGCCCGGGCCGCCTGCACTGCTCGCCCGGCGTCTTCGGGCGACGCCTCGTCGACGGTGGCGATCACGTTGCCGGTTGCCGGGTCGATGCAGTCGCGGGTGCGCCCCGATGTCGCAGCCACCCACTCCCCCGCGATGAAATTCACCGTGCCGAACAATTTCTGGACGTCGAGATCAGCAGATAGCGCCGACATCTTCATAGTGTGTCCGAAACCCTTTCGTGTGCAAATTCTTTCGTTGGGCCGACGATGAGCGGATCACGGGAGACGTCCCGGTACAGCGAGACGCACAGTCCGATCATCACCAGCAGGAACGGCGCGGCCGCGATGATCGTCATGGTCTGCAGCCCCTGAAGGGCGTCCGTGCCGCCGGTCCAGAGGATGAGCGCCGCGGTGCCGCCGGTGAGCGTGCCCCAGAACACGACGATCCGTTTGCTCGGGTGCCGGGTCCCCCGCTCCGACAGGGTGCCCATCACGAGCGATGCCGCGTCGGCTCCGGAGACGAAGAACAATGCCACCAGCACCATGACCAGGACGGTGGAGACACCGGCGAGCGGCAGGTGGTCGAGCATTCCGAACAACTGTCCCTCGGTCGACGACTGGGACGCCACATCGGTGCCGTCACGTTGCACCCCGATGGCGGAACCTCCGAACACCGCGAACCACACGAGGCTGACCGAGGTGGGAATGACGATCACACCGACGACGAACTGCCGGATAGTGCGGCCGCGGCTGATCCGGGCCAGGAACATGCCGACGAACGGGGTCCACGACACCCACCACGCCCAGTAGAAGATCGTCCACGACGACAGCCACGACGCGGTGTCGTCGCCGGCACTCGCGGCGGTGCGACCCGACATCGTCGCGAGTTGCGCGCTGTAGTCGGCGATGGTGGTGGGCAGCAGATTGAGGATCAGCACCGTGGGGCCGAGGACGAACACGAAGACGGCCAGCACGATGGCCAGCACCATGTTGATGTTGGACAACCAGTGGATTCCGCGGGCAACACCGGACACCGCCGAGGCAACGAACGCGAACGTCAGCAACCCGACGAGGGCCACCAGGGCGAATGTGCCGACCTCGCCCATCCAGCCGATGATCTCGAGCCCGGACCCGATCTGGAGGGCACCGAGGCCGAGCGACGCGGCGGTGCCGAACATCGTCGCGATGATCGCGAGCACGTCGATCACCTTGCCCGCCGCCCCCTCGGCGCGACGGCCGAGGAGCGGGACGAACGCAGAGCTGATGAGTTGCTTGCGGCCCCGCCGATAGGAGCCGTAGGCGATCGACAATCCGACGACCGCGTAGATCGCCCACGGGTGCAGTCCCCAGTGATACATCGTCGTGGCCATCGCCGACCCGGCGCTGCCGTCGGTCCCGGGAGGCGGGCTCACCATGTGCGCGAGGGGTTCGGCGACGCCGTAGAACATCAGCCCGATCCCCATGCCGGCGCTGAACATCATCGCGATCCAGCTGACCGTCCGGAACTCCGGCTTCTCGCCGTCCTTGCCGAGCGGAATCCGGCCGTACCGGGAAAACGCCAGGAACAGCGAGAAGAGGACGAACCCGGTGGCCGCGGTGATGAACAACCACCCCATGTCGGCGACGAGCCACCCGAGGGCCGCGTTCGACACGAGCGCGAGGTTCTGCGGCGCCAGCAGGCCCCACAGGATGATGCCCACCCCGACTCCCGCCGCGGCGCCGAACACCACCTTGTCGACACCGCCCCGCGGCGCGGCGTGGGCGGGTGTCGCGCGCTCCGGTTCCGGCGCCTGCACTTCGGGAGGGTCGATCACCCTCGGTTGCTCGCCGGCGTACGTCATTTCGCGTCCCCACCCAGCCGGGTCAGTAACCAGTCGTGGAATTCGCCGATGTGATGCTCCGCGGGCACCAGCACACCCCCGTCGCGGTAAGCCTTCGACGACATCGTCGGCTGCGTCCGCTCGCACGCATCGAAGTCCTGCTGGTTGACCCGGTGGAACAATTCGACCGAGCGGGAGACGTCGCGTCCCGACGCCGTGACGTCCGGCGCGTACAGCCAGTCGCATTCCACGATGGTGCGGTCCGCGGACATGGGGTACATGCGGTGGAAGATGACGTGGTCGGGCACGAGGTTCACGAAGACCTGCGGCCGCACGGTGATGGCGTAGTACTTGCGGTCCTGGTCGTCGCTGATGCCGGACAACGCCTCGAATCCGCCGCTTCCGTCGATGGTGAAGCCCTCGACTTCATCGCCGAAGGCGGCACCGTGCCCCACGAAGTACTGTGCGGCAAGGCCGTCCGCGAACTCCGGAAGCACCTCGGTGAGTTCCGGGTGAATGGTGGCGCAGTGGTAGCACTCCATGAAGTTCTCGATGATCAGCTTCCAGTTGGCCGCGACGTCGTAGGTGATCCGTCGGCCGAGTTCCAGGGTTCCGATCTCGTACCGGTCGATGGCGGCCGGATCGCCGAGCCGTTCGGTGACGGAACCGATGACCTCGTCCTCGAACGACGGCGGTTCGTCCGCGAGGCACACCCAGGCGTAACCGAGCCACTCGCGCAGCGCGACCGGCACCAGCCCGTACCGCACCCGGTCGATGTCGGCTCCGGTCTCGTCGCGCAGCGCGGCCATGTTCGGCGCGGCGACCAGTTTGCCGTCGAGTCCGTACGTCCACGCGTGGTACGGGCACTGCAGGTTCCGCCGAACCTGGCCTTCGTCCTCCGTGCAGAGCATGGCACCGCGGTGCCGGCAGATGTTGAGGAACGCCCGGAGGGCGCCGTCCCGGCCGCGGACGACGAGGACGCTCTCCCGGCCGACGGTGACCTTCTTGAAGGCGCCGGCATCGGCGAGATCAGCGGTGCGGGCGGCGCAGAACCACATCGCCTCGAAGACGTTCTCCTGCTCGCTCACGAAAATGTCGGGGTCGGTGTAGTAGCGACCCCCCAGAGTGGGGATCAGTGCCGGGGCGGGCGCGGGGGCTTGGACGTCCGGAGCGGACATAGATGTCACCGTTCTTTCGTTACGGGAAAGATGCGTTCGGTCGGGGCTGTGACCTGGAATCTGTGGGCGTGTGGGGGCGCGGATCCGCCCGGCGAAACGACGCGCATGGATCCGGTCGGCTGCGGAGACTGCTCTCCGCAGGGCCGTCGCGATCCCGGGCTTGTTGCGTCATCGGCAACGCTAAGCGATTTACACAACTTAGACTGTCGCAGATGGGAGTGTCAAACATCACATTCGGGAGTTCTTTCGTGGGCGTGACGCCCCCGAAACACGGCATTAACGAAATGCCCGAATTACCGACGGGTAGAACGTTCCGCGTTGGGAGAGAAGGCCTTCCGGAGACGGAAGGATGAGGCCGGTGCCGCGGCGCCCGAATTGTCCGATCGATTTCCGGCCGTCGACGGGCCACGAAGGCGTCCGCGGCCGCCCTCGGGCACCGCCCCACAGATGGCGTCTACGCTGCTACGATGCCGCGCCGTCCGACTGCTGGGCCTCGATGCGCGCGACGGCGCCCGCAAGCTCGAGGGCGACAGCCTCGAAGCGGTCCCTGGCGAGCCGGTACTCGGGGCCCGACACGCAGATGGACGCCACGATCCGCTTCGTCACCTGACTGCGCACGGGCACCGCCACCGAGTGCAGCCCCGCTTCCAGTTCCTCCGCCGTGGACGCCCACCCGCGCGACCGCACCCGCGCGAGTTCGACGCCGAGCGCGTGGAGGTCCGTAATGGTGTTGGGGGTGAGTGCGGGAAGATCCGGTCCCAGCCGGCTCTGCAGCTGGCCGCGCGTCAGCTCGGAGACCAGCACTTTTCCGGTTGCGGTGGCGTGCGCGGGACTCACCTGACCCACCCACGATCGCAGGGCGACGCGCCGGTCGCTGCGCGATTCGAGCACGTTAATCGTGCCGGCCCCGTCGAGGACGGCCAGGTTGACGGTCTCCCCGAAGGCGTCGGCCAGCCGATCGCATTCCGGCTGCGCGATCTCGACGAGCCCGCTCTGCGCCACGGTCGCCTCGGCGAGCCGGACGACGGCGAATCCCAGCTGGTACTTGCCGCGCACGCCGGCTTCTTCCACGAAACCCCGCTGCTGCAGGGATGTGATCAGCCGGGAGACCGTCGACTTGTGCACGCCGAGGCGCAGGGCGATCTCCGAGACACCGATGCGCCTCTCGGACGCGACGATCTCGAGCACGTCGATGGCGCGTTCGACCGCGTGCACCGTCTTTCCGCGCGCTTCGGTCCCCTGGGCCTCCGAATCGGTCATGCCCCGAGGTTATGCCTCCACCGATCCGGTACGCAGTTTTTACACGCGAACGCTTGACACCACGGGGAGGCAGCCTGGAGCATTGAGTTGCACGCCTCGCAAGTCGTCGCGTATAGCGCAACAACTGCACTTCCACTCTTGTCCTTCCTCCCCAACACTTCGGAGGTATCGAGTGATTCTCGATAGCGATTCCCCAGCTGCAGTCGACACCGGCATTACGGTTCCGGTGTGCGAGTTCATCGCGCTCCCGGTCGGCGAAGTCGCCACCGTCACCCCGCCCGGCATGACCCCGATCTCCGTCTTCCACACCGAAGACGGCCTGTACGCCATCGACGACACCTGCACCCACCAGGACGCGTCGCTCGCCGACGGCTGGGTCGAGGGCTGCACCGTCGAGTGCCCGCTTCACGAGGCCTGCTTCGACCTGCGTACCGGCGTGCCGTCCGGTCCGCCCGCCAAGATCCCGGTGCGCACCCACGCAGTCTCGGTCGTCGACGGCACCGTCGTACTCCACGTGGCGAACGGAGAGCACTGATGAACGCGATCCCCGAATCCGTCATCGTCCTCGGCGCGTCGCTCGCCGGTCTCTCCGTCGTGCGCGCCCTGCGTGAGAAGGGCTACGCAGGTGCCCTCACGGTGGCGGGCAGCGAGTCGAGTCTGCCCTACGACCGGCCACCGCTGTCGAAGGAGTACCTGACCGGCGCACTCTCGGACGCCGACCTGTCACTGATGACCACCGACGACGACGGCCTCGACGTCGCATGGCACCGCAACCGGACGGCGACCGGGCTCCTGCGTGCCCCCGACGGACGTCACCGGGTGATCTTCGGCGACGATTCCTACCTCGACGCCGACGCTGTCGTCGTCGCAACGGGCGCCCGTGCCCGCACCCTGCCCGGCCACACCGGCCTCGCGGGCGTCCACACGCTACGCTCCGTCGAAGACGCCCTGTCGTTGCGTGAATCACTTTGTCGCACCGAGAATCTCGTAGTCGTCGGCGCCGGTTTCATCGGTGCGGAGGTCGCCTCCAGCGCTGTCGGGATGGGACTCGACGTGACCGTCGTCGAGGCGTCGCCAACACCTCTTGCCGGACCACTCGGCATCGAACTCGGCGCGATCTGCGCCGGACAGCATGCGGTGAACGGGGTGCAGCTCCTGACCGGCGCGGTCGTCGAGCGGCTCCTCGGAGACGACACCGTCACCGGCGTCCAACTCCGCGACGGCACGATCCTGCCCGCCGACACCGTGGTGGTCGGGATCGGCGCGGTGCCGAATGTCGAGTGGGCGGGCGACTCCGAACTGCTCGTCGACGACGGGTTCGTCACGGACGCCCAGTGCCGGACCAACGTTCCCGGTGTCTACGCGATCGGCGACTGCGCACAGTCGTTCGACGAGACCCACCAGTCGCATCACCGCAGCGAGCACTGGAGCAACGCCGTCGCGCAGGCGGGCGCGGTCGCCGACACGATCCTCGCGTCGACACCCGGCCCCGCGGCGATCCCCTACTTCTGGTCGCACCAGTACGGCAAGATGCTGCAGTTCGCGGGCACCCGGAACGCGACCGACGAAGTCCGGTTCGTGGACGGCGATCCCGGGACGGGCTCGTTCGTGGCCACGTACGACCGGAACGGCGACACCGTCGGGGTCTTCGCGATGAACAATCCCCGGTTGTTCACGCGGTACAAGAAGCAACTCGCGAAGTCGCGAGCCTGAGGCGGGATCCGACGGTGACGACTCGAGCGACGCTACGGCGCGGCGTAGCCCAGCCGGGTGCTGATCCGCTGGGCGGTATCGAGCGCCGCCCGGGCGACCTCGTCGAAACGCTCCGGCAACAGCCGGTATGCGGGACCGGAAACACTCAGCGCAGCAATCACTCTCGCCGTGTAGTCACGGATCGGCACGGACACGGCGTTCATGCCGACCTCGAGCTCCTCCTCGGACTGAGCCCAGCCGCGGTCGAGGATGGTGGCGATCGACTCGGACAGCGTCGCCAGGTGGGTGATCGTGCGCGGGGTCAGGGCGATGAGACTGCCCCCGACACTGTCGGCGATCTCGGCGTCGGACAGTTCGCTCAGCAACAGCTTCCCGCTCGACGTCGCGTGGGCGGGGCTGCTCTGCCCTACCCACGTGTTGGTTCCGACTCCGGATGGCCCGTCCGCTTTGACGACGCTCACGGAACGGTCACCGTCGAGAATCGAGATATTGACACTCTCACCGACCGTTTCCGCGAGTTCGGCGCACAATTCCTGACTTTGTCGCACCAGGTCACCGTCCGGGGATGCGGTGCGGGCGAGGCGGACCAGAGAATTCCCGAGCCGGAATTTTCCCCGATTCTTCAATTGCGACACATATCCGCGCGAATCGAGAACGGCGACAAGTCGCGACGCCGTCGACTTGTGAACTCCCAATTCGTCGGCGATCTCCGTGACGCCCGCGGTGCCGAGCCTGGCGAGGATTTCGAGCACTGCCAGCGCACGGTCCACCGACTGCACGGCGCCGGCAGGACGGTTCCGATCCCCATTCGAGTTATCGTCCAATTCATTCATCGCAATTCTCAGGATAGGCGACTTCGTCCCATGGCGTGGCAGGCCTCCACGCCAGAAATTCACATCACGTGATCGACTCTCCGACATTCCCGAGCCCAATATGTTGATATATCAATTACCGACCCCGTCGCGATATTGCGCGCCCGCAGCGTCAACCCGTCGACTTCCCGCAGCACCCACCCAATCAGGAGAACCGTCATGACTTCACCGCGCGTCGTGATCATCGGAGCCGGCATCGTCGGTGCGAACCTGGCCGACGAGCTCACCGCTCGTGGCTGGGACAAGATCACCGTCCTCGACCAGGGGCCGCTGCCACTGACCGGCGGCTCCACCTCCCACGCGCCGGGGCT
>NZ_NSDZ01000013.1:0-291205 GCF_002300155.1 Rhodococcus sp. ACS1
CCGCGGCGCTGCTCCCGGCGCTCCGCGCCGCGAGACGGGGCGAGTCGCTGCGCTCCCCGCCAGGGAGCCGCTGCGCGGCTCGCAGTGGGTCCATTCCCGTTGCCGTCGATCGAGTCGCTTCGCTCCTCTGAGTTTCCGAGATCAGGCTTTCACCTGCGCTTTTCATCGGCAGGTTTGATCCGGTCCCCCACACCCGAACGAGGCTGGGAGACGGGCGGTGCGCCCGTCCACTCGCCTTCCCGCGCCGCTCCATGTCATACACGCAGCATACCACCAGCCATCACGCAACCCAAAACAGTTGAAAATCTTGAAACATCCAATCTTATTGATGTGCAAAAGATTACGAACTTTACAATCTAGTACTTGTGCATAACACACGTAAAACCCTACTAATCAACAGATTAGCTAAACATATTGTTAATCAACATCTTTCAAATCTAGCTCCAAATCGGGCGAAACAGACACCCGCGCGCCCGCCGACACCCCGGCGCCGGCACTCCCCCCGGCACGTCGCCGGCACCCTCCACATCACAAACCGGGGAAATATCATCACACCAGGTCACAGCACCATTACGCCCAAGGCTGCCGAGGTCGCATCGATCCCACCCATAACCACCTACACACCGCCCAGAATGGGCAGCAGAGATTCAGCAGCGGTTCGCGTCGCTCGCGGCGACGCCCGGGGAGGGAGCGCGTCATGGTGTTCGAGAGATTCTCCGATCAAGCCCGACAAGTGGTCACCCCTCGCCGCCCGCACCCACCACCAAAACTGGCGTCGGCACCGAACACCTGCCCGCCTCAGATCTTCGACGCCGGCGGCCCCGGAGCAGCAGCACTGACCTCATGGGGTATCACCGCGCCGGCACTCGACAGCAAGCTCGAAGGTGTCAGCTCACCGGCGGGCTCCGCCCCGGCCGCCGGGCACATCCCGAACACGGGCGAAAACGAAGAAGGTCCTCGAGGGCAGCCTGCGCCAGACCGCCCTGCTCGGGCACGAAGAAATCGGCACCGACCACCTCCTCCCGGCCCTGCTCGACGACCCCGCCTCCACCGGCGCCCGGATCCTCACCGACCTTGCACCCCTGCCCATCAGCGAAATGCGTGAGCACCTCAGACGCGAACTCGCCCACAGGCCCACCCCAGGCCCCGCCCACCGCATCCCCATCCGGCTCAGCGCCGACGAATACACCCGCGCCCACGCCGCCGCCCGCACCGCCGGCCAGAACCTCGAAACCTGGATCCACGACCGCATCACCGACGCCCTCAAACAACCCTGGGGACCGACGGCCGAATGTCGACAGAAACGACACAGCCACCAGACCATCCGCGGTGAACCGATCCGATCACCGGCCCCGAACCCGATGGTCTACCAGCAGTCGAAACGAGAGCCGACGATAGGCTTCACACCCGAGCAAAGGGGAACGCCATGGGCCGCCGAGTGCCGTCGATCATGATGTTCGTCAAACAGCCCTGGGACGTAGCCAACTGGTACTCCCAATGGCTCAATCTTGGTGCCATCGAACAAATTCCCGGAGGAGACAGCGTTCTCCTCTCCGATGGAAGGTTCGAGGCGGTCTTCCACGCCGCCGACGCGGCGAAGAACCCTTGGGGCAGGAGCACAGTTATCTACTGGGCATCCGAGAACATCAGCGCAGACATCGAAACCCTGCACAGAGCGGGTGCCACCCTCCACCGCAGGCCACTGACGATCGCACCCCGACGAACCATCTGTCAGATGCTCGATCCGTGGGGAAACGCCTTCGGCCTGGAAGGCCCCGCCGAACACCAACCACCGAACAAGCCATAAAACTCACGACCGCGAGACCATTCCGTCCAACCACACGATCACCTCGAAAACCCGCAGAGCAGATCTCCTCAGGCCGCCCGGATCTCAACCAGCGGAAATGCAACGTCAGAGACACGGGCATCATCGAACATGCAGCCGCTTCGCGGCTGCCCACACCTACTGCAGCGCGCCATCGACATGGGCGAGCACGGACCGCGCATCGCGGATCTGGGCCGCAACAACCGCCGCCAGCGCATCCGACTCGGTCAGCGAGGCATCTTCGGTCCGCAGACCATGTCTCGCGTCCGGCCAATTCTCGACCTCCGCCCTCACTCTCAGCAGCATTTCTTCCAGGTCCCGCGCGTTCTCACGGTAGATCGTCTGCGGATCGGTTATGCCGACCACCACCTGAAGTGCCGACAGAGGACGCCAGCGGCTCGGGGCAGGGCACAGCGCGCCCATGTCCTCCGGGCAAATTGGAAGTACCGGCCTTCAGTCGAACACATCCTCGTGCTCCAACCCCACGTCACCGCGCGTAACCCGTCACGGGTGGAGTACCTGCGGGACCATCCACCGCTCAGGTGGAGTACTCCACTACTCCTGGCCATGCGCGTGCCGGCGCGCAGGCTTCTTCTTGTACCCAACACGAAGCATCACCCAGTACGGCACCGCAGCCCAGGAGCATCGCCATGACCACCGCCACGGCCCACCCAGTCGACACCCAACTGATCGGCATCATCCACGACGCCCTGCGCCGCGACCTCGGACGCACCTTCGACACCCTCAGCAGCCGGGCCCCGCTCGGCGCCCGCCGCCGCGCCGCACTCACCGACCACCTGACCTGGACCCTGGCCTTCCTCGAACGTCACCACACCATCGAAGAGACGTATCTGTGGCCGCTCGCCCGCCGGCGGGCCCCAACCACCGCGCCGCAACTCCACCAATTGACCACCGGCCATGCCCGCATCCACCGCGCCGCCGAAACTGTCGAGCACGCCGCCCACCTCTACCACGACTCCGATGCCGCCACAGTGCGCGATGACCTCCGCGGCGCACTCGAACGACTCTGCACCATGCTGCTCCCCCACCTCGACCGCGAAGAAATCGACATCACGACCATCCTGGCCGCGACCATCACCGACACCGAATGGAATACCTGGCTCCACCACCACCTACTCCACACCACCCGCCCGGCCGAGCTCGCCAGGGAAACCTATTGGCTCACCGAGACACTCGAACCCGAACGCCGCGCGTTCACCACACGCCTCCTCCACCCACATCATCGATCCGTCACTCACCACGCGTTCACTCTCACCTGCCGCCACCACACACGACAGCTCTGGAAGAAACGCACCACCACCGGTAACCGACAGCATTCGTCACGGATCCACGCCGCACTGCACCAACTCGACACCGCGCTCCCCCCCATCTGAACCACACTCTCCCCCATCTGAACCACCCAGCCACCCCTCCACATCACACCACAGGTGGCGATGCCACACCCAAACAGATTTCACTGCAGCCACTTACGGCCGCACCCCGAAATTTCGAGAGCCCTCAGCACGCCCTCAGCCCAACAACAGAAAGCAACGACCAATGAACAAGACCACACTCCGCACCGCGATCACGACCGCCGCCATCGCAACCACGATCGTCGGGATCGGGGCCGGCACCGCCACCGCCAGACCCACCGCCATCCCGGATCCGATGCCCAGGGTCGGGGTCCTGCTCGGTAGCGATGCACCCGCGAACACCCCGGGCGAGAACTGGACCTGCACCATCCGCCAGGGCGCGACCGTCGGGACCGAGAACGGAACCGGTCTGAAGGTGGATCGCCACGTGGCGATCAACCCGACGGTCGGCGACTGGCAGCCTGGACCAGTCAGTGGTTTCTGTGTCGGCCCTCAAGGACTCCAACCTCTCGCCCCCGGATCTGTTGCCGGGTAATACGAGATCGATCCCAGCGCTGCTCGTCTCAACCCAAACCCTCGGTCGACGGGTAGCGCTGGGACCTCGGGAATCCGTCCGAAGGACTTGGCAGCCCTTGCGAACGCAAGAGAACCATTTCCCTCTCCTATTAGCTGACCGACACCCTCGACCCCCGACGCTGCCAGTACATCAACCGCAGGCTTCGCCCCTGCCGGCGATCCATACGCGCCGTCTCCCACAGGCGCGAGTACCGCCGACCCAACGACTCCGCGCACATCACCGATCAAGGCAGTCCTGCACATCGCCGCACCCGCCAGCCCGCCCGCCGTCGTCTAGACCTCGTCTAGACCGCCCCGACCAACACTTCGCCCGCCGCATAGAGGAGGTGACGCGCACCCATACATACAGGCCACAGGGCCACCACGGGAGCGACCCGACCCGACCGCCTGACTCGAACCGAACAACACGTTCTCACGACAACGACTGCGAGAACGACAACCGCCTGACCCCGCATCGGCCAGGAAGCCACGTCGGTGATCCGGAACACAGAACCCGCGGCACCGACACGATTGAAAGAGAAACCATCATGCATTCCTCAGCAAACAAAGCCAGGACGCAAAGCACTCGCAGGAAGCGCGCCCGGCGATTGGCTCTCGGCGCCACCGCACTCGGAGCCACAGCAACGATCCTGGTACTCGCCGCTCCGTCCGCATCGGCCAACGTCACCAGTGTCAACATCTCGCAGGGCCTCAGTCTCGGCGGCTCAACGGCCTTCGGGACGGGCTGTACTTATCGTGTGACAGCGAACGTCAACGGCCCAGGTGACGTGCGGTTCTATGACAACGGCGTTTTCTTCGCCGGACCGTTGACGCCGACTGGTGGAGCGGCGACCGTGCAATGGACCCCCACCGGGACCGGCAAGCACATCATCCAGGCGCGGCAAGTTGGGCCCCCGAATGAGGAGACCAGGATGGTGGGCAACGGGCTCAATCTCGGTAGCTCCTGCGTCGTTCTACCGTTCTAATCGCTATGGCGACGCGGTGCCGATCGCAAGCACCGCGTCGCCGAGGCCGCCCTCACGCCATCGCATCGGTAGCCGCCGCCGAACACCTAAGGAACACAAACCCGTTCGAGGACGTGACGACCTCGGCGCCACACTCACCGGCGACCCCAGCCGTCACGACCGCAATCACGAACTGAAGTAATCGACTACTCCACCCACTACCACGCCGTGGCCACACCCTGAAAAGCATGACCACACCACCACTTCACCCCCCGCGAGCAAGCGTTGCGGCGGCTCCCCAGCCCTACTCACTGGCCCTGCGGCTCCGCAACGCCGGTGTTCCCGACGACCAAATGTGCAACTACCTCGACATCGAGGCAGAAGCCCTGGCACCGATTCTCGAGCTCGCCGGGGCGAAACTGGCCTCCATAACCGACTCGGAACCGAACACATCGGAAGGGCAGTCGTAGCAGCAGGCCCGCAAGACACACAGAGCCGGTTCCCGTCGGCACACACTGATGACCAGTATTTCAATTCGAAAGCAGATGGTTAATATGAACACAACAACGGCCTCGCACGCGGTTGTGATCGGCGCCGGCATCGGCGGTCTCCTCGCCGCACGGGTGCTCAGCGAGCACTTCGACCGCGTCACCGTCGTCGAACGCGACGGGTTGCCCGACACCCCCATCGCGAGACGCTGCGTGCCGCAAGCCCGTCACGCCCACGCACTGACCGCGCGAGGCAGAGCGGCAATGGAGGAACTGTTCCCCGGATTCACCAATGAAGTCCTCGGCCTCGGTGCTCCGACGGGCGACGGCCAGTCAGACTTCCGGTGGGTCTTCGACGGTCACCGCTGGGCCAAAGGAGTCTCGGGAGTCCACCTGCTGCTCGCCAGCCGCCCCCTGATCGAATGGCACCTCCGCAACCTGGCGTGTGCCCTGCCCAACGTGGAAATCCTTGGCCACTGCGCCGCCATCGGCATCATCACCGATCCCCGACGTCACGTGGTCACCGGACTCGCCCTGAGCGGCAAAGCTCACCGATTCGCCGACGATGCACTCGACGCCGATCTGATCGTGGACGCATCGGGCCGCAGCTCCCAAAGCCAGGGATGGCTCGAACCACTCGGCTACCCCCGGCCGGAGGAAGAACGGCTGTCCATTCACCTTGCGTACGCCACCCGCCGCTACCGGCGCGAACCAACCCAGATCGACGGCGACCTCGGCATCGGTGTCGGCAGCATCCCCGCAGTCCCGCGCGGAGGACTGGCGCTGGCGCAGGAAAACGACACCTGGATCATCACCCTCGCCGGATACGGCGACGACGAACCACCCTTGGATGCAGCGGGATTCGCCGCATTTGCCGCATCCTGTCCCGCACCCGATCTCGGTGAGCTGATCTCGACAGCCGAGCCGATCGACGACGGCGTCCGCTACCGCGTACCCACAACGGTGCGCCGGCACTTCAACCCTGCCCACCTACCCACCGGATACATCCCGTTCGGGGACACCATCTGCTCCTTCAATCCCGTCTACGGACAAGGAATGAGCGTCGCAGCCCTCGAAGCACTCACCCTGCGGCAAATCCTCCAGGCCGGCGGGGGGCGAGTGACCGACCGGTTCCTGCGCACAGCCCGACCAATCCTCGATCAAGCCTGGGAGATGACCTGCAACAGTGACCTCCGCATGCCCTTCATCGAAGGCAACCGAACACGACGAGCACGCGCCACCAATGCCTACGTCGCCCGCGTCCACCGAGCCGCCGCGACCGACCCCCGAGTCGGCACCGCATTCCTGCGCGTCATCAGCCTGCTCGACCGCCCAACCTCGCTCATGAACCCGGCGATCCTCACCCGGGTGCTGTGGGCCAACCGGAAGCAGACGAACACACCGACACCTCGACCGACCAACGTCCGCCTGAACTGACACCGACACCGGGACTTGCCCTGCGGCGCAACATCCTGACGTCGGCTACAACTGTCCGACCCCTATCGACGCCCCAGCGGTCCAGGACCACCCCCACGAAGCACGCCAGGGGCGTTGCGCGGGAAGCGCACTTAGCCAACGCAATCCATCTCCGCACCCAACCAGGAACAGGCGGTCGCGACGCCAACCGGCGAGCCGTACAACAGCTGCGCCACGGCAGTGGGTTGCTGTCTTCGTCGGCCTCAAGACCCGATGACGCCGGTCGGGTCATGACCGTCCCTACCGGCTCAGTCCCCGGGGACCTCGTCACGGACCAGGGCGGCGAACTCCGCGCGGTTCGTGAATCCCAGCTTGGTGCCAGCGCGGTAGATGTGTCCCTCGACGGTGCGGACCGACATCGTCAGGCGGTCGGCGATCTGCTGGTTGGACAGCCCCTGAGCGACGAGGGTGCCGATCTCGCGTTGCCGGGCGGTCAGCGGCAGCGGCCGGGCGGCCAGCGCCAGCGCCGGGGTCCGGGCGTCCTCGGAGTCCTTCGCCAGCCGGTGTGCACGCGCGCCAGCGGTGTTCGCGGACCCGCGCAGGCCATGCCGGGTGTGGGCGACCGTCGCCTGCGCGGCGGCGTCCGCTGCCGCGAGCAGGTCACCCATCCGTTCCAGCCGGTCGGACACCTCGAGCAGGGCGTGGCCGTCGTCGGCGGCGAGCGCGTCCGCCTGCGCGGCGGCGGCGGGGGCTCGTGGCCCGTCCACCACGGCGGCGAGTTCGGTCAGGCGTTGGGCGACGGTGCGGTCACCGAAGCACACCGCGGTGTGCAGCGCGAAGACCTCGTGCGCGAGCTGCCCTGCCGCCCTCGCGATGTCGGCGGCCTCGTGCGCCAGCACGACGGCCTCGCTGACCGCGCCCTGCGCGGCCACCACCCACGCCCGGGCCAGGATGATCTCCGGTTGGACCACGTGAAGGGTATTCGACGCCCGGTATTCGCGGATGACCGCGTCGAGAGCAGACAATTCCCGCTCGGCGGCGACCGCATCACCGGACATGGCCACCGCCTGTGTCAGATACAGCTGAGACAGGACCGCCCAGGTGCGTTGATTGCACGCGCCGAGTCCGGCGAACGCCTCCCGCAGCCAACGTCTTGCGGAGCGCAGCTTTCCGCGCCCGAGCGCTGTGTGACCGACCAGGAACAACGTCACCGGTGGCCCGATCCCCGGTACCTCCCATGTGTCGTTACGCTCCGCACACGCAATGTCTTCAGCCTCGTCGAGGTATCCGCCGAGGCGCAGCGCATTGATCTGGTAGAACTTCACGGGCTGAAGCAGCAGCCGCCCCTCCGCCGTCCGTGTCGCCGCGGCAGCGGCCCGTTCGATGACCGGTCCGATCTCGTCGACACGGCCCACAACCCCGAGTCCCAGCGTCAGACCCCAGGTCGCCAGCACGACCGAATTATCGGACAGCGACGGCGACGCGAGCGCATCCGTTGCGGCCCGAATTGCGTCCGCGGTCCGGCCGAGTTCAGCCGAAATTGGTGCGCGCAACGCGTCCAGCTCCGGACCGGCGCCAATGGTCTTCGCGAGCGCGTCGACCGCGTCCAGCGTGGATTCTGCTTGGTCGGGCCGGCCGAGTTTCCAGAACAGGTTTCCCGCCCGCAACTGTGCGACCTGTACCCGCTGCTCATCGGTGGACGCTCCCAGCGCCAGGGCCGCTGCCTCGCGCTCGCCGTCTTCGCCCTGATCATTCAGGCACAGGGCGTAGACGAGGAGGAAATGGGGTCCGTATCCCCCGCCGGCCCGTACCGCGGCATCGGCGAGCTTTGCGGCCAGGGCGGCGTCGCACAGCTCCAGTGCCCGTTGGGCGGCCGTGGTGAACAATTCCGGATCCACCTGGCCCTCGGCCCCCATCGCGGCATCGGCCTCCAGCGTGAGCACCGCCCGGCGCAGGATATCCGTGCCGCCGTTGTCGCCGGCCTCCCCGAGCGCCTGCGCCAGACGGCGACACACCCGGGCCGCCCGCAGCGGTCCGGTGCGCATGCGCCGCACCTCGCCGTACAGCGGATGCGCGAGCCGGGCCCGCAGCGGTCCGTCGTCACCGTCCACACTCACCAACCCGCGTGCCTCGGCCTGCTCGACCGCGACTGGATCGGTCACCCCCGCGAGCAGGGACACCGGAAGTGGCTCGCCGAAGGCGAGGACGTCCACCACCTCCCGCACCGGCTCCGACAAGTTCCCCATCCGGTCCTCGACCAGCTCGGACAGGCTCTGGGACATCAGCGATGGCCCCTCCCACCGCCATACGCCGCCGACCTGCCGTAGTCGCGTGGACTCGACACCGCTCTCGACCAGTTGCCGCAGGTACAGTGCGCTGCCACGGGCCAGCGCAGACAGGCGGGCCGCGGTGGCGCTGTCCACAGGGCCCCCGAGCACCGCCTCGAGCAACTCCGCCGTCTCGTCCTCCGACAACGGCTGCACCTCGCACCGGTCGAGGTACCCGTCCTTCCACAACCCGGTGACCGCATCCGGTGCTGGCTCTCCGCTCCGCAGTGTCAGGATCACCGTCGCGGCCCGGCGGACCACGATCTGCTGTACCAGCAGCGACGACAGATCATCGAGTAGGTGCGCGTCATCGACCGCGACCACCACTCCAGCGCTGCCCGCCCCGTCCACCAACGCGGACGTGGCCCGCTGCACGACCCGGGACTGGTCCTGGCCCGTCACGTTCAGCACCCCCGTGAACGCGCCCAGCGGCAGTACCCGCGCGGACGCCGTCGCCGGAACCCACCGGGTCGTCGCTCCCCGCCGCGCGGCCACCGCCAGCGCTTCCCGCGCAAGTCGCGTCTTCCCCACCCCCGCAGCTCCCGCGAGCACCACCCCACGCGGCCCCTCTGTCCGGCGCAGGGCACGCTCGATGAACCGCAGTTCCTCTTCCCGCCCAGTCAGCGGCCACGCCGCGCTCATGGCTAAATCCTAGAAGTGCACTGATCACAGTCGCGGCCGATTCGCCGGACACCGGTGAGCGATGATGCGCGGTGACCCGGCAACCGCGCGTCGGCTCACCACCCGGCAGCGGCATTCAACGCAGCAGTGTGCAAGTTTTCGAGTCCCGGCCGGGCGGCACGCGACCGAAATCGGAGGGGAGCAAACCGGAACACCTGGCACCAAACCGATTACCCTTCAACGAATCCGCTCACGGGTCGGGGATACCGCCGATCACGAACCGGTCAATCTGTCTCACGCCGGCGAGCATGGTGAGCTTCCCGCGCAGACAGGTTCGCCTGCTCGTCGACCGACACAGTTCCCGTTCCCAGGGCGCTGTCACAGCCCCGCGCCGAGACCAGGAATGCGGACACCGATGGGACGGTTGTGGCGAGTTCCGATCGTTATCGGACCAGGTGGTCGATTTTCTGCCCGCACCCTGCATACGATCAGGTCATGGCGAGTGTCTGGCCATTGGTCGGGCGTGCGGAGGAACTTCGCCTGATCAACGCCGCGGTGACCGGAGCCGACGATTACGGCGGGGTCGTGATCGCCGGACCGCCCGGTGTGGGCAAGAGCCGACTCGCCCACGAAGCGATCACCCACATCAACCCTGGGCGCTGGGTGTCGCGCTGGGCCCGCGCCACCACATCCGTACGGGCCCTGCCACTCGGGGCGTTCGCCGAATGGGCCGGTGACCTCGCCGAGGGCCCCCTGCTCGTGGTCCGCGGCGTCATCGACCACCTCGTCACCACCCCAGAGGGGGCGAAGGTGGTGGTCGGGGTGGACGACGCGCACCTGCTTGACGACCTGTCGTCGTTCGTCGTCCACCAGCTCGTCCACCGGAAGCTCGCCAAAATTGTGGTGACGATCCGGACCGGCGAACCCACCCCCGATGCGGTCACTGCGCTATGGAAGGACGGACACCTCCAGCGCGTCGAACTCCAACCGCTCTCGGAGAGCGAAACCGTGGACCTCCTCACCACAGTCCTCGGTGGCCGCATCGAACATGCCAGCACACAGAAACTTTGGACCTACACCCGCGGCAACGTCCTCTACTTGCGCCATCTACTCGAGCAGGAACTCGCAAGCAACCGGCTCACCGAACACCAGGGAATCTGGGAATGGACCGGACAGCCGGTCGTCTCACCCGGGCTGGCCGACCTGATCGACACCCAGATCGGCGCCCTGCCCGACATGGTCGGCGCGGTTCTGGACCTTCTCGCAGTCGGTGAACCACTGCCCGAACAGATGCTCGCCGACCTCACCGACCCGGACTCCGTCGAGACCGCACACGCCGCCGGACTGATCACCGTCGCAGATTCCGATCAACACCCGGTTCGACTCGCGCACCCCCTCTACGGGGAGGCGCGCCGCGCGAAGGCCACACCCTTGCGCCTTCGGCGGCTACGCTCCCGACTCGCGACAACCCTCGCCTCCCGGCCGGACGCGGGACCCCGTGACCTAGTCCGCCGCGCCGTCCTCACCCTCGAATCCGACCTCAGGAACGACCCCGCCCTGTTCACGGCGGCCGCCACCGCTTCGCTATCTCTATTCGACGCCGGTCTCGCCGAGAAACTCGCCGCCGCCGCGATCACGAGCGGCGCCGGCTATGACGCCCAGCTCACCCACTCCACGGCACTGGCATTAGCCAGCCGCGGCAGAGAAGCCGACGATGTTGCCGCCCAGATACTTACGATGGACCTGACCCACGAGCAGATCGCGGAAGTGGCATGTCACCGCCTCGGTCACCTCCTGTGGATCCTCGGTCGTCCCGAGCTGGCCGACTCGATTCTGCTCGACGCGAGGAAGTCCACCCCCTCGCCGGTGCACGCATCCCTGACCGCCGGTCATGCCATCATCCGCGCGTACGAAGGACGGCCGATCGAGGCAACGGAGGCGGCCCGTTCTGCCCTGCAGTCCGCACATCTCGCCGACACCGGTGCGGTCTGGGCGCTCGGGGCATTGCTGCTCGCGCTGGGAGACCTGGGGAAGGCCGACCAGATCCCGCCCATCGCGAACCGTGCGTACGACCTGCTCGACCACTCCGCACGGGTGTCCGCCCTACGGCTCATCTTCAGCGAGTTCCACACCGGCGCCTTACGGCTGGCCGGGAACGTGCACGAAGCCGATACGACAACCGCCCGCGTGTGCAGAGAGGCCGCCGACATCCCCGGGTGGGTGCAGCCGATGTCCTGCATGCTTATGGGTCGGGCAGCACTCGCCGCCGGCCGTCTGACCGAAACACGGAACTGGCTCGAACCGCGCTTCGGGTCCTTCCCGCGACTCACCGGATACATTCCGAGGGTCTGGTGCTGTGCGCTCGCCCAGGCGCAGGCTGTCTCGGGAGACCATGCCGCAGCCGCGGAAACCCTCCGCACCCTCGATGCGTTGCACGGCTCCGCGGTGCCGTTTCTCGAGCCGGAACACCTCATCACCCGGGCGTGGGTAGCCGCCGCCAGCGGTGCCGTCACACGGGCGATCGAACTCGCCAACCAGGGCGCCAAGCAGGCCGGCGCTCATCACCAGTACACCCAGGAAGTTGTCTGCCTACACACCGCCACACGCTTCGGGGATTCCACCACCGCAGACCGCCTCCAAGAGCTTGCCGGGCAGGTCGACGGGCCCCGCGCCCCCGCAGCCGCCCAACACGCCACCGCCCTGGCCGCCGGCGACGCCGTCGGCCTCCTCGACGCCTCCCACCAGTTCGAGGACATGGGCGACCTGCTGGCCGCCATAGACGCCGCCGCACACGCCGCCACCACCCACCGCCACCACGGCCGCAACGGATCCGCCCTCACCGCCGCCGCCCGCGCACAGCGATTGGCCGACACCTGCGGCGGCGCCGATACACCTGCCCTCCGCGAAGCCCGACAGCCGTCGCCGCTGACCGCGCGGCAACGCGAGGTCATCACCCTCGTCGCCCAAGGACTGTCGAACAAGCAGATCGCCGAGAAACTGACCCTGTCCGTCCGCACCGTCGAAGGACACCTCCACCGCGCCTCCGTCAAAACCGGTGTCTCCGGCCGCAACGACCTCGGCGCCACAGTCACCGGGCGATGAATCAATATGACTGCGGGTCAACGCGCATCACACCCCATCGAGCCTATTTCTGTATCTCAATCCGGAGGCTGGGCGCGATGAAACCGATTGCAAATATCTGGCCATTGGTCGGGAGGGAAGAGGAACTCAGCCTGGTCAATGCCGCCGTGACCGGAGCCGACGGTTACCGCGGAATCGTGATCGCCGGCGCCGCCGGTGTGGGCAAGAGCCGCCTCGCCCGAAAAGCAATCGCACAAGTCCATCCCGGGCGATGGGTGTCGCGATGGGCGCGAGCCACCACCTCCGCCCGGGCACTCCCGCTCGGAGCATTCACCGAATGGACCGACGGCGGCACTGCGGACACAATGTGCGTTGTCCGAGGCGTCATCGATCACCTCTCCACCTCCCCCTCAGGAACGAAGACGGTGATCGGTGTCGATGACGCACACCTGCTCGACGACCTGTCAGCGTTCGTGGTGCTCCAACTCGTCCAGCGGCGGCTGGCCCCCGTCGTGGTGACAATCCGCACCGGCGAACCGGTCCCCGACGCGGTCAGCGCGCTCTGGAAGGACGGTCACCTCCAGCGCATCGAACTCCAACCACTCTCCGAGGAAGAAACCGGCGAACTCGTCACCGCGGTCCTCGGCGGCCCGCTCGACCCAATGTCCACCCGTCGATTGTGGAACGTCACCCGCGGCAACGCCCTGTACCTGCGCCATCTGGTCGAACAGGAACTCGCCAGCGGACGACTCGCCCCGAGCCCTCAAGCGCCCGGACTCAGCGCCGGCGTATGGGTGTGGGATGGTCCCCCCACCGTCTCACCGGGACTAGCAGACCTCATCGGCGCACAACTCGACACCCTTCCACCCGCGGTCGGCGCCGTACTCGACGTCCTCGCCGTCGGCGAACCCCTCCCCGAACAGACGGTGGCAGACCTCACCGGTCCCCTGGCCGTTGAGCAGGCACATGCAATCGGGCTGATCACCGTCGACCGGGGCGGCCGCCACCCGGTGAGGTTGGCGCATCCGCTCTACGGCGAAGCCCGCCGCGCCCTGGCCACACCGCTACGACTGCGACGGCTACAAGCTGACATAGCCGAAGCCCTTGGCGCAATGAAAGATTCCGACGTCCGCGACCTCATTCGCCGTGCCGTCCTGATCCTCGAATCCGGCCTTACCGCCGACCCCGTCCTCCTCACGGAGGCCGCGACTGCATCTCTATCGTTGTTCGACCCCGAACTCGCGGTGCGACTGTGCAAGGCTGCGATCTCGGACAGCGCCGGCTACGACGCCCACGTCACTCTGACGGTAGCGCTGACCGTGCTCAGCCGCGGCGAGGAATGCGAACAGGTCCTCACGCAGCTGCTCGAACAGCCCCTCACCGACGAGCAGCTCGTGGACGTTGCATACCTTCGGCTCGCGAATCTGCTCTGGATACTCAATCGTCCGGAAGAGGCCGAATCCGCGCTCCTGGATGCGCGCGAAGTGACGGCACCGCGAGTGCACGGTGCACTGACCGCCGGTCACGCCATCATTCACGCGTACAAGGGACGCCCGCTCGACGCGGTCGAAGCCGCACAGTCCACGCTGCGGGTGCCGGACCAGCCGGACCTGTCTCGAATGTGGGCGCTGGGCTCCCTCCTGATCGCCTTGGGGGAATTGGGAAGGGCATCAGAAATTGCGCCCGTCGCCGCGCGCGCATACGACCTCATGACCGGCTCTGCGCGGGTTTCGATAGTTCGTCTTCCGTTCAGCGAGTTCCACACCAGAAGCTTGAGGTTGGCCGGATATGTCCACGAAGCCACCGCGGTCACCACACGGATCTTCGAAGAGACCGCCGATGTCCCCGGCTGGGCGCAAGGATTTCCCTCTGTACTGATGGGGCAAGCCGAACTCGCGGCAGGCCAGCTGGGTGCGGCACGGAAACGATTGGAACAACGCTTCACCTCTGTCGGAATCCCCGTCGGTTACATCCCCACGATTTGGTACTGCGCACTCGCCCAGGCCCAAGCAATGTCCGGCGATGGCGCGAGCGCAGCGGAAACCCTGCGTGCACTCGATACCTGGTCCCGAACCACCGTCCCGTACTTGAAGCCGGAGTATCTCCTCACCGAGGCCTGGGTCTGCGCCGCGGCCGGCTCCACCAGTCAAGCCATCGCACTCGCACACCAAGGCGCCGCGCACGCTGCCGCGCACGGACAGCATGCACGCGAGGTGATGTGCTTGCAGACCGCGACACGCTTCGGAGACCCCACCTCCGCCGATCGACTCCACGAACTCGCCGGGCAGGTCGACGGGCCCCGCGCCCCCGCAGCCGCCCTGCACGCGACCGCGCTCGCCGCCGACGACCCCGCAGGACTCCTCAACGCCTCCCACCAGTTCGAGGAGATGGGGGATCCGCTATCCGCGGTCGACGCCGCCGCACACGCCGCCACCGCATACCGGCATCAAGGCCGCAACGGATCCGCCCTCGCGGCCACCGCCCGCGCGCAGCGCCTCGCCGGCACCTGCGGTGGCGCCTCCACCCCCGCCCTCCGCGAAGCGCAGCAGCCGTCCCCGCTGACCGCCCGGCAACGGGAGATCATCACCCTCGCCGCCCAGGGCCTCACCAACAAAGAAATCGCAGACCGACTGACCCTGTCTGTCCGCACCGTCGAAGGACACCTGTACCGCGCCTCCCTGAAAACCGGCGCCTCCGGCCGCGATGATCTCGGCGGCACCCTCACGGGAGACTGAACCAACATGGTTGCAAGTGAACGGGTCTCACCCTCGATCGCCTTCCGTTCTGTAATACGGGTAGGAGGCTGAACAGGATGGAGCCGAACGCGAGCATGTGGCCGTTGGTCGGGCGCGACGAGGAACTACGCCTGATCAACTCTGCTCTGATCGGAGCCGACGGCTACGGCGGGGTCGTGATCGCCGGCCCCGCCGGGGTGGGCAAGACCCGCCTCGCCCGCGAAGCGCTCGCTGACATTCGTCCCGGTCGTTGGGTGTCGCGATGGGCACGAGCAACCGCATCCGCCCGCACCCTTCCGCTCGGAGCGTTCGCCGAATGGGCCGGCGACATCAGCGCGGACACGATGTTCGTCGTCCACAGCGTCATCGACCACCTCTCCACTGCCCCCACAGGCTCCAAGGTTGTCATCGGTGTCGACGACGCACACCTGCTCGACGACCTATCGGCGTTCGTGGTGCTCCAACTCGTCCAGCGGCGGCTCGCCAAGGTGGTCGTGACAATCAGGACCGGCGAACACACCCCGGATGCGGTCACCGCACTCTGGAAAGACGGTCACCTCGAGCGCGTCGAACTGCAACCACTCTCCGAAGAGGAAACCGGGGACCTCGTCGCCGCGGTCCTCGGTGGCCCGCTCGACCCCGCCGCGGCCCGCCGCTTGTGGAGTGTGACCCGCGGCAACGCCCTGTACCTGCGTCATCTCGTCGAACAAGAAATCGCCAGTGGACGACTCGCCCCGAACCCGGAAGCACCAGGGCTCAGCGCCGGAGTGTGGGTGTGGGAAGGTCCACCGGTCGTCTCACCGAGGCTGGCGGACCTCATCGCCACCCAAATCGACGCACTTCCACCAGAGGTCGGGTCCGTGCTCGATTTCCTTGCCGTCGGCGAACCACTCCCTGAACAGATGCTGGTCGACCTCACCAACCCCGAGGCCGTTGAACATGCACATTCAATCGGGCTGATCACCGTCGACCAATACGGCCGCCACCCGGTGCGATTGGCGCACCCACTCTACGGCGAAGCCCGCCGCGCCCAGGCCACACCCCTACGTCTGAGACGGCTGCAGGCCGACATCGCCGAAGCCATTGGCACCATGCATGATTCCGATGTCCGGGTCCTCGTACGCCGCGCCGTCCTGATCCTCGAATCGGGCATGATCGCCGATCACGCCCTCTTCACGCAGGCCGCAACTACATCATTGTCACTGTTCGACGCCGAACTCGCGGTACGACTGTGCAATGCCGCGATCTCGAACGGCGCCGGCTACGCTGCCCGCATCACCCTGTCATTGGCGCTGACCGAACTCAGCCGCGGCGAGGAATCCGAACAAGTCCTCGCACGACTCCTCGCGGAGCCCCTCGCCGACGAGCAGGTCGTGGACGTGGCGTGCCGTCGACTCGGAAATCTGCTGTGGGCACTCGATCGTCCAGATGAAGCGGAGTCCGTGCTCCTCGAAGCGGGGCAAACGACCGCACCGCGGGTGCACGGTGCATTGGCAGCCGGTCACGCCATCGTTCACGCGTACAACGGGCGACCACTCGACGCGCTCGAAGCCGCACAGTCCGCGCTAGATGCACCGGACCTACCGGAGGTATCCGGGATGTGGGCGCTCGGCTCCCTCCTGATCGCTTTGGGGGATACCGGCAAGATTTCGACGATGGCACCCGTTGCCGCCCGCACGTACGACCTTCTGGCTCGCTCCCCGCGGCTATCGACTCTTCGGCTTCACTTCAGCGAGTTGCACACGCGAAGCTTGAGGCTGGCCGGATATGTCCACGAAGCCACCGACATCACCACGCGGATCTGCGATGAGGTCGCCGATGTACCTGGCTGGGCGCAAGGGTTTTCCGCTCTGATTATGGGACAAGCCGAACTCGCGGCGGGGCACCTGAGCGCCGCACGGAGGCGGCTGGAGCAACGCTTCACCTCGGTCGGTATCCCCATTGGCTACATACCCACGATTTGGTACTGCGCGCTCGCCCAGACGCAAGCGATCTCCGGAGACGGCATGAGCGCGGCGGAAACCCTGCGCGCACTCGATTCGTGGTCCAGTACCGAAGTCCCGTATCTGAAACCGGACTATTTCCTTACCCGGGCCTGGGTCTCCGCCGCCACCGGCTCCACCACCCAAGCCATCGCACTCGCACACCAAGGCGCCGCGCACGCTGCCGCGCACGGACAGCATGCACACGAGGTGATGTGCTTGCACACCGCGACACGGTTCGGAGACCTCACCTCCGCCGAGCGGCTCCACGTCCTGGCCGGGCAGGTCGATGGGCCCCGCGCGCCCGCGGCGGCCGGCCACGCGGACGCACTTGCCGCCGGCGACGCCGTCGGCCTCCTCGATGCCTCCAAGCGATTCGAAGAGATGGGTGACCTACTGTCTGCGGGGGACGCCGCCGCACATGCCGCCACCGCATACCGACATCAAGGCCGCAACGGATCCGCCCTCGCTGCCGCCACCCGCGCGCAGCGCCTCGCCGGCACCTGCGGTGGCGCCTCCACCCCCGCCCTCCGCGAAGCGCAGCAGCCGTCGCCATTGACAGCGCGGCAACGGGAGATCATCACCCTCGCCGCCCAGGGCCTCACCAACAAAGAAATCGCCGACAAACTGACCCTGTCCGTCCGGACCATCGAAGGGCACCTCTACCGGGCGTCCCTCAAGACCGGTGCCGCGGGCCGCGACCACCTCGGCGCCACACTCACCGGCGAGCCAACCCACCATGAGCGACCACACCAACTGGAGTAGTCGACTACCCCACCCCACCGCACACGGCGCACGCACCCTGAAACCATGACCACACCACTCACACCCCGCGAGCAAGCGTTGCGGCGACTCCCCCAGCCCTACTCGCTCGCCCTGCGGCTGCGCGACGCCGGCGTCCCGGACGACCAGATGTGCAACTACCTCGACATCGACACACACGCACTGCCACTGCTACTCGAACTCGCCGACGCGAAACTCACCGCCGCACTCCACACCACGCCCGTTCAATCGGAGGGACAGCCATGAACGGCTTCAAAACCGGTCTGATGGAACCCGCAGTTCACCCCCTCGTCACCCCGGACCTGCTGCTGCGCAGCACCCGGGCCCTCGCGGTCGCCAGCCGGGCCGATTCGATGTGGCTGCCCGACCACCTCAACAGCCTGGTGCCGCCGTCGATCTGGAAACCGGCCTACACCGGCGGAGCTCGGCTGACCCCACGGGCGGACGCGTACTACGAACCCTGGACCGCGCTCGGCTACGTCGCCGCACACAACCGGCTCGCCCGCCTCCGCCTCGGTATCGGCGTCACCGACGCCGGCCGGCGCAACCCCGCCGTGACCGCCCAAGCCGCCGCCACCCTCCACCTCCTCAGCCGCGGCCGCGCCATCCTCGGCATCGGCCCCGGCGAGCGGGAAGGCAACGAACCCTACGGGGTCGACTGGTCACGGCCGGTCGCCCGGTTCGAGGAGGCCATCGCCACCATCCGCGCTTTGTGGGACTCCGGCGGCACACCGGTCACCCGGGACTCGCAGTTCTTCCCGCTGCGCGACGCGGTATTCGACATTCCACCCCACCAAGGGAAGTGGCCACCGATCTGGGTCGGAGCCCACGGTCCGCGGATGCTGCGGATCACCGGCAAGTACGCCGACGCGTGGTTCCCCGGCTTCGGTCAACAGCCGAAGCAGTACCGAGAACGACTGACAACGATCAGGGCGGCGGCCGACGACGCCGGACGTGACCCGGAAGCCATCACACCGGCGGCGCTCTTCTTCGTCCTCACCGCCCGCAGCAGCGCCCAGGTCGACGAGATGATCGGGTCGGTCGCCGTACGGGCCGCCGCGCTGGGGGTACCTGCCGAGGTCTGGGCGCGGCACGGGGTCGAGCACCCCCTGGGTCCGGACTTCTCCGGCGCCCAAGACCTGGTGCCACAGACCATCGACGAGGCGACCGCCCTCGCCTACGCCGAACGTGTACCACCGTCCCTGGTCCGCGAGGCCTGCCTGACCGGCACCCCGTCCGAGATTCTCGACCAAATGGCCGAATGGCGTGACCACGGCGTCCGCTACGCCGTGCTGGCGAACCTGAGCGGCTTCCACCCGAAATTCGGTGTGGGGCTGTCCTCGTCACTGCCACTCGTCCAGGTCCTGCGCGGGATGCGGCGACTCTGACCACACAACGGCCTCCCATGCCGGCGCTGAAATTGAAGCCCCGACCCGCAAGGGGTTGCCACACCGCAAGGGGGGGCCGCGGGCCACACGACCGGCAGACACCAGCAAGGACACCCCAGCCTGTACTACCGGTGCGGTCCGCCAACCTTCGTCCATCCCCGCGAAGACACCGAGCACTGCAGCGCGGAGATCGCCGGCAGCCTCGACTGCATCACAGATACCTCGACATACAGGCACCAACACCGGAGACGCCGATCCAGCTCACCGTAGCGAAACTCACCGCAACCGCCCCAGAACCCAAAGCATCGGGGCCAAGCGGCCACCCACGACACGGAGATGAAGAAATGACCCAGCAACCGTCCGCAGCCGACTACGTGATCGTGGGAACCGGCTCAGCAGGGGCCGTGCTCGCCCACCGGCTCAGCACCGACCCGCGGAACCAGGTGGTGGCCCTCGAGGCCGGACCGGAGGACAAGAACAAGTTCGCCCACATCCCCGCCGCATTCGCGAAACTGTTCCGGAGCGAGGTCGACTGGGACTACCTGACCGAGCCGCAACCCGAGCTCGGCGGCCGGCAGATCTACTGGCCGCGCGGCAAGATGCTCGGCGGGTCGTCATCGATGAACGCGATGATGTGGGTACGTGGTTTCGCCGCAGACTACGACGAATGGGCCGACCTCACCGACGACACGTCATGGTCATTCACCGAGGTAGTCAAATACTTCCGCCGCATCGAGAACGTGCAGGACGGCGCCCACCCCGACACCGGAAACGCCGGACCGGTCATCGTCTCCCACCAGCGCAGCCCACGGCCGCTCACCACCGCATTCCTCGACGCGGTCACCGAAACCGGCTTCGACCTGGAACGCGCCAACACCGCTCGGCCCGAGGGCTTTACCCGGTCGATGGTCACCCAGAAGCGTGGCGCCCGGTGGAGCACCGCCGACGCCTACCTCCGGCCGGCGCTGAGGCGGGCGAACCTGACCGTTCTCACCGAGGCATACGCGACCCGGATCGTATTCGACGGAACCGCCGCGGTCGGCGTCGACTACGTCAAGGACGGGATCCGGCGCACCATCCGCGCCCGCAAGGAGGTGATCCTCGCCAGTGGGGCCGTCAACACACCCCAACTGCTGATGCTTTCCGGTGTCGGCGACGAACAACACCTGCGCCGGCACGGCATCGCGGTGCACCATCATCTCCCCGAAGTCGGACGCGGTTTGACCGATCACTTCGTGTCCGCGTTCGGATACAGCGTCGACAGCGGTTCACTGTTCACCGCCGACAAGATCCCCGAGCTCGTGAACTACCTGCTGAGGCGGAAGGGCATGCTGACCTCGAATGTCGAGGAAGCGTACGGATTCGCCCGCAGTCGCCCCGACCTGCCGCTGCCCGACCTCGAGATACTCTTCGCGCCCGCACCGTTCTTCGAGGAAGGGCTCGTCGCACCGACAGCGCACGCCGTCGTCATCGGCGCCGTACTCCTCAAACCCGTCAGCCGCGGCCAGATCACGCTCCGATCCGCCGACCCCGCCGCGAAGCCGATCATCGACCCCCGTTACCTCAGCGACAGCGACGGAATCGACCGGAGCGCGATGCTCGAAGGCCTACGGATCTGCGCCGCGCTCGCCTCCGCGCCCTCGCTGAAATCCCAGCTCGGCCCGATCGTCCGGCCGGTCGTGCCATCCGGAACACCCGACGAGGAAATGCTGACCCGTGCGCTCGAGGAACTCGGCCAGACCATCTACCACCCCGTCGGCACCTGCCGTATGGGCAGAGACGCTGCCAGCGTCGTCACACCCGACCTCGAGGTCCGAGGCCTCCACAGACTCCGCATCGCCGACGCATCCGTCATGCCCGCCATCATCCGCGGCCACACCCACGCACCCACCGTCCTGATCGGCGAAAAAGCCGCCGACCTCATCCGCAACACCTAAATACCATCCCCGAGCGATCCTGATCAGGTCGAAAGAACCAGCATCGCTCCGCACACGATCAGGTCCGCGGCTTCCATCGCCTTCTCGGACGTGGTGGCAACCACGCCCGGTGGCTGGGCTGCCGCCCACCTACAGCCGAATCTCCATGAACACCGCCGCCGACTCGAGCCCAGCACTCCCCGCTTCCGACCCGGCGAACGGCGGCATCTCCACGAATCCTTCGGATCGATACAACGCATGCGCCGCCGTCATGAATCGCAGCGATTCGAGACGAACCGTGACAAACCCCT
Organism: Rhodococcus sp. ACS1; assembly: GCF_002300155.1. Classification (NCBI taxonomy): domain Bacteria; kingdom Bacillati; phylum Actinomycetota; class Actinomycetes; order Mycobacteriales; family Nocardiaceae; genus Rhodococcus; species Rhodococcus sp. ACS1. Next base: position 21,767 of record NZ_NSDZ01000013.1, read on the forward strand.
CGGCGCGTGCAGCATCAAGCAGCTCCCTCAGCAGCGCCCGCGCCACACCCCTGCCGCGCACAACCGGGCGAACGTAGACCCGTTTGAGCTCAGCGGTGACATCATCGACGGGCTTGAGCATCGCGACCCCGACAAATCCCTCTGGGTTTCGCGCCACCAGCAACCGGCCCCGGGGCCCGGTGATCGTCGGTAGCTCCGCCATGAACGCCCGGTGCATCCGATCCGCGGAATCCGTCCTCACCGGGCGACCGAGCATCCCGGCCAATTCCTCACCCGCCCAGGACCAGTACTCCTGAACCAACGGCTCCACCGCAGCAGCAGCAGCGCCGAGATCCGACGCGTCCTCGACCCACCACCGGTCACGATCGCCCACGCCGCGCTCAGGACACTCGTCCGGCGAAGCCTCAGTCATCGCGGCCACCTTTCACACCACTGACCCGAGCACGGATGACACACCACCATTCCACCACCACGTCGTCCCTGAGAAGTGACCTCAGCGGTTAGGTCACCGGTGAGCATTGCGGAGCCAGGCATCGACGTCATCGGTGACGACGTTGATGAAGTCAAGCCATGCCGCGCCGCCTGTTGGTGCGTTTACTGCCCAGGTCGGCGGCATACGAATTGGCGTCGACATTGTCGTGGAGCTCAGAGAATGCACTGACGGTGTCCGGCAGGATGCCGGTCTCGATGTCTGCGGCGATCTCTTCATCTTCGCCCCGATCTGCAGGTTCGTGGACCACATTCGACCTCTCTTCGGTCCGGAATGCATTCCGTGCATATACCTTCCCAGCCACTACCGCCGCTGAATTCCGCCGGGCGCCCGCGGCCGCGCATATGGTGTGGCCCTCGGTACACGGTTCGACATGGGAGGTACCGCAAAGGAGCAGTCTGGCTTGGTTTCCCGCGAACGGGTCGGCGTTCCAGCGATAGCTGCGAGTAGCTCGGCGCAGCAAGACCGGCCACACGCTGCAGGCGAACGCGCTCGTCAGCATTCCGCTGCCCTACCTCGACCGCGAAAGCGCTTGAGCTCGCGAAAGTCATGAAGGCACCAAACACACTCGACAGCCGGAAGCACTGGCCGAATTATTAATTCGTTGATCTCATCGCCACTTCCCGCACCGACGACTGTGGCACAGCAACGCGCAAAATTGATCCAGATTTCAGCTGCAACTATCCTGCAGGCCGCAAGCAGCCATCAAATGACGACCCCGAAACGCCGTCACTTCATCTCTGCCTGTCTGTCTGACCGGCGTCTCGCAGCCTACTGAAGGCGGCCACCGCATGACTCGTCGAGAGACCGACCAAAGCCATTCGCAGCGCGCGCCGAAACCCGGCAAACGAATCGGTCATCCCAGAGCCGTTCGCCCGCCCCGTACACCAAATCGAACCCGATGGTCGCTTTTGGCGCCAGACCTGCATACGATCAGCTCATGGCCAGAGTCTGGCCGTTGGTCGGGCGTGCGGAGGAATTACGCCTAGCCAACGCCGCCGTGACCGGAGCCGACGGTTACCGCGGAATCGTGATCGCCGGCGCCGCAGGTGTGGGCAAGAGCCGTCTGGCCCGAAAAGCAATCGCACAAATCCATCCCGGGCGATGGGAATCCCGATGGGCCCGAGCCACTGCCTCCTCCCGGGCACTCCCATTCGGGGCATTTGCCGAATGGACCGACATCGGCGCTGCGGACACTCTCTCTACTGTCCATGGCGTCATCGATCACCTCTCCAGCTCTCCTGCTGGGGCGAAGCCTGTGATCGGTGTCGATGACGCTCACCTGCTCGACGACTTGTCGGCGTTCGTGGTGCTTCAACTCGTTCAGAGGCGACTGGCCCCCGTCGTGGTCACCGTTCGTACCGGCGAACCTGTCCCCGATGCACTCAGTTCTTTGTGGAAGGACGGTCACCTCCAGCGGATCGAACTCCAACCGCTCTCCGAGGAGGAAACCCGTGACCTTGTCACTGCGGTCGTCGGTGGCCCGCTCGACGGCGTCGCAGCCCGCCGGTTGTGGACCATCACTCGCGGCAACCCCCTGTACGTCCGCCACCTCGTCGAACAGGAACTTATTACTGGACGACTCGCCCCGAGAGCGCAGGAACCAGGACTCAATGCCGGAGTCTGGGGATGGGATGGTCCCCCCACCGTCTCTCCGGGACTAGCCGACCTCATCGGGACCCAACTCGACGCCCTTCCACCCGCAGTCTCCACCGTCCTCGACGTGCTTGCAGTCAGCGAGCCGCTGCCTGAACAGATGCTAGCCGACCTCACCAATCCCGACGCCGTCGAAGATGCACACGCAGTCGGGCTGATCACCGTCGACCGTGGCGACCGCCACCTCGTGCGGCTATCGCACCCGCTCTACGGCGAAGCCCGCCGCGCCCGGGCCACACCTCTACGAGTGCAGCGGCTACAGGCCGATGTCGCCGAAGCCCTTGGCGCCATACAAGATTCCGATGCACGTGCGCTCGTGCGCCGCGCCGTCCTGACACTCGACGCGGCGCTCGCCACCGATCCCGACTTCCTCACAGACGCCGCGTTGGCGTCACTGTCGTTGTTCGATGCGGACCTCGCAGTACGCCTGTGCAAGGCCGCGATCGAAAACGGTGCCGGCTACGACACGCACCTCACCCTGTCCGTCGCCCTGACCATCCTTTCCCGCGGCGAAGAATCCGAGCAGGTCCTCACCAAGATCCTCGCCTGGCCGCTGCCCGACGAGGACCGCGTCGAGGCAGCATTCCTTCGGTCCTCGAATCTGTTGTGGATTCTCGGTCGTCCCGAGCAAGCCGAATCCGTGCTCCTCGAAACACGAGAAACGACAACGACACCCCTAGCGCACGGCGAGTTGTTTGCGGGTCTGGCGATCGTCCACGCGTACAACGCGCGCCCACTCGATGCGGTCGAGTCCGCTGAGTGCGCGCTGCGAACGCCGGACCTGCCGGCGCTGGCCCGGATGTGGGCGCTGGGCGCCCTCCTGATAGCCCTGGGAGATATGGGAAGGGCATCAGAGCTCGCGCCCGACGCTGACCGCAATTACAACTTCATGACCGGCTCCCCGCTAGTGTCACCCGTTCGTCTCCCCTACAGCGAGTTCCACACCCGAGGGTTGCGGCTCGCCGGCTACTTCCACGAAGCCACCGCCGTCACCACGCGCATCTGCGACGAATGCGCCGACATACCCGGCGTTGCGCAGCGCTTCTCCGCGCTGCTAATGGGGCAGGACGAACTCGCGTCGGGGCACCTGGGAGCGGCGCGAAGACAACTGGAACAACGCTTTACCTCTGCTGGAATCGTCCACGGCTACATACCTACAGCGTGGTACTGCGCGCTCGCCCAAACGCAAGCGATGTGTGGAGACGCCGCAAGCGCAACGGAAACTCTTCGCGCCCTCGACGCCTGGTGCCCCACACCCGTCCCGTACCTGAAGCCAGACTATCTCCTCACCAGAGCCTGGGTTTCCGCGGCAACCGGTGCCGTCACCGACGCCATCGAACTCGCGCACCGCGGCGCCCACTATGCCGCCGAACATCACCAATACGCCCATGAGGTTATGTGTCTGCACACCGCCACCCGCCTCGGCGACACCACCGCCGCTAACCGACTCCAGCAGCTCGCCGAACAGGTCGACGGGCCCCGCGCCCCCGCCGCCGCCCAATATGCCACCGCCCTTGGCTCCGGCGACGCGGACGGCCTCCTCGACGCTTCCCGCCAATTCGAGGACATGGGCGACCCGCTGTCCGCCATGGACGCCGCCGCCCATGCCGCCACCACCCACCGCCGCCACGGCCGCAACGGATCGGCCCTCACCGCCGCCGCCCGCGCCCAGCGACTGGCGGATGCCTGCGACGGTGCCCGGACCCCCGCACTGACCGACGCCCTCCAACCGTCACCGCTGACCGCCCGACAACGCGAAATCATCACCCTCGCCGCCCAAGGACTAACCAACAATCAGATCGCCGACAGAGTTAACCTGTCCGTCCGCACCGTCGAAGGACACCTCTACCGCGCCTCCCTCAAAACCGGACTCACCGGCCGGGACGACCTCGGCGGCACTGTCACCGGAGACTGAATCGCGATGACCGCACAAACATGTTCGCCAAGTCCGACCGGGCATTTCTCCATTTCGCTGGGTAAAGGGTGCAGCAGATGGTCTCCACAGTGGATCCGTGGCCATTGGTCGGGCGCAAGGAGGAACGGCACCTGATCAATGCCACGATCACCGGCACCGGCGGCTTCGGCGGGATCGCCATTGCCGGCGCCGCCGGAGTGGGCAAGAGCCGACTCGCCAGAGAAGCGATCACCCATGTCCGCCCCGGCCGATGGATACCACGGTGGGCACGCGCCACTACGTCGGCACGGGCACTACCACTCGGCACCTTTACCGAATGGGCCGGCGGCGTTGCGACGGAGCCAGTAGTAGGACACCTGCACCGCACCTCCCTAAAGCCGGCCTCGCCGGCCGCGACGACCTCGGCGCCATCCTCACCGGCAATCAGCCCCCTCCCCATCGGGGTCACCAACTGGAGTAGCCGACTACGCCACCCCACCATGCGCGGCGAACGCACCCTGAAACCATGACTCCTCCACTCACACCCCGCGAGCAGGCGCTACGGCGACTGCCTCAGCCTTACTCCCTCGCGCTACGGCTGCGTGACGCGGGCGTAGCCGACGACCAGATGTGCACGTACCTCGACGTCGACACCCACGCACTCCCACCGCTCCTCGAGCTCGCCGACGCGAAACTCACCGCCGCACTCCGCACCACCCCAGAAACCGAACCGGAGGCACAACCATGAACGGCTTCAGAACCGGGCTGATGGAACCCGGCGTCAACCCCCGCTTCGCCCCTGACCTGCTGCTGCGCAACACCCGAGCACACGCGGTCGCCGGCGGCGCCGATTCGATGTGGCTACCCGACCACCTCAACAGCCTCCTTCCCGCCTCGATCTGGAAACCCACCTACACCGGTATAGCCAGGTTCATCCCGAGGGCGGACGCGTTCTACGAGCCCTGGACCACCGTCGGCTACCTCGCCGCCCACAACAAGCTCGCCCGCCTGCGACTCGGTGTCGGCGTCACCGACGCCGGCCGCCGTAACCCCGCCGTCACCGCCCAAGCCGCCGCCACCCTCCACCTACTCAGCCGCGGCCGCGCCATCCTCGGCTTCGGCCCCGGCGAGCGCGAAGGCAACCAACCCTACGGCGTCGACTGGTCCCAGCCGGTCGGACGATTCGAGGAAGCCCTCGCCACCATCCGCACCCTGTGGAACTCCGGCGGCACACCAGTCACCCGGGACTCGACGTTCTTCCCGCTGCGCGACGCCATCTTCGACATCCCACCCCACAAAGGGACCCGGCCACCGATCTGGGTCGCCGCGCACGGGCCGCGGATGCTGCGCATCACCGGCCGCTACGCTGACGCCTGGTTCCCCAGCTACGCGCAAACCCCGAAGGAGTACGCCGAGAAACTCGACACCATCCGGGCCGCCGCCGACAACGCCGGCCGCGACCCTCAGACCGTCCTGCCCGCTGCCTTCTTCTTCGTCCTCACCGCCCGCACCGACACCCATGTCGACGAGATGATCAACTCGATCCCCGCCCGAATCTTCGCCCTCTGCGCTCCCGCCCACGTCTGGGCCCGCCACGGTGTCGAACACCCCCTCGGCCCCGACTTCACCGGCGCCCAAGACCTGCTCCCCCACACCATCGACGAAACCACCGCCCTCGACTACGCCGACCGTGTCCCGCCCTCACTCGTCCGCGAAACCCTCCTCACCGGCACCCCCGCCGACATCCTCGACCAACTGGCCGAATGGCGGGACCACGGAGCCCGCTACGTCGTCCTCGGCAACCTCAGCTCCTTCCACCCCCATCTGAGCGTCGGCCTCGCCTCATCGCTACCACTCGTCCACATTCTCCGAGGCATGAGACGGCTCTGAGGACAGTCACCGGTCGGATATGCAGCGATCATCCCGGACGCGTCCATGACGCAAAAGCTACTTCGTCTCGGTCGACTCCTTCCAAACATGGCTCATGCGGGGGCAGTCCCCCGCACACACCCGGCTTCGATGATGGGGTGAGTGAGGTGCGCGCTGGTCGAATTCATCACCACCGTCCCGTCCTTCGACGCGATTACCGTCCATGAGTAGCGCCGACTGTTCGCAGCTCAACGGTCCACGCGCCTCGGGCTCGCGGCGGCGCGCAGGTGGGGGGTCGTTGTCGTCGATGTACGCCACGGAATCGATCCGGCAACCGGCGATGCGGTCGCGGACCTCCAGCCGAGCCCAGTTCTCCATGATCCTCGACAAAGTAGCCGACTTCGAGCAGCCGCCGGTCGAACACTCGCTGTGGCGCGACAGCAGAGCCGCGTTCTCTCGGGGCAACTACCGCAAGACGATCGTCGATGCCGCCACCGCCACGGAGATCGTTCTCGCCCAACTCGTCAAGGAAGCCGAGAGTTCCACCAAGACAAAGTTTCCGAAGTACGGCCGTGGCAGCGCCCGCGGCATCGCAAACTACTCGACGTGGTTAGATAAGCTTGATGACTTCTCCTACACCCCTCATCTCAATCTCGGTATTCTCCGTAAGGCCCGGAACGACACGGTGCACAGCGGCCGCCAACCGACCCACGACGAAGCACTAACAGCGTGCAACGCAGCGGGGGACATCGTGACCCTGGCTCGCGACTCCGTCGAGGATGCGCTCGCCGTGGAATGGAAGGCTGATGCAGATTGATGTAGATGCCAACGGATACGCCTGGGCAGCAGGTTATCCCACTGCCGGGTGGGCCCAACCGGTTCTTCTCCAACCAATCAATCCGTGGGTGCAATAACAACACCAACCGCTCCGCCACAGCTGCGGACGGATCGGTCAACGGCAGCAGGTACGGTGCCGCCGCCGACGATCGAGCAGTGAAGGACTTTGCATTCGTATCCCCGTAGCATTCATCTCGCGGATTCCACGGTCGACCACTATCGCAGTGGTCGTGCGGTTAACTGGTCAACTGGTCAGATTGCATGTTCCCCACGTACGTATCCGCGTCTTGGTACGACGCATGGCCCTTGGATCGGTCGACGAGGCGGAGTTCCATCCCTCCTTGCGTGTAGCGGTCGGTGAAGTAGCGACCTTCGATTTCAGTGGGCTCGCGCCGGGCTATGTCGAATGAGCAGGTCCCGAGGTGCCTGGGACTGCGCTTAGCGTGCTCAGGCCGAGCGCCGTTCTGATACAGGAAGCTGAGCGTTTCTGCGTCCGCGCCGGCGGTGTGGTCCCAGAAAAAGGCTTTACTGCTGCTTGCACTCTCGGCGGTCATTTGCCTGACGTGCAGAGACCAGTACGACTGGCTGATGACGACGTAGGCCGGAATCGGTCCCCAGTTGCCGCCCACCGGGATATGGCTTCCGGCTGCGGGCGTCAGCGTCACTTTCCAGAGTCCGTCGATCCGCGGCCGGTGTGTCAGGAGCTTCAGGAGCGGGGCCTTCCACAGCCAGAGATCCCACACAACCAATCCGGCGGTGGCCAGGATTGGGAAGACCCCGACCACTATCCTGGCGAGGCTGTCGAGCCTTATGCCCATGACCGCCAGTACAGCGGTGTAGGCGAATCCAATGACGACAGCAACGGTGCGAACGGGTGTAGTTGGGCGCACGATAACCGACCTAGCTCCCGTACCCGAAGTGTCGCCATGTCGCGAGCACGAGGGCCATCCCGTCCTCCACCGACCACTTCTTGTCATGGGTGAACAGCCACGTCATCCTGCTGGGTTCAACCATCAAGCGTTCGTTCTCTTCCTCTTCGAGAAGCAGGAAGAGTTCCAGCAGGGTCGCCTCGAACCCTTCATCGAGACTCCCGCGGGTCAGCGTCGACTCGTCGACGTTGAAGACGAGACACTCCATGAAATAGGAGGGTAGCTCGTCGATCGTCCCCTGTGCGGCGAGGAAGTTCTCCGCGTTTTTCAACGCGCGAACGTACTTCTTGTAGCGATAGTTGGTGCGGGTGTTGAGATTCCGCCCATTGTCGAGCTGCTGCTGCGGCCAGTTCACGACCTTCGCACCGTCATCGGTCGGGAAGACGCAGCTTCCTTCCCAGCTAACCGTGCGTTCGGGGTTGTCGTAGCGGCGGTAGTCGAAGCTTGGAACGACGTCAGCGCTCGGTCGGCTTCCTTCCACAGCACTGATGTTGATGGCGATTTTCCCGCTCGTGTCGACGGACTCCTTGCCGAAAGCCTCGACGAGGGCATTGACAACCGCGTTCCTCCACGTCCTGGGTGTCCATTCCCCCTGGTAGGGGCGAGGAGGAGGTTCGATACCTGTTATACCGGGTTTGTAGTCGTAGTAGAGGCAGTCCTGCAGTTCCACTGCCACATCGACGTCACTGTCGCGCCGGACATTGGTGTTGTTCGGGTAGCTTCCCTTGGTGTAAACGAGAACATTGCTGCCATCGAAGTCGCCGCAGGTTGTGATGGCCTTACGCACCATGTCCTCAGCCCGCGCCTGCTGTTGTTGCTCATTCTCACTCGACGGCTTGATCCACCTGTTCAGAAGCTCCGCACGATCGGACGCCGACATCCCCACTAGGTTCCACCTTTCGTCGAGACGACGATACTGTGCCGGTCCGACAGCAGTGTGCCGAGAAGTTGCTGTGTACCCCAAGTCCGTGTGTTGCCCGTCACTGAAGATGCAGATGATCGCGTCGCTGTAAATGCAGACGGCCTCGGACTGTTTTCGAGGTTTTCGTCGGCATGGTGACGGCGTTGTCGTCACGTTGAAGGCGCGGTCTGCATGTTGTTGACCGCCCGCGGTCGGCGAGAAACCCATCCACGAATGGCTCGAGGTGTGCCCGTTCCTGACCGAACCGCCCCACCATCACCGAATAGCCCGTTCGAGATGAACGAGGCACGCCCGAGTCCGCCGCGACATGGGGCTCGTCTTCCTCGGCCGGCGCGGAGACGACGTCGCGTACGCGTCGAGGACACGATGAGTCAGGCGCGGTCACCCGGTGCCGACGTCCTCGACTGGGGCCCGGGACAGCACCCGCGCCAGGGCCGCCGTTGCCGTCAGCACGGCGGCCACCACCGCGATAACGCACACGAATGTCGCAGGGGCGGTGGAATACCCGAACAGCCCAGCGGCGCCCACACCGGCAGCGGTGGCCATCAGCGCACCGACCGGAAGCAACACCGCGAGCATCCGCACGGTCGCCGCACGCCGATCATCACCCGCCGCGGCCAACACCCACCACACACCCAGCAAAGCGCACCCGTACGCCAGCACCGCGCTGCCGGCGTAGAGCACAAGCACCACAGCCCATTCCACCGCGATGCCCACAGTGGCCGTGAACACCACATAGATCAACACGAGCATCGGCGACAATCCCACCGTGATACCAGCAAGGGCCGCGGCGACGGTCCGGCCGAGCAGGAAGGTGCGCCGACCGCGGCGTTGTTCGGCACTCGCCGCGTCCCTCACTATCCGCCACCCGGACAGCCACAGCACCATCCCGCAACCGGCCCCGACCACCGTGAGGACGGCCATCACCACAAGCCATGGATCAGTCACAGCTGGCTGGAACGACGTCGCCACCGTGTACGGGCGCGACGTAAACGCGGCGAACACCACCGCCGCGACCAGCCCGACGACCAAACCCACAACCCCGAAGATCCCGCTCTGTCTCCCCACCCGCCCATCGTGTCACCGGTAGGTGCTCAGATACCGGCAACTGCGGCCACCGGTGGTTCCCCAAGACATGTGTGACCCTCGCGATCCATTTGCGCGGAACTCGTCACGTCAGGTGCGCCGGGATACCTCGCACCCCTCCCCGGCACCGCTGCGGCGGCGGACAACCGCCGACCGCCGACCGCCGACCGCCGACCGCCGACCGCCGACCGCCGACCGCCGACCGCCGACCGCCGAGGATCATAATTCCAACAGGCTCATAGCCTTCACGGCAGGACGGCCACGCTGTGCTTCAGGGCAATGTCGCAGCTCACGCGACCGGCATCTCGGCCTGAGCAACATGGAAGGCTCGCTCGATCTCGACCGAAATCCGGCCGCGGGAGGACACCTCATGACCCGTCCCGATCGCCCATTCACGAATCTCCCTCGGTGACTTCTTCGCCGGAGCCTTACTCGCCGCTTCCTTCTTCGCTGGCGCCTTCGCCGCGACCGTCTTCTTCACGGCCGTCTTCTCCGAAGTTGCCTTCGTCGCGACTGTTTTCTTCACGGCCGCCTTCTCCGAAGTTGCCTTCGTCGCGACTGTTTTCTTCCCGGCCGTCTTTGTCGCGGCCGTCTTTGTCGCGACTACCTTCTTCTCCGCCGGAGCCTTGCGCGGCGCTACCCTCTTGACCGGAGCCGCCGCCGCGGCCATCTTCTTGGCAGCTGTCGTTTTCGCGGCCGTCGTCCTTACTGGCGCCGTTTTTGTCTGAACCTTCTTCGACTGCGCGTCGTGGAAGGCTTGCTCGATCTCGACCGGAATCCTTCCTCGGGAGGACACCTCGCGGCCATCTGCGATCGCCCAATCGCGAATCTCCTTGGTCGTCTTCGCCGGAGCCTTACTCACCACTGTCCTTTTCACCGGAATTTTGGCCGTGACCGGCTTCTTCACGGTCGCCTTCTTCACGGTCGGCTTCTCCGCAGCCGTGTTCGTCGCGACTGTCCTCTTCTCCGCCGGAGCCTTGCTCACCGCTGTCCTCTCGACCGGAGCCGCCGCGGCCGTCTTCTTGGCAGCTGCCTTCTTCGCTGCCGTTTTCTTAACCGGTGCCGCTGCCTGAATCTTCTGCGTCTGAGCGTCGTCGAAGGCTTGCTCGATCTCGACCGGGATCCGGCCGCGGGAGGACACCTCCAAGCCCGCCCCGATCGCCCACTTACGAATCTCCGTGGTCGTCTTTTCCGCTGGAGCCTTGCTCGCCGCCGTTCTCTTTGCCGGGGCCTTTTCCCGGAGTACCTTCTTCACTGCTTTCTTGTTCGTAGCCGTCGTCTCCGCTATTGCCTTCTTCACAGCCGTCTTCTTTGCCGACGCCGGTTTGACCTGAGACTTCTTCGCCTGCGCGTCATGGAAGGCCTGTTCGATCTCGGCCGAAATGCGGCCGCGGGAGGACAGCTCCAAGCCCGCCCCGATCGCCCACTCACGAATCTCCTTGGTCGTCGTCTTCGCCGATCCTGCACAACCCCTCGGTGATACCGCCATGTTGTCTCCCTATTCGTCAGGCAATCGTCGAACGCACACAGTAGCGGCATTTCGATCCTCTTCCCGCCAGCGGATCGGAAGGGCGACCAACCACACGCGGGCCGCACTGACTTCCGAGGACCTGCGCTGTCACCCTTTCGTCCAGCGACCACACCGAGCACCATCTGTCGACGGTGCCGACGAAGGCACGACTATTGCGGCCAACTAGGCCTGGCATTTCCTGATTCATCGCGAGAAGAACGCATGCGAATATGATTGCGCTGCAATAGGGTCCGTCGGATAGCAGTCAACGCGGCGGAACCCTCGGGCATGCACGGCCTCGCGACTGCCATGACGCGAAACGCAGCCCAGCACAGAATAACGGTGGGAAAGTGTTCGAGCCCGCCATCGCGGCCGCGAGGAGCCCGAGCGGAAGCAACACCTAATACCCCACTTTCCCAACGGATCTACGATCCCATTGCGGGTTATGGACACTGCGTTATGGCAGTGGTGAGGTTGTCAAAAGAACACCCAATCGGCATCCGTCCGCACCTTCAAATCGGGCCCGAGCTGGAAGACGAACAGATCGACCGTTCCCGGCCGGGCGCCGGTCACCTCCACCGTCGTCGTCGCCGTATCGATCGGGCTGTTCGCTCTGCCAGTCAAAGCGGTCATGGTGTGTGCCGGCCCCCCGGGGCGGGGCCGAGCCCTTTCCTGCGTCAACTGGTGTGGCACAGAACCTGCCGTCGCCGGTGCGAATTCATGCCAGACCTCTGATACTCCATCGTGGGGGCAGCAACCGGCCCCCGCTACGGCCGACCCGAAACTTCCGTGCCCGATGCCCGGACTCGGCACGGATTGGAATCAGTTCGGATCCCATTGCCATCATTCGAGACTGTTGAGCTCATCGAGAACCTGATCGACGGCGGTGGACGGGATACGGAAGTCATCGCCCTCCGAAGCCCGGAGACGGTCGCGTACGTAGGCGAGGATGGCGAGTTCACGCTCGAGGTCTGCTGCGGTTCGGTCGCTCACGGTCTCATCCTGCCCTGGAGGGACGGTGATCCGAACTGTGCTGCCCGGCGGCGTCGAGACGAAGGCTGGCGGTGTGGCACGCGTGCGAATACTTCCTTCAGGGGGACATGTCGTCTCCGCTGGTAAACGGACCATTCAGCCGGTCCGGTCGTAGGCGGTGCGACCCCTTGTCGCCTGTCGGCCGGGGTGCCACGCCCCGCACCCTTTGTCCCATGTCCGCAAGCACCGGAAACCCCAGCCCTCGACGAGACGCTGCCGTCTCTGGCCCCCCGCCGACATCTCCGCGGATCCGCACACAATGGCGGTGGTGACGCGCACCGGAACGGACTTCGAGCTGCAGATTCACACGTCCATCGCGGCGTTCGATGCCGTGGCAGAGCAGTGGCTCCCTGCCGTGGCCGGGCTCGCGGTCACGGTCCTCGTGCACACCGTCGACGCCGAAATGGGTCGGCCACGGTATCTGCCGCCCACCGAGCCCGCCGAGTGGGCGCGCGCGATCCTCTCGACCGCCGGCGCCTCGCATGGATACTTCCTTGGAGCCGTCGACCCGGACACCGGCGGCCACCGAGATGGGCAGCTCGCATACCGCCTCTATGGACAGTCCCGCCCACGGGTGATGCACGGTGCAACAGCCAACGCTTGCTCGCGCGAGTTCCGCCTCGGCACCGACCATCAGGCGATTCCCGTGCCTCGACAGGTGGTCCCCTGCCCGCACTATCTGCTCTCGGCCATCGACGGCAGAGAGCAGATCACCGTTCCCACGACGGCCTGATAATCGCCGACGCTGCGGCACAGCCGAATCGGCTCTTGACCTGCCATGACGACATGTCCCCCAGTACCCCAGCGGACGCGGCTGCCGAAGCACGGCCAGGTATTACGACGGTGACGAGGCGAACCTCCTGTCACAGCCTCCGGAGATCGCGGTACGCGTGAGCGCGGGTGCTGATCGTCTGGTGAGGTCGGTGACCGTGGCCGCGGGTGTCGCGGTCGGTGAACCGTTTCGTCGCCCGTCCTCGCTGCATGGTGGGTGGTGCGAGTTCTCGACCCGATTATTCAAGTACTTCGAGCGGCGATACTCGACCGATGCGATCAGCTCGCGGCGGGCGACCTGATAGCTGTCGAGTTCGTCGGTGACGATCACCCGCATCGCATACTCCGCCCCAAGAGGTTGAAGTCGCAGCACACGATGCCCCCGACAGCGTGACGCGCCACCGCACCCTCTAGTCTGGCGGATCCGACCACCCAGAGCATGAGGAAAGATCAGTCATGGCCACCGACTACGACGCACCACGAGTCACCGAATCCGACGAGTCGGACACGTCCCTCGAACAGCTGACCGCCAGCCGGAAAGACACCCAGTCCCCCGCCGTGGACGTCGAGGACGCCGACACCGCCGAGTCCTTCGAACTACCCGGCGCCGACCTGTCCGGTGAAGAATTCACCGTCCGCGTCATCCCCAAGCAGTCTGACGAATTCACCTGCACCAGTTGCTTTCTGGTCCACCATCGCAGCCGCCTCGCCGAACATCAGCAGTTGCTCTGCCGGGACTGCGCCTGAGGACGTCGATCAATCGGATTGCCTCGCATCTCCGGGGTCCCGGGTTTCCCGGATTCGGTCGTCATCGTCCTCGCTGAGAAGCCTTTCACGTCGCTCGTGGGCTCGCGGCCGAGGCGTTGCGGATTCAGATCCTGGCGGGTGGCACGTGGCACGGACGGAAGGGTCAGGGCTCGGGTCGGTCGGCCGGAATCTGCGGGTAGACCACGACGCCGTTCTCCTTCACCCACGTCTCGTCTCCACCATCGGCGTGCTCGACGAGCAGCTCGACGGTCGGGATCTCCGCGGACAGTGGGTGATCGAACGCGGCCCGCGCGTTGCGGGCGCACACCGTCTCCGCGGAATTATCGGCGTAGAGGGCGTCGATGACGAACCCCGGGGTGAATCGGCCACCGAACCCGTCACCGCCACGCAGCGCTTCCTGCCGGCCCCGCCACCACCGGGTCAGAGCGCGGGCCCGGGTGATGTGTTGAGGTGCTTCGACATCGAGGATGGTGAACTTCTCATAGTCCGCGTAGGCGAGGTCGCGCATGAGCCGCGGACCGAGGCCGGGCCAGCTGAACGTGCCCTCGAGGACCAGGTTCTCCCCGCGGGACAGGCAGATCTCGGTGATGACGTCGAGGATCTTCGTCGACTCGGTGTGCACCAGGGTGGCGAGTTCACGCGGCATCAGCCGGTGCCCGTCGGCCAGTTCGATGCTCAGCAGGTCGGTGTAGATGCCCTGCTCAAGCGTGTCCCGCAGCAGGTAGTCCTTGAGCCTGTCGGCATCGAGCACCCGCCATCCCCGCCCGGCGAGGTGCCGGCGGTCGATGCTCGATGACTTGCCCACCCCGGGTGGGCCGGCGGTTGCCAAAGCCAGGAACTGACGGCCGACACCGACGTCGGTTTGCTCGGCCAGGTAGGCGTCGACGATCGCGTCCCGTGTTCGGCGACGGGCGACCGGGTCGAACAGGTGGATGGAGGCGGAGGGGCCGTCCTTGTCGAGGATCCCGCCGGGCCGGCACCAGGCCTCGAGGTCGGCGGCAACAGCGGCGGGGTCAGAGTGCATTCGCCTGCGCACGCCTGTCGGCCGTGGCCGCGAGCAACACCCGGTAGTCGTCGTCACTCAGTAGGTCGCGGGAGCGTTCGATCTGATCCCACGTGCCCCGCACGTAGCTCTCCCCGAGCGGGTCGTCGCCCGGGACGTGCCCGAAGGTGTAGTCCCAGGCAATCAGTTCGGTCATCATCCGGTCGTGGTCGATCCGCTTCGCCGCATGCTCGAGCAGCACCTCCCGCGGGGACCGGTCGCGGGCCGAAGGGTTCAGCCGCAGCTTCTTCACGATCCGGCTGACCTCCGGCTGGGTGACGGCCAGGTTCTTCGCGATCACCCGCTGCGGCACCTGATTGTCCGTCGCGTGCGCCACCGCACGCAGCAACTTGATCTGCAGCAGTTCCTTCTCCGCCGGGATCGCCCGCAGGTCGCGCTCCACATCCGTCAACGCCATCGCACACCACCTCCAACTGCAGTTATACAAAATTGTATCACTGCTACGAGGGCTACCCGATGGGAAGGTCACGCCGGCGGGAAGTGGAGGGGCCTATCGAGTACGCCAATCCCCCGCAAGCCCACTGATCCGCCGGGCCCGGGGACCACGGGTGTGACTCACCTGACCTTTGACTTCAAGTACTTGAAGTTCTTAGCGTCGATGGTGTGAGTGCACGAACCACCCGACACGTCTACACGATCAAGGACGCGGCCGCCCTGACCGGACTTCCGGCCAGCACGCTGCGCTACTACGAGTCGGTCGGGGTGATCGCACCGGTCAGCCGCGGGGAAATCAGTAAGCACCGGGTCTACGACGAGGACGACCTGGGTCAGCTGTTGGCCATCGCGTGCCTGGCAGCGACCGGGATGTCGGTCAACGACATGAAGGAGTACGTCGCCAACGGACAACTCGGACCCACGGCCGCCTCCGCGCAGATCGCGTTGCTGACCGAGCGCCGGCAGCAACTCGCCCTCGAGGCCCAGCAGGTCGCACTCCGTCAACGCTACGTCGACCTCAAGATCGACTACTGGCGCGCGATCGACGCCGGCGACGAACCTCGGGCCGCGCTCCTCGCGGCCGAGGCGAGCGCACTCGCCGACGAACTCCACCACACCAAGAAGCGCTAACCCCCACCCACCACACCCCCGGTACGCGCCCCGCAATCGAGGCGGCACCGGTCACTCAGCCCTGCCCTGCCCACCACCACTGTGACCACCACAGAAGTAAGGAAGTACTGCCATGCGCGTCAACGCGTACGCCGCACCCGAAGCCGGCCAGCCGCTGGCCCCCACGACCATCGAGCGCCGCGACGTCGGCCCCCACGACGTCCTCATCGAAATCCAGTACGCCGGCATCTGCCACTCCGACATCCACACCGTCAACGGCGACTGGGGCCCGCAACCCTTCCCGGTCGTCCCCGGCCACGAAATCGTCGGCACCGTCGCCGAGGTCGGCGCCGGCGTCACCCGCCACCAGGTCGGTGACCGCGTCGGCGTCGGCTGCCTCGTCAACTCCTGCGGTCACTGCACCCAATGCCTGGGCGGCGACGAGCAGTACTGCGCCCACGGCATGGTCCCCACCTACGCCGGCGTCGACCGCGACGGCACCACCACCCAGGGCGGCTACTCCACCCACGTCGTCGTCGACGCCGACTACGTCCTGTCCGTCCCGCAGAGCCTGGACCCGGCCGCCGCAGCTCCCCTGCTGTGCGCCGGCATCACCACCTACACCCCGCTGCGCCGCTGGGGCGCCGGCCCCGGCAAGAAGGTCGCCATCGTCGGCCTCGGCGGCCTCGGGCACATGGCCGTCAAGATCGCCCACGCCCTCGGCGCCGAGGTCACCGTGCTCTCCCAAACGCTGAAGAAGCAAGAGGACGGGCTCCGCCTCGGCGCCGACGCCTACCACGCCACCTCCGACCCCACCACCTTCGAACAGCTCGCCGGCCGGTTCGACCTCATCGTCAACACCGTCAGCGCCAGCATCGACCTCAACGCCTACCTGGGCCTGCTCGCCGTCGACGGCACCCTCGTCAACGTCGGCGCCCCCGCCGAACCACTCAGCCTCAACGTGATGTCACTAATCGGCGGCCGCCGCAACTTCGCCGGATCGATGATCGGCGGCATCGCACTAACCCAGGAAATGCTCGACTTCTGCGCCACCCACCGCATCGGATCCGAAGTCGAAGTGATCCCCGCCGACCGGATCAACCAGGCCTACGAGCGGGTCCTCGCCTCCGACGTCCGATACCGGTTCGTCATCGACACCGCCACCCTGCACTGACCCCACCACGAACGCCCGCCGCACACAGGTACCGGCGGGCGTTCACCCACACACCACAACCCACCTCGCCGCTCGAGGTCCGCACAGATCCAGAACCGGAATGACTGTGCACAGGAGCGCTACTCGGCCGGGGGTGTTCGGTCATGACCTGCCGTCGGGTCACCGCTTGGGCTAGTTCGGCGGCGGTTGGCATCGTGGGACGGCAACATTTTCGGTGCAAAGCTCCCAGATGGCCTACACCACCGCCCGGTCCGATGACGAACACATCCATTGAGGTGAAAGGACCGGTCCTCGGCGGACCACTCCATCTGTGCACCGACAGACGTCACCCGCGAAAAGGGCGCGCCTCGGTTGTCCGGCAACCCCACTTCGGTCCGCCGACCCGACTCATCAACCGTCCGAAGGATGATCATGACCGCCGCCGTCCCCCGCAGCACACGTGCCGACCGCTGCGTGTGTTCCTCCGCCGACAGCGACGATATAGCGCACCGGCATTCTTCGCGATTGCCTGCCGTGTCGATCGCCCTGAGGGCTCTCCGTTGCTCGTTCTGGGTGATCGGACTCGTCCTAGCAGTGGCCGCGATTGCCTGCGGCGCCATCGCGACATCGCGGTCCACGGTGGCCGACGACGAGGCCGCATACTTGCGTGCCCTGCTGGGCGTCGTCGCCGACGTCGCGGGGATCATCGTTTCCGCGATTGCCCTGTTCCCCTCGCTGCGCAGCTGTGACCACGGGCGTGGCCGCAACATTCCCGGTCGACACGTGGATTGATACACGCCATCTGTGACCGCTGTCCCGGCTCGCACCGGTCCGCGAAGCGCACCGAGGTCGTCCGCGTCAGGCGGCGAACCAAGTGGCGCAGCGCTTCTCGATCCCAAAGGGTCGGGTGTCGCTTCGGCCGACCTCCCGGGCCATTGCAGAAACCGATATACCCAGGGGGCGTGCGACAAGCTTCATACGCACTCTCAGGTCGGCGACGCTGCCGGCGGTGCGCAGCGACCACTGCAGTCCGCCACGATGCCCCGCCGCGGCGGCGCACCACGGCGATTGTGGCCCCGTGGTAGGTGCACCCCACGACCGAGCGTCCGTGACGCCTGTTCCCGCGGTCAGTGTGGCTCGCAGCACCCTCACCCGGCGGACAAATCGTCGAACAAGTGCGCCCGCACCCCGCCGGACCGCCAATGCGTCCACGGTCCCCGATTCGTCGTCGACGAACACCGACAACCACCGCCCCACAGCCCGCCAATGACCGGACTTGACCTCGACCGCCGCACGATGATCGCCATGAAGCCGGCACAGCAACGCCCGCCCCGGCGGAAACCCGTGCTCGCCCAGCCACAACCGGGTCTGCCCCGCACACCAGACCGGCTGGCCAGCGCGCAGTACCCTGGGACCCGGACTCGGGCGGGGCGGGCGGGCTCTGGCGCGGCGGTGGAACCGCGGCCCATACGAATTCTATACTTGAACTGACTTCAGTTAGAGGACTAATGTGACGACGGACACTACGGCCGCACAACGGAGGGGCACGATATGCCAGGAATCGACACCGACGTACTCGTCATCGGCGCGGGAATGGCTGGACTGACCGCGGCTGCCCGCACCCTGAGCCGGAGTGGCTCGGTGATCGTCGTCGAGAAGTCCGCCACGGTCGGCGGGTCTGCCCAGTTCGCCGGGTACGCATGGACAGCGTCATCGCACGAGGTCATGGACGAGGTCAACC
Source organism: Rhodococcus sp. ACS1 (assembly GCF_002300155.1). Classification (NCBI taxonomy): domain Bacteria; kingdom Bacillati; phylum Actinomycetota; class Actinomycetes; order Mycobacteriales; family Nocardiaceae; genus Rhodococcus; species Rhodococcus sp. ACS1. Next base: position 40,532 of record NZ_NSDZ01000013.1, read on the forward strand.
CCAACGGCGACCCCGCATTGCGGCGCGCGCTCGTCGACGGATTCACTCCGGGTATCGAGTGGATTCGCTCGCTCGGGGTCGACTGCGCGGACGCCGTGACGGTCCTGCGGTACGGCACAGGCCACCAGTTAGACACCAACCAGTACATCGACGAGTGCCGCAAGCGCCTCCGCGCCGGCGGCGAACTGCTCACCGGCACCAGCACTGTCGGGCTTCTCACCGAGGACGGTGCCGTCGTCGGCGCGCGGATACGGCTGGCGGACGGCACCGAACGAAAGATCCGGGCCCGGGCCACGATCCTCGCGACCGGAGGATTCCAGGCGAATCCCGAGGCGGCGAGTAAGCACATCCACCCCGCTGCGAGCGCGATGCAGCTCCGTTCCAACCCCATCAGCGCCGGTGACGGACTGCGGCTGGCCGAGGCCGTGGGTGCCGCGACCGGGAAGCACCGCTCCGGTTTCTATGGGCATCTCATTCCCACCGGGGTGCGCTTCCGTGACCCGTCCGATTTCGTGGCGCTGTCGCTGTACTACAGCGAGCACGCGCTGCTGTTCAATCTCGACAACCGCCGGTTCACCGATGAGACCGTCGGCGATCACTTGACCACGATGGCCTTGCTCGAACAGCCCGAGTCCCGCGGGCTACTGGTGGCCGACGAGCGGGTCCACCGCGACTGGATCACCGGCAGCTATGTCGAGGGTGCCGTTGCCATCGACAAATTCGACCTCGCGCAACGCCGCGGCGGGCGGTGCGGATTCGCCGAGAGTCTCGACGATTTCGCGTACCTGCCCGAGGAGTGGGGTTATGACGGGGCCGCGATCGCCGAGCAGATCCGCGAGATCAATGCGGCAGGAAGCGCGGTGCAGCCGCCGCGCAGCTACGACGCCGAGCCCTTGGACAGGGGCCCGTACTACGTGATCGAGGCGTGCCCCGCGCTGACGTTCCCGTTCCACGGCGTGCGCATCGACGAGAACGGCCGCGTCCTTGCCGCTGCGGGCGGAACGATCGAGGGTCTGTTCGCGGCGGGATCCGATACCGGCGGACTCTACAACCACGCCTACACCGGCGGTATCGCGCCGGCTCTGGTATTCGGCCTCGCCGCGGCGGACCGAGCTGCAGCCGATCGTGCGGTCGTCACCGCGTAACGCAGGTACCCGGCCACAACTGACAAGGCGTGACGCCGTCGACATCGATCCGCACGGTGCACGGCACACAATCCTCCAGTGCGTCATACCAGCTAATGGGTAAGGAGAATCACTGATGCAGCCCGCTGCGGCTACCCCTCGCTCCGGGATCCGCTGCGCAACGCGGACTTCACGGTCCTCGTTGCCGTCCAGTGCGTCATAAATGTGTGCGTGTGGGTATTCGTCGTTGCGGTCCAATGGACGCTGACCGTGTCCGGAGAGTCGTCGACGGTCATCGCCTCCGTCCAGACGGCGCTGGCGATTCCCTTTCTCCTGCTCGCTCTTCCGATGGGAGTCTGGGGTGAGCGCGGGGCGGGACCGGTCTTGATGCGCGGAGCGCTGCTTGTCCTTGCGGGTGCGGCGGTAGCCGCCGCCGTACTCGCCAGCATCGACGACGTGCCCCCATGGCTGATGCTCGCGACGGTCGTCGCGGTCGGCGCCGGGCTGTCGACTATCACGATCGCTTGGCAATCACTCATGCCGCACATCGTGGGCCGTCCGCTCGCGGGCACCGCGGCCATCCTCGACGGTGCCTCCTACAACGGCGCCCGCGCGATCGGCCCGATCATCGGTGGTGCGCTGTTGACCGTGACGACGTCCCAGGCCCTTTTTCTGACGTTGGGAGTCGTCCTCGCCGTGCTGGTCATACCGCTGTGGTCACGGCGCCGCGCTGGCACGGCGATGCCGCGCTCATCTGAACGGATGGCGCCCGCACTGGAGGCGTCGACGCGGTTCGTCCGGAATTCCGCATGGACCCGGAGGCTGTTGTACCGCCTCTCGGTCTTCGGTGTGCCCTCGAGTTGCCTATGGGCGCTCCTACCCGTGATCGCGCACGAGCGGTTGGGCCTGTCCTCGAGCCAGTTCGGCCTGATGTTCGGGCTCGTCGGGTTCGGTGCCGTCGTGGGCACCGTGGCGGTGATGCCGCTTCGCCGCCGGATGACGCAGAACGCGTTCATCTGCGCCGGATCACTCGCCTATGCTGCTGTTCTCGCTGCGGTCGCGACCGTCTCGAATGTTGTTGTCGTCGCCGTGCTCATGGTTGTCGTCGGCGGTTCGTGGGTCGGTGTCCAGAGCTCCTGGATGATGGCGGCCCACGATGCGCTTCCGACGTGGATCCGGGCACGCGTGATTGCCTTGATGCTGTTGGTCTTCCAGGGCTGCCAGGCGGTCGGCTCCCTCGTGTGGGGGGCGCTCGCCGACATCGTCTCCCTCGATGCCGCATTCGCCGCGGCAGCCGTTGTGATGGTTGGCGCGGGCATGGGCGCACTCGTCCATGGGATAGTGCCGGCGGAAACGATCGCCCCCACTCTCGATGACGCGGGAACGCGGACCGCGATTCCGCTGGCACCGGTGGCGGAGGAGTCGGCACCGGTCCGCGTGACTGTGACCTATCGATTACGGCCCGGCGGGCACGCATCGTTTCGGGCGCTTCGGCGCGACCTTGCACGCGCCCGCCGCCGTCTCGGCGCGCGCCGCTGGACGGCTGAGGTCGGTACCGACCGCGTGATCGAGCGGTTCGATTTCCGCGATGTCGCGGAGTATCGACGGTATCTATCCACCCGGTTGACCGATCCGGAGAAGTGCCTGCTCGACCGAATCTGGGTCGACGCGTGCGCTGAACGCCCGATATCGAGACTTTCCCACCGCTGATAGATTCCGACAGGCGCACTCGACACGACTGATTCCCCATGTGCTGTTGTTCGCGTCGCCTCGGCCGGTACAGAGTCCTTTCACACGAAAACGCGCGATTCGGAATCCGTTATTACCTGGCCGACGCCCTGTCACGTGAGCGGCGGTGGCCATCGCGGATGGACGAATTGCCCCTAGCAGGGGCAGGGCGGCTCCGATTGCGGCAACGAGCCCAGCGTGCGCGTTGGAGACGACGGCTAACCTATGCCCGGCCAGGCAGCGGGCGTGGTGACGCGCGCACTCGAAGCAAGATCTGGTCTATTCGTTGGGTTCTATATGCCCTTCGATGAATTCCCCGTCATACCACCCGCGCTTCTCTGCGTAGGACAACATGGCTCCGAAGTTCTCAAGCCACTCGCGAGTTCGCGGTCCTTGATCACGGAGCCAGGCAGACCTGATGAAGACCGCGTCATTGTCGATGTAGCCGATATTTGCACTGACCAGCGATTCGTGGGCCTTCTCGCGATCTGAGCTCATTCGTACGTGAAACGTCTTGAGATCCAAGAGGTCACGAGTTGCAACACTGTCAGAAGTGACCTCGATGTACATTGTCTTCCTTCCCTAGCTCGACGGGTAAGGCCCGGAGCGCGCCATCCGATGGAATTGGCTGTCGTGGAACACGATGGGTGATACCGAACTGTGCATCTTGATGCGGTTGACGGCAAGCACTGCGATTTCGTGATCGCCCGCCCGAACCTGCTCGTAGATTGAACAGTTCAACCAGAGGGCTGCGCCGGCAATGAAGACGGCCCCGGAACTGTCGCGAACCCAATCTATTCCCGCGAATCTATCGGGCACTTGCGACGCGAGTGCCCGTGCGGTCGACGCGTGGGCGTCGGCCAGCACACTGACACCCAGAGATGGGGCTCGTCGGAGCAGAGGCCATGTGGTTGACGTGAGGGCGACGCACACGGACACCAGTGCTGGTTCGAGCGACACCGACACGAAGGAGCTGGCTGCGATACCGGCCGGCTCGCCGTCGATCACTGCGCACACTGCCGCGACGCCTGATGGAAACCGGCCGTACGCGCCACGAAGGACGTGCGGCGACAGATCGTCGCCGCCGAAGAATCCGTCATCGGACCCTGCTGCCTGAATTTCTGACATCGACACCACCGCCACTCGGAACGAACTGAACTAGGTTCATTTCAGGCTACCGCAGACGCCCGCGCACCAGAACCGTTTCGGGTGCACGACTTCCAGCGCAGAGACCTATTGACGAGACGTGGGTCACAGCCTAACCTTCGCATGAAGTGAGTTCAGTTTATCAAAGGAGAGCGCGTGCCTACTGACGAGGAGTTGCGAGCGTCGAATATCGACATCGCCCGCAGGTATCTCGACGCAATCAACACCTGGGACTTCGCTGTCAAACGCGAGCTCCTCGCGGAGGACATCGTCTTCGAGATGCGTTACGCACCACCGGGATTCAATCGACGAATGGAGGGTATCGAGGAAGTGATGGCCTTCCTGGAGACCATCCCCTCCCTCATCGAGACCGAGGGGCTGCACGACTTCAGGCTCGAGACGTATCACTCCGATCCCGGGGAGGTCATCGCCGAGTACAAGAGCGACATGAAGATGGTCATTCCGGTCGAGCTGAGGAACGAGTACGTCACACGTTTCACCATCCGGGATGGGAAGATCACCCATTTCTGCGAGTTCTTCGACCCGATTCCCCTGGTTGTCGCTCTCGGCGGCCGGGTGGAGCCCGCGACCATCGAAAGCGCCAGATCGGCCCATACCGCAGGCGCCTAACGCTCATCAGCACCATATGTGCTCGCTGGGCTACGACAAAAGTCACGCTAGACCGAGAAACCGAGGTGTTGCATGTCCGAATCCAACTACCCGACCGCGTTCGGTGTCTTCATGGCCCCCTTCCACAAGATCGGGGTGAGCCCCACAGTTCTGTACGAACGGGACCTGCAGATCATCGAACTCGCCGACAGCCTCGGGTTCCAGGAGGCGTGGCTCGGCGAGCACCACTCCGGTGGTCACGAACCGATCGGCGCGCCCGAAATGCTGCTCGCCGCCGCCGCGCAGCGCACCAAGACCATCAAGCTGGGAACGGCCGTCAACTCGCTGCCCTACCACAACCCATTCCTCCTCGCAGAGCGCCTGGTCACCCTCGACCACCTATCTCGCGGTCGCGCGATCATGGGCTTCGGTCCCGGACAGCTGCTTTCCGACGCTTACATGCTGGGTATCGACCCGACGAAGCAACGCGACATGATGCTCGAGGCCGCGGAGGTCATTGTTCGGCTCCTTCGGGGTGAGACGGTGACCGAGAAGACGGATTGGTTCGATCTGCGCGAGGCCAAACTACAGGTCCGCCCCTACAGCCTGCCGGAGCTGGATGTAGTTGTCGCAGCCGTCACCTCACCGTCCGGTCCTGTCACTGCCGGGAGGCTGGGTGTGGGGATGATCAATCTTGCGGCCACCAGCCCAGCCGCCTTCGGCGCCCTTCGGGGCCATTGGAAGATCGCCGAGGACGAGGCGGCGAAGGCCGGGCGGACGGTGTCTCGTCGGAACTGGCGGCTCTCGGCGATTACCCACATCGCGGAGACGGAGGAGCAGGCCCGCCAGGACTGCACCCACGGGTTCGAGGAGATCTGGAACTATCTGGCGCATATCTCGCCGCTGCCGGCCTCCGAGAAGCCAGATGTCGAGGGAATGATCGACGAGGCCATCGAGTCTGGGTCGGTGCTGATCGGAACCCCTGACACTGCAATCGAGAAGATCCGGCAACTTGCCGACCAGACCGGTGGATTCGGAAGTTTCATCATGACGCTCACCGACTTCACCGACTACGAGCGCCAGCGAAATGCCGTCAAGCTCTGGGCCGAGCACGTGATTCCCGAGTTCCGGGGGCAGCTGAAGCCGATCCGCGAGCACAATGCGTGGGTGCGGGGTAACGAGTGGAAGGCCGAGACCATGGCGGCCATCAACGCTGCCACCGAGAAATACGCGGCACAGCATCAGCCGATAGCGGTCAACTAGCACTCCATTCTCTCGAGCTGTGACCAGCCGTGTACAGCAGCCCGAGAGACAGAGCAGTTCCCGGCCTGACCACCAGGAAGACGATCTCACCATGACTATCACCGACGAGAATCCGCTCGCGCAGAGCATCAGCGTCGCACCGACGCTCGCTGAGATCCGCGCGAAAGAACGAGTGATGGCCGCGATCAGTCAGCTGTCCCGGGGGGAGGCCATCATCCTGACCGATGGGATCGACTCGCCGACCAGCGGTGAGATCGTCTTTCCTGCGGTCCGGGTCAGCACGGCTGATGTCGCTTTCGCTATCCGTCACTCATCAGGATTCCTGCAAGTCGCCCTACCGTCGGACCATTGCGACGCCCTATTGCTTCCGGCTCAACAGGGTGCCGCTCCAGGGGCCGAACAGTGCGTCACCGTCGACGCGGCCACGGGTATCACCACCGGCATCTCTGCCGCGGACCGGGCACGCACGATCCGGCTCTTGGCGTCCCCGGACGCGTCACCCGCGTCATTCAGCCGTCCAGGCCATGTGGTGCCCCTGCGCACGGACGCGGCCCTGCCCACGTCGGATTTCGGGCATCCCGAAGCTGCAGTCCATCTGGTAGCGGCAGCCGGGTTCCCACCCGCCGCGGTGCTCACCACCGTCGTCGGCACTACCCACCCAACAGACGTCGCCTCAGGTAGCGAGCTGCATGAGTTCGCCCGCACCCACCAACTTCCTGTCGTCGGGCTCCGTGACCTCGACTCCGCCGGGATACCACCCCAGTCCTGCCTCCACGTCTCGGTGGACCTCCCCAGCGGAAGAACATCCCTCGAGTCATTCACCGACCTGGGTCACAACTACCTCTATGTGGTAATTGGTGAGCTGTCCGGTCGAGAGGACGTTCCCTTGCACCTGATTCCAGCAGATCGAGTGTTGATTGACGCAGGATCTTCACGGGCCGAGCCGCGCATTCTGATCGGACTTCCCCAGATGCCGGGGGATGAATATTGCCGTGTGATCGACAGGCTTCATCAGCCGCACAGCGTGATCCGCACCATCCTCCGCCGTCTCGGTTGCCTATCAGTGGTAGCACACTTCGACCTCGACAAGCCTCAGATCACCGGCAACGGAAGGACCATTCACGGCGTCTGCAGTTCCGACGCAAGAGGATAGCGGACGGACCTCGCCTCCGCTCCCGCGCCATCCGCGCAGCACGCAAGGACCAGACGAATACAAGGAAACGTCAGGAACTCAATCACGGCGACGCCGGAGACACGGCCGAGACGCCACGCCAGCGCGAGGAGCGCCGGAGCGCAGAAACGTTGCCCCGCCTCCCTGCACTGAGCCCCAATCACGTTGAGGCGAAATCTAATACTTGTCCATCGCTAACATCTGCTGGATCACCATGAGCGTTGAACCTTGATCCACGGTTACGCCTGCGCTCCGTTCGCCAACAGAACCCAATTCAATTCAGAGTGAGGCGACATTGAAGGTCCTATGTGCCACAGTCGTTCTAGGAGTTGCGCTCGCACTCACAGCGTGCGACTCCACCTCCTCCGCGGCGGGAGACGGCTCGGTCAATACCCACGCCGTGCAGATTGCGCAAGCAGAAGTCGATACGCACCTGGCGGACGCGACGAACGTAGGAGTCACCGAATCTACCAGTGGCGCACCGCGTCGGGGCCTCCGATTCGCCTACGTAGGCTGTGCACTGCCGACCTGCGCTACGTTCCGCGATGGCATGACCGCTGCAGCCGACGCCATCGGGGCGACGGTGACCACGCTGACCTACCAGGGCACCCCGGAGAGCATCCAGTCGGCCTTCGACAACGCGGTGCAACTACATCCGGATGCGATTTTCAGCACGGGTACCCCGCCGTCCGCCACTGTCAAGCAACGTGAGGAAATGAAACGCCTCGGCATTCCGTTCATCGACAACTCTGCGATCTACGAACCCGACCCCAAGACGGCGACCGGCACCGTAGACAACGACCCGGCTCCACCGACGGTCCTCTTCGAGCCGGCCAGCATGGTGCGCTACATGGGCCAGTTGCTCGCAGACTGGGCGATCACGCAGTCCGGCGGCAATGTGAACAGCATCTTCGTCAACGTTCCGGATTTCCCGATTGTCGTCCCCCCACAGGTCGGATACGAGGATCGCCTCGCCGAGCTGTGCCCGGATACGTGCTCGAATACCAACATCAACGGTACGGCCAACGACATCGGGACGGCCATTCCATCCAAGGTCGTCAGCGCACTGCAACAGCACCCCGACACCAACTACATCGTCTTCACGGCGGGTGACTTCTCGCTGGGTGTACTGCCCGCAGTACGCGCGGCGGGGTTCACCGACGTAAAACTCATTGGCAACAGCCCGATCGCCGACAACATCGCGGGCTTAACTGCTGGAGACCAGAATGAGGCATGGCTGGGCGTCTCCAACCAGGTACTGGGCTGGCGTTACGTCGATGCCGCGGTGCGCGCGCTGAAGGGCGATGCAATCCCCTCGCCGGTCGCCGATAGCCCGGACGATACGACCGCAGCGGCATGGCCGTGGATCCAGATCCTCACGAAGGACACCGCCCCGACCGAGGATCCCTGGATCACCCCGCGCAACTACAGGGAGCTCTTCCTGACGATGTGGAACCTACCAGTTACCTGACCAACCACGAACATTCGAGGTCTCAGCCTTTCAGAACGGGAAGCCAGTGAACGATTTGTTAGAGCTCTCCAGCCTGTCGATGACTTTCGACAGCGGCCGCGCGCTCGACGGCGCGGATCTGAGCCTGACGGTGGGTGAGATACACGGTCTGGTTGGACAGAACGGGTGCGGGAAGTCCACGTTGATCAAGATCCTGTCGGGCTACCATTTTCCAGACCCGGGAGCGGAGGGCACCTTTCTCGGAGCACCACTCCCCTTTGGTGACCCTTCCGCACCGCACCGAGTCGGAATTCACTTCGTACACCAGGATCTCGGGCTCGTGGACGGCCTTTCGGTTGTGGAGAACCTCGCATTGGGATCCGGGTACGCAACCGGCCCATTCGGGAACATCCGATGGCGGCGGCAAATAGCTGCTACCAGGGAGGCCACCCACGCCCTGGGATACGAGCTGGACCCGCACACCGATGTGAGCAAACTGAGCCCATCAGAGCGCGTCGGTGTTGCGATATCACGCGCCCTGATCAACGACTCGAGCGCAGCTCTACGGCTGCTAGTTCTCGATGAACCAACCGCGGCCCTGCCACCGACGGAGGTGCAGCGCCTCTTTGCGGTCCTACAGAGATTGCGCGAGCGCGGAGTGACCACGTTGTTCGTCTCTCACCGGCTCGACGAACTGCTCACCGCCTGCGATCGAGTGACGGTGCTTCGCAGCGGTCGCCGCGTATCCACTGCGGGAACCTCCACCATGACGCGTGAGAGTCTCATCCGGGACATCCTCGGCCGGCCACTCGTGCCGCACAAGCCGACAAATCTCTCGGTCAACAGCCAGGAGCCATCTGTCACGGTTCGGCGGCTGACCGGCACGAGATTGAAACCGCTGGACTTCGACGTCTACCCAGGCGAAGTCCTCGGGCTGGTCGGTGTGACGGGCTCGGGCCGGGAAGAGGTGGCCAGCCTCATCGTTGGCGCGACCGAGCCGATCGACGGATCTGTCACGGTACACGGGAGCACATACTCGGGTTTGAACCCCCACACCGCATCTCGGGCGGGGATAGCCTTCCTGCCGACGGACCGGCGGCGCAGCGCGGTCATCCCAGACGCAACAGTTCGCGAGAACCTGACTTTGCCCATGCTCGCCGACATCACCCGGCTGGGCCACATCAGCAGGCGTGCAGAGAGCCGTGTCGCGGGTGACTGGATCGGGAAAATGCAAGTCCGCCCATCAGACCCGGAGAACCTCGCCATCAACCTGAGCGGCGGTAATCAGCAAAAGGTCCTTCTTGCACGATGGCTGCGAACCAAGCCCAAGATGCTGATTCTCGATGAACCCACCCAGGGTATCGATGTGGGAACGAAGACACAGTTCTACGCGCTACTGAGTGCGGCCGCCCGAGACGGGATCGCCGTCGTCGTGTGCACAACGGACGGTCAAGAAGCGGTCGAGCTCTGTGATCGCGTTCTTGTTCTCGCGGACGGGGTCTGCACGCGTTCACTCACCGGCTCGTCACTGACCACCGCGGTCGTGGAGCAAGAGTTGCTGGGCTTGCCCGAAAACACGGAGAAGGACGAGGTACTGGCATGACGAGCGTTGAATCCAAACCAGCAGCACACCCCCAGATTCAAGGGGACAAGAAACCGCTGCTCGGCGTTGTTCTGCAGCGCTACTCGGGCCTCGTCCTGCTCACCGTGCTGATCGTTCTGTTCTCCGTCCTGCTACCGGAAACATTCCCCACGATCCGGACCTTCCGCACACTCGTCGCCGACCAGGCGATCACGACGATCCTCTCTCTAGGCCTGCTCGTCGCGTACCGCGCAGGTGCCTTCGACCTCTCAGTCGCGCAAGGCCTCGGCCTGGCCGTCATTCTTGTCTCCTGGCTGCAGTCATCGCATGGGGTATCCGTCCCGATGGCTACCCTGCTCACTTTGACTGTCGGGGCCCTCGTCGGAGCCGCAAACGGGATCGCCATCGCGATACTCAAGGTGAACTCCTTCATCGCGACCCTGGCGATGGCATCAATACTCGAGGCCGTCATCTACGGCGTCTCCGGGGGCAACCAGATCGTCGGCGGAATACCGCAGGGATTCCTCTCGCTCGGTCAGGCCCAGTACTTCGGGATTCCCGTCGTGGTCATCTACATGGCCGTCGTGGCAGTAATCGTCTGGTACGTCACCGAACAGATGCCAGTCGGACGCCGGCTTCAAGCTGTCGGAAGCAACGTGGAGGCATCGCGTCTCAATGGCATTCGCACAGCACGGTACATCTTCGGCGCGCTCGTGGCTTCATCAATCCTCGCCTCACTCGCCGGTGTGATCTTCGCCGCCAAGATCGGAAGCGCATCCCTGACCGCCGGCGCCCCCTACCTCCTTCCCGCGTTTGCCGCGATCTTCCTGGGATCGACCCAGGTTCATCCCGGCCGAGCGAATGTGGCTGGGACGCTGATAGCGATCGCGCTGCTGGCAACCGGAGCCAAGGGGCTTCAACTGCTCGGCGTGCCGATCTGGACAAGCAGCCTGTTCAACGGCGCCGTGCTCTTGGCCGCCGTGTCCATAGCGCAGATCAGGCGCAGTAAGTCGCGGTCATAACTCGCCGCACGCCCAGATCTGTGCTGCCGAATCGTCCCCAACCTACCCACAAGAAAGAGGATCGGAAATGGTCGATCTAACAGGCAAAACTGCCCTCGTAACAGGTGGAGCGCGAGGACAGGGCCGCTCGCACGCCCTCGCCCTCGCCAGAGCCGGCGCTTCAGTCGTAATCCTGGACGTCTGCGAAGACATCAAGAATGTCTCGTACCCGCTTTCCTCGCAGGCGGACATGGACGAAACCATGCGGCTCATCAACGAGGCTGACGGGAAAGCACTTGCACTCAAGGCAGACGTGCGCGACCGGGAGGCAATCAGCGATGCAGTCGAGCGGATCGTCGACACCTTTGGATCGCTAGATATTCTCGCGATCAATCACGGCGTCATGGCGATCAGCGAATTTCGCCACATCGATCCCGCCGACTGGGATGTGGTCATGGACATCAACCTCAACGGCGTCTTCAACGTGCTGCACGCGGGCCTGCCGCATCTGCTGAATCAGACCTGGGGACGGGTGATCATCACCTCGTCGATGGCGGGCAAAGGAGGGTACCCGCAATTCAGTCACTACTCGGCCTCGAAGTGGGCGGTTATCGGGCTGGCAAAGACAGTCGCCCTCGAGGTGGCGACCACCGGGACCACGGTGAACGTCATCTGTCCCTGCTGCGTCGACACACCGATCATCCACAACAGCACGATGTACGGGCTATTCCGACCCGACCTCGACTCCCCGACAATCGACGACGTCGCCGAGGAGTTCTCCCGGTATCAGCCCCAGGGAGTTCCATGGATTCCCCCTCAGGCAATCACGGACGCACTGATGTTCCTGGTCTCCGACGGTGCGAAACACATGACCGGCGAGACCCTCTCCGTTGCGGCCGGCCAAAACGCCAACGGTGCCGCCTAAGTAAGCCATCACCAAGACAGGAGTGAAATGGGAAGAGTTGAGGGCAAGGTCGCTTTCATCACCGGAGCGGCCCGCGGCCAGGGCCGCAGTCACGCAGTGCGCCTCGCCGAGGAGGGCGCAGACATTGTGGCCGTTGATATCTGCGGCCAGATTGATTCAGTGCCTTTCCCGATGGCGACACCTTCGGACCTGCAGGAGACAGCCGAGCTTGTCGAAAAGCAGGGCCGCAGGGTCGTCGCAATCGAATGCGACGTGCGTGACTACGAAGCCCTAAATGAGGCTGCGTGCCGTGGGGCAACCGAATTGGGGAAGATCGATATCGTGGCAGCAAACGCAGGAATCTCTTCAACCGGAAAGCTGCATGAACTGCCGGAACAGAAGTGGCAGGACGTGATCGACGTCAATCTCACCGGCGTCTGGCACACATGCAAAGCGACCGTACCGCATCTAATCTCGGCAGGCGGCGGATCGATCGTCGTCACTAGCTCAATGGCGTCGCTCCGAACATGGCAGAACATCGGCCACTACGCGGCGGCGAAGCATGGCGTCGTTGGAGTAGCGAGGGTCATGGCTGCGGAGTTAGCTCCGTTCGGTATCCGAGTCAATGCATTGCATCCAACGCAAGTCGATACCCCGATGCTCGACAACGACTGGGCATTTCAGCTATTCCGACCGGACTTGGAGAGACCGTCAAAATATGATGTCGTCGAGCCGATGACCGCACTGAACCTCCAGCCGGTTCCGTGGGTTGACCCCATCGATGTCAGCAATGCGCTGCTCTTCCTCGCCAGCGACGAAGCCAGACACATCACCGGGGTCTCCCTGCCGGTCGACGCAGGAGCCAATGTGAAGTAATCCGGGCGGGCACCCGAGCTGCCCGTCTGTCCGTCAGCGAGTGGGATCCATCGCTGACGGAGGCCACAAATCCTGATCGTTGAGTTCGGTACCGGGATCGCCGCTGGTACCGGCGCGGCGAGAGAGATCGACGCCGCTGAGACATGACGGCGATCGTGGCCGCAGCTGGCACCGGTGCCGCGGGATTCGCGCCGTCAGCAGCAACCACCGACGACCACGGCGCAATAGTCGCGGCTGTTGCGGGTGTTCCACCTGCCATCCCAGCTCAGCGTCGAGATCACGCGGACCGTGAACTCTTACCGGACAAGTCGGCGACGGCCAGCTCGAAGGGCTCCGCGGTATCCGCCTCCTCGACGTCGACGACGGACGATTGCGACCGGTTCTTTCGGGGCCTTCAGCTCGTCGGCCGAGTCCTCGGCCAGCTCGTCGAGATCGGTCTTTCCGGGTGCGTAGTAGTCGGTGACCATGTCCTCGGTGCGCACCCGCACACATGCCCGGGGCGGGCCGTGTCGACGACCCTGTCGATCGCGATCTCGGTCAGCTCCCCGGCCTCGAAGTCCTCGAGCGGGGTACGGCCGCCGAGGATTCTCGGTCGCGGGCAGCCACCAACTCGCCGCACCATACGGATCATCCGCAACTTCGAGTCGCCGGTTCGCATGCCGGACCACATCGTGAATCTCGTGCCGGTTCCGGTCGATTGGAACACCAGGTATCGGTAGTCCGGTCGCCAGCCGATCGGCAACCCGACCAACTCCCACGCCCTGCGCCGTTATTGCGCGACGCTGCGGATCGGCTCACTCATCGGCGCCAAGATCGGCGCAGCCTCCATCGAGTCGACCACCTCGACGGCGGCGGCGAGAACCGACCGGCGCACACTCGCCCGCGGCGTGGCATCTTCAGCCTCGGTGACGGTCGCAAATCAGCGACTGCGCAAGCTGCAACCGCCCTGCCTGCGACAACGCGACCGCGGAAGACCGGGTGAGCGACGTGACAACATCTCCGACATCGTCACCTGCGCCCAGCGCGGTCAAGCTCTGAGTCGCAGAGCACCGCAAGTGTGTTCAGTGCCGCGTCACGTACGAACCGTGTGTGCCTGTTCCAGGGTCGGGTAGTCCGTGTATCCGCGATGGTCGCCGCCGTAGATCCCGATCGGTTCCGGGGCATTGAGTGGGGCGCCTCGGCGGATACGCTCCACGAAATCCGGGTTGGCGAGGAAGCCGCGGCCGAAGGCGATCAGGTCGGCCCCGCGTCGGAGCCAGGCATCTGCCGCACCGACCTTCGTGACATCGTCAGGCCGGCTGAGTGTCGGCGACACCACGAGAGCACTCGGCCACAGGGCCCGGATGCGGTCGTCGAGGTCGGCGTGACCTGCCTCGACGAGGTGCAGGTAGGCCAGCCCCTCCTGTGCCAGCTCCTGGACCAGCGATGTGTAGGTGGTGTGCGGGTCGTAATCGATGACGTCACCGAATCGGTTGCCGGGGGAGATCCGCAGCCCCACTCGATGCGGGCCGATGGCCGCGGCGACCGCTCGTACGACGTCGACCGTCAGCCGGATGCGGCCCTCGCTGGTTCCGCCCCAGTTGTCGGTGCGCAGATTGGTGTTCTCGGCGAGGAACTGGTGCAGAAGATAGCCGTTGGCGGCGTGGATCTCGACACCATCCAGTCCCGCTGCCATCGCCCGCTCGGCTGAGCGGGCGAAGTCCTCGACAATGGTCAGGGTCTGGGCTCCGGTGAGCTGCTGCGGGCGGACGGCCAGTCTCCTGCCGTCTGCGGTGTACACCTCCGCCCGGGCGGCGATGGCCGAGGGCGCCACGGGATACACCCCATCAGGCAGGAAGGAGGGGTGGGCGAGACGTCCCGCATGCATCAGCTGCACGAAGATCCGGCCCCCAGCGTCGTGCACCGCATCAGCTACACGAGACCAGCCGCGCCGGTGGGCGTCACTGTGCAGGCCTGGCACGCCGGGTCCGAGGCGGCCGGCCGCGGTGGGGTGGGTGCCCTCGGCGATGATCAGTCCGGCGCTGGCGCGCTGTGCGTAGTAGGTGCTCATCAACGCGCTGGGCGTGCCATCCGAGGCGGCGCGGGATCGAGTCATCGGAGCCATCACGATGCGATTGGGCACGGTAAGGGCGCCCACTGTTGCGCTGTCGAAAAGCGGGGAGTTCACGGTGCCGGGCGCCGAGAGGGAGCCGGATGTCATGCGGTCTTCAGCTCGGCGAGGAGTTCGTAGCTGCGGACGCGGTCCTTGAACTCCCAGGTCTCGGTGAGAACGATGAGTTCGTCGGCCTGCGTGTGCTTGACCAGCTCGTTGAGGCCCTCGCGGACCGTGGCGGGCGAGCCGACGCAGGACGCGCGCAGCATGGCCCCGACAGCTGAGGCTTCTTGCGGGGACCACAGTTGGTCGATGTCGTCGACGGGTGGCAGGTTCTGCAGTTCGCCGCGGATCAGGGTGAGGAACTTGCGCTGGAGGGTCGTGAAGATGTGCTCGGCGCTGCGGTCGGTGTCGGCTGCGATGACGTTCACGCCGACGACGGCGTGCGGCTTGTCCAGGTTTTCGGAGGGGCGGAAGTTCGCACGGTAGATGTCCAGGGCAGCGGACAGCTGGTTGGGAGCGAAGTGTGAGGCGAAGACGAAGGGCAGGCCTTCCTTCGCGGCCAGGGCAGCGCCGAAGGTGGAGGACCCGAGGATGTACAGCGGGACGTTGGTGCCCTCGCCGGGGATGGCGCGGACCCGGCGGGTGGGTTTGCCCGGCGCGAGGTAGCGGCGAACGTCGGCCACCTGGGCCGGAAAGTCCTCGGCGGTGGCGTCACCGCGGCGCAGTGCCTGGGCGGTCCACGGGTCGGTGCCCGGTGCACGTCCCAGACCGAGGTCGATGCGTCCTGGGTAGAGGGCGGCGAGGGTGCCGAACTGTTCGGCGACGACGTACGGGGCGTGGTTGGGGAGCATGATGCCGCCGGAGCCGACCTTGATCCGCTCGGTGGCAGCGGCCACCTGTCCAATCAGGACGGAGGTCGCCGCGGAGGCCACGGCGGCCATGTTGTGGTGCTCGGCGATCCAGTAGCGGTGGTAGCCGAACTCCTCTGCCTTGCGGGCAAGTTCGATGGTCTCGTGCAGCGCCTCGGTGGCGGTGCCGCCGTGCCGGATGGGGGCGAGGTTGAGAAGGGAGAGCGGGATATCGCGGAGGTGGTTCATGACTGTGCGAGATTGCCTTTCGCGTGCTGCGGGGAATGCATGGATTGATTGGCGAGGATGCGTGATCACGCCTGGATATGTGCGGGTGACGGTGGTGCAGGTCAGTGGTGCTGACCGAGCTCGGCGAGTTGGTGAGCAGGGGTGGGCTCGTCCTCGTTGCCGGGGCGGGCGATGACGGCCGACGTCGGGCGGCGAGGGAAGGCGGACGTGCGAGCGAATAGGGCGATGAGCAAGGCGACCGCGGTGAGTGCAGCGGCCGCACCGGGCACGGCGGCTACGCCGATGTGATCGAGGACCTGACCGCCGACCAAGGAACCGCCGCCGATGCCGAGGTTGAAGCCGATTATGAACAGCGCGGAGGCGGCGGCCGGCGCCGCGGGCGCTGCTTTGAGTGCGGCGGACTGCAGGAAGGTCGGTAGTGCCGCGTAGGCCAGTCCCCACAGCACAATCAGTGCGATCGTCGCAGGAGTGAACCAGCCGACTGCCCCCAATCCGGTCAGGGCCAGAACCACGATGCCCACGGCGCTCAGCAGGGCGCCCCGCGGGCGCCGGTCCACCAGCATTCCGGCGCACCACACCCCGGCGATGCCCGCGACGCCGAAGGCGAAAAGGACAGGGCTGACCGCGCTCTCGGAGATGCCGGCATCCTGCAGGAAGGGAGCGACATAGGTGTAGAGCGTGAAGTGACCCAGCATGACCACGGTGGTCGTGACGGCGATGGCCAACACTCCGGGGATCCTGAATGCCTTGGCGGCCGACGAGTCGGCGGAGCGCGTGCCGGGAACCTGAGGCAACAGGGCGGGAGCCGCGGCCATCACGAGGACCGCCACCCCCGCCAGGACGACGAAGGCCGCTCGCCAGCTCAGGGCGTTACCCAGTGCCGTACCCAGGGGGACGCCCAGGGACAGGGCTGCACTGTTGCCGGCGTAAACCGTGGCGACGGCGCGGCCGGCGCGGCCGGGAGCGACCATCTGGGTGGCGTAAGCAGCCATCATCGACCAGAGCACACCGTGCACCAGCGCCGCGATGAGCCGGCCGATAATGGCCACGGGAAAGGTGGGGGCGAGGGCCATCAACAGGTTGCTCACGGCGAAGGCCGCCATGATCACCAGGAAGAGTCGACGGCGTGGCCAGTTGGCGGTCCACGCGGTGACCGGCAAGGTCACGAGCATGACCACGAGGGCGTAGATCGCGACCAACAGTCCGACCTGCGACTCTGATGCCCCCAGGCCTTGGCCCATCTGCGGCAGCAGACCCATGGGCAGGGTCTCGGTGGTGATGGTCATGAAAGCGGCCACGAACAGGACGCCGAGGCCGCCCCGTTTTGTTCTGGAGGAGTCGTTCATTACGTCGGTCACGCCATTGACGCTAAACTTGTACATTGATGTCAAGGTCAAGCCGAAACGGAGTGAAGCACATCACCATGAAGATCGGTGAACTTTCCCATCGCACCGGAGTTGCCACTCGACTCCTCCGCTACTACGAACAGCAGGACTTGCTGCACCCCGACCGTCTGGCCAACGGCTACCGGGATTACCCCGAGAGCGCAGTGCAGCGCGTCCAGCAGATTCGCGATCTGCTCCAGGCGGGGCTGAGCACCGGGGTCATTCGCGAGATCGTGCCCTGCTTCCTCGGCGCCGGCGCCGCCTTGCGCCCGATGGTCGACGCGGAGTTGGCCGCCAATCTCGCCCGCGAGCTCGGCGAGATCGAGCGGCGCATCGACACTCTGACGCGCAATCGGGACGCCATCCGCGCCTACCTTACGGTCGCCAGCCCGGCCGCCTGAGAGGCGAGAGGGATGGCCGCCCGCCGCCGACAGGGTGTGGATCTCAGGTTTCCGAGTTCGGTCGTATTCCGTTCTGCGCGTTTGCGCCGCGCGTGGGTGGTGACGTGCTTCACTCCGGATTCGCTTGACCTTGACATCAATGTCATTGATTAGCGTCGACAACATGACCCGCAACAATGGATTGATCAAATCGGAGCGAGGCCGCCTCGACCCAGTATCAGGACAAAGGCCGATGACCCCGACGGCCGAGGGGGCACTCGCGGCGTTGGACATCTTCGTGGCAGGTTGGGCCTGCAGCGACCAGGACGCCTTGACTACCGTCTTCGCCGACTCGAGCGTCCTGCACTCCAGTGCGCATGGCGAGGCCCGCGGAGCCAGGGACATCACGGCTCTGTTCAGCGCCGATTTCGATCCTGTCATGCCCCTGGACATAGTCACCACGAACCACTTCGTCGGCGGCGACGACGAGCGGGCAGTGCTGACCTCCTACCTGTACGGTTTCACGCCGCAATCAGAACCGGCGCCTTCGACGTTCGGCGCGACACTCGTGGCCGACCTCGTCCGGACTGAGTCCGGTTGGCAATTCGAGGTCCTGCGGCTGTCCATCCCATGGATCGACGGGGACGAGGCTCGGTTCGCGAAATGGAGCATCCCCTCCCCCGAAGGATGGAAGATCGGCGACGCGACGCCCAGCATCGTGAGCGAATTGGACTCGCCCTGGGCCCGCGGCATCCCCGATCTCGACCCCGACGATGCCGTGCGGCAGGTCGCCGACTTCTACTCGCGCTATTCGTGGGCCATTGACCAAGGGGACATCACGCTCCTGCATGGCTGCTTCACCGAGGATGTCTTCGGGGCGTTCCCCCCGATGGGTGACCTTCAGGGACGCCATGAAGTCATCGGACAGATGAAGTCCTTCCGTCGCCTGTGGCCGTGGATGCAACATTTCGGCCGTCCGCTGCAGATCACGGTCGACGAAGCTCGCAATACCGCTCACCTTGTGGTCGGCCGCATCATCCCTCAGCGGCCGGCTACACCGAATGGGCAGGATCTCTACGGAGCCCACTATCAGTTGGATCTCCGCCTCGAAGACGACACCTGGAAGATCTCGCGTTTCGAATACATACCCGGCTGGATCACCGCGACGGAACGGTAGACCGCCCGTCGCCCGGCTCGACGGCCACATCGAGATTTGGGTGCAGCCGTCACGGCACCCACCAGCGCATCCTCGGCCCGCCGTAGGAGGCCGTGGTAACACCGGCCGGGAGTGCGGCCGCCGCACCGCATCCCAGGATTCTGTCCCCGGTCCCAGGCACCCCGGGTCCGGGCACACCGCTGGAGCCGACTCTCGGGTGAGCAGGGCGACCGCTCTCGCCCTCCACATGGCGGCCCGGGTTCGCCGGCACCCCTGACGCACTCACTACCCACTCATAGATAAGAAACGGCACATGCGATGGATACCCTTTCCGCTCCTCAGGATCGTCCGGCACTCTCGCTTCTCGATCTCGCACCGATCCGTCACGGCCACACTGTCGGTGACGCATTGCACCGCACCGTCGAACTCGCCGCCCATGCCGAGCTCCTGGGCTTCCACCGGTACTGGCTTGCCGAGCACCACAACATGGCGCCGATGGCGAGCTCGGCCAACATCGTCCTGGCCGGCGCCGTCGCCGCCGGGACCCGAACCATTCGGGTCGGCACCGGCAGTCTCAATCTGTCCAACTACGCGCCGCTCGTCGTGGCCGAGCAGGTCGGCACGCTGACAGCCCTGCATCCCGGCCGCTTCGATCTCGGGCTGGGGCGCGCACCGGGAACGGACCCGTGGACAGCGGCCGAAATCCGTCGCGGACGACCGGCGGATCAGGAGTTCACTGCGCAATTCGCCGAACTCCTCGCCTACCTCCACGGCACACGACCCCGGGTGCGGGCCATCCCGGGAGAAGGCGCCCACATACCCATCTACCTGCTCGGTTCCGGTGTCTACAGCGCGGCCTTCGCAGCGCGTCTCGGGCTGCCGTTCGTCTTTGCCGCACATTTCGCCCCGACTCGGTTGCAGGAAGCGACGGATCTCTACCACTCCACATTCCGCCCTTCACAGACTCTTTCCGAGCCGTATGCGATGGTCTCCGTGAACGCGGTCCTCGCCGATGACGACCGAGAGGCGGCCCGGCTGTTCACCTCCGTCCAACAGCGGTTCCTCGCAACGGTGCGCGGCCGGATGCAGCCGCTGGCTCCACCGGTGGACGACATACATCGACTGTGGACCCGGGACGAAGCCGCAGCAGTGGCAGAGCAGCTGAGCCAGTCCTACATCGGTACGCCTGAGACCGTCCGTCCCCGACTCGAAGCGCTCGTGGCTCGGACGGGCGCCCGCGAGCTCATCTTCATGTCGGAGACCTACGACCAAGCAGCACGAATGCGCTCGTATGAGCTCATCGCCAGCCTCTGGAACCCAGTGACGGCACCGTAGCCGCACGCGCGAGGGCTGCCGCCTGGGCTGTTCGACGCAGTACCCTGAGTTGCCGCGATGGACGGCCCGCTGGACAGGGACATTCGCGTACGTGGTCCGGTGGAAGCGCACCCGAGACCGGACTTCGGCGGCAGCTGCGAGAAGCCACTCCATCTCGCAAACGAAATGCTTCTCGAAGTGCGCGCAAGATTGGACCCTGTCGATGTTTACCAGTGGTCGAAATGATTCATCAGCTTTGCGTCCCGAACAGATCCTACTGTCGTGGCCACAAGTCCGAGAGTCCGTTCAACCTTTGCCCACGCCCACGATCGGAGTGCACGCCTAGATACACCTGATACCTCATTCGACGCACTTGATGCAGACAATTGATACGAATACCGTTGCGCGAAACGCCAATAATCCCGGAAATCCGCATGCAGCGCTGGAGGTCCACACGATACGATTCCCGCGATGCCGCCAATAGTGTCAACCGAACGCGATTGGGCACAACGGCTCCCGAGTCTCGCGTTCCGGTCGGGAATAGCTCGGCCGCCCTGGTCAGCGTCACCGAGGATGACGGCGTCACCGCGGTCCGCGGGACCGACGAGGTAGTGTCTTCCCGCGAGGATCCGTGTCTACGACAACGAGACGGTCGTTCCGCGCGGACCGGAAGCTTTGCTGCACTGCGGGTACGGGAAAATTCAGTCGACGGCCGCAAGGCTGGGAGTGGCACTCGCCCGCAATCAGTTGCTCGTCGTGCTGCCGTGCCACAGCTGAGTCGTCTGGGCTGGCGCACTCACCAGATATCCGGGAGCTGGGAGCGCTACTCGATCTTGACCCAACGGACGACCGACCGTCGACCACGACCTCAGCTGATCACGCGAGCCGCTCGAACTGATTACCTACCGACGATTCGAGCGTTCGGATTGGGGTTATGCTCGCATTGATGCTCGAGAGGTGATTTGCATGACACAGGGATTGTGGACACCGAGGCACGAGATCGAGGTCGGCCGTGGCCGAATACGATCCACTGGCGACGCAGCGTGATTTGACCTCGGGTATCGCCACGGAGTTGGCCGTGGCGGGGTTCGACGATGCCCAGGAGATCGGGCGGGGTGGCTTTGGTGTCGTCTACCGCTGCCTACAGCCATCCCTCGACCGCATCGTCGCGGTCAAGGTCCTCAGCGCCGATCTGGATCCGGACAATCTCGAGCGGTTCATTCGTGAGCAACGGGCCATGGGCCGGCTGTCCGGGCATCCGAACATCGCCAACATTTTGCAGGTCGGTGCCACGGCCAGCGGGCAGCCGTACATTGTGATGCACTACCACGCGCACGGTTCGCTGGCTTCCCGGATCCACCGCTCGGGGCCGATAGGTTGGGAGGAGGCGGTTCGACTCGGAGTAAAGGTCGCGGGCGCGCTCGAGACCGCGCACCGGGTCGGCACCGTGCATCGGGACGTCAAGCCCGCGAACATCCTGCTCACGGACTACGGTGAGCCGCAGCTGACCGATTTCGGAATCGCACGCATCGCGGGTGGCTTCGAGACCTCGACGCGCGCAGTGGTCGGCTCACCGGCGTTCACCGCACCCGAGGTGCTCAAAGGCCAGCCCCCCACCCCGGCATCGGACGTGTACGGCCTCGGGGCGACGCTGTTTTGCGCGATCACCGGGCATGCCGCGTTCGAGCGCCGCAGCGGCGAGCAGGTGGTGGCCCAATTCCTGCGGATCACCTCCCACCCGGTCCCGGAACTGCGTGGGGAGGACATCCCCGACGACGTATGTGCCGCGATCGAACGAGCGATGTCCCGGGAGCCGGCCAGTCGTCCTGCGACCGCCGTCGAATTCGGGGAGGACTTGCGCGAAGCCCAACTCCGGAACAGCCTGCCCGCCGACGAGATGGCCCTACCCGCCGACCTCGGCACGCAGACCCCCGATGAATACCGCCGCGGCGCCTCGACCAGGACTGCGTCGGGCAGGTCCGGCCCAATGACGACGGGCGGCCGGAACGATGCAGCGACGCCAGGGACGCCGCCCGCCCCCTCCACCCGATTCCGCCCGCCCACGCCGACCCGGCAACTGGTCGAACGTAGACATCTGATCGACTTCCTACGCGCCGGAGAGCGGCGCCGGTTGACGGTCATTCACGCTCCTGCCGGATTCGGCAAGAGCACCCTCGCCGCTCAATGGGGTGAAGTACTGACCGAGGAGGGTGCGGC
The DNA here is from genome assembly GCF_002300155.1 of Rhodococcus sp. ACS1. Taxonomy (NCBI): domain Bacteria; kingdom Bacillati; phylum Actinomycetota; class Actinomycetes; order Mycobacteriales; family Nocardiaceae; genus Rhodococcus; species Rhodococcus sp. ACS1. Next base: position 63,030 of record NZ_NSDZ01000013.1, read on the forward strand.
GGTCGCGTGGCTGACGGTCGATCACGATGACAACAACATGGTGTGGTTTCTCTCGCATCTGGTCGAGGCGATCCGGCGGGTCCGCCCGGCCTTGGCGCGCGACCTCGGGCAGGCGCTCGACGAGCACGGCGACGAGGCCGAGCAATACGTCCTGTCGTCGCTGATCAACGAGATTCACGCCCGCGGCGAGCGGGTGGCGATCGTGATCGACGACTGGCACCGGGTCACAGACGCCGGGACACGCGAAGCCATGGGATTCCTGCTCGACAACGGCTGCCACCACATCCAGGTCGTCGTGGCAAGCCGCACCCGGGCCGGCCTTCCGATGAGTAGAATGCGCGTGCGCGATGAGCTTGTCGAAATCGATTACACCGCACTACGTTTCGATGACAATGAGGCACGATCCTTCCTGGTCGACCTGGGCGGACTGGAGCTGGAGCAGGAGGATGTCGCGGACCTGCGGAACTCGACCGACGGGTGGGTGGCGGCGTTGCAATTGGCATACCTGTCACTGCGTGGACGCGACGACCCCACCGAGCTGATCGGGCACATGTCGGGTCGGCATCACGCCATCGGCGAGTTCCTCGCCGAGAACGTGCTCGACACGTTGGAACCGGAGATCCTCGATTTTCTGCTGGCGACGTCGGTTACCGAACGGATCAGCGGCAGCCTCGCGGGCGCGCTGGCGCACGTGTCGCGCGGGCAGGCGCTACTCGAAATAGTCGAGGAGCGGGATCTGTTCCTGCGACGGGTGGACGAGGACGGAGTCTGGTTCCGGTACAACCACGTTTTCGCCGAGTTCCTGCAACGACGACTCGAGCGTGATCAGCCCGAGCGGATCGACGAACTTCACCGCACGGCATCGACCTGGTTCGCCGATCATGAGCTGCTCGGCGAGGCCGTCGATCACGCGCTCAGGGCTGGGGATCAGGTCCGGGCAGTCGAGCTCGTCGAGCGTGATGGCATGCACCTGATCGAGTACTCGCGCATGACGACCCTCCTTGGGATGGTTGCGAAACTCCCTCCCTCGCTGACGGAGTCACGTCCGTGGTTGCAACTCGCAGTGGCCTGGGCCAACATCATGCTGCACCGGGCCGCGCCTGCACAGCGGGCACTCGACCGCGTCGAATCAACGCTCGATCGTGTTCCCCCCACCGACGAGGTCGCCGACCTGCGTGTCGAGGCGGCTGTGATGCGAGGTGTTATTCGGTTCCGCGCGGACCGAGTCGACGGCGCGGACGAGTTGGTCCAGGCATGCCTGCCACGACTGGACACGTTGCGGCCGTGGGTCGTGTCGAGTGCCGCGAACATGGCAACCTATCGCGCGACATACCAGTTCGATTTCGACGAAGCGCGCCGACTGCAGGAATGGGCGTCCGCATTTCATGCGCGAACCAACGGCCCGTACCTGGTGATGCACGGGCACTGTTTCGCCGGCCTTGCCGCCTACGAACAACTCGATGTCGCCGCGGCGGAAAGCAGCTTTCGGGCGGGGGTGCGTGTGGCGAGCAAGTTGGGTGGCAAGCACTCAGAGGCCGCGCGCCTGGCCGATTCTCTCCTCGGCGCGTTGTTGTACGAACGGGGCGAGATCGACCAGGCCGAAATCTTGCTCGACGAAGGCTACGAGCTTGGGGGCGAGGGCGGTCTCGTGGAATTCAAGATCCCTCGGTATGTCCTCGGGGCGCGTATCAAGGCCCTGCGGGGCGACCGAATAACGGCAGCGAAGCGACTGGATGAGGGGGCGAGGATCGCTGTGACACTGTCTCTTCCGCGGTTGCGCGCCAACGTCGAGAACGAACGGATCAGGCTGGGGCTTCCCCTGAGTCCCGACATCCCGGTCTCGCGGCCCGCAGAATATTCCTCTCGTCGTCGACCGGTCGACGGTGTCGAGGCACTGACGGCACAGATCGAGGAGGCAACAGCCATCAGACTGCTGCTCGACGAGCATTCACCGGACCAGGCCGTGCTCGCGTGCACATGGGCAAAGGAGTGGACGAACCGACTCGAGGGCCGCGGTGCACACCGACTGTTGCTGCAGGCCAGAAGGTTGCTCATAGCCTGTCTGTCTGCCTCGGGTCGTATCGACGAAGCCAAGGAACTGCTCACCGCGATCGCGGCACAATGCGCCGAGCTGGGCATGATGCGTCACCTTCCCGATGGTGGACCACACATCGTCTCGCTCATCGCGGCGCTGCGGGAGGATCAGGTCGCCGGGACGTGGCGCAGCGATTGGGCGCAAGTCCCGGCCACATTCCTCGCGGACCTGGCGACTGCCGACGCGCCCCAAAGGATCTGAATCGTCACTGCACTCGGTTCCAGCAGCCGGCCAGCACGGCAATCCTTGCGAAGACGACGCAATGTGAACTCGCCACATGGCATGTTGAAGTTCGGTGCCTGTCTCCTTCATATGGACTCGCCCACAAACCTGTTCAGCGACGATGTTATGTACATCGGGCGCAACGTATACCATCCAACACGCTTGGCCTACCAAACCGACCCGTGATGGTCGCGACCTGCATAAGGGCGGCGCCGCGTTTGACGTGGCGCACTGAGTAGCCTAAAGAGCACTGTGACAGTAGATTTCGCAGTGCCGATCGGTGAGGAAGTACGCGAGGGCGAGGGCGGGTAGGACTACACCGGTGAGTGCGGCGGCTCTCCATCCACAATGGGCGTATACGAAGCCCCCAACGGCGGACCCGAGCGCGCCGCCGGCGAAGAATGTGGCCATGTACAGGCCGTTGAGGCGGGAGCGCAGCTGAGGGCCGAGGGCGTAAATGGCGCGTTGCCCCAGGACCACGTTGGTCATGACGCCGAAGTCGAGCAGGATTGCCGCACCAACCAGGATGCCGACGCCGAGGGCGGTTCCGGTGGGGACGAATGCGGCAGCTAACAGGGAAGCAAGTACAGCGAGGATGGCGATACATGTCCACGGTCGGGTCAGTCCGCGGTCGGCTAATCGGCCGGCGAGCGGGGATACTGCGGCGCCGACGGCGCCGACTAGGGCGAACACGGCAAGTCCCAATTGGGACAAACCGAACGCCTCGCTGGTCAGAAGCAGGGGAACGGTTGTCCAGAAGACACTGAAGGATCCGAACAGGCAGGCATGGTAGAGCGCGCGGCGCCGCAGCACCGGGGTTTCGCGCATGATGCCCGGAAGCGACCCCAGCAGCGCGCGGTAGCTCACCGTGTAGTCCGGGCGCCGAGTGGGCAACGTACATCGGATTGCGATGGCAATTGCCATGACGAGGAGCGCGGACATTGTGTAGACGGCTCGCCAGGACCAAACACTCGCGATGAGACTGGCGACCGGTCTGGCCAGCATGATTCCAAGGGTGAGTCCACTCATGACGGTGCCGATGACGCGGCCGCGCCGATGCTCGGGGGCATAGTGCGAAGTGAAGGGCACCAGCACTTGCACGGCTACCGCGGCGAGTCCGATCAGTCCCGAAATCATCAGGAACGGGATCGGCGCCCCACCGATGGCGGCAGCGACGAGGACCAGGGCTTCGATCGTCAGCAGAACCGAGATCAGGGCTCGGTTCTCGAACACATCGCCCAACGGTACGACGAGGAGAAGACCGAGACCGTAACCGATCTGGGTGAAGGTGACGATCAGCCCGGCGGTCTGCGGCGACATCCCGAGGGATGCGCCGATCTCGCCGAGAAGTGGCTGCGAGTAGTAGAGGTTGGCGACGACCACGCCGCAGGCCGTCGTGATCAGCACCATAAGCCATGCTGGCATTGCAGTGTTGGCGTTGTGAGCCGGGAGGTCGGTGACGCGGCTCATCGGATCTCCTCTCCACAATGAGCAGGTGGGCATCGCTTTGTGCGTCCGCACGCGGTGCACTCGGCACGGCCCGCACGTGAGCCCCGGCTACCTGAAATCGTCGGTCTGGCAGGGCCGAAGTCCGACTCGGACGCCGGTTGATGGGTATGGGCTCGTTGCGTTGCCCCGCAGGGTGGGGCCGTGGTGTCGGCGACTGAATCAGGCGCGGCGGCCGTCCCCACCAAGTCGATTCTTAGGCGGCCGCACCGCCTACTGAATAGTCCAACCCCCGTCTGCCATGTATACCGCTCCGTGTACGAAGCTGGCTTCGTCGCTGGCCAGGAAGAGCGCTACGTTGGCTAGTTCCGAGGGTTGGGCGTGGCGTCCGGCGGGCGCCTTGCGCAGTGCCTCGACCACAGGCAACTCTTCATTGTTGAGGATGTCCTTCGTCATTTCGGTCTCCACCGCGCCGGGGGCAATGGCGTTGACCCGCACGTTTTGGTGGGCGTAGTCGAATGCCATTTGCTTGGTGAATCCGATAACCCCATGCTTGGAGGTGGTGTAAGCGATCCCGCCGCCACCTGCGATGAGCGCTGAGACGGAGGCGGTGTTGACGATCGCTCCGCCCCCGGCGGCCAACATCGAGGGCAGCAGAGCCCTGCTGACCAAGAACATTCCCTTCAGGTTTACTCCGACCACTTTGTCCCACAACGCGTCGTCCGTCTCGAGTGCGGTGGCGTAGTCATCGAGGATCCCGGCATTGTTCATGATCACGGTGACTTCACCGAGGATCCGGATCGACTCTTCGGCGGCCGCCTCTACGCTGGCCGTGTCAGAGATATCGACCTGTACACCGGCTGCATCGCCTCCGCAGTTCCGAATGAACTCGACCGTTTCGTCGATGCGCTCCTTGTTCAGATCCCAGATGACGACGCGTGCACCTTCCATCGCGAATCGGAGCGCGCTCGCGCGGCCGATCCCCGACGCTCCGCCGGTGACGACCGCCTTACGGTTGGCCAAACGTGTGCCCTGGACGAAGCCGGTTTCACTCATGAGTCATCTTCCTTCGATATATCGGTAGTGGACAGCATTCTCGAGGTGTAGTGGTCGACCCCGGTACGGGAAGCTAGGGCACAGGGGTGGATGCAGATACCGTCGTCTGCGTGCGGGGTGTGCGCGAGGACCGCCGGGCAATATGGAATCTGCGGAGCGACTGGCCGATCGGAGAGGATCCGTTCGCGATGTCCAGGACCAGAAATACGAGCAGGACCGCTCCGGTCGCAAGGCTTGCCGCCCAGAATGCGGCGCCGTGCAAGGTCAGACCGGAGAGAAGGAACTGCAGGGTCAGAACGCCGACGAAGATGCCCGACATGCTTCCCCGGCCGCCGTACAGGCTGATCCCGCCGATCAAGGCTGCCGTGACGGCGGCGACAAGCAGCGTTTCGTGTCCACTTGGAGTGGCACTACCGGACCGCAGGGATGCCAGCGAGCCCGCCAGAGCAGCCAGCCCCGCCGAGAGAGCGAAGGCCAGAACGAGGGGCTTTGAGGGTGAGATACCGGCCGCGCGGGATTCCTTGCGCGCACCACCTATTGCGTAGATCTCTCGGCCGATGCGGGTGTACCGGAGGACGTACCCGACCGCCACCACGAGGGCAATCATTGTCAGACTGAACGGGGAGAAGATGACGAACCGCTCGCGCAAGGCGGTTGTGATCGCAAGGTTGGACAGGTCCATCGTCACGGTCTGCTCGTGTGAGAGTACGTATGCCACACCGCGCAAGGCGATGAAAGTCCCGAGTGTGAACACCAGTGAGGAGATGTTCAATCGGGCGATGAGGGCGCCTTGAACGACACCGAAGGCGACCCCCGCGATAGTCGCCGCGGCAACCGCGACCACGACCCCGGATCCGGACATCTGGACTGCGACGATTCCGGCGCAGGCGGCGATCGAGCCCACCGACAGATCGAGTTCACCGGCCAGCATGGTGACACCGAGTCCGGCGGCGACGATGCCGACGAGGGCACAGGATTCCAAGATCGCATAGATGTTGCCGCTGCTTGCATAGCCTCCGGTGGTGAGGGCGAAGAAAAGAAACACCAGCACCGCCAACGCGATGCGCAGTATGAGGTCATGGTGAAGAATTCGAGACCGCATCATTTAGCTCCCGCTCTGCCACGAACCAGGTGGAAGGACACCACAACAACCAGGATGAAGGCACCCATGATGGTCGTCCTTATTCCGAAGGACCAGCCCAGCAACAACATGTAGTTTTGAAGCATCGCGATGAAGACCGCGCCCAGCGCCGTTCGAGTCGGCGAACCCTGCCCACCCTGAATCGCGGTGCCACCGATGAGAATCGCTGCGACAACGTCGAAGTCGAGGCCGCCGAACTCGCTGATCCGGGCCTGGCTGAACTGCGCGGCGCCGAATATCCCCACGATGCCCGCCGCTACGCTCGCGACGACGAAGACTACGGTCGTGACCTTCCAGACCGCGATTCCGGAACTGAGCGCAGTGGCCCGGTTGGCACCGGTGACCACCGTTTGCCGCCCGAATCGTGTCTTGCTCATCACGAACCACGCAACGACGATCAGGATCAGGAACGCCCAGGTCTGCGTCGGCACCCCGAGCGGACGAGCGTTCCCCCACCACTCAACCGAGGTGCTTTCGATACGGACGTTCTTACCGCCAGTCGCGAGACCAGCGAGACCCGCGAGTAGTGCCCCGGCCCCCAAGGTGGTGACGATCGGGTTGGCACCCATCGAGACCAAAGCGCCCTGCACGGCACCGAGTATCAGGGTTACGATCAGCGTCGCGACGACAGCGAGGGCAAACGGCGCACCGTGTGACATCAGCAGAGCAAAGGTCACTCCGCCGAATACCGCTGTCTGCCCAAGCGCCAGTGAGAAGAATCGGCCGGCGACGGTGATGAACGTGGCACCGAGGGCAACGATTCCGGTCAGGGCCGCGGACCTGAGGATGGCCAGCGCGTTCGCTGTGGTGAGGAATGCCTCGTTGGTCAGCCCCGCGACGATGATCGCCGTAGCCAGCGCCACGGCGGCCCCCGCCAGCGGGAGATATCTTCTCGCTGCCGGGGCGTCTGCCGACGCGGGCGGATCTGCGGATGTGACCGTAGTCGTGCCGACCGCGCTCATATCTGTGCCTCCTCGGGGTGAGTGATATCCCGCAGCACGTCATGTGTGCTGATGGACGTGGCAGGAACCGTGCGAATGAGACGACCACGGAACATCGTGACGATGGTGTCGGCGAGGCCGTGAACCTCCTCGAGGTCCGACGAGGCGAACACGATCGCCAGGCCCTGCTCGGCGAGCGTCCGCAAGTGCTGGTAAATCTCGGCACGCGCACCGATGTCCACGCCGCGGGTCGGTTCCTGCACCAGTAGCACTTTCGGTGAGATACCCAGCCACTTTCCTAACGCGACCTTCTGCTGGTTTCCACCGCTGAGAGTGCCGGTCTTGTGGGGCATCCGGGTCGGGCTCAGAGCGACTTGCCCTGCGATCGCGTGGGTCAGTTCCCGGACCCGGCGTCGGCTGACGAGTCCGTTCGGCGAGATCGACTTGATGGCAGGAACCATCAAGTTGGTCGAGACGGTCAGGTCGGCGAAGATGCCATCCAGTTTCCGGTCACTCGAGCAGTACGCAATCCCGGACTTGATGGCGTCGGTGAGGGTGTGCGCCGGTGCTAGTAGCGCACCGTCGATCACGATTGACCCGGACTCGACTACGTCCACACCCGAAATCGCACGCACCAACGCACCTGAGCCGGAACCTAGCTGACCGGCCACCCCGATGATCTCCCCTGCGTGCAGTTGCATCGACACGGGATTGGGAAGCTCTCGGGTCGTGATGCCGGCCACGTCGAGGATGGCAGCTCTGAATGATTGGGCGCGTCTCGGGAACATGTCTTCGAGGGGACGACCGATCATCGTTTCGATGACCTTCTCGAGGGTGACGTCACTGACGTTGCAGGGAGGGTTGCTCCGGCCGCTGCGGAATATGGTGATGCGGTCGGCGATCTCGAAGACCTCACCGAGCCGGTGGGTCACGTACACGATGCTGTGCCCGGCGGCCGCGAGCCGCAGTACCGTACTTTTTACTCGTTCGATGTCGCTATCCGACAATGCCGCAGTGGGTTCGTCGAGAATGAGGATCTTTGCATCACGAGCGAGCAGACGGCCGATTTCGATGAGTTGGCGCTCTGCCACCGACAGCGTCTCCACCGGGGTGCGTGGATCGATGTGCTCTAGCCCCACGGCATCGAGATGCTTGCGCGCTTCCTTCGCGAGCCTCGCGGAGGTCCGCGCGCCCTTGAACGGTACGCCGCCGAGGAAGATATTCTCCGCGGCGCTCAGGGGGCCGATCACGCTCAGCTCCTGCTCGGCGACGGCGATACCGGCAGATCGTGAGCGCCGGGTACTGCCGAGTTGAGTCGGTTCGCCGTCGATCAGGATCGTTCCCTCGTCCGCGGATTCGAGGCCTGCGAGAATTTTCACCAGGGTGCTCTTGCCCGCGCCGTTTTCGCCGAGGAGCGCCATCACTTCGCCCCTGCGCAGATTGAAGTCCACTCCGCGAAGGGCGTGCACCGACCCGTAGGACTTCTTGATGCTTCTCATCTCGAGGACCGGCGGCGCGGCGCCGTTGTCGACAGAACCCATCGTTCGCTCTTCCGTCTCTGATTGTGAGGCTCGAATAGTTACACCGCTGATCTGCAGGGGGTAGTTCAGCTGTAGTTGCAGAGCTCCGATGCCGGCCTGCCCCAGATGGTCGTGCTGTCGAACGATGCTGCGGTGCCGTCGAGTTTGGTGTTGGGCATGAAGTTGCGCTTGTGCGGCGGGGTGTCGATCGACGGCGGTGCGTCCGCGGACAGGTCTGCATCGCCGTCGAGGACCGAGCCGTTGTTCAGGTAGGCCGCCAGCGCGTAGATCGCGGACTGCCCCTCGACGAGCGGAGATTGGATCGCCGAGCCGACGAGTTCACCGTTTATTACCGCAGCATTGGTGTTGGCGTTCATGCAGGTGCCTCCGACGAAGAGCGCGTCTTTGCCGGGAAGGATGCCGTTCTCTTTGGCTGCGCGGATGGCGCCGAGCGCCAGGGCATCGTTGACGCCGTACACCCAGGTGAATTTTCCCTTGTTGGCTGGGATGACCTGGGAGCCGATGCTGTAGCCCTCGGCTTCGAGGAATCCGCCGGATGTCACATCGCTGAGAACCGCTGACGAGGGAGAGCTCTGCTTCAACTCGTCGGTGAATCCGGCGACTCGTTGCTGGGCGGCCGTGTGGCCGGCAACTGTGTTGACGATCAGACCGTCGCCGAGGGGGACGCCGGCCTTTTGGGCGCCAGCGATGAGCAACTGCGCTGCTGTTCGACCGCTGCCGTAGTCGTTGACGCCGGCGTACGCGTCGAACAAGGAGTCCTGCTCGTCGGTGGGAACCTGGTTGAGAATGACGAGCGGAATTCCTGCTGCTTTGATGGCTTGTTCGGACGCTACTGCCGCTTCTCCGGAAATGGGGTTCAGCACAACGCCGACGGGCTTGGCGCCCTGAGCCAGCATCTGCTGGATTGCAGAGTCCTGTTCTTCCTGCGTCGACGCCTCGACATAGGAGACATCCCAGCCGTACGACTCTGCAACTTCACGTGCGCCGACCTCGTTCTGTCCGAAGTACGGATTCTCGCGGGACTGACCGAAGAACATCACCTCACCGGATGAGGGCATGCCGTCGGGCGCCGATGACGTGCTGCTTTGAGCGTTGCCGCACGCGGTGAGCAGGAGTGTGGCGGCTGTGCAACCGGCGACGGCGGTGAGGTAGGCCCGTTTGCGCTGACGGTCTGCGCGAGGTGGGAATTTCGACATGTTGACTCCTGTTTGGGGACTTGCCGGGGGCACTGCCGGTGGGATGGGTGGGGTGAGTACGCGATCCCGCCGAGCTGCGGCCTGGGGACCCTGCGATGTGCGCGAAGGATCGGACTTCGAGCAGCAATATCCGGCCGCCGGTATGACCGGATCGCCATGGGGAAGCGGGCCTCGATTGTCCGGGGATCATCGTCACCCGGTCAGACAGGGCGCCGATTATCGTGCCTATTTGTCGGACCAGACGACTCGAAGCCGGGTCAAGGTAAGCGCGGAGAACTTCCATTCCCCGTCCACGCGCTCATACTTCTCGTGGTAGTGACCGTAGCCGTGCATGACCTCGTCGCCGTAGTCCAGACGGTCGTACATCGACCAGCGCCCCACAGCGCGATTCGGGCTGATCAGCTCAATTTGTGGGTCGTGTCCTTGATGAACTGAGATGACCTCGGAGACTGCACCCGCGATGACCCGCGCCGTCGCTTTGCCGCCGCTGACGATCCAATCGTCAGGGTTGATGTCGGCTGCAGTCACCCCGTGATGTCCGATGTGATGTTGACCTTCACCACCGAAATCGACGCGTGCGTCCGGGGTGAAGAGCGCCTCGATGCCTGCCCAGTCCTTTTCGTCGACGACCTGGAAGTATCGTGACTTCAGCTGGCGAATCTCCTCGATGGCGCACAACTTGTCGATAGGGCCTGGAACATAGCGACTCTTCACTTCTCGCGTGTCCGCAGTTGATGACTCTGAAACGATCACGGATCCTCCTCGCCTAGGGATACCTATCCGGTCCATTGGGAGCGCTTAGCTGGATCTGCCGCGGGCCGTCCGTGTTTTGCTGCGGATACGTCGCGCAGCCAGAAGGTCGGCCGGCGATTCGAACGGCGCGTCAGGAACGACAAGTAGATGTAACGAACGGGATAATGCCTACAAACGCTCGTTCGTTGGATGTAACGTAGATCATAGTTCGCGGGGGCGCAAGAGACTGCGCACACCGATCAAGCACCCGCCGGCACCGTTCCACTGCCGGACATCCGCGCCCTCACTGCGAGTGCGGCCGTTCGAGATGAACGACTCCCCACACCAGAGCAGCCACATCAGGCCTGATTGCCACAGCCTGTGACACGCACCCGGCCATGCGTCCTCCTGTGAGGGTTGACACATCGACCGATACCACCAATACTTACGAACGTCCGTACGTTTTCGGCACGGGAGAGGCACTTCGACCAATCATCGATCGCACGCGGGTCAACCAAGACATCATGCGAGACACCAACCCCACCTGAGCATTACCGGATCCGACGATTCGTCCTACGACACCGTTCGATGAGTCCCGGACAGGGCTCTTTCGTCGCAACCTCGGGCCTCGCTGCGCCAACGAGACTGCGCTCTTGGGCTCGGCCGACGACGGCACCACCAAATTCACGCGCACCAGACACCGAAAGCGCGGTCGACAACCAACCGTGCAAATGGCAGTGCTTAGTACTGATGCAAGCCAAGCGATAGCCGGCGGACAAACATCCCCACAGTAAGGAGATCTCAGGTCATGTTGTTCGAGACATACAAATTGGGTTCACTCGAGCTGTCGAATCGAGTCGTCATGGCACCCATGACGCGGGTTCGCGCCTCCGAGACGGGACTGCCGTCCCAGAGTGCCGCGCTCTACTACGCGCAACGCGCCAGCGCAGGGCTCATCGTGAGCGAGGGCATTTCGCCGTCGAAGCAGGGACAGTCCGAGCCGAATATTCCCGGTCTCTACAACGATGAGCAGGAGGCGGCCTGGCGCCCGATCACCCAGTCTGTTCACGATGCCGGCGGCCGGATCTTCGCCCAGCTCATGCACGGCGGCCGCGTGGGGCACCCGGAGATCAACGGAATGCAGCCGCTCGGAGCCTCGCCCATCGCCGCCCAGGGCACGATCTTCAACTCCGGTGGTCGGCTCGCGTTCGTCACGCCCGTCGAGATGACCGTCGAGCAGATTCGAGAGCAGGTCAACGTGTTTGTCGCGGCGGCCGAGCGCGCGATCGCCGCCGGCTTCGACGGTGTCGAGATCCACGGCGCCAACGGCTACCTGATCCAGCAGTTCCTGTCGGACAACAGCAATCATCGCACCGACCAGTACGGCGGGTCGCATGAGAACCGGGCACGCTTCGCGGTCGAGGTCGCTACCGCCGTCAGCGCCGCCATCGGCGCCGACCGAGTGGGGATCAGGTTCTCACCCGGCGGGAAGTTCCACGACATGAACGAGAGCGATCCCGAGGGCCTCTACACCACGCTTCTCAACGCATTGAATCCGCTGGGGTTGGCGTACCTTCACATCCTCGAGACTGCATCGGACGATATCAACGACCGCATCCGGGAGATCTGGACTGGTCCGCTGATCGTGAACCCTGCGATTGTCGGAAGTGCAGACTTCGTCGACAGGGCGAATGCCGACCGGTGGTTGGCGCGCGGCGGCGACCTGATCGCATTCGGCCGGTACTTCATCTCCAATCCGGACTTGGTACGTCGCCTGCGCGATGGCCTCGACCTGACCATGCCCGATCTCGACACCTTTTACTCGGGCGGGGACAAGGGCTACATCGACTACCCGGAGTGGTCGGACAGCGCCGTCAGCTGACACTGATTGGGCGTGGCCGGGCCGGAGTTATTCCGGCCCGGCATGGGGTGCTGTGTTGAGCTACCAATGGAGTTGCTCCGCCGCAGATGCTGTCGGCGGGCATGTTGGGCCTCCAATGGGCGATGCCGGAGGGCGCGTGCGTTCGAGTTGCCTGCCGGTGTGCGCGATTCCATGACCCCATAGGCCCTCAAAACCCCGCCGCCCCGCGTTGTTGTGGCTCGAAAGCTCATCGTTCACCTGACGAACATCCACGTGATTGGGTCACCGCCCGTGCCAGCCGACTTCCAAGACAGCCTCGGGGTCGACGGCGTCGCGCTCTGTCAGCCAGGCGGCAACGTGGACGCGGGAGGTGAATCCGAGCTTGTTGAGTATCCGCTCGACGTGGCCTTGGGCTGTGCGCTGCGAAATGACCAGAGTCTCGGCGATCGCCTTGTTGGTCGACCCCTGCCTGATCAGCTGGGCGACCTGCCACTCACGTGGGGTCAATCGATCACCGGATCGGGTGCAGCGCTCATCTTGGTCGGGTTGTTCACCGAGTGCGTACGCCACGGCCTGGTCGAGGCTAAAGCGTCGCCCTCGCTGCTGCGCTTGGGATTGCTCCCGCTCGCCGAGTCTCAGCGTGGTCCGTGCGCGCACATCCTCGAGGTTTGCCGGTGCGCCGGTGGGGATGCGGCCGACACGGTGTTGCCATGCAGCTGCGGCTTCGAACAACACAGCGGCGCGTTCGGCGTGGCGGTCGGCGGTGAGGGTCGCGGCGATATGTAGGAGGTCGGCTGCAAGGACAGGACTTCGCAGCTGTCGTGTCAGATGTAGAGCAACTTCGAGGTGATGAGCTGCCCGTGTGGGTGCACCCGTCTCGGAGATAGCAGCGAGGGCCGTATGAGCAACGGCCCGGTTCACCGATTCGCCGTGTGCGTCGGAGATTACGAGGGCTTCTTGGAGGTAAGTGGCTGCGCTCTCGAGGTCGCCGTTGTGACCGAGAGCGCGACCGAGTCCGGTCAGTGCTTCCAAGCGTGCGGTGTCGTCCCCGGACGCATCAATCGCCTCGAGCGTGATTTCAAAGAGCGCGGCCGCCGTCGTGGCATCGTCAGTCACGAGCGACACTTCGGCTTCCGCACGTAGAACTAGTTGCCCTACGCCCGGATCCAAGTTCAGGGCGGCGAATCGACGCGCCTCGGCGAGCAGATCGAAGGCCTCACGAGATCGCCCCTGTAAGCCGGCCAGTGTGCTTTCGGCGCACAGCGCGGCGACCTGTGCGAATGAGCGTCCCGGGAGTTGGTGGGCCCGGGCGTGGCTCAGCCAGTGTCGGCCCTCGTCGAGGAGACCGCGTGTCACCCAAAAACGCCGGAGAGCGATCGCGATGCGAAGTCCGCACGGTGCGTCGCGCGGCTCGTCGAGGCAGGCCGACATCACGGCATAGAGGTTGGCCCGTTCTCGGTCGAGGCGATCGATGAGTTCGACCTGCCGAGAGCCTAGCCAACAGGCGTCCGCGTGGAGGGCGAGTTTGATGAACCAGTCTCGATACCTGTGGAGGACGGTCGTGTGCCGGTCGGTTGCCCGCAGCTTGTCGAGGCCGTAGTGGCGCACCGTCGCGAGCATGCGATATCGCACTAGACCGCGGGTCTGTTCGGGGGTGATGATCGACTTGTTGATCAGCGAGGTCAACACGTCGAGTAACTCGCCTGAGGTGGCGTAGCCGGCGCATACTGCTTCGGCGGCGTCGAGGTCGAATCCGTCTTCGAATATCGACAGCACCTCCCACAGACATCGCTCGGCCGCGGAGCACAGGTCGTAACTCCAGTCCAGGCTCGAGCGCAGGCTCTGCTGGCGGGCGGGCGCTCCCCGGCTGCCGAGGGTGAGGAAACAGCACGGGTCGTCGAGGTGTTCGAGGATCTGCTGTGCGGACAAGGCCCGCAGCCGCCGAGCCGCTAGCTCGATGGGTAGGGGAAGCCCCTCGAGACGCTGGCAAATCTTCACGACGGCGAACTGATTGTCCTCGGTGATCCCGAACCCGGGCACGGCGGCGCTGGCCCGATCGGCGAACAGGGCGACCGCCTCGTAGCTGGGGAGCCCGCTCGGTGAACTCGGGCAGTGGCAGTCGGGGGTCGCCAACGGTCGCAGCGCCAGGGTGGCTTCGCCGCCGATGCCCAGACATTCCCGACTGGTGGCCAGGATGCGCAGATCCGGGCAGACCCGAAGCAGTTTGCCGACCACTACCGCAACGTCGTCGACCAGGTGCTCGCAGTTGTCGAACACGAGTAGCGCGCGTTGTGCCGCCAGGTGTTCGGTCAGATCGTTGAGAGAGGGCGCTGTGATCTCGGGTGCCAGTGACTCGGCGAGGGTGCCGATCAGTTTCCTGGCGTCGTGCACCTCGCCGAGTTCGACGAGCCGGACACCGCCTGTGAACGTGTGCGCGACGTCTGCCGCCACGCGCAACGCCAGACGTGTTTTCCCCACTCCCCCTATTCCGGTCACGGTGACCAACCGGTGAGTACCGAGGAGTCGTTTGGCGTCAGCGAGTTCGGTGCGCCTCCCGACAAAGCTGGTTAACTCGAGCGGGAGGTGCACTGTTCGATCCCCAATGGCAAGCGACATGGAACCGCTTCTTTCAGTGGAGTTGCTTCGGTACCCGACACTCGCTTAAGCTTACGAGTGTTTGTTTGCTTTAGCCTACGACTCTACCCGGCGGATGACAAGGATCTCCCTGTCGGCCAACCATTTCAGGCCGAGTTTCAGCAGGTCTCGAAATCCGCGTCGGAGCGTCCATGGCTCGGTTGGACCCGGAGGTTGCGGAATCGATGACGATGTATGCCGAGCTGAGTCTGATCCTCGACTTGCTTCACTCTCAGCACGTGGATGACCGGGCGGCACGCCTTCGTGCCGCATCGGCGCTGGAGAGGGTCCTGCTCTCCGGCGGCCGCGCCGATTCGTGTGTTCACACCGGACTCCCGGCCCGCGGCGATACCGCGCGCCCTTCCGATCACGATGAGCCGCTGACCGGTCGCGAGCACGAGATTCTGGGAATGATGGCCGATGGTGCGTCGAACGCCGAAATTGGTCGTGACCTGTACATTTCGAGGAATACGGTCCGGTTCCACGTCAGCAATATTCTACGCAAGATGTCGGTGAACAATCGCACCGCGGCGGTGGCGAGAATGACAACCGGAATCGGCGCGCGCTGAACCTCTCCCCCGATTCGCCCCGTCTCGGCGCACCGAACAGCCGATATGCGTTCCGCCGCCCGACACACGGAAGTCCTCCGGCCGTGATTCGGCCGGAGGACTTCCGTGGATGGAAACTATCGAGCCGCAGGAGAGGATCTCCTGCGATGAAGCGGTGGCGGGAAAGTCAGTGCGCCTCGGCATGGGTTCCGACACGGACGTATCCGGCGAGAGTGCTGTCGTCTACCTCGGGCAGATTGACGACGATGTTCTCGGGCGTGCGGGTGGTGAGCCAGATGAGTTCCTCGGTGGTGCTCATGTTGGCTTCGACGTGCGGCATGAAGGGCGGGACGAAGACGAAGTCCCCTTCCGACATGTCGATGTACTCGCTGAAGTTCTCGCCGAAGTAGATTCGCGCCTTGCCGGTGAGAACATACCCGCCGGTCTCGGCCTCACCGTGATGATGCGGCAGTGACCGATATCCCGGCTCGTTGAAGACCTTCCCGAACCAAATCTTCGTCGCCGGCGTGTGCTGGACACTGACTCCGGACACACGCACCGCGCCACCCGATTGGCCCGTATTCTCCGCTTCCTCTCCTTGACGAGTGACTACCGGCTTGTCATGTTCGGCCATGCTGAATTCCTTTCAAGAACAAACGTTCGCTTGCAACGCAGCGTACGAGTGCGCCCGTGATCACACAAGAGTGCGCGAGGGTCGCAATCCGTCACCTGCATGTCGTCAGCAAAGCGCCTCGGGACGTCGGCGGATCATGAAGCTGCTCCGGAAGGTCATCACGGCTTCACCCCGCTGATTGAGCGCGCTGTAGGCGAAAGACCAGATGCCCTGGTCGGGCTTCTTGGTGGGGCGGGAGGCAATGAGTTCGGCTTCAGGATGCAGGGTGTCGCCGATGAGCACCGGACGCACAGCGCGCACCTCGTCGAGGCCGAGCCAGGCGACGACATTGTTGAAGTATCCGGTCTGCGTCGTCAGTCCCAGGGCGAGCGACAGCGTGAACGGCCCGTGCGCGATCCGCTGTCCGAACTGGGTGCCGGCGGCATACTCCTCGTCGAGGTGCAGCGAGACGATGTCGCAGGTCAGCCCTGCCCAGTGCACCAGGTGCGCGTCGGTGACAGTCATGCCGGGCCCGCGGAGCACGTCCCCGAGGTCGAGGTCCTCCCACCAGCGATCAGGCTGCCCGATCACTCGGGCGGCAGTGCTGACGTCGTTGATTGTCATCGAAACTCCTCATAGCGCCGGCGCCGCCGGCCGTGTTAACGTACGAGCGATTGTTCGTTTAACAGTACGGGCCGCCAACCCGCTGGTCAATCATTTGGTCAAAGCCTGCACCACGATGTCTGGATGTGACGCGATGCCGCACACCACAAGGTCCCGCGCCTCCTTCGCGGTGGGCGCGGATTTCTCCGGATGGCCGGTCCGGCGATCGGCGGTATCACCCGGGACCGTGTGGGGAATCAGTGACGTCCCCGCACCGGCGGTGCCCTATCGAGTGAGGAAGTAATGCGACCCCTACGTTCCCTCCAGTTCGTGCCAGCCCATCGTGAGGGCTGGGCGCAGAAGGCAGTGCGTGCCGGCGCCGACGCCGTGATCCTCGATCTCGAGGATTCGGTCCCCGAGCCGAGTAAAGCCGATGCCCGTGCGCTGGCAGCCGAGACGATCGACACCCTGCGACGCGAGCACCCCGAGGTGACGGTGCTGGTGCGCCCGAACCCACTCGACACGGACCATTTCGGCCGAGATCTCGCGGCTGTGGTGCGCGCAGGACTCGACGGGTTGCTGTTGCCGAAGGTGTACGGAGCCCGTGAGGTCCTCGACTTCGCTGCGTTGCTCGAGCACTTCGAGATCGAGGCCGCCCTGATCCGGGGCAGCGTCGAGGTGATCCCCACCCTCGAGACCGCGAAGTCGCTGGTGAACTGCGAGGCGATCGCCGCCGCGCATCCGCGGGTCGCATCGCTGATGGTCGCCGCCGCCCGCGATGCCGACGTCTCGCGCGAGGTCGGTTTCGAGTGGACCGCCGAGGGCCTCGAGACCTTGCATTACCGCAGCAAGGCCGTGCTCGCCTGCCGCGCCGCCGGATTGGCCCACCCCATCGTGGGGCTGTGGCAGGAGATCGCCGACCTGGACGGGCTGCGCCGATTCGCCGAGGGCAACCGTCGGCTCGGCTTTACCGGCCAGGTCCTCATCCACCCCTCGCACATCGAGACGGTCAACGACGTCTACGCCCCGGACCCGAAGGTCGTCGACCGCTTCCGCCGCATGATCGAGGCCTTCGAGCAGGCCCAGGCGAACGGGCAGGCCGCCGCCCTCTTCGAGGGCGAACACGTCGATATCGCGCACGTCAAGACCGCCCGCGGCGTGGTCGCCCTCGCCGAATCCATCAGTTCGCATTAACCGCAACAACCTCGTAAGGAACCGACAATGAGTGGACTGTACTTCGAAGAACTCGAGCCCGAGCTCACCATCAAGCACGCGGTGACCAGAACTGTCACCGAGACCGACAATCTGCTGTTCACGACGCTCACCTTGAACGTCCAGCCCCTGCATCTCGACGCCGAGTTCGCCAAGAACAGCATGTACGGCGAGCGTATCGTCAATAGCGTCTTCACCCTCGGCGTCGTGGTCGGCATCCCGGTGCAGGAAACCACCCTCGGAACCACCCTGGGCAATCTCGGATTCGAGGAGATCGCCTTCCCGGCACCGGTGCTGATCGGTGACACCCTTCGGGTCGAGACCCAGATCCTGTCGCGACGTGAGTCGAAGTCGCGCCCGGACACCGGCATCGTCCGGTTTGAGCACCGCGGCTTCAACCAGAAGGACAAGTTGGTTTGCCGCGTGCAGCGGTCCGGCCTGATGCTCAAGAAGCCCGCCGAGGTCGCTGTCTCATGAGGCTGGCCACGCTGCGCCTGAACGGATCGACCTCCGCCGCACGGATCGACGGCGAAACCGCGGTGCTGATCGAGCCCTATCCCAGCCTCTCGGATCTGCTGCGCGACCCGCACTGGCAGCGCATCGCCACCGAGGCAGCCGGGCAGGTCGTCGACCTCGGCGCCGTCGAGTACGCGCCCGTGGTTCCGCATCCGACGAAGATCGTGTGCGTGGGCCTGAACTATGCGAATCACATCGAGGAGATGGGACGCGAACTCCCCCGCTACCCGACCTTGTTCGCCAAGTTCCCCGAAGCACTCATCGGCGCCTACGACGACATCCACGTCCCGGCCTACGCCGATCAACAGGTCGACTGGGAGGGGGAGCTCGCCGTCGTCATCGGCAAGACGGCGAGAACGGTACTGGCCGACGACGCCGGCGAGTACATCGCCGGCTTCGCGGTCGCGAACGATGTCACCATGCGCGACTACCAGTATCGAACGCAGCAGTGGCTGCAGGGCAAAACCTTCGAAGGAACCTGTCCGCTCGGTCCAATGCTGGTGACCCCGGACGAGTTTTCGCTCGGCGCCCCACTGACCACCCACGTCGACGGCGCCGCCGTCCAGTCGGACTCGACCGGCGACCTGGTGTTCACCCCCGCCCGGTTGATCGAGTACATCTCCCACATCGTCACCCTGCAGGCCGGGGACGTGATCTTGACCGGAACTCCCGGCGGGGTGGGCCACCCGACCGGAACACATCTGTCCGACGGCCAGGCGCTCACCACGGAGATCACCGGCCTGGGCACACTGCACAACACTGTGCGCGTTGCCGCTCCGGTCGCGATCGGCTGACAGCCGCTCTGCACTCCACAATCGAATACGACACGGCCACTAGCCCTCCCAGTCCGCCACGGACCGGGAGGGCTAGTGGCCGTGCTCCCCTCGCGTCCTCCGATCCCTGCTGCACAGATCGCGCACGTTGGTTTCGGGTGTTTGCACGCGACAGCGAACTCCACGGCCGCAAGGTCCACGAGCGGTTATTCACCGACGCAACAGGGTTGGTGAATCGACGATGGGGCGGGCCAGGCGCGGCACAGTCCCATTGACGTGTGACGGCTACGAAGTAGCCAATCTCCCCTGGTAGCAGCATGCCGTAGATCACCCGTTGACGAATGATGTGCTCTACGCCACAATACAAGAAACGAGCAAACGTTCGTCAGTATCTGGCAGAAGAAGGAAAATCCATGAACGCTCTTTCTTGTCGTCGCGCAGCCCTTGCCGGAGTTGCCCTCAGCGCAGTCCTCAGCGTCGCGGCGTGCACGGCTAGCGCCCCGGCCGAATCGAGCGGTACTTCCGGGGGTTCGACGAGCGACGGCGGCCAGGCCCTGCCGGTCGAACAACTCTGCGGCGATCGCCCGCTGAAGATCGCGCATGTCGCTGGCTTCGGCGCCAACTCCTGGCGCAAGATCACGCAGGCCGAACTTACCGACGAGCTCTCCGCGTGCCCGAACGTGACCCTCGAGTACACCCAGGCCGACAACGACCTGCAGAAGTACATCACCGCGATCAACTCGTACACCGCACAGGGCTTCGATGCGATCGTCACCTACGACGACTTCGGCAGCCAGGCGCTCAGCGCCCTGAAGAACGCTCATGACTCCGGTGTCGTCGTCGTGCCCTATATCGCCGATCCCGGTGGGGAGGTCGGTGTCGACTACGACGGATACGTCCAGTACAACTTCGATGTCGAGGGCGACGCGATGGCCAAGTGGCTGGGCGGCCAGGTCCAGCCGGGCAGCAAGATGCTCTTCAGCGGCGGCCTGCCGGGTGGCAGCCCCTCGACCGTGGCGCTGTGGGACGGAATCAACGAGACCTCCAAGGAGCTCGGTGATCCCTTCACCCCGCTGACCAACGAGCCGCAGCCGTCGAGCTGGGACGCGGCATACGAGCAGCGCGCGATGGCCGGGGCGCTGACCAAGTACCCCGAGATCGACGCTCTGGCATCGGATTACGGTGTCGCGTCGAAGGGCGGGCTGCGAGCGTTCATCAACGCCGGCCGGCCAATCCCGCCGCTGGCGACGTCGGCGACCGACAACGAACTCGGCTGCATGTGGTTGCAGTACCACCAGGCCAACCCGGATTTCCAGTTGCTGACCCTCGACGGCACCACGACCGTCGTGCGCATCGCAGCCCGCAAGGCATTGGCCGCGCTCAACGGACAGCCCGATAACGAGCCGGAGAACTTCGAACTGCCGACATTCGTCGACACCCTGGGCGGCAAGCTCCCGACCTGCCGCGAGGACCTGCCGCCGGACGCCGACCTGTCCTCGGCGCTCTCGCCCGAGCAGCTCTCGGCCGTCTTCCAGTAGCGGCCGGGCGCGAGGGACGAGGGTGGTCAACAATGACTCAGCAAGAGATCGTCGAGGATGTGATGTACGTGAGTGACGTACAGGTTCAGGAAGATCCGGTCCACGAGATCGCCGATCAGGACGTCGTCCTGCGGCTGGACGCGGTGGACAAGAAGTACCCGGGCGTCCACGCGATCAAGGGTGTCTCGCTCACCGTGCGGCGCGGCGAGATCCATGCGCTGGTCGGCCAGAACGGGGCGGGGAAGTCCACCCTCGTCGGCATTGCGGCCGGTTCGATCACCGCCGATTCGGGGACGGTGGAGATCGGTGGCGTCGCCGCCACCGACCCGTCCCCGGCCTGGTGCCGGGAGCAGGGGCTCGCCATCGTCTACCAGGAGCCGGCGCTTCTTCCGGATCTGACGGTGGCCGAGAACATGCGCCTGAGCATGCCCGAGGACCGCCGCCCTTCGGTCGGCGAGCAGGTCGGCTGGGCGGAAGGCATCCTCTCGCGGTGGAGCAGCGTGGCCTCGATCGATCCGCGCACTCCGGTGCGCGAGTTGCAGCCCGACGCGCGGTTCGTCGTCGAGATCGCGAAGGCCATGGCGGAAGAGCCCAAGGTCATCGTCCTGGACGAACCCACCGAGCATCTGCTGCCGCCCGCGGTGGCAGAGTTGTTCCGCCTGGTGTCGGAGTTGATCGACGCCGGTGGGGCCGTCGTGTACATCTCGCATCGGCTCAACGAGGTCAAGCAGATCGCCCACACCGTGTCCGTGCTCCGGGACGGCGCGCTGGTCGGGACGTTCGACGGCGCCGAGGTGACCGAGCAGGACGTGGTCAACCTCGTCGTCGGCCGCGAGCTCACCCGCGCGCACACCCGGGCCGAGACCCGCACGACCGCACTCGGTGACACCTTGCTCGAGGTCACCGGATTCTCCGGTACAGGGTTCGACGACCTGGACCTAACGGTCCATGCCGGCGAGATCGTCGGGTTCGCCGGTGTCGAGGGTCAGGGACAGCGCGAGGTCCTGCGTGCGCTCAGCGGCTTGGTCGCCGGGCGCGGCACCATCGAACTCGGCGGTCGGGCGGTCAAGACGTCGAGTCCGACCGCCGCGTTGGCCGGGGGTATCGCCTACCTTCCGCACGACCGGCACCACGAGGGCATTCTTCCGGGCCTGAGTCTGCGGGAGAACGCCTCGCTGTCGTCGCTGGGGCGGTTGTCTCGCGTCGGCGTGCTCTCGCGCCTGCGCGAGCGCAAGGCCACGTCCGAGACGTTCGCGTCGATGCGGGTCAAGGCGCCCTCCGCCGAGGTCGATGTCGCCACTCTCTCGGGCGGAAACCAGCAGAAGGTCGTGCTCAGCCGAGTTCTGATGACCGAGTCGAAGCTTATTCTGGCCGACGAGCCCACCCAGGGTGTCGACATCGGCGCCCGCGAGGAGATCTACACCATCCTGCGGGAGGCGGCGGCCCGCGGCGCGGCGATCATCGTGCTCTCCTCCTCTGCTGCTGAACTCGAGCAGCTCTGCGATCGGGTCATCGTCTTCTCCCGTGGCAAGGCCGCGAAGGAACTCGTCGGCGACGACCTGTCCGAGCACGGCATCGCCCAGGCCGCACTCAGTGCCACCGGCAGTCGCAGCCGCGTCGGCACCGCGCTGCGGAAAGTCACTTTCGGTCGGAAGCTGGCCCGCAACGACCTCACTCCCGCGGCGATTCTCGCGATCGCGACCATCCTGCTCGCGGGTGTGGCGATCAGCCAGAGCGAGTTCTATCTCACCGCACGCAATTTCGGGCTGATCTTGCCACTGCTGGCCACCTTGGCGTTCTTCGCGATGGCCCAGCAGGTGGTGATGATGGTCGGGGGCATCGACCTGTCGGTCGGGCCGCTGGCGGGCCTGCTGGTCGTGGTCGGCTCGTTCGTCCTGTCTGCGTACAAGACGCCGATCGGGATGATCATCGGGCTGATCGTGCTCGCACTCGTGGCCGCGGTCGTCGGTCTGGTCAACTGGACCTTGGCGGTGGTCGTCAAGATCAACCCCCTGATCGCCACCCTGGTGACCTATACCGCGATCCAGGGCATCGCATACCTGCTACGACCACTGCCGGCGGGCAAGATCGACCCGATCTTCCTTTCGTACGCGTCCACCAAACTCGGATTCATCCCGATCATGATCGTCTTGGCGATCGTCGTCGCGGTGCTACTCGAGTTCGCGATGTACCGGACTCTGTTCGGTATCCGCCTGCGCGCCACCGGATCCGCGCATGCAACCGCAGATCGAATCGGGGTGCGCACCAAGCGGATCACTCTCATCGCGTATGTAGGATGCTCGGTGCTGGTCGTCCCGGCGGCCGTGCTGCTGATGGCGCAGGCCGGTACCGGAAATGCCAGCATCGGTGACAGCTACACCCTCGCCAGCATCGGTGCCGCGGTACTCGGTGGCGCCTCGATCTTCGGCGGCCGTGGCTCGTTCATCGGTGCCTGTCTCGGCGCGGTGCTCGTGGTCCAGATCAATACGGTTGTGCAGTTCATCGGCTTGCCGCTGTACTGGCAGCAGTGGCTGCTCGGCGGTCTGACCATCGCCGCGGCCGCCTTCTACTCCAAGTCCCGAACCCTCGCAGAGCGGAGCTGACGCCGTGAGCGCAATGCACGCACCACAAGCACTCCCGGACACCGAACCGAAGGACTCCGGTTCTCGCCGCTGGACGCCGACCTGGAACAGCACCAGCTCGGTCATCGCGATCACCGTGGCCCTGTTCGGTTTCAGCTGGCTCATCGCACCCGGCAGCGTCTCCGGCAGCGCGATCGACTCGCTGCTGCCCTTCGCCGGGATCCTGGCGATCGCCGCGATCGGGCAGACCATCGTGGTCATGCTCAAGGGCATCGACCTGTCACTGCCCGGCATGATGACGATGGCCGCCCTGGTCAGCAGCCAGT
Source organism: Rhodococcus sp. ACS1 (assembly GCF_002300155.1). Taxonomy (NCBI): domain Bacteria; kingdom Bacillati; phylum Actinomycetota; class Actinomycetes; order Mycobacteriales; family Nocardiaceae; genus Rhodococcus; species Rhodococcus sp. ACS1. The sequence continues at coordinate 86,606 of NZ_NSDZ01000013.1, forward strand.
ACGCCCAGGACCACGGCAGCATCCTCACCGCGTTGCTCATCGTCGCCGCCATCGCCGTCGTCGTCGGCCTGGTCAACGGCATCGTCGTCTCGGCCTTCTCGGTGACCCCGCTGGTGGCCACCCTGGCAGTCAACGCCGTCCTGGTGGGTGCCGCCCTCGCGTACTCCGGAGGAACCCCGACCCGCGCCCCTCAGAGCGTGTCCGACTTCGCACTGGAAAAGACGATCGGTGTCTCCAATACGGTGTGGCTCGCGATCGCGCTGATGATCGTGACCGTCTTCGCGACTGGCCGCACCGCCTGGGGACGCCGGGTGATCGCCGTCGGGTCGAACGAGCGCACCGCCCACGCCGCGGGCGTGCGCACCGCGCGGATCAAGATCAGCGGGTACGTCGCCGCGGCGCTGTGCTACAGCGGTGCCGGGGTATTGCTGGCCGGGTACGTGAGCACACCGAACACCAACGCCGGCACCAGCTACCTTCTGCCGGCCATCGCGGCAGTCGTCGTCGGCGGCACCGCGCTGACCGGTGGCCGCGGCAACATCATCGGCACGGCTGTCGGGGCCCTGTTCCTGAGCCAGCTCACCCAGCTGGTGCTCTCCCTCGGCGCACCGTCCTCCACCCAGTTCCTCGTCCAGGCCGTGGTCATCGCCGTCGCGGTGGGAGCACAGCAATTGGACCTGCGCCACATCCTCCACCGTCTGATTCCCGGAAAGGAACATTCATGACACACATCGGTCAGCGACTGAACGGCAAGGTGGCGTTCGTGACCGGCGCCGCCCGCGGCCAAGGCCGGTCGCACGCTCTCACCCTCGCGGGCGAAGGCGCGGACCTCATCCTGCTCGACTCGGTACGCCCGATCGACCAGGTCAGCTACGCAATGCCCGAGCATGCCGACCTGAAGGAGACCGCGCGCCTGGTCGAGGAACGGGGCCGCCGGGCGGTCGTGATCGAAGCCGACGTCCGCGACGAGTCGATGATCGATGCGGTCGCCGACGCCGCCGCCGAGCTGGGGCGACTCGACATCGTCGTCGCCAACGCCGGCGTGCTCGGAGCAGCCAAACCCTCCTGGGAGCTCACTCGCGTCGAATGGGACACCCTGATCGACATCAACCTCACCGGTGTCTGGCAGACGATGAAGGCGGCGTTGCCGCACATCATTGCCGGTGGCCATGGCGGGTCGATCATCGCGATCAGTTCCATCGCCGGTATCCGCGGAGTCCCGCACGTGGCGCACTACAGCGCCGCCAAGCACGCCCTGGTCGGACTGGTCGGCTCGGTCGCGAACGAGGTTGCTCCGCACAACATCCGCGTCAACACAGTGCATCCGACCAACGTTCGCACCGACATGATCGACAACCCGACGGCGGCGAAGATCTTCCGGCCGGACCTCGAGGACCCGACCCTCGACGACGGGATCGACGTTCTCGGGCGGATCAACCTGCTTCCGGTGCCGTGGGTGGACTCCGCCGACATCTCCGAGGCCGTCCTGTGGCTGGCCAGTGACGAGTCACGGTATGTGACCGGCACCGCGCTGCCCGTCGATGCCGGAATGCTCGCAAAGTACCCCGGCTGACAACCCACTTCCCTCCAAAGACCCCAACAGAGAAGGAAAATCAATGACAGTCAATGGTGGACCGGTCCGCACGATCGCACTGATCGGACGCAAGCCGGGTATGTCGTTCGCCCAGTTCGACGAGTACTGGCGAGAAAAGCACGCCCCGCTCGCCGCGCAGGTGCCCGGCGTGATCCGCTACGTGCAGCGGCACGTCGTTCCGCAGGAAGGTGCCACCGAACCCGACAACGGATTTGGTATCGACGGTCTGGCCGTTCTCGACTACGAGAGCGCCGAGGCGATGGAGGCCGGTTGGGCATCCGAGGCCGGTCAGGCGGCCCTGGCGGATGTCGAGAACTTCATCGGCAAGCACTACGTCGTGGTTCTCGAGGACCACGTCGTCGTCGGCGACGCCTGAACCCGTCGGCGTCCCTTACACGCAGACACTAGTTAGGAGCCCGTCATGGATGTGGGCGTCGTTTACTTCTTCACCGATCAGGGTCCGGACCCCATCGAGTTCGGGCAGGCCGCGGAAGGGTACGGATTCGAGTCCCTGTTCGTGCCCGAACACACACATTTCCCGGTGTCCCGGAAAACCGACTACCCGATCCCCTATGGCGGGCCCGAGCTACCCGGGTTCTACTTGCGCACCTATGACCAAATCGTCACGATGTCGATGATCGCGGCACACACGCAGACGATCATGCTCGGGACCGGCATCTGCCTGCTCGCCCAGCACGATCCGATCGCCAAAGCCAAGCAGATCGCCACCCTCGACCACCTCTCCGGCGGCCGCGTCATCTGCGGCGTCGGAATGGGGTGGAACGTCGAGGAGGCCGAGGCACACGGCGTCGTGTGGAAGCAGCGCTATTCGACGGTCCGCGACAAGCTCAAGGTCATGCAGGCACTGTGGACCCAGGAGGAGGCGAGTTACGACGGGCAGCGGGCGTCCCTCGCCCCCTCCTGGGCGTGGCCCAAACCCGCGCAACCGAATGGTCCACGCACCTACCTCGGCGGCGCCGGTCCGACCACGATGCGGCACGCCGCCGAGTGGGCCGACGCCTGGTACGTCGTGCCCTCAGCGGAGGATCCGACTCTGTCGAAGACAGTGCCCGAGTTCCGTAGGGTCGTCGAGGAGTCCGGTCGTGATCCCGAGTCCGTGGGTATCGCGGTGGCCTCGGCGCCGCCGGATCCTGCAGCACTCGAGAGCTATCGAGAATTGGGGATCGAACGGGCAGTGCTGTGGGTCGATCCGGCAGATGACCCGGGCGAGGGCATGCGCAACCTCGAGACGGTCTCCAAGGTCCTCGCACAGATCTCCTGACAAACCTTCCAGAACTCAACCCTCACAGGAGGACTCGAAACCATGAACACCACTACCGCGGATGTGAGCATCGCCGAGCTCGCCGAGCGACTGATACGACTCGAAGACGTCCGTGCAATCGAACAGCTCAAGTACCGCTACGCCGGCTTCTGCGACAACGGCTACGACCCGGAGGGCATCGCCGGCCTGTTCGTCGACGACGGCCGGTGGGTCGTGGACGGCGAGGGTGGATCCATGACCGGCCACGAGGAGATCAAGGCGCACTTCCGGGCGTTGTCGGACAAGATCACCTGGGCGCTGCACTACATGATCGCCCCACGTGTGGAGCTCGCCGACGACGGTCAGAGCGCAACCGGATACTTCTACCTGCTGTGCCTGTGCACCATCGAGAACAGCCAGGACGCCACCAAGAAGGACCCGGTCATCCTGACGATCAACTACACCGATCAGTTCGTCAAGCGCGACGGCACCTGGTATTTCCAGGAACTGCGTGGACGCACCCACCAGGTGTCCAATTGGGACCAGGGCTGGGTCAAGCAGCCCTTCCGCGACTGAGGCTGCGGCAGCACCCATTCGGCCGCTCCGGCCATCCCGAGCGAGGCCGAGTTGTCGACGTGCGGGGCTACGGGGTCACCTCCGTCGCCCCGCACAGCGGCGCATCACATCCGCGACGGAAGTGGCACAACACCTTATCCGCCGGTCCGCTCCTTTCAATTGTTCGACGGGTGGGCCTCACGCTTTGCTGTGGGCCGCGATCCAGGAATCACGCAGTGCAGCGCATTTGGAAGTTATCGCCATGCAGCCCAGCCGATTCGGAAAGATGGCGTCGACTGATGTCGACGCTCAGGTCGAGCGTTATAAGCGACTGCGGCGCAAGAAGCGGGACGGCGAACGTAGGAGGTCGCGTCCTCCGGCGGAAACCGATGCGCACGCGATGGTTCGTGTGGCGCTGGCCTGGCTGCCCTACGGCGGCGTTCCGGCCGACGAACTGCTGGTGCACTTCGGACTGACGGAAGATCAGTTCGTCGCCGCACTCTGGCAGATCATGGCCGACGGTCACTGTGCTCGAGAGGATGCGCGGGACATTGCCGAGCATTACCCGCGGTCGACGAACAACTAGGAGCGCCGAGTCCGCACCGATCCGGTGCGTGGCGGCATGGGCGGCCGGTGCGACAAGTGGCTGTGTATTCACTCACTAGACATACCCTGGGGAGGAAATTGTGATCGAAACTGCCAGTGGAACCGGGACTCGTCTTGCCGATCGGACGGCGGTGATCACCGGCGGCGCGTCGGGTATCGGCCGGGCCAGCGCTCTACGATTCGCGTCCGAAGGCGCTGAGGTCGTCGTATGGGACCTCGATCCGGTCGGGATCGATGCGGTGGTCACCGAGATCCGCCGGGCGGGCGGACGGGCCCACGGGGTGGCGGTCGATATCTCCGACGCGTCGGCGGTGGCAGCGGCGGCCGCCGAGACCGCGGCTGTTGCGGGTGAGGTGACGGTGCTGATGAACAACGCCGGTGTGCTCGACGATTATGCCCCGCTCCTCGACACCGACGAGGCGCTGTGGGACCGCATCATCGGCGTCAATCTCAAGGGCATGTTCTTGGTGACCCGCGCGGTGTTGCCGTCGATGATTGCTGCTGGCGGTGGGTCGATCGTCAACACCGCCTCGGTCGCCGCGTTCATCGCCGGTGGGGGCGGTACTGCGTACACCAGTTCCAAGCACGGTGTCGTCGGGTTCACCCGGCAGATGTCGTTCGACTACGCGCACCAGAATGTGCGGGTGAACGCGATCGCGCCCGGTGCGGTGGAAACCGGGATGTCCAAGGACATCTTGTACAACGAGGATCTGCCGGTCGTGGAGGCGCTGAGTAGTGCACCGGCGGGCCGGCATGCGCAGCCCGAGGAGTTGGCGAACGTCGCGCTGTTCCTGGTCAGCGACGAGGCGAGCTTTGTGCACGGCGCGGTCTACGTCGCGGACGGCGGCTGGACCATCCGCTGACTTCCCTACTTCGACGACAAAGGGGGCTCGGACCGGATCGCGGTCCGAGCCCCCTTTGTCAGTGCTCGTCCCGTCATGCGAGGCATCTCGGGTGTTGTCGAGCACGACCCGCAGAGTGCGCGGGAGTGCTCTCCGGCTCCGGACTCGCGCCGCCGTCGTGTGAACCGCCCGGAACCGGAGAGCGTTTGGGAGCCGACCCGCAAGGATGACGCAACGCCTGGTATGCGGTCTCGCGGGTCGGCGATCAGGGGTTGAGTGTGGGTCTACAGCCGGGAGCGGCGGGCGCACTCCACGCTCAGCAGGCCGAGGACTCCGATGGTGACCATGGCGTAGGTGGCGCTGCCGGTGGCGTCGATGATCAGCCCCAGCATCGGGGCGGCCAGGACGGCGCCGACATTGCTGACGGTGACGATGAGTCCACTCGTCTGGTAATTCGCCTGCGGCTGAGACAGTTCCGCCGCCCATGCCCAGTAGGTGCCACCGTAGAGCGATGCTGCCAGGAACATCATGCACAGGTAGATCCCCAGAGTGCTCGCGGGAATCCCGGGCAGAGCGACAACCATGACGCCGGCCAGACCGGCACCGATCATGTTCGTCTGGAATCGCTCGCCGCGGAAGAGCCGGTCCGACATCAGCCCGCCGACGGGAGCCGCGACGAGTTTGAACATGAAGGTGACGCCGATGATCGCCGAGGCTTCGAGCAGCGTCATGCCGCGGTCTTGTTCGAGGAACAAAGGCAGGGCGTAGGAAAGCCCGTAAAGGGTGATCGCCGTGCCTGCACCGTACAGCGAGGACCACCACACACGCGAGCTGCGCAGCGCCTCGGCGAGCGATCCCGGTTTGGGGAGCGCATCGAAACGGGTCGAGTGCGGGCGCCGGAGACCAACGGGTTCGGCAACGAGGGCGTCCATCGAGGGAACACCGGGGTGGGCCTTATGGAAGTCCTTGACAGTGAGCACGAACAACGCCCCGCAGGCGACGCTCGGGACCACAGTCAGCCACATCGAGGCGATCTCCCACGACATACCGCTGTCGGTCAGCAGCGGGCCGGCGAACGAGGTGATCGAGAAGCCGACGCCGAGGAAGCCCATCAGCAGGCCGGTCGCGAAACCGCGCCGGTTCTTCGGGAACCACAAGGATGCGTGGGTGGCCAGGGACGCATTCATCACGCCGCCGCAGCAGCCCAGGAGCAGACGCAGCACGAGCATGCCGGTGTAGGACTCACCGACCACCGGGATCAAAAGCGCCGAAACGGCGTTGCAGAGCAGGCCGATGACGACGATCTTCTTCACCCCGATACGGGCGGCCCACTTGCCGGCGAAGACCGGAACCACGCAGAACGTGAGCATCGATGCGGTGGTGAGCAAGGACAGTTGGGTGGCGTTGATTCCCCAGTCGTCCTGGATGACCGTGCCGAACACGGCGACGGTGTTCAGGCCGATGAAGCAGCACATGAAGCACAGCAGGCTGACCAGCAGGACCCACCAACTGTAGAGGGGTGCGCGTGTGTAGGTCACACGCGCGCCGGTGAGCGTCGATGTCGTCATGACGTGGCTCCTGGTATCTGGATTCTCCGCCGACAAGGCAGGAGGCGTCTTCGGGTGGGTGCGGTGAACCTAAGTGCACACGGCACGCGGAGGATTCGACCGTCAATTGCAGTCGGAACAGTGCAGGCTGTGGCGCAAGATGGGACCACAACTCAAGAAACGAACGTACGTATGTTAGTTCAGCCTCGGTTGCCGTGTCAACGATCACAACGAGAGCTGGTGCCGAACAAACCCCGCAGCGTCCAAGTAGTGAGGTCGAACCGGCTTCGGCCACAGAACACGCACACGCCCGGCTGGTGTACCAGCCGGGCGTGTGCGAGGGCTTCGAAAGGTGTCAGGCGAGCGAGACGGTGACCGCCTTGCTCTGCAGGTAGCCGTCGAGGGCTTCGCCGCCCATCTCCTTACCCCAACCGGACTGCTTGAATCCGCCGAACGGCAGCGCGGCGTCGAAGACGTTGTAGCAGTTGACCCAGACCGCACCGGCGTTGACCGCCTCGGCGAAGCGGTGGGCGCGACCGACGTTGCTCGTCCACACTCCGGCCGCCAGACCGTAGGTGGTGTCGTTCGCGCGGCGCAATACCTCGGCTTCGTCATCGAACGGCATCAGCGAAACCACCGGGCCGAAGATCTCTTCCCGGGCGATGGTCATATCGTCGTCGACCCCGCCGAGCACGGTCGGCTCGAGGTAGTAACCGGGCTCGCGTGTCTGGGCACCACCGGCGATGATCTCGGCTCCGTCACTGAGCGCGCCTTCGACGAAGGTCATGACCTTGGAGCGGTGCTGGTCGGTGATCATCGGGCCGACCAGGACGCCGCGCTCGGCACTGGGCCCGATCTTGATCTCCGGCACCTTGGCGGCGATGCGGGTCTGGACCTCGTCGTAGACGTTGCGCTGCACATACAGCCGCGATCCGGCAGTGCAGGCCTCACCCTGTGCGTAGAGGACGGCACCGAGCACTCCGTCGACGGCGATGTCGAGATCGGCGTCGTCGTAGATGACGTTGGGGGATTTGCCGCCGAGTTCGAGGGTCAGCTTGCTGAGGTTCGATGCGGCCGCGACGACGATCCTCTTGCCGGTCTCGACCGAGCCGGTGAACGCGACCTTGTCGACCTGCGGGTGACCGGCCAGTGGAGCTCCGGCGTCCGCGCCCGTTCCGGTGATCACGTTGACTACTCCGTCGGGCACACCGGCTTCGACTGCCAATTCCGCCAGACGCAGCGGGGCCAGGGAGGCGAGTTCGGCGGGTTTGAGCACCACGGTGCATCCGGCGGCCAGCGCCGGGGCGAGCTTCCAGACCGCGGCGAGTGCGGCGCCGTTCCAGGGGATGATCTGGGCAACGACGCCGACCGGCTGCCGCCGGGTGTAGGAGAAGAAGTCTCCGGGGTTCTGCCGCGACAGCGGGATGGTGCGTCCCTCGAGCTTGGTGGTCCACCCGGCCATGTAGCGCAGCAGGTCGGCCATGTTCGGCAGGTCGATGTCACGGATGAACGCGTAGGGCTTTCCGCAGTCCTGGGTGTCGATGAGGGCGATCTCGTCCGCATTGGCCTCGATGAGGTCCGCGAAGCGGTGCAGGATCCGGGCGCGGGCCTCGGCCGGCATCCGCCGCCACGGGCCGTCGTCGAATGCACGGCGTGCGGCCTGCACCGCCAGTTCGACGTCGCGCGGGCCGCCTGCGGCGATCTCGGCGAGCTTTTCTCCGGTCGACGGGTTGAAGACGTCGACCGTGCCGCCTTCGACCGGATCCACCCACTTACCGTCGATCAGCAGTTGATGACGGCTGGGGCTGGTCTCGGACATCTTTTCTCCTTCAGGTAGAGCTGCTCGGCGAACACACGAACGCTGGCGGCGATGATGCGGCCGTGGGTGCCGCCCGGCGCGCGCGGACGTCTCTGCACCCGGCACGCTTACCACATACGAACGATTGTTTTCTTACGGTACCGGGTGGGCACCCATCCATGTCAACGATCGCGCCCACCAGGAGATCAGGGGATGTTGCCGCGGTAGCGGGCCGACTGGTACGGGGTCGGCCAGTCGAGCGTGTCCTCGACGCCGAGCTCCTTAGCCGCCTTGAGCGGCCACATCGGCTCGCGCAGCAGGTTCCGTCCGACGAAAACAGCATCGGCGGCTCCGTCGACGAGGACCTGCTCGGCCTGCGAGGAGTCGGTGATCAGCCCGACGGCCGCGACCGGAATGGATGTTTCGTTGCGAATCCGGCGAGCGAACGGCACCTGGTATCCCGGTCCGACGGTGATCTTCTGCTCCGGGGTCAGGCCGCCGCTGGAGACGTCGACGAGGTCGATCCCGGAACCCTCGAGCGAGCGGATCAGCGCGACGCTGTCGTCGACGTCCCAGCCGTCCTCGGCCCAGTCGGTGGCGGAGATCCGGAGCAACAGCGGCAACTCCTCCGGCCAGACCGCGCGGACCGCGGCGATGATCTCCCGCAGCAAGCGGGCGCGGCGGTCGGGGTCTCCGCCGTAGTCGTCGGTGCGCCGGTTGGTGATCGGGGACAGGAACTGGTGGAGCAGATAACCGTGTGCGGCATGGATCTCGACGACCCGGAATCCCGCGGCCAGGGCACGGGCGGCGGCGTCGGCGAAGTCGGTGACCACCTTTGCGATGTCGGCCACGGTCATCTCACGCGGCACGGCCTGGTCTCCCCAGGCCGTCGCCGACGGACCGACCGTCTCCCAGCCGCCCTCGCTGATCGGGACGGTCCCGTCGCCCTCCCAGGGAACCTGCGCGGAGGCCTTGCGGCCGGCGTGCGCGAGTTGGATGCCGGGGATCGATCCGTGCTCGGTGACGAACCGGTTGATGCGGGAAAACGCGTCGAGCTGCGTGTCGTTCCACAGCCCGGTGCACTTGGAGCTGATCCGCCCTTCCGGGCTGACCCCGGTCGCCTCGGTGAGGACCAGGCCGGCCTTCCCCTTGGCGAATGAGCCGAGGTGCACCAGATGCCAGTCGTCGGGTATGCCGTCGTCGGCGGAGAACTGGCACATCGGCGCCACCCAGAGGCGGTTTCGGAAGGTCACACCGCGCAGGGTCAGCGGCGAGAACAGCCGCGTGCGATGAATAGTGGGTTGAGACAACACGAACTCCTCAGCTCGGGTGGTGCGGCTATTCCAGCGTGGAGCCGGCGTTCGGCCCCTCGAGGAACTTGTTGGGGGTCAGGAAGAAACACAGCACCAGGGCCCCGTTCGGCGCCGAGGCGCGGTGCTGGTTGCCCTGCGGGCGCCACGAGAAGTTACCGACGGTGGTCTCGCCTTCCTCGTCGACGATGCTGCCTTCGAGCACCCAGGTCTGCTCGATCCGGACGTGCTCGTGCAGCGGCAGGACCGATCCGGGCTGCCAGCGGAACAGGGCGGTGAGCAGACCGCTCTCCTCATCCTTGAGCAGCACCTTGATATCGATGCCCTCGTACCCGGAGGGGCGCCAGGGCAGGGCGTCGACGTCGACGTAGCGCGAGGCCAGCGGCGGAAGTGCGTTGAGTTCGTCGGCGAAGGGGGTGATCGCGGGCATGATGGTGTCTTTCTGTGTTGTGGTGTGCGGGTGCGTGAGTCAGAACGACCGCGGCAATCCCAGGTACTTCTCACCGATGTGGTTGCGGAGCATCTCGTTGGTCAGTGGGGCGAAGGTGTAGAGGCGGGCATCGCGGAACAACCGCTCCATCGGGTACTCCTTGCTGAACCCTGAGCCGCCCATCAGTCGCATGCCGGCGTCGGTGACGGCGACCGCGGCATCGGAGGCGGCGACCTTGGCCATGGCGCTGAGAATGTCGGCGCGTTTCCCGGTGGCGGTGGCCTCGGCGGCCTGCAGCATCAGGGCCCGGGCCGACTCGATCGCGATGGCACCGTCGACGAGGCGGTGCTGACCGGCCTGGAAGCTGCCGACCGGACGCCCGAACACCTGACGCTGCCGGCCGTAGTCGACGGCCGCTTCCAGAGCTCCTCGGGCGATCCCGAGTGCGGCGGCGGCGGCATTGAGTCGTTCACCGTTGAGAGTGCCCAGCACCTGACGGAACCCTTTGTCGACGTGCCCGAGCACGGCGGCCGTGTCCACCTCGACGTTGTCGAAGGTGACCTCGCAGGTGTCGAGGCTGTGGATGGCGAAGGTATCGAGCTCTTTCACCGTGATGCCCGGGGTCTCGGTGGGGACCAAGAACATGGTGATGCCGTCGATCGGGGAAGACTCCGGCGCCGAGGTCCGGGCCAGGACGATGAGGTTCCTCGCGTGCTGCGGACCCGAGATCCAGGTCTTGGCACCGTTGAGAATCCACCGGCCGTCGCCGGACTGCTTCGCCCGGGTGCGCATGACACGGGCGACGTCGGTGCCGCCGTCGGGTTCGGTCAGCGCGAAGGCCACCCGCTCGCGGCCGTCGAGCAAGGGGGCCAGGACGGTGCTGCGCTGCTGGTCGCTGCCGTACTCGGTGAGCAGTCCGACGCCCATGTACTGCACGACCAGGCACACCGCCATCGAGGTCGGGCCGGAGGCGAGCTCTTCGAGGACGATGATCTGATGTCGGGGGTCGGCGCCGGTGGTGCCGTCGGCCTGGGCGTCGAGTCCGATCAGCCCGGCTTCCCCGAGCGCGCGGTACAGCTCGAGATCGAACGCGTTGGCGTCGTCGAGTTCCCTGACCCGCTGCGCAGGTGCGAACCGTTCGATGATCTCGCGCACCATCTCGCGCAGATCCGCTTGCTCCGTGGTGTCCGGCAGGGTGCCGCTTCCAATCATGGGATTCCTCCGACTCGGGGTGACCGCGCCCTTCGGGGACGCAAAAGGGTGCGGTCGCCGTGCTGTGACCTGGTCACGTATCTCACGATACAAACGAACGCACGTTTTTCCAAGGTGTCAAAAGGCCTTTCCGTGCACCTGGACAAACAAACACCCGTTCGTATAGCGTCTGTGATGCCCATTACAGAGGGCGTGCAGGGCGTTCGGTCCCACACGCGACCCGGCCCCGCCCTCACTCGTCGTGAACTCGCGGTATACGCGCGAAAGACGGCACCAACCACGAGAAAGGGTGACCATGCCTCCCACCGAGACCGCCGTCGACTGGAGTCGACTCTGGTCGGATCCGGCAATGCTCCGCCTGCGAGGTGACCGCCGCAGTTTCTTCACCATCGCCTGGAGTGTTTTCGCGGTGGCGTTCTGCGTGCTTGTCGGCTTCGCGGCCTTCGCACCGGAGATCATCGCCAAGCGTCCCGTGTCGGGGCTGAGCATCGGGCTGATCCTGTCCCTTGCCTACGTCGCGACCGTGATGGGACTCGGCGCCTGGTACGTGCGCCGCGCACGCCACTGGGACACCCTGGCCGCGGCGGTGCTCAGCACTCCCACCGCCGCTCGGGAGCGGGAGGTCACGGAAAATGTCTGACGGATTCAACACCACCGCCGTCGTCGTCACCATCTTGCTGCTGGCCACGACCTTCGTCGCGACCTACTTCGCCTCGCGCCGCACGAAGACGTCCGCGGAGTTCTGGACGGCTGGCGGCGCGATGACCGGACGCAAGAACGGCACCGCCATCGCCGGCGACTTCCTGTCCTCGGCCTCCCTGCTGGGTTATGCCGGGCTGGCCTACCTCTACGGCATGGACGGGATCGTGTACGCGATCTTCGCGTGCGGGATCTTCCTGATGGTGATGTTCCTGATCGCCGAAAAGCTCCGCAACCTGGGGCGTTTCACGTTCGCCGACGCGCTCGCCACTCGGCTGCGGTCCGGGCCGGTCCGCATCGTCTCGGCGATCTCGACACTGTTCATCTGCGTCTTCTACCTGCTCGCCCAGATGGTCGCGGGCGGCGTGCTGATGGAGGCCCTCGCCGGGATCGACTTCTCCTGGGGTGTGGTGATCGCCGCGGTCCTGATGCTGACCTATGTGCTCTTCGGCGGCATGCTCGCCACGACGTGGCTGCAGATCATCAAGGCTGTTGCCCTGATGAGCGTCGTCGCGCTGCTGGTGATCCTCGTTCTCGTCCGGATCGATCCCAACCCGCTCAACATCATCGAGCAGGCGGTCTCGCAGAGTAAGTTCGGCGACCACTACCTGGCGACCGGCAACTCCTTCAAGGGACCCTGGAACATCATCTCCATGGCAGTGGCCGTGACCTTGTCCGCAGTGGGGCTGCCCCACGTGCTGATGCGGTTCTTCACCGTCCCCGACGCCATCGAGGCCCGCAAGTCCGCGATCTGGGCGATCAGCCTGATCGGCGGTTTCAACGTCCTGATCGCATTCCTCGGCATTTCCGCGCGCGCTGCCCTCGGCGCCGGCGGGGAGGCAATCGCCGGCAAGGGCGGCAATCTCGCCCTGCCTGCCTTGACCGTCTGGCTCGGCGGCGGGGACGGCTTCGCGTCCGACCTGCTGCTGGCGCTGGTGGTCGCGGTCTCGATTGCCACGCTGCTGGCGGTGTCGGCCGGCCTGGTGCTCAGCGCGTCGAGCACGATCGCTCATGACCTGTGGGCCAAGACGTTCCACCGGCCCGAACGGGAGGAGATGACGGTCGGCCGGATCGCGGCGGTGGCGTTGGTGATCGTCACCGTCGGTGCCACCCTGGCCATCGGCGGCACCCAGAACGTGACCTTCCTGGCCACGCTGGCCACCTCCACCGCGGCCAGCGCGAACTTCCCCGTGCTGATCATGACGCTGCTCTGGCGGCGGATGCGTACCCTCGGGGCCGTGGTCGGCGCATTGTCGGGTCTACTGACGGCGCTGGCGCTGATTCTGACCGGCCCGCTGGTGTGGCCGAGTCTGGCTCCGCTGCTGTCGGATTCGTTGTCGACAACAGCGCCCTTCCCATTGGCCTTCCCGATCCTGCTGTCGGTGCCCGCCGGATTCCTCGGGTGCGTCGTGGGCAGCTACCTCAGTCGAGAGCCGGCAGATGACGCCGCCTTCGACGAACTTCAAGTGCGAGCCCTGACCGGGGCAGGTCTGGACAAGACGAAGACCCTCGCGCACTGATCCCCACGGCGGCGTTCGACCGGAAGTTGTCATCTCCGGCCGAACGCCGCCGTGCATTCCCGATTGGTCGCCGAACTTCTCGGTCGCCGACCCCGCCTGAAGGAGAAATGTATGTCCGTCAAGATCGTTGCGCTGATCACGGCGAAATCCGAGCTTTCTCGCGACGAGTTCCTCCGGTACTGGAACGTCGAGCACCCCCGGTACGTATGGAAGCTCCCGGAGCTCGAGCGCTACGTACAGAATCCGGCGATCGAGCATCGCACGGAATGGGCGTACGACGGGATGGCGGAGCTGTGGTTCCCGTCCGTTTCCGCAGTGGCCCAGGCGTTCTCCTCGCCGGAGGCGGACGCCGTCCGCGAGCACGAGGAAGAATTCATCGGGGACATCACCTGGTTTCTCGCCTCCGAGGCGGAGGTCGTGCCGGTCTGAACGGTGCCGTCGAGATCAGGGTTCGCGCAGAACGCCCTCCTGGGAGGCCGACGCGATGCGCGCACCCGCCTCGGTGGTGAAATCGCAGGTGCACAGGCATCGGCCACCGGTGGCGATCGGGCTGACCTGCCGACACAGCATCCAGTCGTTCATCGAGAACCGCCGGTGAAACCACATCGCGTGGTCGATGCTCGCACCGGCGATCACCCGGTTGCCGTACCAGGAGCGCCCGTGCGGCATCAGCGCCGAATCGAGCAGGGTCAGGTCGCTGACATACGCCAACAGGGCAGTGTGCAGCAACGGCTCGTCCGGGACCCTGGTGGCCGCCCGCACCCAGAACCGCTGCTCGGGGGCCCGGGTGCCGGCCGCGGCCAGCGCCTCGGGGTGCTCGAGAAAGCGGAAATCGAAGGGATGGGGCTGCGACCACCACGGTGGCAGCACCGCACGCTCGCCCTCGAGTTGCTCGTGCAGCGGCACCAGTTCCTCCGGCGCCGTCTCGGTCAGGGGCGGGGACCATTCGTGCTCGGGGCCGTCCTGCTCGGTGGCAAACGAGAGCTGCAGGGTCGCCAGCACCTCCTCGCCCTGGGCGGCGGTGACGGCGCGGGCGCTGTAGGAGCGGCCGTCGCGCAGGACCGTCACCTGGTAGCTGACGGGTGCATCGGGATTTCCCCCGCGCAGAAACAAGGTGTGCAGCGAGTGCGGGTACCGGTCGGCGGGCACGGTCGCACCGGCCGCCATCACGGCCTGGGCGAGAACCTGTCCGCCGAAGAGCCGGGGAAGTTTGCGCGCCGAGGTCGGTCCATCGAACCGGTTCACCCCCGCGGGGGTCACTCGCAGAGCGTCGACCAGGGACTCGAGTTGTTCGGCAGAGGCAATCACCGTCCGCGCCCTCTCTGTCGTCGACCCCGCCCACGGGTGAGTCGGGGACCATCGTTGACCGTTACCACATCTGACGGTACCGTAAGCGAACGTACGATTGTTTGTCTAAGTGACATGGTCCTACGAAGGCGACCCCACACCGGGGCGTCCATCGCACAGGTATTTCGAAACCCCAAGGAGTCCGGGCATGTTGTCCAAGGTCCTCGTCGCCAACCGCGGCGAAATCGCGGTCCGCATCATTCGCACCTGCGCAGAGGCCGGCATCGCCAGCGTCGCCGTGTACTCGGAGGCGGACGAGAAGGCGCTGCATGTGCGTCTGGCCGATGAGGCGGTCCTGCTCGGCGCGGCCTCTGCGTCGGAGTCGTACCTGGCGATCGACAAGATCATCGAGGCCGCGAAGAGCACCGGTGCGCAGGCCGTGCACCCCGGCTACGGCTTCCTGGCGGAGAACGCCGCGTTCGCCAAGGCCGTGGAGGACGCCGGATTGATTTTCATCGGACCCCCTTCCTCGGCGATCGAGGTGATGGGCTCGAAGATCGCCGCCCGCGATCTCGCCGCGAAGGCCGACGTCCCGCAGGTCCCCGGCTCGCAGGGCACCATCGCCTCTCCGGCGGATGTCATCGCGTTCGGTGACGAGTACGGCTACCCGGTGGCGATCAAGGCCACCTACGGCGGTGGTGGCCGCGGCATGCGCATGGTCGCCTCGGCCGCCGACGCCGAATCCGCGTTCGCCTCGGCCAAGCAGGAATCCGCTGCCGCGTTCGGTCGTGACGATGTCTACCTCGAGCGGTACCTGTCCAGTGCTCGCCACGTCGAGGTCCAGGTCTTCGCCGACACCCACGGCAATGCGGTGTGGATCGGCGACCGTGACTGCTCGGTGCAGCGCCGGCACCAGAAGCTGATCGAGGAAGCACCTGCTCCCGGCCTGTCCGACGAGCTGCGCCGTGCCATGGGCGAGGCGTCGGTCCGCCTGGCCAAGGAGGTCGGCTATGTCGGCGCCGGCACTGTCGAGTTCCTCGTCGAGGCCGACCGGGAGGCCTTCTACTTCCTGGAGATGAACACCCGCATCCAGGTCGAGCACCCGGTCACCGAGATGACCCTGGGCCTGGATCTGGTCGCCGAGCAACTCGCCGTCGCCGCCGGCGAGCCGCTGTCGATCACCGAGTCCGGCGCCTCCCCGCGCGGGCACGCGATCGAGGTCCGCGTCAACGCCGAGGACACCCGCGGCGCCCTGTTCATGCCCAGCCCCGGCCCGATCGCCACCGTGCAGGCACCGACTCGGGCCGGTGTCCGCTGGGACGGCGGTTATGAATCCGGTGACGAGGTCCAGCCCTACTACGACAGCCTGGTCGGCAAGCTCATCGTGTGGGCACCGACCCGGGACCGGGCCCTGGACCGGTTGACCCTCGCTCTGGACGAGCTGATCATCGATGGCGTGCCCACCACCGTCCCGGCCGCGCGACAGATCATTGCGCACAAGGACTTCCGTAACGTCGCCATGCATACCAACTGGCTCGAGCGCGACATCGACTTTGCCTCGCTGCTGCCGCCGGTCGAGGACCTGTCCGACGCCGACGCCGACGCCGAGGACACCGAGGAGATGCTGCCCCGCAACGAGGTGTGGGTCGGCGACCGTCGCTACGTCATTCCGTTCTTCACTCCCGCCGGTCCGGCCGCTGCCGCGCCCGTCGCCGAGCCGCAGGCGCGTCGCGCCGCGACCGGTGGCCCACGGAAGAAGCGGGGCGGCGGCGCCGCGGCGAGCGGTGAGGCCAAGAGCCCGATGCAGGGCACGGTCGCGCAGATCGACGTCGAGGTCGGTGCCCAGGTCGAGGCGGGGCAGGTGTTGATGGTGCTGGAGGCGATGAAAATGCAGAACCCGATCCGCGCCGCCGTGACCGGGGTCGTCGACGCCTTGCACGTCGAGGTCGGGCAGGTCGTCGCGGCCGGGGCATCCCTGGCCACCGTCGTGGCGGCAGGTGAGTGAGATGACACCACCGGTAGGGCAGCCGGTCGCGGTGGTCACCGGCGCTGGGGGCGGACTCGGAGCCGTCACCGCGGCGGTGCTCGGCGAACTCGGCCTGTCGGTGGCCTGTGTCGACATCGACGAAGTCGCTGCCAAGCGCACCGCCACCGAGCTGGGAAACAACGGGGTCACCAGTGCCGCCTACGGCGTGGACATCACCTCCGAGTCGGCGGCAAGCTCGCTGGTCGACGCGGTGCACGCCGACCTCGGCCAGGTTTCCCATCTGGTCAACATCGCCGGCATCCTGCGCCGCACCCATCTCGCCGACACCACCGCCGACTCCTGGCGGCAGGTCATGGACGTCAACGTCACCGCCCCGTTCCTGCTCACCCAGGCCTTCGCCGTCGATCTGAAGGCCGCCGAGTACGGGCGTGTGATCAACTGCGCCTCCTTCGCCGGCACCCGCGGCTACGAGTACCCCGCCTACGCCGCCTCCAAGGCCGCACTGATCAACCTGACCAGCTCCCTGATGTTCGACTTCTGGGGCACCGCGGTCACCGTGAACGCGGTCGCTCCCGGTGCGATGGTCACCCCGATGCTCGATCGACCCGCGGCAGAGCGGATGGCGGCCAAGACCCCGACCGGGCGCATCCTCGATCCCGACGACGTCGCCGCGGTCATCGGTTTCCTCGCCGGCCGCGCCTCACGCGGGGTCAACGGCACCACCACCGTAATCGACGGCGGCGCCTCTCTGCTGTTCAGCTACAAGTAGTTGACCGAATCCTTCTCATACCGAATCAATTTGGAGTTTCCGATGACTGACATCCTGGATGACACCCAGACCGCACCCGCGCGGAGCCCACACGACGAGCTGGAGGCACGCCTGACCGCCGCTCGGCTCGGCGGCTCGGAAAAGCAGCGGCAGAAGCAGATCGATGCCGGCAAGATGCTCGTACGCGACCGGCTCGAGTTGCTCTTCGACAATGGCTGGTCCTTCGAGGACGGCCTGCTCGCCCGCTACGACGAGGGCCTGCCCGGTGACGCCGTCGTCACCGCGGTCGGCAAGGTCGACGGCCGCGACATCGTCGTCATCGCCAACGACTACACCGTCAAGGCGGGTACCTGGGGCAAGCGGACCTTCGAGAAGATCGTCCGCGCCCAGGAACTCGCCGACTCCACCGGCACCCCGATCGTGTACCTGTTCGACTCCGCCGGCGCCCGCATCGACGAACAGTTCGAGAGCTTCGTCGGCCGCCGTGCCTGGGGCAACATCTTCTACAACCAGGTCCAGATCTCCGGCCGCGTCCCCCAGGTCTGCGCCCTGTTCGGCCCCTCCCCCGCCGGCTCCGCCTACGTGCCCGCACTGTGCGATCTGACGATCATGGTCCGCGGTCACGCCACCGCCTACCTCGGCTCCCCGCGGCTGGCGCAGATGGTGACCGGTGAAGACGTCACCCTCGAGGAAATGGGTGGCGCAGAGATGCACTCGACCGTCTCCGGCCTGTCCGACGTCCTCGTCGAAGACGACGCGGAAGCCATTGCCGCCGTGCGGGTGTGGCTGTCATTCCTGCCGTCGAACTGGCAGCAGGAGCCCCCGGTCACCGCACCGGCGGACCCGTCCGGTGCCCGGACCATCAAGGAGATCGTCCCCGAGGTCGAATCCGAGATCTTCGACATCCACGAGCTGATCGACTCCCTCGTCGACGACGCCAGCTTCTTCCCGTACAAGGACCTCTTCGCCCCGGAACTGGTCACCGGGTTCGCCCGCCTGAACGGCCAAAGCGTCGGCATCGTCGCCAACCAGCCCACCGTCAAGGGTGGAGTGATCTTCCCCGACTCCTCCGACAAGGCGGCCCGGTTCATCTGGATCTGCAACGCCTACAACATCCCGATCCTGTTCCTGGTCGACATCGCCGGCTACATGATCGGCTCCGAGGTCGAACGTCAGGGCATCATCCGGCACGGCGCGAAGATGATCTTCGCCGTCTCCGAGGCCCGCGTCCCCCGCATCACGGTGCTGCTGCGCAAGGCGTACGGCGGCGGGTACCTCGCGATGTCCGGTGCCCCGATGCAGCCGGACGCCCTGATCGCGCTGCCGACGGCCAAGCCCGCCCTGATGGGCCCGGACGCCGCCGTGAACGGCATCCACTACAACCGCATCCAGGCCATCGAGGATCCGGAGGAGCGCGCCGCGTTCATCGCCGAGAAGCAGGCCGAGTACGCCGCCGGCATCGACGTGTTCAAGATCGCCAACGAGAACGCCGTCGAAGCGGTCGTGCCCGCGAACGAGCTGCGCCACGAGCTCACCCAGCGCCTGGCGCTGTACCGCAAGCGGGATCGCACCGCCCCGGCCCGCCGAAACGGCGTCACCCCGGTATGAGCGCACCGGTGCTCGCACCGCGGCGGGATGGCCTCACCGGTGTCGTCACCGGTGCGGGCACCGGGATCGGTCGGGCCTGCCTCGAGCTGCTGGTCGAGCACGGTGCCCGCGTCGACGCGTGGGATCGCAGCGACGAGGCGTTGGCAGATCTTGCCGACCGCAAGGATGTCGCGGCCCGCACAGTCGACATCACCGACGCTGCTGCGGTCGCCTCGGCGGCCGCAGCAGCGCAGAAGCATTGGGAACGAATCGATTTCGTTGTCAACTGTGCGGGCGCCTTCCTGGTGGGACCGCTGGCCGAGGTGAACGTGGAATCGGTGCGCTCACTGTTCGACGTCAACGTGCTCGGTACCACCCTAGTCACGCAGGCGCTCCTCCCCGCGCTCAAGAGCAGCAGGGGAGCAATCGTGAACGTGGCGAGTTCGGTCGCGCTCAAGCCCACCGCCAGCAATGCGCACTACGCGGCGTCCAAGGCGGCGGTGGCGCACCTGACGCGGTGCTGGGCCCTCGAGTTGGGCCCCGAGGGGGTTCGGGTCAATTCCGTCGCTCCCGGTCCGACGCCGACCGCGATCTACCGGACCGCCGGGATGAGTGCCGAGCAGGAGTCGATGCTGCTGCGTGAGCGTGCGGCCACGATCCCTCTGCGCCGTGTCGGCGATCCCGTCGACACCGCCCGGTGGATCGCACGGTTCGCACTCGAGGACGACTGGACGACCGGAGTCGTTCTTCCGGTGGATGGTGGAATGGCGCTCTGACGCCGCGCATCCACGCCATTCGCTTTCAGCACCCGGATCCCGGGCCTCACGACGAGGGCATGGGATCCGGGTGCCTCCCGTTCCCGCCGATGTTGACCCCAGGCATCAGCGCAACCGACACCGCCCATTCCGACTGCGCACGCGCTGCGCACCGACTGCAGTCCCAGAAACCGGAAGCCTCGACACCCCGGTCGGCGACAGGGAAGTGTTGCCGACCCACGTCTCCGTGCACGAACGTCGCCGACCGACCCCGCACCCTTGCGTGGCCCCGCCCGGGGCCGGCGGATCAAGTCAATGTTCGACTCCGAAAGCGACCAATCCCGCAGTGCCTGATCATTCGCACCACCACATCGACCGGGACTGGCAGCACCGCGCCTCCTGCCGCGGCACCGACACCGAGAGGTTCTTCTCCCCCGACGGTGAACGCGGCAGCGTCCGCGCCCAGCGTGAGCACGCCGCCAAACAGATCTGCCAGGACTGCCCCGTGCTCGCCGACTGCCGCACCCACGCCCTCACCACCGAGGCTTATGGCATCTGGGGTGGCATGTCCGAAAACGAGCGTGCCCGCCACACCCGACGTACCCGCCTCGCGGCCCGACCCCGGGAGAGTGGCGCGCCACCGAACCCCCGAACCGGGCCCGACCCGACCGCATCATGAGGTAGAGGTCATGGCCACCCACTACGACGCACCGAGAGTCCTCGAAGCCGGCGAGACGACCGACACGTCGCGCGAACAGCTGGCGGCAGGCAGGGAAGAAGCCCAGGTACCCGACATGGACGTCGAGGACACCGACACCGCAGAGTCCTTCGAGCCGCGCGGCGCGGACCTGTCGGGTGAAGCATTCACCGGACCGTGATCCGAACAGTCTGACCAGTTCACCTGCACCAGTTGCATTTGGTCCAGCACACCGCAGCCGTCTCGCCAATGGTGATCAGCTGATCTACCGGGAGTGCGCACTTTGCAAGCATCAGACCACCGGCCGCCGGGCATCGATCTTCAGCGGGCCACCAGGGGTACAGCGAGGCGAGGACGATACGACCTTCCTCCGGTTCGCAGATCAGTCAGCAAGTGCGTCGAGAATCAGGTCGTAGTTCTCATCGGTAAGGAAGCCAAGTGCCTTTGTCGGCGGCCGTAGCGTTACCGATGGCGCCACCATGCGATGGGGCGAACTGACCTTCAGCGCCCAGGACAGGACTGGGCCGGTACTTCGCGGCCTTCGAGGACCGGGGTGAAAGTACTGGCCGCACCCCCGGAGTATCGGCCGAGGTGCGGGTGGTACGGATGAGCCACCCGCACTGAGCAGAGCCAAAGAGACACGCAGGGGAACGCACCGCTGCCCCTTCACCCGGGACGGAAAAGTGCCGGGTGAAGGGGCAGCGGATTGCCCCATGGCAAGGCTCACACCGCCTCGCCACGGAATCCGACGACTTCTAGCCGCCGACCTTCTGACTTGCGCCGGCGTCGATGGGCAGGTTGATACCGGTGATGTACCGCGATTCGTCCGAGGCCAGGAAGAGCACGGCGTTGGTGATGTCGATGGGTTCGACCCACGGGATGTTCGGGAGCGAGTGCATGGTGGCGAACGCGTCGCGGGAGTCCTCGAGTGTCGGGTGCGCGAGGTCGGGGCGGAAGAGTCCGTAGAAGGTCTCGTTCTGCAGGAGCTTGGTGTTGACGTTCGTCGGGTGCACGGCGTTGACCCGGATTCCCTTCGGGCCGAGTTCGTTTGCGAGCGTGTGCATGAGACCAACGATGCCGTGCTTGGCGGTGACGTAGTGGCCGACGTTCGGGTAACCGTTCAGGCTCGACGTCGATCCGGTGAAGATGACTGAGCCGCCTTCGCCCCGCTCGACCATGTTCGGCACCGCTGCCTTGACGGTGTGGAAGACACCGGTCAAGTTGGTGTCGATCATGTCGTTCCACTGCTCTTCGGTGAGGTCCAGGACCTTGTTTGCCGAGATGATGCCTGCGTTGGCACAGACGATGTCGATACGGCCGAACTCGGCGAGGCCGTCGGCGACCGCAGCCTCCATCTGCTGCAGGTTGCGCACGTCGGCCTGCGCGATGACCACGCGGCGGCCCAGTTCCTCGACCAGCCGCGCCGTTTCCTTCAGGTCATCGAGCGACGCCATCGGGTACGGCACACTATCGATCTGGTCGGCGATGTCGATGGCGATGATGTCAGCGCCCTCTTTCGCCAGCCCCAGCGCGTGCGAACGTCCCTGGCCGCGTGCGGCCCCGGTGATCAGGGCGACCTTGCCCTCCAAGCGGCTCATTGCGTTTCCCATTCTCTCGATGTAATTCCCTGCCGGTGTCGGCGGAGCAACGGACACAAACGTACGTGCGTTTGTTTAATTAGAGTGTGATCTGAGCGACAACAAATGTCAACCAGATGGGGCTGGTGAGCGCGGCATCCCTCAGAGCAGCGGGCATCACGGCGAAGCGACCTTCAATGGAGATTCGAATCTCACCGGGAAACGTTCCGTGCCAATGAATTATCCGGCAACCGACCAGGCCGAATCACGATCGGGCATTGGTTCTGCCCCGGGCAGTGCCACGACGCCCAGGGCGACGATCGTAGGACACTGGCGGCGCGCGATGCGATCGCGATCGAAAATTCCGTCCTTCTCACTGGCGTCCGTCTTCGCGGCCGCCCATCGGAGCCAGCCGTCGGCGCGGGAACGAAAGCAAGATGTACGGGCACCAACAGAGTCGCGGTGGCCCTGCAATCACGCACCGTGCTGTCGTCGGCTAACAGAGCGGCGTCGACGTCCTGGCGAGGCCATCTGCCACGGGTTCGAACACCCGGTCGCCAGAGGCCCCATCCCGGCTGGTGCCCCGGTGCGGGATGGCGCGAGAAGCTGCTAGGTTAGCTGCCGTTCTCGACGCCGAGCTGTCGCAGCGCCATCTTGATGTAGGTGTTGACGACCTTGTCGAGCGTCTTGGGGCCGCCGGGTTTGTACCAGGACGACACGTGTGCACCCTGAGCCAGTATCGAATACGTCTGCAGTTTGGCATCGAGGATGTCAGCGCCGGTCTCCTTGGCCACGTCCTTGATGAGCTTCTGCAGCAGTCGCTCGTACTCGGCACGCTTGGCGAGGACCAACTCCAAGTCTCCGTCGCTCAGGGCCCGGAGCTCGGTATTGCCGATGAACGTCTCCCGCGCATGCTCCGCGTGGTAACGGATGTGGCAGTCGACCGCCGCCTTGAACCGGTCCAGCGCACTCCCGTCGACGCTTACGAGCGCCTTGTTCACGGCTTCGAGGAGTTCGTCCATGACCGACACCATGATGTCGGTCAGCAACTCTTCCTTGCCGCTGATGTGGTTGTAGAGGCTGCCGACCTGGATGCCGACCTCGCTCGCGACTGTGCGCAGCGACGTGGCCTCGTAGCCATGTTCGTAGAACAGGCTGGCCGCGGCCTCCCGAATGGCGACGTTGGTGCGCGCGCCGCCGCGTGTCACCCGAGTTGCTCGAGTCACTGTGCCCCTCCGAGGTAAATTGGACGGTCCCCGAAGGGGCCGGCAAGCGGTCTCAGGAACAATCGTACGTTAGTCGATTGGTATTCTCGTTGATTGGTGACGCGGTTGTTACCAGCCCATCGTTGCCCGGATGTTGGTCTTGACGATCTTGCCGCTGGGATTCATCGGCAGGGCGTTCGGGCCCACGAGCGCGATCATCTTCGGAACTTTGTATCCGGCCAAGTGCTTGCGCAGGAACGTGGCGATCTCTGTCTCGGTGACGGTCTGACCCGGCCGCACGGCGATGACCGCTCGCACCTCCTCGTCCCACTCTTCACTCGGGACGCCGAGGACGGCGGCTTCCATGACAGCCGGGTGCGTGTGGAGCAACTGCTCGATCTCCGAGCTGTACACGTTCTCGCCACCGGTCTTGATCATGTCCTTGGCCCGGTCGCGGAAGTACAGGTAGCCATTTTCGTCGCGGACCGCCAGGTCACCGGTACGCAGCCAGCCGTTGTCGAGCACCTCCTTGGTGGCCTCCGGTCGACCGAAGTATCCGGTCATCAGATTGGGGCCGCGGACGCAGATCTCTCCGATCTCCCCCACCGCCGTCGGGGCACCGTCGTAGAGATCACGCAACTCGACCTCGGTGAGGAGGTATTCGGTGCCGATCGAGCCGTCGATCTCCGGCCGGAGCATGTCCTGTGGGAGAAGCCGGGTGACCATCGGCCCGGCTTCAGTGAGGCCGTAACGGAAGAACAGGTCGACATCCGGGATCAGGGCCGACACTGCCAGCTTGTCCGGCATGCGCAGCAAACCGGCACCGGTGTGGAGGGCCTTGAAATTGTTGCGGAACCCGTCGGTGTCGAACGTGCCCGACTTGAGCATGCGCCGGATCATGTTGGGCACGAGGAACATGTTGGTGATCGACTCGCGCGCGACGAGGTCCGCGATCTCCTCTTCCACGAATTTGTGGACGAGGACCGAGCTGTTCCCCGTCACGTAGTGGGGCAGGAACCAGCACAGCAGGGCGGCGGAGTGGAAGAGCGGGGTGACGACGAGGCCGCGATCGTTCGGGCGGGCACCGATACGGCAGTCGGCGATTTCGTTGACTGCGTTGGTCAGGATCGCCGAGTGCGAGAGCACGACCCCCTTGGAGAAGCCGGTGGTGCCACCGGTGAACAGGATGCAGGCAGCATCCGATGCTTCTACCGGCACATCCTTGATCGGTTCCGACCGCAGGAGGTGATCGAACTCGTCTCCCTCGTGCACCACGGTGACCGGCGCTTTGAGGCCGTCACCGGCCAGGACCTCCGCGATTGCGGCGTCGAAGCCATCGCCGACGAGTACGACGCGGGCGCCGGTTTCGTTGATGCCGTGCGCCAGCTCCTCGGTTGCCCATCGCCAGTTGTATGGGACAAAGGCGGCACCGGCGGCGACGACTCCCAGGAAGGTTTCGATGCTGAAGGCGGTGTTGCCCGCCAGGACGCCGACGGTGTCACCGGGTTTGACACCCTGCGACCGCAGACCGGCGGCGATTCGCCACGCCCTGTCCGCGAGTTCTCCATGGGTGAGCCGGCGCGTACCGTCGAAGATCGCTTCACGTTGGGGCACCAGCCGCTCGTTGCGACGAATAGCGTCGACGAGAGTAAACATCGTTCTCCTTAGCCGTACAAGTGTTGCTGTGGCCTTCAACACTACGTTAGACGTACGTACGTTCGCTAGTCCCGCGGTTCTGGAATTCTCACCAACTTGCGGTGAATGCCGAAGGACCGCCTCAGGGGCAAGACAGCCAATGGATCGTGTATTGAGCCTTCTGCCACACGACCGCCTCGTGGATTGACGAGGAGTTGGCTCGGAATCTCGCACGCGAGCATTCCGATATCGAAGGCTATATCGTCACCCCACCCAAATAGAGCGGCGTTTCTCGCATTCCTCAGCACTGCGATCCCGGGCCCGCTGCAACCCGGATCGAAGGGCGGATTGACATCGCGAGGCCACAAGCTTCCTCAGGTGTCCGGGGTGCGGATTTGACTTTCACATTGATGTGAAGGTTTAGCGTCGTCGAAGACCGCGAAGACGCGAACCCGTGGACAGAATTTCGACGAGGAGGACCCCGCTGTGAGACTGAGCATCCTGGACTATTCACCGGTTGACGAGGGCGGGACCGCAGCCGAGGCTCTCGCTGACACGCGCAAGTTGGCTCAACGCGCGGATGCGCTCGGTTACGAACGATTCTGGGTCTCCGAGCACCATCACACCGACGCGCTTGCCGGTGTCGCACCCGAGATGCTGATGATGCACCTCGCCGACAGCACTCGCCGGATCAAGGTGGGCTCTGGTGGAGTGATGTTGCCTCATTACAGCAGTATCAAGGTTGCCGAGAACTACAAGATGATCGAAGCTCTGCATCCCGGACGCGTCGATCTCGGATTCGGACGGGCGCCGGGTGCAGACGCACTGATCAGTCACGCGTTGAACGAGGAAAAGGCCAGGGACCTGCCCTACGACGTCAAAGTCTCCGACCTCAAGTCGTTCGTCACCGGGCATTATCCCGTCGGGCATCGCTTCGCCCGAGCCGCCGCCCGACCCAAGATTTCGACCAGCCCGCAGATGTGGGTGCTGGGTGCGAGCGGGTCGACAGCCGGCCTCGCAGCGAAAGAAGGGCTGGGATTTACCTTTGCCCACTTCATCAACCCCGGTGGGCGAGGTGTTCCGGCGGCGCAGGCGTACCGAGAGCAGTTCGTGCCATCCGAGCTGCAACCGGAACCGGAGGTGATCGTTACCATCTTCGTTGCGGTGGCGGAAAGCCGGAGCAAGGCAGATGATCTCGCAACAGCGTTCCATCTCTGGCTGGCGCAGATCGAAAGCCCCGCAGCGTTGACCGCATTGCCCTCGGTATCGACAGCCCGCCATCACAGGTACACAGCCGGTGAGGCGGCGACGATCGAGCGCAATCGGAACCGCCTTGTCTTCGGGACACCATCAGAGGTTTGGAGCCAGATCGAACAGTTGGCAGAGGCCTATAGCACCGATCAGATCATGATCAACCCGAATGTTCCCGGACTCGACGCCCGCATGACCACGATTGAGCTGGTCGCCAAGGAGTTTGGCCTCAACTAGCGACCCAGCATCGAAGGCTCGGCCGGAACAAGAACCCCTTGGCGTTCCGAATCGTCGAGCTCGACATTGCCGTGCCGGCCTCGCCGAGACACGCCGCGGTTGCGCGTCGATGATTCGCGAAGTTTGACGCTGTGGCCGGCAGGTAATGTTGGTGTGAAACTCGACCTTGTCACCGACACGAACTCTGAGCCAGGGGATGGTAGCGCACGATGGCAGCACGGCCCGGCATTCGTGATGTCGCAGCGTTGAGTGGGGTGTCGGTCGCGACAGTCTCACAGATACTCAATGGTCGGCGTCTCGAACGCTACAGCGACGACACACGACGCCTCGTGAATGAGTCGGCTGCCAAGATCGGGTACAAGCCGAACTCATTCGCTCGCGGACTACGCACGCAACGCTCTGGAGTGATCGGGATGGTGAGCAACCAGATCGTCACCACGCCGTATGCCGGCAAGCTCGTATTGGGGGCACAGTCCGCCGCGCAGCGCGACGGTCTGGTCTTGATGGTCGTGAACAGTGAAGGCAACACGGACACCGAACTCCGGGCGATTCGGTCCCTACTGCAGCACCAGGTCGACGGTGTGCTCTATGCAGCTCTGGTCAAGCAGATCGTTCACGTTCCGGACGTCCTCGACAACACGATCACGACGGTCGTCCACGGCCACCCGTCTTCGACCAATCATCCGGCGGTTCTCTCCGACGAACGGGACGGTGCGCGTCGGGCAGTTCGACATCTGCTCGATTACGGCCATCGTCGTATCGGATTCGTCACCACGACGCAGGTGCTGGTCGCCGCCGACGAGAGGCTCACGGGCTACCACGAAGCGCTCGCTCAGAGCGACGTCCAGTTCGACCCGGCGCTTGTGAAGGCCGGGGAAACCAGCCCTCAGGGTGCGCGTCAGGCGGCCCTGGAACTGCTCGATCGTGCAGACCGCCCGACGGCGATTTTCTGTTTCAGTGATCACATGGCGATGGGTGTGTATCAAGCAGCTAGTCTTCTTGGCCTTCGTATTCCCGAGGATCTATCGGTGGTCGGTTTCGGCGATTTGGAGCTCATTTCCGCCGGGTTGATGCCGCAGTTGACCACAGTTGCGATTCCCTACTTCGACATGGGCGCGGCAGCGGTACGGTCCGTTCTCGATCGAATGGAGCAGTCCGGTGGCTCTGCCGCCGCGCCATCGCAGGTTCTGTTGCCTTGCGACCTCGTTTCGCGAGCGTCGGTATCGGCCCCGGCTACGCAAGCGTAGCTGCCTGGTTACCCGCCTGGTCCGCGTCTCCGGGATCTAATGGAGGTCCGGTCCGCACAGAACGTCGGCGGGCCGGACCAGGAGTTGACCGAACGCGGTTACCAGGGTCTACTGCCGATCAGCCCAAGAAGGCACCACCATTGACTGCGAGCACCTGGCCTGTGACGAACGAACTCGCGTCCGACACCAGGAATTCGATCGTACTGGCGATCTCGTCGGGGTTCCCGAGACGTCCCATCGGGTTCATGCCTTTCAGGGACTCGCGACGTTCTGATCCGAATTCCGCCAGCATGTTGGTGTCGATCGCCCCTGGGGAGACGGAGTTGATCCGGATACCTCGGGCAGCCAGTGGTGCCGCCAGCGACCGAGTGAGGCCGACGACCCCCGCCTTGGAGGCCGCGTACGCGGGGGAGGCGAACCGTGACGATGTTTGGGCCGCCATTGAGGAGATCGAGACGATCGACCCTCCATCTCCAATTGTTTTGGCGGACTCGGCGATCACGTGGAATGTTCCGGTGAGGTTGATCGACAAGATCCGCTCCCACTCAGTCGCCTCGGTGGTGTCGAGTGTCGAGGTTCCGACCACTCCTGCCGAGTGAACGCATCCCCGAATGCCGCCTGGCAGCCTTGCGGCCTGCGCGAACAGTGCCGCAACACTGTCCGGGTCCGTGACGTCGACAACGCGGGACTCTACGGCAGATTCGGTGGCCAGCTCGGACACTGTCTCGTGCAGACCCTGCTCGTTGCGGTCGGAGAGGAGGAGCCCGTATCCGCGTTTAGCCAGTACCTTCGCAGTTGCTCGTCCGATGCCACTGCCGGCACCAGTCACGACGATGTTTCTCGAGGTCAATGTTTCACGCTCACTTTCTATGTCAGTAGCGACAGTTCGGGATTCTCGAGGTGATGCTGCAGCGCACGGAGCCATTCGCACACCTCGGACGTATTGAGCAGATGCCCGTCCGCGTTCACGGTGCAGGTCAGCATCTGCCGGATGCCGATCCCGTCTTTCGTAGCGACGACCCGCTCCTCGACTGCACCCACGGATATGCTGAGAAGGGCACGCGCGGGCCGAGGGTGGTAGTACTCGCTCACACCTGATTCTCCGAGGTCGACTACCAGGACGGTGGCTCCCTTCGACGCTTGTGGTTCCGTCTTTGCTGCCTCTGCGGAGAAGTCGATCACGTTGCTGTAGGTCGTGATCGAGAGGTCGTCGCTGCTGTCAACGATCCGGGTGCCCGTGCGGGGAGTGAAGACGGCAACGTTGCTTGTCGGGATGCGTGGATGGTCCCTGAGGGTGAGAGCCGCCGCTTTCACGATCAGTGCCGTCAGTGAGATCGTCCGGTCGCGGTCGGCGTTCACGGCGTCGCGCAGGTCCACCAGCCGGTTCGCACACACGTCTTGTTTGGCGACGATGTCCGCGCGGAGATTTTGGGGGTTCTCCCGTATGCGGACCCCCCGAGTGGGAGTGGCCAGGGCTGCAGACGCCGCCGTCTCAACATCCCGGCGAACGATCCGTCCACCTGGTCCGGTGCCGTGGACGGCTGCGATGTCGACTCCGGCGATGGAGGCTAGTCTGCGGGCGAGGGGTGACGCCCTGAGGCGGTGTGGCTCGGCTGCCGGGTTCAACGGCTCTGCACCACCTTCAGTGGTGCCCGTGAGTCGCCGGCGAGGTCCATGTCTCGCTGGAGGGCCGCGACTATTTCCTCGCGGCGAGCCACCGCTGCCCGCTCGAGCCGGCGCGAGATGGTGGGTGAGGCTTCTCCGCCGGCGACCCTCATGACCGGGTGGTCGAGGTGGTCGAAGAGGCGGCGTTGGATCTCGTCCGCGAGCCATGCCCCGTAGCCCGAGGGGTAGGAGCCTTGTTCGACGATGAGTACCCGGTTGGTCTTCTTGATGCTGGTCTCGATGGTGTCCCAGTCGATGCTGGCGCGGTCGAGCCAGCGCAGGTCGACAACCTCCGCGTCAACATTCGCGTCGTCTGCCGCTGCAAGGGCCTCCCCGACCATGTTGAGGTAGGTCAGGATGGTGACCTCGCCGCCGGTCCGCGCAACCCGTGCGATACCTGGCAGTAGGTGGTGGTCGAGGGAGCCTAGCTCGCACTTCTGCTTGGCGTGGTAGAGCTCGGTCTGTTCCAGGATCAGCACCGGGTCGTTGACCTCGAGGGCGGTATTGAGCAGTCCCACGTAGTCGTACGGGTTCGAGGGGGCGACAATTCGCCACCCCGGGAACATCGCGAACAGCCCCGCCGGATCCATCGAGTGCTGGGAACCGTAGCCCGAGCCGATCCCGACCTTGGCACGGACCACAACAGGCATCTCGACGTTTCCGCCGAACATGTGTCGCGCCTTACCGATTTGGTTGAAGACCTGATCTGCCGCAACCAGTACGAAGTCCGCGAACATGAACTCGACGATTGGCCGGTATCGACCCATCATCGCGAGTCCTCCAGCCGCACCCACGAAACCGTTCTCGCTGATCGGTGTGCCGATGATACGGGTGGGGAACTGCTCGGACAGGCCCCGCGTCGCCCCGTTGGTTCCCCCATTCAGGCGATGAATGTCCTCGCCGAGCAGGAGGATGCGGGGATCGCGCTGGAGCGCGTTTCCGAGGGACCGCGCAACCGCGTCGACGTACACCACCTCCGCCGATGTCTCGTCGGTTGTTTCGTCCTCCTGGTGCGTGATCCCTGAGAGCTCGGACAGATCGCTCCGGATGTGTTCGTCGACCAGATCGGTTGGAGGCCAGAAGCGCTCCGCGATCATTCGATTTCCGCCGGTCGCTGTCTCGAAGAACCCGGCCAGGATCGCCTCGCACTGCTGGTTCACTATCGCTTCGAAGGATTGCAGATCCGGCTCGGTTGCCAGTCCTCGCTGACTCACATGGTTCCGCGCGGTCACCAGTGGGTCTCGCTGCTTCCACTGCTTCTCTTCATCGCGAGTGCGGTAGCCGAACGCACTGCCTGCGAATGCACCGCTTTGGTGGTAAAAGCGGTAGACGTCGGCCTCGACGAGGACGGGCCCTTGTCCAGTTGCCATGTGTTCGCGTGCCTCGCGCATGGCGAGGTACACGGCGACCGGGTCCATGCCGTCGACCTTCCACGAGGGAATGCCGAAGGCCTGTCCTCGTGCGGAGAGGCGGGTCTCGGCCGTCACCTCGGCGATGTGGGTAGCTACCGCGTACTGGTTGTTCTCGATGAAGAAGCACAACGGCAGCTTCCACGCACCCGCCAGGTTCATCGTCTCGAGCGCGGAACCGATGTTGGCCGCACCGTCCCCGAAATAGGTGACGGTGACGTTGTCGATGCGGTCGGTGCCCGAACTTAGCTGTTGGCTCCAGGCGCTGCCGGCGGCGAACGGTATTCCGCCGCCGACGATGGCATTGGTTCCGAGCGCTCCTGCCTCGAGCCACTGAAGGTGCATCGACCCACCCCGGCCAAGGCTGAATCCACTATGCAGACCAAGGATTTCCGCATACGACTGACTCAACAAGCCCGATATCGGTTCCGGGAGATCGCCGGTGGAGGGGATCGCATGTCCTTTGGTCCCGAGGTAGGCCAGCGACTTGGCGAGGAACTGGTGGTGGCCTCGATGAGTGCCGTTGACCGTGTCCCCCGGCTCCAGTGCGAGTGCTGAGCCGACGGCGCCTCCCTCCTGTCCGATGCTCGAGTGCATCGGGCCGTGGACGAGTCCTTCGCTCGTGACCCTGATCAGGGACCGCTCGAACGCTCGGACGATGGCAGTGTGGGCGTACATCGACCACAACACATCCGGATTGATCGATTGCACGTCCTCATGGTCAACCGTGACATTCACCCAGGGGACATGGTGGGTCAGCTGTGCCTTATGCATTGATGGCCGCCTTGATGCGATCCTGGGCGCTCGGTGCCGGTGTGCGTACTGTTCCGCGGGCGAAAAGGCAGCCGATCACGGCAACGAGACACAGCGCCGCTTGTACGAGAGCCGCATAGATCCAATTCTGGGGATCGCCGCCGACCAATGCGATGGCAACCGACGGAGCGAATCCGAAGACCAGGCCGGCGATCTGCATGCCGACTGCGAGGCCGCTGTATCGGACTCGCACATCGAACTGTCCCGCGAACAGCGCCATCGTGCTTCCGTTGCCGATGCTGTAGACCAGGGCATAGGTCAGA
Organism: Rhodococcus sp. ACS1; assembly: GCF_002300155.1. Classification (NCBI taxonomy): domain Bacteria; kingdom Bacillati; phylum Actinomycetota; class Actinomycetes; order Mycobacteriales; family Nocardiaceae; genus Rhodococcus; species Rhodococcus sp. ACS1. The sequence goes on from NZ_NSDZ01000013.1 coordinate 118,364, forward strand.
ATTGCGGCGATGTACATCAGGACGAGATTTCCGGTGGTGAAGGACCAGAGATAGAACGCGAAAGCGGGTGCGCTCACCAATGCGCCGTACAAGAAGACTGGCTTGCAGCCAATTCGGTCCGACAGCCAGCCCCCGAACGGGACTGTGACCAGTGCGGTCGCGCTGACCGCCACGAGCATCCAGAGGACGGTGGAGCTCACCAAACCAACGACCTTCGTCGCGTACGCGAGACCGAAGACGGTGACCATGGTGTGTGTTCCCTGAAACAGGCCGAGGGCGGCGAGAGTCAGTACGGCTCCCTTGTTATGTCGCGCGAGCTCTCGCAACGGGGAGATCGACTCAGCATTCGAGTCGGCCTTCGCTTCGGTGAACTCTGCGGGGTCCTCGAGGCCCCGTCGGATCAAGAACCCGAGAACGATCAGTACTGCGCTCAGCAGGAACGGGATTCGCCAGCCCCAGCTCATGAGCTGCTCGTCGGGGAGCATCGCGATGGGTACGAACACCAGATTCGCGAGGATGAACCCGGAGAGGTTTCCGGATTGGATCCAGCTGGCGTTGAATGCTTTGCGAGATTCTCCGGAGCTCTCAACCACCAGACTTACCGCACCTGCGGTTTCGCCGGCAGCAGAGATCCCCTGGACGATGCGCATGAGCATCAACAGGATGGGCGCTGCGGTGCCGATCCGTTCGTACGACGGAATCAGGCCGATGACGAGAGTCGCGCTGCCCATCATCACCAGCGTGAGCACGAGCACCTGTTTGCGAGAGAGCTTGTCACCGAAATGCCCCCACAACAGGGCACCAAACGGTCTCGCAACGTATGCGACACCGAAGGAGGTGAGGGAGATCAGTAGCGAGAGGTTTCCTGCCGAGGGAAAGAACACGGTGCCGAAGACCAGCGCGGCCGCCGAGGCGTAGATGAAGTAGTCGTAGTACTCCAGCATGCTGCCGAAATAGGCCGCGAGGGTGGCGCGGCGACTCTGCCTAGCTGTGCCCGAGCGACTCGCTTCGACGGGGACAGCCGTGCCGTCATTTTGGTGCATGACTTCTCCTTGATCCTGGATGAGTGGCCCCCGACGGTCCCGGCATATCGCCCTCCTGGCCGGGTGCGTCCAGTGGTAAAACGTTTTGACACATGGAACGTACAAGTGATTGAGGTCATACGCAAGCGGCAATTGCCAGGCGCAACACACGATGCGACGCCACGTGCGCGGCAACGCGCCCGAGAAGGGAACCCGACGAACCAAGACCAGACGCGCCATCGAAGCCCACTCGGACGTATCCGAAGGGGTGACCGGAGTGAATCCTGCCGGTCGATGGCGGATACACCGCTCGATGCGCGAGGTGGCCGCAGACGGACGGAAACTTCGCAGTCACGGTCCGGCCACATCACACGAACGAAAGGACGAACCTCATGACCGCAATCGCACAACGACAAGTCCACACACGCGCGCACGATGGGGACACCATGTGCCCGACGGGCTCCATCCGGTGGGGCAATGGCACATCACCGATACCACATTCACTGTTGTCCGAGGTGGCGGACGGTGGACTGACTGCCCTGGGCGTCGCCGTTGCCGCACAGGTCTGCTGGCGGTCGTACTCACCGTGAGTGCGCGCCGACCTCTTTCGCGCCGCGCACGCGCTTCTACTCCGCCGCGCCGATGCCATGGTCGTCAAAGCGGCAAACCCCGCACCGAGTCGGACGGTGAATTCGTCTTGTCGGCAGGGTTTTCCTGTGGGTGCAGAGAAAATCGCGCACCTGCACGGCACCTACAGCTCGTCCGCTGCCGGCGCGCCTTCGCTCACATCGGTCTCGCGAAATGTTCCGTCCTCGTGGTGCCCCGACACCGGCGGAGGACTGTCTCCCAGCCGATTCCGTATCCTTTGCTTTGGCACGGCGTATGTCGGCGGGCGCAGGGCATGTACAGAGCGCCGCTTTCCTAGGGCCGCATCAGAACCGAAGTTGTCGGGTACGTCTCGGCGAAGTTCTGTGGCAGCGAAGAAATGAAGACGTTCTCCGTTCGCGTCCGCGTGATCTTCCATGTTCCGTCGATCTTGCGGAAGGCATTGTTGAGTCGGCTCGACCGCAGCAGCGACCGGCCGTCGGAGAACAGCCAGGGTTGCATGTGGATCCACTGCCCCGTGGCCTCGTGGCCGTCGACGTGAATCTGCTCCGATGTCAGATAGTGGGCATTGAGCAACAGTGCTGGATCGCGCTTTTCACCCCAAAAGCTTTCGAAGTGCGCGCGGATCGCGGCGTGTCCCTCGGCCCTGCCGAACTGGTTGTCGTAATATTCGCCGACACCTTCCCAGACCGCGTCCACTGCATAGAGATCGAGAATGAGGTCGATTCGGTGTGCGTCGTCCCGAACTCCGAATTCGGGGCAAGGAGTGTCGCAGAGGAACATGTAGCGCGCTTGTATCCGGCGAATCTCCGCTTCGGCTTCGAGCACCTCGATGCGGTCGATCAGTGCAGCAATTGTGGCGTCATTCGCCATGGATTCTCCTCCCGCTGCCCGTTCCTCGCCGGAAGCCCTCTGTGGCTTCGTTTTCGAGGTAGGCGCGCCATCAGGCGAAATATCTGAGTCGTGTGAGGAAGTACTGTACTCACTCCGCGGCGATGTTCGCGAGTGGACACGACACCCACGCCCGGACCGGCGCCGATCTCCACTCGCCTCGGTTTCGGGCGTGTAAAAGGTTCCTCGACCGGATGCCAGCGGTCCGTTAGGCGGACCATCGCCGTTGTCTTCCGTTCATCCTGCGGCCACAGTCTTGTCGCCCCGACCACGCGGAGGTCCTCTTCTCCTCTCCGCGAGAGCACCGGGCGAACCAACGCCCAATTCCAGTCCGGCTCGACTCGCTCACTCATACAGACCGAGTACTCGGTCTGTATGCTCGCACCACTCCGCCCGCGCAGCGCGTGGGCCCTCAAAGGAGGATCCATGACCACCACAGACGAGGCTGTCCCCGTCGATGCCGCTCTCTCCCCACCGACCGAAAAGGCACCGGCGAAGCTGGTGGCTGCGATGGCACTCGCGCAGTTCGGGCTGTCGATCGCACTGCTCACACCCGTCACGGCGAGCCTGACGATCAAGGTGCAGACCCTCGTCGGCACCGACAACGTGATTGCCGTCTTCGGCACCGTCAGCAGCATCGGTGCGCTGGCCGCCTTTCTCGCGAACCCGATCTTCGGCCGAATCAGCGACCGCACCACCGGACGATTCGGTCGCCGCCGACCGTGGCTTCTCATCGGCATCGTGGGTCTCGCAGCGAGCGAGCTCGTGCTCGCTCTTGTTCCCAATGTCGTCGGAATCGCGATCGCGTGGTTCGCGGCGCAGGCGTTCGCCAACGCCGCCCAGGCGGCGCTGATGGCCTCCATCGCCGACCAGATCCCCCCGGCCCAGCGAGGCAGGGTGAGTGGACTGATCGGCGTCATGCAGCAGAGCAGCAAACTCGGCGCCGCCTACGTCGCGCAGTTCCTCGTCGCCAACATGCTGCTGATGTTCCTGGTCCCTGCCGTGATCGGCATCGTGTTCCTGTTGCCGTTCCTCCTCCTGCTCCCGGATCGACCGCTCCAGGCGCGTCCGCCACGGGAAGGTCTGCGTGCAGTTCTCAAGACCTTCTGGCTCTCGCCCCGTCGTTATCCCGACTTCGCCTACGCCTGGGCATCCCGATTCATGATCACCATGGCGCTGTATCTGTTCATGACGTACCGCCTGCTCTACATGCAGTACGAACTGGACCTGTCGCTCGCCCGCGCCACCGCGGTGATGGCCACCGGGGTGCTGCTGTACACGGTGACGCTCGCGCTGGCCGGCCAGGCGGCGGGGTGGCTCTCGGACAAGGTAGGCACACGGAAGCCGTTCGTCATCACCGCGAGCGTGATCTTCTCGATCGGACTGGTGCTGCTGACGCAGGCCCACACTGCGGGCGGCTTCTACGTCGCCGAGGTGGTGCTCGGGCTCGGGTTCGGCATTTACATGGGAGTGGACCTGGCGCTCGTGATCGATGTTCTCCCCGGACAGGACGACTCGGCGAAGAATCTCGGCGTCCTCAACATGGCCAACGTCCTGCCCCAAACCCTCGCACCTGGGATCGGTGCGCTTCTCATCGGCGTCGGCGGCCACAACTACGACCTCCTGTTGAGTGTCGCCGCCGCCGTCTGCGCGGTGGGCGCGCTCCTCATCGTCCCGATCAGGAAGGTGCGTTAGTGGCCGCGCAGGACGTCTCTCATCGACACGAAAAGGATGCAGAATTGCACCCCCTGGCAGACCTGGACGCCCGAATCGACACGGCAATCGGAACCATGGACGTCGAGTCCAAGGTTCGGTTGCTGACGGGTGCGTCCAACTTCACCCTCCACCCGGACCCGTCCATCGACCTGGCCGAGATCGTGCTCTCCGATGGACCCACCGGGGTGCGCGGTGACCGCTTCACCGGCGGCCGCATCGCCTGCCTGTTACCCAACGCGACCCTATTGGCCCAGCACTGGGACACCGGCGTCGCGGCAGATGTCGGCGCGTTGCTCGCCGAGGAAGCGCAGGCTCAGCGGGTACACGTCGTGCTGGGACCGACGGTCAACCTGCACCGCACTCCGCTCGCCGGTCGCCTGTTCGAGTCGTTCAGCGAGGATCCCCTCCTCACCGGAGTACTGGCGTCCGCCTACATCAAGGGTCTGCAGGACAACGGGATCGGCGCGACCATCAAGCACTTCGTCGCCAACGAATCGGAGACCGATCGCAAGACCGCCAATGCCGTTGTCGACGAGCGGACCCTGCGGGAGATCTACCTGCTCCCCTTCGAGATCGCGGTGTCCGAGGCCAACCCGTGGGCGGTCATGGCCGCCTACAACTCCATCGGCGGCACCCCTGCCACCGAGCATGCCCGCCTCCTCGACGGCGTCCTCAAGGGCGAGTGGGGTTACGACGGGCTGGTCATGTCCGACTGGTACGCCACGTACTCCACCGCGGAGAGTGCCAATGCCGGACTGGACTTGACGATGCCGGGCCCCGCGGGCCCCTGGGGAGATGCCCTCGTCGACGCGGTGCGCGCCGGTGCGGTCGCCGAGTCCATTCTCGACGACCACGTGCGCCGTCTCCTGCGCCTGGCGGGCCGAGTGGGTGCGTTCGGCCCGGAGCGGCAGTGGACGCCCGGTGGGCCGGCACCGGACAGCCCCCAGCGGCGCAGCACCCTGCGTCGTCTTGCCGCCGGCGGTATGACGGTCCTCGTCAACAAGGGGGCGACGCTGCCGCTGACAGGTACCGGCACGGTCGCCGTCATCGGCCGACACGCGACGGAGACGACCGATCAGGGCGCTGGATCGTCGCAGGTACGGCCACCGCACGTGGTCAGCATCGCGGACGGCATCGTCGAGGCATTCGGTCCCGATCGCGTGTCCGTGGTCGACGGGGTCGAGGTGCGCACGGACCCACTCGCCGCGGCACCGCACCTGTTGCGCGATCCCGAGACGCACCGGTACGGGATGCGGGTCACCACCCGCGACGAGCGAGGCGAGGTGCTCGAGTCTCGTCACGTCGACTGGAGTGAGGTCTCGCTGCGCGAAGACTCCTGGCTCGACTCGGCGACGACCATCGAACTCAGCGCCGAGATCGTCCTCCCGGAAACCACGCGGGTCCAGGTGGGTGTGCGCGGCCGCGGCGAATGGACGTTCACGACACCGGGTCACTACGAGCAGATCCGCCTCGATCGGGTGGACGACGCCGGCGAAGTACTACGGTTGCCTTACCGCACAGTGACTCTCGATCTCGAACCGGGTGCGATCATCACCGCGGTGGCTACTCCCGCACCGGGTCGGCCGATCCTCGGGCTCGCGGCGCGCGTGGCCACGAAACCACCCGCGGTGGCGATCGGTGCGGCAACGAAAGCCGCACGGCAGGCGGACGTGGCGGTGGTGGTGGTCGGGCTGACCCCGGAGCAGGAGAGCGAAGAGGTCGACAAGATCACCCTCGCGCTCCCCGGGGAACAGGACGCGATGGTCGCGGCGGTGGCGGCGGCCGCGAAACGGACGGTTGTGGTCGTCAACGCGGCCACCCCCGTTCTGATGCCGTGGCTCGACCGCGTCGACGCCGTGCTGTGGGCCGGACTGCCCGGGCAGGAGGCCGGCGACGCCGTCGCCGCCGCGCTGTCCGGTGCAATCGAACCGGCCGGTCGGCTCGTCACCACGTTTCCGGCGCGGGACGGCGAGGGACCGGCATGGTCGCCGGTTCCCGACCGCGGGGAAGTGCGCTACGCGGAAGGTCTTTCCGTCGGCTACCGCGGGTGGTCGACCGAGCCGCTGTTCTGGTTCGGACACGGCCTCGGCTACGGCGACTGGGCGTACGGCAACGCCGAGGTGATCGTCGACGACCATCTCCGCTGCGTGCGGGTCGAGGTGACCAACGTGGGGTCCCGGACGAGCCGTGAGGTCGTGCAGGTGTACTGGCGGCCGGAGGGCGAGCCGGTCCGGCTGATCGGGTGGTCCGGGATCGACGTCGCTCCCGGTGCCACCGTGACCGTCGACGTCCCCGTCGACCGACGGGTGCTCCGGCGGTGGCACGAGAACGGTTGGCAGCTCCTCCCCCTGACCGGCGAGGTGTTGATCGCCCGTGGCCTCGGCGACGTCAGGCTCACACGACCGGCATTGCCGACGATACAAAGGAGCCAGGATGTCCTTCCCGCCTAGCTATCACTCGCAGCGCGGGAAATCGTTGCGCGCCTTGGCCGGGGAGGCGTCCCGGGCCAAGGCCGTGCAGGCAGCGACCGATCTGTTCGCCACCTCCGGATACCGAGGAACGTCCATCGCGAAAGTGGCCGCGCAGACCGGGCTGTCCCAGTCCGGTCTGCTGCATCACTTCCGGACCAAGACGGCACTGCTGGCGGCCGTGTTGGAGCAACGCGGCGCCGAGGACGGGGAGTTCCTCACCACCGGCGACGGCGAGGCACCGCTCGGGTGGGATGCGTTCGACGCGCTCGAGGCCCTGGTTGCCCGCAATTCGACCCGTCGCCATCTGGTCGAGTTGTTCGTGCGTCTGTCCGCGGAGGCAATCGAGGAGAATCACCCCGCCCACCAGTGGGTCCAAGACCATTACGACGGAATGGAGGCGTGGCTGACCGACGCGGTCCGCGTTGCTCAGGCGCGCGGCGAGATGCGTGCCGATGCGCCGGTCTCGGTGCTCGTTCGCACCACCATCGCGGTCGTGGACGGGTTGCAGCAACAGTGGCTGGTGCGGCCCGATCGGGTGTCGATGGTCGACGAATTCTCTGCACACGTCGCGGAACTGCGGGCACGGTGGGGCACGGTGGGGGAACCGGACGAGGCTACCGAGCAATGATGGCTCGGCGGGGTGAGCCGGACGGGGACTCCTTGCTGCGCAAGGTTCGATTGATCCTGGATGCCTTCGACACCGGGGCACCCGTCCTCGGTCTGTCCGAATTGGCACGGCGCACCGACCTCGCCAAGACCAGCGTTCACCGGGTGGCCAGCGAGATGGTCGAGGTAGGCCTACTCAACCGGCAAGGCCGTCGTTATGAGCTGGGGCCGTTACTTTTCGAGTTGGGTCAGCGCGTACCTCGCACCCGGGATCTGCGACTGATCGCCGCGCGGTATCTCGAGGATCTCGCGGTCACCACCCGCGAGACGGTCGTGCTGGGGTTCCCCGGCGACCGGAATGTGCTCTTCGCCGAGAAGTACTTCAGCCAGCGCGGTGGCGGTGTCACCTTCACCCAGGTGGAGGGGCGGGTGCCGTTCCACTGTGGTGCATCGGGCAAGGCTCTCCTCGCGTTCGGGGACCCCTCGATTCGTGACCGTGTCCTCGGGTCCACCCTGCGGCAGCGAACGCGGTGGACCATCACCGATCCTGCTGTGCTGGACGCGGAGCTCGCGCAGATACGACGGCAGGGATACGCGGTCGATCGCCAGGAACTTGTCGTTGGGTACGGGGCTGTGGCGGCACCGGTGTTCTCAGCCGATATTGCGGTGGCGACGTTGACCGTGGTCGGGCCCATCGACCGGGTGCCTGTCGCACGTCTGGCGCCGGTCGTCACCGCGGCCGCGCGGGCCCTGTCACGAGATTTCGCCGGTGTAAACAAATCCTGATTTCAGCTTTTCGGTCCGAAGAGCGGGCCGATTGCATTTTCTTCGATGACTCCGGCGTGAACAATCGCTGCAGCTGAACAGCAGTTGTCGATCTCGAAAACAGCCGATGGAGGACCCACAATGGCAGGACCGAAGCGCACCCGAAGTGAGGTGCGCACAGCGGCGATCGCGAGCCTGGTCGGCAGTGCTCTGGAGTGGTACGACTTCTTCCTCTACGGCACGGCCGCCGCGCTGGTGTTCAACACGCTCTTCTTTCCGAACTTCGACCCGCTCGTGGGCACGATCGCCGCATTCGGCACCAACGCCGCCGGCTTCCTCGCCCGCCCCCTCGGCGGTGTGATCTTCGGCCACTTCGGTGACCGGGTGGGACGCAAGTCGATGCTCGTGATCACGCTGATGATCATGGGTGTGGCCACCTTCTTGATCGGTGTCCTCCCCACCTACGCGGCGATCGGCATCTGGGCGCCGGCGCTGCTGATCGGGCTGCGCATCATCCAGGGCATCGCGGTCGGCGGTGAGTGGGGCGGCGGTGTGCTGATCGTCAGTGAGCAGGCACCCGCGCACCGCCGCGGCTTCTACTCCGCGTGGTCTCAGACGGGGGTCGGCCTGGGATTCGTGCTCTCCGCGTCGGCGTACTCGCTCGTGCAGGCATTCACCACACCGGAATCGTTCCTCGCCTGGGGGTGGCGGATCCCGTTCATCGCCGGCATCGTCCTCACCGCGGTCGGATTGCTGATCCGGCTGCGGGTCATGGAAACACCCGCCGCCCGTCAACAGGCCGCCTCCCCGAAGAAGGCGAAACTTCCCGTCCTCGAGGTCATCCGCACCCAACCGAAGTCCATTCTCATCACCTTCGGGGCGCGGATCGCCGAGAACGGCGCACTGTATATCTTTCTCACCTTCAGCCTCGCCTACGCGGCGAAGATCGGCTTGTCGACCGGACTCGTTCTCACTGCAGTCGTCACGGGCATGCTCGTCGAGTCCTTCGCGATGCCGCTGTGGGGAGCGCTCTCCGACCGCATCGGGCGCCGTCCGGTCTATCTCGGTGGTGCCATCGCGATGATCGCCTGGGCCTACCCCTTCTTCGCGATGCTGGACTCGCGTGAACCGGTCTTGGTGTTCGTCGCCATGTTCGTCGCGGTCGTCATCTGCCACGGTGCCATGATCGGCACCCAGCCCGCCTTCTTCACCGAGCTGTTCGACAGCCGCGTGCGCTACAGCGGCGTCGCCCTCGGACACGAACTGGCCTCGGTTGTTGCCGGCGGCTTCTCGCCCATCATCGCCACCGCACTGTTCGCCTGGGCCGGGATGTCATGGCCGATCTCACTGTTCATGGTGGGCATGGGTCTCATCACCGTGATCGCGGTGGCCGCTGCACCCGAAACCAACGCGACGGACATCGACGACACCGACTCCCCGAGCGAGATCGGAGACTACGACCCTACGCCGGAAAGGATCTCGCGGTGACCGCGCGCGACGGCCGCACGATGCTCCTCACCTGCTACCGCGACATCCGGCACTACGGCTGGCTCCACGTAGACCTCTTCCTGCACGACAGCGACGGCAAAGAAGTGAATTGGGTCCACTGGGGTGCTATCGAGGAGGGCCCCGACGGCGCAGACGCCGCGTGCGCCACCGTCGAACCCGCGCTCCGCAGAACCACCGAATGGCAGCACGGCATCAGGGCCGACGGCAGCGACTACTGGACCGCACATGCCACCTGGTCCGAACACGCCACATCCGACAACCCACAGGAAACGACATCATGACCACCTCCATCGAAAAGGACCACACCGGTCCCGACATCGCCGATCTGGTTCACCCCGACCGCGTGGACGTCTCCCTCTACACCGACCCGGAACTGTTCGAGCTGGAGATGGACCGCATCTTCAACCGGACCTGGGTCTGGGTGGCGCACGAGAGCGAGATCCCGAACGCCGGAGACTTCCGGACCGCCACGGTAGGCAGGCAGCCGGTGATCGTGACCCGCGACCGCCGCGGCGGAATCAACGTGCTGCTCAACCGCTGCCGCCACCGCGGTGCAAGTGTCTGCGAGGTCCCGCGCGGCAACGCCAACGGCTTCACCTGCCCGTACCACGCATGGTCCTACGCCCTGGACGGGAAGCTCCGTGGGATCCCGTACCCCGACGGCTACGAGGACGTCCTGGAAAAGAAAGACTTCCCGCTGCACCGCCTACAGGTGGACAGCTACGCCGGGATGATCTTCGCCAGCGCCAACCCCGACGTCGAGCCGCTGGCCGACTTCCTCGGACCGGCGAAGCACTGGATCGACCTGTTCATGAAGCAGGGCGCCGGTTACCCGATCAAGGTGCAGGGCGAACACAAGTTCCGGTTCAACGGCAACTGGAAAATTCAGCTCGAGAACACCACCGACGGCTACCACTTCCCGATCGTCCATCGATCCTGGATGTCGTCGGTCGACGAAGAGACCGCGAACATGCTGTCGTTCATGACCGACGAACAAGCCGTGACCCATTCCCTCGGCAACGGCCACAGCGTGATGATCATGGTGCCCGAACACGTCGACCTCGACGACGACGACGGATCCGAACCCCTGCAGGAACGGTTCCGCCACATCGTCGACGAGTTGTCGAAGACCATGCCCGCTGATCAGGTCCGGCGCATCGTCCGCTCGATGCACGGCGCCGGATTCAACCTCAACCTCTTCCCGAACGTCGCGATGTCGATGTCATTTTTTCGCGCACTGCGCCCGATCTCCGCGACCGAGACCGAGATCCGACATCTCGCCCTCGGCCTCGACGGAGGCCCGGAGGTCGTCAACCGCGAGAGACTGCGGATCCACGAGCACTTCCAGGGGCCGTTCGGATTCGGCAGCCCCGACGACTCCGAGGCCTGGGACCGCGTCCAACGCGGCGCCGCCGCCGGGCCCGGACTGCCGATCCTGGTGAACCGCGGGCTGACACGGGAGCAGGACGACGCGAAAGGGCGCGTCTCCCACGCCACCGACGAAACCGGCATGCGCGAGGCGTACACGATGTGGAAGGCAATGATGACCGATGTCCGTTGAAACCATTGAGACCGCGCAACTCTCCGATCCTCGGATCGGTCCGGCGATCGAACTGATCTGGCGCGAAGCACACCTGCTCGACCGCAAGCGGTACGAGGACTGGGACCTGCTCTGGGCACCCGACGGTCGGTACGTGATCCCGATCGACCCCGACACCGACGACTTCGAAGCGTCACTGAACATGGTCTACGACGACGACCGCATGCGCCGGATGAGGATCGAACGGCTCACCGCCGGCTACTCGATCTCCGCGACCGCCGCCGCGCGCACCGTGCGGACCCTGTCCCGCTTCGTCGTCGACCACCTCGACGACGAAACCGTCGAACTCAGCTCCGCACAGGTGCTCGTGGGCTATCGCCGCGAGGCGACGTTCGTCCTCGCCGCCGACGTGACACACCGCATCCGGATCGCCGGCGCCGCGCCCCTCATCGAGCGGAAGATCGTCCGGCTGATCAACTCGACGGACGCCGTCAACGCGTCCGGCTTCCTGCTGTAGGGAAATCTGCATGATCACAGTCACCGTCAATGATATCGCCGCTGAAACCGAAGCAGTGAAGAGCTTTTCGCTGCGCCGCCGCGACGGCGCACCGTTCGCGCCCTATGCGGCGGGAGCGCACGTGGACGTCACCGGTCCGAGCGGAATCACCCGCCAGTACTCACTGTGCAGCCCACCCGACCAGACCGACAACTACCAGATCGCGGTCAAGCGGGAGGACTGCTCCCGAGGTGGGTCCGCGGCACTGCACGACCAGGTCGACGTGGGCGACGAACTCACGATCAGCGAACCGCGCAACCTCTTCGCACTCGCGCCGGCAGCCGACGTGCACGTCCTGGTCGCGGCGGGGATCGGTATCACTCCCCTGCTGAGCATGGCCTACCGGTTGGCCGCCGACGGTTCCCGGTTTCGGCTGCACTACTTCGCCTCCAGCCGGGAGGGGGCGGCGTTCGTTCCCCTGCTCGAGGGTGCCTCATTCGCGCCGTCGGTCGAGTTCCATTTCGGCGTCCAACGTGGAGAGCAGCCCGCCGTCCTCGCACGCATCCTCACCGACATCAGCTCCGGGACACACGTCTACTCGTGTGGGCCCAAGGAGTTCATGCAGCGTGTCGTCGAGACTGCCACGCAATCGCTGCCGGAAGAACAGGTTCACATCGAGCACTTCCAGGCCCTGGAACCGACCACCCACGACGGCGGCGAGTTCGAGGTCGAACTCGACACCGGTGAGGTGTTCTCCGTGCCACCAGGGCGAAGCATCGTCGAGGTCCTCGGCGACGCCGGCATCGACGTCGACACGTCCTGCCGGGAGGGCATCTGCGGTACCTGCGTACTGACCGTCCTCGACGGTACGCCCGACCACCGCGACAACTGCCTGACCCGCAAAGAGAAGGAAGCCGGGGACCAGATCGCCACCTGCGTGTCACGGGCGACGACCGCGCGGTTGGTACTGGAACTGTGACCATCGCCGATGAACGACATCAAGGAGACGTGGAGTCGAGTCTGTCCGCCCTTGCGACTCGGATGGACGTCGGTGATCTGCTCCCCAGCGAGGCGGTCGCCGGCGCACTGGAACGCCTCGATCGCACCGAGCCCAGCATCCGGGCTTGGGTTCGTGTCGACCGAGAAGGGGCACTCGACGCAGCACGCGCACTCGACCACGCGCCGAGACGTGGTGTCCTGCACGGAATACCCTTCGGAGTCAAGGACATCATCGACCTCAAAGGCCTGCCCACCGAGTGCGGTTCACCGTTGCGGCGAGGCCAAGTGGCCGACGACGATGCACCCCTCGTCGCCCGGCTCCGGGAACTCGGAGCGATCCCGCTAGGCAAGACGGTCACGACCGAGTTCGCCTACTTCGCCCCCGGCCCCACCCGGAACCCGCACCGTCGTTCGCACACGCCAGGCGGTTCCTCGAGTGGGTCCGCGGCCGCGGTCGCGGCCGGCGTGGTTCCGCTGGCCCTCGGCAGCCAAACAGCCGGCTCGCTGACCCGGCCCGCTTCGTACTGCGGTGTCGCGGGACTGGTCGCGCCGGTTGGCGGACCACTCGACACCACCGGGTTCGCCGGCCTGTCCCACACCCTCGACGCGGCCGGGATTCTCACCCGCACAGTGACCGATCTCCGACTCGCCTACCTGGCACTGACCGGCCCTGACAGGCCCGCCGACCCGGTACGGAATCCGGAGCGCCCCCGGCTCGCGGTCTGGCCCGGCACCGAGCTCATCGACATCTCCGACGACATGCAGACAGCGGTCAAATATACCGTCGACGCAGCCGTAGCCGAAGGTGCCGAACTCGTCGACTTCGACTGGCCTGCACTGACACCTCTCCTCGTCGAAGCGCACGGCACGGTCATGGCATACGAGGCCTCCCGAGCGCTGGCGCTCGAAGGCCAGCACCCCACACAACTGAGCACACCACTCAACGATCTCCTGGCGCTCGGCCGCAACATCGCCGACGACGACTATCGCGACGCTCTCGCGATCTCTATACGGGCACAAGGTGAAATAATGGCCCTACTCGACGACGTCGACGCCATCATCGGCCCCGCCGCCCCCGGCGCAGCACCCGAGGGACTGTCCGCCACCGGGTCACCCATATTGAGCCGACCGTGGCAACTGTTGGGGCTCCCTGCCCTGACCGTCCCCGGTCGCCTCGACCGGCAGGACATGCCGCTCGGCATCCAGCTCATCGGACACCCCGATCGCGTGGAGCAACTCCTGTCCCTCGGGATCTGCATCGAAGCGAGCAGTCGTCGCCCGGTGTGAGGGGCCCTTTTCAGGCGCAGCTGCCGAACAGTCCCGTTGCGAACGGAGTCGATCAGGGTCTGCCCTCCCCCGACGGTCAGTTCGATGCCATCGTCGAACGCCGCTGTATGGCCACACCGATCCAGGCACAGTGGACTCACCGGCCACGATCACCACCGGTCGCCGCTACGGCGTTACCGACGCGCAGGCGGCCGGGTTGGTCGACTCCACCGCACCGGAGGACCCCGCCCGTCCTCGACGAACTGCTCGACCACCACACCTCCGGCAAGATCACTGACAAGCGCACCGTGGATGCGGCGATGCGGTGGAGCCAGGCACCACGACACAGTCGCGCGTACTGGTGTTGTCGGCAAGGTCCACCAGGGCTGCGCCGGCGTCTCAGCGCTGGTGTCGCAGCCGTAGCGGCCGGCGTGAAGGCGGACGTCGTCGACCCACGACAGCCCAAACCGCTCCCGCGTGCATCCGGCCTTCGGAAGCGGGCCCTTGATCGGCGGGGTCTCAAGCTTCCAACGGCACCCGATTCCAGTTGGGACAGGGTGGACCTCCCCGGCCCGGTACAAATTCGCCCGTGAAAACAACAGGCTTCCCAGATCGAATCCCGGAGCGGGGACTATCGTTTAGCCCCCGAGTGAGCCGGTTCCCGGCCGGCACCGGCGATGGCCGTGCCGAGAATGCGGCGCACGACCTCTTGCGGGACGTCGAGGTTGATTGGTCGGGTGCCCAGTGTATGGCGGAATCGGTGGGGGCTGACCACGGCGGGGCGCCCGTGCTCGTCGGTGATCGCTGTGTCGGGCGCGTCGACGAGTTGCATTCGCTTCTGGCTGTTCAGCAGGTCCTCGAGGCCGAACTTTGAGACGAGGACGCGGAGATGGCACTTGATCGTGTCGACGGTCAGAAAGAGGTGATCGGTGTTTTTTGGTTTGAGGCGGGGTGGGTATAGGCTGCGTTGTCTTTGTACGTCGCAGCGGTACTGCTCGGCGATTTCCTCACCCCGGCCGAGCCAGCCGGGTCACCTCCCCACCTTCTCATACCCGACTGACATCAAATCCACCCACCGGCGCTACGGCCCGTAGACGCGCTCGTCACTACGTGCAGATTGTCCGTCGAGCACCCCTGCCAGCTGATACCCATAAATGGCAGGGCTGCGCTTGGCTGCTGCACAAGAAAGTTGGCATCGCGCCCCTCCGAACACCCCTTGCCGTCGCGACTCCCACCCAGCGATTTCTGCCACGGAACGAGTCCTCCTCACCCGTCATGTCCTAATCATTTCTGCGCCCTCACAACCCCTCGTCGAAACCACGTTTTTGGAGTCAACTCTCCTCAGTCCTCATGTGGCTGGCAGGAACTCGAGTGCGCGGTTCCGCATGCACTCGATGGTTGCCGCCAGCATCGCGCGGGTACCGGATGGGCGATACCCGTGCCGGCTACTCGCCGGTCGCACCGTGCGAGGGCAGTATCTGCTGTCCAGCCTGTCCGGGTTCCAAACACTCTGCGCGCGAGGGTGAGCGACCGCCTGTGATCGTGGATCGCGGCGCTCACCCCCTGGTCAAGAAGGGGCACGGCGATGTCCAGCTAGCGCGCGAAAGCGACTCTGTCCGCAAGGAAGGACGTGTAGCCCTCGGCTTCGGCCTCACGACAGTACTGCTGGTACACCTGTCCGCCACCCATGTACACCTGGAATTCCTCCGACTTTCCGGGAACGTTGTCGCCGAGGAACCAGGCCTTGGCCTTTTTCCCTTCGCTGTACATGACGGTCGCCTTACCGGTCCGTTCGGTTTCCTCGACCCACCAGCTCTCGGACTCGGGGGTGGCTTCGAACCGATCGACTCCGTTCTCCGCGGCCCACAGCAAGGCTCGCTGCAGCCATTGCGCACCGAGCTGGATCGGGACGACGAGGTTCGAGTACGGAGTCTGGGGCCCGAGGGACATGAAGAAGTTCGGGAATCCGTGGGCACTGATGCCGAGGTTGGAGCGCAGTCCCTCGTCCGCCCACTTGTCGCGTAGCGTGACGCCGTTGCGGCCGACGATGTCGATGTTGGTCAGTGTTCCGGTCATGGCGTCGAATCCGGTCGCGAAGATGAGTACGTCGAGCTCGTACTCCGTGTCACCGACGACCACGCCATTCTCGGTGATTGCGCTGATCGGGGTGCCTGCCACGTCGATTAGGTGGACGTGGTCGAGGTTGAACGCCGAGTAGTAACCGTGCCCGGTGGGGACCCGTTTGCCGTTGAAGGAGTATGTTTTCGGCGACAGCAACTCGGCCGTCTTGGGGTCCTCGACGATCTCGCGGATCTTCGACCGGATGAACTCGGAGGCGAGTTCACTGGCTTCGTGATTGCTGGCGAGGTCGTTGAAGCACTCATTGGCGAAGTGGAAGCCGCCCTGGTTCCACTTGCTTTCGAAGATTTCGCGGCGGGTCTCGTCGTCGACCTCGAGCGCACTGTATTGCGCCGGTTCCATCGCCACCCCGAACGGATGGTTGGCGGCCTTCTCGTAGATCTCATCGTAGTGCTCCCGGAGGTACGCCATGTCTTCCGCAGTCACGGCCTCGTTCGAGGTCTCGACGACGTAGTTCGGCGTGCGCTGGAACACGAAGAACTGCTCGACATCGGGTGCGATCGTCGGAACGATCTGGATGCCCGACGCACCGATGCCGATCAGCCCTACGCGCTTGCCCTTCAGATCGACACCGTCCTTCGGCCAGTGCGACGAGTGGTACTTCTCGCCGGCGAAGATGTCCAGTCCCGGGATGCTCGGGTAGATGGCCTGGGAGAGCACACCCATTCCGCTGACGAGATACTTGGTCGTGACATCGCGTCCGTCGGCGAAGCGGACCGTCCAGGTGTTCGCGGCGTCGTCGTACACGACCGACTCCACCCATGTGTTCAGCTGGATGTCCTTGCGCAGGTCCAGTCGGTCTGCAACGAAGTTCAGGTAGTCAAGGACTTCCCTGCCGGAGGGGTAACGCTCGGTCCAGGTCCACTCCTCGCGCACCTCCTTCGAGAAGGAGAACGAGTAGTAGCTGTACTCACTGTCGGTGCGCACACCGGGGTATCGGTTCACCCACCAGGTTCCGCCGATGCCAGCCTCACCGTCGACGACCAGTGTGCGAAGGCCGATTTCACGCAGATGGTGCAGCAGTGCGAGTCCGGAGAATCCGGCACCGATCACGACGGCGTCGTAGTCTCGCGTGGGGGTTGGGGAATTGCTCATGTCGATCGTGGTCCTTTCGGGATGTTGCTCAGGCGGTGGCGTGGGTCGCATTGTCGGTTGCGCCCACGCCCCGGCCGGCGTGGTACCAGGTCGCGACGGCTGCGATCGACTCGTCGGCCGCCTCGTGGAGTCCCGCCTGCAGCGGGAAGACGTGCTGTTCACCGGACACGCTGTCGAAGATGACGTCCACTCCGGCCGCGACAGCGCGCTCGTGCAGTCGGATGGCGTCGGCGTACAGCGACTCGGTGTCGGACGCGGTGATGTAGAGCCGCGGGAACCCGGCGAAATCGGCGTAGAGCGGGTTGACCAGCGGATCGGTCGGGCTCGCGCCACCCGAGAGGTACCGGTCGATGTTGCCCTGCAGGCCTTCCCGGGTGATCAGGAAGTCCGTTGCGTCGTTCGTGACGAGGGTGGCGCCCGTGTTCTCCATGTCCAGCCACGGCGAGATCGTGACGACCTGGGCGGGGTGGGACCGCTGCTGCCCGAGCAGGCGAAGTGTCGTCGCGACGCTCAGGCTGGCTCCGGCGCTGTCGCCGACGAACGTGATGTCGCGTGGCGAGATCCCGTCGTCGACCAAGCTCTCGAAGACCGCGGTCACGTCGTCGAGCTGCGCCGGGTACGGGTGCTCCGGGGCGCGGCGGAAGTCCGCGACGAACGCGTACGCGCCGCACGCCTTCGCCAGATGGCCAGCCAATTTGCGGTGGCTGGCCGACGAGCCGAGCGCGAACCCACCGCCGTGCAGCACAACCAGCACCTCACGCGGGTCGGAGTCGATCGGCTCGACCGAGATACCCGGAACTCCACCGATCTCGGTCGAGCGGTACGTCACACCTTCGGGTTCCGTGGTCACCCGCTGCCAGTCCTCGAACACCCACCGCATCAGTTGCAGCGACATCTGAGGGTTGGCTTCGAACTCCGTCGTCCATTCGGCGTAGATGCGACCCAGTGGGTCCGTTGGTCGACTCGTTGGCATTGCTGGCTCCTGTGCGGTCATCGATGGACGCGTCGAGAGCCGGATTTCTCACCGGTGACGCGCATCACGAACACGAGAATGCCCTCCGCGCCATTACGTTCCGCGGAGTGTCGCATTATGAGTCACCACGATCTCATCGCGACGCACCCGGTTCGGGACGTGTCAGCATCCGCGATGCTTGGTCGCCCCACTGTGGCACCCGTCACCTCCGCCACCGGTAGTGGTACAAGGTCACTAGAAGGAGCACGTCGCCGCCATGAATCGTTTGCAGGGGAAAGTCGCCATCGTCACCGGAGCCGGCCGAGGAATCGGCCGAGCGATCGCCGACGGGTTCGTCCGCGAAGGAGCGACCACCATCGCCACTGGACGCAGCATGTCCGACACGGACTCCGGACAGACGATCAGCCGCAGACTCGATGTTGCGGACGAGGCGCATTGGGAGCGCGTGGTCGACGAGACCATCTGCAGACACGGCCGAATCGACATTCTCGTCAACAACGCCGGCATCATCGCGTACGAGACGCTGCACGAACTCACTATGGCCGCATGGGAAGAAGTGATCGCGACGAATCAGACCGGCACGTGGCTGGGCATGCGTGCCGTCGTCCCTCACATGATCGAGCAGGGCGGCGGATCGATCGTCAACGTCTCGTCGATCTGGGGTTCAGCCGCCGTCGCGGGCGCCCACGCCTATCACGCTACGAAGGGCGCGGTACGCAACATGTCGAAGAGCGCCGCGATCACGTACGCGAAGAACAATATCCGTGTGAACTCGGTACATCCGGGTTTCGTCGGAACCCCCCTGACGGACGCGCAGGACGCGCAGGTCAACGAGTTCGTTCTGTCGCGCACACCGATGGGACGTGCTGGCGCACCTGAGGAGATCGCCCACGGGGTCGTGTTCCTGGCGTCGGACGAGTCCAGCTTCATGACCGGCTCGGAGCTCGTCATCGACGGTGGGTACCTCGCCCAGTGACATCCGGTCAGGCAGTCAGCCGGTACGCCTTCATCTTTCGGTAGATGGTGGCCCGTGACAGCCCGAGGATTTGCGCCGCTTTCGAGCGGTTCCCTCCAGCCTCCTCGAGGGCGTGTCGCAACGCGTCAAGCTCGGCACGCTCGATCATGGTCAGAGCGCGACCGCCCTGAACTGCGGCGGGCAGATCCGAGGGGCGCACCACTCCCCGTTTTCCGGCTCGAAGCAGCTTCTCCACGACCGACCTCAGCTCCGCGACGTTGCCCGGCCATGCGTACGCGATCATGACCTCCATCGCCTCCTCTGACAGTCGCATCGCCGCTCCTGCCGTCAATTTCTCGACGAACAGCTGCCAGAGGGGACCGATGTCGGCGGTCCGGTCGCGAAGCGGCGGCAGCCAGACGTGGTCCACTTCAAGTTTGCCTGCCACGGCTTCTGTATAGGCAGGCGAATCAGCGGCCATGGTCAGCAGGACCGGGGCTTGACGTGCATCCGACTGCAGCAGGGCACGCAAGCCGGACAGCAGCGTGCTGTCCAGCGCATCGATGCCACGAATTATCACCGGCGTCGTGCCGCCGACGAGCCCGGCCACCCGCTGGAGCCACGCCGCGGTACCCACGACCAGGTGTTCGGCCGCGTCGACGACGGTCTTGGGCTTCGGAGCACCTGCAAGGAATTGCCGGCCCATCACCGCAGAGGTCTTACCGGTCCCGGGCTCGCCGCCCACCACGACAGGCGTTCCCCTCAGCACATGCTGATTGATGCGTTGCACCACGGCAGCCCACGAGCGTGAGCCACCTGCCAGCCGGAATTCCCTTTGAACGGCGCCACCGGCGCTGTACGACCGCCGGCGTTCGAGGACGACGACAGCCCCCGCTCCGTGCCCCGTTGGCGTGACATGGGCGTCGAAGTAGCCGACCGAGAGCTCGACTGGTATCCGGGCCGTGTGCCCAGTGTCCCCGGAGCGCTGACGGAGAATCCCGATGTCAGTGGGCGTCAGGGTCGCCGCCGCCACGCTCTGCATCACGATGTTTTGGGGGCCGAAAGCAATGACGGGCTGCAGGTGGACGCGCGACGCCTCGAGGAATGCGTCGAGAACTACACGAGCTGCGGGCTGTTGCACCTCGAGCGCATGTTGCTCCAGTTGTACGGCGACAGAGTGGACCAGTGGTTTGAGTAAGTGCGTGTTCGCAGCGGCACCGGTGGAGATGGTGACGACGGCGAGTAGATTGCCGGTGAGCGGATGGTGAACAGGGGCGCCGGTGCAACTGGCCTGCTGGTAGAACTCCGCGAAGTGCTCAGCCCCGGAGATCTGGACCACCCGCCCGGTGGCAGCTGCGGTGCCGACTCCATTCGTGCCGACCGAGTCCTCCGCGAGTACCGCACCGCGGACCGTCCCCAGTCGATCGAGGTGCTCGGCCGCCGTCCGGTCCTGGAACCAACGCTGCAGAACGCGCCCCTCGGCGTCGGCGAGAACCAGACCGAGGTCGGTGTCGGCCAACCCTTCCGACACGCGCGCCAGCGGAGCCGCGAACATCGTCACCAGTTCCTGGTCAAGGTACTCGTCGTCGACATGAGGAACCGACGACACCGCCGTTGGCGTGCCGAGCGCCTGCCTGGAGCGCTGCCAGGACTCGAGCACGTCCGCTCGGACCAGCCCCGTCGCGGACGGCGCCGAGAAGAACTCTTCACGAACCTGCGCGAGGTGCCGGTTGTTGTATGCCGACGAATCAAGGGGTGGACTCACTGCATCTCCAAGGGTCAGGCAGTCGCGAATGTGACACACAACCACATTCTCGTAATACCGTATGACGAACTCATGATACGTAGTTGGGTTCCATCGCATCGGACAGACGCCCGGTGTACTCGATGGCTGCGAGCTCACCGGCCAGCTGGATGTGCCGCTCGCAGGCCGTCCGCGCGGCGAGCGGATCCCGCCGCTCAGCCGCCGCGACGACGATGCCTCGCAGCTCCCGCATCGACGACTGCACCCGGTTCTCGTCGAGGAACGCGGCACGGCGGAACATCGCGATCCGGCTGTGAATGCCCAGCAAGGACGTGGCCAGGACCTCGTTGCCCGCCCCTGCGAGGAGTAACGCGTAGAAGTGGCGCTTGCTGGCCTCCCGCGATGCAACCGTGCCGTGCAGGTAGGACTGCTCCATGTCCACGATGTGCCCGAGTAGGGCAATCGCCTGCGCGTCGCTCGCGTTCGCTGCGAACAGTTCGCCAGCCAACCCCTCCAGCGCGCGTCGCACCTGGTAGATCGCTTTGATGTCGCCCTCGGACAGCACCGTCACGATCGGACCACGGTTCGGCAGCATGGTGATCAGGTGCTCGCTTTCGAGCTGTCGGAGGGATTCACGGATCACTGTCCGGGATACGCCGTAACGCTCGCACAGCGCGTTCTCCCGCAGCCTCTGCCCCGGCACCAATGTGCCGTCGAGGATCTGATCACGCATGGCGTGCAGAACCTGCTGCCGCAGCGGGGCGGCGTGGTGCTCGATTTTGGCGGTCGTCACGAGCAGTCCCCTTCGATAGCTGTCTCAAATCGACTCACTCCGGGTTGGGCCTCACCGGACGCTCCTACCGTAATACGAGATCGGACAGGTGGACCACACCACAACCCCGCAAAGGACCTTCACGACAATGACCGCATCGACCACCCTCCCGGACAGCGTCACGTTGCACGGCCACACCGTCCCCACTGCCTTATACATCGGAGGCCAGTGGCGCACCACCGACGCTTCCTTCGCCGTGGACAACCCGGCCACCGGCGAGGAGATCGCTCGGGTCCACGCCGGCACCGGGCGGGACGCCCTGGATGCTCTGGACGCCGCGGACCAGGCTCAGAGATCATGGCGCTCCGTCGCCCCGCGCGACCGGGCCGACCTGTTCCGCCGCGCGCATGCGGCGTTGCTCTCTCGGGTCGACGAGATCACGACCGTCATGACCCTCGAGAGCGGTAAGCCGCTGTCCGAGTCGCGGGGTGAGTTCGCCCTGTCCGCCGACTTCTTCCTCTGGTATGCCGAGCAGATCGCGCACCTGCACGGCACCTACGCACCGGGATCCCGCGGCGGGTATCGCATCGTCACCACGCATCAGCCGGTCGGGCCGTCGCTGCTCATCACGCCGTGGAACTTCCCGCTGTTGATGATCGCCCGCAAGGCGGGCGCAGCGCTGGCTGCCGGCTGCCCGGTGATCGTCAAGTCTGCCAGGGAGACACCGCTGACCTGCGCCCTGTTCGTTCGAGTGCTGGAGGAGGCGGGGTTCCCCGCAGGTGTGGTGAACCTCGTGCACACCACGTCGTCTTCGTCGGTGTCGGAGACCGTGATGGCCGATCGGCGCCTGCGCAAGGTCAGCTTCACGGGCTCCACCGGTGTCGGGTCCACCCTGCTGCGACAGGCCGCACCGGGAATAGTGAACGCGTCGATGGAACTCGGAGGCGACGGCCCGTTCATCGTTCTCGACGACGCCGATATCGATCTCGCCGTCCAACAGGCCGTCATCTGTAAGTTCCGCAACGCTGGGCAGGCCTGCGTCGCCGCGAACCGCATCATCGTGCACGAGTCGGTCGCCGAGGAGTTCACGACCAAGTTCGTCGCCGCGACTTGCGCGTTGAAGGTCGGCGACGGGTTCGACCCCGATACCGACATCGGTCCGATCATCTCCCGGCGTCAGCTCGACACGGTGACGCAGCTCGTGGAAAAGTTTCGCGGAATCGATGCTGATCTGCTGACGGGCGGGTCCCCGATCGAGTCGGACGGATACTTCTTCGAACCGACGATCTTCGCGGTCCGGGATCGCGCCAACGCTGTCTGCAACCAGGAATTGTTCGCGCCGATCGCCACGATCTACACCGTCGGATCCACCGCCGAAGCGGTCGAGTTCGCAAACGACACCACGTACGGCTTGGCGGCATATGTGTTCACTCGCGACTTGTCTCGTGCGGTCACGGTCAGTGAGAACCTGGACTTCGGGATGGTGGGGATCAACCGGGGCATCATGGCCGACCCGGCCGCCTCGTTCGGCGGCGTCAAGGCCTCCGGACTCGGCCGCGAGGGCGGCCACGACGCGATCAACGAATTCCTCGAACCGAAATACCTCGCGATCACCGTCGACGAGAAAGAAGCACTCGCATGAGCACCGCCCCTGACACCACCTCCGCGCCAGCCGCGATTCGCACCACCAACGAACTCGGACTCGGCCTGCTCCGCCAGCCGACCAGCGTGCTGTTCGGCCCCGGTCAGCGACGCCAGATTCCGGCGATCATCAACTCCCTGACCGATCACGTCCTCATCGTCACCGACGAGAGGATGTCTGCCAGTGCAGAGTTCATCGCCATCAGCGAGGAGCTGCGGTCGCGCGGACTCACAGTCTCGGTGTACTCGGGAACAGAGCCCGACCTGCCCCGCGAGAACATCCTCGAGGTCACCGAGCGATTCGGTTCCGCCGGGGTCGGCGCGATACTCGGCATCGGCGGGGGATCCTGCATGGACCTCGCAAAGGTCGTGTCCGTCGTCCTCACCCACGGAGGGGACGTGCGCGACTACTACGGCGAATACCTCGTCCCCGGTCCGGGATGTCCGGTCGTCACCGTCCCCACGACCGCGGGAACAGGCGCCGAGGTCACCTCGATCTCCGTCGTCTACGATAAGGACAAGGGCATGAAGGTCGGGGTCGCGAGCCCGCACCTCGAGGCAATCGCCGCGGTCATCGACCCGGAGTTGACCCTCACCTGCCCGCCCGGACTGACAGCCGCCGCAGGCGCGGATGCTCTCAGCCACCTCGTCGAGGCATTCACCGGCCGAGCGAAGAACCCGTCCGCCGAGGACATCGCGACGAAACTGTACGTCGGCAAGAACCGGCTCACGGATCTATACGCCCGCAACGGGATTCCGCTGCTGCAGTCCGCCCTCGGTCGCGTGTGCGCGAATCCTGCCGACCTGGAGGCACGTTCGGACACCCTCTTCGCCGCGTATTGCGCGGGAATGGCGATCAACACCGCCGGTACCGCTGGTGCCCACGCGATCCAGTCCCCGATCGGGGCGCTCACCCACACCCCGCACGGGTTCGGGATCAGTGCGCTGCTACCGTACGTGATGCGTTACAACCTGCCCACCCGGATTCCGGAGTTCGCCGAGATCGGACGGCTCCTCGGCTCCGCCGACGCCACCGGGTCCGACCTCGAGCAGGCGCGGGCCGGCATCACCGGGATCGAGAACATCCTGGAGTCAATCGGGGCGCCGACGGACCTAAAGACCCTCGGGCTCTCCCCCGACGACTTCGACACCGTCGCGAACCAGGCGCTACTGGCAACGCGGTTGACGGCGAACAACCCCCGCGACCTCGATCATGCCGCGGTGCGGTTCATCCTCGAACGCGGGTGGGCCGGCGACCGCAGCTGGTGGACCGTATGACCGCCCAGCCGGACACGGCACCGTCGACTGTCGCGATCATCGGCGCCGGTTCGATCGGTGTCGCCTTCGCGGTCCTGTTCGCCAAGGCCGGCTTCGGAGTCCGCGTCTTCGATCCCGTCCCCGATGCACGCGGGCGCGCCGGCTTGGACGCCCTCGATCGCCTGCGCCTGCTCGCGGACCATCAACTCCTCGCCGAAGATCCCGCCGCGATCGCCAGCCGGATCACCTTCCCCAACTCGATCGAAACCGCCGTGCGCGGTGTGGACCTCGTTCAGGAGTGCGCGCCGGAAAAGGTGGAGCTGAAGGCCGAGCTCTTCGATGAGGTGGCGCGGTTCGCGCCGAGCCGGGTGGTTCTGGCAAGTTCGAGTTCGGCGATCGTGCCGAGCAGGATCGCCGAGAGCCTCGACGACGCTACAGCGGCCAGGCTCGTGGTCGGGCACCCCGGCAACCCGCCGTACCTATTGCCGGTGATCGAGGTCGTACCCTCGCCCCGGACCGACGCGGCCACGACGGAGCGGGCGGAGCAGATCTACCGGCAGGCGAGGCTGCGACCTGTTGTCGTCCGCCGCGAGATCGAGGGCTTCATATTCAACCGGTTGCAAGGTGCTCTTCTCCGCGAGGCGTACTGCCTGCTGCGCGACGGCGTCGCGTCGGTCGACGACATCGACGAGGTGGTGCGGAGCGGTTTGGGGCCCCGGTGGAGCGTCATCGGCCCCTTCGAAACGGTGGACCTGAACACCCGAGGCGGAATCGAGTCGCACGCAAAGAAAATGGGGCCCGCATACGCGAGGATGGGCGCCGAACGCGGACAGGAAGACCCGTGGACGCCCGACCTGGTCGCGCGCGCCACCGCCGAACGCCGAGCACTGCTCGGACTTCACAAGTGGGACGACCGCGTTCGCTGGCGTGACGAAAAACTGATGAGGGCGCTGGCGGCACGCAACAATTCTGCCCAGCCGCAGGATTCATGACGTCGCGAAGAACTCGTCCACAGTGACTGCCCTCATCGTCTTTCGTGGAGCACCGCGACGGCATGGTGGAGGGCGCACCTCCCACGACGATCACGACGCCGGATGAGCCTCCTCGGGCGGCACCTCGTGGCACACGCGGGTGCATGCGAGCCTGACACCGGACGCAGCGAACGCATCATCCAAACGCTCACACGGAAACTCGACTTCGAGCGCGTTCGTTCACCGGCCGGTGTGGGTCAGTTCTTCTCGCTGTCGGCTGCGGAGCTTATTCCAATGTCCGCGATCGGGGTAAAGGCGGTCTCTTTGGCTGTAATGCAGGCGATTAGAGCCCCTGCACACAGAACCACTTCGATTGCAATCGCGAAGGGCCAATTAGCCGGGTCATTTCCGACCAGCCAGAATCCGATGGAGGGTGCGAACCCGTAGACGAGCCCAGAAATCTGCATGCTGATGGCGAGCCCGCTGTAGCGCACACGAACAGGGAACTGCTCGGCAAACAGCGCCATCGTGCTTCCGTTGCCGATGCTGTAACTGATGCCGTAGACGAGGATTGCTGCGACAACAATTGCTGCAGTGTTACCAGACGACAGGCTCCACATATAGAGAATAAACGCGAGGATGCATCCGGATGCGCCTGAACTGAACACACGCTTGCGACCGAACCAGTCTGAGAGCCAGCCTCCAAACGGCACGGTGACAAGCGAAAGCACACTGATGCACAAGAGTAGCGAGAGCATCATGGCGTCGGATGCCCCAGTGAGTCGGGTTGCGTATGCGAGGCCGAACACGGTAACCATCACGTGCGTCCCCTGGAAGAGTCCAAGCGCACCGACCCGGAGAACCGCACCCTTGTGATGTGCCGCGAGTTCGCGCAGCGGAGGTCGGCGAACGGACGCCGAATCCTCGACCTTTCCTTCTTCGAAGACCTTTGGTTCCTCAAGCCGCCGGCGGATGATGAAGGCAGCGATGATCAGAACGATGCTCAGCAGGAACGGCAGTCGCCAGCCCCAGGTGAGAAGCTGCCGTTCCGGCAGCGCTGCAACTGGGATGAACACCAGCGTTGCGAGAATGAAGCCAGTCAGATTACCTGTTTGGATCCAACTCGAATTGAATGCCCGACTCGACTCTCCGGAGGCCTCGACTACGAGGCTGCTCGCACCTGCTGTCTCGCCTGCAGCTGAAAGCCCCTGAAGCATGAGCATCATTGTGAGGAGGATGGGTGCAGCTACGCCAATTGTGGCGTACGAGGGTATGAACCCGATGGCGAGCGTCGACCCTCCCATCAACAGGAGCGTCAGCACCAGAATCTGTTTGCGAGACATCTTGTCGCCGAAATGCCCCCACACCAAGGCGCCCAGTGGGCGAACCAACCACGAGACACCTAGGGTGCCCAGCGAAATCAACAGAGACAGATCACCCGCTCCTGCGAAAAATACCTTGTCGAACACCAAGGTCGCGGCGGACGCGTAGATGAAGAAGTCATAGTACTCAAGTGTGCTGCCGATGTATCCGGCCAGCGCGGCACGCCGACTCTGATCTCGGACTTTTGAGACGTGAGGAGCAGCGCCGAGCGCTGACGAACTTGTCGACATACTTTTCTCCTGGAAGCGGTGTGTTGAGGGGAACGAATGGCTGTCAGCAGCCCAGCCCTTGATACGCAGGCGCGATTGGGATGCCTACAACCGTCCAACCTGCTCGCCACCGCCAAAGGGTGGTGTCAACTTGACGCATGCGGCTTCCTACGCTCCCGAGATCTATCAGCGTGACGCCAGCGCGGTCCGGGCGCAGCCCCTCCACCTTCGTAAACCTCGTCGCCGAACAACTCCGATCGGCTCAGATCAGCATCGTGTGGCTAGTTCCTTGTCAGGCCCAGGTTCCGTGAACGAAGTAATGGTCGCTGGCGGAGCCACCCTGACCCGCAAGCGATCTCGATCCCACCGGCCTCGTCCGCACTCGCGCCCTGCGATCCAATAAGTCAGTGATCGATGGTGAGCACGCCGCGGATATTTCTTCCGGCGAGCAGATCGTCGTATCCCTGGTTTACTTCCTCGAGCGGATAGCGATTGGTGATCAGTTCGTCAAGCCGCAAGTCTCCGTTCTGGTAAAGTTTCACGATCTTCTTGATGTCGGAATGTGGGGCACCAGAACCAAACAGACTTCCGACCACACGCTTTTCATACAGAGTCAGTTCCAGGCTAGGGATCTGCAACTTCGTCGCGGGGTTGGCCAACGCAGTCACCACGACGGTGCCACCCTTGCGAACGAGCGCGAACGCGTCGGTGACGACTTCTGGCTCGACCAAGCTGACCGTCACGATGCACGCGTCGGCGCCCTGACCACGCGTCTCACTCCACACGAACTCGTGCGCCTCAACGGCTGTAGCGAAGGCGTGCGTGGCGCCGAGTTTCAAGGCCATCTCGCGTTTGAACGCCACCGGATCAACAGCGACGACCATCTCCGCTCCAGCGTGACTCGCACCTTGTACCGCGTTGATTCCTATGCCACCGACCCCGTAGACGACAGTGGTGTCCCCCGGCCTCGTATCGGCGGCGTACACAGCCGATCCCCATCCGGTCGGCACACCGCACGCCGCGATAGCGACAACGTCGAGCGGCACGTCTCGTTCGACCACAACGACCGAGGACTGCGGAATGACGTTCCACTGCGAGAAAGTTCCCAAGAGATCAACGCCTCCGAGTCCTTGACCTCGCGCGTGCAAACGCTGCGTTCCGTCGAGCATGGTTCCCTGCATCAGGAAGGCTCCGTTGTCACAGATGTTCGACTTCCCCATCAGGCAGAACCGGCAGCGTCCACAGTGCGGCATCCAGGAAGTGATGAAGTGATCCCCGGGCTTGATTTGGGTTACCCCAGGTCCAACCTCCTCTACGACACCAGCGCCCTCATGCCCTCCTACTATTGGAGGTTCGACCGATATGTCGCCGTGTCGGAGATGCTCATCGGAGTGGCACAGCCCGGCGTAGTCATAACGGACCAGGACCTCGCCCTCCTTGGGCGGGTCGAGTTCCAACTCCGTAATTTCGAAGTTTCCTGCGTTCCGCCACATCACAGCAGCCTTTGTCTTCACTGACAGATTCCTTCCGATTCCATTCAGGCCAGGCCCGCGCATCTGACCGAAGGAGGCCTTTGCCGCCCGACGTGTCGACCCCATCGGCCGGCAGCGCCTGGTAAAACGTTTTTGCACATACGGAACCTACAAGTGACTGATGTCATACGCAAGCGGTAATTGCCAGGTTCGACGCACGATGCGATCGTTATGTGAACCGCCAGAGGCCGAGAATGCGCTGCGAAACCGGCGAACCAAGACCAGACGCACCACCGCCCACCGGCACCGATCCGCACGCGCGGCCCCGGCATGCCGCGATCGCGCACCTCGCGAGGAGGCACCCGAACTGCTACCGCTGCGTGCCGGGACGTCCTCGCCGTCAACGCCTCCAGGGCCGCCGCGGTGCGAGCCACACACTGCTGGTCGCCCCAGTGCCCATCTCCTCGTCGCGAAAACGGACACGACTCGAGTCCGCGGCGCTTCGCCGTCGACGGACCGAGCCCGTCGTGCAGCCGGACGCGCAGAAACGGTGGAGTGCCGCAACCCTTCCGCGACCCTGCCCGCGTCGCTGCCCGGACTGTGGGAGTCCGTAGGTGGGGCGGATTCGGCGTGATGCGGGCCAGTCTCGGTCCCCGCGGGAGTATGATCGGACCATTCGAAACTGTCGACCTCAACACCCGCGGTGGCATCGAAGAGCACGCCCGCAGGCTCGGGCCCGCATACGAACGGATGGGAGCCGAGCGGGGTCAGCACGACCAGTGGACACCCGGGCTGGTCGCCGAAGCCGCACTGCAACGGCGCACGCTGCTTCCGTTGTCGGACTGGGAAGCTCGGGTCCGGTGGCGGGACGAGTCGGCGCGTTCGGTGCCTATGGGTGCCCGGAATGAGTGACCCGCCGGGCCGCTCGGCGATGGTCGCGATGTCGTCGACCAGCAGCGGAGCGCGCGGGCTGCGGGGCCGATTCCCGTTGATGTGTAGTTACGGCGGATCCGAACAGGGTCGAGCGCTCGCTACGGATGGATGTCGGCCTGCGAGACGGAAGTCGGGCCGGGGATGCACCCGGTGCCGGCCGGGCACGGGTGGAATTCGATCGCGCATCTCAATGACTATGACGGTAATCTTGATGAAAGGCCGTTCACGCGGGAGGAGTTGCAGAGGTTCTTCGACTCGGCAGAGCCGACGGGCACCCCTTTCTCATTTCTCTTTGTACCAGGTTTGGTTCTGCATCTCAGCGGGTCGATCTGGCTTCATGGGCCGCAATACACTCGGAGTGTCCGTTGGCGTCGGTGGAATCCTCCTGTGTGCTTGATCAAGTGAGCTCGTCGAACTCCGTGCTCAGTGTGACGTGTCGCCATGCCGCGAGGTCGGCCGCGACGTCGCCGAGCTTTTTCTCCATTCGTTCCGCCGCGGTTGTTCCAAGCACCAACCGCAGTGGCGGTCGGGGCAGCGTGGCTAAAGACACGATGGCGGCAGCGGCCTTGAGTGGGTCACCCACTTGCTGATGATTACCTAGAAGGACACGCTTGCGGAAGGCGCCTGAGGTGCCCGTGTAATCGTCGATGACGGTGCTGGCGAATACCATTGAGCTGGGGTCGAAGAAGTCAGTGCGGAATCCTCCTGGCTCGACCAGCGTGACGTCCACGCCAAGTGGCGTTAGTTCGGCTTGGAGGGACTCACTAATTCCCTCGACCGCAAACTTGGTGGCGCAGTAAATACCACCGCCCGCGCCGGCGATGAAGCCGCCGATGGAGCTGATGTTGATGATAAGTCCGGAGCGTTGGCTTCTGAAGACGGGAAGCGCGGCTCGAGTGACGTTCAGGAGTCCGAACACGTTAACCTCGAAGGTCGCGCGCACCTCGTCGTCAGAGGACTCTTCGATAGCTCCCGCGAAACCGCGTCCAGCGTTGTTGACCAAGACATCGATGCGACCGAACTTTGCGACAGCTTGCGCGACCGCACTATTGGATTCGGCCTCGCTGGTCACGTCCAACTCGACCATGTGCAGGTTTTCGGCGTCTGTTCCCAAGCCTTTCTCGATCAGACTTAGGTCGCGAGCCGTGGCGACGACTGCATCCCCCTGTTCGAGCGCTAGGCGCGCGATGTGAAAACCGAACCCGCGAGATGCGCCAGTAATGAACCAGACCCGCATGAAGAGCCTCCTACCAAATATGGATCTGCCAAGTGAACGTTTCGAGGGTCATGACGCCCCCGACGGGCGGCCTCGAACGCGTGGCCCGGGGTACTGATCTCGGTCCTCGGTCCGCCTGTACCAGTGCCGTGAATTGAACGATCCGTCCGGTACCAACACGTTGACAAAGGTGTATAGAGCTAATCGAGAGGGTCCGAATGATGTGAGATTAGCTGACGAGCCGCCTGATTCTCGAGCGCAGAGACGTACACGTGAAGGCCCCGTTCGTCCTCAAGCCACTCACTTTCCACAGCATGATTGTCGCTCATGCACTCGACCGCATGCGAGCACGAGGCGCGTCAGACTGACGCGTGTTTGTTCGTCCGCAGCTAATGTATGTCATGGCGTTGGCCACGCGCAAGAGATTCGAGTGAGGCTTGACCGCCGTGCGAAGGATGTTCAATCGATGCCAGATTAACTGCGGTGGTTAACGATCGACTCCGCGTGACCGCCGGTCAACAGGTCGACGAAATGGCCGCTGGCGATCAGCTCGTGCGGGTAACCCAAGTCGATCTTGGACGCACTACTCAGCCTGGATGCACCGATCTGGACGAGTCCGTGGGTGGGTCGTAACGGCGAAATGCCCTGTCGTAGTGGAAGAATTGAACTTCTCACAGAAACAATTCGGCCACGACGAAGGGTATCTCGTAGATGCAACTATCTCATACCCGACCCGTCGCGGCGGCGAGGTTCGACGACCCGAATCTGGTGGCGACCGCGGGACTGGTCCCGGTGATGGCATTGGCGCAGGCCAGCGGCCTGCTCACCCTCGCCGATCAGCAGCTGAGCGTGCCGACCGACAAGGGCGCCAACCCGGGCCGCAAGGTCGCCTCGCTGGTCGGGGGGATGGTCGGCGGTGCCGACAGCATCGCCGACCTGGCGATCTTGCGGCACGGGGCGATGGGAACGATATTCGACCGGCCCTACGCACCATCGACCCTGGGATCGTTCCTCCGCCAGTTCACCTTCGGACACGTCCGGCAACTCGACGCCGTCGCCTCGCGGTTCCTGAGCAACCTCGCCGAGAAGACCCCGCTGGTCACCGGCATCGACACCGGGCGAATCCTGGTCGATATCGACGACACGATCATCGAGGTCCACGGCCACGGCAAACAAGGCTCCGGATACGGCTACTCCGGCGTGCGCGGGCTCAACGCCCTCATCACCACCGTCACCACAGAGACCGCTGCGCCGGTGATCCTCACCCAACGCCTGCGCCGAGGCGCCTGCGGCTCCCCGCGCGGCGCCGCCCGCATGGTCGCCGACGCCCTGACCACCGTCGACCGGCTGCGTTCCCAGGCCCGCGGGGCGCACATTGGCTGTTCGAGCGGTGACGGCGCGTCGAAACCCCTGATTCGGTGCGATTCGGCGTTCTACGGCCATCCCACCATTGGTGCCGCGCTCCGCGCCGGCGCCGATGTGTCGGTCACCGTGCGCCTGACCTCCACCATCAAACGTGCGATCGCATCCATCGACGCCGACGAGTCCGCGTGGACGCCGATCGAGTACACCGACGCCGTCTACGACGAGGGCACCGACACCTGGATCTCGCGGGCGGAGGTCGCGGAGATACCGTTCACCGCGTTCACCTCCCAGAAGAAGGCCCACCAGATCCCCGGTCGGCTGGTGGTGCGCCGCATCCCCGACCTGCGACCGCCCAAGGACCAGGGCCAGGGCACGTTGTTCGACATCTGGCGGTTCCACGCATTCTTCACCACCACCGACCCCGACGACCTCGATACCGTCGACGCCGACAAAACCCACCGTCAGCACGCGATCGTCGAGCAGGTGCACGCGGACCTGAAGAACTCCGCACTCGCGCATCTGCCGTCGAACTCGTTCTCGGCGAACGCCGCCTGGCTCGTCGCCGCGGTGATGGCATTCAATCTCACCCGCGCCGCCGGCACCCTCACGGCTGACCCGAAGCTGACGAAAGCGACCACCGGCACCCTCCGGCGCACCCTCGTCTCGGTCCCCGCACGCATCGCTTCCTCCGCAAGACGGTTGACGCTGCACCTACCCACGCACTGGCCGTGGGAAACAGCGTGGCACAACTTGTTTGACAGCACCTTCGGTCGAAATCAGCCGATCATCACCTAACACCGGTCACACATGCCCACCCTCGATGCGAAAGACTCAGTGGAACAACCCGACACACCAGGTCGGACGATCACCCACGCCCACACCCCACCCGCTGCCACAAAACGGAATTCACAGCGACAACATCAACGAATCGGTGCATTCGGGCTCAGTAACTCGAACTCGTCCTGCTCGAGCACCACGTCCATGGCAGACAGGACATCCTCCAGTTCGAAATCTGTGGAGCAGCCCACTACCGGGATGACGCCCCCCCACTGAGACGAGAATGTCCTGAGCCACGAGATCGAGACCTGGGCTGGAGTGCAGCCGCGCTGAATGGCGACCGCACGTACGGCGGCTGCCGTTCTGCGAGCCTCGGGGGAGATGGGCTTGCCTCGCACGCTGACGTCGCCCGGCTCGTCATGGCTGGCTAGGACGCCGCCACCCAAGGGTGACCACGCAGCCACGGCCAGGTCGAGTTCCTTCGCCATGGGCAAGAACTCTCGCTCAGCCGTACGATCGATGAGGCTGTAGCGCACTTGCACGCCAATGAAGGGGTCCCACCCGCGCAATTCCGCCATTGTGATCGCGCGACTCACCTGCCAGGCTGGAGTATTGGAGACAGCCACGTACTGGACCTTCCCGGAGGAGATAAGGTCGTCCATGCCGGACAAGATCTCCCACCACTGCGTCGCGAAGTCCCATGCGTGTAGATAGAGGATGTCGATGTAGTCGGTGCCGAGTCTCATGAGGGACTCCTCCACGGTCCGCCTCAAGTTGCGCCGGCTATTTCCAGCGCGCAATGGAGACACTCCCCCTTGAAGGCTGTACTTAGTGGAGATGACAAAGTCGTCGCGGTGGACTTTCACCAGACGACCAACGGTGCGCTCGCTGTTGCCATCCGCGTACGTCGCTGCCGTGTCGATGAAATTCCCGCCCGCCTCAGCGAAACGCTCGAACAGTTTCTGCGCCATCAAGTCCGATACGCGCTCGGACTCTTTGGATGACCCGAAACCCAGGGTTCCCAGACAAAGCTCGGAGACTCGCAATCCCGAGCGTCCAAACAATTGGTAGCGCATGACGATTCCTTCCTTGACGGCGTGGGCTCACTGGTCAAGACCGTGCGATCCCGCGGGTGTGGATAGTAGGTCGGCAAAGGCCGGCGAGCTGCAGGGAACCGCATTTGGATCACCAGTTGCACGACGGTCGTCGGCGAACGGCATGATCCGCAGGTAAAACGCCGTCGATCCTGAAAGTAGTCGACCTACAACAGCGTAAGCGGCGAGGTCCCGGCGCCGTACGCGAAACTGCCTGTTCGGCCAAGGCCTCGGTGCCTTCTCTTCTCATCAACCCTGTGCGAGTCCCCGAAGAGAATCCGCCCACCAACGTCCCTGGTCATTAGAGCTAGCCCACGAACGCTCGCAAGCATGAGGTCGATTGCACATGCATTCTTGGTGGCGACTTCACAGATCCACGACATGGTAGGGGATCTAACAGGTTTCGAGACTCAATGACGCAAACGAGTGCCTACTCGCCAAATCTCCCACCTCCGCGCTCGCCCGTCTAGAGATCGAGTGGATCACCGAAAGATCCCGACGGATCCGGTTTGTTGCCGATCCACGCTAGTGGTCAGTGTGAGTTCCATCACTGTGTTGACGGTTACATTGGCGATTGCTAATCTCGCTACCTACCCGGCGAACGATCGCTCGTTTGCAGCCTCCTTTTCGCGCACGACGCTAGATCTTTCGCCACCCACGACAAGCGGCCGCCTATCGCATCCGCTAATTCCCTAACGATCCATCACCAGGAGCACCATGAAAATCAGGAAGACTAATGCAGGATTGGGTGCACTCCTTGCTCTCGCGTTGACCGTTCTCACGGCCTGCGGTTCCGGCGATTCCGAGAAAGCCGCGGTCGTCAACGGCTCCTGGGAAGACGTGGTCGCGGCGGGGAACAGTGAGGGGCAGGTCAATCTCTATACCGTCGCGCCGTCCATCCAGAGCGACCGTGTGGTCGCTGCTTTCAACCAGATGTATCCCAACATCAAGGTTAATGTCACCCGGGGGGCGGGCGAGCTCCCCGCACGTGTCGAAACCGAAATCAGTGCCGGTACTGACGGAGCCGACGTGCTGATCTACTCGGATCCCCACTTCTTCAACGACATCGCCGACAACCTGCTCGAGATCAACGGGCCCAATGTCGAGGGCTGGAAGGACGCCAACTGGCAGGTTAAGGGAAAGGTAATCATTCCCACCACGTTCCCGGTGACAATGCTCGTCTGGAACACAAACATCTTCCCGGACGGGTTCAAAAACTGGAACGACCTGCTGGCCCCTGCGGTCAAGGGGAAGCTGGCACTGAAGAGCGACGTCACCACGTCGTACGCCGCCATGATCGACTTCATGGAACGTGAACTGGGGCCTGACTATCTGAAGTCGCTCGGCCAACAGGATCCGAAATATTACCCCTCCTCGATCCCGATGAACCAGGCGATCGCCAGCGGTGAGGTCGGCGTCACGGACCTGTCGACGCCGTCCATTGTCAAAGATCTGCAGAACCAGGGGGCTCCGGTCGCTTCCGCGAACCCGGACCCGGGCCAAGCCTCCGCGTGGGCAGCTGGGGCCATCGCCACTTCCAAGCGTCCGAACGCCGCCCGCGTGTTCACGGACTTCCTGATGTCGAGGGAGGGCCAGACTGCCATCAACGCAGATGGGTTCGGCGCCGCCGGCCGCGATGGCATCGAGGGAAGCCTCGACCTCGCGGGCTGGGAATTGTTTGACTCCACCGTGTATGCGCCCGAGAAGATTCAGGAGGCGAAGGCGAAATTCGATGAGTACTTCGGCGCCGCCTGAAAGTGTGTCTACCCCGCGCTCGGCCGGAGGCCGCGCTTCCGGCCGAGGGCATTTCCCGAGTTGCTGCGCTTCCGGACGAGCCAAGTGGGCAACCCGTACACCGTGAGATGACAAATGCAATCGGCGCTCACGCGCCGTCAAGGAGGCCCCCGTGGGGAGTCAAGTGATGAACCGAAGCGCCACCGACGCGACCGAGAAGACCGAACCGGGGGCGATACGCCCCGTCCAGGTTCGTATCAGCAACCTCAACAAGACCTTCCACCGCAAGCGGGAGTCCGTCCACGTGCTCCGCGACATCACCCTGGAGATCGAAAAGGGAGAGCTGCTCGTTCTTCTCGGCCCGAGTGGTTGCGGCAAGACAACCCTCCTGCGCTGTCTGGTCGGACTCGAAAAGCCCGGCAAAGGCTCCGTGGAGCTGGGCGACAAGACCGTGGTCGACGCGGCTCGCCGCATCTTCGTACAACCCAACCGTCGTGACATCGCAATGGTATTCCAGAACTACGCGCTATGGCCGCACATGAAGATCGCCCAGAATGTCGCCTACCCGCTGAAGTCGCGACGGATGAAGAACGAGATCCAGCGAGGCCGGGTCGAGGAGGTCCTGAAGGTCGTCCAATGTGAGCACCTCGCCGACCGTTTCCCGCCGGAGTTAAGTGGTGGTCAGCAACAGCGGATCTCGCTGGCGCGCGCCCTGGCGCCGCGGCCCGCCCTGCTCCTTTTGGACGAACCGCTGAGCAACCTCGACGCCTTGCTACGCATCGAGCTGCGTGCCCAGTTGCGGATGCTGCACCGCGAGCTCGGCTTCACCGGCGTATACGTCACCCATGACCAAGAGGAGGCTCTCGCGCTGGGCACTCGGGTCGCGGTAATGAAGGAAGGCCAGTTCGAGCAAATCGGCAAGCCGAACGAGGTCTACAGTCGCCCGGCCACCGAATACGTCGCGGACTTCCTCGGGGCGCGCAACCGGCTCGAACTCCATTCGAACGGCGATGGAAGCGCCCGCGTGGGCGGTTCCACTCTCCCCGGTTTCGTACGCCCCGGCTTCAAAGGTTCCTACGCGCTTCGCATGCGGGATGGCGACATGCTGCTCCGGCCGGCCGGCACTCGCGGGGCCGGCGCGGAAGAGGGACGCTACTGGGTCACCGGGGGCGAGCTCGGCGAGGTTCTGCCCACTGGGGACCACGCCGAGCACATCGTGCGCCTGGGAGACCAGACGCTGTTCATCGACGTCCCCTCGAGGCTCGGTGCTCTGGCACCGGAGCAGGCCGTGGAGATCGGCCTGAAGCCCGCCCACGTCCTCTGCTACGACACCGACGGCCGCCTGGTCGACGACTGGGCACCGGCCCGATGAGCCGCGCGCGCGACAGGGAGATCTTCTGATGCACACCACCGACAAGCCTACGGCGACCATCGCGGGCGACCCGGCTCCGACGGCCTTGCCGCACCGCCGGCGCCTCATTCCCGGTGGCGATGGCCATCAGCTGCTTTGGGTGCTGCTGACGGTCGGAGTCGCCGTCATGGTCCTCCTGCCCCTCGTCCCGCTGCAGTGGCAGGCTTGGAAGAATGGCGGCGACGGCATGCGGCGCCTTTTCGACATGCACGGCATCGGCGAGGTATTCCGTACCACACTCCTGCTTGGCTTTGGCGGCATGGCCGTCGGCCTGGTCATGGGGACGATTCTGGCGCTCTGTACTTACTCGTTGACACCGCGCCTGCGGACCGCCCTCGAGTTCCTGCCGGTGCTCCCGCTGATCATCCCCGCGGTCGCCCACGTTGTCGGTTTCGTGTTCCTGTTCTCTCCGGAAAACGGGTACGTGAACGCGTTTCTGCGGTGGACGCCGTTTTCCGGAGGGAGCAGCGGCCCGATCAACGTCTACACACTGTTCTGGATCATCTTCTACACCGGGACGCACCTCGCGGCCTTCGTCTACATGTTTGTTTACACAGGACTGAGGAACCTGGGGGCGGACTACGGCCTCGCCGCGAGAGTCAACGGCGCCGGCGGCTTTCGGGCACTGGTCACTATTACCCTGCCGCTGCTACGACCCACATTCGTTTACGCCGGAGTCGTGGTCCTGCTGCTCTCGCTCGGTCAGTTCACCGGCCCGCTGATCCTGGGACGCCGTGAGGGCATTGACGTCGTGACCACCAGGATGTACGAGGTCAGCGCCGAGTACCCGGTGGATTACGGCTTGGCCGCCGCTCTTGGCACGCCGCTGATCGTGCTGGCGCTAGTCTTGGTCTTGCTGCAGCGCAGGATGCTTGGCAACCAGAATCGGTTCGTTGGCCAGGGTGCAGCGACGATGGACAACCGGATGCTGAACCCCGTCGTGAGCTGGATCTGCGCCGCCATGGTCGGCGCCTACGTGCTGGTCGCAGCAATCCTCCCGCTTTTGGCGGTTGGCTTCGTCGCCTTCTCCCCGTTCTGGAGCGGTACCGTCGACTTCGGCGTGCTGACCTCCACCAACTTCAGTGATGTGCTCGCTGACGCAGCGGTCCGGCAATCCATCATCGTCACCCTGGTCGTCGCCGTCGTCGGGGTGCTGCTCGTGATACCTATCGGGATGCTGATCGCGCTAGGAATCTATAATAAGGACAAACTCTGGAAGCCGCTGCCAGCAATCTTGGACTTCGTGGCCAACCTACCTCTGACCGTGCCGGCCGCCCTGCTCGGCTTCGGATTCCTGTTCGCCTTCGCCAACCCCGCGATCGGTCTCTACGGCACGAAGGCCAGCCTGATCCTGGCCTATATGACAATCATGATTCCTTATTCAGTGCGCTACCAACTATCCAGTTTGGTGGCCCTGGGACGCCAAACGACGGAGGCCTCACAGGTCAGCGGCGCTGGCCCTCTGCGCACCTTCTTCCGAATCATTTTGCCGCTCTCGCGAACAGGCATAGCGTCGTCGGCTGCCATCATGTTCGTCCTGCTGACCCACGAATTCGGAGTCTCCCTGTTACTCCGGGCACCCGGCGTGAACGTAATGTCGGTAGTCCTCTACGACCAGTACAACGGCGGGTCCTACCCCCGGGTCGCGGTCATCGCCCTCATCATGACCCTGATGACCAGCCTCGGAGTCGCAGCAGCGATGTTCTTCGGAGGCCGTCGAGCACTGGAGAAACTGTGACATCTGGCGGTCCTGCCGGACCGCCAGACGATCTCGGACTATTTGATGCTCTGCACCCGAGGGCTGGATCGGGGCTGGATTACAGGGTCGAAATCATTCATGGCTGCGCTCACTAACACATCGGCATACGCGTGCTGCTGCCGAGCCGAAAGCTCTTGTCCGCATTCTGTGGCTTCGAACGTGGCCTTGGCGGCCGATCTTGTTATTCGTTTTTCTCATCCGAAATGAAGCTTGGTCGTCAACGAGTCGGCCGACTGTGATTCTATGGAGGTTATTTTAAATGCCCATGACTGCACTCGACTATGAAGAAATTCGTCAGCTTATAGCGCGGTATTCCCACGCTCTGGACTTCCAGGACCTAGAGACTTTCGCCAATTTGTTCACGCCGGACGGATCGTTTAATTCGAATGCAGTTCGACCCGGCGTCGCGGGCACTCACACTGGTTCGGATGAGTTGCGCGCGTTCGCAGCCGCTTCAGGCACTCACGCGGCTGGGCATACGCGTCATACCTCAAATAGTGTCTTGATCGAGGGCGACGGGGTGACAGCTCGCGCTAGTTCGTACTGCTTGATTACTCACGACTACGGCGTGCCCGATAAAGGCACCAAAGGGCCATTCTCCGGAATCAGCCGCACCGGGCTGTATATCGATGAGCTAGTCAAACTTGATGATCGTTGGCACTTCAAGTCTCGAACTTTCCGGTATGACGGAGACGAAGAGGCGCTTTCGCGCAGCGGCAAGGCGCTGCCTGCGGGTCGGTCGTTCGGAAGCTATGAGGTCAAGCTCATGTCGTGATTATCGGAGTTATGAGCGGCCGTGACGATCGCGCGTTCTCGTCTGCGTTTAGGCGAATTGGCCGATCCATTTTGTCGTGAAGGAATGACACTGATGAAATATTGGCCAAGCGTGATCTGATCGCCTAATCCGACTTTTGATCCTGTTTCAATTCCTGGAGGTACAGATACATATGGCAATGACTGCACTCGACTACGAAGAGATCCGTCAACTTATCGCACGCTATTCACACGCCATTGATTTCCAAGATCTCGATACATTCGTCAAACTGTTTGCACCGGACGGATCGTTTATATCGGACTCGGTCAGGCCGGGTGTGATGGGAACGCATACGGGACCCGATGAGTTGCGCGCTTTCGCTACTGCGGTTGGGGCCAACGCGCTCGGCCACAGCCGGCACAACACCAGCAGTACCTTGATTGAGGGCGACGGGAAGGCCGCAAGGTCTACGACATACTGCCTGTCAACGCATGACTACGGAATCCCGGATAAGGGGACTAAGGGTCCGTTGGCGGGTATCAGTCGAACAGGAATCTACATGGACGAATTAGTCAAGCTGAATGGTCGGTGGCATTTCAAAACACGCAAGTATCGATACGACGGGGATCCCAAGACCGCTCCGCGCAGCGGTGACCCGCTTGATATCGGTCGCTCTTTCGATTCCTAGTGTCGCGTGAATGAGGTTTCTTTACCTCGAGTGGCGTGCCGGGATGATCTCGTCTGCGGTCTTGGTCCAGGTGAACGGTTGGCAGTCGGTATTCCAGTTGTCGATGAATGCCCGTGGCCATGGAAAAGTGGATCTGGCGCAAATTTCGTGATTACTATGGGGCGCTTGATCATCCGGCATGTATGACGCGTTTGCGGAGTAGGTCGAAGTTGGCTCGCCCGTACATCTGCCGTTTGAGCATCTTGATCCTGTTCACGTGCCCCTCGACAGCGCCGGAACTGTGCGGCAGTGTCAGCCCGGCGGTGACGGCATCGAGATCGCGGACCAAGCCTGCAGCAAACGACCGAAGTGCCGGTGATCCTTCTCGCCGGGTGCGGCCGATCCAGGCGTTCAGGTCGTGGCCGCGCCGATCCACCATGATCTCGGCGAAGTCCCGGACGAGTCGTCCTGTGGTGGCGAGCGCGGGGCTGCGCGCCAGCAGCGCGTCGCGCCCGGCCCGGTCCTCGTCGGTGAGCCGGTCCGGTCGTCGGGTCAGCCACCCGGTGACCTGCCGGACGCTGGGCGCTGCCGGCATCGACGGCGGTGCGGTGTGGGCGGCGCGCAGTGGCTGCAGGAATCGGCGCACGGTCTTGGCGCTGCCGCGGTAGCCAAGTTCGGTGATCTCACGTGTGAGGACTGCCGCGTCAACACATCCGGCTGCGACGCGTTCACCCAGGTAGGGTGCGTATTCGTCGAGCAGACTGCGGCCGGTCCGCGTCGTTGGCAGCAGGTCTTGGACATCGGCGGCGCGAGCGAAGCGCCGGACCGTCTTACGGTCGAGCGGCAGCGTCCGGGAGATATACGAGATCGTTCTTCCCATTGAGAGCAACTCGTGGACGGCGGCGTGACGTTCCCGGGTCCGGGTGGCCAGGCGACTGTCGGCCAGGCCACTTTCGGTCGGGTCGATAGTCGCGGAGGGTTTGTCGATTCCGTCGTTGGTGCTCGTGGTCTCGGTGGGTGGGCGCAGGTCGGCGCGGTGGCGGATTACCGTCTTCTCCACCGCACCGGCGAGGTTGTGCCACAGGTGCCAGCGGTCGGCGACCTGGATCGCGTCCGGGGCACCGGTGCGGACGCCTTCGGCGTACGCCCCGGCACGATCTCGGCAGACCACCTCGATCTCGGGATGGCCGCGCAGCCAGGTGGCGACGGAGCCGGCGGTGCGGTCGGGCAGCAGCTCGATCGGTGTTCGTGTCTTCATGTCCACCACGACTGTGCCGTAAACGTGGCCTCGGCGGAGTGCGAAGTCGTCGATACCGATGACGGGCACCTCACCGATGGGTCGGTCGGGTATCGACCGCACTGCTCGCAGCAGTGTGTCCCGGCCGACGGCGACTCCGAGTCGGCCGGAAAGTCGGGCGCCGGCCCGGCCTGCCGCCGCCAGGCCGATCGCTTCGATCATCGCCGTCCCCGCCGGTGTTCGCCGACTCCACCGCTCGGTCAACCCCGCGATCTGCTCGGCGAAAGTCCTTGCCCCGCAGTCAGTAGTGTCGCAGAAGAACCGGCGGGCCCGGACATCGATCAGGACCGGGTGCCCACCGATCGCGGTGTCGGCCAACTGTCGGCGATACCGCGAATGCACACGAGCGGCTTCACCGCCGCACCGTGGGCACCACGCTCGGTCACCTCGGGGACGGGCCTCGATCCGGATCGTCGACCCGACTCGCCAAACACCGACAACATCGATACCTGCCAGATGCGGGAGCAGGACCCGCACACCCTCTTCAGCGCACCCGGAGAATCCTCACCCGACCTCTCCGATGCAGGTCAGTGACACGCCAAGCGGCTTCACGAAATTTGCGCCAGATCCGGAAAAGTCCCTACTGGTGGCCAGGTGCGTTCCCTGCTGGTGGCGGCGTAGAGTTCCCCGCTCGTCGTGTCGAGCGGAGCTGTGAGCCCTGTGCGGTGACAGTGGCGGTCCCAACCAATCACCGCACCGCACAGGGGAGCTCCATGTTGTCAGCGAGGGAACGAATGGTCATGGACATCATTGCCGTCAACCAGCTGGTAGGGACGTATCGAGGGCACTGTCACGTTAACTGAAATCGCGAACGGTACAATCGGTTTGAGTTCAGAGCGAGTCTAATGCTGTGGTCTGCTCCGCCGTTCAGGCGGCCATTGTTGCGGTCACCTCGTTCCAGACCCGGAATCGGTCGGCCATCTCTTCGCGCCATCGGGTCACCGACAGCCGGTGCCGGCGGGGCCGGAAATGCGATGAGATCCCGCTGAACGCGGCGAGGAATCGTTGCGCGTGCCGAACTGATGTGAAGCGTTTCATCGCGCGCTCGCGTTGCCGGGTCGGCTGATGCGAGTTCTCGGCGCGGTTGTTCAGGTATTTCGACCGACGGTGCTCGACCGACGCCATCGTCTCGCGGTGCGCCACCTCGTAGCTGGCCAGCTTATCGGTAACAATCACCCTCGGCACGTACCGCAAACCCTTAAGCAGCTTGCGGAAGAACCGCGTGGCCGCCTTCGCATTCCGGCGTGACTGGACCAGTACGTCGAGGACGTTGCCGTTCTGGTCGACCGCCCGCCACAGATAATGCTGCGTGCCGTTGATGCGGACGAACACTTCATCGAGATGCCATTTATCGCCGGGCCGAGGCCGGCGGCGGCGCAACTCGTTCGCGTAGGCCTGCCCGAACTTGTGACACCAGCGCCGGATTGTCTCGTAGGACACCACGACACCGCGGCGCAGCATCAGCTCCTCGACCTCACGGAAGCTCAACCCGAACCGGAAGTACAACCACACGCACTCGTCGATGATCTCCACCGGGTAGCGGTGGCGCTTGAACGACGGCATTGCGCTGGTCATCCCACGAATCTTGCCACCGAACGCATCCTCGTTAATGTGACAGTGCCATCGACACCCATCTGCCCCGCCACCCAACCCCGCAGCGCATCATGAAGGCTCACGGGCAATCATCACCTTCACGAACCGAATACCCACCGGACCGGAACCTACTCACCCGCCCCCGGGCGGCACCACATCCTCCTCGGCAGTAGCTCGCCCTCAGCAGCCGACTCCCCCGAGATCATACAAAGACCCTGCCCGAGTGCAGCAAGAGTCCGCCTTCACCACTCCGGCACTCCGGCACACACGCCGATTCGTAAAGCTCAATCTCGCAGTGTGATTGACGAGTAGACCAGGGGGACGACAAGTTCAGCCCCCACCGTGGACGGCCTGGGTAAGCGACGAAGTATCGGCACCGTCGGTATCGGCACCGTCGCCAGGATCGGCGTGACGCCGATTCTCGAGAAAGTGTTCTGAAAATGTCACGCCGCACGGCCCGACCACCACGGGCGTCGTCCGCGTGCGAGGGCGAGTCGTCGGGTCATCAATCCGATCATTGCCCATTTGATCATCGCCTCCCCATGCCCGCTCCACCGCCCCCAGCGAACTTCGAGGACCCGACCATCCAGGTCACAGACCTGCTGGTCAACAACGACGGCACCCTGGATACAAACCCACCGCACGGCGCAACCTTATCCACCTCATCGAGAAGTTGTGGCGCCATTTAGCGGCCGTCTTTCCAACTAAAGAGCGCAGATATTGCCACTCGCACCAGCCCGCCATAGCGTCCTCAGAAGAACGAAATCGGCCGCCCCGCCGATGCCCACGATCCAGAGGTCAGCCGATGCTCGAATATCAATTGATCGTCACCGTCAGTTCAAGCCGGAAGGCGCTAGGCCGATTTTTAACCTGCTGCTGCCCTTGGACATTCGTCACCATCGGTGCTCATCGACCCCAGCATCGTACCCTGCACAGCACTTCTCGACCAGGAGGACACTATGACCGCACTGATCAGTCGGCTTGAAGCACCCGGTTTCGGCGGGGCGTCGGTAGATCTGCCCATGCAGCTGCTCGGCTCTGACGGAACATTGACCACCGACCATTCGGATGGTCAATCCAGCGCGGCGTCGCTGCGCGCCTTCTACCGCGACATGGTGCTGGCGCGCCGATTCGACAGCGAGGCTTACAATTTGCAGCGACAAGGCGAACTTGGCCTGTGGCTGTCGTGCCGAGGTCAAGAGGCGGCGCAAGTCGGCAGCATCCGCGCACTGAAGTCGTCGGACCACGTGTTCCCGTCGTATCGAGAGCAGGCCGCAGCCCTGTGTCGCGGCGTCACACCATCAGAGCTCTTGACTCAGTGGCGAGGAACGGCGCACGGCGGCTGGGATCCGCGAGCCTACCGTTTTCACATCTATTCGCTGGTTCTCGCGACCCAACTGTTGCACGCCACCGGTTACGCTCTCGGTGTCGCGGCGGACCGTCGCAAGAATCCCGAGCTCGACGAAATCGTCATGTGCTACTTCGGGGACGGCTCGGCCAGTCAAGGTGACGCAAACGAGGCATTGAACTGGGCCGCGGTGACGAACGCCCCGATTGTGTT
Organism: Rhodococcus sp. ACS1; assembly: GCF_002300155.1. Classification (NCBI taxonomy): domain Bacteria; kingdom Bacillati; phylum Actinomycetota; class Actinomycetes; order Mycobacteriales; family Nocardiaceae; genus Rhodococcus; species Rhodococcus sp. ACS1. Next base: position 163,023 of record NZ_NSDZ01000013.1, read on the forward strand.
CTTCTGCCAGAACAACCAGTGGGCCATCTCGACACCCGCCGAGGCACAGAGTCGAACCCCGCTGCACGTGCGAGCCGAAGGCTTCGGCCTCAACTCCACGCTGGTCGACGGCAACGACGTTCTGGCCGTACACGCTGCAACGACGGCTGCGGCCGATCGCGTACGGGCAGGGGGGCCGCCGGAGTTGATCGAAGCCGTCACCTACCGGATGGCAGGCCACTCCACGTCCGACGATCCGACTCGCTACCGCGACGCCGTAGAAGTCCGACTCTGGGAGGGCCGGGACCCTCTCACACGCGTTCGTCGTGTCCTCGACGAGATGGGCTGGGCAGATGACGAATTTCATACTGCCCTGGACGACGAAGCAGCCGCGTTGGCGGCAGCCACCCGCGCCGCCTGCACATCGCTGGAACCCGCTCCGCTGGAAGCAACGTTCCGCAACACCTACGTCAACGAGACCTCAGCGCTGCGAACCGCACGCGAGGAGTACATGGCATGGAGGGAATCCTTCGAATGAGCACGTCCACCCAGTCTCGACCGGCAGCAGCCCCCACAAACATCACGCTCGGAAAGGCCCTCAACGAAGGTCTCCGCCGGGCCATGGGCAACGACGACCGCGTCGTGCTCATGGGTGAGGACATCGGCTCCCTTGGAGGGGTATTCCGTGTCACCGAGGGCCTGGCGGCCGAGTTCGGCGGCGACCGCGTCATCGACACCCCACTCGCCGAATCCGGGATTGTCGGAACGGCCATCGGGATGGCTTTGCGCGGCTACCGGCCGGTCTGTGAAATCCAGTTCGACGGGTTCGTGTATCCGGCCTTCGACCAGATCGTCTCGCAACTGGCGAAGATGCGTGCCCGGTCGGGCGGGCGACTCACTGTTCCCGTCACGATCCGGATCCCCTGCGGCGGTGGTATCGGCGCCGTCGAGCACCATAGTGAGTCCAACGAAGCGTACTTTTGCCACACCGCCGGACTACGCGTCGTGGCATGCGCCAATCCCGCGGACGCGTACTGGATGATCCAGCAGGCCATCGCATGCGACGACCCGGTCATCTTCTTCGAGCCGAAACGGCGCTACTGGGACAAGGCACCGGTGATGCTGGGTCCGGTACCGGACCATGCACCCGCATTCGATCGGGCACGAGTGGCCAGAGTAGGTGGCGACGTCACAGTCGTAGCGTACGGTCCTACCGTCCGCGTGGCCCTGGATGCGGCAACGGTGGCCGAGTCCGAAGGCAGATCGCTGGAAGTGATCGACCTGAGGTCGCTCTCACCACTCGATCTCGACACCCTCGCCGCATCTGCGAGCAAAACCGGCCGCGTCGTCGTCGTCCACGAAGCGCCCACGTTCGTCGGCCTCGGCGCCGAGATCGCCGCTGCGATCACCGAGCGATGCTTCGGGGTGCTCGAGGCGCCAGTGCAGCGGGTCGGTGGTGCGAACATCCCGTACCCGCCCTCGCGTACCGAAGAACTGTATCTGCCGGGGATCGACCGCGTCCTCGACGCAGTCGACGCCGTCGCCCGATACTGAGTCGAGCCGCGGCCTGTCCGCGCCCAACCGCTGAAGGACCCAACAATGGCCCCCACCAACCAATTCGCGATGCCTGACGTCGGCGAAGGACTAACCGAAGCGGAAATCGTCACCTGGCACATCAAGCTGGGCGACGTCGTGGCGATCAACGATCCCCTGGTCGAAGTCGAGACGGCCAAGTCTCTCGTCGAACTTCCTTCGCCCTACGCAGGGGTCATCGCCGAATTGCATGCGGCAGAGGGTGACACCGTGGGGGTCGGGTCGCCCATCGTCAGTTTCGGTGAAGTGGCAGGAAGCACTGTCACGGGTCCATCCGATAACGCCACGTCTCCGCCGGTGACACCCCCTCCTAGCGAGTCCGTGGACGCACCGCGTGACGACCTCGTCGACGGGAACCAGGACGAGGACGACGTACGTCAACCGGTTCTCGTCGGCTATGGCCCGAGCCGGGCGAAAGTCGCGCGTCGTCCCCGCAAGCCCGGGTATCAGGCTCCGTCTGTCCCGTCGCCGCCGACCGGCGGTTCGCCGCGTGCGTATGCTTCGCCCCCGGTCCGGCGGCGGGCCAAGGACCTTGCCATCGATCTCGCCACGGTGTCCCCGACCGGTGAAGGTGGCCGCATCACCCACCGAGATCTCGAAGCAAACCAGTCGAAATCAGTGCTGACCGCAGCAGAACCGGCCGAGAAGCGGATCCCGATCAAGGGGGTGCGAAGGGCCACCGCGCAGGCCATGATGTCGTCGGCGTTTTCTGCTCCGCACGTGACCGAGTGGGTAACGGTCGATGTGACGGAGTCACTGGAGCTACTCGAGCAGATGCGGGCCGACCGGACTTACGCCGGTGTCAAATTGACCCCGCTGGTGCTGATACTTCGAGCCACGTTGTCGGCCTTGCGTCATCATCCCGAGATCAACGCGAAGTGGGATGCCGATGCCGGAGAGATAGTGCAGTACCGCGACGTCAATCTCGGGATCGCGGCGGCCACGCCGCGCGGACTGCTCGTGCCGAACATAAAAGCCGCACAGAGCCTCGGTACCCTCGAACTGTGCGAGAGCCTCGGCCGATTGATCGCTGATGCGCGCGAAGGCCGGACCCAGCCCGCGGACATGGCGCAGGGCACCTTCACAGTCACGAACATCGGGGTCTTCGGCGTCGACGGTGCGACCCCCATCCTCAATCCCGGTGAGGCCGGAATCCTCTGTGTCGGCCAGATTGTCAAGCGACCGTGGGAACACAACGGGGAGATCGTGCTTCGTGACCTCTGCACCTTGTCACTCTCGTTCGACCACCGGCTCGTCGATGGACAGCTCGGCAGCGAGGTGTTGGCCCACGTGGCCCGCCTGCTCAGGCGGCCCGCGCTCGCCCTCGTGAACTGAGCGCAGCATTCTACCGACACATGTATGACGAAAGTAGGTTTCCATGACCGACCACACCGCTGATCTGGTCATCCTCGGCGGCGGCTCCGGCGGCTACGCATGCGCTTTGCGCGCAGCGGAATTGGGGCTGTCGGTCGTTCTCATCGAGAAGGACAAGCTCGGTGGAACCTGCCTTCACCGCGGCTGCATACCCACCAAAGCACTACTACACGCCGCGGAAATTGCTGAGACAAGCCGGTCCGGCGCCCGGTTCGGAGTCCTGACCCACCTCGCGGGCATCGACATGACCGGAGTCAACACCTACAAGGACGGTGTTGTCGACAAGCTGCACAAGGGCCTGCAGGGGCTCGTCAAGTCCCGAAAGGTCATGCTGGTCAGCGGTACCGGCACATTCGTCGGTCCGACGTCGGTACAGGTCGACGGCGACCGCTACATCGGTCGCAATGTCGTGCTGGCCACCGGTTCGATCCCGCGGACACTGCCCGGGATCGAGATCGGGGGCCGTATCGTCACCTCGGACCAGGCGCTCGCCCTCGATGAGGTACCCGAGCGGGTGGTGGTGCTCGGGGGCGGAGTGATCGGTGTGGAGTTCGCCAGCGTCTGGAATTCTTTCGGATCGCACGTCACCGTCGTCGAGGCCTTCTCCCGCCTCCTTTCCAGCGAAGACGAGTTCACATCCAAACAAATCCAGCGGGCGTACCGTCGTCGTCAGATCGACGTCAGGACTTCGACAAAGCTCACGGAGGCACGCGCGGAGGCAGATCGTGTTGTGCTCACGTTGGAGTCGGGGGACGCACTCGAAGCCGACCTCCTGTTGGTCGCGGTCGGGCGAGCTCCCAACACGTCCGGCCACGGATACGAGGAAGCCGGCCTCGCGATGCAGCGACAGCTCGTCTCCACAGACGAACGGCTACGCACCAATCTGGACGGTGTGTATGCCGTCGGTGACATCGTCGCCGGACCGCAGTTGGCGCACCGCGGTTTTCAGGAGGGCATCTTCGTGGCCGAAGAGATCGCCGGGCGCACGCCACGGCCCATCGACCAATCAGGTATTCCTCGGGTCGCCTATTGCGAACCGGAAGCCGCCTCGGTAGGTCTGTCCGAGGCAGATGCCCGGAGCAAGTTCGGGACGGTCCATTGCGAGACCTACGACTTGAACGGCAATGGCAAGTCGCAGATCCTCGGGACCGCCGGCGCAGTCAAGCTCATCAAAGCCGGGCCTGCGGGCGAGCCGGGGCCGGTCGTGGGCATCCACATGGTCGGAGCGCGGGTCGGTGAACTCATCGGTGAGGCCCAGCTGATTTACAACTGGCAAGCCGAGGCGGACGACGTCGCGCCGCTGATCCACGCCCATCCGACTCAGAACGAGGCGCTGGGGGAAGCTTTCCTTGCTCTCGCCGGGAAGCCACTCCACAGCCACGCGTGAAGTCGTTCGAGCAACAGCGAAATAATTGAGCAACAAACAGTCAGGAGCAAATATGCATCTCGACGTGGATCTGGAGCTCTGCACCGGCCATGGCCGCTGCTACGCGTTGGAGCCGGACATCTTCGAGCCATTCGACGACGACGGGAGGGCGCGGATCTCCGATTCGGTAGAGGCATCGGACCCCGATCTGCGCGACCGACTCGTCTCAGTCGAGCGCGCGTGCCCGGAACAGGCACTCATCTGGCGTGACAATCCGCAACGAGGAACGGAGTAAGAATCCGATGAGCCTTTTCACTCATTACGATCACACCAAGCTGCCCCTCGGCGAAGATGGGACCCCCCGACAGTTCTACGAACAACTACGCGACGAGGCATTCGAGAACAACACTCCCATCGGCTGGAGTGAAGAACTAGGCGGCTTCTGGGTGGTCGTTGGCCGCGCGGAAAGCCAGGCCATCCACCGCGATGTCGAGAACTTCTCGAGTAGGCAGTCGTCTTTTCCCCTGTACGGCACGGCCACTGAGCAGCGACTGATGCTTGCGGAGAACGACCCCCCGCAGCACGAGCGGTATCGGAGCCTCGCCTCCGCCGCCTTCTCCCCGCAGCACGTCCGTACGCTCGAGCAGCAAGTTCATGACGTTGTCCATGGCCTGCTGGACGAGTTCGAAGGAAAAAACAGGATCGACGTGCGGGCGGCGCTGGCCACCCGTCTACCCGCAGCGGTCACAGCACTCATGCTCGGCGTTCCGGCCGCAGACGGAGTGATCTACCGGTCGTGGGTTGATGCGATGGCCGACAGCCATCTTCATCCAGAGGAATCCCAACGGATCCTCAGCACCATGAAGCCCTATTTCGACGACCTCATCGCCGAGAAGCGCACCAATCCCGACGGGCAGATCATGTCCAATCTGGTTCACGCTCAACTCGACGGCGACTCGCTGACCGATACGGAGCTGATGGACTTCTTCTCGATCCTGCTGATCGGTGGACTGGACAACACCGGACTGCTACTGGCAAATATCGTCTGGCATCTCGCCAAAGACGAACCTCTGCGCAAGAGGCTGACCGCCGACCGGGATCTGATCCCGACCGCCATCGAGGAGAGTCTGCGGTTCTATGCCCCCGGAAAGCCTGCGAGGATAGTGCAAAACACCGTAGAGATCGCAGGCGTGACAATGACTCCGGGGCAGGTAGTGCATTTTTGTCACCCCGCCGCCAACCGGGATCCTCGCGAGTTCGACGATCCGGATACCTTCCTGCCCGACCGTTTCCCCAACAGGCATCTGGCGTTGGGTTCGGGTATACACCGCTGCCTGGGAATGCATCTGTTGCGCCTGGAACTGACCGTCGCAGTCGAGGCGCTCTTGGAGCGGTTCCCTGACTTCTCTCTCGCAGCTAGCGAGGACATCGAATGGTCGTGCGGCCATGTCGAGGGCATCGTGGGTCTGTCGATTGAGCTTGCCGGTTCGACGCAGGTTGCCTGAGTCGGCATGCATCGACTCGTGTGCCCGTGTGGTGAAGCCATTCAGATGTCCGGCGAGGCCGAATTTTTGGAACTCGTGCGCGAACATCTGAATGAGTACCACCCTCAACTCACATACACCGACGAGCAAATTCTCGCCTTTGCCCTATGAGACCTCGACGATTCCGCGACTCGAGGAAACGTGCGCATGGCGCAGATCTCACCTGCCGGCTCCGTACAACCCGAAGTTGGCGGCCGGGTCTTCGGTCGACCAGACCGCCTGGCACTGGGCAGCGGTCCCCAGCTCACGCGACCGGGCGATCAGGGTCTCGCCGAGATCAATCTGAGAGCGCTCCCACGTCGACAGCGCCTGTGCTATGTCACTCGGGTTGTCCCGGAGGCTCGCTGCCAGCTGCCAGCCGTTCTCAGCAGCTTTGGCCGTTCCGGCGGCCGCGTGTGGCCGCGCGACACTTGCCGCGTCGCCGAGGATCGCGACCCGCCCGCCAACCATCTGCGAGGCGGTCTGGTCCACGATCACTTGCAGAAACGGATTCGGTGTCCGGCTCACCATCTGCGCGAGCGGTTTCGAGAAGTCATTGGCTGCCGCGCGCATCTCGTCGACGTAGCGCTGATCCACGTCGTGCAGTGAGAACGGACGTCGCTGACCGGCGCTGTCGGTCATCAGCGCATCCAGTTCGACGCCTTCCGGGACCGGCCGATACCAGACGTAGTTCAGCGCCCGCCGTCCATGGGCACCTGCGAACGGGATCGGATAGGCGACGATGTGGCTGTTCCCGGTGCTCCCGAACGAGATCGAATCGAACAGCGCATCGACAACGTCGCGGTCGAGCAGGTCCGGGTCGACCACACCCCGCCAGCCGACGTAGCCGGAATAGGTCGTCTCGACCGGAACCCCCAGAATGTTGCGGGCCGTGGACGAGATGCCGTCGGCACACACGACGAGATCGGCCTCGACGGCCAGGCCTGACTCGAATCCCACCGTCACGCCGTCCGTGGTCTGCTCGATCGACGCCAGGTTGTGGGCCAGGTGGTAGTTATCGAGCGTGACCAGTTTGAGAAGTTCACGGTAGATCGTGGTCCAGCTGGTGAGTCGATAGTTCCGCTTCGGAGCCGTGACGGACTCGCCGGTCGGCGAGTAGGTCCGGACTTTGGTCGGGGTGCAGCTGATGGCGTCGACGTCGACACCGTTGTGTTCGACAAGGATGCGCAGCAGGGTGCTGTGGGCAACGATCCCGGCGCCGGCGCCGTCGAGGAGCTGCGGAGATCGTTCGAAGACGTCCACCTCCCAACCCTCCGACTGGAGCACAGCTGCTGCGTGAAGCCCGCCCAGGGAGCCGCCCACGATGACGGCCCTTCCAGAGCGCCGAACGGGTTCACTCGAGCGCTGAGTCGGTTCAACAATTGTGGTCATGTCTCAAAGCATCGGGCACTCGGATCAGGGCAGGCAATGGGACAGAACACCGAGAAGAGTAGTTTCGCTGTGATATGACACATTGATGCACATCACATCAGATGTGACACTCGTCATACGCCTCGAGTCGGCGTCTTAGTTGGAAGGAGGAGACCGTTGGTGGACACGACCGGTCTTCACACACCCCCGGCGTACTTGGTCGGCGGTGCGTCCTACCGGCAATGGGTGGACGCCCTCGCCTCCATCACCCGCGCTGTCAACGAAAACGACTCGGAGCGCGGAGTCGGTGATCTCATCGCTCGCTCGTGTCAGCGTCTCATCGGCGTCGACCGAGTGGCTGTGCTCATCGGCGACAAGGGCGCCAATGCCTTGAGGCTGGTGGGCGCTGCGGGGCTGTCTCCGGACTACGTCGAGCAGGTGAACAACCAGACCCCGATCGAGATCGACCCCGACCCCGACCTCGCGCTCGTCGCCGGGTCACCGTCCAGTCGCGCATACCGGGGACGCCGATCGCTCTCCGTCGCGGACATCCGCACCAACAGCAGCTTCGCCCCCTGGCGTGAGTCCGCCGAGGAGGAGGGCTTCCAGTCCATGTTCGCGGCGCCACTGGTGACGAGCAAGAGCACCCTGGGCGTCCTCGCTTGCTACAACGACACCGTCGGGCTGTTGACGCCCGCTCAACGCGAACTCACGGAGATGCTGGCCGACCACGCCGCTCTAGCGATGGAGTCCTTCCAGCTGCGTAACGAACAGACCCAAGCAGTCGAGCGCATGACCCAGGCGGTCCAGGAACTCCGGCGGGACCGCCGGTTGCATCAAGACCTGATGGAGCTCGTCCTGGAGGGCGGCTCGGTTGATGACATCCTGCAATCAGCCTCTAAATCATTGGGATTGCTACTCGAAATCGATTCGAACTGCCGGGAATCCGACAAGCGAGTCGCCATCTCCGTGGCCGGCGAACACTTCGGGTCCATCGAGGCCGATCAAAAATTGGATTCGCAGGCGCGGCGCGCACTCGAATCAGTTGGTCTCGTCGTCGCACTCGAACGGCAGCGGCTGCAAGTCGCCGACGAGATCGGAAATCGACATGCCACGGAACTCCTGACCGAGATTCTCACCAGCAATCATCTCGTAGACGCCGACGAACTGAACGACCGGGCGCTGCGGCTCGGATTCCGACTCGACCTGCCCAACGCGGTGATGGTGTTCCGCAGTGATCAGCCCGTGCCGAAGATCGCGCGGCGGGTGGCGGAGATCGTACGAACGGCCGCCGATGGAACGCATATTCACCCGATCGCGTCGTACCGTGGGGACGTCGCCGTGGCGCTCTTGCCAGAAGACGCCGACTTGGAGCGCGCGTCGAGTTTCCTGCATTCGGTGGTGAACCAAAAGATCACCACCACAACCGTTTCCTCGGTTCTCGGTCCTCTGACATCCGCGCCGGACGATCTCGCCTCCAGCTATCGGATGGCAACGGCGGTCCTGAAGATTCGGCAGAGCCGACACATCAACGGCAAACTGATGCGACTCAACGACACCGGCACACTGGGACTGCTGCTGTCGAACGTCTCCGAGGACACCGTGAGATTCAGCCAGTCCCTCCTGGCCCCGCTCACCGATCCATCCAACAGGGCCAGTGACTCATTACTCCCGACCCTGCGGACTTACCTGCTGCACAATCGCAGTTCACTGATGACCGCACGGAAACTCTCAGTCCACCAGAACACCGTTGCCAACAGACTCGATCGAATCTCGACGTTGACGAACCGGTCGCTGGAGAACACCGAGCACCTGCTGGATTTCAGCCTCGCACTCCTCATACAGGACGTTCTCGAAGTAGACGAATCACATCACGCGTGAACATAGAGCAAGGAGCATCAAACCCCCCATGACCTCAACAATGCAACAAAGCGGCTTCAGAGCAGCGCTCTCCCGTCAGTCCCTCACGTTCGGCACCTTCGCGATGCTCGACAGCGCCCTGACGTGTGCTCTGCTCTCACGTTCCGGATACGAGTTTCTTGTTGTCGACCTGCAGCATTCGCCGTTTGATGTGCGAAGAATAGAAGCGGTCATCGGCAGTTGTGTCGGAACCACATGCAGTCCGTTGGCCAGGGTCCTCCCCGGGAGGCCAGACCAGATCGGCTGGATACTGGACTTGGGCGCCCATGGAGTTGTCGTGCCGCTGGTCAACACCCCCGACGACGCCAAACGCGCCATCGACCAGTGCAAATATCCACCACGCGGCCGACGCAGCATCGGTGCCGTCAGGAACCTGATGTTCCGCGGAGCCGACTACGCCGACGTCGCCGACGACGACGTTGCCTGCATCATCCAGATCGAGCACGTCGACGCTCTGGCCAACCTCGACAGCATCCTCGATGTCGGCGACATCGACGCGATCATGCCCGGGCACATCGATCTTGCGCGCTCCATGGGCTACAAACTGCAATACGGGCCTGCGAGCATCCCGACCGAGGTCACAGCTGCGATAGCCGAGATCGAGCAGGCCGCGAAGAAGCGCTCGATACCCGTCATCCCGGTCCCCGGTAGTCTGCCCGAAATCGAGGTGGCGTTGGCGAAAGGCCACCGGGTCATCTGCTGCGGCACCGATTTTCACACCTTCCGGGCAGCGATCGAACGCCAGATCCAAGACTGCCGCGACCTGGCCGCCGGGCTTGCCGATCCCTCTTGACCGCGCCCTACTCAGACACCCTCTTCCCGACGACCTGATCTTTATTCGAACGGAGATTCACCACTACGTTGAAGATGAACTTCTTAGGGTCGTCCGGCCTGCAGGTCTCGGCGCTCGGTTTCGGCACGATGATGTTCGGGGCAGCGATTCCTACTTCGGGAAATTCGGAGCACAGGGCGTGAAGGCAGCCACCGATCTCGTTCACAGAGCCCTCGACACCGGCGCCAATCTGTTTGACACTGCGGACTTCTACTCTGCTGGGTTGTCCGAGGAGATATCGGGAAAAGCGACCGGCGAAACGAAACACTCGTATCGACAAAACTCAGATACCCGATGGGCTCTGGACCCAACGACGGTGGTCTGTCGCGCCACCGTGTCATAGAGGCGTGTGAGGCACCCCGGTATCGCTTGGCAATCGACCACATCGACATCCTTCACCTCCACGAGATCGACCCGGCGAGGCCCCTGGAGGAAACGATATGCGCCCTGGACGGCGAAGGTCGCGCGGCTTCGGCAACACTGTGCCGGTGAACGATGAGGACTTGTTCCGGATCCTCGATGTGGTCACCGACATCGCGGACGACCGACGATGTTCGGTGTCTCAGGTCGCGATCAACTGGGTTGTGCCCCGACCCACGGTCCCTGCGATGCGAGACCAACGATCTCGCACAGCGGGCCGCTTTCCGGTCGACTGTTGAGCGACACATTGGCGGACCCACAGAAAGTCCCCATCCACTTATGTTTCAGCACATGTTCTTGCCGGGCCGAATGGTAGAACATCTTCGGTATGAACCAGATCACACCAGGATGGAGCCGGCGTCGATCGGCCGGGCATTCAAACGTCAACGTCGGCAGGAGATCTCGCAGGAAGCAGATCCTCGGGATCTTCTCGGTACTGCTCGCGTTGATGCTTCTCGTGGCGTGCGGATCGAGAAGCGCGGCCAACGAGAACGAATTGGTTGTCGGCCACCTTGCCCACCTGACCGGAGCTGACGCCGGACCGTACGGCCTCCCCTATCGCAACGGTCTCGACATGGGCGTCGAAGCCGTCAATGCCAGCGGCGTACTGGGTGACGTCGAACTGGTTGTGAACACGAAAGACGTCGGTTCCGAAGTCCCGTCTGCTGTAACACAATACAGTCAGTTCAGGAACGAAGACATATCAGTGTTCGTCAGCCCGAGTTCTACGCCCATCCGGATGGCGCTCCAGCCCTATGTCGAATCCGACGACGTCATGCTCTTCAGTTCGACAGTCGGCAGCAAGGACGCCGAAGCGGTCCGCGGGGTCTACGTTCTCAACGACGGCAGCACCCCCGATACCAATTTCGGCATGCGTCTCGGCGGTCAGCAGCAAACCAACCGTGCGGTCGTCGTCACTGATGGCGACAACCCCGCATTCAAGTCTCTCGCCACATCGTTCAAGACCGGTTACGAAGAAGCGGGCGGTCAGATCGCCGATCAAGTGTCGATCTCCGCTTCAGACAGCGACTTTGCGCCGGTTGTCACCAAGATCAGGGCGAGCCGGCCCAACTTGGTTCTCATCTCGTCTCTCTCGGAAACCGCCGGCAACCTGATCACCCAGATGGCCCAGTCAGGTGGCTTCGATGACGTTCTCTTCGCAGGGGTGACGTCCTGGCAGAAGCAGGTCTTCCAGACTGCGGGCCCTGCGGCAACCGGGTCGGAATACGCCGTCTACTGGGCCGCCGATCCCGAGGGAGACTTCGAGAAGAGCTTTACCGCAAAATATGGCGAAACCCCCAACTCTTTCGCAGCATCCGGGTACCAAGCCGCGTGGCTGATCGCCGCGGCTGCGTCACTGGCGACCGAGAACGGAGATCCCCTCGACGGCAAGACACTGTCCGAGTACATGCCCGAGGTGGCAAAAACCGACATCATCGCTCAACACGGTATCTATCCGGAGTGGCAACTACGCGAGAACGGCACGGCGAGCTTTGCAGGTGCAGCAGTGGAGTTCGCCAGCGATGGAACATCCGATGTGGTCAAGTGACGAACACTCATAGAACTGGGAACTGAGATGAGTTTTCTTCTACAGCAGATCATCAACGGACTTGCTCTCGGCGCGGTCTTCGCATTGTATGCACTGGGTTTCAGTATGGTTTTCGCCAACATGAAAGTTTTTCATGTTGCACATGCCGCCATCTTCACATGGGGAGCGGTGTTCGCCTGGGAGCTCACCGAGAGTTACGGGTGGCCCGTATTCATCGCGATGCCGGTAGTCGCCCTGTTCGGCGGCTTACTCAACACCCTGACGTACTACTTCGCCATTCGACATCTCCAAGGCCGTAAGAACGCGGACATGTACATCTTCGTCTCGAGCCTCGGGGCGGGCATCGTCCTGACCGAACTGGCGATCCTGTTCCTCGACAAGAAAGTGGTGCGCCTGCCCTTCGGCCTCGTCCCCACCTACAACCTGACCATCGGACCGCTCACGGTCTCGAGCATGCAAATGTTGATGCTGGGCACTGTCGCCGTCATGTTCTTCGCCCTCCGTTGGCTGCTGGGATCGACGCAGTTCGGTCGTGAAGTCAATGCAGTTGCGACAGATCGGGAAGCTGCGGGTGTACTCGGCACAAACGTAGAGCGAGTGAGCGTTTCCGTGTTCTTCCTGTCCGGAGCACTCGCGGGAATCGGCGCCACGTTGGTGGCGGCGGCGTTCAACATCGTCGACGCGAATCTCGGTCACAACTACCTCGTCATCGCAATGGCCATCTTGGTGATCGGTGGCATCGGGAGCGTCTCTGGGGCGTTGATCGGCGGCCTGATCGTCGGCCTGGTCTCCGCAATCACAACCGGTTACATCTCGTCGTCTTATCGCGACGTGGTGGTCTTCGGATTGATGCTGGTGTTTCTCGTCCTCAGGCCGGACGGAATATTTCAGTCAGCCAAAGTTGTCAATCGGGCATGAAGAACTGAAGGGTGATCATGAACTTTTTTTCGAACTTTGGTGCGTACGACTTCTTGATCCGCGATTCACTGGTGTTGATACTCGTGGGAGCGAGCATCTACATACTCTTCAATGCCGGATATTTCGCTGTGCCGCAAATCGGTTTCATGGCGATCGGCGCCTACACATCGGCTCTTGTCTCCAAGGACCTGGATTTTCCGCTACTGCTGTCTCTCATTTCAGCCGTGATCATGGGTGCTGTGTTCGGAGGGGTCCTGGGTGTGGTGCTGGCCAGATTGAACGGCGTGTATCTGGCGATCGCCACAGTGGGGTTCAGCGAGATGATCCGAGTCACTCTCCGGAATCTGGAATTCACCGGCGGGCCGACCGGAATCGTCGGGGTCGATCGGTCACTGACCGATCTACACATCATTGTGATCCTCGTGGCCGCATTCGGCATCCTGGCATTGGTGGCCAACACCCGCCACGGTAGAGCCATGACTGCCATCCGCGAGGACTCACTGATGGCGGCACATCAAGGGATCAGCACCGGCAAGTACCGGTTCGCCCTGTTCGTCGGGTCAGGTTCGCTCGCCGGTCTCGCGGGCGGGATGCAAGTGCACGTGACCGGATTCGTCGAACCCTCGGCATTCTCGTTCGATCTGCTCAGCGACATTCTCGCGGCAACGGTGGTCGGCGGAATCACGGTGGTAGCCGGCCCCATTGTCGGCGGCGCCCTCCTCTTCGGCCTGGCTGAAGGCCTGAGGGACCTGCAAGAGTATCGGCACCTCATCAACGGGGCGTTGATCGTCATCATCGTCGCATTTGTTCCATCGGGCCTGTATCTCCTTGTCAAAAACGGAGTAGTCGACATGGCCCGGCGGCTCGGTCTGGTGACAAGCCGCTGGTCCGATTCGGTCGATGATGAGGCCTTGGCGAGGTTCGAGACCCGATCACACCCTGAAATCCCCACGGTGTCGCCATCGGATCTGCCCACACCAGATTCCAAAGGTCCACCGATACTCAGTGTCTCAGGACTGGCCAAGAGCTTCGGAGGGGTCAAAGCGGTGCGCGGTGTCGACTTCGCCGTGAAGCGAGGCGAGATACTGGGAATAATTGGACCGAACGGTTCCGGCAAGACGACAGTGCTCAATCTGCTGTCGGGTGTCTACATACCCGACTCCGGACATGGAACGCTGCTGGCGGCGGATCTCGATGAGTTGTGGGGAAAGCCGAGTCTCGTCATGCGCGCGGGGCTGTCCCGTACATTCCAGAACATTCGCCTGATCGACGGCGCTTCGGTGGCGGCCAATGTTCGAATCGGTGCCTATCGGGGAGATGCCGACGGGGACCTGCTGACACGCCTCGGTCTGGGTGTATTGCGGCCGACTGTCGCGGCAAGCGGCAGGTCGGACGATGCCGTCGAACGGGCGATGGCCCGCGTGGGTATCACCGATGTCGCCGATCTCGACGTTAATTTTCTGCCCTACGGACTCAAGCGCAAGGTCGAGATCGCCCGGGCGTTGGTCGCGCAGCCTGAGGTCCTGCTCCTCGATGAACCAACGGCGGGAATGTCACCAACCGAACGCGATGAGATCTTCGACCTCGTTCAATCGATTCGCGCAGAGGGAACGAGTGTGGTTGTCGTGGAACACGACGTGGGTTCCATGACAAAGCACTGCGACCGGCTGGTTGTCCTCAATTTCGGTCAGGTCTTGGCAATCGGACCGGCCGCCGATGTTATCAAGGAGGAGGCAGTAATCGATGCATACATCGGACGCGTTACTCGCGCTTGACAATCTGTCCGTCACGTACGGACATGTCAGAGCTGTCGACGGTGTCAGCTTGACCGTTGGCCACGGTGAGGTGGTGGCCCTACTGGGAGCGAACGGGGCCGGCAAGTCGAGCTTGCTTCGCGCCATCAGCGGCACCGGCGGAGAGCGAAACGGATCAGTACTGCTTCAGGGCGAATCCCTTCTGGACGGAGCGCGGTATCGTGTCGCGCGCCGTGGGGTCGCACACGCCATGGAGGGGCGCCGAATCATCGGTCCGCTGACCGTGGCCGACAACCTGCTCCTGGCGGCGCACGCGTCACAACGGAACGAACGCCGCGCGGTGCCCGGCCGACTCGACGAGGTGTTTTCATACTTCCCCAAGCTCTATGAGCGACGCGCTCAACATGCAGGCCTGCTCAGCGGAGGGGAACAGCAGATGCTGGCGATCGGCCGGGCCATCGTGTCCCGACCCGATCTGTTGCTGCTCGACGAGCCGAGCATGGGACTGGCGCCGATTGTCATCGAGGAGATCTACGAGCTCCTGCGCAGCCGCGAAGGCACGCTGGCGTCCTGTGGAATCCTCCTGTCGGAGCAGAGCGCTGCGCTGGCACTCGGTGTCTCGGAGCGGGCGTACGTCCTGGCACGTGGTCGCATCGTGTTCGACGGACGTGCGGACGAGCTCGACAAAGAAAAAGTCGCTGCGGCCTATTTGAACAACTGACCGGTTATCCGACCCGACCCGGCGTCAGCGTTGTGATGTCCACCAACATCTCGGACGCAGATTGTGCCAACAGGCATACCTGGGCCGATGCCGCTACTCCTACAGTGGGGTGACGCACGTCTCACGAGAACTCGAGGTGTTGTTGCATACCCCTCGCCAGATCTCGAACAGCTCGAGCAACACATAGGGGAATCCACTTACGGACAACACTGCCGCGCGGGTGCCACGCACGGTTATTCGAATTGAGAGAAGGAACAGAAAACAATGAACAACGTCGCCGTAGACGTACCGACCGTCGATTTCGATTTCTATGATCCATCGTTCACCAATGACCCCTATCCGGTGATCGAGGCGATCCGGGGCACCGGGCGAATGGTCCGCCACGAGACCGCCGGCCACTTCATCCTCACCAGCTATCGCGACTGTGCGCGCGCAATGGGGCAGGGTGACCTGTTCGCCGCGGATGTCGCCAACATCGAGACGTTGTTCGGCGGACCGCCGTTCGCCGGTATGGAGGGCAAGCGCCACTCCGATTTCAAGAGCATCTGGGCGCGCGACCTGCGGCGTAAGACGGTGGCCGAGCACCAGGAGATGATCGGCCAGATCGTCGCCACCGCGACCGCCGACCTCATCGAGCGCGTCCGATCCGGCGAGGTCGTGGATGCGGTCGCGGCTTTCACGCGGAGCATCCCGACCATCGTGATCGCAACACTGATGAACTTGCCGAAGGAAAGGGTGCCCGAATTCATCGCGTGGACCGATCAGATGGGCGGGATCATGGAAGGCCGCGACGATCCGTCACCGCGCGCACGCGAGTTGGTGGCCACGGGACTCGAGGCCACCGGTGAGATGAACCGCTTCGTCGGGACCATCGTCGAAGATCGAAAGAAGCATCCCGGCGACGATCTCGTCAGCAGGATTGTTCATACCGAGGTCCCAGTCACCTTAGCAGAGACCATCTCCGCGAACACCCAGTTGGTCTTCGCCGGCAACGAAACGACATCCAAGCTCATGGGCCTGTCGCTCGTGGCCTTGGCGGCACACCCCGAGCAGCGCGACGAGTTGCGTAGAGATCGCAGTCTCATCCCTCAGGCCATCGAAGAGATCCACCGTTGGACCAGCGTCAAGACCTGGAGTATCCGATTCCTCAAGGCAGATGCCGAAATCGGTGGTGAAGTTCTCCCAAAAGGCACCACCCTCATGGCAATGCAGGGCGCGGCCAACCGGGACCCCGAACGGTGGGAAAACCCGGGCGTCCTGGATATCCACCGTGCGGCCAAAGCGCATCTGGGATTCGGAACCGGCCCGCACACCTGCATGGGCTTGAACTTGGCACGACTCGAGGTGGCAACCGTTCTCAACAGACTTCTCGATGAGATCCCGGAATGGGAAGTCAACAATGTGGACTACGGTCGCAATTCGATGATTCGTGGACCCGTCGAGATACCTGTATCACTGTCCTGAAACACCGCCATGACTGGATCAATCAGCCAAGCCACCCATCCAGTCGTTCATGAGATCAGCAAGGAAACAGGTGAATCATGTATGTTGCCGTAGAAATCGATAAATGCACCGCCTGCGGTGCCTGTGTCCTGGAAGCACCAGACGTCTTCGATCAAGATGACGAAGGAATTGTCATCGTACTCGACCGCAATCCCCCGGAAGACCTCCGGGAACAAACCGAAGACGCGGCAGACGCCTGCCCGTCGGCAGTCATCGAAGTCCGCGACTGATGACCTCCGTAGATCTTCCACACACGCCCCCCGAATCGGTGGTGGTGATCGGCGCATCCGCCGCCGGTCTGGCCACGGTGACGAAGCTGCGACGGGACGGTTACGAGGGCAAGGTGACGCTGCTCGGCGAGGAGGCGCATGCCCCATACGACCGTCCCCCGCTGTCCAAGAAATTTCTGACCGGCGCGTGGGAACCGGAGAAGCTCGCCCTGGCCAGCTCGGATCAGCTGACCGATCTGAACACCGATATACGGTTGTCGACCAGGGTGGCGGCTATGGACATCAAGCGCGGCCTGGTGGTGGACGACACCGGGCTGGAGTACCCCTACGAGGCGGCAGTGATCGCCACGGGGGTGCGGCCGCGGCCGTTACCGGCTGTTTCCACGGGGACACCCCACGTCCTCCGGACCATCTCCGACGCGCGCCGTCTCAAGGACTGCCTCCGAGCCGGCAAGCGCCTGCTCATAGTCGGTGCCGGGTTCCTCGGACTCGAAGCGGCCGGCACTGCCGTGAGATTGGGTGCGCACGTGACTGTCGTGGAGACGGCCCTGTTCCCCCTGTCGAGCCGCCTCGGCATAACGACTTCCAATCGCCTGCTCGCTTTACACGGCACCAACGGAATTGATTTGCGTCTCGGCGTGGCGGTCGAAGATGCCAGGATCGCAAATTCGAACGTCTGGACGGTGGACCTGAGCGACGGTGAGACCATCGAGGCAGACGAGGTCCTGGTCGCCATCGGGTCGATTCCGGTGACCGAATGGTTGGACGGTAGCGGCGTCGACATCGACAACGGTGTCGTGTGCGACTCCAGTTGCCAGGCGGTGCCTGGCGTCTGGGCGGCAGGCGATGTCGCCCGCTGGTGGGACGTTCGGCACGAGAAGCACATCCGAACAGAACATCGCACGAACGCGACAGAACAGGCCCAGTTCGTCGCGTCCGCGATCCTGGGTAAGAAGCGTTCTTACGTTCCTGTCCCGTTCTTCTGGACGGATCAGTACGACGTTCGCATCCAGGTGGCCGGGCACATACCCGAAGGAGCCGTCGAGGAGGTGTTGGAGTCCGGATCTCACGAGGATTCGACGATCAGCCTGTTCCACAAGGATGGGACCCTGACCGGAGTCCTCGGCTGGAACGCGCCCCGCGAAGTGAGTAAGTATCGCCGAGAATTACTGGCGCAGAACAAGGTTTGGGAGAGTTAGCTGTGTTCGAGGTGATCTGCCCGGCTTGCGGCGGCTTATCCGAGGGAAAGACGATCGAGTTGCTGTATCAGGCGGCACGCGCCCATACCGTCGACGATCATGGCTACGACGTCCCCCGGGACCATGTCGTCACCGATTCCTACGAAGTCCACAGCTGAACTGAGAGCCCGACGTTGCCCACCTGCGCACCCACCAGCGGCTTTCGCTGGTGGGTTTTCGTCGTCTCGCGGCCCCTGTTCGGCGGCGTCCACTTCGCCGCCGGCATGCCATGGTCGTGCGAGTGGAGCAGGTCACTGATGCTCGCACCTGTGATTGGCGTCTCGCACAGGTAAGGGTCTACGTTGTGGCAAAGTCGAACGTAATCGCACCAGGTTGTTGATTCCAACATGGATATCGGGAGAGGGCGACGGCATCATATTTTCATGAGTACATCGCCCTGGGGAATGTCTTTCGATCACGTGAGCGTATCTGTCGGCGATCCGGAGGCATCACGAAAGTTCTATTGCGACGTCTTGGGATTCAACCAAACCCCCCGCCCGGATTTCGGTTTCGACGGCGTCTGGTTGGAAATGTCAGGAACGCCGATACATCTCACGACCGGCGGTTCCACGCCCGGCGCCAGCCGCGCACTGCGACCGAACGAACCGCATTTCGCTGTGACCATTTCTGTCGAGCCCGCCGTTTTTCTGGAGCACCTCGAGAAAAACGGCGTTCAGGGATACGAACTGCAGGATTCACCGGCCGCCCGGTGGCAATACTTCGTGGCGGATCCGGACGGCAACATGATCGAATTCTGCATCTACAATTGACGAATGGATTAATATATCATGAATGAACCCGTGATCTCGGAACTGAACGATCTGTACGCGGTGCCCGAGGGCACCCTCGACCACCTGCGCACCCACAGCTGGGCACGACTGCCCGGACTGCTGTCGGCCGAGGCAGTCGAAACGATCCGCCAGCAGGTCGACAAGTACGCGGCTCCGGTACAACCGTCGGAAACCGAGAAGTGGATGACCTCGGACGAGTACGCCAAGGTTCTGCGCAGTCACGACGGCATGGCATGGACCGACGATTGGTTCCGGGACCTCGCCCTCATGCCTCGACTGTCCACCCTGGCCCTCCAGCTCCTGGATCGCCAGGAGGGTCTGTTCATCCACGACATGACGTTCACCAAGCCCGGAAATGAGGGCGGCCCGACGCCATTTCACCAGGACTACCCGTTTTGGCCGTTCGATCGGCAGGGAGCGTTCACGATCTGGATCGCACTCACCGACCTGACACCAGACATGGGCACTCTGCAGTTCATGCCTGGCTCGCATCACGAAGGTCCCCTTGGCAGGTTCAGTCGGGCTCCCGGCGATGACATCAGGAACACCTACACACATCTGGAAGAGAAGTACGGATTCGAAGGTGGAACAGCGCTCAACGCCGGCGACGCCACCGTGCACTACGACCTCACCGTGCACGGCGCCAGCCAGAACCTGACTCCTGGTCCTCGGGCTGCGTACACGCTGCGTTATATGCCAACTGATGTCGTGTACACCGGAGCACCGCACCGACATTTCGACGCCTTCAACCTCACACCAGGAGAACTGTTCGCGGATTCGCCGCATGTACCTCACATCAGCTACTCCAACTGACACACCACGAGGGACAACTATGACGATTCCACTGAAAGAAATCACCGGACAGAGTTTCACCTGTGCGCTCTCGATCACCTCTGGAAGCCCGATCGCGGTCGAGATCGCCTCGAGCATCGGTTTCGGCGCTCTGGTCGTAGACGCACAACATGGGCCGGTCAGCCCGTACTCGCACGAGATGGCCTCGATGATCCGGGCAGCTGGCGCAACGAGCACCCCGGTTTTCGTCCGCCTTCCCGAATCGACGCCCGGTTGCATCAACCGCGCACTGAACGACGGTGTGGCCGGGGTGATCGTTCCGCACATCTCGACTCCGGAAGACGCTCGAGCCGTGGCTGATGCGTCGCGCTACCCACCTGTCGGCGTTCGTGGCGCAGCGCCCGTCGTCAGGGCTGCCGGTTACGGCACGCGGGACTGGGACGAGTATCAACACGAATCGACCCACCAGCGCATGGTGCTGTGCCTGCTCAGCAGCAGGAGTGCGGTTCTCAACGCCGAAGCAATCGTGAAGACACCCGGCATCGATGGGATCGTCCTCGACATTGCCACTCTGGCCCGCGAGGCGGACGACGACTCGGCAACCCCATCGGTCATCCCGGATGCGGTCGCCGCAGCCGAGCTGGCCGGCCGCCACGGAGCGACGTGCGGTGCAGTGGTCCGAGACGAACGTGGCGCCAAGCAATGGAAGTCCGTCGGTTGCAATCTTGTTGTCGTGGAGAGTGATACAAGCGTTGCTCTCCAGGCGATGACAAACGCGCTCAATGTCTTGAAAGGTGCGGTTACAGTATGAACAACCTGCGCAGGAAGCTCAAGGCCGGAGAGGTCGTCTACTCGTGCTACGGGATGCTGGCCGAGCCCGTGTGGGTGGACCTCGTCGGTGCCGCCGGGTTCGACATGATGGTACTCGATTGCGAAGAGGTGGCCGGAGACAACTACGGCGCCGCCATCGAGAACATGGTCCGCGCGGCCGATGCGGCACAGATGTCGAGCTGCATTCGCGTGGTGGAGAACATCCCGGGTGCCATCAATCGCGCTCTCAACACGGGAACCGAGGGAATCTTCATTCCCCACGTTCGGTCCGCGGACGAGGCTCGCGCCGCAGTGGCAGCAGCGCGGTACGCACCCGTCGGTTGCCGCGGAGCGGCCCCTGTCGTCCGAGGTGCCGGATACGGTGTGCGGAAATGGGATGAATATTACGCGGCTGCCGAGGAAGCACTGGTCTTCATCATGGTCGAGGACAAAGAGGGCGTCTCGAACATCGAGGAGATAGTCAAGGTCCCCGGGATCGACGGCATCATGGTCGGAACATGGGATCTTGCTGTCGAACTCGGCCGGGCTCAGATCGGTCCCACACATCCAGAAGTGACCGCGCACGTGGATCACGTGATCGATGTGACCGTGGGTGCCGGACTTGTCATGGCTGCGCAGGCCTGGTCACCCGAAGCGACTGCGAAGTACGCGGCACGCGGCTGTCAGCTCCTGTTCGTCAGCCTGGATTCCTTGTTCTTGATCGACGGGATCACCAAGGTGCGGAACATCGCGAACGAACTCGAATCCGCCGAGGCTGACGCGTGAGTCCCGAAGACACCGGCCCCACGGAGCACAAAGCCAGTGTGCTCCGTGGGGCCCTCATCGGCTGTGGTTACATCTCTCCCCGACACATTCGAGCCTGGGAGGCGTCGACAAGCGCGGAACTGATCGCAGTGTGTGACACCAACACAGACCGGGTGAACGCCGCAGCGAGGGCGGCAAACGTGTCCCGCACGTTCACATCCGTCGATGATCTGCTGAACGACCTGGGCGACGAACTGGACTTCATCGACATCTGTGTTCCACCGGAGCTCCACCTCCAGTTGGTCGATCAGGTGAGCGCCAGGGGTATCAACATCCTCTGCCAGAAGCCACTGGCCGCCACCTTGGCGGACTCCCTGGCCATTGCCGAGATCGCGGAACAGCGGAAGATCGTTTTCGCGATCAACGAAATGTGGAAATGGATACCCGCCTACGCGTTGGTCTGGGACTACCTCAAACGCGGGGACCTGGGCGACATCCAGTTCGTGAAGTTTGCCGGTCACTCGAATCTGCTACTTCCCCGTCGTGATTCGGCGATCTTCGATGAGGTCGCCGACCGGCCCAGCAGCGCGAACCGTGACGCTTTGATGCCGCGGTTCTCTGCCATGCCGCAGCTGATCGTCCTCGAATACGGCGTGCACATCCTCGACATGTTCCGCGAGTGGTTCGGGGAGCCGAAAGAGCTACGGGCCACCGTTGGCCGGGTGAATCCGGATCTGGTCGGCGATGATTCGGCGTTCATCCAGCTGAAGTATGACTTTCCTGTCGAGATGTCCTTGGACTGGAGCGTGCCCGGTCCCGAGACCCCGGACAACATCGACGGCGAGTCCTTGGTGATTCGCGGCAGCTGCGGAGTGCTCACCGTTTTTGCGGGCAAGTGGGTCGAGTGGCATCCGACCGGCGAGGCTGTACAGCGTTTTCCATTCCCTCAGGACACCCGGGACGCAGGGTTTGCACAAAGCCACCAAGACTTCGCGAATGCTGTGGCGGCCGGCACCGAACCAGCATCTTCGGTGACGGGCAATCTCGCCACGCAAGGCCTCGTATTGTCCTGCTATGCAAGTGATTCAGCTGACGCCTGGATACCGGCGCCGGCAGCCGCCGTGTACGGCACCGCGACAAACTGACACCTGCTGCACGATCCGGGTGGAAGGTCCCACACATGGGACCTTCCACCCTCTTGCATATGCGCAGTCACCCGAATGGTCTCGATCACAACGGATGTGGTCCGGTGACCATTTCAGAAGGCACGCTCGCCGGCCTGCTCGCCGGCCTGTTCGCCGGCGTGCGGGCGATGAAGGCGGCGATCCCGGCCAGCAGTGCAAGCGCCGCAGCACACAGGAACGCGACGCGGCATCCGATCACGATCTCGGCGCCACCGACAGCCTGGGAAAGGGCGGCCAGGGTTCCGACGGCCATCCCTCCGCCGACTTGGCACCCGGCGTTGAACACCGACCCGATGAGACCGACCTCGTCGACGGATGCGCCCGCCAGCACCTCGACGTTCAACGCAACGAAAGCGGTTGACTGCCCTGCAACCACGACGCTCAGCAGTATGACTATCAACCATGGATGGCAGAGCGAAGGCAGCGCGAGGAGCCCCGTTGCAACGGCGCATACGAACGAACCGGACAATATGAGCCTCGCGGGGCGCGCGACCCGCGGCAGGAGCACTCCGGCAATCCGGGATCCAGCCGTGGCTCCGAGCGCCAACGGCGCCATGAAAAGGGCTGCGGCAGTGCCACTGAGACCCAGCACATCCTGCAGCAGCAGAGCCGCGAAATAGTAGGCACTGACCCAGGCGCCGTAGATGAGCGCCGTCGAGACTATGTTCAGCGCAAACCCGGGCCGGGTCCACAGCTCGAGGGGCATGATCGGGGACTGTGACCGTCCTTGGCTCCACAGGAAAAGGCCCAGAAAACACAGTCCGGTGCCCCCGGCGATGACCGTGGAGAGGTGCGCTCCCTGCCCGGACGAACCGACGGTCACTGCGTACGCGACCAGCATCAAACCTGCTGCGCTCGAAACGCTGGACCACAAACTCACCGGAAGCGCCTTGCGTTGGGTCCTTCTGACAGCGACGGTAGTAGAAACGGCGAGCACCGCGGACACCAGCCCGAGTGCGACGAACAGCCAGCGCCATCCGATCGTGTCCGCCGCGAGACCACCGCAGGCCAGACCCAGCCCGAAACCGACGGCTCCCGACGCCGCAAATGTCGCGAGAGCCCGCGATCGCCCTGACAACTCTTGGTGAGTGGTGGCAATGATGGCGAGCGCGGCCGGCACCGTGAGCGCCGCACCCAGTCCCTGGCCTATCCGAGCACCGATCAGGACGGTCGTCGTGGGTGAACACGCAGCCACAGCAGCCGACAGGGTTGCGACGTAGAAACCGAGTGTGACAATGCGTGCGCCACCGAAGACATCGGCCAAGCGGCCCCCGAGAAGGACGAAGCCCGCGAACGCGAGCGCGTAACCGGAGACGACCCAGGCCTGTTCGACTTGTCCAAACCCCAAGTCGGCAGAGAGGCGGGGAATCATCAAGGGGCCGATACCCATGTTGAGTGCACTCAGGAACTGGGCCGCGCACGCCAAGAACACGGCGAGTTTGCGCGGATCCAACTGTCCGCGTCGTAAACCGAACACGTCGGTGTTCCCCTTTCGCCGATGGTGTACGAGACGTGCGACCGTGTGCGCCGATGCAGATCGACAAACGGCTGCGAGGTGAACCAACTGGATGAACATCTCGGTTTGCTATTTGCACTCACAGCTGTTGCAATGCGCGATGATTGACTATTGAGTACAACTTCGCACCCGACCTTACTGCCACGTGGGTTGAAATGACACGCACCCGGTCCGCTACCACACGTCGGTGCCGGCCGGCGATCCTCGAGTACAACTCCGGCCGCCACAATTGTGCCCTCACACATGGAATTACCCGGCACCGTTGTGACACCGTTCACATACGACCGCTGGTTCCATGACCCCGGACGATTAGCGAGGATGAATATGACAACACAGATTCAGACGAAGTTCGACGTGCCGCACAACACAGAGCTGTACATCGGGGGGCGGTGGGAGACCTCCACGTCGACCTCGGTGGTCGATGTCGTCTCTCCGTACTCAGAAGAGGTTCTGTGCTCGCTTCCCGAGCCGTCGATCGAAGATGCTGATCTCGCTGTTCAGTGCGCACATACGGCTTTCGACAGCGGCCCCTGGACGTCCATGTCGCTCGATGAGCGCATCAAGCATGTTCTGTCGCTCCGTAGAGCGATCGAAGCCCGCCTTCCGGATTTAGCCCAGGCGTGGGCGTTGGAAGCCGCGATGCCGCTGGCAACCGGCACGGCCTTCGGCGAGGCCGCACTACCGTTCATCGACGACGCGATCGAGGTGGCGAGGTCAGTCAAGTTCACGGAGCGTCGAGCGACCACAGACGGCGGCGAGGTCGAAGTTCGTCGTGAGCCCGTGGGAACGATGCTGGCCATCCTGACCTACAACGGACCACTGACCGAGTTCACGTTCACGGTCATACCCGCTCTGTTGGTCGGGAATCCGGTCATCGTCAAGCTCCCTCCCGAGAATCGGATGCTGGGACATTTCCTGGCCAGCGCTGTGGAGGAAGCCGGGTTGCCCGACGGCCTGGTGAGCATTCTGACTGCCGGGACCGAAGTCAGCAAACACCTGGTAGCACACGAAGGAATCGACCTGGTCCACTTCACCGGTGGAACCGAGATCGGTATCGACGTCGCGACGGTCTGTGCTCAACGGCTGGCGAGAGCCACTCTCGAATTGGGTGGCAAGTCTGCTGCGATAGTGGCCGACGACATGCCGCTCGACGAAGTTGTTCCGTTGCTACTCGGGGGCATGACGACGTATCAGGGTCAGCAGTGCGTGGCACTGACTCGAATCCTCGTCTCGGATTCGCGTCATGACGAGTTGGTCGAACGATTGGTCGAACGACTCAAATCGCTGTCGATCGGCGATCCCCTCGACCGCGAGGTCGCATTCGGCCCCATGCCGAGTGCCCGAATCCGCGATCGTTCCGAGGCTTTCATCGAGCGGGCGGTCAAGGAGGGAGCGGCGATCGCCACCGGTGGGCGCCGACCAGAAGCATTCAACCGTGGCTTCTTCCTGGAGCCCACCCTGCTGACCAATGTCACGGAGACGATGGAGGTTGCACAAACCGAGATCTTCGGGCCGGTCTATTCGGTGATGCGTTACAAGGACATCGACGACGCCGTGCGAATCACGAACGGGACCCAGTACGGATTGCTCTCCGCGATCTACACCCACGACGATGCCCTGGCTTGGGATGTTGCCGGGCGCGCGAAAGTCGGTGCATTCGGAATCAACGGCAGCTTCCCCTGCCTCACTGCCCCTTACGGCGGTGTGAAGAAGTCCGGCTACGGCCGCGTCGCAGGAATCGAGGGGATGCTCGAGCTCACCAACGTCAAGCAGATCATCATTCCCAAGGGTCTGTGATCACGAACTGGTCACGCGGCTGAACCCCTCAGTGCGCACCTGAGCACCTGTCATCTGCTCGGAGCCAAGCGCGGCCAGACAAGATCCACGACAGTTCAGTGAGGTCACCTTTCCCACGGAGAAGGTGGCCTCACGCTGCTGCATGGCCTTACACGGCCGTCAGTCTCAAGTAATTCGTTATCGAAACCAGTCATCGCGATGGCGCCAGTCCCACCTTATCGAGGAGTACCACGTGAAGAGATCGTCCCCGAAGTCGCGCCGGCAGAACTTGCCGGCTCTGTTGAGGTTGTCGGGTTGTGCCGCAGTGCTTTCACTGGTTGTCGGCGCTTCGGGCTGCACCTCTGGCAGTAGCAGCTCATCGACCGATCACGCCGCCGACGGCCCGCAATCGGCCCAGGTCAAGACTGCGTGCGAGCGTGCCGCGGCCGGTACAGCTGAAGTCCAGTTCAAGGCGCCGGGCGGCCCGGTCGACGGTACGGCCCTCAAGGGCAAGTCGATCTACATCATCCCCATCATCAACACCGGAACAGTCTCCGAATATACCAAGCAGATGGAAGAGGCCGCCGGCCTGCTCGGTGCCTCGGTGGTCACGATCGACGCCAAAGGCAGCATTCCCAACGCGGTGTCCGCGTTCAATCAGGCGATCGCCCGAGGTGCCGATGTGATCGTGAACGTCGCGGTACAGCCCGAACTGGTCAAGGCACAGATGCTCAATGCACAGTCACAGGGCATCAAGGTCATCGACGTCATGAACGGTCAGCCGGACTCGGAAAAACCAGAGGGTGTCGACGGACGGGTCTCCTGGGACACCATGAAGGCCGGCAAATGGCGTATGGACCAAGCCATCTGCGATACCAACGGCACGCTGAAAGCGGGATTCATCTCGTCTGACGACCTTCCGATGACAAAGTTTCTGCGTGCGGGCATGCAAGCCGAATACGACGAACTGTGCACAGATGATTGCTCGCTGGTGACGACCAATGTGTCATCCTCCAACTGGGCAACCGGCCTGGCGCAGGCGACCACCAGCCTTGTGCAAAAGAACCCGGATCTGAACTACTTGCTACCGGCATGGGGCGGCATGGTCGTGCAGATTCTGCCAACCATGACTCGCATCGATCCCGGCAACAAGATCCAGCTCAGCTCCAACGACCTGGAGCCGGCGCTGCTCAAGCCTTTGGCGGCTGGGGACAACAAGGCAGACGTGGGTACCTCGGTAGGCGCTCTGGCCTGGCCGACGCTCGATCAGGCACTACGGCTCGTCAGCGGCCAGAAAGCCGTCATCGAAGAGGGCCCGGCGAGGATGGTGACGTCCGAGATGGCCGAATCGATGGGTCTCAGCTCCGACAAGAGCACACTCGACAATCAGACGCTCATCTTCGGTGATCTTGTGACCGGTGACGGGTACAAAGCGCTCTGGGGCCTCACCGACTCGTGAACAGCACGCGGCGCCGAGGCGGTTTCAAACCCCTCGGCGCCCGCATGGTGCCGCAACCGGCAGCGGAGGTCGGCCCGCTGCCGCTTGTCTCACCCGATCTCAGCTCTTGACCGAAGTCCTCTGAACGGTCTTGATGTTGGCGACCTCGAGCAGACCCTCGACACCCCCGACCCGACCGTAACCCGACTGCTTCATCCCGCCGTACGGCGCGAGAAGGCACACCGTGCTGGAATTGACCTGCAGCGATCCCACGGCGACGAACGACTTCATCGGCAACCTCATCGCTTGTGGTGAACACCGAACCGGCCAAACCGAAATCGGAATCGCTGCAATGACGATCGCCTCGTCGAAGGTGTCATACGGCATCACACCGGCCACAACCGGCTCGTGGCGGACCTCGACCTGACCGCCGAGGACATCCCGGACCTCGAACTCGGCGATCTTCTTCGAGGTGTTCACGACGTCGTCACCGACCATGTCCGCCCAGGCGCTGAACCCCTGCGCGGTGGTGATCACCATTCCAGCTTCGAGGGCCTGTACGCAGTCGATGTCATCCATCCGGGCTGCGAATGCCTTCAGGAACTTGGACACATGGTCACACCGTTCGGCGATCGTCAGCCGCGGCCAGATTCCCTCGTCGAATGCTTTGCGTGCTTTGGCCACCGCGAGGTCGGCACCTTACAGCTGGGGCAGTGAGTGTTGTCTACCGACATTTCATATCCTTTGTTGTAGTGATTCGGCACCATGATGAGGTGATCCCGCATGATCGAAAGGCCAAGGGGTGGCGCTTGCACATCGAGGAGGTTCGAAGCGCGGCCTCAGACCGGCGTGCGGTCAGTCCCGCATCGATCGGAACGCGGTGCGGACTTCGTCGACGAAGGTAGCCGGTTGCTCCAATGCGGCGAAATGACCGCCCTTCTCGACCACGGAATAGTGACGAAGATCTGGGAAGCGTGTCTTGGCCCATCGCTCGGACAGCGCAAATGAGTCCTTGGGGAACAACGTGTAACCGACGGGAACCTCGACGGCGGCGAAGTCGAGAAAAATCGCCTTCAGGCTCTCCCAGTACAGTCGGGCCGACGATGTGGCAGAGTTGGTTAACCAGTAAAGAGAAATGTTGTCCAACAGTACATCCCAACTCAGAACGTTCCGCGGATCGCCGTCGCAATCGGTCCAGTTGTGGAACTTTTCCAGGATCCACGCGGCTTGACCGCTCGGGGAATCCGCAAGGCCGTAGCCGAGCGTCTGTGGCTTGGTGGACTGCTGTGTGGAGTAGCCGGCTTCATTGTCCGCGTAATACTGGAAACGACCGAGATAGTCTTCTTCCTCGGGTGTCAGATCTCCCAGAGCGATCAGGACGTCCGGCGACCCGACGCCGAGGTTCAGGTGAATGCCGGCGACGCGCTCGGGTGCCACCTGCCCGAGTTTGATGGAGATGAAGGCGCCCCAGTCGCCACCCTGTGCCCCGAACCGTTCATAGCCGAGCCTGACCATCAACTCGACCCATGCATCGGCGATCTGTTCCACACCCCAGCCGGTGCCGGTGGGCCTCCCGCTGAATCCGTAACCCGGAAGCGACGGGCAGACCACGTGAAATGCATTGGCAGCATCCCCACCGAATGCGGTCGGGTTCGTCAGTGGTTCGATTACATCGAGGAACTCCACGATCGATCCCGGCCATCCGTGCGTCATGATCAGAGGCATCGCATCAGGATGCGGTGACCGCACGTGCAGCGCGTGGATATCGGTACCGTGGATGTTGGTGGTGATCTGCGCGAACCTGTTTAGCCGCTTGGTGACGCGCTCGAGATCGTAGTCGTTCGACCAGTATTCGCACAGCTCCTTCATATAGGGCAGGGGCACTCCCTGCGACCAGTCGGTGGCGGTGCCTTCATCGGGCCAGCGTATGCGCGTCAGCCGCGACAGGAGGTCGGACTTCGCGTCGTCGCCAAATGCCGCTTTGAATTCTGAGACCAGTGCAGCTTGTTCCGTCACTATGGCGTCTCCACTTTCATAAAGGCCGACATTCACCTGACGCCGGGTCCGACTGTGATCTGTAACGCATGTTATGCGTCCGGGTGACCCAGCTCCCGAGGAGAATTCCCAAGTTTTGGGCGATTGGGTATGGTCAGAACCAACGCGGCCTGCGGCGAACTCTCAACCATAGCGAGACCACGTGTTGAGAACCACCAGCGTTTTCGTACCGGTGACGCGTCCGTTGGTGCGCAGAAGGTTGACCACACGCTGCAGGTCGTGGATGTTCGCTGCTCTGATCCGGGCGATGGCGTCGGGATCGCCGGCCAGGGTCAACACCTCCGTGACCTCCGGGATTCCCTCGGCGAACGCGAGGATCATCTCGAGTTCCAGGTCGCCCGCCACCCGCAGCTGCACGACCGCCTCGAGCTCGCTGTCCACCTTGTTCGTATCAATTCGCGCCGTGTAACCACTGATGATCCCGGTTTCCTCGAGACGCTCGATACGTCGCTTCACCGGAGCGACCGTCAGGTCGACTCTCTTGGCGATGTCGCGCACAGTCCTGCGGCCGTCTTCGCGCAGGAGTTGCAGAATTTCCCTGTCTATCTCATCGGGCATACTTCAATAGTGACAGCAAATAGCACTGTTGCGCAACAATATTCGCACTGCGGTTCGAGCTACGATCTCCCGTGCGCGCGACCGCGATACCTCAACTGGCATACGCAGGACCCCATCGCCGGGGCACCCGGTGATCAGTGAACCGTCATCAGTGATCGTCGAGGATCATCTTGGCGGCGATATGCGCCATGGCCATCGTCGGCTGCCGTTGCAATTGCCGGACACCATCCGCGGGAAAACGGAGGCGTCGACAACCCGCAACCCGTCGACGCCACGCACCCTCAGCCGTGAGTAGATCACGTCTTCGACATCAGGACCGCGGCATCGAAGACAACAGCTTGTTGTATCCCAGACCCGGATTCAGCTTGGCCCGGAGCGTGATTCCGCGATGGTCCAGCATCTTCTCGCCGACGTTCGGACTCTCGACACGCATCTCGACACCGGCATTCGCCAACGCTTGCCGCTGCCGATGCCCGACCGCTCCAGCGCGGTCGGCATCTCGAGTTGCCCCCATGGCGAGGATGACTTCCTTGCCGGCACGGTACTCGACAACCGAATTGTTGCGCGTCCCTTTCACACCGAGCACACGATCTCCACTGAAGATCAGGTTGCCCACGATGGTCTTGGCGAGCACGGTGAGATTCTTACGATTCAGCACCGGCTTCAGAAAGGCGCGAGCAGCACTGACACGCAGGCCGTTCTTGATGGTGGAGGGGGTACGTAACCCATCCGCTCGTCGTCGCTCGAGTTGGTGTCCAGACTCCGCCCACCCGATCCGCCCACCCGAGGCCATCATCGCATCGCAGACCGGTTCTTTCTTTCTGGCGACCGAAACGCCCAGCGGACCACCAAGCCGCGGAACTCCGAGGCACCGAGCTGATGATCCTCGATGGTCTTGAACGCGTCCGGAAATGCCGCCCAGTTCCAGCCCGGTTGCCGGCTTCTTCGATCGCGTCGTAGCCCGGGGCCCAACCGCGGTTGTAGCTCATGCCGTTGATCGAACTCGATCCACCGATCTTCCGTACCCGGGCCCAGCTGTCCACCGCACCGGTCGGACCGAAGGGGCGTGTCTCGAAATGCTTTGCGACGCGACCGCTCTGCATGGTGAAGAAGAAACCCTTCGGGATGAGGACAAGCAGACTCCTGTCCGATCCTCCCGCATCGAGGAGCAGCACCTTGTTCTTGGGATCTTTGGAGAGTCGATCGGCCAGGACGCATCCCGCCGAACCCGCCCCCACGATGGGGTAGTCGCATTTCGTGCCACTCGAGCTTTCTGAACTAAAGCGTACCGTTAGCGTTGTTGCGATCCGCGCGTCAGCATGGTCGGGGGCGTCATATACGGTCCTCCGGGTGACGCAGATTACCTATCTGGTTAACGCTAGCCATGATCCCAGCCCGTCACATCGGAACGCACCACAAATACCGACACCTGAACGCGGTGCACCCACAATCAGGTCGCTCGCCGGTCGCGATCGCTCAGCATCTGCAGAAAACGCATCTCGGGCTCCTTTTCCAGCAGGTCCGGTAGTACGGAGAGGAGGACCTGGATGTTGTCCCGGGCCATGTGATGTTCGAACCCCTCGGCGCCCCGATAGGACTCGTAGAACACCAACACATCCGGCGCCGATCGGTCACGATGCAGGTGGTAGTCGACATTGGCCGGTTCTGCCCGTACGGCGTCTATCTGTTGGAGGAACAACTCCGTGACCTCGTCGACACGGCCCCTCTTGCAGGTGAGGACCACCACGAGAGCGTATGGCCCCACCTCCCCCGGCTCGGCCGGTGGCGGGCCGCTCACCGTCTCAGCCATTGATGCCCCAGAGCGCTTTGTACCCGTCGCCGGTCACCAGGTCACCGAAGATCAACGTCTGGTTCTCCACTGAACTGTTGTCGGCGTTCAGTCCGAGCGACTCGGCCATTTCGGACGTCACCATACGGACGGGACCTTCCTCGACGACTGCCGGTTGGCCGCTCACGAGCCGCAGCGCCTGATCGAGTGTGGGCCAGGTCAGTCCACCGACGGACGTTCCGAGGTCGGCCTTGATCTCGCCTGATTTGAGGGGTGCGAACAACGAAGACTCCAGGTCGAACGAACTCAGCTGGATCTTGTTGTTCGGATCGATGCGATTCATCGTGGGCAGGACCTGCACGACCATTGCACCGAATGCCGGCATCAGGTAATTCAGATCCGGGTTCTTCTGCACCATGTTGGTTGCAGCCGGGGCCGTACCGGTCGCCCAATTCGCAGACGAAACATTTGTTTGTACCATCGAGCAATCATCGGTGCAGAGCTCGCCGAACTCTGCCTGCAAGCCCTCCAGCAACAGCTTGCCGGCGGGGATGTCGTCCGACGAGATGTAGCCCAATTTCAGCTTGCCGTTGGTGTCACAGATCGCTTGATCCATCCTCCACTTGCCACCCTGGACATAGTCCCAGGAGACCCGCCCGTCGACACCCTCCGGCGCCTTCGCGTCCGGCTGTCCGTTCAGCAGGTCGATGACCTTGATGCCCTGCGACTGCGCCTTGAGCATCTGTGCCTTGACCAGTTCGGGCTGTACCGCGACGTTCACGATCACGTCGGCACCTCGGGCGATCGCCTGATTGAACGCGGACACCGCGTTGGGAATACTGCCTTTGGCGTCGATCGTGACCACCGAGGCACCGAGCAGGCCGGCGGCCTGCTCCATCTGCGCCGTGTACTCGGTGACCGAACCGGAGTTCAAGATGGGGATGATGTAGATCGACTTGCCCTTGAGGGCCGTACCGTCGACCGGGCCACCCGGCGCCTTGAACTGAACCTCCGCGGTACCGGCCGCGGCCCGCTCGCAGGCGGTCTTGACTTGAGCCGACTGCGGGCCGTCCGCAGCGTCATCGGTCGACGAACTATTACTGCCCGACGTGCAACCCGAGAAACCGACCACCAGTAAAAGTGCTGCGGCACAACCCGACAACTTCAATAGCGCGGGCGAAAACTTCTGTCGTGATCTAGATAGAACGATCTTCATTTCTTGCTCCTCGATAAGGATCGAACATGACTGGCGTCAGCCCTTATGGCGGCCATCTGATGCGACACTGTCGACGCTGCGATCGGTGGCGCTTCTCGCGCGCCTGTGTCAGGCGTGGGTCAGGTCGCCGGGTTCTGCCGCCACGACCGAATCGCGCAGGCACGCTTCGGCAATCCGATCTTCGGTCAGGTCGGCCCCATGTAGCTCGGCCGCCACCGCACCATTGCGAAACACGAGTACCCGGTGGCACAGAGCCGCAAGGTCGGCGCCATCCGCCGAGGCAAGCAGGACACCCGATCCTCGTTCAGCGTGATCGACGATGAGGTCGAACAACTGACGCCGCGAACCCACGTCGACACCTTGAGTCGGTTCGTGGAGCAACAACACCAACGGTGCCATCTCCAGCCACTTCGCCATCAGGAGTTTCTGCTGATTCCCACCGCTCAACACCGACAGCGGGCGCCCGGCCGGCCCGGCCGGGCGGACGTCGTACCTGACCAGCACCTCATTGGCAAACGCCCGCTCGCGGC
Organism: Rhodococcus sp. ACS1; assembly: GCF_002300155.1. Classification (NCBI taxonomy): domain Bacteria; kingdom Bacillati; phylum Actinomycetota; class Actinomycetes; order Mycobacteriales; family Nocardiaceae; genus Rhodococcus; species Rhodococcus sp. ACS1. Next base: position 196,534 of record NZ_NSDZ01000013.1, read on the forward strand.
GGCCGTCGATGAAGGGGCCTTGGCGACGCCCGTGCAGGTTCGGCAAAGTCAAGTTCTCGGTCAGGGAAGCGCTTGCCACACCCGCCTGGCCAATTCGTTCTGACGGGACCAGGGCCAGGCCGGCACTTACCGCATCGCTCGGTCGCCGCACCGCCAGTGGCGCGTCCTTCAGCAGCAGCTCGCCGGCAGACTCGGTGGCCCCGAAGATCCCGTACGGCAGATCTTCGAATCCGGCGCCGATAAGTCCTGTCACACCGACAATCTCGCCTTCGTGGACCACCATGTCGACGTTCTCCGCAGCCCCACAACTGTAGCCGCGCAACTCGAGAAGCGAGCGTCCTCTCGATTGCTTCACCACCGGGTACTGATTTCCGAGAGCTCGGCCGAGCAACAACTCGATCAGGGAGTCGTGATCCAACCCCTCTGCCATGCGTGTCTCGATCAACGCGCCGTCACGCAGGATCGTGACCCTGTCGGCGTATTCGAGCACCTCTTCGAGCCGGTGCGTCACGATCACGATCGCGACACCCCGACTTCGTGCGGCGTGTACCGCCTGCATCATCCGTTTGACGTCGGACATCGGAAGGTGCGCAGTCGGTTCGTCGAGGATCAGGACGCGTGTCGCCGCATCGTCGCCCGCGCGGTCCTTCATCGCCCGCGCGATCGCGAGCACGGCACGCTGAGCCGGATTCAGGTTCTCGACGCGAACATCCAAATCGACGTCGAGATCGAACGCGCGCAGCACTTCTCGCGCGTCGCGCCTCGCGGCCGACCAGCGCACCAGCCCCAGTCGGTTACGCGGATAACCGTCCACGAACAGGTTGTCCAGAACAGTCAAGTCCAGCGCGAGGCCCAGATCCTGATGCACGACCCGGACGCCGAGCTTCTCTGGCTGACCGGGAGTCAGCGGTAGTCCGACTTCCTGACCGTCGATCGTCAGCGTGGCGCCGTGATCCGGGTGATGGTAGGCCGCAAGAATTTTGATGATCGTACTCTTGCCTGAACCGTTCTGACCACACAGCGCATGAATCTCGCCGCCCAACAGGTCCAGATCGACGTTTCTCAGAGCAAGCGTTTCATCGAACGTCTTGGACATGTTCCGAACAGCCAATCGCACTGTCCCACTGAGCTCTTTCGCCCGTGGGTCGCCCGCGGTCATGTGTCCGACCCCGCGGTTGTGCGACCACTGCGAGTTGCGAGACGAGTGACGGCCACACCGACGATGAGCGCTCCACCGTTGAAGACGTCCTGAACCCACGACCCGGCACCAAGCAATTGCAGGCCGGTGATGCCCACGATGAGCGCGTAGAGGGCAATCACGGTGCCCCACGCATTGGGTCGCCCCGGCTTGATCGTGGTCGCGCCGAGGAACACACCGGCGAAGGCCGGCAGGAGGTACGAGCTGCCGATTGTGGGGTCCGACGCACCGAGCTGGCCGGCGAGCACCAGCCCGGCGAGGCCGGCGATGGTGCCTGACGCGATGAATGCTCCGGCGCGTAGCCGCTGGACTCGCACACCGGCGAGCCGGCCTGCCTCGCGTCCGGCACCGACGAACAGCATGCGACGTCCCGCCGGCATGTGTTCGTAGATCAGCCACAGTAGGACCGTCAGACCGAGTCCGTAATAGACAGGCAACGGGAGGCCGAGGAGTTGTGAAGTAGACGCAGTGACAAGTGGTTCCGGAAGACCGGGGATGACCGCAGAATCGCTGAGGAGGGTCGCCAGGCCCGTGAGAACCGTACCTGTACCGATGGTTGCGATGAACGAATTGATACCGAGACCCACGACGAGCAGGGCATTGATCGCACCGATGATCGTTCCGGCCAGGATGCAGACGATCAACGCCGTGATGAACGGCCACTCTTTCAGCACGGTCAGGTAACCGATGAGAACCGTCGTGAACCCGAGAGTATTGGCCACCGAGACGTCGAATTCGCCGGCCAGAACCGGTACCGTGAGCCCGAGCGTCACGATCATGAAGATCGCCTGCGAGCTCAGGATGTTCTGGAAGTTTGACACCGTCGGGAATGTGTCCGGCGCCAGCAGACTGAACACCACAAGCTCGATGACGAGCATTCCGAGGAGGCCGAACTTCGCCAAGAAGTTCCCTGTCGAAAACCGTGCTGTACGACCGTGATCGGATCCATCGACCCCGCCGCCGGCCTGATGGGTGCGCGCTTGAATAGATTGGCCAATCTTACCCGCCTGGGCCGTCGTCGACGCCATCTCAGTACTCCTTGCAGATCGCGTTTGCGGCCCCGTACGCCATGGCCATCGACAGGCCACGGCCGATGTTCGACCATAGCGCTTCCCCAATCGAAAGCATCTCCACCTCAGGTACCTTCAGTCGCGCGCCCGCGACGTACTCATTCCATGTGAGCCGCGGGGCCGCGGGTGTGATTACAGTCATATTGATACCTCCGTGTGACGCAAATTGCTTTGCGCTAAAGCTAGCTGCGTCCACGACTGCCTACATTAGGCACGTTCACAAATCCCGACGAAACAAGTGTGAGCACGCACATTCGTCAACCACGTTTTCCTCGGGCGTCTAGATAGGAGGGAGAGGTGAATTGATGAATTTCGTCGATCGTGTCATGTGCCCGCGGCCTTGGGCGGAAGCCATTCGAGCATCGCTTGAAATCCGCCAACGACCTCCGATTGCGCGTGTCGCCGCGAGCAGGTCGGCCAACCCCTCGGCCGAGAGCCGCTGCCCCCGGCGGCTCGCCGCGGTCGGTCCAGACCGGGGCACCGTCACCTCCTTCGAGATACACGGCTGCCCTCGAGCTGCCATTCCTTCTCTGCACCCCACAGCCCCGCGTTCACCGCCCGCAGCCGAGCCAGTCCGTCGGCAGAGGCTTCGCCGGCGTCGACCAGGCGTCCCGTAGCGCCGTGTTGGCGGGCGGTGCCCTTGCGAACCCATGTCCGCAGCGTCTCGCCACTAATGCCCAGGTCCGCGGCGACCGCCGCATAGGTGCGCTTGCCATCGGCCGCGCGGTACAGCGCGACCGCGTCTTTCCGGAATTCCTCCGGGTATGGAGACTGGCGTCCACTTCGATTTGCTCGCGGCGGATCGCGAAGTCGTCCACTAATCCCGACATCGGGATTACTCGACTTATCCCGACCACGGAATTATCCCGACATGGGTATCGGGGTGGTGACCGGATGTGTTGTTCGGGTGGGGTTCTGGGGTGTGTGGGCGTGACGTGTCGTCGGGATAATTACAGGCTTTCGAGGAATGCGAGCAGGTTGTCGGGTGGACGGTAGCGGCCCGGTTTGGAGGTGTGCGGGGTTGTTCGTGCCAGGGCGCGTTCCTTGATGCTCATGTCGGCATGGAGGTATGCGTTGGTGGAGCGGATGTCCGCGTGTCCCATCCAGAGGGCGATGACCGCGACATCGACGCCTGCCCGAAGCAGGGTCATGGCGCAGGTGTGACGGAGCACGTGGGGGGTGAGTCGTTTGGCCATCAGGGAGGGGCAACGCCGGGCGGCGGTGGTCTTGTGGAGGGCGAGACGCGCTTCGACCGCGTCGTCACTGAGCCGGCGACCGGTCCGAGTCGGAAAGGCGGGGTCCGTGCGGGTGCCGCCTCGCTCTCGGAGCCATGCTCGCAGGATCGCCGCCGTGGCGGAGGCCAGGGGGACACATCGTTGTTTACGTCCCTTGCCGGTGCACCGGACGTGCGGGTGACGATCGAGTTCGATGTCGCCGCGGGTCAGTGCGGTCAGCTCGGACAGTCGCAGGCCGGTCTGGACGGCCAGGGTCAGCAGGGCACGGTCGCGTCGGCCCTCCCACCGGTGCGGGTCGGGGGCGGTGAGCACGGCCTCGACCTCGTCGGGTTCGAGGAATGATACGTCGGCCTTGTCGTGACGTTTCTGGGGAATCGCCAGGACCCGGGCGATGAGCGCGGCGTGCTCGGGGTGGCGAAGAGCGGCGTAGCGGAACAGCGACCGTAGTGCGGCGAGTCGGGCGTTGCGGCTGCGGGCACTGTTGTGCCGGTCGGTTTCGAGGTGGTCCAAGAACGCGGAGATCACCTCGGTATCGAGATCGGCCCAGTCGAGCGTGGCGGGGGCCTTGCCGGTGCGGTCCTGCACGAAGGTCAGCAGGAGCCGGAAGGTGGTGCGGTAGGAGCGGATGGTGGCGGGGCTGGCCTGACGCTGCTTGATCATCCGTTCGGTGAAGAACCGTTGCATGGTGGGGGCCAACGCGGTCATCTGTTTGTCCCCCTTGCCTTCTCCATGCGGGTGGCCGCGAGGTCCAAGAGTTCGGGTGCCGCGGACAGATACCAGTAGGTGTAGGTCGGGGTGAGATGGCCGAGGTAGGTGGACAGTCTCGGCAGCAGGGCACCGACGTCCTCACCGGCCCGATACCAGCGCACCAGCGTCGCGACGGCGAACGAGTGCCGCAGATCGTGGATCCGCGGAGGCCGGGGTACGTCGGCGCCGACACCAGAACCGGCGATCAGTGCACGAAACGTGGCCCCGAAGTCCGTGTAGATGATCGGTGTCTTTTTGGCGGAGACGAAGAACGTCGAGCGACCGGGCGTGGGCACGTGCCGGTCGCGAATCTCCCGGTAGGTGGCCAGGGCATCGACGGTGGTGGGGTGCAGGGGCAGCTCCCGGGACTTGCCGAATTTGGTGTTGCGCACGATCAAAACTCCCTCGGCCCAGTCGATGTCGCCGCGTTCGAGGGCGATCACCTCGCCGATCCGCATGCCGGTGGCCGCCAGCAGTCCGATCATGGTGGCGAAGGTGGCGGCCCGCAGCGGTGTCGGGACGAGGCGGGGTACCTGCGCCATCAGCGCCTCGACGTCGTTGGCGGAGTAGATGAACGGGGGCCGCCGGTGCTGCCGGAAGACGATCAAACCCACCGGGGGGATCTCGGTGGCGGGGTCGATGCCGGACATGTGGCGGGCGAAGCCGCGCACCACGGTCATCCGCCGCGCCCACACCGAACTGCTGGGATCGGCATCGGGACGTTGCACCCACTGCAGGGCCACGTCGACGGTGATCGTCGTGACGCCGGCCGCGTCGAGGTAGGCGACGAAGCGGGGAAGCAGTCGGGCGGCCTCATCGAGCCGGTGTCCCAGGGCTCGGCGCAGCCGCAGGTACTGTTCGGCCTGCTCGGCGAGCGCGCTCATCGCCGTGTCCCGGGCCAGGGCTGGGCGACCGTGCGTAACACGGCCCGATCGATCTTGGCGTAGCCGGAGGTGGTCCCCAGATCCGACTGACGCAGCACCTGGGCGATCTCGATCAAATCGGCACCCTGGCGCAGCAGCTCGGTCGCCAGCGCGTGCCGGAGCCGGTGACCACCGACCCGTGCCAGGCCGGCTCGCCGACACGCACGGTAGACGATCCCGGTGATCGTGCTCGGGTGCATGGGCCGTGGAGGCGCGTAGATGGTGAGCAGCAACTGCGGACACCCGCACACCGGGCGCCCGTCGGTGAGGTAGTCGACGAGGGCCTGACCGACGTCGACGGGGAGCGGGAGACGATCGCGGCGGCGGGCCTTGCCCCGCACCACGATCTCCCCGACCCGCCAGTCGACGTCGCCGAGCCGGAGGGCGGCCACCTCCCCGGAGCGCAGACCCAGCCGCGCCAGCAGCATCAAGATGGCCCGGTCACGCCGTCCACTCGCGATGCTGCGATCGCATCCGGCCAACAGGTTGTCCACGTCGGCGGCGCTCATCGTCGCGGGCAATCGGGCACCGCGCCAGCTCGCCACCGGCGGCATGGCGCCACCCAGGTCCGTCTCGAGGATCCCGTCCAGATACAGAAAGCGCAGCAGCGCCCGCAGATCGGCGGCCTCTCGCTTGGCCGACTCGACCGTCAGCCGCGAACCGGCCTCGAGCATCCAGTCCGCGACCTCCGTGCCGGTCAGATTCCCGATACCGATCTCGTCTCCGGTGCGCGATGCCCGACCCGCCAGAAATCGGCGCGCGAACCGCTCGTAGCGTCGAATCGTGGTCGGGGCCAGTCCCCGCACAACAATCAGATGGTGGCGATAGCGGACCAACATCTCATCACGACTCGTCGGCGTCGCCAGCGTCTCGAGCGGTACCACCTGCAGCTCCCGCAGATACTCCAACAGGCGCGCCACGGTCGCCACCGTCGGCACCCGCCGACGACCACTCGCCCGCCGCGATGCCAAGAATCCTTCCACCAGAGCAATACTCAGGTCCTCGACCACAAGACCCTCGCCGGTCAGCCACCGATCGAGCTGTCCCATCAACACCAGGTGGTGCCGGATGGCGCCGGGTCGGTGCCCGAGTCTGCGCAACTCCTCCTCGAAGCCCTCCGCGAACGGCACCAGCGGTCCCGCACCACGCATCCAAGAAATCGTGCCCATCGGACACCTCCTCCGTCGGTGGAGCAACCTGCCCCACCGACAGAGCCTGGAACACGCGGGATTATCCCGACCCGAATTCATCCGGAGATGCTCCTCACCTGCATCAATCTCGCCGCTTCGATACCCGTATCGGGATAATTCCGGGGTCGGGATAAGTCGATGCCCAGGACTCGGGCGTCGCTAATCTTCGAGTCCGGTATCGCCCGCACAGCTCGGAGCAGGGCGTCAAGGTCGACGGGGATCCGCGAGGCGAGGCGGGCCCCGGCCCAGCCGGGCACGGCCAACCCGATCGCGGAGATCACCGCCTCCAGGACGGGAGTTCGTCGGTGGTATCGCAGAAGAATCGGCGGACCCGGATTTCGATCGTGACCGGGTGCCCACCGATCGCGGTATCCGACAGCCGCCGCCGGTAGCGGGAATGCACCCGGGCGGACACGCCGTCACAACGCGGGCACCGACCCCCTCGTCTGTCGGTTCCGCTGGGACACGGATGGTCGAACCCACCCTCCGAACGCCGGCAACGACGGCACCCGACCAGATGGGGTAACAATGCCCGCACACTGTCGAAATCACACGCCGATGATTTTCACCCGCCGCAGTTCAGCACACCGTGACGACACGCCCAGAATCTTCACGCAAAGTGCGCCAGATCCCTTTCTCATGGCCACGGACAACCGCCATCCAGGTGGCCGCTCTCGCCAGCCGCGACACGCCGAACAGCACCATCGCAGACACGCACACGGAGGGCACAGTTGCGGATCAAACTCAGGTCAGAGATCAACCGTCACGGGACCCTGAGCCCCAAGCAATGGGGGCGGCGATGGCGGCTAATCGCCATCGCCGCCCGTAGCTTCTACCCCTGCCAAAGCCTGACACGGATAGGGTCAGCTCACCTCGTATGCTGCATCATCAATATGCTCGCGTGACACATCATACGAATGTTCATCGAGGGTGTGTGCGCGCGCCTCCAGGTAAAGATCCTCTCCATCCTGCGCTTCGGAGATCGCACCGCACGCTGGACATATCACCTCAAGCAACTAACTCTCCTGTCACTACTGCGCCGGCGAGCTCACTGGCAGATGCACCGGTCCCCGAATCATCGCGTTCAGACCGTAGTCCACATCGCGTACTTCCCAGTCCGGCACTTCGTCCAGAAAACGATTCAGGACAGTCTCGATCTCCAGGCGTGCGAGGTTCATACCAAGACATGCATGAGGGCCGACTCCGAAGCCCAGATGTGACTGTGACGCCCGATGAATGTCGAATACCGACGGGTCATCCCAGCGTTCAGGATCGCGGTTACCCAGGCCCTGCAGCGCCATCACCGTCGCTCCCTGCGGAAGGACCACACCTGCAAGTTCTGCTTCCTCTGCCTTCACAAAGCGAATGTTCCAGAGCTTCACGCTTGTCCAGCGATGAACTTCCTCAATCGCCTGCGGAATCAGGCTCCGGTCCTTACGGATCTCCTCTTTTTGCTCTGGGTGAAGCGCGAGTGCCACGAGGCAGTGTCCCATTAGCTTGGAAGTGGTTTCGTTGCCGGCGAAGATCAGCTGCGTATTCGCCGCGACCCTTTCCGCTTCTGACATTTTCACCTCGGTCAGGACCATCTTGCTCACAAGATCGTCACCGGGGTTCCGTCGCCGCTCCTCGATGACGGTCGCAACGTACTCGTTCATCCTGGCGGTTGCCGCCATACCTGTCTCGATAAGTTCGCGACCTCGCGCCGTCGGGTCATCCCGCCCCTCCATGATCCCGCCCATGTCGTCGGTCCAAGTGATGAATTCCGGAACGTTCGCGCTAGGGACTGCCATCAACTCGGCGATGACACGAGTGGGGATGGGACGAGTGATCCGAGGAACTACATCGACGACCTCCCCCGCTTTCAGCTGCTCGAACACGGAGTCGGTTTGCGCGGTGACGATCTCCCTGATAAAGCCCTCATAGTCCGAAAGGCGCTTGCGCATGAAGTCGCGGGACCAGATACCCCTGAAGTCCGAGTGTTGCTTTCCTTCCATCGCGGTAAAGGGCGGACCGCCGAAAAGCTTGCCGATCTGCTCGTGGTCCGAAGCAAACAACCGGCCCTGCCCCATCGCGCGTGCACAGTCGCGGTAGCTGGTGATGAGATAGCTGCCGAGCCTTTCATGCCGAACGATTCGCCCGGCGTCCCGAACCTTCTCGAGAACCGGGTACGGATCCTTCACAAAGGCGGGATCATAAAAGTCGACGTCAATGGTCGGAAGGTCGTTCAACGTCATCATGCTAGTCATGGTTTCGAACCCCTACTCTAATCCGTTCCTGCCTGGCATCTAGCAAACGTCACATTTCGCTGTCAGCGGGTTGCCGTCTTTCCCGGCGAGCAGCATCGCGATTCTGCGACCACTACCACATCACTCTGGACGCGCATGACACCAAGCGCAATATACTTCCTCACAATTTCAACCCTCTTGCTCGTCGTCGACACAAGGATTTAGCTCTTCGGACCGAATCGGGATACCGATCGCGCACGTCGTGATGTTCCATCCAACCGGTTGGGACACCTCAGCCGGCCGCGCCGTGCGGTCCGGATAGGAATTCCCCTGCGCCGCAGCGGCCTCGCGAGGCACCCGCCAACGCTGGAGATTGGAACGGGGCATCAGCCGCCACCGAACGGTGTCATCTGACGACTCGTTCGCACAGGTGAAATACCAATCAATCTCGGGTTAGCTCAGGCTCATCATTTCTTGCGCGGAAGGTGCCTGTGGTCACGGCCTCCACTCCAATGGTGCGAGCGGCCCAGTATCGCGCGAGCACAGATCCGGTAAATACATGAATCGCTCCGGACACTGCACTTGGCAACACAGCGATCGGATCGAAATACGTTTGCGCCAGGACAATAGCGACACCACCGTTCTGCATGCCGGTTTCCAAAGTGATTGCACGAGTGGCTTTTTCAGTTCGGCGCGTGAATCGACTGATGAGGTACCCAAGAGTGAAGCCGCCTAGATTGTGCATTAGTACTGCTGCGATGATGATGAAGCCGCTCGACAAAAAGGCTGCGTGTCCAGCAGCGAAATTGGCACTACAGATGAAGACCAACGCAATACCAGAAACCGGCCCCACGAATGGGATGATGTACCCGCACACTTTAGGTAAGAATATCTTCATCAACAAACCGACAATTACGGGCGCCACAACCATCTTCGCGATATCGAGTGCCATTGACGGCGCGGAAATAGACACGAGCTTGCCGATGAGAATCTGTACAAGAAGCGGTGTCAACAGAATCGAAGCGAATGTCGACACCAGTCCCAGTGATACCGCGACTGGCAGGTCACCTTTTGCCAGGTAGACCATCACATTAGATGCCGATCCGCTTGCCACACACCCCAGAAGAACCAGGCCGGTTGTAAGCCCTGGCCCAAGATTCAACAGCCAGGCCACCCCGTACGCGAGTAGCGGCATCACGGTATAGTGACAGGCGGTTCCGATAAGAATTGAAACCGGCTTCTTGGCAATACCCGTGATATCTTTCGGCGTGAGGGTGATCCCCATCAGCAGCATCAGGAACATCACCACATAAAGGGAGTACGGCGAACCTCCAGCGAGGCTATCGGGTTTCCATAGTCCAATCCCTAGTCCCACCAGTATCCAAAACGGTAGATACTTGGTGATGATATTTCCTACTGATCCGACTGCGTTCATGGTCGTGTATCTCTTCCGGGATGCTGTTTCTCAAGAAAGCCGGCTCACGGGACGGTGCGCCTGCAAGGGAGGCATGATTTTCACTTTGCAATGGGAACTACGGGTTTAATCCGAATTATTGACGCGCTCGACGTTGTACGTTGTCGCATTTAGTCCGCCGTCGACCGGGAGGTCGATTCCCGTGATAAATCCGCTTTCGTCTGATATCAGCCACTTCACTGCTTGCCCAATGTCACGCGGCTTCCCCATATGGCCCATTGGTAGCCGGGCGACATATGCATCCCAATCCATTCCCGCAAAATCCGGGTTCACCACGCTCATCGGTGTTTCGATCGGCCCGGGACAGACTGTATTTACTCTGATGCCACGTGCGCCTAGTTCCACAGCTGCGACTTTCGTCAGGCCACGTACGGCGAATTTCGATGAAGCATAACCCGCAAAGTTGGCGCCGGCTTTCAGCCCGCGTATCGAGGAGATATTGACCACCGAACCAGTTTCCGGCCCGGGCATGGCGTCTCTAGCCCGCAGGAATGCCTGTATCCCGAGCAACGGCCCATAGACGTTAACTTGCATCATCCGGTCGAACGATGAGACTGCGATCTTGTCGACCGGATCCATCAGCAGCAAACCGGCGTTGTTGACGAGAGCGTCGGGCCGAAGGCCGGTGCTTACCAGCCACTCAGTAAGAGCATCCCACTGATCCGGTACGGCGACATCGAGCGCACGCCCATGTGCAGCGTCGCCGAGAGACTCGGCCGCTTCCATCACGTCGTCTTCGAGGCGGTCTGTCAGAACTACCGTCGCACCGGCTTCGATACAGGTACGGCCGGTTTCCAAGCCCATGCCGCGGGCTGCACCAGTGATGATCACGGTCTTGTCCTTGAGCATTGCCATAAGGTGTCCTTTAGTTTGGTCTGGGAGCTGAACATACAAGGATGAGAGCGACGCCCTCAGGTGCACGCGCCTCTTCGAAGTTAGAGACTCCGGGGGCTGCAGACACCTGACCAACTACAACTCGGTCTGTGACAGCCATCACATTAGCCTGCCCCCTGTGCGCAGTAATCACCATGTGGTTTGTCACAATTTCGACCGACCTATCAGGTCCGTGCCCAAACAGAGCGGGATATTACGAGGTGACTGATTCTGCTGGATTCCGCTCGAGGCTCGGGACCTGTCGCCAAGCGATCGCCCGTCGACCAGCCACCGGGTAAGGCGAAAGCCTCTCAATCGTGCGAGCTGATTCGGAAAGCGCACGATCGCGGAGATCTTCTTTCTCACAACAAAAGCGCAGTGCCGCTGACATACGTGCCGACGCGTCCGAGCGTGGCCACAAAGGTGGATTGCACACCATCAGGCTTGAGCCGCGAGCCGCTGCGCGCGTCGTCCGGGACTCTCTATTCCAACCAAAACTCTGCCGTCATGTCCACGGCGCCGGTCCTCAGAGTGAATACGATTGTGCCACTGCGGGTACGGAAGTTTCGGCTCCGACACTGCATCAAGTCGGCGAATCTCTTCCGTGGTCAATTCCCAATTGACTGCGCCGAGGTTATCCATCAGCTGCTCCTTGGTCCGCGCACCGACGATCACGCTGCTCACCGTAGGTCGAGAGACTACCCAGTTGAGAGAAACCTGGGCTACTGAGCAACCCCGATCATTAGCAATCTCGGTAGCAACATCGACGATGTCGAGTATCACATCATCGTTCACCGGAACGGTATCGCCGAACCCGCGTGAGCGCCTGGTGTTTTCTGGGTTCTGCTCACCGCGCCGGAACTTTCCGGAGAGCAGGCCGCCCGACAAGGGACTCCAGATGGTATGGCCTACTCCAGCGTCAAGAGCGCTCGGAACCAGATCGCTCTCGATGTCGCGACACGCAAGCGAGTAATGGACTTGGTGGCAAGCGAATCGTTCCCATCCTTTTGCAGCAGAGATTCCAGCCGCTTTAGTCACCATCCAGGCCGGGAAGTTCGATAATCCGAGATAGCGAACTTTGCCGGCTCGCACGAGGTCATCTAGTGCGCGCATAGTCTCTTCAAGGGGTGTCGCCGGGTCGATGTTGTGCAGGTACAAGATATCGATATGCTCGGTTCCGAGTCGTCGAAGGCTTGCTTCGCATCCTTGGATAACGTGGTGTCGTGAGAGCCCAGCGTCGTTTGGTCCAGACGCCATGGGATATCGAAGCTTGGTAGCGATAAGCACCTCCGAACGCCGGCTGCCAAGTGCCTGTCCAAGTGTCTCCTCGGACTGGCCAGAGGAGTAGAAATCTGCAGTGTCAAAGAGGTTGACTCCCGCATCGATCGCAGCTTGCGCGATATCGGTCGCCTCCGCTAGTTGTTGCACCCCAATCTTACCGAAGTAGGGATCGGTGCCACCAAACGTCATGGTCCCGAAGCTGAGAGCGGAAACTTGCAAACCCGATGAGCCTAAAAAGTTCATTCGCATGATTACTGGACGACCATTCTCTGCGTAGAAGTACCTATACACCAACGATAATTCGACGGTGATTGTCCGAGAATTATCGTCGGTTCGCTAAAATAACCGACTCGTACTGCGTTTATCCCCGCGACGCTTTTTAGCAACTGCTGACGGTATCGGCTTACCTCACGTGGGGCGTTCCATCCGAGCACTGCAGATAAATCATCTCCTTCGTGGAACAGAATCGCAGAGAGTCCTGCTGATGCGATTCCAGGTCAACCGGTGTCCCTGATACTTCGGGAGGAATGGGACCTGCAACCTGGATTCGCACACCAAAATGATCCGTCCAGAAGAACGGCACGGGGCCGGTACGGCTCAGGATTGCCCTGACAGCTCCGGCAACCGCACGTGCTCGCTCCGTTGCGTTTGTTCGGTGCTCGAGCCGGACATGGCTCAAGCGACGGTCGTCCCACCAACACGCCACGTCTTGGGCCCCGAGGGCCCTGACCGTGGCGACGGTCTCGAGGTCGAGGAAGCCGCCGCCGATGACGACGGAGCCGGGGACCCTCCCGAGGAGCCCTACGCAGCCTGTCCGCGTCGCCAAGGGTACGCAGGACATGCGGTTCCCCACCTCTCACAGCGTGACCACCATACTGGCACAGTCAATGGCCGGTAACCTCGATTACAGCGGACGGGCAAGCGTCGGCGGCGTCCTCCACCGATTCTGTCAAATCTGGAGACAAGCCGCCCTGGAGCAGAATAACGATGCCGTCGCCGTCCTTGAGCGAACACTTCCGGGCACTCCAGGACACAGGCTCCGCAGGCTGTGCACTTGTCGAGATCAGCGGTCACCGTGAGGTCGTCACTTGCCAACCTTTCCATTCTCGATGAGATTGTCATTGTCTTACGCCGGCCTTCCGTCCAGGGTGTGGATTGGTCCATGTGATCGTCATATGGCTCGAACCCTCACTTCGCCTTCATTGGTGCTGATCGCACTGTGCGACTACGGCTCATGGCTGGCTGCATCTATCGGTCTGATCGACGGTCGTGCGTCACTGCGGCTGTGACACTGTGATCGGCACCACCCCAGTTTGGCTACCGCGGTTACAGTCCGCCATATGTATCCTCACAATTCACGGTCGTCAGCCGTAGCGTATGCACAACGTTTCGTGGGTTCATCGCAGAGTGTGGTACATGCGAGGCGGACAGCGAAGTAGAAAGTTATCGACTCGGGAAGTTCCGAATTGGCAGCAGGGTCTCAGCTATATAGCTGTCAGATAATAAAGTGTCGTTTTGTGAATCCAGTCGGGTCGATGCGCTATGGCGACGTGAGCGAGGTCGACAAGCAGTTGCGGGAGCTGTTCGAGGTATTGCTTCCGCATCTGGACGAGCGACAGCGGCGATTGGCGTTGGCGACGAAGGCCCGGTCGCTCGACCAGGGCTGGGTGCGGGCGGTAGCCTGGCGGACGGTGTCAGCGAGACCGCGGTCCACAGGGGGCGTATGCGAGTTGGAGGCCGGCGAGCAGCCGGCGCCGACGGGTCGGGTCCGCCGTCCGGGTGGGGGCCGCAAGGGTGCGGACTCGTTGAATCCGCTGCTGGTGCCTGCGTTGTTGGCGCTGGTCGAGCCGGATGAGCGAGGAGACCCGGAGTCTGCGTTGCGGTGGACGACCAAGTCGCAGCGACACCTCGCCGAGGAGCTGACCCGGCACGGCCATCGGTGTCCGCATCGACGGCGGGACGATTGTTGCGGGACAACGGATTCAGTTTGCAGGCCAACGCCAAGACCTTGGAGCGCGAGCAGCACCCGGACCGGGACGTGCAGTTCCGCTACATCAACGAGCAGGTCAAAACGCACCAGGACGCGGGCGAACCGGTGATCAGCGTCGATTCGAAGAAGAAGGAACAACTCGGGCCAGCTGCCCACCCCGGGGCGGAGTGCCGACCGCAGGGCGATTCGGTGAGGGTGGACGATCACAGGAACTTCACGGGACCGAACTCGGAACGGGCCATCCCGTACGGCGTCTACGACTTGACCACCGACGCAGGGTTGGTCAATGTCGGCGTCGACCACGATGCCGCCGCGTTCGCGGTTGCCTCCATCCGTCGCTGGTGGCAGGCCCGCGGCGCCCCGACTACCCCCACGCGCGCCGGCTGCTGATCGCCGCCGACGTCGGCGGCTCCAACAGCTACCGGTACCGGGTGTGGAAGGCCGAATTTGCGGCACTGGCATCCGAGACCGGGTTGGCGAGCACGATCTGTCATTTCCCGCCCGCCACCTCGAAGTGGAACAAGATCGAGCACCGGCCGTTCTCTCAGATCACCATGAACTGGCGGGGACGGCCGCTGACCAGCCACGAGGTCATGGTCAAGACCATTGCCTCCACCCGCACCCGCAGCGGGCTGCGCGTGGACGCCGAGCGGCCGTGTCGTCTCCGCCACCGAAGCTGCCGAGGACCGAACACACCTCGACGGTGTCACCCTCTCCGGCGTGAAGCTGTGCAATGACACCGGCATAGGGTGATGGGAGTTCAACCAACGACTTGGCTGTCTCTACCTCCCCATGGGGTCGTTGATCGCGACTGTGTCACCGACTTTTACATGCCACGTGACAATCTCCGCTTCGGTCAGTCCTTCTCCGACGTCGGGCAGCACAAACTGATCTGTTGCGGACATGGAGATCCGGCATTGGCTCCGTGCCTTCTGCATCAGGGCACTGGAACCGTCGGGAGCGAGCAGGTGCAGGGGCGTCACAGTCACTTCTCTGGGCTCGACGATCGTAGTAGGCTCGTAAACGAGATCCGTCATCATGCATCTCTCGACAGCTAGGGTGTTCATGCACGTGCACGCACGGCAGCAGTGCGTTGGGCTCCCCCGCGGGAGATGCGCGCCTGCGGGCGGGCTGCGGATATTGCACTCGCCACCACCTCGATGATGTTGTGGGGCCGCAGCATCGAGATGAAGTTGACACATCGATCGGGCGAGGCATTGAGGTGCAGCATCGTCCCGGCCTCGTCGATGTCCAGGACCTCCGCGTCGAACCTGGTGACCAACGACCAAATCTGTTTGAGGTCAGCGGCATCGGGATTCAACCGCACATAGACAGACTGTCGCCGTGGGCAATCCTGTTCGAGCACTACCACCCGCTGGACATCGATGAGCCGGTTAAGGCGCTTGGTCAAAAACTCCAACCGCTCATCCGACTTTGTTCGAACCGAGAGATGGATCCACCAGAATCCGTCGTCTTCCGAGCGATTGAACTGCATACCGACCATCTCGATGTCGTGAGGCAGCAAAAGGCCGGCGATGCGTGCAGGAAGATCCCTGCTGAATAAGGCGACCACAACCACTTGGTGCTCTTGCATTTGCACCCCTCCAAGATGCCGACGGATAAGTCCGCGAGTTCCACGGAAGTTATGTGGGCCACCCCACCAGCGCAACGTTCACGCAACCTTTGAGGTCAGCCCGGTAGCGCCCTGAACGTGCCCCGCGGCCGGTCACCCTACGGCTAGTCCCACGGTTCACGCCGCCTCTGTGACCCGCGGGCAAGAGCGGGAGCCTCTTGTGGTCGACGTTTGCCGTCGCTTCTGGTCGGTTAACGGCTGATTCGGGGCACATGTGGCGAGTCAGCGAACAATTCTCCGGGGGTCAGGCCAAATGCGTCGAAATGCCGGTGTGGTGCACCGGTGTATACAACATCTGTTGGCATGTAGCGCAGAGTGTAGGCGGCCCGTGGATCGGGCGTGCTGTTCTGATTTGCCCCGTGAACGGTCAGATCGTAGTGGACTGTTGCATCACCGGCTTTGAGCGCAGTTCCGCCTGCGAAACCGTACTTCTCTTCGAGGCCAGGGTAGGTCTTGCGGATATCGTCACCGGGAGCACGACTAAACCGCCCCAGAGGACCTTCCGCATGAGATCCCGGCATGAACTGCAGAATTCCCATGTCGGGAGTCAGATCGCTCAATGCGATCCAGATGGTGAAGGCGCCCTGACGATCGAAGGGCCAAAATGGGAAGTCCTGATGGAAGGGCGTCGGGCCCCCCTCGTTGCCAGGCTTAGTAAAGGTCATATCATGGATGAACAGGCCTTCGGATCGGTCCAGCAAGTCCAGTGCCAGATTTGACAGACGCGGCGACAGCGCTAGCTCTCGGAACCAGTCGTCGGTCCAGGCCATGCCGTCGTGGCTTCGCAGCACTCTCGCGTACTCATCCGATGTCATCCACTTTTCAGTCTCTGACGGTTGGACGGGTGCCGCGTACTTTTCGACCTGGTCATGGATTGTCGCGACGGCAGCAGCGCTGAGCAGACCGGGCAGCGGGGCCCAACTCTGGGTGCGCAGGTGTTCAACAGTTCCCGCAGGAAGCTCGTAGTTTTCGGCGAGTTCCGCGATTTTTGTCGAGGTATCGGACGATAGGACTTCAGTCATGATTTCACTCCATTCCGTAGGCGTGGGGGACTAGTTGTTTCATCTTCACTTGGGTTCGGAGAACCGATGTACAAACCACGGAAAGCGCCGACAAGCGCCGCGCGCTTCACAGGAACTACGACACACATCTTGCCGCTGAAGAAGTGCCGCGGCCATGTTCGGGTCTACAAGATAGACGCCGGATGTTCAAGATTTTCACAACTTCATGAACTCGGCTGAAGGGATCGAAATGCGCCCTTCGTACAGGTCTCGTGCATGCGGGTCACGACCCCGCTAAGCAACGGGCTCGCAAGCGCCGGCTCGCAAAGTCCGTGCCTATCCCCATGTCCAAGACGTCCGGTTCAAATCACACCGGCAGGCAACTGGCATCTTGAAATGCGGAATCGTGTGTGATCACAGCGTGGTTGGCGCCCATGGGACTTTCCGCCTGAGATGCGGGCACCAATTGGTATGCGGCGGCGGCCACGGTAGCCGCTCGCCCTCGGTCGGACAGAGGTCCAACCGAGTGCTCGCGGTAAATCCCGCAGGATCGGATCCGGTACCGCGGCCGGGTGGGGGACGGTGGTACGGACGGTCTTGCGCAGGTGCACGCCGACGATCCCGTCCTCGCGCCTCATCCCTTCCCCGCATGTCCCCCACCACTGCCGCACCGCTCAGTGCGTGGGTTGCCCGTACCTGAATTCGAGCATCCCCGTCGAGGCGAGGTAGGCGGCGCGTTGGTCGATGGACACAACCGGTGCGTGCCGTCCACCTCCTTCTTCTCGGGAATCCGGTTCCAGCCGGCGGCGAGTTCGAACTTGCCGCGCCAGCCCCGTCCAAAGGTGGGTCCGGGCCCGCGGTCGCCACCAGCAAACCCTTTCCCATACGGGCGCGCTCCCGCTTGAGCTGGTCGAGGACCGCGGCACCTGTGCGGCCCCGGGAGCACGCCGAGATGCTTCGCGGACCACTCCAGCGGCCGTCCCAGCTCACGCGCAGCACAAAGGTCATCGGTGCGGAGTTCGTTCCCAGCCGCCGGGGGCAACGGGACCGCGCCGCTTCCAGTATGTCGTCGTCGAACCACGCTCGACATCGACTCTCGCGCACCGGGAACCGTCAGCTCAATTCCGCAGTCCACTGCATCGCGCGTCTTCAAGCGATGACCGCAGCTGTACCACCTTCTGTTACCGCCGCCGGTGCTTGACAGAGGACTAAGTGACAGTTCCACCGACCGGAAACGCGGTCTATAGCCGGTGCGAGAGGTCAGGGGTCGAGCGTTGTCGACGTTCCCGCCGCGGTAATCGATCACGTTCGCGGCGTGTTGGAGTTGGGCGAGGATGTCACGGTCGCGGATGAGTCAAATCGCATGCTGTGACGTACCGGAAGTTCGTGCGAGACCGCCTAGGGGCGGTGTACGAGTCAGCCGCGGCGCGGTCGGTGGCCGCCACCGCGATCCGAAAGGCGGTGCACTCGAAAGACAATCCGACGGATCTGATCAACGTGGCGTTTGAGGAGCTGGTGCGTGGATGTGTCGAACTCTTCTGCACGCGACGTGCACCCTCTGATTCTTGTGCAGGCGAGTTCGTGTTCGCGGGATGCCTCGAACTCGCCTGCACAACCGCCAATTCTGTTCGTACTCATCTGCAACGGCGGGTGGAGATTCTGGGATGGCTGACCGGCACAAGTGTGACAGCGTGGGGTTCGGGCAGCGCCGACACAGCGTGTTCACACGACTTCGGACATTGGCACCCGCCCTGGCCACCATCGATCCTCACGTCCTCGGCTTCTTCGACCACGTGCGCTTGGCGAACGTTGCCTGAAACTCGTCTCTCGCTAGAGGATCACTCTTCCGAGGAACACTAAGCATCACGTCTTGGCGCGTCGTCCGTGAAGACGTCACGTCCCGAGGCGCGAAGAACGTCCTTCGCGCGTTCGACCGTCGGGACGTCCACGATGACACCACGCGCGACCACCTGGCCCTGTCCCGCATCGAGTGCGCGCTGATAGGCGTGCACGATGGCGAGGGCGTGATCGATCTCAGCCTCCGTGACGCCGAACTCATCCATAACGACTTCGACGTCCTGGAGGGTCAGGCATAACTTGGAGGTGAATCCCATTCGCTTTGCGAGCCGGCACTCGTCACGCAGAAAGTCCGTGTCGCCGACGAATAGCGAGGCCGTATCGATTGGAGCGGTGAGACTATGTGCGGCGGACGCTTCAACCAGCTGGGCACGCACGTGATTCTCAAACTCTCCGATGCCTGTGTACTGCGTGTTCGTGTCGCGGGTGAGGTCACCGATACCGGCGACCAGGGCGAGCGGAGGCTCGCCTTGACTACAGATCCGATCGAGGTTACGCAGCCCACGAGCGGTCTCGACCAGCGCAACCAGCCCGACATCCGCTCCGGAGTCCTGCAACGCGGTGCGCACGCGCGCTAGCTGGTCAGGACTCTCGACCTTCGGGACCATGACTATCGAGGCTGTTGCAGCCGCGACGCGGACGTCCTCCGCCCATCCTGCATGGTCCTCGTGGTTGATTCTCACCCACGTCCGTTCTCGCGGCACGTCCACGTCCAGAATCTGCTTGCGACGTGCAGGCTTCTCGGACTCAGGGACAGTGTCCTCGAGGTCGAAGAGCAGAATTGATGCTGCGGAGGCGACTGCCTCGGACCGGCGCGGAACTTGGGACCCCGCCGTGGGTGCAGCCTCGTGTGGCGCGGCAAAGAGCACTGAGCGGAAGGCGGACGGTGTGACAGGCAAGAGTGTCTCCTCGGATCATGTTAGGGCAAGAGTTGCGGAGTCGAGCGAGGCGTGGACAGGTCCCGACCAGTTCGGCGCCCTCGCCGCACCGGAAGGCCTGACCTGAGCCTGTCTAACACCTCATAGCGAGCCTGCCCGGGAGAGCCTGCGCAGTAAAGGTGAGACCCCATAAATATCGAACTCGCCACTGTGTTGAAACACATCGGGGAGCCCTCGTCTGATGCCCTGACCCTGTGTGTCATTCCCGTAGGGGTGGGGGTCTGTCAAGCCTGTTTCCGGTTGTTTCGACCCGGTTGCGCGCAGCGCCGAGTGAGGGGCCAGGGTCAAGACGCAGCTCCCGCAGCGGAGCGTAGGACGAACGGTCTTGACGGTGGACCCGTTCGGTGCAGGCTTGGCAGGGGATCCAAGACAAGTCGCTGGGGTAAGGGCGCTGCCGGTCATTCCTTCGCCCAGCAAATTGGGGCATGGAGTACTACGACGGGCTATATCCGGGTCGATCAGGGTCGCGACCACGCCTAAACCCAAAGGACGACGAGACCCGGCGGGCGCGGAAGGCGAACAGCAACTCGACTCGCTCGCCGGTGCGACGGTCGTGAAACTGCGGTTGGGAGGGGCGCATCGCGAGACAGGTATCGAGGGCCTGGCCGAGGATCGGATCGACCGGCTTGGTGAACGCGGTGCCGGTCTTGTGCGCCGGAACATCGAGCAGACAGACCGCATCGCGGGCCAGAACCCGATCGGAGGCGCCGACGATGGGGGTGTCGTCGTGCTGCCACCGGATGCAGCCGACCCGCAGGCGGGCGATCTCGTCGCTGCGCAGTCCGGAGAACAACCAGGACAGTGTGATCGCGTGGACCAGTTCGAACGGGTAGAAGTTCCCGGATTGTGTCTCGGGGAGATCGGCGTGCGACAGATTCAGTCCCGCCCAGAGCAGCTTCGCCCAGATCTCGTCGGCGATCACCCGGGGGTTCGGACCGAGCAGCGCGGTGATGCTGCGTGGAGTGGCCAGTGCGCGCCCAGGATCGAAACGTCGGGGCAGCCATTCCCATTCCTGACAGTCGGCGAAGAACCTCCGGATCGCCGAGAGGTGACCGTCCTTGGTCGACGCCTGAAGTGGCTTGCCGATGCGCTTTTCGAGTCCGGTGGTGCGGTGCACGTAGTCGCCGACGTTCATCCGGTCCAGCGCGGCGACCCAGGTCGCGCAGGTCTGCCGGGTCCACGCCGTCGGATCGGCGGCGTCGGGATGCTCGGCTGCGATCCAGCGGCCGACCTTGAGCAGGCGGGACCGGACGTTGCCGCGTGCCCGCGGCGTCAATGTCGAGGTCGCGTACCAGCGGTCGACCCACTGCTGCCAGATCTGCGCCCCGCCGGCCGCCCGAGCAGTGCCACGACCTGTCGTCGCGGACGGCGGGTCACAGAACCCGAGGGCGCCCACCGCCCGCTGCACTGCATGCAGAGTGTTGAGCCGTGCGCCGCCGAGCAGTCCGTCACGGCGGACCCGATCGAACAGGTCGGTGCCAAGGTCCTCGAGGTGCGGGCTGTGGTTGAGCAGGAACAGCTGGCAGGCCACCATCGGTAGCAGTGTGTCGTCGCCGTGTCCGAGCCGATAACCCCACTCGGCGAGCACCTTACGAAGCCGGGCGATCTCGCCGTTGACTCGGTCGCGCCCGAAGATCCGCCGCGACAGGGTCAGTCGTTGGAAGCTGCCGAGCCGGTGGAACTCAGTGAAGGTACCGAGCAGGTAGGCGTGCGCCGCGAGGTAGGGGCGGACCTCGTCGCCGGCCCAGGAGGGTGCGTTCCGGTGGAACTCGGCCTGGTCACGGCCGAGCAGATGGATCCATTCCTCCGCGGTCCAACCCCAGAACGTCCGCCGGACTTCGGCGCATCGCACCAGCAGCACCGCGACCGCATCGGCCATGGCGCGCCGCCGATGGGCGGTGGCCGGGGAATCGAGTCCTGCGTTGACCGTTTCCAGCGGTCGCAGCAGTCGTCCGATCACGCGCCAGCCCGGCGCGTTCGGATCGTGATACTGCAGCCGTCGCAGGTTTCGTATGCCGAGTTCGCCGATGGCCCTGACCTCGTCGTCTCGGACCTCGATAATGGTGTCGAAGTGATGCGCGACGAGCGATGAGCACCAACGTGATTCGGAGTCCGGGTTGACGTTGCCCGACAGCGGCGCGGTCACTGTGGTGTTCCTGGAGTCGCGGCGTCCATGCCGGTGAGCATTGCGATGCGCCAGGCGTGGATGTGGTCCATGCCGCGGCCGAGCTTGCCGGCCAGATCCCTTCCGGACAGGTGGATATATCGCAGCGTCGAGTCCGTATGGCGATGCCCGGCGAAGGTCGCGATCGTGTGCAGTTCCCAGCCCATCCGGGCCAGATCGGTCAGACACAGATGCCGAGTGGTGTGCGTGGAGAACCGCGGAACATCGGCGGCCAGGGCAATCCGTCGTACCACCTTCGACCATGTCCACAGGCTCAACGGCTGGGCGTGATTGCGGCGGGACTCCGACAGGAACAGCGGTCCGCGTGCCCTGCTCAGGCTCGCCCGGTGCGCGAGATAGTTCGACAGCAGCACCCCGGTCGGAGCCGAATACAGCCGCGACCCGCTCGAGCCGGTTCTTCGTCGTCTCCGCCCTGATCCGCAGGGTGCGGTGGGCCGGGTCGAGATCGTCGGTACGCAGCGCGCACAGCTCCTCACGGCGCAGCGCGGCATCGTAGGCCAGGGCCAGCATCAGGCGGTTGCGGACCGGCTCCTCGGCGGCGACGGTCAGGATGTCCGCCCACTGCCGCTCGGTGGGAATCCACGGCAGCTTCGTCAACCGGGGCACCAACCCCCGCTGATGCCCGCCGCCCCGTCGGCCGGGCGTGAAAAGGCCCCGGCCAACGGGATTGGACTCGCGCAGGCCCTCTTCCATGAGGTGGTCGTAGAACAGCCGCACCGGCACCAGCCGCTGCGCAATGGTGGCATTCGCCAGACCGGAACCGGAATCGAGCGCCACCACGTTCGCGCCACGGCGGCTGGGCCGGTCGGTCAACTCCCGCACGTAGACGCCGACATGCGCCCGGCTCGCCGTGAGCGGGTCGACACCCACCCGCTCGCACATCTCCAGGTACTCGGCAAGCCCCCGGGCGTAGGCGTCGATCGTCCGAGGCGCCCTCCCGAGATCGGTCCACACCCACAGCCATCCGGCCGCCTGCACATGCCGGCTCAACACCGGCCACGTCTCCTCCAACACCATCCTGCCGTTCAAGCCATCTCCTCAGTTCCGTGGTCAACACCGAGGAGACATGATCATCCCCCGGCCAGATTCCACGTAACTTTTAAAATGCTCAAGCGGCAGATGTACGGACGCGCCAACCTCGACCTACTCCGCAAACGCGTCCTCCACGCCGTATAGCCAAGTCCCACAGAGGAATCACGAAGAATGCGCCAGATCCAGTTTCAATGAGCGCCATCACGACTCACGCCACCGCCGCGGATCCTCGAACTCACCACGGCCGACTGGCCTATACCCGCGGCCACCACTAATGACACGCCGTGTCACCGGCTCCCGTAGGTAACCCCCACAATCCGCGTCACCTGCGCATACTCGAACTGCGAAACTCAGGATTCGTTAGGCACTCCCCGGCAGCGCGTGCGCTTGCCCGACCGGTGGACATCCTTGCGAACGGACCTGCGGTCCCGCCGGAGAGGACGTCCGCCAATCGGGGTCAATCCCCACTGCGAATTGCACCCTCTCGGAGTGAACTGCCTGTTGAGGCAGTCACACCTCGGCTGCAAATACGACTATCGCTCAGCGAGGATGAGAGCCGCGGCGTGCCATGCGAAAGCCATGGTTGGAACGTTGCAGTTGCCGGACGGCATTGTCGGAAACACCGAGGCGTCAACGACACGCAATCCCTCGATTCCGCGAACCTTCAAACGTGCGTCTACGACGTCGTCGTCATTCGGACCCATCGCACAGGTTCCCAACGAGTGATATCCGGTCGAGCCCTCGGTAACGATGTAATGCTCGATATCGTCAATCGAGTTCACGTCCGGCCCTGGAACGGTCTCAGCCTCGATGATGTCCGATAGTGAGCTGCTCTCCAACAGTTCACGAACCTTGAGAAAGGCACGAACCGTGGTGTCCCGGTCGTACTGAGTTGATAGATAGTTCGGGTCAATTCGCGGTGCGGACGATGGAGTGGGGCCTGTCAAATGGACGGATCCGACACTGGTCGGCCGCAGAGCATACGTCAGGAACATGACGCCCGGCTGTTGCTCGGGTTGCAGACGAGAGTGTTGCACCTCGCCCTCGCCTTGTTGCATGACAGACATCGGCGAGAGGAACATCTGCGCGTCGGGCCTCGGCGCCTCGGGCCGCGTCTTGAAATACGCGGCAAGCTCGTAAGCTGGGCGCGACACGATGCCGGTTCGTTCGACTAGATAGCGCGCGCCAGTGAAGCCACGACGCGGCAGGCTTGAGACCTGCTTGTTGAATCCGACGTTCCGCGTGAGCCGGGCCTGCAACCCGACGGCACGGTGCTCGCGTAGCCCCTCACCAACGTTTGGGGACTCTAGGCGCACCTTCACCCCAGCAGCCCTGAGGGCATCGCCACGACCAATCCCCGCTCGTTCGAGGGTCAGTGGCGACTCAAACGAACCCATGCTGAGTATGACCTCACGCTTAGCGCGATACTCCTGGATCCCGCCCTTCTTCGACCGAGCCTTGACCCCGACCACACGCATTCCCTCGAACACCAGCTCCGTTAGCTCCGTGTGAACCAGCACCGTCAGGTTCTTGCGCTTGCGCGCTGGCCGGAGGAAGCCACGGGAGGCACTTACACGCGTACCGTTCCTCGTTGATGCCGGCGCGTAGCCGATCCGTTCCTGGTCACTGGCATTGACATCCTGAACCTTGGCCCAACCGAGGTTGGCGCCAGCCTCCTTGAGAATCTCCCCGGCCTCGTGTCCCTTGCGCGGCACCTGGACGCCCAAGGGACCGCCGCTGCCACGGGTGTCGGACTCGCCGAGCGAGTGGTCCTCCAGCGCGCGATAGATCGGCAGGATTGTGTCCCACCCCCAGCCAGGATTTCCCAAAGCCTCGATGCCGTCGAAGTCTTCGGCCCAACCGCGGTTGTAGTGCACGCCGTTGATCGAACTCGAGCCTCCGAGCACCCGGCCGCGGGCCCACTTCTCGGTCTGGCCGTTCGGACCGAATGGGGTGGTCTCGTACTGCTTGTACAGTTTACTCGGGGCGTAGTAGAACCCCTTTGGGATGTAGATCATGGGATGCCGGTCCTTGCCCCCCGCCTCGATGAGAAGCACCGAGTTTGCCGGGTCTTCCGACAGGCGGTTAGCGAGGACTGAGCCCGCGGATCCAGCGCCGACGATGATGTAGTCGTGGCTCATACCGCGACCTCCGAAGTCTCGGACGTCGGCGCGCCGGGAAGGATCACCTTGATGTTGGAGAGCTCGAGCATGCCCTCAATTCCCCCCACGCGGCCATAGCCCGATTCCTTCATTCCGCCGTACGGCGCGGCAAGCGATGGGAAGGTGCCATCGATGCCGAACTGTCCCACCCTGACGCGCCGAGCCACGTCGTGGGCCAGATCCGAGTCAGTGGTGAAGATCGTGCCGTAGAGCCCATACTTCGAATCATTCGCGATCCGGACGGCATCATCGATGTCGTCGTAGGGGATCACGCAAAATACCGGCCCGAATACCTCTTCCTGAGCCACCTCCATCGAGTTGTCCACGCCCGTTAAGAGCGTCGGCAACAGGTAGTACCCGTCGGATAGCCCGTGCGGGACGTCGCCGCCGTAGGCGATCGTCGCTCCATCGGTGACGGCGCGCCCGATGAAGGCCCGGGTCCGGTCGCGGACCCGCTCAGCTGCGAGCGGACCGTACTCGGTGGCCGGGTCGAGAGGATCGCCCACAGTCAGTTTCCCGAACGCCTCGACCAGCTTCTCGACCAGCACGTCGTGACGACTCCGCGACACCAGGATGCGTGTGCTCGCGATGCACATTTGTCCCTGATTGCCCACGGCACCACCCACCAGGGTGGGCAGCACCACGTCGAGATCTGCATCATCGGCCACAATCGCCGCGGTCTTGCCCCCCAGCTCGAGCGTAACCCGGGCGATCCTCTGGGCCGCGACTGCGGCCACCTCTGCACCGATCTTTGTGCCTCCAGTGAAGTGCACCGCGTCGACGGCACTGTGGGCCACCAAGTAGCGGCTTACGTCTGCGTCACCCGCGAAGATGCTCAGGGCACCTTCGGGGAAGCCCGCTTCGGCGGCGGCCTCAGCGATGACCTGACCGACGAGGTGGTTCTCCGGGGGCAGTTTCAAAATCACAGGGTTACCCATCAGCAGCGCCGGTGCTACAGACATTCCCAGTCCTGTAACCGCACCGTTGTAGGTGCCAATGATCAGGGTCAGACCGATGGCCTCCCGATGCACCTCGACCGTCCCTGTCAAAATTTCGCGCTGCTCGACGAACGGCACGGTCTTGACAAGCTCCAGATCGTCATCGATCAACGCGATTCCCAGGTCGGTCATACCGCTGGCGAGTCGGATTGGCATGCCCGTCTCGCGAGAGTTGTTGACGTTGAGATCCTCTGTCCGGTCCGCGAGCGCCGCACGCCATCGCGCAACGAACTCGCTGCGCTCCTCCGAGGCAAGGTCCGACCAACCGCCATCCTGCACGAGCCTGACGGCCAGATCGATAGCCAGCTTCGCATCGTCGATTGCGGCGTCTGGCAGGTCGATCAGCTGCTGGCCGGAATGCGGGTCGAGTACCGTGAAGACCTTGTCGCTGCTCGGTGTCCGCCACCGACTTGCAAGGAATAGCTCGGAGGTATGGGGCAGGGAGACAGCTGTACCAGTCATAGGTGATACTCCTTCTGTTGTCGTAGGATCTGTAACTCGGGGTCACTTGGTCGCCCGCAGCGCCTTGTAGTCCGGACCATCGACGACGTCTTCGCCGAAGATGAGCTTCTGCGTTGCATCGGGGGAGGAATCTGACGCGAGTCCCGGCCTCGTCGCCAGGTCGGTCGTGACCATGCGCCTCGACAGGCGGCGAACATCGCCCCCGCGTCTGCGCTAACTTCTCCCGACACGAGCGGTCCGACCAGCTGTTTAGTCGATGCCCCAGGGTTTCTTGTATTCGTCACCAGTGACCAGGTCACCGAAGATCAGTGTCTGGTTTTCGATCACGCTGTTGTCCGCGCCGAGACCCAAATGACTGGGCCATCTCGTTGCATCTCGCCGGCCATCAACGGCTCAATCAGGGACGTCTCCAAATCGAACGCACCCACCTGGATGT
Organism: Rhodococcus sp. ACS1; assembly: GCF_002300155.1. Taxonomy (NCBI): domain Bacteria; kingdom Bacillati; phylum Actinomycetota; class Actinomycetes; order Mycobacteriales; family Nocardiaceae; genus Rhodococcus; species Rhodococcus sp. ACS1. The sequence goes on from NZ_NSDZ01000013.1 coordinate 223,444, forward strand.
TGCCACGGGGATCGATACGGTTCATGGTTGGCAACACCGGCACGACCATGCCACCAAATGCCGGCATCAGGTAGTTCAGTTCGGATTCTGCTGAACGAGGCTTGTCGCGGCCGAGGCAAACCGGTCGCCCAGTTGGCGGAGGAGACATTGGCCGTCACGATCGAGCAATCGTCGGTGCAGAGTTCATCGAACTGTAAATCGACGTACCCTCGCGCGCAGTACCTTCGACTTCTTCTCCCGGCGCCTTGAACTGCACCTCAGCAGTACCGGCCTCGGCACGGTCACAGGCGGTTCGGACCTGAGGCGACCGGGGACCGTCTACCACCCCATCCGAGGATGACCCTCCACCCCACGAGACCGACGGTCAGCACATCAGCAGCATTACAACCCGACAACTTCTTCATCCCTGGCGAAAATCGACGTCGCGACGTCGGATCCGCCACGTTAATGGTCCTCGAGGATCATGCGGGAGGCGATATGGGCCATGGCCATGGTCGGGCCGTTGCAGTTACCCGACACCATCCGCGGGAAAACCGAAGCATCGACCACACGTAGACCCTCGACGCCACGCACGCGCAACCGCGAGTCAACGACATCCTCGTCGCTCGGGCCCATCGCACAGGTACCGAGCGTGTGATACCCCGCTCCCCCGTTCACGACTGCTTGGTAAAGATATTCCTGTTCAGTACTCACATTCTTGCCGGGTGCCTCCTCTGCGATGACCATGTCGGCCAACGGCCCGGTGGCAAGGAGCTCTCGAATCTTCGGCAAGATTTTGGTCGTCACATTTTGGTCATACTCACTGGTCAGGTAATTCGGATCAATGATTGGGGCAGCGTCCTCATCGGGGCCCGAAATATGGACCGAGCCCTCACTGGTCGGCCGCAACGCCATACCGATGAACATCAGACCGGGCTCCTTGGCCACGTGGACCTTCCCATCAGTCACATTACCGGCCGCAGTCGACTGCGGCGCGATCAAGCCTTGGAAGTCGGGCCGGTCGAGCTCGGGCGACGATTTCGCGTACGCGATAACGTCATAGCCACCGACCGCCATCGGCCCATTCCGCTGGACAAGGTACTTGGCTCCAGTCAGAGCCTGCCGTGGCATCGATGACAACAACTTGTTGTACCCAAGGCCCTTCCTCAGCTTCGCCTGTAGTGTTATGCCACGGTGCTCCAGCATCTTCTCCCCGACGTTCGGACTCTCAACGCGCATCTCCACACCGGCGTTGGCCAAGGCCTTTCCGCTGCCGATGCCCGATCGTTCCAACGCCATCGGGGTCTCTAATGCGCCCATAGCGAGGATGACTTCCTTGATCGCCCGGAACTCGGCCACCGATCCATTGCGCTTCGCCTTCACACCGACAACACGATTTCCGTCGAAGAGCAACTGGCCCACGGTGGACTTTTCAAGCACCGTCAGGTTCGTCCGATTTCGCACCGGCTTGAGGAACGCACGAGCGGCACTCACACGCAGGCCATTCTTGATGGTGGAGGGCACGTAACCGATCCGCTCATTGTCGCTCGAATTGGCATCCAAGCTGCGTTCCCAACCCATCGCCATACCCGATTCCATCATCGCTTCACACACGGGTTCGCGCTTGGTGGCCACCGATACGCCAAGTGGGCCGCCCGCGCCGCGTAATTCGGACGCACCGAGCTGGTGATCTTCGATCGTCTTGAACGCATCGAGGAACGCCGTCCAGTTCCAGCCAGGGTTCCCTGCCGCCTCGATCGCGTCGTAGTCTGGTGCCCAACCGCGGTTGTAGATCATGCCGTTGATCGAACTCGACCCACCAATCATCCGACCGCGTGCCCAACTGTCTACGGCTCCGGTCGGACCGAACGGACGCGTCTCGAAGTGCTTCGAGTACCGGTCATCCTGCATCGTGAAAAAGAACCCCTTCGGGATCAGTACAAGCGGATTCTTATCCGACCCACCCGCCTCGAGCAACAACACCTTGTTGTTCGGGTTCTCCGACAACCGATTAGCCAGGACACACCCAGCCGAACCCGCTCCTACGATGATGTAGTCATATTTCATGGACTAGAGCCTTTCTGAATCAAACCATAAACGCGGTGGACGTCTCAGGGCCCGAAGCCCGGCATCCGGAGCAGCCAGCGGCTGCACAATCGAAGTAGAGCGGGCCAGTACAAGGCCTCACACGCCCGCCGTCGACATTCCCGTCATTGCTACCGGCCCGTCGACGGCGCCGCGCTGTCTCGCCTACTGACCTGTGGGGATAATGATCTGCTTGACGTTGGTGAGTTCAAGCAATCCCTCCGCACCGCCCACTCGCCCATAGCCGGATGCCTTGACGCCGCCGTAGGGGGCTGTCAGGCATGGGGAGGTCCCATTGATAGCGAAGGCACCGACCTGCACCCGCCCCGCGACATCCCAGGCCAAGGCATCGTCGTTGGTAAAGATCGCGGAAAGAAGGCCGTACTGCGTGTTGTTCGTGATACGTACAGCATCGTCAATGTCCTGGTACCGCAGGACGGAAAATACCGGGCCAAAGATTTCGGTTTGAGCGACTTCCATCTCCTCGGTCACGTTCGTCAGTAGCGTGGGTTCCAAGTAGAAGCCACCGTCGAAAGCGGCCGGGCGACGTCCTCCGGTAGCGACCACAGCTCCCTGTTCCACTGCACGCTTGATGAAACCTTCCGATCGATCCCGGATTCGTGCACTCGGCATGGGTCCGTATGAAATCTCGGGGTCCAGTGGGTCGCCGATCTCAATTGCTTCCAGCCCTTCGATGAGCCGCTCGACCAGCTCGTCGTGACGCTCGTCCGACACCAGAATCCGAGTCAAGGCCACGCACTGCTGGCCTTGGTAGGTGGCCATGCCGCCGAGCAGCAGTGGAACTGCCTGGTCGAGCGGAATGTCGTCGGCTACGATCGCGGCCGACTTGCCACCCAGCTCGAGCGTGACTCTCGCCAAGCGCTGTGCGGACACGGCTGCCACGTCGGCACCGATCTCGGTGCCTCCGGTGAAGTGGACAAGAGCGATATCCTTGTGTGCAACAAGATGTTTACTGACTTCGGTTCCAGCAGTCATGACTGATACCAGACCCTCCGGCAGGCCCGCCTCCTCGACGGCGCTCGCCAAGAAATGCCCAATCATACGGTTCTCGGGAGGCAGCTTGACGATCACGGGATTCCCGACAAGTAGTGCTGGAATGGCTGTGAAGGCGAACTCGATCAGCGGTCCGTTGTAGGTCAGAATCCCCAGCATGATTCCTACCGGCTCATGGCGGATCTCTACCTCACCGAGCGCGGTCGTCCGCCGCTCGCGGAGATTTACTGTTTTCGCGATGTTGATCGCGTCGTCGATAAGAACCATGATTGCCTCGCCAAAGGCCGACCCCGTCGATACCGGCATCCCTGCTTCCAAAGCCCACACCCGGGTAATGTCCGGCAAACGAGTTTCGATCGCCTTGCGCAGCAGGAGTATGCTCTCAATTCGCTCATCGATCGACATCCTGGGCCATGGTCCGCTTTCGAACGCCGAGCGGGCCCGTGCTACCGCAAGGTCGGCATCCGCGACGGACGGTTCCGGCAGCGCGCTCAGCACTTTCCCGTCGAACGGATTGAGGACGTCCACCGTTTCGTTCGATTGGGGGTCTTCCCACCGTCCCCCGATAAAGAGCTGGTTCGGGTGCGGAATCTCGATGTCGAACAAGCCTTTTGCGCTCACGCTCGGTTCCTATCTGTCACGTTGTTCTATCGCTCGCTTCCTGTGAACGGTGTCACAGAGGATGCGTGCTGTCGCTGTGATCACACACAAATTTCGCAGTACAAACTGTGAGTTGCCTTCGTGCGATCTCGAGCTCAACCTTTGGACGGTAGGGAAGAGGCACGGGAATTTACGAACGGTTGCTTAGCTTGATTTTTAACCTGGGCAGGCGGCCCCGACGGGTTTTCTACCTTTGGTTTCGGCGCGTTTGCCCACGTGGTGATGCGGTGCGCGGTGGGTGTTTTTCGATCCGGGTGGGCGTCCGGGTCCGGGTCGACTGGGTTTCGGTGCACTGGCCGGAACAGGCATCGTCGCGCGGGTGCGCGAAAACCCTCGACGAACCCGCGCCGGCGTCAATCGTGTTGGTGGGACTTGCCGTTCCCACGGGCGGCGTAAGTCCTCGGCCAGAGGACGGGCGAGCCGGAGTTGGCCGTAGGCCACCAGCACGATCCAGGTCCAGCGGTCGGCCGCCTCGGGACTGCGGAGCCGAGGTGCGGTCCACCCCAACGTCTGCTTGAAGAAGCGGAAGGTGTGCTCGAGATCGAAGCGCCGCAGAAACAGCTGCCACAACCGGTCGAGATCGTCGGCACTGACGCCCGGGTCCGAGCACCACAGCCACACCGGGGTGGGATGCCGGTCCCCAGGAAGGTGGTCGACGGTCAACCGAATCACCGTGCCTTCCACGATCGGTGGCGGCCCCGGGTGCTGAGCCCACGAGCCACGATGAACGAGTCGAGGGTGCAACCGATTCCACGCCGAAGCGGAGGCTGTGCCGTATCGGTCCGTCTCGGTGCTCGAGGTGGTCTCGGGTGCAGGCCACGTAATCGGGTCGGCGAATCGAAACTCGGGGCCGTGCCGGGGTGGGCGCCCAGTACGGCCCGGTGGCGGCGCCGGGAAGCACAGCACCCGGTCCGAACGCATCCGACCCAACACCTGCACCGGGAGATCGGCGAGCACGAACGCCAACCGCGCCAACTCGTATCCGGCGTCGAACACCAGCAGAATGTCCGGGTCGCCGTCGCGGTGGTGCCCGGCCTCGCGCAACCGCGTGATCACTTCACGCACCTGGGTCGCCGTCACAGCGGTTTCGTCATCGTCGGGGCGCAAGCGGACCGCGTCGAGCACCGACGTCCACGAGGTACGCCCGGTCTCGAGTGCGGCGACGAACGAGTACGGCCACCCCGGGATCAGCTGCGCCTGATTCTTCCCGCGACCGTAGACGTGGCAGAACCCGCGCTGCGGACTCGTCGGTGCATCCGGGCGCAACCAGGCACTGACATCGACGGCCAGAACGATCCGGCCGCCACGATCACACGGGATCGTCAGCCCGCCGAGGGCGCGCCGCAGCCGAGTGAAATCTACTCTGCCGCAGTTGATTGCGTCGTACAGGGCGCCGTGACCGCGCCGATGCTCGGCGGCCAGTGACAACTCGACCAGGGTGCGAACCGCGGTGCCGGAACACAGCAGCGCATCGGTCAACTCGAACAAGGCATCACCTCGGGTCGGCAGACACCGGTAGAACTCTTCGCGGAACGACACCAGGTCGACACGCGGATCGGGGACCGATTCTTCCCCGACCGCCCACCGATCGGGCACACTGATACTCACGGCCACCGCCTGTTTTCGTCTCGAAAGTTCTGTGGAAGGAACCTCAAGATGATCAGGTGGTGGTCGCCTCATGCCGCGGCGACACGCCGAACAACACCAGCACCAACTGCCCCACGCGATGGCCGAGGGTCGGGTGGCCCCGGGGAATCTCACCCCGGGGCTCCCACAGCACCGTGCTTAACCTGGATGCACCGATCTGGACGAGTCCGTGGGTGGGTCGTAACGGCGAAATGCCCTGTCGTAGTGGAAGAATTGAACTTCTCACAGAAACAATTCGGCCACGACGAAGGGCATCTCGTAGATGCAACTATCTCATACCCGACCCGTCGCGGCGGCGAGGTTCGACGACCCGAATCTGGTGGCGACCGCGGGACTGGTCCCGGTGATGGCATTGGCGCAGGCCAGCGGCCTGCTCACCCTCGCCGATCAGCAGCTGAGCGTGCCGACCGACAAGGGCGCCAACCCGGGCCGCAAGGTCGCCTCGCTGGTCGGGGGGATGGTCGGCGGTGCCGACAGCATCGCCGACCTGGCGATCTTGCGGCACGGCGCGATGGGAACGATATTCGACCGGCCCTACGCGCCGTCGACGCTGGGATCGTTCCTCCGCCAGTTCAGCTTCGGGCACGTCCGGCAACTCGACGCCGTGGCCTCGCGGTTCCTGAGCAACCTCGCCGAGAAGACCCCGCTGGTCACCGGCATCGACACCGGACGGGTGCTGGTCGATATCGACGACACGATCATCGAGGTCCACGGCCACGGCAACCAAGGCTCCGGATACGGCTACTCCGGCGTGCGCGGGCTCAACGCCCTCATCGCCACCGTCACCACCGAGACCGCTGCGCCGGTGATCCTCACCCAACGCCTGCGCCGAGGAGCCTGCGGCTCCCCGCGCGGCGCCGCCCGCATGGTCGCCGACGCCCTGGCCACCGTCGACCGGCTGCGTTCCCAGGCCCGCGGGGCGCACATTGGCTGTTCGAGCGGTGACGGCGCGTCGAAACCCCTGATTCGGTGCGGTTCGGCGTTCTACGGCCATCCCACCATTGGTGCCGCGATTCGCGCCGGTGCCGATGTGTCGGTCACCGTGCGCCTGACCTCCACCATCAAACGTGCGATCGCATCCATCGACGCCGACGAGTCCGCGTGGACGCCGATCGAGTACACCGACGCCGTCTACGACGAGGGCACCGACACCTGGATCTCGCGGGCGGAGGTCGCGGAGATACCGTTCACCGCGTTCGCCTCGCAGAAGAAGGCCCACCGGATCCCCGGGCGGCTGGTGGTGCGCCGCATCCCCGACCTGCGACCGCCCAAGGACCAGGGCCAGGGCACGTTGTTCGACCTCTGGCGGTTCCACGCATTCTTCACCGCCACCGACCCCGACGACCTCGATACCGTCGACGCCGACAAAACCCACCGTCAGCACGCGATCGTCGAGCAGGTGCACGCGGACCTGAAGAACTCCGCACTCGCGCATCTGCCGTCGAACTCGTTCTCGGCGAACGCCGCCTGGCTGGTCTGCGCGGTGATGGCGTTCAATCTCACCCGCGCCGCCGGCACCCTCACGGCTGACCCGAAGCTGACGAAAGCGACCACCGGCACCCTCCGGCGCACCCTCGTCTCGGTCCCCGCACGCATCGCTTCCTCCGCAAGACGGTTGACGCTGCACCTACCCACGCACTGGCCGTGGGAAACAGCGTGGCACAACTTGTTTGACAGCACCTTCGGTCGAAATCAGCCGATCATCACCTAACACCGGTCACACATGCCCACCCTCGATGCGAAAGACTCAGTGGAACAACCCGACACACCAGGTCGGACGATCACCCACGCCCACACCCCACCCGCTGCCACAAAACGGAATTCACAGCGACAACATCAACGAATCGGTGCATTCGGGCTAAGCATGGGCTAAGCAGGCACTGCGGTCGAGCTGGCAGGTCGACCTGGCCACGTCGATGACCAACAGTTTCTGGGCGGTGTCAGCGCTCCATTACGGCCCCGATCTCCGGGAGGGTGTCAACGCCTTCTTGGAGAAGCGAGAGCCGCGGTTCAACCAGGCACCCGGCGACACCGGCCCGACCGCTACCGCAAAAGATGATGTCCTTCGAACCGCACATAATTCGATAAGGTAAAAGACATGGACAGGGTGGGGCGAACAGCAGATGCCGCGGCGACGAGGAACACCATCCTCGCGGCAGCGACCACGTTGTTCGGGGAACGGGACTATCCCGCCACCTCGGTACGGGACATCGCCAAGAGCGTCGGGATGTTACCCGGAAGCCTGTATGGCTTCGTCGACAGCAAAGAAGAGATCCTCTATGCGATCGTCCGGGCGGGCGTCGACCAGTTCGTCGCCGCTCTTGACGGCATCGACGACGGCCCCGCGGACGTTCGATTACGACAAGCCATTGCCACCCACATGCGGCTGGTTGCCGAAAACCCTGCGCGGGTGCGGATCGTCTTCCACCAATGGCGATACCTCAACTCGGACAATCGGCTCGAGGTGATCGCCTCCCGTCAACGGTACGAGCGCTTCTACCGTGACTGCCTCCACTCCGGAATGGCATCCGGGATATTCCGACGAGACCTCGACGTCCAGTACGCGGTGTTCTCCATTCTCGGGGCACTGAACTGGGCTCCGGAATGGCTCGGCCAGGACGCCCCGGACGCAACCGACCAAGCAACGCGGGCCGGCACGCGCGGCGAGAAGCGGCCCCGTGACGTTCGCCGAAATCTACGAGGCGGCGCTGACACTATTCAGCGAGCGCACCTTCCCCGTTATCGGGATGCGCGACATCAGCGAGGCAGTCGGGTTGCGTCCCGGCAGCCTCTATGCGCACATCAACAGCAAGGAAGAACTTCTCGAGAAGGTCGTGCACGACGGCATCACCAACTACCTCGACGAACTGCGCCCCATTGCCGAGTCGAATGATCCCGCACCCGAACGCATGCGTGCGGCAATTCGCGCACACGTGAAGGTTCTCGCCAAGACCCTCGCCCAAACCCGCGTCGCCTTCCACCAGTGGCAGTTCCTCGGCGGGGACGCACAGAAGGAGATCGTCGGCCTCCGGAAGCAGTACGAGAACATCTTCCGGCGAATCTATCGAGACGGCGTGCAGGAGGGTAGCTTCCGAGAGGCCCGAAGCGAGCGGATCGCTGCCCTGGCAGTCATCGGCATGCTTACCTCGGCTTCGGAATGGTACGACCCGGAAGGTGCGCTCGGTGCCGACGAGTTCGGTGACGCGTTGGCCGAAGCTGCGGTTGACGGCCTCCTTCCCTGAGTCGTTCAGCTGCTGTTTGCACACCGAGCGCGTGCATTCCTCCTCCGAGCGCGTCGACGTACCCGGCAAGATGACGTCTGGCCGGCGCCTGAGTCAGGGCTGCTCGCATCGGTCGGCACCGTGCTGACCCCACGACTCGATTTCCGCCCACGGAATCAGTCAACCGCGAGTCGAATCCCCCATGCCGAGGAATGCGTTCGGAAACAGTTTCGCGGACAGGCTCCCAAACGTCATCGATTGGTTTCGTAACCACCGCATTCGAAGTGAGGCATGACTAGATGTTCAGATTCGCCCGAATTCTCGTGCTGATGATCAATCCTGCAAACAATTCTCAGAACGAACTACTCGGCCGTCGTCGACGCTAGTTCGAAGCGAATCCTCTTTGAACGCTGCGCACTAAGTGGTCTGATTCGTTAATTCGTCGGGGGTCATGCCGCTTGCAGGGTTCGATCGTGGTGGTCGAGTCGTTCGAGATGCCGGTGCAGGTCGGTGATCGTGTAGCGCCACTTGAACGGCACGGCGGTGGCGTTGTACCGTTCCTCGAAGGTGAGCAGGCGCCGTTCGACAGCATCGAGGTCTTCGAAATCGTTGGGTGAGAGCACTTTGCGTTGGATTATAGAAAAGTAGATCTCGACCTGATTGAGCCACGACGCGTGCACCGGGGTGTGCACCATCACCGCGTTCGGATACCTCGCGGACAGCCGATCGATCGCGGCCCGGCCCCGGTGCGAGGATCCGTTGTCGACGACCGAAGAACACGCGTTGCGCCGACGCATAGGGCTCGCAGGTCATGACCTGATCGACCAGGGCGGTGAACGGCACTATGCCGGTGGACTGTTCGCATCGACCGAACACCCGGGCGTGGTGGACGTCGTAGGCCGCGAGATACGCCAACGCCCCACCGCGGCGGTAGTCGTGATTGACTCGCATCGGACGGCCTTTGCCGGCCGGCTGGGTGTCATGGCAACGGCGACGGGCCTGGATGGAGGGTTTTTCGTCCGCGGAGATCACGTACTCGTCCGCGCCCAGCTCGATGCCGTCGTACCTGCGGGCATACAGATCGAGGACGACAGCGGCTTTGGTCTCGAACTGTGGATCCCGGATGAAGATCCACGACTGGTACTGCCAGGGTTTGAGGGTGTCCTGCGTGAGCCAGCGGCGCACCGTCGACACCGAGGCGCTGATACCGTCGGTCAGCAACTGGCGGGCCAGTTCCGGGGCGCTCCACCGCGACAGGGGCAGCTGGTGCTCGGCCGGCAACTCGCACGCCCACGCCTTGACCCGGGCCACCTCTGCAGGGGTGTACACCGGTGGGCGCCCCGAACGGGGCGCGTCGGCCAATCCCTTGATGCCCTTGGCGCAGAACCGGGCCCGCCACTTGCGGGCGGTATCGACACAGATGTCGAGTTCGTCGGCGATGGCCGCGTTCGAGGCGTCGGCGGCGGCCAGCAACACGATCACCGCGCGCAGCACCACCTTCTGCGGGGTGTTGCCCGCCCGCACCCGCCGCTCGAGCTCGACGCGGTCGACGTCGTCCAACGCGACCTGGAACGGACTGACCATCACCACAGCAGCACCATCAGGTCACATTCACCACACATGCCCCAACCTTCGCGTGCGACACCCCCGAGGTTGGCGACCGACACGGGTGGTCATCGGGCACGATGAACACTGTGCCGACACCACCGGAATCGACGAAGAACTCGCTGCGCCTTCGGTTGTTCGACCATGCTCGCGCCCGCTGGCCGCAACTGCGTGACGTCGACGCCCGATTTCGAGGATCCTTCGCCTACGTCGATGCGACACTGCCGGACGGCACCGTCCTACCGCTGATGCGGCTGCGTTACGGAGGATCGGCCCGCTCGTGGGGATTCGCGATCCACCTCGCCAGCAGCGGCAAGTACCAGGACTCGATCCTGCCCAGCGGCGACTTCGCAGGCACCCCCGAGGACGCCCTCGACTGCGCCTGCGGGCTCTACCTCGCCGACCCGACCGCCTGGCAACAACCCCCGACGAATTAACGAATCAGACCACTAAGCTTGCACGACAGGATCTCCGCCAGGTCCGTTGAGACGATGACCCGACCGCCACGCGCGCGCCTGGCGACTTGCGTCCGTCGACGGCACCCGACGTGGTCCCGGGGGGTGCCGATTACGCACAAAGGCCACGGTCGGGTCACCTGCTAGAAGCGACGCCGATTCGCTCTGGCGTTTGTCTGGAATCGACTGGACGGTCCCCCTCCCCCGCGAGCAACGCGCCGCAGAGGCTGCGCACAGTGCACAGCGCCGAGCTGAGCGTGAGGCCGAACGCGAACGAGCCGCCCACGAGCCCAGCAAGCCCGGACCCGGGAGAGATCGTTCGACGCGACGCGCGGGCATGAACGCTCTGCGCGTTCACCGGTTGTCGCGACCAGACCGATCGGTCTGCGCCAACGTCGTTCATCTTTCGAGAAGTCCGGGGTAATCCACAGGGATCGTTATCCTGAAGGCACAACTTTCTGAGGTGAGTGGCATGGTGCATCCTCGAGGGTCGTACCAACGAGGTCCTCTTTCTCGACATCGTTGGGGAGACGGAGCGAGGACACGCTGATGGCCGCAGGTGATCCGTTCGAGACAGAGCGAGCCGAGGCTGCGTCGGTCACGGCGGAGCTGGGTGCGGCCGGGTTCGAGGATGCCCACGAAATTGGACGCGGTGGTTTCGGTGTTGCCTACCGCTGCACCCAGGCGGAGCTGGATCGCACGGTGGCGGTGAAGGTGCTCACCGTGGAACTCGACGAGGAGAACCGGGCCCGGTTCTTCCGGGAACAGCGGGCAATGGGCCGGCTCACCGGGCACCCGAACATCGTCAACATTCTGCAGGTCGGTGCCACCGACAGCGGCCTGCCATACATCGTGATGCCCTTTCACCCGCAGGATTCCCTCGATGCGCGGATCCGCCGCGACGGTCCGCTGCCGTTGAGCGAGGCGCTGCGGCTCGGAGTGAAGATGGCGGGTGCGGTGGAGTCGGCGCACCGGCTCGGCATCCTGCACCGGGACGTCAAACCGGCGAACATACTGCTCACCGACTACGGCGAGCCGGAGTTGACCGATTTCGGCATCGCCCACGTTGCCGGCGGCTTCCAGACCGCCACCGGCACCGTCACCGGATCACCGGCCTTCACCGCCCCCGAGGTGCTCAGCGGCGAGCCCCCCAGCCCCGCCTCGGACATCTACAGCCTCGGCGCCACCCTGTTCAGCGCCCTCACCGGGCATGCCGCCTTCGAACGCCGCAGCGGTGAACAGGTCGTCGCGCAATTCCTGCGGATCACCACCCAGCCGGTGCCCGACCTACGCGAGCAGGGGATCCCCGACGAGGTGAGCGGTGTCATCGAACGGGCCATGGCTGCAGACCCGCGGGAGCGTCCCTCCACCGCCGCCGAAGTCGGTGATGAACTGCGCCGGATCCAACACGACCAGGGCCTCCCGGTCGACGAGATGGCCCTGATCGGCGAACCGGGCGCAACACGGCGCGATCTGGATCCGGCGCGCGCCCGCCCGGACCCTGCCGAGACCACGGCGGCTCGGGCCACACCATCGACGGTGCCCGCCGTCCGGACCTCGGTCGGCGGCCTGCCCCTCGAGCTCACCAGTTTCGTCGGTCGCCGCCACGAGCTCACCGAGGCGAGGAACCTGCTGTCCATCTCGCGTCTGGTGACGTTGACCGGCATCGGCGGTGTCGGCAAGACACGCCTCGCCCTGCGGGTGGCCGCCGATGTCCGGCGGGGATTCGGTGACGGGGTGCGATGGGTCGAACTGGGCGAGTTGCAGGATGGGTCGTTGGTGGTGGACATGGTGGCCGCCGCCCTGGGGATGCGGGATCGGTCCGGGCGCCGGCTCGACGACGTGGTGGCGCAGTTCCTCGCCCCCCGGCACCTGCTGCTCGTGCTGGACAACTGCGAGCAGGTGGTGGATGCGGTCGCCGCACTGGCCGAGATGCTGCTGCGCAGCTGCCCGGAGCTGCGGGTCCTGACCACCAGCCGCGAACCCCTCACCCTCGGTGGGGAAGCGGTGCTGCGCGTGCCGCCGCTGACGGCCCCCGACCCGCACCGCGAGCCGACCCTGCACGGGGTCCCCCGGTACGACGCGGTGACGTTGTTCGCGCAGCGGGCCGCCGCCGCGGTGCCGGGATTCGAGGTCACCGAGGACAACCGGGTCACGGTGGCCCGGATCTGCCGACAACTCGACGGCCTGCCGCTGCCGATCGAGTTGGCGGCGGCCCGGTTGCGGGCGATGTCGCCCGAGCAGATCCTGCAGCGGCTCACCGACCGGTACGCGCTGCTCACCCTGGGCAGCCGCGGTGCGCCGACGCGGCAGCAGACGCTGCGACTGTCCATCGACTGGAGTCACGACCTGTGCACACCGCGGGAACAGCAGCTGTGGGCGCGGCTGTCGGTGTTCGCCGGCAGTTTCGAACTGGACGCGGCGGAAGTGATCTGCGGCGAGGGTGTGGCCCCGGAGGACCTGCTCGACGTAGTGACCTCGCTGGTCGACAAGTCGATCCTGATCCGGGAGGACGCGGGCCCGGTGGTGCGGTTCCGGATGCTCGAGACGCTGCGCGACTACGGCCGGGAGAAGTCCGAGCAGTCCGGGGAGCACCCGGGGCTGCGGCGGCGGCACCGGGACTGGTACCAGCAGTTGGTGTTACAGGCGGACGCCGAGTGGATCAGTCCCCGGCAGCGGGAGTGGATCGCACGCCTCGAGCGGGAACAACCGAACCTGCGCGAGGCGATGGAATTGTGTCTGTCCGGGCCCGGCGACGACGCCACCGCAGGGCTGCGGATCGCCGCCGCCCTGTTCCAGTTCTGGCTCTCCCGCGGCCTGCTCAGCGAGGGACGGCACTGGCTCGACCGCGCCCTCGCCCACGGGGCCGGGCGGGCGACCGCGGCACGAGTCGAAGCGCTGTACGCCGACAGCGTGCTGGCGGACGTGCAGGGCGACCTCACAGCGGCGGGCGACCTGGTCGCGCAGGCGCAGGCGCTGGCCGAACAGATGACCGATCCCGTGGTCCACGCGCGCGTCGCCCATGCCGACGGACTCCTGGCCCTCTACAGCGGCGATACTCCCCGCGCCTGCACCCGCCTGGAGGAAGCCCTCGAGGTGTTCGGCGCCCGCGCCAACCTGTCGGAGCGGGTATGGATTCTGATGATGCTCGGGCTGGCGTACGAATTGCAGGGAGATGCTACCCGGGCCATCACCTGCCATCAGCAGGTGCTCGACATCACCGAAGCCCACGGCGAATCGGTCTTTCGGTCATACTCGCTGTGGGCCATGGGGGTGGCGGTCCTGCAGCAGGGCGATCGCGATCGAGCGGTTCGGTTACTGGAAGAGTGCCTGCGGCTGACCCGACTGGTGGACGAACCGCTCACTGCCGCCGTGACCCTGGAGGCACGGGCATGGATCGCCGCCGACCAGGACAACGCACAACGCGCCGCCGTCCTGCTGGGCGCCGCCGAGGCGCTGGGCCGGTCCCTCGGGAGCTCCCCGGTGCTGTTCCACAACCTGCTCGCCCGCCACAAGGAGTGTGAGCGGCAGACCAGCCGGGTACTCGGTGAGCGAGCATTCGAGGCTGCCCGCCAGGAGGGTGCGACCCTGGGGTTCGAGGAAGCCGTCGCCTACGCCCTCGGCGAGCACACCCCGGGTGCGGCACCGCCCGCCGATCACACAACACACCTGACCAAGCGTGAGCGGCAGGTCGCCAACCTGGTCGCCCAGGGTCTGACCAACAAGGCCATCGCCACCCAACTCGCGATATCCCCACGCACCGCGCAGGGCCACGTGGAACACATCCTCACCAAACTCGGGTTCACCTCACGAGCCCAGATCGCGGCCTGGATCGTCGAGCACGCGCAGGATGAGCATGCCTGAGCATTGCTTGCATATTCGAGCGCACAACTCTGGCGATCTCCGCGGTCGTCAGTCCGAGGCGCGGGATGCCAGGAATGCTGTGGATCGGGCTCCTTCATGACGAAATTGCACGGGTCGTCGGCGCCTGATGTGATAGCAGTTCACTCGCCGACAAGGGCGACTCATCGACGACGCGGAAGACCGCGGCCATCGACGCCGAACCGGCCGCCCACACAGTACCGGCAAGGCACCGCTGCTGCCCGCGCAAAAAGCCGTCGGCTGCCCGGTCCAAACGAACCGAATGTTCAAGTTGTCCAAAGCGCGGAACATGAGTCGCGAAATGATCAACCGCGAGTTCAAGGTCACCAAGTCCGAGGTCATCGTCGGCTCGGCCGGAAAGTTCTCACGCGGAGGGGCATGCGGCCTATTCCGCTGATCGTCGGCTCCGCGTGCGGAGTTCCGGGCATTCTCCGTATAAGGCAACGATCACCGTCGTGAGTTCAGCTTCTGAGAGCGGTCGCCCCGGGGCTGATTCTACGTTACGCGGGGCATTGAGCCGAGAATGCTTGTGCTGTTGCGGTTCAGTCATTTTCGCGGACTTCCTAAATTCTTCAGTGACGCCAATCGAGACATGTTCGGTGCGGATGCGCCGTATTGCGAGGGCTTCGTCGCCGCGCAATCACTCTGGGCGACCATGGTGGAATGAGTCCATTCAGCGCACGCCATCAGCGGCAAGCCGTTGGCGGCCACGGCGTGCGAGATCATTTGTGACCCCGGGGTTCTTTGCCGGAACGAACATGTCTCGAGCCTTGAAGACGTCCCGGTAGGTGACGAGGAACCAGCTCACCTACCGGGCACGTTGCGCCACTGTTCGCTCAACAGGGACTACTTCTCCAAGAGAGACGCTTGCTAGTCGAAGTCAGTTTCACACCTGTGGGGAGATGGGCGCCGAAGCACCGGAATACCGCCCCGCTTTGCCGCGATCGTTGACGATTCGCTTCGCGATCCGGACACAGGCACGAAGCGCGCGCTAGCTTGTGGGATTCCTGTGCAACTTCAGGGTTCGCGGCGTCCATCCCTGCAGCCGCGGACTCCGTGCTCTACGTGGTCCCTTCCGGCGATCGACCTCGACCACCGCCGCGGGCGATCTTGGCGTTGGAATGCCCCGCAACCGGGTCGCAAACTCGCGCGATCAGATGTTGCAGTTGCCGGCATCCACTTTCAGCTGCGTCCCGGTCACGTACCGGGACTCGTCGGATGCGAGGAACAAAACAGCGTTGCTGATCTCACGAGGCTCGAGCAGTTCGATCGGCATGGGGTTGACGAAGATCGGTCCCATTTTCTGGTCTTCTTCGATGAACTTGTTGAGGACTTCGAATCCGTTCGTGGCCAGTGGTGTGTCGACCCCGGTCGGATGCACAGTATTCGCGCGAATGTTGTGGCGGGCGAGCTCGTTTGCCATCATCTTCACGATCCCGACCACACCGTGTTTCGCAGCGACGTAGGGCCCGAGCCACGGAGTGCCCTTGAGGCCGGACGTCGAACTGGTGCAAATGATGGAGCCGCCGCCAGCTTCGATGAGGTGCGGGACGCCGGCGGTGATCGTGTTCCAGACTCCGGTCAAGTTGATGTCGAGAGTGTCTTGCCAGACCTGGGGCGAGGTGTCATCCCATTTCTGCCAGGAGCAGATTGCCGCGTTGGCAACGATGACATCCAATCGTCCGAGTTGCGCAACGCCCTCTTCGACGGCCTTCGTCAGACCTGGAGCGTCTCGAACGTCGACTTTCGTCGCGATGATTCGACGGTCGAGGGCTTCAACTTCTTTGACGGTTTGTGCGAGATCCTCTTCCGAGGCCATGTCGTATCGCACGGTATCGAAGTTCGCACAGGCGTCGATTGCGATGATGTCTGCGCCCTCTTCGGCGAGGCGGATTGCATGTGCGCGACCTTGGCCGCGGCCTGCTCCGGTAATGAACGCGACCTTGCCGGCGAGTCGATCTGTCATGGGATGTCCTTTTCTCGAAGTTGATTCGATTGTCGATTGACTTCGCATCTGAGTTTGTGGGGTCCTGGGTGGATCAGGTTCGATGGTCGAATGCACTATTGATTGAGGAAGCTCGACCCACCGGCTACGAGCATCTGCTTCATATCGGTGAATTCGAGGATGCCTTCTGGTCCGCATTCACGTCCCCATCCGGACTGTTTCACACCGCCGAACGGTTGAGAGAGTGACATTCCGGCAACGTTCACGCCTACGGAGCCCGACCTGATTCGGCGTGCGATGTCGAGTGCTGTGGAGGTTTCCTTGGAGTACACCGCTGCAGCCAAGCCGTAGGGTGTGTCGTTTGCGATGTCGATTGCTTGCTCGATGTCGTCGTAGGCAATGAGGCACGCCACTGGGCCGAACACTTCCTCCTGTGCGACTGTCATCTGGTTGTCGACGTCGGCCAGGAGGGTGGGTTCGTAGTAGTAGCCGCGCGAGATCCCTTCCGGCCTCTTGCCGCCGCACGCGACCCTTGCGCCTTCGGATACTGCTCCCGCGACGAAGGCTTCGGTTCGGGTTCTTGCTCGTTCGACCGACAGTGGGCCTCGATCCGTCGCCGGATCGAACGGGTCGCCGATTGTGAGTGAGGTGTAGTAGTCGACGAGTGCGTTCTCGACTTCGGAGTACCGTGAGCGAGGAACAATGATGCGCGACAACAGCACACAGATCTGGCCCATGAAGCTGCTGGAGCCTTCGGCGAGTGTCGTCATCACCTCGTCGAGGTCGACGTCCTCGGTCAAGATGGCTGGTGACTTGCCTCCCAGTTCCAACGCCGTGCGGGCGAGCCGAGGAGTCGTGCGATTGAGGATGTCGCGAGCGATTGCCTGGCTTCCGGTAACGGTCACCATGTCGATTCCGGGATGGGAGACAAGGTACTGAGTCACTTCAGTGTCCGCCGGGAGAAAACTCAGGACTCCGGGGGGGAAGCCCCCCTGGAGTGAGGCTTCGGCGATGAGATGAGCGGTGAGCTGGGACTCAGGGGCATGTTTGACGACGACGGGGCATCCTGCGAGCAGTGCGGGTATGACCTTCATCGCCATGAGGGGGACCGGGCCGTTGTTTGTGAGAATAGCCAGTACTGTTCCGGTTGGCTCACGTCTGATCACAGCATCACCGCGGTCCTGTTCCCACGGTAGTTCGGGCGCGAGTTCGACTGCAGCGCGCCACGCCATTGTCGATGCCCCCTCGTGCATCATGACGCCATGTTTGAGTGGTGCGCCGGACTCGTGTGCCCATGCGCGATTCAGATCCCCAAACGCCGATTCCAGCGCGTCACAGAATCGGCTGACGATCTCTGTTCGCTCCGCGACCGGCATCCGTGGCCATGGACCGTTGTCGAAAGCGTCGCGTGCCGCCGCGACGGCGGCATCCGCGTCGGCGGGACTTGGTCGCGCGACCTGAATCAGAAGATTTTCAGTGGATGGTGAGATCACGTCGATCACACCGGCCGCAGCGGGCTTGCGCCACTCCCCCGCGATGAACACCGCGTCTGCGCCGGGAAGTTCAAGGTCGAGCTCTCGAACACTGGTGTGCACTCTGCTGCCCCTCTGGTTATATATGGCTATAAATCGGTCTATTTACATAGAGTGATCTGACGCACATCACATGTCAAGATGTCCGGCGCTCCGAAATCGACTTACGCTCATGATCGGGGCGCGCAACCTCGATAGCTCATGCTGCATCGGGAGTTGCTGAGACGCAGCCACATTGCCGGTTCCAGATCGACCCTGCCGAATGCCAGGACTCCGAGGTTCGATATCCCCATGGCTGAGACGGCATGACCCACACTGTGGGATCGATCCTGTCGGCCTCGTCAGCGCGGGCGCGTCGTGAGTGCTCGATACAGGAGAGGCGCAGCGCCGGCAACTGATAGTGCGCCGCATGCTGTGAAGGCGGTCTTGAAGTCGAAGGTGTCGATGGCCCACCCGCCGAAGATCGGTCCCAGGATCTGCCCGAGTCCCACAGGGAGGAAGACCGAGCCGAATAGTGCTGTGGCAACGGATGTCGAGTGCCGGTCGGTCAGGTCTGCGATCAGCGTTGCGGCGGTTCCTGTCATCGTTGCGCCGATGACGATGATGACCACGATCACGACGCCGCGTTCCGGTACGCGGAGGACGGCCGACAGCGAGAGTGCAAACAGCAGATATTGCAGGGACAACGTGATGGTCCGACCCCAGCGTTGTGACAGCCTTTCGAACAGGACACCTCCTGCAAGCATTCCGATTCCGATCGAGGCATACGCGAGGCGTGCATACAGTTGGCCCCCACCCATGCTGCGTTCGAGGCCTGCGACCAAGAATGTCAGACACATCGCAACTCCAAAGCTGAAAATCGCGAACGCAGCCGTCGACCGGGACCAGGCGGCGTCGATCCGCCAGGGAAGCCGGATCTTTTCGTGGGTGCTTCTGTCCACGTGCGGGGCGGTCAGCACCTTCATTGCAGATACCCAGACCACGGCAGCGACGGCGCACTCGATTGCCCACACGGACCGCCAATGTTGTTCAGGCACTGCGCTCGCGAGACCACTGGCCGCGATGAGCCCGATGCCCATGCTGCCGGCCACGAGACCTATGGCCACTCCGCGACGCGCCGGCCACAAAGACGCTGCGATGTTCGGCGCGAGGATCCACGTCATGGCAGCCCCGAAACCGGTCGCGATCAGGCCCACCGCCAAGGCCGACGTGGTGGGCGATACTGCAAGGACACCCAATCCCAGTGTAGTGAGGAAAATTCCAGCTCGAACGGATTGGATCGGTGCCCATCTGGAACCCAACCGAAGGACGAACACAGATCCGAAAAGGTATCCGGTCATATGGGCCATGGCGAGCGCCCCGGCTGTCGAAGCGGATCCTATTTCGCGGCCCAGCATCGCCGGGACAAGGGGGCCGTATGAGAATCGCGCCATGCCCTGTGTGATAGCCGTACACAGTGCAAGGAGTAGGACGGCCGGCAAAGCCGCTTTCGAACCATCGTGGTCGGGGCTATCCATCGAATTCTGCATGGCAGCGGATGGGGAACACTCGCTTGTTCACCCGAGTGATGTCGACTCCGGGTGGGACCCGTGGGTGTCCCACCCGGGTGCCGCCCGGAGTTGCTGGTCTAGTAACCTTTTCCGGCACTCCACCCACCGTCGACAAGTATTGTCGCGCCGTTGATGAAGTTCGCGCCGTCGCCACAAAGAAACGCGACCGCCTCGCCGATATCGTCTGGCTGGCCCCATGTAGCTGCCGGAGTGTTGTCGACAATTGTCTTGGCGAACGCTGCATCTCGGAAATAGTCCGAGTTCAGCGGAGTCTCGATGATTCCAGGAGCGACGGCGTTGCATCGTATGCCCTGCGCTCCCAGCTCGAGCGCTACTGATTTCGTCAACATCTCCAAAGCTGCCTTGGATACGTTGTAGGACGATCGATTCTTGAACCCGAGTTCCGCGGCCACGGAGGTGATGTTCACGATTCTCCCACCTCCCTGCGCGAGCATCTGTGGAACAGTTGCCTTGATCAGGTTGAATGGAGCGGTCAGATTCACGTCGAGTGTGGATTTCCAGCTGCTCAGCGAGTGCTCCATGATGGGCGAAATCGACCGTATACCGGCGTTGTTCACCAGAATTGAGACGTCGCCGAGGCGTTCGGCCACCGCCGCAGGTAACGCAATTGTTTGTGTCGAGTCCTGTAGATCCACACAGAACGCCTCGACCTGCTCGGGGGACGCGTCGAGATGTGAGATCGCCTCCTTCAGTGCAGCTTCGTTGATGTCGACCAACGCCACTCGTGCGCCGAGTGAATGAAGTTTCGATGCGATCGCCAAACCCAGTCCCTGCGCGGCTCCCGTCACCAACGCAGTCCGGCCCTCTAGCGCTGACATGGAGTGCAAGCCTTCCGATGAGCTCGTTCGACGTGGCCGGACATCAGCGACTGATACCCAGCGCTGCCACCGGGCAAATAGCAGCCGCCTCGGTGACCTTCGCTTCGTCGGCGATGTCGCCGGACTCCTTCAATACGATGACGGTCCCGTCCGTCTCGTTCTGATCGAAGTAATCTGGGGCGGCCTCGACGCAATTGCCCGCCCCCATGCACCGTTCGTGAATGACGTCGATGTGAAATGTTTTGTCAGACATTAGTATTCCACTCTCTTCCGTGCTACCAGGTGACCGGTAGTTCTTCTATTCCGTAGATCAGCGCGTTCTTGAAACGCAGTTCGTCGAAGTCGCAGGCGAGCGCAAGCTTCGGAAAGCGCTGCGGCAACTTGGTGAACACAGCCTGTAGTTCGACGCGGGCGAGGGCCTGGCCGAGGCACTGATGTACGCCGTATCCGAAGGCAAGGTGGCGGCGGGCGTCCCTCTTCACATCGAAACTGTGGGGGTTCTCGAACACCGCGGGATCGTGATTCGCGGCGATGATGGGCGCGATCACACCGTCGCCGGCGTGTATGCACGTGTCCCCGATGTCGACGTCTTCCTTCGCCAATCTGAATCCGACATGGTGTGCCACACTCAGATAACGGAGAAGTTCTTCCACCGCACCCGGGACCAATGCGGGATCCTCACGAATCCGATCCCACTGATCAGGGTTCTGCAGAAACACCAGCGTGCCCAGGGCAATCATGTTCGCGGTCGTGTCGAAGCCGCCCACGAGGAGCAGATGCAGCATGTGCTGCAGCTCGGATTCCGTCAGATCACCGGTTTCAAGGTGATCTCGAATCATTCGGCTGACGAGATCCTCCCCGGAACTGCCCTTCCTTTGGTTGATCAATGCGCCGAAGTAGTCCAAGACCTCTGCCCCGGCCGCATCCGACTCTTCGGGCGTACTGTCCAGGCTCATCCACCGGTTGACGCGGTCGAGGAAGAAGTCGCTTCGGTCCGGCGGCAGGTCGAGCATCTGCACGATGATGTTCGCGGGAACGGGTTGAGCAAGGGCTTTCACCAGATCGACCGGACCCGCGGCCCGCTCCATTTCGTCGAAGCAGTCGTCGAGCAGCTGGTCGAGATACGGGCGCAAGCTGCGGACGTGCTTGACCATGAAGTCGGCGGTCAACATCAACCGGTGTCGATCGTGCTCGGGGGGATCCAAACGGGCAAAGTTCTTCTGGCCCGAGCGCTGCGCAACCACCGTCTTGCTGGACTGCGGAAAGCCCTCCGCCGATGTGTCGGAGCTCAGTTGGGTGTTCCCGAGGAGGGTTCGTACGTCGTCGTACCTCGTCGCGAGCCAGGCTGCCGAGCCGTCCCAGAGTTCGACCTTCGTGATAGGGGTCTGTGCGCGGATCTCGTCCAGCGCCGGCGGGGGCTGCAGCGGGCAGGTTCGGGGAAACGGCCACTGGGGTTTGGCCATATCGACTAGCTCCTCAGTCATCGTGCACACACTTCCTCTTAGCCGTGAAGTACGTCATACATACGTACTATAGCGATAAATAGGTTGGGGTTGTCAACGGTCCGTGCAGACCTAATCGACCGGGCTATACCTGGAGATCAGGCGGGCAGAGGCTCGCGTCCGGTCTCACGCATTGCGACACACGCAATAAGCGAGATTGCTGCCGCGAACATGATCATGAAGGCGGGGACATACAGACTGTGGGTGATCGACCCGAGGAGCTGTGCGACGAACGGCGCGCTCCCGCCGAACAGGGCGGCAACCACTCCGACCGCGATTCCCTGACCTGTGTAGCGAAGCTTGGTGGGAAACATCTCGGCTTGGGTGATCAACATCGCGGACGCGGCAAATGATCCGGGTACCACGAGGAGCATCTGTCCGACAAGCGCCAACAGCAGGGACCCGCTGATCATCAACTGGAAGGCCGGAAGGGCAAGTCCGAGAAGTCCGAGAGCACTGACGAAGAAGCTGCGCCGGCGTCCGAATCGGTCCGAGAAGACACCAGTAACGGGTATCAGAACGAGATACGCAGCCGTTGCGACCCCCAACACGATGTACGAGTCCGAGCTGGACAGCCCGACGCCCTTGGTGAGGTAGGTCGGCATGTAGCTCAGAATGATGTAGAAGGCGAGGGTGTGGACGACGCCGATGCCGGCGGCAAGCGCGATCTGGCGATAGTTCTTCCGGACGCGAAGAGTGTTGCGAAGCGCATTCGCATCGCTCGGGTCTTGTGACTGCTGCGCCGCGACGAACATCGGGGTCTCATCCAGTTTGTTCCGAACGTAGAGCCCCACCAATCCCAGCGGAAGCGCGATCAGAAACGGAATACGCCACCCCCAGCTGTGCATCTGATCGTCCGACAGCAGGGCGTTCAAGGCGGATGCGGTGATCAACCCGGCGAGCAGGGCCGCGGTGGTCGATACCTGCAGCCAACTGGTGAGGAATCCGCGGCGCCCGTGCGGCGCGTGTTCGGCGATGAATGCCGCAGCACCCGTCACCTCGCCGCCCGCCGAGATGCCTTGGACGAGGCGAAGCAGAATCAGCAAGGCCGGGGCTGCGATTCCGACGGCGGAGTAGGTCGGTAAGAGACCGACCATGACGGTCGCTACCGTCATCAGATTGAGAATGATCACCAGCGTTCTCTTACGGCCGATGCGATCTCCTACCGCGCCCCAGATCAATCCGCCGGCGGGCCGCGCAAAGAATGCGACCGAGAAGACAGCAAATGTTGACAGCAGTGCGGTGGCGTCGTCTCCTGACGCGAAGAAGACCCCGGCGATCGTCGTGGCGAGAAAGGCGTAGATCGCGAGGTCGTAATACTCGACGAAGGTCCCCACCGAGGCAGCGGCGACCACGCGGACCATGGTTTGTCGATCAGGGGCGGATGTGGGGGTTTCGACACCCAGAATGCCGTGTGCGCTGTCCGTACGTTCTGCATTGCTCATGCTTCAACGGGCCTCTCATGCCGGAAGGAAGTGAGTGAATGACCAGATTCCGCCCGAGCCACGATGTGCGCGCGTTAATGGTCGCCGAATGGGACTCATGCCGAGCCGGGTCGCGAGAGCTGACGGTTTCGTGCTACCACCTGAGATCAGTGGATGTGACACTCACCATACGCGTTAAGTACCCGCATGAATACTATTCTTCGTATATATATTTGGCATCTGCGAAGACGGCCGGCGCAGGTCAACGACGTGCAGACCCTGCACGTTCGAGTGCAGGGTCGTGCGTCGACGGTGAGGTTGCGGGGCGTGCGGTGGTCGCGAGATGAGCTCTCACCCAGGTTGGTGGCACGTGTATCGTGCGCCCTATTCGTATGCTCCGTACGCCAATTTGGGAATGGGCCCCAAACGGGCGAATGGTTACCGGCCGAGGTGTCGGCACGTCGAGCCGCCCACGCAGACGCGATGCGTAGCCAGCGGAAACGGCGCTGGCGCGGACCTCGTGCAGCGTGTTATCCCCAGGTGATCCGGGAATTCAGAAATCCTGGAGCGACGCTTCGGACCCTCTCGACGTAGAAGTCCATGTGGGACCGCATCAGGCTTTCTGCTCGATCCGCGTCACCTGCGAGGATAGCGTCGCCGATCGTCTTGTGCTCCTGGCAGATGCCGGGGCCGGCTGCCGCCCGCGCCACTCCGTCGTTCACGATCCGACTGGTATATAGGTCCTTGAGGGCCGTAGCGACCAGATCGAGCACACGATTGCCGGTCATGGTAGCAAGGACATAGTGGAATTCGTTGGCTGCGTCGATATAGCCGGTCTCGTCCGAGTTACTGGCCTCTTCCGCAGCAAGGGCAGCTCGGAGCCGACGTTCGTCTTCGTCCGAGCGATTCTCGGCAGCCAGACGCGCCACCTTCGGCTCGAGGAACAGGCGGGTCTGTACGAGTTCCTCGATGGTCGCGCCGCGGAGTCCTAGATACAGCGATAGCGTGCGACCTACTTCTCTGGGATCGACGGCCGTGATCTGCGGGCCGCCGCGCGGCCCCAATTTCAGTTTGATCATGCCGTGGGTTTCGAGCAAGCGCAGCGCCTCGCGGACCGAACCACGGCCCACCTGGAATCGGTCGGCCATTGCTTGTTCGTTGGGCAGCCGATCCCCCGGTCCGAGCCGATCCCGGATGATGTCCTCGACCAGCGCATTGGCGATTCGCTCGGAGACTTTGGTTCCACGCGACAGTGGGGCCGCCGAGGGGGCTAGCTGCGCCAGGGGCTCGTCTAGCGCGGAGACTGTGCGATTATTAGCCATACTCCCCAACTTACAGGTAAAGCCGTGGACCACCGGTACACGCAGACAGTGTTGTGATGTCAGTGTTGGGAGGAACTAGCCTAGCGCCCGTTTCATCCGGTGGTAGTCGACACCTGGGCCTCGATGTCGGCGGGGTGCGCGCCCAGGCGATCGCCGCGAACGGTAGAAATATCCTCGCCCTCGAGTACCATTTTGCGGTAGCTCTGGACCTTCGTTCCAGCGTTGATCCCAGCCACGCAGGTCAGGCGTCCATCTGACGAGTAGGCAACGAGAAGTCGGTCGCCGTCCTCGTCGAGGACATCTACTCGGTCGTGGCCGATCGTCGTGCCGATGCTCTGCAGGCGCATCCCGTGTTGATCCGACCAGAAGTACGGAGCACTGGAGAATCCGTCCTCCTCGTGGTCGTCGAGAAGTCTTCGCGCCGCGAACGTTCCTTGCTCGATCGCGTTCGTCCAGTGCTCGACTCGCATTCGTCTGCGGTAGAGCGGATTCCACCAACTGGCCACATCTCCGGCGGCAACGACACCCGACGTGCCCTCTACCGCACACGTGGCATCGCAGCGGACTCCATCGGTGAGGTCCAGGCCGGACGAAGCCATCCACGCGACCGATGGGGCCGATCCGATCGCAACGAGTACGGTGTCCGCTTCGACGATTCGACCATCGCTCAATGCGACGCCGCGGACTTCACCACTTGCACCCTCGACGAGTGCGGACACCGACACCCCGCAGAGCAACTCGACGCCTCGGTCGCGGTGAATCCGGGAAAGGTGGTCGCTGAACGCGGTCCCCAGGACCCGCCCCAATGGGCGCGCGGACGCCTCGAGTACGGTCACTCGTTTGCCCATCGCCCGCGCCACCGCCGCGACCTCGAGTCCGATGAACCCACCGCCAACGATCGCCACGGATGTCGATCCTCGCAACTTTTCGCTCATGAGACGGGAGTCGCCCAGGCTGCGCAGGGTGTACACACCATGCAGAAGGGGGGTGAAGGGGTTCGGTCGGGCGTGTACGCCCGTCGCAATGATCAGGCCATCGAATGGAATGACCGTCGAGCCTGATTCCACGGTGGCAGTCAGCTCGCGGGACTGCAGGTCGAGTCCCTCCAGCCGAGCACCCGTGATCCGTGCTAACCCGAGTTCATCCGGCCATTTGACCTTGACGCTGTCGCTGTCAGCTTTGCCGTTGAGCAGGCCTTTGGATACCTCCGGTCGACGGTAGGGCCCGTGGGGATCTTCATCGACCAGCTGCACGGTTCCGGTAAAACCCGATTTGCGCAGCTGCCGAGCGGCGCTCAAGCCCGCGATCGATGCTCCTGCGATGACGATGTTGTCCACGAGACCCTCCGTTTTTGACAGTATTGAGACGAATGTCGTCTACGAGGCAGCGGTAGCTGTCGGTGCACAGAGCGCTGCTGTGAGATGAGAAACCGGTACGTCCTCGTCGATACTGTCGACAAGGTGTAGAAGTTCTTCGGCGGCGTCCGCGCCGATATGTGCTGCGACATCGCGATGGAATCGTGTGCGAATCTCCGCAGCCTCGGGGAATACGGTGTTCGATACATCGGAATCCAGGGTGATCACGCGATCGATGAGCTCGATTTCGACACGGACCGATCCATCTGTCGAGTTCTCCAGCTCGATCCTTCCGGCCAGCGCAGTGACACCGGAGTCGGCAAAGCAGTCTCGGAAGTAGGTGGCATCGTCGACCGGCGCCCCTGACAAGGCCGCGGCAGCTGTGAACCGCGCCGACATCTGGGCCTGCAGCATATTCGAATAGGGTGGGATCCTGGAGACTCCAGGACTTTCGAGCCCATTGGTCCCTGTGGCCGGTCTGCGAATCGTCACCCTCACGATGTCTCGAACATCGATATCGCCCGGTACCGTGTCGGTGATCAAGGCAATGGTTTCTTGATTCTGCAAGCAGGCGGCGAATCGCTTCGTTCCCACGCGTGTCACGCCGAAGTCGTCACGTGCTCCGACCAGCAGATCTTCGGATCCAGCTGCGCCACCGTATGTTTGGAAGAATCCGAAGTCTCCTTCCAGGCTGAGGTCCGAGGTGATCGCTCCTGCTCTGGCGAGCTGCGCCGCGAGCAGCCCGTTGCGAGCGCCGATGCCGGAGTGAAAATAGGGCTCCATCGTTCCGTCGAATATGCCTTGGTTGACACCGCCGGCCATGTTCGCTGCAATCGCCAGCGCCCGGGAGAGCGCTGTTCGATCGAGTCCCCATACCCCGCCGGCTGCGGCGGCCGCCCCGAACGCACCCATAATTCCGACCGGACGAAAACGTCGCTGCCCGATGCCAGGCGGACTAGCGGCACCGAGTCGACTCACTGCTTCGTATCCCATGATGATGCCGCGCAGCAGATCCGATCCCGATGCCCCGGACATCTCGGCTGCTGCCAGTGCGGCCGGAACGACGTAGGTGCCGGGATGGCTACCTTCGCGTAAACCTCCCGGACCGCAGTCCTCTTTGAGGCTGCTGTGGGCTGCCACCGCATTGACGAAGGCGGCATCCGGACCGCTCAAACGCTGCGTTCTACCGATTACGGCGCAGCTGCCGGAGTCCGCGCTGACGGCATTCCAGGCAAGGACCGCGGGCGGCAGATCTCGACTCGTCATCGACACGCGAATCGTGTGCAACAGTCGCAACTTTGCTGACGAAACGACGACTGACGGCAGCCCGCCCTGCAGCGCTCCGTGCAGCGTGTCTGCGAGCGCTGCACTCAGACCTTCGTCCGTGGGCACCTTAATCGCGGTCATACGCTGGCCACCAGATCGTGCCCGGCACGAACCAACACCAAACTCGCTACGCGATAATCCGGCAGGGTGATCACCCTGCCGGCGAGCACCGCAGCGGGATCGCCTTTCCGTACCGATTCCTCGTAGGCATCACAGATCTCTCTCGCGCGCGCTTGTTGTTCCGCACTCGGCGTCAGGGTTTCGTTGATGATGGGCAGGTGTTTCGGAGAAACAGCGATGCATGCGGTGTAACCGAGGTCCACCCACGATCGAACGAACCTCTGCACTTTCTCGTGATCCTGGTATTCAGGGATCAGAGTGCCGCCAGTGCAGAACAGTCCGTAGGCGGCGGCAGCAATGGCAATCTTCGCCCGCACGTAGTGAGTGGACGGAGCGTAGAGGTCGTCTCCCTCGTCGTTGAACGGGCGAGAGCCCACGTCTGCCGCGTAGTCGACGTACCCGAAATGCAGACCGGCGACGCCATCCTGGCTGGCGATGCTGTCCAGTTCGAGCACAGCACGTGCGGTCTCGATCATCACGTGCAACCCACGGAGCTCACCCGAGGATTCCATCACCGACCGAACCTCGCCGATTTCCTCTGCTGTCTCCACCTTCGGGTAGCTGATGAGAAAATCACCATCGGCGGCGGCGAGTGCGGACAGATCGTCTCGGCCCCACGGCGTCGACAGGTTGTTGACACGAACGATCACGTGTCGCCCGCCGAAGTACTCCGGTGCGCCGAGGGCTTCCACTATTCGATCACGGGCGAGTTCCTTGTTGGACGGCGTTGTGGAGTCTTCGAGGTCCAACATGATCGCGTCGGCGGAGACCGTCGGAACCTTCGACCAGAATTTCTCGTTCAGGATCGGTACCTCGAGGAGGCTCTTCATCTGCGCGTAACGGCGCCGGGCACTTGTCATTGCACATCCTCTGTCTTGGATCGAGTCAGCCGTTCGCGAGGAACTTTCCGAGCACCTCGATGAACTCTTCCGGAGCTTCACGCGGTACGTAGTGGCCGGTGTCGAACCACCGAACCGACGAGTTGGGCATAGCCGCCAGCATGCGACCCACGACCTCCTCATCCAGAACATTGCTCCGTTTCCCAACCATGAGCAGTGTGGGCATGGTCAGGAGCTCCGACATCTTCCACAGGTATTTGACGTCGGGCAGGCTGACGGAGCCGGTGATCCACTGGACGTCAGGGTCCGCCTTCGGCACCAATTTGCCCGCCCAGTTCCGTCGCAGCTGGTGCTCGACGTGGAGGTCGATGAAATCCTCCCGCCACTCCGGATGGAATCCCAGGTAGAACTCCTTCGCCTCTGATTCATTTCGGAATCCGCGCAGGTTGGTTGTCGACTGGATGAAGTCGCGCATCGCGACCGCACCCGACGCGGAGTTGGCTGGGCCCGCGTCGGAGAGCGCAAGTCGAAGCACTGTCTCGGGGCGTTCACCTGCAACCGCAATAGCAACCCGCACGCCTGCCGAATGGCCCACGAGATTGACCGGACCGAGGCCGAGTGCGCTGATGAGCTCGTGAACATCCCGTGCCATCGATTGAACGCGGTAGCCGGCTTTCGACCAGTCACTGTCGCCGTGTCCGCGCATGTCCATCGCGATGACGTGATAGTTGTCTGCGAGTTCGGCCGCAATGGGATCCCACGTGTGGCACTGCACGTTGAGCCCGTGGAGGAGCAGGACCGGCTCGGCAGTCGGGGATCCCCATTCCGTGTAGTGAATGCGAAGTCCATCGACCTCGAGCCAGCCATCCTGGAACCTGTGATGCGGCACGACTTACTCCTTGTCATAAGGCTGCGATTTATACCTATATTACGTACCCTCTGTGTGAGCCTTGTCAACCCCCAGGCATCGAATGCGGTGTCATCCAGGGGTGATACTTGGGCGAGAATCGAAAGGGTGTGTCATGACCGCATTACCGCAGTGGCCGAATGTCGCGGTGTCCCATCGAGGCGGCGTCACGGAGCTGAGGTTTCACACAGACGGTCAATCGCTGGTCTGGAGTGCGGACTCTCACCGCGACTTGACCGAGGCGTTCCGCTGGGTCGGCACGGACCGGGCAACGAAGGTCGTCCTGCTCACCGGAACGGGTGAGACGTTCTGCTCGGAGATCGACGTCCGGGGCTTCGCGGAAATGGACTGGGACGAACTGTGGTGGGAGGGGCGTCGGATGTTGACTGGTCTCGATGACATCGACGTGCCCGTCGTGTCAGCAGTCAACGGACCCGCCACAATCCACTCCGAAATTCCGGTGATGGGTGACATTGTGCTGGCAGCCGACCATGCTCTGTTCGCCGACCGCGCGCACTTCGCAGTCCGCAACACCGTCCCGGGGGACGGAGTGAACATCATCTGGGGCGAGCTCCTCGGTCCGACCAGGTCGAAATACTTCCTCCTCACCGGCGAAGCCATCACTGCGCCCGAAGCCCTCCGACTCGGAGTGGTCAACGAGATCCTTCCCCTCCCCGAGTTGCACGATCGCGCATGGGAGCTCTGCGACGGCTTGGCTGCCCGGAGCCTGCCGGTCCTGCGCTACACCAAGGCAGCGATCACGATCGGGTTCAGGCGCGGACTACAAGAGAACATCAGTCACGGGCTAGGTGTCCAAGGCTCCGGCCACTGGTCGCTTGGCGGCGTCCAGGGAACCCGATATTCCACCGATACACCAAACTCGTAAAGGGTACTCGCGATGGGCGGGAAAGCGGTCGCCTCGCGGGGCGCCCGCACGCCGCCTGTTCGGCCAACGCACATCCACACGCCGAAGTCTGCAGCGTGAAAACGCAGTTCAGCGCGTGGATGTGCGTCCGCCTGTGCCAGCCTTCACGCTCCCTCACTGGCACACACGAGTCACGGGCGGTGAGCCTGCCCGCAACCCAGTCCTCAACTGGCGTAGAACCCGAGGAGACGGCGGCCGAGGGCAGTAACCGTAACGGAAGCCATCTCCTGATCAAGGTCAAGCCGCGATCATCCGCATGGCCGCACCGGAACCTGCTGTGCCGTCGTCCGTCTCCTACGCCGGCTCGCCATCAGGAGGCACACGACTCAGCGCTGCCGCGCGGAGGGCCGGTCAGCGTCCACGGTGGGTGCGGTCACCTCCGCTCCTGTGTGTAGCCGATCATTTCGGATGATCGACACGGCGATGAGTGCGATTATCGCCGCTGCGCACAGATAGAGCGCGGGAGAGTGGTCGTTGCCCGTCGTGCTCACCAGGAAGGTCGAGATGAAAGGCGCGGTCCCACCGAACAGTGCAGCCGCGGCGTTGTATCCGACCGATGACCCTGTTGAACGGACTCGCGTCGGGAACAGTTCGGCCATCGTGGCCACCGAGGTCGACAAGAATATTCCCGCGCCCACCGCGAGGAGAGCCTGGCCGGCGAAGGCGCCCGCCGCCGGCTCACTCGACATCAGGAGGAAGGCGGGATAGGCGGCCACCACGCACCACAACGCCCCGATCATGAGAATTCTGCGGCGCCCCCACTTGTCGGAGGCCTTTCCTCCAAAGGGCAGAACGGCGAGCCCCACACAGCATGCCACCACCGTCGAGGCGAATGAGACGGAAGGTCCCTGTCCGGCAACGACAGCCACATAGGTGGTGGCGTAGGAGAATGCCATGTAGAAGGCGACGGAGTGGAGCGTTCCCACGCCGGCAGTCAGTAGGAGCTCTTTGCCGTACGAGAGTGTTTCCCTCAGTGGTGCGCGGGAGGTCTGGTGCTGGGCCGAGATCCTTGCGAACTCCGGCGACTCCTCGATTCGGAGCCGGATGAATATCGCTATTGATCCGAGCGGCGCGGCTATCAAAAAGGCAATACGCCATCCCCAACTCATCATCTCGTCGTCAGTGAGCAAGGCGGACAGCCCGGTGACCATCAGACTGCCGAGCAGAAACCCGCTGAGGCTCGAAAAGATGTACCAGCTGGTCCCGAAGCCTCGTTGCCCGCGCCGGGAGTATTCCGTCAGGAAGCTCGTGGCGGTGCCGTACTCGCCCCCCACCGCGAGACCTTGAAGCATTCGGCATACCACCAGAGCGACCGTTGCGGTGATACCGATACTGGAGTAGGTCGGAAGCAAACCGACGGCTGCTGTGGCCAGCGCCATGAGCGAGATCATCAGGACGAGAACCGGGGTCCGACCAATACGGTCCGCGAGTGGGCCAAAGATCAATGCTCCGAGTGGCCTCACGAAGAAGGTGAGGCCGAAGAGCGCAAGACTGCCCAAGGTCTGAGCGGTGTGATTGCTTCCGGGGAAGAACAATGCGCCCATCTGCACCGCGAGGAAACCGTAGATGGCGGTGTCATACGCTTCAAAGGCGTTCCCCGAAATGGCACCTATGAACGCTCGGCGGTTTGGACTGGACGTGCCACCATCCGGGTAAGTTTCCTCATTCATGTGCAGTCGCATCCCTTCCATGGGGGTTGTCGATGGACGGTTTCGGACCGGCGGCCGAGGAAGGCATGGGACCGTCCCGCACTCGAGCCTGAGAGGCCGCTGCCCTCACACCTGAACCAAGGCCGTACGGGCCGTGTCGGTCACGTTCGTTGCGCGGCCTTCATTTCGGGTGCATCCGCGATCGGGTGCCGCCGGCGGCCTCGAAACGAGGGTGCACGCCTGTCTGCGCCGACCAACACTCCTCACGCCGGCGCAGACGAGTCGCGAGGTGAGCCTGCCCGCAACCAGCGCCTAAATGGCGTATTGCTCGAGGAGGCGGCGGGCGATCAGGAGCTGCTGGATCTCGTTGGTTCCCTCGCCCAGAATCAGCAGTGGCGCATCGCGATAAAGTCGTTCGACGACGAACTCCTGCGAGTAGCCGTAGCCACCGTGAATGCGCATCGCCTCGACAACGCATTCCTGAGCGGTTTCCGTGGCGAACAGTTTGGCCATTCCGGCTTCGAGATCCGCCCGCTCTCCGCTCGCCTTGCGCTGGGCAGCATCGATTACCATCAGCTCGGCCGCCCTGATCTTGGTACCCATCTGAGCCAGCTTGAGTTGAATCGCCTGATGCTGGCTGATCCTCTTGCCGAACGTTTCACGTTGCTGTGAGTAGCGAATCGCCGCCTCGAACGCAGCTGTCGCCAACCCCACCGCCCGTGCCCCGACATTGACCCGTCCAAGCTCGACAGCGGCCATGAAGTATTTGAACCCCTGGTCCAACCCCGCCTCACCACCGAGTACGGCACCACGGCCGACACGGAAACCGTCGAAGACCAACTCCGTTGATTCGACGCCTTTGTACCCGAGCTTCTTGAGCTGGGGCGGCACGATCAGACCTGGCTGCTCGTGGGCTTCGGCGTCCTTCTCCACGATGAATGCCGTCATTCCGCGGTGCCGGGGCTCGGCGGTCGGATCGGTGACTGCGAGCAGCATGACCATGCCGGCGCGCAGACCGTTGGTCGCCCACATCTTCTGCCCGTCGATTCGGAATCCGTCCTCGGCCTCGGTCGCGCGGGTGCGAATGGCCTGCACATCGGACCCTGCGTGGGGTTCGGTCATGGAGTACGCAGACCGAAGCTCCCCCGTTGCCATCCGCGGAAGGTAGTGATCCCGTTGTTCCTGCGTGCCGAAATTCTCGATCATCCAGGCGGACATGAAGTGGGTATTGACCACGCCGGCCAGCGAAATCCATCCCCTGGAGAGTTCCTTGATCACAAGTGCGTAGGTGACGAGATCAAGACCGAGACCACCGTACTGCTCGGGAATGGTGATGCCGAACAACCCGAGCTCGCGGAGGGTGTCGACCATCGACTCGGGGAATTCGTCCGCGTGGTCGAAATCGGATGCTTTCGGCAGCACATCGCGGTCGACGAAATCTCGGATCACCTTGATGATGTCTTGCTGCTCTGTAGTCAATTCCATTTTCTTGCCCTTCTTAGTGCAATGCGCTGGTGACGGCTGCGTCGTGAGCCGGTTGGATGCCGTTCGGGGTGGGGTGCGCGAGAATCGAACGAGCTCGGCGCGCAACGGGCTCGTCCACCAGTTGGCCGCGAACGACCGCCGTGCCCGACCCTGCGGCGAGTGCCGAGTCGAAGGCCTGCACGACCTCGCGTGCGTACGTGAGCTCGGATTCCGAGGGGCTGAACGCGCGGTTCACCGGGGCGGTCTGACAGGGGTGGATGCATGCTTTGCCGCCGAAGCCGATCGTCCGGGCGAACTGTGATTCGGTGACGAGATCGTCGATTTGTCGCGGCGAGAGATGGACGACGTCGAATGGGGGCCGGATACCAGCAGCTGCGGAGTCCAGGACCAGTGTGGACCGTGCGTGAAGTAGTTCGAACCCATCCGGCCGGGGTTGCCAGCGGAGCTCTGCGCCGAGGTCTGCGCCGCCGAGCATCAGGGCAACCACTCGCGGGTGTTGTGCGATGTCGAACGCCTGCCGCAGCCCCATCGCCGTTTCGATCAGGGCAACGATCGGTACGCCGCTCGTGGAAAGACCACTCATGGTGTCGAGTGAGGCCTTCGGGACGACGACCGCGTCGAGTGTGATGTCTTCCAGGCTGGCGAGGTCTTCTCGTCCCCAGGGTGTATCGAGGCCATTGATTCGCACCAACCGCTTCGCAGCACTGTCATGTTTCGTGAGCACTGTCCGAACGGTGCGGCGGGCCCCGTCCTTCTTGTCGGGTGCGACCGCATCTTCGAGGTCCGCGATGACGCCGTCTGCCGAGCTGACGAGGGCACCTTCGAGCTTGTGTGCGTCGTCACCCGGGGCGAAGAGGAGCGATCTCACGCCGTCGAGTGACTTGTCGGCGCGGATGCTCACTAGTGCGGCTCTCTTGCGATCTCACGGATGCATGCACCGGGGCACACGTCTATGGCGTCGCGGACTTCACCGATCGACGCCTCCGGGACATCGGTGCCGACGCCCGCTCCGCCATCGAGCAAAGGTCTGCCCTCGTCGTCGACGACGGTGGCGAGGCCGGTATCGAGCACTGTGAAGAATCGAGGCGCGATTTGCTCGCACTGCCCAGATCCTGTGCATTCGATCTGATCGACGTAGATTTTCATCGTGCTCCACCTCCGAGTTGGGGACGGTTCAGTGAACAAAAGATTTCTCCGTCGCGGACGGTCGCTTCGAAGACCGGGACGCGACCACGCAGGCCACCGGCGACACTTTCGCCGGTGTCGACGTGAAATTCGTAGGCGTGCCACGGGCACTGCAGAACCAGCCCATCGTGCTCGTACACATACTCGTTCGGGTCGGAAGGAACCATCGTTCCGGTGACTTTCCCGAGACACATCGGTCCGCCCTGATGCGGGCATCGGTTACCGATCGCATACACCTTGTCCGGGGTCCGGATGATTCCCACGTCGCGTCCTTCGATCTGGACAGTGCGAATCGCGTGCATGGGGAAGTCCTCGAGTCGACCCACGAGATGCTCGGCCTTGCGAGCGCTACCCGTGACGACATGCTGTGAGACCGGGGATTGTTGATCGACGCTCATGTCAGACCTCCAACGGGACTGGTCGTGCGAGAGCAGCTGCACCGCTGCGTACGATTCTGTTGGTCCACTCGGCGCCCAGGTGGGTCTCGATGTCAGCCGGCGTATCGCCCTCATGAGGGCTGTGCGATCCGTACACCACGCGGTCGCGAAGCCGCTCGGTGAAGGCGGACTCCCACTCGTCGGTGTCTGCCGCCTCACCGACCGGCCAGGTGCTGAACCACATGTTGTTCAGCACCTGTTCGCTGGGCGGTTCGGTGACCCACGGGATGTCGTGCCGGAAGGTGCGCCATTCCCGATCGAGTCGCCACAGCAAGGACGGCAGCCAGGTGAAGCCGAAACCGGTAAAGATGATGCGAAGTTCGGGGAACCGGACCAATGCACCCTCGTAGGTCAGGCTTGCAATGTTCGACTCGGCCAGATGCGGCATCAGCGTCAACCGCGACAGTGCATTGGAATGCACGCCGCCGGCCAGAGCGGGAGCGCCCGCGTACCGTCCTTCCACTCCGGAGAAATGCACGACGAGAGGAAGATCAGTTTCCACGCAGGCTTCGAAGATCGGGTCCCAAACCTGGGAACCCAGCATCGTCGTCGTCAACGGAAGCGATACGGCGCCGGTGGTATTCGCCGCAGCGCGGCGTCGAATCTCCTGCGCCGACCATGCCGGGTCGGCGGGTGAGACCACCGTAACGGGAAGTGCGGTCGGCGATACCCAGTGCTCCGCGCCGTACGAGTTGATCGCCTCGAGGAACACCCGGGCAGCAACCTGATCAGCCCACCCGTTCACGGTCAAACCGTGGTGAGGAAGGAGGAGGCTGAACGAGTCGGCCTCGCTCTCCGCACCAGTGTGAGTCGGTGGTTCGTGGACGAACCTGTCCGAAACCCGCACATGGTCACCCGCAACGGTGACAGATTCGAGCCACTCGCCCCGCTCGAAATGTTTGCGCCAGGACATAGACATGTGAGGGAACAGATCTTCGTAAGATTCGACCGTCACATGCCGGTCGGTGTCGATAATCATGGTGTCAAGCTCCGTTTCATCCGGTGGCATCGGTGCCAACCCGTAGCTGCCGTCAAGGGGTGGACCGCAGTACCTTGTCGCCGAAGACGTCGACCGCGTTCTCGAAGCAGACACGCGTCCGCATCGCTTCGGGGATCCGCTTGATGACGAAGTCGGGATCATCGGTGTCGTAGTGCGGATAATCGGAGCTGAACAGGAGCATCTTCTCGATGTTCGGAATGCGGAAGAGCGACTGAAGCTCGTCACGTGTGTCGGGTTCGTCGAGTGGCTGCGTTGTGAACGTGAAGTGCTCTGCGACATACGCGCTGGGGAGCTTTTTCACCAGAGGTGCGGCGTCGGGGTCGTTTTCCCACAGGAAGTCCATCCGGGGCAGCAAGCTCGACAGCCAGCTGAACCCCCACTCCACCATGACGACTCGCAGCGTCGGGAATCGCTCGAAGGCACCGTTGGTGATCATGTCGACGACATTTGCGGCGCCGACCTGCGTCAGCACGACGTGTCGTTCACCG
Organism: Rhodococcus sp. ACS1; assembly: GCF_002300155.1. Taxonomy (NCBI): domain Bacteria; kingdom Bacillati; phylum Actinomycetota; class Actinomycetes; order Mycobacteriales; family Nocardiaceae; genus Rhodococcus; species Rhodococcus sp. ACS1. Next base: position 259,822 of record NZ_NSDZ01000013.1, read on the forward strand.
TAGGATCTCGGAACCCCGCCCGATGGACCCTGTGATGTGGTGTAGCAGCCTTCGTTCCCAGTCTGGTGCAGAACAATCGGCAGGTTCATCTCGCAGGCCGCTTGATAGACGGGGTCGAACCAACGGGAACCCATCATCTGTTCGTTGAGCAGCAGTTGCACTCCGATGACGCCGATTTCGCCGCCACGGCGACGAATCTCCTGTGCAGCGAGTTGCGGATCGTGGGGGGATACGCTGATCGCGAGATTGAAGCGGGAATCGTAGTCGACCCAGGTTTCCAGGAAGTAGTCGTTGACTCCCGAGCAGAAGGCACCCGCCGCCGACGGGTCACTCCACGTTGTCACTCCATACGGCTCTTGTGGGAGCAGCAGAGCGGAGGCGACGCCGAAGGGAGTCATGTGGTCTTCGAGTGTGAAGTCTCGATCCGACCCGGCCGGCCCTCCGGACTCCGGTACGGCATCCATCCGGTAAGTGCGGTTCGGATGGTTGTACCGATCTCGGGCACGTGCGTACATTCGAGCGCCGCGCGTCTCGAAGTGGCGGCGCCAGGACGACGAGACGTAGGGGTAGATGGATTCGACACTCTTGACCAGTGGGTGCACGTCGCAATCGACGAGTGGCGGTCGTTCTTGTTGGATGGTCACGCTTGATGGAACCTTCCCCTGCGGTGCCGCCTTGCGGTGCATTTCACCGAGACAGACATATAAACCGTTCTATACGTATAATAAGGGTATACGATTGATTCTGCCCTGAAAAGGCCCAATACCGGAGGATGCATGCCGCTCCATATCGATGCCGGCCATCTCGAGGCTGCTCGCACACTTCTTCGCAATCGCAGCCGAGCGCGAGTTCTCGTGGCGATGTCGCCTCAGCAACCCGACATGCTTGTTGCTGCCCTGATCAGCGCTGCCCGGCAATCGGGTGTCGACTTGGAGCTGATCGTGGCGGACCTGACCGGCACATTTCAGTTTCTCGACGAGGCCGGCGTTTCCGATCTCACCCATGGGCACTCGCGCGTGACATCGATCGCCGGGTCTGTTCCACGGACACTGAGTCCGTACGTTGATCACCTGCCGAACTCGCTGTGGGATACCGATCGTTTGATCGCGGGTGGCGAGCTGTCGATCGACATCGTTGTGGCACGGGTCGTGCAGGGGCCACGGCCGGATCGAGTGTCACTCGGACACATGATCGGCTACACGAGTTCCGCTCTGGCCTCATCCGCTGTTGCTGGATTCGAGGTTGTCCCGGAAAGCGCCGGTGCACTTGCACCCTTCGATGTTGCGACCGATCGCGCGAGCGTGCTCGTGTCGGCGTCCGCTCCCGAGCGCGCAGTCCCGAAGAGATCGTCCATCACCGATGAGCAGGCGCAGATTGCCCGTCACGTCGCATCGCTGGTGCCCGATGGGGCTACTGTTCAGATCGGACTCGGAGCTGTGCCGACTGCCGTGATCGATGCACTGCAGGGAAAGTCCGACCTCGGGGTGCACTCGGGGATAATTCCCGGTCCCCTTCATTCTCTGATGAAGTCCGGCGTTCTCACCGGGAGCCGGAAGTCGAAGGAGCGGGGACTTCATGTGGCGACTGGAGTGCTGTCCCAGGGGGTTCGGGACACCGAGTGGGACGATTCGCTGCACTTGGCGCCCATCTCTGAAACGCATTCTCCGGCCAAGCTCCTCGAACAGCAATGCCTGTGGGCGATCAACTCTGCCTTCGAGATCGATCTCACCGGTCAGGTCAACGCCGAGTACGCAGGGGAGGTTCGGATTGCATCGGGTGGTGGACAAACGGACTTCCTGCGCGCCGCGCACATCAGCGAAGGCGGAGGATCGGTGCTCGCCCTCCCCTCTCGCACACACACCGGGGCTTCTCGAATCGTTGCCTTCACCGATTCGCACAAACGGGTGACATCGTCCGGCAACGATGTCGACTTCGTCGTCACTGAGTTCGGCATCGCCGTCCTTCGAGGCAAGAGCGCCGATGAACGCCGCAAGAATCTGACAGACGTCGCCCACCCCGACGATCGCCGCCGCCTGCGGTGCGCCGACTAGTAGACAGTCGCGGCTAAGTGTTGGGATATAGGTGGCGGAGTTTGATGCGGGCGTCGTCGGTGGTGAAGTGCCACTGGACCTGGCGTTGATCGGCGTTGGTCTGTCGTTGCCAGGCGGCGAGTTCGGCGTTGAGTGTCTCGAGGTCCTCGATGCGCCGGTCCAGACACTGGCGGGTCAGCACGGAGAGTTCGATCTCGGCGATGTTGAGCCACGAGCCGTGTTTGGGGGTGTGGTGGATCTCGAGCCGCTGCGCGAGCGCGAACGCCTCGGCCGGCTCGAAGGCCTCGTAGAGCGATCCGATGCCGTGAGTGCCCGAGGTTGTCCATCACCAGCACCACCGTCTCTGCGTCGGGGTAGTCCACGCACAGAAGGTCTTTGACCTGTCCGGCCCAGTCGATCTTGGTGCGCCGGGGCCGGGCATCGGCACGCCGCCATCCGGCCAGGGGCTCGACCCAGCAGAAGATCGAGCAGGTCCCGTGCCGCACGTACTCGCCAGTCCTCCGTCAGATCGCGTCCCGGGCCTGCCGGGATCGGGTCACGCGCGTGAGCGAGGAGCTGGTAGGGCTTTTCGTCCATGCACACCACCGGCCGCATCGGGTCGTAGATCCGGGCGTAGACCGACAGGATGTCTTCCATGCGGGCCGCGAACTCTGCGTTGGCCTTTGGTGGGATGGTCCAGCACTTCTTCAGGTGAGGACGAAGTTTCGTTTTTTTAAGACCCGGCCGATGGTCGAGTGGTCCAGGTCGGGGATGTCGTCGACCAAGGCGACGTGTTTCTCCAGCAGTCGCAGCGACCACCGCGACCGACCCTCGGGCGGCTTCGAGCAGGCCAACGCAATCAACCTGGCCTCGATCTCCCCCGTGATCTGCGAGGGCACCGGTGGGAGGTCACGCTGCTTGCGACCGATCGTGGCCTCCACGTCCCGACCGGTCTCAGCGAACCGCTTGGCCACCAGCCGCAACGTCTCGCCTGAGACCCCCAACCGTGCTGCGATCACCTCCTTCTCATCAACCACCCCGACCGAGGTGTCCAGCGCCAGCAACACCCGGGCCCGCCGGATCATCGAGGCCGGATGCACCCCGGTCGTGGTCAACCGTTCCAAGAACTCACGATCAGCCGAGCTCAACGTCACCGGACGCTTCTTCTGCGAAGGCAGTGACAACAGTCCTGACCGGCAGAGGGGAAGGGGAAGTCTGCCGCCCCAACCTTGCAACGAAAACAGGCCAGAACTAAGCAGCGACACGCTACTAGCGTGACAGGCTCGTGAGCCAGACGGACTCGAACAGCACGTGGGGCCTCTGCTGATGATCAGCAAAGGCCCCACGGCGGTGTCGAATACTCAGCCGGACGTGCTGTAGCTGCCGACCGATCCAGCGAGGTAGGGGAGCATCACGATCGGCATCACCTCCGTGGTGCCGGCATCTACTGCCACTGTCGCTGCCGTGACATAGCGTGATTCGGGGCTGGCGAAGAACAGCGCTGTGTATGCGACATCCCACGCAGTGCCTTCGGTGCCGCTGAGGCCGGCCTGCGCGCGCATTTCCCGCGCATTGACCTCCCCGTCCCAACCTGCACCGCTGTAGCCCAGACCCATGGGAATTGCGACGTGTCCGGGAGCGACAACATTGATACGAATGCCTGCCCGACCATGGGTGAAGGCCATAGATTTCGCCATGCCGATCATCCCGGCCTTCGCCGCCGAGTACGCGACACCTGCACCACCGCGGAGACCCGCGATGGAACCGATCATCACGATCGACCCGCCCCCTGCCTGTCGCATGTGAGGGATAGCGGCATCGCACATCAATTGTGCGCCGCGAAGGTTGATGTCGACCACCCGCTGCCACAACTCGTCGGACGTAGTCGACTCGTCCGGAGCGATCGCCGCGTTGTTGACCAGAACATCGACAGATCCGAACCGCTCCACAGCAAAATCCGCTGCACTCCTACACATGTCGGGAACGGTGATGTCCGCAATCGCCACCTCGGCCGTTCCGCCCACGGCCCTCACGGCGCGCAGCGTGTGTTCTGCGCGCCCCCGGTCGACATCCACGACGAGAACCTGCGCACCCTCGAGAGCAAAGAGAATCGCCATCGCTGCGCCTGTACCGGCAAGCTCTCCGTGGGATCCGGCCCCGGTGACAATCGCGGTGCGGCCCTGGAGCCGGCCGTTCCGCGAGAGTTCCGGGAGGATCAGTTCCGATGCGTCCTGCATGATTTACCTCTCTGCAACTGGTGTTGCATCGTTCTCAGATGACGCCGGCCGCAGAGAGGCGCTCGATCTCGTCCGACCCGCGACCGAGGTAGTCACCGAAGACAGCCTTGTTGTCAGCGCCGAGGGCCGGCGCGGTGTGCCGCACTGCGCCGGGGTGGTTGGTCATTCTCGGGATTACACCCTGCATCTTGACGGTTCCCAGGTCGGCGTCGTCCACCTCGACGACATTTCCTCGCTCCCGGAAGGTCGGATCGTCGAGAATGTCCTTGACCGTGTAGATCGGTGACGCAACGACGCCCAGCTCGATCATGGTCTTGGTGCATTCAGCCAGGGGACGCTTCGAGATCCATTCGGCAACCAGACCATCGAGGCGCTCCCGCCGCTCCGCCTGCATTGCCGAGGTGGCGTAATCCTCGGCCGGTTCACCGACAAGCTCGGCGACGCTACGGACGGAGCGAGGGGTACCGGAGGTCACCGTCAGCCACTGGCCGTCCCCGGTCTTGAAGGTGTTGATCACGGCGGCGGGTGCCGCAGCCAGCCGGTTGCCGACACGTTCCGGAATCTCGCCCAGCTGATCGTAGAAGATCACCTGCCACTCGATGAGTCGGAAGAGACCGTCGTACAGTGCCAGGTCGATCCATTCGCCCGCGAAATCGGGGTCGTGGTCTCGTCGATACAACGCGGCTTGGATCGCGAACGCGCCCATCAATCCGGTCACCGAATCGCCATGCGAGAACCCGGTATGCACCGGAGGCCCATCGGGAAAGCCGGTGATGTTGACGACGCCGCTCATCGCTTCCCCGACCTTGCCGAACCCAGGCTGGTCGCGGCGAGATGAAGTTGCACCGTAGCCGGTTACCTGCAGAACGATGATCTTCGGGTTCACAACCTGCAGTGAGGTGTAGTCCAATCCCCACTTCTCGAGGGTCGACACTCGAAAATTCGTGATCACGACGTCGGCCCACTCGGTCAGCTCCCGAGCGATCGCGCGGCCTTCCTCCGTGCGGAGGTTCAGCGTCACCGACTTCTTGTTTCGCGCCGACACCTTCCACCACAGGTGCGTTCCCTCCTTATGCGGGCCCGCCGCGCGTTGAGGATCACCGATACCCGGGTCCTCGACGTGTACGACCTCCGCGCCCAGATCGGCCAGCAACGTTCCTGCCAACGGACCCGCAATGACATGCGCGAATTCGACGACCTTGAGACCAGCCAAGGCTCCTTCTGATCCAGCCACGAGCACCTCCATTAAACGTTGTGAACCCCGTAATCAGTCTTACTATATGTATAAATCGTATACATAGTCAATGGATCCTGCGGGTTCGTCGGGGCATGGGATCCACGCTCGGCGGACAAAAGCCGATTGGACTAATACATGCAACTGGTGCCCGCCTCTCGCCGCCGAATCGGACCCATTTGTTTGAATTGGAGAGGATGCGGTCAGACCAGAGGTCCCGACTTCGCCTCCGGAAAATAGTCCTGGCCGAGGCCCGTCTCACGAAAGGGGATCAACGCCGAGCGCTGCCAGGACATGATGGTGTCCCCGTCCTGATTCAGTCCACGTGTACGCATCTCGATGATTCCGAAACCGGGGCGCGACGAGCTGGGACGCGCACCCGTACATACGCTTTCCGCGTAGACGGTGTCTCCGACGTAGACGGGGTGCGTGAGCGCCAGATCCGTCAATCCCAGATTGGCAACCGCATTCTGACTCATGTCCAGCACGGACAACCCGAGCACCAACGCGATCGTCAGTCCGGAGTTGACCAAAATGCGTCCCTCCGACACGGGGTTTCGCGCCGCATAGTCGGCATTGAAGTGATTCTGGTTCAGATTGCACGTGAGCAAGGTGAACCATGTGCAGTCCGCCTCGCTAATCGTTCGACCGAGCGGGTGCTGGTAAACATCGCCAACCTCGAAGTCCTCGAAGAATCGGCCGATCTGTGCTTTGTGTAGGGCCATAGTTGTATGGCTACCATACGCATACTCCTGTGTCTATGATGATTGCGCGCGGTCTTCATGGGCCTTCAACGTCGCTCTCACTCGGGACGCGATGCGACGTTCGATGCTTCTAGCCCCGTGATCTGGTCCTATGCGAACGACGCGGGGTTGTGTCATCAATGCGATTTCGCCTGCCGCCCACTACCTTCTTCGCGGTCCGCGGGGCTACGTGTGTAGGTGCCGTGCAGGAGTGCCAGTCACCACACGCAGTCGCGCGCACTGGTCGTGCAGGTCTGGTCCACTTAGGCTTTGCCGGGGTCTCATTGCGGGTGTCGCAGCCGTGGGGCCGGCCCCGAGGGTGGCGTCTCGTCGGCCAACGAGGATCCGAACCTCGCCCACGCGCAACCGGCCGTTGCGCCCCGAGCGAGGCGGTTCCAGGTCAGCACCGACGATGGCAGAACACCCGGTCAGGCCATCGCGGTGAATACACCTAATGCGACGAACCGGCGCAGGGTCTCGGCCCAGTCGCTGAGTAGTCCACGTCAGTTCTCAGCCAACAGCCCGTTCAACGCAGTGAACACTGTTCGCAAGTTGTGGTCGAGTCGGTCGAGGATGTCTTCGCGGTCGTCGTCCGTATTGAGCCAATTCCGGAGTTCGGAGAGGAACATGCCCCGGGCCGCACCGGCGATTGCCATCGGGATGGCATCCTGCGGAGAAAGGCCCGTGCGAGTAGCCACGAAGGTCGCGATCGTGGAGGCCCATCGTTCCCAGTGGTCGTAGGCGTCGGCGCGGAGTTCGGCGCTGCTGTCGAGCAGCCTGAAACGCTCCAGCCACACGTCGCTGTTATATATCGCCGAGCGTGTGGAGAAGACGATACTTTCGCGAACGGCATCGAGGACGCCTGGATACTCCTGCTTTTCGGTGAGATTTTCAGCCAGCCATGAAATTGTGTCGTCGAACGCCGACCAGACGACGCCGGGCTTCGACTTGAAGTAGCGAAAGAACGTCGTCCGGCCGATCCCTGCCTCTCGTGCGATGTCATCGACGCTGACCTGTTCATAGCCCTCGCGCAGCATCAGAGTGAGAGCAGCGCGCTCAACCGCATCCCGAGTGGCCGCGAACGGTCTTCCTGGGCTCCGGCGTGGCGGCGTCTGCATCCCCACACTGTAGCCACCGTGGACAGGAAGCTCCGCCGGACCATTGCATTGTGGTACTCAATCCCACTAATGTGAGCGAGCCAACACTATGCCCTCCGAGACAGCCGCCGCCGGCGTGCCCGGGTGGCGACGAGCTTCCGCATCAAGGAGTACGACGATCATGGGAAAACTGGACGGCAAGGTTGCCATCATCACCGGAGCAGCACAGGGCATGGGTGCTGCGCACGCCAGAAAGTTCATCGAGGAGGGCGCGAAGGTCGCGCTGACCGATGTCAGCGAAGTTGAAGGCAAGAAGCTTGCCGACGAGCTCGGCGCCAACGCACTGTTCCTCGAGCACGACGTCGCGTCACTCAGCGCTTGGGCCGACGTCGTCCGCCAGACCGAGGAAGCCTTCGGGCCCGTCACAGTGCTGGTCAACAATGCGGGAATCCTCGGGCCGATTAAGGATGTCGTCGAGATCAGCGAGGATGAATACCTCAAAGTCATTGCTGTCAATCAGCATTCGCAGTTCTACGGCATGAAGACGGTCATCCCCTCGATGAAGAAGGCAGGAGGCGGCACCATCGTCAACATCTCGTCGACGGCAGGGATGGTGTCTGTCGTCGGTGCGCCAAGCCTTGCCTACGTGGGCAGCAAGTTCGCCTCCCGCGGTATGACGAAGCAGGTGGCCGTGCAATTCGGCCCCGACAATATCCGGGTCAACTCGGTCCACCCGGGGTACATCAAGACTCCGATGATGGAGGCTGCCACCGACGAGACGGGCGGCGGCATCGCGGACTCGGTCCCGATCCGCCGCCTGGCCGAACCCGACGAGGTGTCGAAACTGGTTCTGTTCCTCGCCTGCGACGACTCGTCATACATCTCCGGTATGGAGCATGTCATCGATGGCGGCCTGATCGCCTCCTGACCGCCAACTCTCGGTCCCGTCATAGGGGCGACATCACTACACCCCGTCATGGCTCGCAAGAACGATGCGAACCGTAGTGCCCGTTCTCGGGATCTGCAGTTCAGGTCGTCCAAACCGAAATTAAGGAGACGCAGCCCCATGCTCGACAAGCTTTATGCAGCAATGCTCACGCTGACTGGAATCGGCTTCGGGGGTTACGTGCTGCTCGATGAAGCCACAAACGCTGTTGCGGGTGAACAGCGGAATCACCGGCAGGTACCTCACGCGCCCCTCGGCTGAGAAGGTGCGAACTGGTACCTGTGGACGATGCCGAGACGACGGGTATCGCATTCTCATCAAGACTTCGGCGTCGGACTCACCCTGAGACCGCGCGCCTGGTTGAACAGGATCCGGTGGTCACCGAGCGTGGCCCGGTCATGCTGCGACGCTGCGGCGGAGCGGGCGACAGAGCGTGGACTGAGCCGCGGTTGCTGTCGGGTACACCTTGGAGTGTGGATGCGTCGGTTGATTCAAAGCTTCGATTGACGAGTGCAAGAAGCCACATTGTGCCTGGTTCTTGCGAACCCTTCACCAAACCTGATCGCGACCGCCCTGGTCCTGGGCACCCATCCAATGTCGTCCCTAGTGACACGAAACAACCTGGAGAGTGATACGGGAATGACATGAAATCTGGAAAGTGACTCCGCTTCGCGGAACCTACCTACAGTGACGAAGAACGACGACGACATAGTTCTTTGGACGCTGAAGGCCTCGTGTCCTGACTCAGTGAATCTGATGCCGCCGACCTGCAGGGCGTCAGATTGTCTGAGCCGCAATGTTCGACTTCGCCTCACTGAATCTGATGCGCGTGGAATTTGTTGGCGTGCCGCCCGACCGATTGCACGTGGCCTGAGTCTCGACGCACGAGGACGTCGACCGCGACCAGGGGACCCCGCATCAGATTCACCGAGTCAGGTGTCCGGTGACACGGGATTGTCCTCGGTGTGGAGCTGTGACCTGGGCCGAGGAATTTTAACTGGCGGGATTCGGGTGTGCCTGTCAGCGTTTCGGGGGTTGGTGACATGGCCGCCGGGCGCTGTGTGCCAGTGAATCTTGCTTGAACCGGCGTGTGTTGCCGTCTGCTCATGCACCGTCGGCAGGCTGCGGTGATTCGCATCGGCCCTGCGAACTGGCCTGCCGGCCAGGGTGGGGTGAAGTCGAACCGAGCAAACTACAGTGGCGAGACAGCCGGGATAAGCAAGATTCATTGGCAAAAAGGAAGATCTTCTGTCACAGGACATCAGGCATCAGATCGACCGTAGGCCGCATCAGATCTGCTTTTGTAGGTTCTCGCCGATCTTGTCAGTTGTACGCCCTGCTGACCTGCGGTTTCTCGGCATCATGCCAGTGGCGGATTCTCGCTGACTTGTCGAAGTCTTGCGGTGCTGCGCCCTGATCTAGTGCAAATGCCGAGGTCAAGACGGGGCGAGTGACACGAAATTTGGAAAGTGACACCACTCCGCGGAAGCTACAGCTTTAGTCGGCATCAGATGCACTGAGCCGGGACACCTCGGTCTCCGTGTCACTCACGATCTGTGGGCACTCGGGCACGATAATTTCAGTTATCGCAACGTCGCCGCCGAAACCCCACGTCCCTGCGGTTTGCTCTGCAGAGTGTCGGTTTGCGACGGGAGCCTCAGCGACGATGCCGGGGGACGACATTGACCAGCGGCGGGGATCGGACTCACGCCCCGCGTATCGCGATCACCACGTCGTGTCGTCCCGCGCCAGCATGCAGGACGGCCACCCTGCGCTGAGAATGATGCTGTAGGCCGCGAGTGCGCCGCGGCGCACCGGGAAGGCCACGACACTCGCGACAGCACACGACGTACACGCGCGTGTGCTCGCGGGGATGGGCGCCGCATGGGCGAAACCCCGTCACCACGGGTCCTGTGCCGCAGCCGCGGCCGCGGCCGGTGCACAGGCGGCGCCGCAGCCGGCATGCGATCCTCGGGGCATGGCACGAACGTGGTTGTCGGTGACGGTGGAGCTGCTCGGCGGGCGCGGCGAGGACCTGTGGCCCTGGCCCGGCCGTATCTTCGCGGTCGGGCCCTCGCACACCTTTATGGACCTCGCGAATGCGATCAACGACGCCTTCGCCCGGTGGGACCGGGCGCACCTATCGATGTTCACCCTCGCCGACGGCCGGGTGGTCACCGACACCGAGACCGGTGCCGAGATGGTCGAATCGATCGGTGGCCCGATCACGGAGGCGGTGGACATCGAGTCGGCCAAAGTCGCCCGGCTACTGCGGCCGGGGGCGGAGTTCCAGTTCACCTTCGACCTCGGTGACAGCTGGACCCACCGCTGTGTGATCGCCGCCGAGAAGGTCGACCCCATCCAGGTTTTGGGCATCACCCCGGACAAGCCCCTGCCGTACTGGGGGTGGGGCACCATCCCGGACCAGTACGGGCGCCGGTGGGACGGCGACGACGGGGACAGCCGAGCACGCAGCAGACCAGCCGCGACGCATCCGATGCTGCTGCACGCGTGGCCCGCACGGCGGCAGGTGCCCCCGCTCGAGGTGTCGGAGGTGCGCGCCGCTATCGCAACAGCAGACGCGGTCCGGTTCCTTGCCGCGGTCCGCGGCCGCGAGGTCGACGACGCGCTGCAGCAGGTGGCCGCCGGTCTGCCGATGGCGCTGACACGCAGGCGCCGGCAGGCCGAGCCGGTGGCGGTGTCGGTCATCAACCGGCTGACCTGGCGCGCCGGCCCGGGGGATGCGGTGCTGGCCGAGGACCTGCTCGCGCATCTGCGCCGTGTCCCGGTGACGGGGCGGGCGGTGCCGGTCGACCTCGAGATGCTCGGCACCGCATTGGAGGGGGACCCGGACATATCGTCCGGCGGCTACCTCGACCTGCACACCGGACAGGTGTACGACGAGAGCAGCACCGACCCGATGATGGTCGGGCAGGACGCCGCCATTGACGTGGAGGCGCAGTCCGACCGGTGGCTCCGGTTCGACCGCACCGGATCTCGGGACGGCTGGCACGACATGGCCGCCTTCGCGCAGCGACAGCAGGATGCGGGCCTGCGGGACCGGCTGCAGCGCGCGATCGAGGGCACGGGCGCGTTCGGCCGATTCCGCGACCTCGTCCACCGGGAGGGCCTCGCCGACCAGTGGTATGCCTTCGCCGCCGACCGCCGACTGGGTCGCGCCCGCGAGTTCCTCGCCGCCCAGGGCATCCGCGTCGGCTGACCGTCAGCCTGGCCCCACCGCGCTATCGCCTTCTTCGATGGTGTCCACCCCTCACCGTGGCTTGCCGACAGCAGGTACGAGAAAGGTGTCGGGTGATTGGGACCGTGTTGGTCTTCGGAACACTCGTCATATGGGCTCGCCGCGTCCGGCGTGCGACCGAATTCTGGGCCGCAGCGCTGGCTTTGTCTCCTGGGGACGCGCACGGCGACAACGACTTCACCGATCTGTGCCTGCCCGATGGTCCCCTATTGGCGATCCAGCGCAGCGATCACGCCGCCGAACCCGAGCCGCGGTTACATCTGGACCTGTACGCGCGACCACGACGATCAAAAGGCTGAATTCGACAGGCGATCGGTCTCGGTGCGCACCGAGTGCCCTGGGACAAGTACCCGGAGGATGCGGACTTAGTGGTAGTGGCTGATACCGAGGGCAACCTGTTCTGTGTGATCGACAATGCGGGCATCGCGAAAGACTTGCGGCTCGAGCTGTCCGAAGGCGGGCGAGGTGAAAACGCCGATTGACCACGGCATACGTCTCGGTGATATGCGGCCAGATGGCACAACCGCCCGACCGTGGGGCCCACCGCCACCGATCCATGGATTCGTAAAGGCAGTCCGTTGAACACGGTCGCAGCACGCGAAAAGGCCAGTCCCGCAGGAGCCGACTTACTGCGCACAATTTTCTATCCAACACGGCTCGACGTCCGTGATAGATCGTCAAACTGGTTGACATACTTGAGGTGATGACTACTGGGACGACGTGTGACTATCGCAAGGATGTGATCGCGATGCGCGATAACCATTCCTCGGCTTCCCCACTGCAGCTCTACGCCGCGTTTCGTCGCCGTCACCCTCGAACTACGATCCCCACCGAGTACGTCACCGAATGCGGTTTCCGACTGGGGCGCTGGCAGGACCGTCAGCGGGTTGCTCGCATGCTCGGCACCCTGCCGCCCCACCGCATTGCAGAACTCGACGCGATCGGATTCGTGTGGAGTGACGACGACCGTCCCCTTCCCGCCGTATCATTCGCCGACTGCAAGCGGCGACGAATGCTCTCCGAGATTGCCGCCTACCGCGAAGAGCACGGTGACGCACTCGTTCCCGCGAACTACGTCACCGCCGACGGTGAACATCTCGGCCAGTGGCTCTACCGGGCGGTGAAGAAATGGCGAGCCAACGCCCTGCCCGACGACGAGCGTCGTCCACTCGCCGCCCTGGGCGTCTCCCCCGGCCCACGCCCCCGGGGACCACGAACAGCAGCACAACCCGTCGGATAGCCACCCCTACCCCTGCCAGCTCGGACCGCTCTCCGGTGGACAGTGGTGGCGGACGCACATGTGGACCGCATTTCGGCCGAAACATGCAGGGCCATCAGACTTTCCCTGGGCCTCTTCGGCTGCGGCTCCCTCGAACGTCAGCTTCACCTCAGGCACGTCCCTCGCTGAGGCGAAAGCGGACAAACACCGTGCCGGGAGGACCACGTCCTTCACCACCGACCTTCTCCCAGCGCCTCGCTATGGCCGGCGATGCCCTCATCCGCATACAGGTACACCCGGGGCGCGCTAGCTACGCTAGCGATGCGTGCTATCAATGACCGCGAAGCGCCCGGACGTAAATCCCCAACGGAGGCCCGGCTGTGACACTGACCACCGTCCTCCATTACCTGTGCTGCCGAGCTGCCGCGCCCAGTGGTCGTCCACCAGATCCCGTGTCCTCGACCATCCGGTCCAAACTCCCGCGCTCCGGCGGGCCTGGCCCGTTACCGTCTGTCGGTATGGGGACCACCCTCCACGGGCCGAGCCCGTGGCCACACATCACCCGCACATCCGCGCCCGCAGCGCCCGCTATGCGGCGATCGCCTACCACGGCCAGGACGCGCCCGCCCTGCTTCCACTGCGCGCCGGGAACGTGCTGGTCGTCAACGCCTCCAAGGCCGCGGTCCGGGCGCACACGCCACGTCCCCCGCCGCACTCGTGTGCTACGTGAACAAGGGTGTTCGGGTTTTGTCGTCCCCGACCCTGCATGCGAAGGTGATCGCCACGAACCGGCGAGCGTTGATTGGCTCGGCGAATGCATCCGAGAACTCCGCCTTCGCCGACGAAGCCGTCAGCATCACCGACGACCCCGAGGTTGTTGTCTCGGTGCGGAAGTTCATCGACGGCATCGACGAGATCACTGAGGTCGACGAGGTATTCATCGACAACCGCCCGGGAGTGGGAGATCGGCCGGGCGGTGCCGATCCCCGGCGTCAGCGGCAGAATCCGCGACCCGGAAACGGAGTTTTTGCCCTGCCCGGTCACCCGGATGTTCGTCAAGCATGCCGTCGGATACGAACCCTCCCCCGCCGAACACCAGGTGCTCGAGCAGCGCCGGGCGCGGCAGCGGACCACGGCCGGGCCGGCGCAAAGTATCAACTCGAATCGCTCCGCCTCGACAAACCCGCGTCCGTGAAGCGCGGCGACGTGCTCGTCTTCGTCTCTGCCGACGACCAGTGGATTTACCCGCCTGCTGTTGTGGTGTCCGACCCCATCAAGATTCCGCGGTCCGGTGGTGCGGTGCTGTTCTCCTCCGTATCCGCGCCGACCTGTCCCCGCTTCCCCTCACCGATGCCGAGACGGCGCTCACCGACCTCGGGCGTGCCGGGTCACGGCTGCGCAGTGGTCACTTCGTCCGCTCCCCCATCCTCCGGATGCCCTGCTGGCGTTGTGGGACCTCTGAAAATCAGTGAGCACACCACAGGTTCCTGCCCGCGACGCATCGGACACACTCGCGGACAAGCTCGGTGGACTTCGCTACGGCGCCAGCGATGTAGAGCAGCAGCAGCGCGAGAGGGCTCTCGGGGATGTGCTCTGTCATGACTGGTCTCGGTCGAGGATGTCGAGTGGGACGCGGTTGCGGTGGTTGATTTCCCACCGGCCGGCTTCGAGGTCGTTGAGGAGGTCGTGGCATTGCTCGACGGTACTCACGTCCGCGCTTTGCCCGATCACGTTGATCGGGCCGCGGATTCCGTTCCGCCAGTCGATGACCGTGTAGACGAAGTCACCTTGGGTGGCGAAGTCGCGTTGGCGGGTGCAGATGACGAAGTGCTCCGAGATTGCGCGGACGGTGAAGGGGCGGCGGGGTTCGAGACCGAAGCGGATCCTGTCACCGGCATCGAGTGGGATCGGAATGGTAGGTGATCCCTTGGCGTTCATCAGCGTCACCGCGCACCCCCGTCCGCGGACGGTCCTTCGAGGAACGGGGTCCGCTGATTGTCGGCGAGGGTATCCCGGTCGATGTGGCCGCGGCCCAACCCCTCTGGCCGGTGCCCGACGTGGAAACCGACGTGACCGGCATGGTGTCGGTGGGCGCCGGCCGCGCGGGCGGCCCTGCGGGTGAAGTAGGTGCGTTTGCCGCCGCAGTGCGGGCAGGTCACCCAGCAGGATGTCGGGCGGTGCGTTCGAGGGGCCAATTTTCCGGTGCTCCTATTCGACTGGGAAATTGCAGGTTCTCGGGCGTAACGTCAACGCCAAGGCGGTGACTTGAACTGCGGCGACGTCGGCCGTGAGATGATGAAGCCCGGAAGGTTTTCCTCCCGGGACGCGCCCGGATTGTCAGGCGGCGCGGGTGATCTGCAGGTTCAGCCAATCCGAGACCCACTGGATGGCGTTGCGGCCGGCGTTGTCGACGACCAGGTTCTGGTAGCTCTGGTGCGCACCGGAGGCGAAGAAGCTGGCCGCGTTCAGGCCCTCGCCGACAACGTGGGCGAGATCCTCGGCCCCCTGCGACTGCGTCATCGTCGACACCGACCCAGCGAGTGCTGCGAGGTCGAGGGTCTGCGCCTGCGTGGTGATCGCGTTCCCGACGGGATTGGCCCGCTTGCCGAGCAGCGCGGGGTCGGTCTTACCGGCTGTGCCGGTGAGCATGTTCGCGGCCACCGAGGCGAGGTCGAGGCCGAGTGGGATCAACGCCGTGGTCTGCGCGGCAGCACCGACCGGGTCTGGTAGCACCCCGGGCGGGGGAAAGAGCTTGTCCGCGGCGGCCCACGCAATTTCCTGCGCCTGACCGGCGATATTGGCCAGCTTGATCACGTCGACGTTGCCGAGGATGCTGGTGACCAGCGCCGCGATCTGGGTGTAGCCGGACGGGTCCGGGATGATCGCGAGGATGTGGGAGATCCACTTCAAGTCGACACCGGCGGCCATCTTCACCATGGGCTCGAACTGCACGTTCAGCTCTCGGGCGGTATCGCGGGTGGCGCGGACATCGCCGGCGGCAATTCTTTGTGGGAGCACGATCAGGTTGTTCAGGATCGCTGGTATATCGAGGGCGGTGACGCCGGTGACGACGTTCAGTGCCTGGTCGACGACGACTGTCGGTTTGAGGACCGACAGCACGCTCGACGCGGCCTCGAGGGCATCTGCCGGGGTGGCGGCGACGGGTGCGATCTGGCTACCAAGCGTCGCGGCGGTGCCCGCGAGTTGAGAGATTTCGGGTGCGGTGGCGGGCAGGGTGGTGGCGCCATTATTGGTGAGTTTGGTTGCGGTGTTCGCGATCGTGGCCACCGAGTCGAGTGCACCGGACAGGTCCGCTCGGCTGGCTGTAGTGAGGACCTGTGCGGCCGCGTTTTCCGGTGCGCCCACCGGGGCTGCGGCCAGGCCCGCGGTGGCAGCGGTGTTCGCGGCCCCGGACTGCAACAAGTCGGCCAGTGGGGTGAGGGTCTTGGACAGTGAGGTCGCGGTGTCGGCAATCTGGTTCACATCAACGGAACCGCCGGTGTCGGTGCCGGACAGTTGCTGTCCGAGCGCGTCGACAGTCGATCCGAGACCGGGCAGGTCTGCGCCACTGAAATCGGAGGTCAGCGCGGTAGCGACCGCCGCGTTCCCTCCCCCGGCACCGGCACCGGAGCTGGCACCGGAGCTGGGGTTACTGGGGGTTTTCGACAGGATCGACCCGAGCGATCCGAGGAAGGGGTTGGCGCCCTTGCGGATCGAGCAGTACAGGTCGTTCGGATCGCAGATCGAGGCGACCCGCCCCGCCAGTGTGCCCATGCCCTGTGACCGGGGACCGGCGATCCCCTCTCCGGAGGTCTTCGGTCCGACCGTTGCGGCGCCCTTCGTGCCGGCACCGGGATCGGCGATCAGTGCCACCCCGAGGACCTGGTCCGCATCGACCGGTCCTTGATCGTTTCCGATCGCCGACGCGAGATCGCCTGCAGCGTCTGCACCCTGGGAGTATCCGGTGATCGTGATCTTCGCGCCCCGACACTTGTCGGCGTAGGACGTCAACACGGCGGTGGCCTTGTCGACCGCGTCGGTCTTGCTGTCGGCGTAGGTGTGGCCGTTGTCGAACGCGGACGCCATGTACGGCAGCGTGTACATCTGCGCGCGAGCACCATTCTGTGCCTCGATTGCCGCCGCGACCGGGGCGAGCATGCCCACCGGCCTGTTCGGGTCGGCGTTCTCGTCGGTCTCCCAGGTGCCGGGGATGAGCAGGTTGAATGTCGCCGCGCAGTTGGTCGGGGCGGCGTTGGCGATCGCGGGTGCGGTAAGAGCGACGCCGACGACGACGGTCGCAGTGGCGATCAGTGCGACCGTGCGACGGGTCCTCGAACGTCTGGCGGGCATTGGCACCTCGATTACCGGAAGGGACACTGCTGCCTACATTCACCCATTTCGGCGTTTCCCCTCAACGGGGTGTCGGGGTGCCCCCGCTCCTCTTTCGGGCGCTGACCGGCGAGAATGGGCCGGAGTCGGGTGTTTTCACCTGCGATGGAACAAGGGCCACCCGACCCGTGCCGCGGCGGGCCGGTGGGGGTGGTCCCCCAGCGTTTTAGATCCAGTCGATGTGGACGGAGTCGATGTGGTCGAAGTGGAATCCGAACTGGTCGCTGTACTTGTCGAAGCCCTTGTTCTCTGGGTAGTCGAGGGTGGCGTGCCGCTCCAGCAGTGCCACGACGCGGGCGTGATCGTCGTTGGCCAGTGCGGCGGCGAGTTCGCGGGACTCCTCACTGGTGAACGGTGTGTCCGAGTTCGCGAAGTCCAGGGTCCGGACCCGGTAGTCGTATCCCTCGTCGGCACCGTTGCGGACCATGACTCCGCCCTTGACGCGGATGACGGCCTTCTTCGGTGTTCCGTCCGGGCGCAGCACGCCGGCGCGTTTCATGATGTCCTGTGCCTTGACGTTTTTGAGTTTCTTGCTGGCGTCCGCTCGCAGCTCGTTGGTTTCCCCGGAGCGGTATCGGGAGACGGCGGAGCGGGAGCGGCCGATCTTGGCGGCGACGGCGTCGACGCCGCCGAGGCGTTCGATCGCGGCGCGGCGTTGGGCTCGCTTGAGGACGTCCGGGTGGGGGATGCGGCCTTGCTGCGCCCACCGGCGCAACGTGCGAGCAGATGGGGGTGTGCGGCCGGCATCGATGGCCGCCTGCCGCAGGCCCTCGTTGCCGAGCTCCTTGCGCAGCTGCTTGACCGAGACCTTGCTGGTCAGCCCCGCCAGTCCCCCGCTCTTGACCTGCTTGGATTTTTCGACACCGCTGGTCGCGGCGTTGGCGACGGAAACCTTGAGGCCGTCGAGACCGACCGCCTCCTGCGCGGGCTTCTTGGTGCGCGGCTTCGGAAGATGCAGGGCCATCAGACCTCTCCCTCCCCTTCGTCCTCGTCTTCGTCGGCGAAGGCCGCCTTGATCGCCAGATTCACCTCGTGCACGTCCTGGGCCGACGCGAGGTCCGACAGGAGCGTGTCGATGAGGAGTGTGTCCTTCTCCACCGACATCTTCCCCAGCGCCTCGCTCGGGTCGGCGATGTCCTCACCGCCTGAGAGGAGGTACACCCAGGAGTCGGTGACGGTGCGGACCGGCCAACGATGGTGTTCGCGGGCGATCCGCATCGCGACGCGGCGGCCGCGCCACCGGCAGTGCGCGATGATCGCCGCCCGCCACAAAGGCTGGTGGTGGTGTTGCATCTGCTTCGCAGTCCACATGTCCGGGTTGACCATCCGCCCGATGTAGCCCTTGTAGCAGGAGCCGACGAACCGTTTCGTCGCGTCGTCGTCGGTGTCCACCGCCGTCTTGCGGGCCTCGCGCAGGATTTTGGCCCACTTGTCCAGCGTCCGGCCCTGTTGTGGGTAGACCCAGGCCTCGGTGATGTCCAAGTCGTCGAGATCGGCGCCGATCCCCCCATCAGCGACCGGTTCCCGCAGGGCGTCGAGGCTGACCGAGGTGACCCACGTCTGCACCGGTTGGTCCGCGAGCATGTGCGGGTGCGGCAACGGGAGTTTCTCGGGCAGCGACAGTGTTTGCCCGGGCGGCAGGGTGATCCGCCACAGGCCGAACGGGGCACCCTTGTCCCTCACCGCCGCAGCGGCCGCCGCCCCGCCGGTCAAGTGCTGAGGTTGCCCGTAGCCGAATTCGAGCATGCCGGCCGAGGCCAGGTAGGCGGCCCGTTGGTCGATGGACACCAACCGGCTCGTGCCGTCGAGATCCTCCGTGTCGGGTACTCGGGTCCAGCCGACAGCGGGTTCGAGATCTCCCCGCGGCGCGCCGTCCAGCGGTGGGACCGAACCGGGGGTGGTGACGACGATGCCTTTGCCGCTGCGGGTGCGTTCCCGCTTGATTTTGTCGACGAGGGCGGCGCCGGTCCGCGCGGGCGTTGGTCCCGGGAGCACCCCGAGGTGCTTGGCGCACCAGGCCAACCGGCGACCGAGTTCCCGTGCTGCCGGGAGGTCGTCGTCCGGGAGATACGTTCCGGCCGTCGGTGAGCCGAGGATGCCCATGTCACCGACGCGGTTGTGCCAACCGAAGTCCTTGTTCCAGTAGGTCCACACGTACGGTTCGATCACCACATCGACCATCGAGGTGAAGTTCCCGATCGAGCGGGACAGGTGCACCACGTGCCCGGGGTCGCCGCGCAACTCCCAGCCCGCGTTCAGCATGGGGGTGAGGGTGGCGTGCAGGACGGCGGTCAGTTCCTGGGCGGCGCGGTTTCGGAGGGCTTCCATGTCGTCGACGTCGTCTTCGCTGCCTGGGTCGATGATCCACCCGAGCAGCTCGCACGCGGCCTGTCCGACGACCCAGATCTGGGCGGGGGCGCCCAATGGTGTCAGCGAGGCCCAGCGGATCAGTTTGTCCAGCTTCTCGACGGAGTCGACGGGACCGGTCAACTCCCGCCCGGACGGTGTGTAGGTCCCGGCGGCGGTCACGATCAACGCATGACCATCGGCTTCCTCACCCACTGGCAGCGCCTCCCACACCGGCGGATCGGCCGCGTCGTTGCCAGCCTCTTCGCTGCCAGCCGCGTCGTCGTCCACTTCGTCGCCGTCCACCGCAGCGCTGTCCGTCTCGGGAGTCGGCGGGGTCGGAGCGTCGTCGGCTTCGGCGACATCCGACCGCTCGGGCGATGCAGGGTATGCGGCAGCAGCTGGCTCAGAATCCGCCCGATCTTCGGCGACGCAGACACCAGCATCGACGCAGACAGCAACCTCATCGGGGATAACGTCATCGGTGGAAGCCGAGGACGCCGTCACGGTCGCCTCGGGCAGTGCGAACAGGGGTATCTGTTCCCACGGACTGCTCATGACTCCTGCTCGGTGATCCGGCCGTCGTGATCTGCCGGCGGGACGCTGTAGCGGTCGAAGAACTCCTGCAGGGCCACGTCCACGACGTTGGTCACCGTGGATTGGCGATTGTTCACCAGCCAGTTCAAGCGGGCCTCCGTCGAGGCCAGGACGCGGGTATTGAGCGGAACCTTCGCCGGTCCCTTCCGCGGTTCCAGCTTCGCCGTCAATTCCGGACTCGGCGTTCCCGGACCACCGAAGTCTCCCGCACCGGAAGCGCGCTTCGCCGAGCCCGCGGCGGCTCGTCCGGCTCCGGTCGGGCGGCGGCGGGCGCCGCCTCCGGAATTTCCTGTCTTCGCCATCCCCACCCACTCGTGTTCGGTGTGCCGCCCGTGTACGTGCGCGGACATCACCCTACCCACTACGTGCCTTGTTGCAGGTATTTTCGCTGGCATGTTTGCGCGCAGATTTGCGCCCAAGATCTGACCGGGGTGCTACCTCCCGCCGGGGATTGACGCCGCTGGTGGC
Organism: Rhodococcus sp. ACS1; assembly: GCF_002300155.1. Taxonomy (NCBI): domain Bacteria; kingdom Bacillati; phylum Actinomycetota; class Actinomycetes; order Mycobacteriales; family Nocardiaceae; genus Rhodococcus; species Rhodococcus sp. ACS1. The sequence continues at coordinate 280,387 of NZ_NSDZ01000013.1, forward strand.
GACCTCGCCGGAGACACGGCCCGGGCACGTCAGCGCAGGAAACCGTCACGACTCGACAACCGCGGAGTCGTCATTCCACCAGCGTGATCGGCACCCCGGGGGTGATGAACAGGTGGTGCCGGGCGCCGTCATGGGTGAGCGACATCGCCACACCCAGAGTGTGTCCCTCGGCGAACCGTGCGAGCAGCTCCCGGGTGGCCTCGAACCTGGTCTGGCTGATGCCGTAGGTGACGCCATTGAAAATGAGGCTGGGCACGCTAGCTCCTTTGCTGACGGTGGATCGTTGCCGAAAGTCTCGCGGACACCGCTCCTCTGCGAGGACGGACACACCGTCGCGACCCGACGGGGGTTGCCGGTTCGGGGGTTACCAGTGGTAGACGACGGTCGGGTTGGGCTCGTCGCTGCCGACAGGCAATCGGTTGACGGAATCGTGCGCGGCGCAGCGACGCCATTTGGTTGAACTGTTGCGCCGCAGCGCAGCCGAATCCCTCGCCTAGCGACGAGTACGGTCCTTTCGACGAGACGCGCGGACACATCGCATACCCTGGCCCGGTGACCGATCCGACAGATCCCACTGCCGAAGCCGCCATGGTCCTGCTCCGCGAGCACGGGCCCATGCATACCGACGAATGGGCGCGGCGGCTGGTCGCCGAGGGGCACGGCTATCTCGCCGACATGGAGGAACTCGCCGAGTACATCGGCCATCCGCGGCTCGGCTACCTGGCGGACGGTCGCAGCGTGGCCCTCGACGCCCTCCTCGCCGGACGCGTGCTCACCCACCGGCTCACCGACGTGGAAATCGCGTCCGGCATCCTCGACGCCCACCCGGACCTGACGCCCCTGCTGCCGTTCGACGACCACGACCCGGCCGCAGGCGGGCTGAGCACCCTCTTCCGTGACCTCGACGACGACGTGTTCGACGAGCGCGGCGTCGACGATCCCGACTGGCCGACGGACGCGGCGCTGCTGCTCGAACCGGACGCACTCGTCGAATTCCGGGCCGGTGACCTGGTCGCGCTCGCCTTCGTCGACGGCGAGCTGCGGCTCACCGCCGCGGCGGCCCCACCCGCACCCGCACCCGATCTTGCGGTCGCGCTGGCCGACCTGGTGCCGATGGACCGCCCCGAGCCCCTGGACACCATCATCTGGCAGCTGATGGCCGACGACCGGGCCCTGTTCGCGGCGCCGACCACACCGATCGGCGACCTGATCACCGACGCCGGATACGTGTGCAACGGCGACGACATCGCGGTCCGGGGATTCGACTTCACCGCCCATCGCGGGAAAGCGCACGCCGCGACGGTCACGGCGGCTCACCACCTCACCGACGACGAGACGGAAGCGGTCATGGCGTTCATCGCCCTGATCGGCGTGCTCGAGCGCACCCCCGACGACGAGCGCGAGCGCGCTGTCGACGCGGTCGTGACGAGCGCGAGGGACCGGTTCGCCGGGCTCGCCCGCCCGAACGCGGCCCGCGCCGCGTTCGGCGAGGCGTACGCCACCTGCCGCGCCGGCACCGAAACCCTGCGCCTGGCCGCCGCGGTGCTCCGCGACCGCGGTCCCCGCAAGATCGCCCCGACCGCGCATTGGCTGGCGGGCAAGGCGGCCGAACTCGACGGACGGACCGCGGACGCCGAGCGGCACTACGAGCGGGCCCTGGCCGTGGACCCGAACTGGGACGAGGCGCTCGAGGCTTTGGCCCGCTTCGCGTCCGATCGTGGTGACGCGGTGCGAGCGATCGGGCTGCTCGACCGGGTCGAGGGTGCGTATCGCGAACCCATGTACGACCTGCTCCAGATGTTTCTACCCGTCGACCGGCCGGACCTGGGACGCAACGATCGGTGCTGGTGCGGATCCGGGCGCAAATACAAGGCGTGCCACCTCGGCAAGGCCGAACACCCACTGGAACTGCGGGCTGGGTGGCTGTACCAGAAGGCGGGCTCGTTCGCGCAGGGCATCGAGTGGCGGCCGCTGCTGATCTCGCTTGCCCAGATTCGGTCCGCGCACGACGACGATCCGTTCGCGCTGTATCACGCGCTCGACGACCCGCTGGTCGCGGATGTGGTGATGTTCGAGTGCGGAGCGTTCGCGCGGTTCGTCGCCGAGCGCGGCGTTCTGCTGCCGGCGGACGAACTGCTCCTCGCGCAGCAGTGGTTGCTCGCCGAGCGGTCGGTGCACGAGGTGGAGGCGGTGCGTCCGGGCGAGGGGCTGACGCTTCGCGACGTGCGCACCGGCGACCGCCTGGAGGTCACCGAGCGGACCGCCAGCAGGCAGTTGCGGGTCGGCGACTTCTTCTGCGCCCGAGTGGTTCCCGCCGGTTCCACGATGCAGATCTTCGGCGGCATCGAACCGATCGAGCCCGGGCAGCGTGGTCGGCTGATCGAGTTGCTCGATTCGGTATCCACCGACCCCGAGGAGCTGGTCGAGTTCCTCAGCGCCCGGTTCGCGCCGCCGCAGCTGGTCACCACCGACGGGCATCCGATGGTGGCGTGCCGGGCCGTGTTCGACGTGGGCGACACCGCCGGGATCCGGCGCAGGCTCAGTCGCCGCTTCGGCGCCGCCGCCGGAGACCGGTGGACCTGGACCGAGCAGGGCAGTGTGCTCGGCGTGCTGAACCTGGCCCGGGACACCGAACCCTGGGTGCTCGAGGTCGAGGCGATGAACGAGCCGCGGTTCGAGTCGCTGGTCGACGCCGTGGGGGCCGCCGATCCCGGGGCGAGACTGCGCGAGCAGACCCGGACGCCGGCAGCGGAGCTGATGGCTCAGGCGCAGGAAAACGTTCGGCCGACACACCCCGTCGACCTCGACCCCGAGGATCCCGCGATCGCGGCGGCACTCGACGAGCACATCCGCAGATACGAGCAACAGTGGCTCGACGACTCGATCCCCGCCCTCGGTGATCACACACCGCGCCAGTGCGCCGCCGATCCCACCCGCCGCGACGACCTGATCCGGCTGCTCGACTCCTTCCCGCAGAAGGAGCGCCCGGGGGCGATGAGCGCGCACCGACTGCGGGAAGCATTGGGACTCTAGAGTTCCGGCTGCCGCCCACGCACCGAACCCGGCGAGTCGTCGCCCAAGGGCGACGACCGTGTCCCGCTCCCGGGGCGAGGGCGAGGGCGGCACGGTGGGCGTCGTTGAGCGGGTTTTCCGCCCGTGCCCGTGTGTCCACCGGGTTCGTAGCGCGGCGAGGTGTCGACCGGGTGCCTGCACGACCGCGGACGGTTGACCCAACCGGCTTCAGGCGGCGTCGAGAGCCTGCTCGACGGTCAGCGGTGTGCGGTATGCACTCGGGATGGCGGAGATCCGCACCAAACACGGCGACGACGATCCAGTCGAATCCGATCGGTGCGGGCCGGGACAGAGTTAGACCGTCGATGCGTATCCGATGGTGCGTGCGGCGGTGCGGATGATCGGCCGCACGCGCGGGTGATCGAGTGGTCGAGTGAACTCGGGGTCGGTGGGGAACGAGTCGGCGGCGGGGTTCCACAGGACGACGTTCGGACGGCCGGTCATGGTCGACGGTACGTACAGACCGTCGAGATGCGGCCATGTCAGGTGGATGGTGCGTGCCCAGGTGCGGCACACAGTGCGCGGTCCGTGCAGCAGTGCGTACGAGGCGCGGTGACGTATCAGCCACGTTTCGGTGAGGTTCAGCAGATTCAGGGGACGGGTCGGGCGCCACCCGGTCAGGGCAGGCGCCCCGATCGTGGTGTCGATCGTTCGTGTCGCCTGGTACACCTCGGCCAGCGCGGTGGCGACATCGCAGGCGGCGTAGAGGACCCCGGTCGTGGTCGCTGCCGTGGCGGGGCCGGGGTGCGGGTCGTAGCGCATGGACGCGATCGGCCCGTAGGTGCGCAGAGTCCGCCAGGACACCACGTGGGGACCGGTGGTGCGCAGAGTCCGCCAGGACACCACGTGGGGACCGGTGGTGCGGTGGATCCGCCACAGCACACCGTCGTATGCCAGGACGTCCTCCGGGGCAACGGTGAGCGGGGTCCGCGGTGCCCGCGGAATCTTCGGGTGCCGACCGCTCACCAGGTGTCGAGGGATTCCAGGAGCGCGGCCACAGGTGCCGGGTCCGCCGCCGCGGCCAGATGCTCGAGCGGGGTCCGGTCGCCGAGGTCGGGTTGTGAGGTGTGCATGAGCGCGGCGACCGACACGGGGCTGGCGGTCGAGGGGATGGCCGCCACGACAGTACTGAGTCCCGGCAAGACATCGTCGCTGACGAACTGCCATCGCGGGATGCGGCGGTGCCCGTGCAGATCGAACGCCCACAGCGTGCGCGCGGTGAGCCGCCGGGACACCACCGACCTGTCGATGCCGAGCAGCGCCGCCGCTTCCTTGACGTCCAACGAATCCGCGAGCACCGTCACGGTTTGCCGCGCGATCTCCACCGCGCGAGCGCGGATCTCGGCCACCGACGACCACTGGTCGAGGACTTCGCCGACGCCCTCGCCGGCGTGGGTGCGGAGGAACTCGATCTCTCCAGCCGACAATGTGTCCGACGCGGCGGGTACCGCGGTGAGTGCAGCGTCGAGTTCGCGAAGCATCTCGCGGGCGGTGAGGTCGACGTGATGCTTGGCCAGCAGCGCGTCGAGCGAATCCACCCTCTCCAACGACCTCATATGCACATCTTAGCGTGCTTGTGCACTCTTGTGCACATTAGTCGCCGGAGTTGGCGCCTGCGGGGTCGCGCGAGGCAGCACGAGATTGCATCGCAGCATTCTGATCTCACCGAGCTACATGTCGCCTGGACAGCTTCGGGAGCCCGAAGCCGAGCCGGGACAGCGGCGGGGTTACCCCGGTAATGAAACCCTGTTTCGATAAGGCACCCTCTGGTGGCGATTCGCCTGCTCGAATCCGTTGCCGAGCTACCAGCTCGCGAGCTGCTGACTCCCCGGCCGTTGCGCATCGGTGGCGACTCCCGTCGCCAGCGGCCGCGACGAAACACCGCCCTCAGGACGAAACACCGCCCTCAGAAGGGACCAGGACGCGACACCTCCGCCGAGTAACGCCTTCATCCCCACCAGAGGCATCACGTCATCAGAGGCATCACGTCGTCGGGGCCCTCACGACCCAATGCCCCACAATGTTCCCACTCCAAGGCGCGTCCCCCGCCCCACGCAACGAGGGGCTACCCACCACATCTCGGGAACTGCCCTCTCCACGGCGGCGCACCAGGCCCATCGAATAGCTGAGCCCACACTTGCCGGCGCCCCCACCAGCAGGTGCAACCAGGTGACGCGCATGAGCAGCGTCATCATCAGCTTCCCCAACACTGGTGGCGCATCGAGATGCTCCTCCACCTGGACGAGCGCTGTGTTGTGGAGAACGGGTCGAGGCCTGGGGCTGGCGTGAACCACCGCGCCGCTCTCAGCTGGCGGGGTGGCACCGTTGCTGCGGACCGGGCCGGACGCCTGGTCGGCGTCCGGCTATCCTCGGCGCGGTGAGGTCACCGAATCGTGCGGCGCTCGCGGCCCTGGTCGCCGAGGCCACCGTCGACTGCTACAACGACAGCGAATGCGTCACGGGTTTCTACACCATGCTCGACGACCATCTCGAACTGCCGTTCCAGACATCTGTGTTGGGTGCCCAGGTCACCGTGTCGGGCATCGACCTGGCCGACGAACACATCGTGGTGATCTGCGCGCGTGGCCGGTCGCGACAGCGCATCCCCAGCCTCGATCTGCCGTTGCCGACGCCTCCGCCCGCCGGTGCGCAGTGGATCGAGGCATACCGCCACTGGCTGAGGTAGGCGAGGACATGAGTGTGAACACCGGCAACACCGGACCCCTGAGCGCGATCGGCGAGCACCGGATACGAGCGACCGAGCAAGAAGCCTCGCTGAACCTGCACACGGTGCTGCAGCTGTGCGCGGCGGGTGAACTGCGGTGCAGCGAGAAGACCCGCCGCCCCTCCGCGGCGACGGTCGCTGCCGTGGGCTCTCAGCTCGCGCACGGCGACTTCTACCTGCACGACCCGATCGCGTCGTTCGCGTGGCCGCTGATCATCCAGGCCGGTGGGCTCGCCAAGATCGAGGGCGGGCGCCTCCACCTGACCCCCAAGGGCCGCACCGCCCTGCGTCGGCCGCCGGCAGAGGTCATCCGGCAACTGTGGCAGCGCTGGCTCACCCACGCGGTGATCGACGAGTTCAGCCGACTCGAGACAATCAAGGGCCAGCGCGCACGCAATGTCCTCACCTCGGCCAAGACTCGCCGACAGACGGTCGCGCAGGCATTGGCCAGCTGCCCACCCGGCGAGTGGATCAGCGTGGATTCCCTATTCACGACCATGCGACGGAAAGGGATGAGCCCCACCGTCGCCCGCAGCGAGATGGCGCTGTGGAAGCTCTATCTCGTCGACTCCCACTACGGCAGTTTGGGCTACGACGGCCACCACCGGTGGGAGATCCTCGAGGGCCGCTACACGGCCGCGGTGCTGTTCGAGTACGCCGGCACGCTGGGACTGCTCGACCTCGACTACCTCCACCCCACCGGCGCCCGATCGGACTTCCACGACAACTGGGGCGGCGACGATCTGGACGCGCTGAGCAGGTACGACGGACTGCAGTCGATCCGACTCACCGCCCTGGGCTGCTACGCCCTGGGCCTGACCGACACCTACCACCGGCCCACCGACGACGAGACCACCGCGGCGCTCAAGGTCCTGCCCAACCTCGACGTCGTCGCCACCGGAATCCTGTCCCCCGGTGATCAGCTTCTCCTGTCCGCCTATGCCGCGCACACCGCGGACCGGGTCTGGACCATCTCCGCCGCGAGTCTGCTGTCCGCGATCGATACCGGCCGCAACCTCGAGGACCTCGCCACCTTCCTCGCCCAGCGGACCACTCATGAGCTGCCCGGCTCGCTGACGACCCTCCTCACCGATGTCACCCGCCGCGCCACCCAGCTGACAGACCTCGGCCACGCCCGGGTGATCGAATGCACCGATGACGCACTGGCCGCGCTCATCACCCGCGACCGCGCACTCCGCAACCTGTGCCGCCCGATCGGCGACCGCCATCTCGCGGTCCCACTCGAACACGAACTGAAATTCCGCAGGGCCCTGTTGAAACTCGGCTACGTCCTGCCGAGACAGACCACCCCCTGAGCGACGTCGTCACACACCGCCGGCTCTGCACCCCGTTCTTCCGGAGGTGGGCCGTCGCGGTGGCCGAGTTCGTCTGGTACAGGCGAGCGTTGACGGTGAACGTCCCGGTCCGCCTCCGTTGATGACCATCGCATTCGACGTCACGACGGAATCCGGGTAGGTCGTCGTAGCCGCGACCATCGGCGTCGTCTGCGTCGCAGTCGCGGTGTTGCTCGGGGTGTACATGGATGAGACCAGAGCCTTCATCGATTTCATTTGCACAGCAGCCACGGTCGGCGTGCTCATCGCAGCCGTGGCCGTTGCCTTGGCTGCGGGGACTGTCGAGGACGCGGACCGACCCGGAGCGGCTGCCGCAGCGGACGCGGTCATCACCGGGGCGGTGACCTTCGAGCCGCCGGGACGACCGGTGCAGGGGAGCGTCGAGGACGCCGTTATCACCGGTGCAGCGACGGTCGCGGTTCCGGTCGCTGTCACGACGGCCGCAGGCATCGCCGCCGTTGCAGTCATCATGGGCGGCTGCCGGTTGGCATCTGCCGACACGGCGTGGTCGCCGATCGCCGCGGTCGCGGTCATCGCAACAGCCGAGTCGCGCACCCACGAAGGGACCACCTCTCCCCGCACCCGCGCATTATTGAACTGCTCGGGCACGTCGACCTGAGGAGACCGTCATGGCCCCGGCAACCCCGGATTCGGTGCCCCCTCGGTCGAATGCACTCGGTTGCTGCGGCCGTTCTGACGCGCTCGAAGGTAGCGAGCTGCGAGGAGCTCCACTCCCGACAAGCTTGCATCGTCGGTTCCGATGGGCAGCCGTCACGCGCGGTTCCATGACCACCGCAGCTTCCACGCGAAGCCGAAGGCGGCGATCCTCCCGGATCGTGCCGACCCGTCATTCCACCAGCGTGATCGGCACCCCGGGTGTGCTGATCAGGTGGTGTCGAGCGCCGCCATGGGTGAGGGACATGGTCACTCCCCTGGTGTGTCCCTCGGCGAACCGTGTGAGCAGCTCGCGGTGGCCTCGAATCTGGTGTGGCTGATGTCGTATGTGATGCCGTTGAGAATGAGGCTGGCCACCATACCCTCCTTCTGCTGACCGGTGGATAGTTGCCGAAAGTCTCGCGCACACCCACTCATCCACGAGGACGGACACACCGTCACGGCCCGCAGGGGTGTCGGCTGCGGGGCGGGCTACCAGCGGTAGATGACGCTCGGGTTCGGCTCGTCGCTGCCCCGAATCGCGATCGGAGTCGCCGGCGTAATCAGGAGGCGAACCGTGGAGTTCTGGCTGACGAAACCGACGAATCCGCCGTTGCCGTTGTCTTCGAAGATGCGCCGGACAGCTTCCTCGAGGCCGTGGGCGGCGGCCGCATCGGCGAGCGGATATCGGATTCCGTCGTAGATCGCTTCGTAACTCATGAGCCTTCTCCCGGTGTCGTGGTGCTTACAGCGTAGGAGCGCCACCTTTAGCCGCTTTTGGTGTTATTAGCTTCTTTAGGGTTGGGCAGCGTTTCCGATCCCGCTCCAGCCCGCCGCGGGCGTGCACAGCGGGCGTGCACAGCGGGCGCGGACAGCGGGCGTGGACAGCGGGCGTGGACAGCGGGCGCGGACAGCGGGCGCGGACAGCGGGCGTGGACAGCGTCGGCCTCCGATACTGAGCAGGCATCCACCAGGACCATCGGCATTCGGGCCGGTCGGCGGTTACCGTCTGTCGGTATGGGGACCACCTTCCACGGGCCGAGCCCGTGGCCGCACATCACCCGCGCCATCCGCACTCGCGGCGCCCGGTACGCCGCGATCGGCTACCTCGGCCAGGACGCACCCGAGCTGCTCCCGCTGCGCGCCGGGGACGTCCTGGTCGTCAACGCCTCCACGGCCGCTATCCGGGCGCACGCCACCTCCCCCGCCGCCCTCGCGTACTACGTGAACAAGGGGGTGCGGGTGCTGTCGTCGCCGACCCTGCACGCCAAGGTGATCGCGACCAACACCCGGGCGGTGATCGGGTCGGCGAACGCATCCGAAAACTCCACCCTCGCCGACGACGCCGTGGTCATCACCGACGACCCCGAGATCATCGCCTCCGTCCGGAAGTTCATCGACAGCCTCGACGAGATCACCGAGGTCGATCAGGTGTTCCTCGACGACGCGATCCTCGAGTGGGAGACCGGCCGCGCGGTCCCCCTGCCCGGGGTCACCGGCCGCGTTCGCACCGAGACAAATTTCCTGCCGACGCCGGTGACCCGGATGTTCGTCAAACACGCCGTCGACTACGAACCCACCCGCACCGAACAACAGGTCCTCGACGAGCAGCGGGGCCGGCACCACAGCCGCGGCGGCCCGGCGGCGAAGTATCAGCTCGAATCGCTTCGCCTCGACAGGCCCAGCGGTGTGAAGCGGGGCGACGTGATCGTCTTCGCCGATGACGAGTGGATTTACGCCCCGGCCGTCGTGGTGTCCGACCCCATGAAGATCCCGCGGTCCGGTGGAGCGGTTCTGTACTTCCTGCGCCTGCGCACCGGCCTGTCCCCGCTCCCCCTCGAAGACGCCGAGAAGGCGCTGACCGATCTCGGGCACCCTGGCTCACGGCTGCGGACTGACCACTTCGTCCGCTCCCCTGGCCTTAGGTCCGCGTTGCTGGGGTTGTGGGACCTGTGATCGTCAGCGGGTCTGTGTCAGTGTGAGAGTCAGCGCCGCAAAACCGGAGCGTCGTGCGTTCGTCGCGCCTTGACGGATCCGCCCCAGCGCTCGCGATCCCCGGGGACCGGCGGGGTAGACCCGTTTGGACACCCGTAGAACTGACCTCGCACCAGGCGGGGCGAGCAACTTTAGGTGCGGCCTGGCGGATCCGAACACCCAGAGCATGAGGACGAAACAGCCATGGCCACGACTACGATGCACCGACAGTCACCGAATCCGACGAGACGGACACTTCCCTCGAACAGCTGACCTCCAGCCGGGAAAGGCACCCAGTCACTCGTCGTCGACGTCGAAGACACCGATACCGCCGAATCCTTCGAACTGCCCGGCGCCGACCTATCCGGTGAGAAATTCACCGTCTACGTCATCCCCCAAAGTTGGACGAATTCACTTGCACCAGCTGCTTCCTCGTCCACCACCGCAGCCGCCTCGCCGACGCTGCCCAGGTGGTCTGCCGGGAATGCGCCTAGGACACATCGATTTCCTGAGGGCACCGGGACTTATCGAGACTCCCGAAACACCGAGAACCCCCGCCTCCCGAAACCCCTCGGACGCATCCGCAGGCGGCGCTGTCTGCCGCCGATCACACCCGATGTCTGCTGGGTGTCCGCACAGCCGGATCCGGATCATGGTCGGGCGGTGGGAGCTCGGGTCGATGGTCAGGTCTTCGGGATCGGCGAAGATCAGTCGCCCGTCGTCGAGCGCGATTGTGCACGGACGGAATCAGCTCTGATCCCACGGCGATTGCTCGAGACTGTTGAGCTCATCGAGAACCAGGTCGACGGCGGTGGTCGGGATCCGGAAGTTTGTGCCCTCCGATGCCCGGAGGCGGTCGCGGACGTAGGCAAGCATGTCGAGCTCACGCTCGACTTCGGCTGCGGTTCGGTCGTTCACGGTCCCATCATCCTGCCCTGAGTCGGCGGCGAACCTGCGCCGCCCTAGGGCATGTCTCCCAATAATTTAAGCCATTCGACGATGCCGGCGAGCAGGAATCCGGCCCGGTAGGTCAGGGCAA